>JAVZLM010000001.1:0-225240 GCA_038883775.1 Bathyarchaeia archaeon
ATAATGTGTAAACTGCACGGTGGACGTTTGCGTTGTGGTTTTCGTAAAAGTTTTTGATGGCTTCGATTACTTGTTTTGGTTTTTGCGTGGTTGCTGCATTGTCAAAGTATATGAGGGGATTGTTGTTTATTTTCCGCTTTAAAATTGGGAAGTCTTCCCGAATTTTGTATGGGTCCAGCATTATTTTTCCTCTGCTGTTTTCAATCTTTTTTCGAGGATTTTGGCTAGTTCTTCTTCTTCTAAGGCTTGTTTTTCTTCGAAACTTAGATTTTCCGGCAGCCAAGAGGGGGAAACGCCTTTGTTTTTATAATATTTTCTTATGGCTCTGTGGAGTGCACCGACGGCTAGGACGCCGCAGTGGAATTTTATGCTTGGCAATCCGCCGACGGCTTCGGCTACGCTTTTCCATGAAGTTTTCCATGCATCTTCAAGTTTCATGCCTTTAATCATTTCGGTGAGGATGCTGGATGTGGCTATGTTTGCAGCACAACCATAACTTTCAAACGAAGCCTTCTCAATAATTTCTTGCTCGTTTATTTTCAGATAGAAGGTTATCATATCTCCGCAGGCTGGGTTTCCAGCCACAGCCGTAACTGTGGCGTCTTCCATTTTTCCAAGATTTTTCGGATTCCTAAATAGTTCAAGAACTTTTGGGTTGTAGGGTAATGGCATCCTCGACATTCTATTCCACTCCAGTAGCGCCCGTTATCCCCCTTATTCTTTCTACAGCCTTTGGAATTACTTCCAAAACATAATTTATGTCTTCCCGAGTGTGATACCGTGTAACTTTCATTAGGATGCTGCCGTGGGCTTCACTGTAAACTCGCCCTATGGCGACGAGAACGTGGCTGGGCTGGAGAATCCTTCGGGTGCATGCGCTTCCGCTTGAAACATAAACGCCGTTTAGGCTTAATTCTATTGTTAGGGCTTCTCCTTCGCATCTTAAAAAGCTAATATTCACGTTGTCAGGCGCCCTTTTTTCGCCTTTCGGTCCATTAAGCCTAACATCTGTTATTTTCTCAATTATGCCGTCAATGAGTTGGTCTCTCAAAGCCTGCATATGCTTTACGTTTTCCTCAAAATTTCGGAAGGCAAGCTCGGAGGCTTTTGCAAAACCAACAATTAGAGGAGTATTTTCAATTCCAGGCCAAAGCTTTTGGGTTCCAATCTGCCCTTCCAAAATCCTTTCTAAGTTAACGCCTTCCTTAACGTATAAGGCGCCTATTCCCCTCGGTCCCAAAATCTTGTAGCTGCTTATGGTGGCTAAATCCACTCCTAAGGATTTTATGTCGATGGGAATTTTTCCAAAGGCGTCTGACATGTCAGAGTGAAAGATTGCCTCTGGATTTTTGTCTTTTACAATTTTTAGGGCTTCTTTTATTGGTTGTATTGTTCCAATTTCATGATTAACAGCCGACAAGCTCACGAGGATTGTTTCTTTGTCTATGGCTTCTTTTAATTTTTCAAGGTTTAGGAAGCCTTCACTGTCAACGGGGATTTTGGTTGTGCTATAACCATATTTTTGGAGCAGTTCAGTAGTGGTATGTAAAATGCTTAGGGGTTCAATTTCGGAAATCACAATCTTTTTTCCTTTGTTTTTCATGGAAAAGGCTGTTCCAAGAAGTGCTAAATTGTTGGCTTCTGTTTCTCCTGGAGTAAAATTAACCTCCTCAAGGCTTTTACATCCCAAAAAATTGGCAATTTTTTGTGTTGACTCCATTATTGTTTCGAAGGCTTCCCATCCTGGTTTATGCGTTAATGTAGGGTTGCCATAAGCCTTTTGGTTAAAGTATGGCAGCATTGCTTCCACTATTTCTTTGGGAACCATGCTCGAGTTTTCGATGTCTAGGTATACTTCCCTTTTTATTCCTTCATGGGCTTTGAGGAGTTCTTTAACGTTTTCAATCATAACCTTTCAAGTCCTATTTTTCAACAATTTATAGGCTTCAGCTTATAGAAAAGGCATTTGGCTCTGCACGATAGCTAAACATGATTTTTTTTATGGAATTTGGACAGTTTTCCAGCTTTATTTTCCCTACCCCTCCCCTCTATAGATTTCAATCGCGTACCAAGGTCAAGTTTAAAAAAACAGAGCAAAGCTAAATTGAATACCCCCTCTCTATAAAATTTTAACAACCAAACCCCAAAAAAATTAAAAAGAAAAATTTTAGATATATAAAAGAGGTAATTCGTTTGTCTGAAAGAGAATTAAGAAAATTATTTTTAGGAGAAGAAAAACGAAAAACTCGAGGCAAAATTCCTAGGCACATAAAAGACCAGGTCTGGAAGGTATATATAGGTGCAGAGAAAGCGGAAGGCAAATGTTATGTTTGTGGAAGAACGATACATATTACTGATTTTGAAGTAGGACATAATAAAGCTGTGGCTAAAGGGGGTTCTGACC
The DNA here is from genome assembly GCA_038883775.1 of Bathyarchaeia archaeon. Classification (GTDB taxonomy): domain Archaea; phylum Thermoproteota; class Bathyarchaeia; order Bathyarchaeales; family Bathycorpusculaceae; genus JASEJA01. The sequence goes on from JAVZLM010000001.1 coordinate 2,405, forward strand.
ACCTCGACAATTTAAGACCTATTTGTAGAGGTTGTAACTTAGCTATGGGAACTATGTCAATTGAAGCTTTTAAAAGGAAATACTTTCTAAAGCCTACAAAGAAGAAGGTTTCAAAGAAAGGAGTAAAGACAAAAAGAAGAAACAAGAAAAGACCCGAAACGCTAATCGAGAAGGTGAGAAAAGATTTTTTCGGATAGCATTAAAACACAATTTGAATAAGCTGTCAGATAAATCAAACTGAAACTGTACTTAAACTCGGTTTAAATTCTCGGTGTTAGTTGTTTGGTTGGATGATGCGTGGAATCCTTTGTTCTCTTTCGTTTCTCAGATACTTTGCGAATGGTAGAGCTTCTTCATTTGTGAGTGTTTCTATTTGTTGTTTTGAGCCATGTCTTATTCTGGATATTTGAATTTTGAAGCCAAACAGCCGATTAAAAGAATAGCCCATTTGCGTAATGTTTTAAATTAGTGTTTTCTTTATTGTGCAGTAGAAAAGGCGTTGAAATAGGCGTGTTCAAGTGAAGATTGTAGATTTGCCAATTCCAGAGTCCGTTAAGGAAATTCTAATTAAGTCTGGAATTGTGGAGCTTTATCCACCACAAGAAGAAGCCATAAAAGCCGGCGCCCTTGAGGGACGAAATCTTGTTTTGGCAAGTCCCACGGCTTCTGGAAAAACTTTGGTGGCGGAATTTTGCGCTTTAAAGCATATTCTGGAGAAAAATGGAAAAGTCATTTATTTAACGCCTTTGAGGGCTTTGGCTAACGAAAAATTTGACGAATTCAAAAAATACACAGCCATAAAAAAAGATGATGGCAGACGCTTGAGAGTGGGCATAAGCACGGGCGATTTTGACAGCAGCGACCCATGGCTAGAGCGCTATGACATAATCATAACCACAAATGAGAAGGCTGATTCGCTTTTGAGGCATAGAGCCAAGTGGATGGATGAGATTTCGCTTGTTGTGGCTGATGAGGTGCACTTGTTGAATGATGCTAAGCGGGGTCCAACTTTGGAGGTGGTTTTGGCAAGGCTTATGCAGATTAATCCAGACATTCAAGTTTTGGCTTTAAGCGCAACAATAAACAATGTTGAAGAAATTGCAGAGTGGCTTAAGGCAGACTATGTCACAACAGAGTGGAGACCAATACTTCTAAAAGAAGGCGTCCTCCTACACGAAGAAATCCAGTTTAGGGATGGAGACGCCCGCAAAATAGAAAAAGAAACCAGAAATCCAGCCATAAATTTGGCATTAAACACCATAAAGTCTGGCGGTCAAGCCTTAATTTTTGCTGCAACCCGCAAGAACGCAGTTATGCTAGCCAAAAAAGTCGCGGGCGAAATTGAACAAGTTTTGTCTAAACCAATAAAACGTGCTTTGGAACATGAAGCAGAAAGGATTCTGGCGGCAGGCGAAAAAACTAGAATAAGCGAGTTGCTTGCTGAACTTGTTAAACGTGGCACAGCCTTCCATCATGCTGGTTTGGGCGGAACCCACCGCAAATTAATAGAGGATTCTTTCCGAGAGGGAAAGATTAAGGTTTTAACTGCAACGCCGACTTTGGCTTTCGGCGTGAACCTTCCGGCAAGAACCGTTGTAATTCAAGATTATAGACGCTACGAGCCTGGATATGGTTACTATCCAATAAGCGTTTTAGAATACAAACAAATGGCTGGCAGAGCCGGAAGACCAAAATATGACAAAGTCGGCGAAGCCATACTTACGGCAAAAACTGCAGACGAATCAGACTATTTAATGGAAAGCTACATCTTAGCAAAACCAGAACGCATATGGTCAAGGCTTGCTGTTGAAAGAATTTTAAGGTCTCATGTTTTAGCTACAATTGCCGCAGATTTCGCCCACACAGAACGCGGAATATACGACTTTTTCGGAAGAACCTTCTATGCCTATCAATATGAAACAAGCACCATTAAGGGCATAATAGCAAAAATTCTCAAGTACCTTTACGATGAGGAAATGATAGACGTTAGCGGAGAAAACATTTACGCAACAAAATTCGGAAAACGAGTAAGCGAATTATACATAGACCCAGTTTCAGCAGTTATAATACGCAATGCACTACGAAGAAGACCAGCATACATAACAGACTTAAGCTTACTCCACATGATCGCTCACACCCCAGACATGGGGCCAATAATGAGACCCTACTCTCGCGAGTTGGATGCAATAGCCGTTTTCATGGAAGAACACAAGCCAGAGTTTCTGATAGAAGTGCCAGACGAATGGGAAGACCGCATAGCATACGAACAATTTCTGGGCGAAGTAAAAACAGCCATGGTTTTAAACGGATGGATAGAAGAGATGACGGAAGACGAAATAATCGAAAGATTCAGGACGCAACCAGGCGACCTATATAGGATAATTGAAAATGCAAAATGGCTCTTGTACGCAACACATGAGTTAGCCTCACTTTTCGGCAACAAAGAAATCCTCCCAAAAACAGCAGAACTCATGGAAAGAGTCGAAAAAGGAGTAAAGAAAGAACTACTGCCCATAGTCAAACTTGAAGGCGTCGGCAGAATCCGCGGACGCATACTATACAATTCTGGATACAAAACAATAGAAGACATAAAACTTGCATCCATAGAAGACTTAATGAACTTACCGCTAATAGGACCCAAACTGGCAAAGAAAATAAAGGAACAAGTCGGCGGCTTCGTGAAAAAGGAAACATGGGAAAAACTTGAAAAAGAAGAAATATGGAAGCAGAAGGCTTTAACCGAATATTAAGCTTTAAAACATAACATGTGGCGAGACAAGTTGTGGGCAGATAACATTTATAAAAAATTATGTGATGTTGTTGGAAAAGATTTTGTTATAACCGATAAAGAAGCAATGTTAGACTATTTAGTTGATGAAACCTGTCCAACAGTACGCCCCAAACCAGCAGAACATTTGATTCTTGTTAAGCCTAAAAATGCCAACGAAATATCTAACATTATCAGGCTTGCCAATGAAGAGAAGATTCCAGTTTTTCCAAGAGGTTCTGGAACAGGACTTGTTGGAGGCGCTATCCCAACCGAAGACGGTATAATCCTTTCCTTAGAGAGGTTGGATAAGATTGTTGAAATAGATAAGGAAAACCTTATGGCAGTTGTTGAAGCTGGAGTGCCTTTCTCAATGCTTAATGCAGAAGCAGAAAAACACGGTCTATTCTTTCCCCCTCATCCAGGCGAAGAAAGTGCCCAAATGGGAGGCGTTACCGCCTGCAACGCGGGTGGAGTAAGATGCGTTAAATATGGGGTGATGAGGGATTACGTGAAAGGTATAGAAGTTGTGTTGCCAACTGGAGAAATACTAACTCTTGGAGGAAAACTGCTTAAGGATGTGACTGGCTACAGTCTCCTTCACCTTCTCATAGGAAGCAGTGGCACTTTAGGGATTATAACCAAAGTAGTTGTTAGACTCTATCCAAAACCCAAAACAACCGCATCGCTTCTAATATCCTATAACGATAGACGTGAAGCAGTCAAAACCGTACCTGAAATTTTAAGAGGGGGGATAACACCGTTGGCTGTAGAGTACATGGAAAGGGAATTAATAGAATTCTCCGCAAGAAAAATTGGCAAAATATGGCCACTTACAAAGGGCACCGTTTTTCTCTACATAATTATTGAAGGAAATAGCGAAGAAAACGTTTACCACGAAGCCGAAAAAATTTACGCGATCTGCCAAAAACATAACGCCATGGACGGATTAATCGAAACAAGCAAAAGAAAACAAGAAGATTTGCTAGCCATAAGAAGCAACATATACACGGCATTAAAACCCAATTTAGTAGACATTCTAGACATATCCTTGCCAATAGCTAATATAGCTAAAATGTTAGACGCCTTAGACGGAATTGCAAGAAAACATCAAGTTCGCATTCTTACATGTGGACATGTTGCAGATGGCAACCTCCACCCGCACATATTATGCGAAAAATTTGACGAAGCAAAAATGGAAGATTTTGAAAAAATAAAGAGAGAAATTTACTATGAAGCTAAAAGTTTGGGAGGCGTAATAACTGGAGAACATGGAATAGGGAAAATTAGAACGTCATTTTTGTCCGAAATGTTAAGTGAAAAAGAAATAGAGATTATGAAGGCGATTAAAAGGGTTTTTGACCCAAAGAATATACTTAATCCAGGAGCAGTCTTACCTTAAAAATTAAGAGTATTTGGAAAGCTCTCTCGCCTTTCTTTCCTTCCTTGTTTTTTCAACAATAATTTCAACCTGCTCTATGGCTGTGCCCAAATAGTTTTTAGGATTCAAAACCTCATCAATTTCCTTTTCACTCAATTTTTCACGTACAACATTGTTTTCCAACAAAATTTCCCTAAAATGTCGTTTTTCTGCTTCGCTTTTTATAGTTAGTTTTCTTAGGAGTTCGTGAGCTTCTTGTCGGTTCATTCCCTTCCGTGTTAATGCGATCATAACTGCTTCAGACATGGCGCGCCCTTGAGTTAATTCGATGTTTTTTAGCATTCTTTTTTCGTCAACACGCAAGTTAGCCACAATGTTAGTCATTAAGAAAAGCATGTAATCAACTAAAATGCATGTTTCGGGAATTATGAAACGCTCTGCTGAGGATTGGGTTAAATCCCGCTCATGCCAAGTCACAACATTCTCCAAGGCTGGAACAACGAGGCTTCGAACAATTCTTGCTAAACCGCAAATTCTTTCGCATGTTTCTGGATTCCTTTTATGAGGCATCGTTGAGCTGCCAACCTGCCTTTCCACCTCAAAGGGTTCGAAAAGTTCGCCGATTTCTGGTCTTTGAAGTTCCCGAATTTCTGTGGCAAAATTGTCAAGAGACGAAGCAATCAAGGCTAATAAGCATACGAGTTCTGCATGGCGGTCTCTCTGCACAATTTGCGTGGAAATATCAGCCGCTTTAATGCCAAGCCTCTGCATAACAAGCTCCTGAATTCGCATGGCATTAGCGCCTAGACCAGCTTGAGTTCCAACAGCTCCGCTCATTTTTCCAGCTAAAACCCGCTCCTTACCTTGTCTAATTCTTTGAATGTGCCGTGAAATTTCCCGCATCCAAACCGCAAACTTGAAGCCTAACGTTATGGGTAAGGCATGTTGTCCATGCGTTCTGCCCATCATCAACGTATTCTTATACTGCAAAGCCTTTTCCAACAAAACCTTCTCAAACTCATCCAATCTTTTCTCAATCAATTCCAGCGCATCCTTTAGCTGGAGGGCTATGGCTGTGTCAACAATGTCATAACTCGTGGCTCCAAGGTGAACGTAAGCTCCGCTTGGTCCGCATGCTTCTGCTAGAACCCTAACTAAAGCTGCAACGTCATGCTTTATTTCACGCTCAATCTCCTTTATCCTACCTAATTTAACATGCTTTAAGGAAGCCATAGCCGCAATTTTCTCTGCATCCTCTCGCGGTATGTTTCCAGCTTCAGCATGCGCCAAAGCCAAGGCTGCTTCAACATCAAGCATCTTTTGGACGCGCGTTTCCTCTTCAAAGATTTTTCTCATTTCAGCAGTTCCGTAACGTCCAGTGTCAATTGGGAGAATTGGCAAATTTAATCACCGTTAAGAATTAGTAAATTAAGGGATAAATGCTTATTTGATTTTAGTAAACGCTGTTATTTCAAATGTTTCATCATAAAGGTCACTACATGTTTATACTGCCTAACCATATTACCGATTTTTTGGGGTCCATGGCCCTCATTTTCTATCACATGGAATTCATGAGGTTTCTTCAACTCTTTTAGCTTTTTCACAAATCTTTCTATGGGTTTTAGTGGGCAGCGGGAATCGTTTGCCCTATGCCAAATGAGAATTGGGCTCTTAATTTGGTGAACAAAGTTTATGGCTGACCTATCTCGAAACAGTTCCGGATTTTCTTCAGGTTTACCGAGGAGCTCCTCGATGAAACCCCTAAAGGCTGCGTCAGAAAGCTCGTACATCTCCTTCCAATCTGTTACTCCTACTATGGCTGCTCCAGCTTTCCAAAGTTCCGGAACTTTTGTCATGGCTAGGAATGTCATAAAACCTCCATAACTAGCACCAGCAATAGCTATTTTTTCGTCTTCCACAAACCCGCTATTCAGCAAAAATTTGACCCCGAAAACAATATCTTGTAGGTCTCCACCACCCGGATCTTTGATATTCATCCTTTCAAACTCAGCGCCATAACCTGTACTGCCTCTAAAGTTGGGACAGAAAACATGGAAACCACCAACGCAAAGGGCTTGTATTGCTGCATTCCATTCATCAGCCACCTCCCACCATGGACCGCCGTGAGGCCAAATAATGCAGGGTCTCGGCTTTTTTGAACCTTTAGCAAAGAGCATGAATGCGGGTATTTCAAGTCCATCGAATGATTTGTAGGTGAGGAATTCGGCTTTTCCTAAAGGTATGTTTTCATCATATGCATATTTATACACGGTTGTTAACTTCTTTGTTTTCAGATCCAATTTTGAGAGGATGGGTGGTTGCGAAAGGGATGACCAGGAAAATATGAAGAAGGAGTCGGTTGGATCAAGTTTTATGTTGCTTATTCTTCCAGTTGGAATGGGAAGCTCGACGGGTTTGTCGCCTATTTTTTGTAAGTAAAGTTTTGTTCTGCCATTTTTGGCAGCCACAAACCATAAGGCTTTCCCATCATTTGTCCAATTATAGAAGGGAAAGTCGCCTCCAAGTTTAGACAATCCACAGTATGTTAGAGCCTTTGATGTTGCGTTGTAAATGGCTAAATCATAATAGCCAAGCGCATTTGTTTTGAAAAGAACTTGGTCGTTTTTTGGGTTCCATTTTGGCGACGTGTTTTCGCTGCCTGGTTTAGGCGTGTAAACGTCAGCTTTTTTGTCTGTCAAGTCTAAAAGGAGCAATTCAGCCGATTTTGGTTTGTCTGTGGTCTTTGCAGAAGCCACTACTTTTTTGGAATCTTTAGACCAGTAAGGCGAGAAGATCCAATCCTTATTCTTATATAACATTTGGCAGCTACGAGACTCAACGTCGAAAAGCCATAGAAAATTAGCTTCAAGTGTGGAGCCTGTTAGGGCTATTCCTTTTCCAGACGGAGACCATGCAAAATCGAAAACCCTCACATTTTCAAGTTTTGAAATTTGTTCTTCTTGCTTTTGACCTGTTATAGGCGCCAAGAACAATTGATGCCGTTCAGCACCGCCAAAATCCCTTGAAAACACTACGTTTTTAGAGTCTGGTGAGATTTCAGCGAATGCGACACGCTGGTCACCGTGAGAAACTTGGTTTGTGTCGCCTCTCTGTATGTCAATAGACCAAAGCTGGTAAGAACCAGAAACATTAGAAAGGAAGAGGGCAAATCTCCCATTTTTTGAAAGGTCGACAAGCCCAAGGTCTGGAATCTTTAAAACTTTCTCCACATCATCAAGAATCTGTTCAGCCATATTAATCCCTATCATGTGGATTATGGATTTAATATTTAAGGGCTTACATACAAAGCTGGCGAGACAATAAAAGATTAATGTTAACAAAACAATAGTTCAACAAAAACATTAGGTTCTTCTCATGGGAACAATAATAGCTCTGCTAAACAAAAAACACATGAATGCATTAAACACAGCCCTCGCAATTCTTCAAATTTTCGAGTATAAGAACGCAGAAGCTTTCGGAATTGCATCCCCCAATCATGTGGAAATAGAAAAATCCACTGAAGCATTAAGAGGCAAGCCAATAAAATCATCCATCATAATTGGATACATCTTCTCAAAAATCTTGAGATGGGACAAGCCTCAACCAATAATGCTGAAAAATGCAACGTTTGTTTTTGATGGAAGACTTTACCCACCTGTTGCAGACTTTTCTGACGCGGAGATTGCTGCAGAAAAACTTCCCAAAAATGAAGAAAATATTGAGAAATTCATCAAAAAAGAGGAGGGAGACTTTGCCTTCGTAATAGCCAAACCTAAAGAACTTGTTGTTGGAAGAGATGCTATGGGGCTTCGCCCACTTTATTATGGTGAAAGTGCAAATTATATTGCGTTAGCCTCTGAACGCAAAGCCTTATGGAAAATCGGAATAAAAGATGTAAATTCTTTTCCGCCTGGGCACATGGCGATAATCAACAAAAATGGCTTCAAATTTAAACCCATAAAAACACTTGTCCGCTCAAAGACAAAAACGGTATCCATGAAAGAAGCGCTAAAGAAACTTAAAATCATCTTGCAAAAAACGGTTGAGGAAAGAGTTTCTGGATTAGAGGAAGTTGCAGTAGCCTTCTCTGGAGGTTTAGACAGTAGCATAATCGCTCTTCTAGCTAAAAATTTGGGGGTGAATGTTAAGTTAATTCATGTAAGCCTAAAAAACCAGCCAGAAACCCAGCATGCAAAAGAGGCGGCAGAAGCACTGCAACTTCCAATTCACATCTACCTTTACGAAGAAGAAGCGGTAGCGGAAACCATTCCAAAAGTTCTTTGGCTAATTGAGGAGCCAAATCCCTTAAAGGTAAGCATAGGCATTCCATTTTATTGGATGGCAGAAAACACCGCAAAAATGAAGCTTAAAATATTATTAGCTGGACAAGGCGCCGACGAACTCTTCGGAGGCTATAGACGTTACGTAAACGATTATAAACGATATGGAAGCGAAATGGCGCAAGAAAAAATCTTTAATGACATTGCTAAAATGTATGAGAATAACTTGGAAAGAGATTTCAAGATTTGCAACTTTCACAATGTGGAAATGCGTTTGCCTTTTGCAACCTACTCTATGGCAAAATTTGCCATATCTTTACCACTTAAGTTAAAAATTAAGTTGGTAGATGAAGGAATGCGAAAGATTGTGCTGAGGCATTTGGGAGAAAAACTGGGGCTTCCAAAATGGATAACTCAAAGACATAAAAAGGCAATCCAATATGCGACAGGCGTAACCAAAACCCTCAAGAAATTAGCTAATGGTAAAGGATTATCTCAAAAAGCGTACTTGCAGCAAACATTCCAGACCATTCTAAAAAGGAAATTGGAAAATGAATAAGACTGCGGTTATATTTTCACCCATATATTATCAGCATAATCCAGGCAGAAACCATCCCGAATCGGCAAGACGACTCAGCGCCATTATCACTGAATTAAAAAGGGGGCAATTATCAAAAAGCAGAAATTGGCAGTTTGTAGAACCAGAAAAAGCCAGCATAGAACACATCAAACTAATCCACGACATAGAATACATTAGATTTGTTGAGGCTTTCTGCCGCTCTGGAGGAGGCCTACTAGACCCAGAAGACACCGTGGTTTCGTTGAAAAGCTTTGAGATTGCCCTTTACGCTGCTGGCGGAACATTAAAAGCAGTCGACTTGGTCATGAATGGCAAATATGAAAATGCTTTTGCTGTAGTTAGGCCGCCGGGTCATCATGCAGAAAGGTTTCGTGCTTTTGGTTTTTGCATTTTCAACAATGTTGCCATAGCCGCAAAATATTTACTCAAGAATTATGGTTTAAAAAGAATCGGAATTCTAGACATTGATGCGCATCATGGAAATGGCACGCAAGAAAGTTTCTACCAAACAGATAAAGTCTTATACGTAAGCTTGCATCAAGACCCCACAATTTTTCCAGGAACAGGGTTCAGTGACGAGATAGGGGAAGGTCAAGGTTTAGGCTTTAATGTTAATATTCCGCTTCCTTTTTGGACTGGTGACCGCTTATATTTGAAGGCATTGAGGGAGATTGTTGTGCCAATAATACGGGAATACAAGCCTCAAATTATTCTTGTGTCGGCTGGTTTAGATGGACATTACACAGACCCTATTGGTAACCTTTCCCTTTCCGTATTGTGTTATCAAGAAATTTTTGAAACCGTAGTTAGATTGGCATCGGAAATATGCTATGGAAAGTTTGTATCCGTTTTAGAAGGAGGCTACAGTCTAAAGTTTGTTGGAAAGATAACTGCAGCAGCCATCGCAAAAATGAGCAGAACATTTTATGCCATAAATGATAAGGCTCCACCAACCAGCAAGCATCGTGAAAGGAAAGGCGAAAAAATCATAAAGGAAGTTACGAAAGCGCAGAGCAGCTTTTGGCGTTTAGGTTAGAAAATTAAAAGGAATGTTAAGAAGCAGGTACGCTTTATTCTATTACTTGTATTGCGTTTTCTGGGCATTGAGCTTCGCATGCTCTGCAAACCAAACATTCTTCGGGTTTAACCGGAACAGACTTTCCATCTCTAATCTCGTAGACTCCAACGGGGCATGTATCCACGCAAGTGCCACATCCCGTGCATTTATGATTGTCAACTACTATTTTCACCATATTGCGCCCTCCTCTTTAACTAGATTTTCATTGAATGCAAAGCGGTAGAATAAAAGCCTTTTGGGTTATCTGGCAGTTTCTTCACGTAACCTTAACAGAATTCCGTTAATAGTGGTTTCAGCCCGTTCTTTTCTGCGTTGATAATCAGCTAAAAGCTTTCGGTAAGCCTCTAGCGAGAGCTCACCTCTGCTGTGACGAGCTTCAATGCTTCGGCTGCTTGCTTCAACCTCATTTATTTCAGTTTCTGCAACTTCAAGCTGCCGCATCAAATCCGCATACAAACCGCCAGCCCCACGCATCCGTTCTTTGTATTCCGCCAAACTCTTATTCAAACCGTTAAGGCGGGTTTCAAGGATTTTTCTTTGCACTTTATATCGGCGTCTGGGAATCTTTCCCTTACGCACTCTTATTTCAAGGGCTTCCAATTCCAAGACTATTTTTCTTTTTTCTTCGTAAGCATTTACGAAAGATTTGACATATTCTGGACGAAGCCTTATAGCAGGCAAAGGAACAGCAACCCGAGCAGCAGCCCTTGGTCTCTTCCAAAAAACAACAACTGCAAATCCGAAAACAGCCAAAGCCCACATTATTAATGTAGGGCGGAATGATAACCATAAAGGGTTAAATTCGTACATTATTTGCAAAACATTTTGCAAAGGAAGAATGCTTTCCAAATAAGTAACCCCTTGTTTGTTTATGGTTAGCCCCTCTTGAAAAACGCTTCTTGATATGTAACAAGAGTAACCAATCAAGGTGTTCTCAGGAGTTAAAATCCTTGCGCCTTCTGGTAAAACAAAACTCACAGAGGCTGTCTGAATATAACAATTCGCATCTTTAAACAAAAGAGATGAGGCATTAAAAATATTAGTCCCTTTCTGTGTGCTGATGTAAATTTGGCTGGGCAAAGAGTATTTTATAGAAAACCTTGTGGACCTGTAGCTCTCTAAAGGCAGAGAGAGTGTGACTTTATACTGGTTTTTTTCTTTATTAACAATCACTAAATCCGACATTTTTCTGCCAAACTCATCTTCCGCTGTTGGGTTGGAAGCGTTTGGGGGTAAGACTATCTCAATGTAATTTATGGTGGTTGCTGATTTACTTGAAATGTAATAACTGTCTAAACCTTCTATTTCGCCTATACTACCTATTCTAATTTCACGTTTCAATTCCTTTACATCAATCAATCGCAATTCATCACCAGCGTAAGAGAACGTCACGTTTGCAGGTGAATAAGCAAAGGCGGAAAGCTCTTTGGAATATGTTGATGCATTAACGATTCCATCGTTCTTTATGACTTTCACATTACTTGCGCCCTTCGGCAAAACAATTGTCACACTGCAATTGCTAACGCTTTCCGTAAAAGCGGGATAGGCTGGAAAATCTAGTGTATAACTTGATTGCGAAACCGTGAAGAGATTATTTGAGAGTACGAATGCAACCGTGAAAACTTGTGGTGCGCTCTGTGTAAGGTTTACTTCAACACCATAAAAACCCATCTTGCTTCCTAGGGGCACGTTAAGTTTTACTGGAAAAATATTATTTGAGTCGTAGGCTACACATTTGAGGATATGCAAACCATATTTATATGGAAACCCTATAAGAAACGTGTCAGGTGCTTGTCCAGCTAATTTAATAGTGTCATTTATTAAAATATAACCGTCATACAAAATTTCAACAGTATGATTTACTCTTGTTATGCTATAAGTTTGGGCAAATGTCAATTTGATGTTTTGCGAAAAGGAAGTCATAAAAAATAAAAGGACTATTACCGCGAACACTAAAGATATTTTCCTCATGGGTTTCACCGCAATATCGCAAGTTTTAGGCTTTTATTTAATAATAAGCCTATTTATTTACTTTTACGAATGTCGCCTCTCTCTTTTCTATGTGTTTGGAATAGAATAAAAAGAGAAGCACCTGCTTATGGTTTAAGTGTTAACGTGGCTCTCCATGTTTAAAGTAATAGTTCTCTTCTTTTTTAGGTCCAAAACTTCTTACGCCCTTCTCCCTAAGCTGCCTTCTCAGCTTTTTGGCGTATTGCTTTTCTATTTCGCCCCGTTTCTCCATAAAATCTATTATCTCTTTTGCTTGCTCCTCAGTGTCACATCGCCTAATGAAGTCTATCACGTCAGGCATATAATGAGCAAATCTTTCACCTGAAGCCTTTTCTCCAGTTTGGATGTCTGTCCGCACAGAGTTTATTGCAACCTTATGCTCGTTAGAGTCCAATTCTTTGGCTAGGTTTGGAAAAAGCTTTTTGAACGTTTCTTTGTCGAATTCCACAATTGCACCTTCAACTGCGCTTGCATACCCATTTTTAATGTAATAAAACCCAATATTTAAGCCTCTCCAAGACCTAACAACAATTCACAAAGGAACAAAACGCTTTGTCGGATTTTCTCTGAGCAAAATTTCTAATTCCAACAGAGAAAGCCCTTTAATCTCATCTCCATAAACATCACATTTCACCTTGCGATACGCCTCTTCGGGGCTTCGAACGATAACTTCGAATTTTTCTCCACTTGAAGATTCGCAATATATGTGAAAAGATGTTACTTTCCTTCCCTGTTCGGTAATGTTTGTCCATTCAGTTTTTAGCATTCTAAAGTTATTCTTTTCTAAGATTTTTTCAACCGCCTTCGGTTCATCGTGATACACTATTATGTCTATGTCGCTTTGGTGGTGTGCTGTTCCACGCCAGACACTTCCAACAAGAAGAGGCTTGTAGGCTTTCAATATTTTCATTAGTTTTAAAGCTTCTTTTCGCCTTTGAATCAAACGTTCTTCTCTTGACTTGCCTTCGATTTCATCTGCTATTTTGTCAAGTTCCCTTACAACTTCAAGGTTTGTTGGAAGAAATTTTACCCCAAACGTTTTTGCAGCCCTCAGTTTTGCCTGTTTATATTCCTTTTCAACACCAAAATAGAGAAGACTGGCGGCTTCCCTTGCAACCTTCGTTCTTAACTCTTTGGAACAACTTTTCAAGGGCTAACCCATAAAAGTTAGTTTAGCGTTTGATTATTTGCTCGTATAATTCTATTGTTTTTTGTGCAGCCTTGTCCCATGTGAACTCGTTTAAAACCCTTTTTCTACCATTGTTTCCAAGCCATTTGGCTTTTTCAGGACTTTCTAGAGCGCTGGTTATTCCCCAAGCTATGTCTGCTGGATTATTTGGATTTATATGAAAGCCACATTGTTCTTCGCCGCATGGAACAACGATTTCTCGCATTCCGCTTATGCCTGCGGCGCCAACAACGACTGGACGTTTCATGCTCATGGCTTCGAGTGCTACTATTCCGAAGGGTTCGTAGAGGCTTGGGAAAACTGCAACATCGGAAGCAGCGTAATGGAGAATGCGCTCTTCTTCTGGGACAAAGTCGAAGTTAAACTTTACAGAGCCATTTAGCCTTATGGTTTTAACCAGATTAACCAAATAGTCTTGTAAGTCGCCGATACCCACAATAACCAGTTTTGCTTTTGGTATTTTCTCTAAAACATGGGGCATAGCCATTATCAGTTTATCAACGCCTTTAACGCCCACAAGTCTTCCCAAAAAGAGAATCATGGGTTCATCATCTTTTATTCCGTAAAAATCCCTTATCTTCTTAACTTGCTCTGGGTTCACGTTTTCTGGATTATACTTTTGCGGGTCGACGCCGTTGTAGCATACTTGAATTTTTTCTTTTGGGAACCCAAGTTTTGTAAGTTCGTCTTTCATGGCATAGGAGACGGTTATGATTAGGTCGGCTGCTTTGGCACCATGTAGCTCAATGTTACTTACAACTTCTGAACCGTTTCCGAGAGTTCTTCCTTTTTCCGTGGAATGTACATGGAATGCGAAGGGCAATCCAACCTCTTTTTTGATGGTTATTCCGCTTATGGCTGAGAGCCAATCATGAGCGATTACAATGTCATACTTAAAATTCTCTTTCTTAATCAATTCGTTAACGAGTTTTGAAGCGCTAAGGTAGTTGTAAACGAGAATTTTGGAGAAAAGTTGAATGCCTCTACCCCATTTTTTAACGTCTTCCGCAAGAACATCGGGCAGAGAATCCGAAATATCAATGTGTAATGGACGGTGAATTTCTATGCCCCGCCAGATTTCCCTTGTTGGAAGACTGCCTTCATCATCGTTCATTGTGAAAACTGTCACGTCATGATCCATTAAAACAAACTTTCGTGTAATTTCAGCGGCATAAGTCCCTAATCCACCAACAATTTTTGGTGGATACTCATAAACCAACACAGCCATTTTCATTCTTTTTCACCGTCTTTCCGTTTAGGTTAATGGTGCTCTATGCTTACTAACCAAGTGCTTATTTACTTTCCTCATAAATTTGAGCGCTTAAACTGTTGCAGTGAGTATCCAGCGGCTTGAAAGTTTTCCTTCAACTTCCCGCTCCCACAACTCCATTTTAACAATGTGAAAGTCTTTAAAAAGATGTCTTATTTCCTCTTCATCACTAAAATGGTGAAGAACACCCCTCTCTGCGCCTTCCTTGTGAATAAAGGTGTCTTCTTCCACTTTCTCGCCTATACCATATCTGTAGTCCTCTTTGACAAAAGGTTGACGAGAAGAAAACCCTTTTTCTTTAAAATTCTTTGAATTTCGGAAATCGTTTCTTGCATATCCTTGAATTTTTGATGATAAAGGGTATGGAGACATATTACAGTGTCAAAGCAAGAATCCATGTAAGGCAAGAATTTCATGTGGCACTTTACAATTTGGGCTTCTAAATTTTGTTTTTTAAGCCTGCGTTTCGTAGTGTTTAATGCAGTTTCTGAAATATCTATTCCATGAGCTTCGAATCCTTGCTGGGCCATATAAATCAGATGTCTTCCAGCGTCACATCCAAGGTCAAGCACACGTCCAACTTTTTTCTTCGTCTTTAGAAAAGCAGCAAAATTAACCACTAATTCGTCAGGTTCTTCTGGACTGTATCTTTTTTTCCGTAATATTTGGTTCCATTCTGACATTAACTTTTCCCGTTTAAACCTCTCATCGCTTATAGGAAAATATGAAAAATCTATTAAATAACATATTTGTAAATTAAAAGAGGAGTGCAACAAAATGAGTATTTCTCCTGTTAAAAGGTTAATTCTTGAAACTATGTGGATGCTTAACAAGCCGGCTAAAGCTTCTGAAATAGCGAAGGAGGCTGGTTTAGGTTTTCCATCCGTTATGATGCACGTGATTGGACTTACTCGCATGGGATACGCTGAAGCTAATGAAAAGGGATATTATTCCATAACAGAAAAAGGCAAAAGAGCGCTTGGTTTTCCAGAAATAAGCAGGGAAAAAGCTGAAGAAATTTTGGCTTATTTGCCAATGGAAAAATCATTTCACTTTTATGCGGATATCGGAAAACCTTTAAACATTCACGCTGCAAGTCTCCAAGACTTCTGCGACAAAATTTCCAAAATTGATATCGTCTCTTTAGAATTTCATTTTTACCGCGGGGATTTTGAGGCTTGGTTCATGGGGTTGGGCGATGTGGAGCTGGCAAGGAAAACGCTTCTCCTAAAAGAACAGAAAATTTTTGGCGAGGAAATCCGCAAAAGGCTTTATGAAGTTGTGAAAAATCGATGCGAAGAGCTAGCAAAAATCAGAAAGCAATCGCACTAACCAAACCAAATAGGTTTAAGACTTTATGTTGGCTTAAAGCGTTCCTTGAGTTTCTCTAGAATCTGCTGTAAAGTAGTATATTCCATCTCTTCCGGACCCAAACGCGCAGGCTCAAACTCCCCCATACGCCTAAGCATAGAAGCATACTCTAAAGCTTCCTTTCTAGCTAAAGCAAAGGCTGGATCATCAAACAAATCCGCTATCATGGGTTTTCCATCATCAGTGCTTGCAATTTTCCCATTGGAAACTTGAAAGCCCAAAGCAACTATTCTCGGCGGGCCATCAAAAAGCGTACACTTTGCATCCTTTAAGCCTACAGGCATTATGGGTCCCCAATGGCTTCCGCGCATCCACCCCTCAACAAGATAGCTATGCATGAATGGCGCGAGAATTTCGCCAACTGCTGGCAGTCCATGCTGGGCTCGGATAATCATGACTGGATCATCTTTTCCAACGTATTTTCCAGCAATCCGCGAAAGGCGTGTTACGCTGCCAACAGCACATATCAAGTCATCTCGTGCTCGCCAAACACGTGAAACCATGTAACGCTGAACTGTTCCGATCAAAGCTATTAACTCATACATTTCTTCTGGACATTTGAGCACAACGCTCTTGTTTTCGATGGTGTCTAAAACTTCAAATTTGAAGCCTCCCGCCATGTTAGGGTCTATGACTAATCCCGCCGTATTCATTGGGTCAGCAAAAATTCGGAAAAGGGGAAAGTTGAATGCTCCCCCAGAGGTTTTGTCAGCGGCAAAAACAACCACGGGGTCAGAGCCTCGCTCTTCTATTTCCATTTCAGCAACGCCAGGTCCCATTCCACGAATGTTTCCGCTGAAGGCTGTCTTCAATATGTCTTGTCCAGCACCATACAATTTTAACTCTAAAGCTTTGTCCGCTGCTTCTCGGAAAGTGTCCCATGCAACTTTATGAATGTCTGGGTTGGATTCGCCCCTTTCATGCACCATAAGAAGCTGCAAGTCATCTCCCACATTGAAAACGTAATAACTATTAATCAAACCCTCTTCCTTCATTGCCTTAAGATTTTTCTCGGCAATATTAAGTAGCGGTTTTGGAACAACATGGTGACCCGCTAAAGAACCCACATCACACTTGATTAGGGAAACTGTGGTCTTCTTGGGCATATAAATCACTTAACCAAGTTTCGGTTTAGAGTTAGACTAGAGCTTTTAAAAGACTTGCGAAAGAAAACCCACAAATAAACCATACACCAATAAAAGTTCACTAAGGCTAACAAGGAAGGAGTCTTGTGGAGAAGTTAAGGGTTATCTCTGTAAAAATACCAGAAGAAGTCTACAAAGAAATGCTCTTACGGGTTCCAGAAGGAGAAAGAAGCAATTTTATTCGTGACGCTATAATCGAAAAACTTCAAAAAACACCAAAACCAGACAAAATTCTCGAGTTAGAACAAAGAATTGAAAAAATGGAGAGGGAGCTTTCAGAGATAAGGAACTATCTTTCAGACTTGGAATTGCTAACGTATGAGAAGGGAAAAATTAATCCTCACGCATTTTGTATGGATGAAACAGACCAAAAAATAATCGATTACCTAATACACTACAAAGGCGCCACAACTCCAGAACTGGCAGAGTACCTAAAAACAAACAGATGGCTAATCCTAAACAGACTCAGAAAAATAGAAAAAGCATCAAGAAAACAGCTTGGAAAACCCATAATAGAATATTACGCAGGAGAAAAATCGGGCAAGAAAAAAGCTTGGTGGATAAACGAAGAACTAATCGAAACATAACAACTAATTTTAGATAGACGCAACATAACTTTAGTTAGGGCCCGTAGCCCAGTATGGATTAAGGCGCCGAACCACAATGAGCCAAAAAGGTGCGCAAGCCTCCGGAGCCGGAGAACAGGGGTTCAAATCCCCTCGGGCCCGCTTTTAGCAAATCTATGTTGTAATCATAGATGGAAATGGTGTTTCAGTTTTCAATTTTCTTGCCAAGGTAATAGATAATATCGTGATAGTGGGGCCTATCATGAAAATCAAGTTCTAAACCTTTTAAATGGATGATTGTTTGCATGTCTGAAAACAATTTTTTGATTTCTTTATAAGTGAAGTAGTGAATGTAGGCGCCTATACGTGAAGAGTAAAAGGTATTTTCCTCGACGGGTACCAGTTGTTTCCTTGCTCTCTTGTAAGCTGAATCATTGGTTGATATGACAGAGACAAAAACAAAACCATCTTTTTTAAGCCCGCCTTTAATTCTTTTTACAACATCTTCAACTTCACTCTTTTTTAAAAAATTAAGGGATGCTCCAGCAGCTATTATTAGCGAGTATTTCTGCTTGGCTATTTTGAAGTCTCTTAAATCGCCGACATATGCTTTTATATCCAATTTTTTCTCCCTAGCAAGATGGATGGCTCTGTCGATGGCAGTTCTAGATACATCGACGCCTTCAACATCGAATCCTTTCTCAGCAAGAAAAATAGCGTTCCTACCTTCGCCCATCCCTAAATCCAAAACCGGACCTTTTGGAAAAAGCTCAAGGAAATGCACCAATATAAAGTCTGGTTTAAGCCCCCATTTACAAGATGTTTCCACATATAACTTCTCAAAGTATTCTGTCAAAGTTTTGCACCATACAAAACTATCTTATGACTTTATTAAAAATGATTGCATCCTATATATGGGGAATTTAAACGGGGATTTGAATCTACTCGGGCCCGCTAAGATAATTATGTTTTATGCCTTGCTGACTTGGAATTGGCAGTATGGGTCTCCTTTTGCTATGCATTTGGTTTCTTCTGCTTTCATTTCAGTTTTAAAGTATTGAGTGAATATGCCTGCTATGGCTCCCCTATAGAATTGGCTGTAGGCTTTTCCATAGCCTCTGGCGAGGTCGCATTCAAAACTTTCCTGTAGAGTGATTGTTGCGGTTTTTGCTTTTTCATTTATTTTTGCTTCTTTAAGGATGCTCCAGCCCAGAAGACTACTGCTTTAGCGGTTTCATCAGTCGGTTTTGGCATGGAAATTTGAATGCACCGCACCATAACTCCATATTTTTCCACTAATTCGCCGAGTTGGCGCAAAACACCTTTTCCATAGCTTGCCTCTATGGCAAAACCGTAAATTTTCCTTCCGCCAGTAACAATTATTCGACCAATGTCAAAAGGGTTTAAATCTTTCAAATAATCAATGCTCCAAACTGAACGTTTCTTTTGAACTTCTATTTAAAATTGGTGTTAAAGTTACAGCTTAAAGCAACTTCAAACTGCAGTTTTTAAAGAAAAATTGTGTTGATGTTAATGGTACATGAGTTTTTCTTCATATTTTCTCAAATGCTCGCTGGCTTCGCCTATATCCATGAATAGGGCATCAACCCTCTCCACATCCTCAAGAGTGACACTTTTGCGTTTCATGGCTGTAGCGTTTTGGGCTGCTAAGCTGAGGAGCTGCACAGCATACCGCAACGAAGATTTTGCCCCAATATTTGTTAGTCTTTCTAGGGCGTCATTTTCTATTGTTACTTTTTCTTCTCTTGCTCTTATGCTTAAGATTTCTCTTATGCTTTCTGCATCATATTCGTGCGTGGCAATTATTACTGAGCGATCTAGAAGGTCTAATGGGAAACCCATGGGGCTTTTCACGTCTGTCCCGCGGATTGTTGTTACGCCTCGGTTTGTGGCTAAAATGATTATTGGAACCAACTCGCTTTCTAAGGCTCTTCCCAAAAAGCTGAAGGCTTCCAAATCTAAGAGGTGGCTATCGTCGATGAATAGGACGCCTGGATGTATGAAGGCTTTTCCAGAATCCACCCACTCCTTTACTTGTTGGTCCACCGCCATGCGCACTTCTGTGTCTATCTCTTTTGATTCTGAACCTCCGAAAAACAGTGAGAAGAACCCCCCAGAACGTTGTCTCGCGTTAAGTTCATCTAAATCCGCCAACGTAAGCGAATAAACAAACTCTTTCTCCTTTAAAACGTCGCCCGTGGGTCTTGGAATTTTCTGGCTTGTGTCCACATCGTAGGTTTTGCCTTTTGTGCTTTCCAAGCTTAAACCGAGGTTTGCCACCCTTCCTGTTTCCGCGTCTATCTGGATGACATGTCCCTCGGTTATTCCTTGCTGAATTATTTGTTGGGCAATGGAGGCTCCTGCTTCAATGGTTTTTTCCTGTTTTGTGGTTTTTAATGTTATTCGTACACTTTCTGGAACCTTTTGGTATGGATTGTAGGGATGCGCGGTTGTTCTTATGTCTATACCTACAACTTCGCCCTCATACACTTTACGCATTTCATGTATCTCAACGCCGATGCATTTTCTTATGGCTTCGATTAAAACTTCGGTTTTTTTGCGTTCGCTGCTGTAGATTTCGCTGCCGCTCATCTGTATGAAGGGAACGTTGGGTCCTAATTCTCTGGATATAGCAACGGCGATGGCGGTCTTGCCTGTTCCCGGCGGACCAGCCAAAATCACTGTTTTTCCGCTTAACTTTCCTTCCTTTATCATTTCAACAACTAAACCAGCGGCTTCCCTAGCCTTTTCTTGTCCCACCATGCCGTCTTTGACTTTTACCGCTTTCAAATTCTTGTCTAATCCTAAACCTTTAATGTGCGTATGGGCTCCTACTCGTTCAAAACGGCTGATTTTGGAGGGGACCTCCTTTATCTCAGCCATTTATAAACCCTCTCGGCGAAAATATTTTGGAGAAATTTAAAAACTTATCGCTTCCACTAAAAAGGAAATTAACAATGCAAATTTTTCATCAAAAATTAGCGAGCTGACGTTTCCATTCCCTTTAACATTTGATCTATGTCTTTTCCAATGTTTTCGCCGTGGTAGCCACCTTCCAAAACGAAAAACGTGGGTTTTTTTAAAGATGCTATGCGTTTTCCTATTTCTCTATAAGTTTTTTCAGTCAAACCCAGAGAGGCCAAATCTCCAGCATGAGCATCAAATCCAGCGGAAACCGCAACAATCTCAAACCGTTTTATGTCAACTTTGCTTAAAGCTTCGTCTAATGTTTTTAAGTAAACTTCCTCTCCGCAGTCAGCCCATAATGGAAAGTTTAAGCAGTTTGCCTCACAACCATAACCGGTTCCAGGATAATGCGGATGCCTATGCAATGAAACATAAGTTACTTTTTGGTCTTTGGAGAAAATTTCCTGTGTTCCGTTCCCGTGATGCCCGTCAATGTCCAATATTAGAGTTGGCTTGTCTAAATGTTTCACCGCTATGGCAATGTTGTTTAAATAACAAAAGCCTCTTGTGTATGCGCCCATGGCGGCGCCGCTTCTGCCCGCATGATGCCCGGGTGGTCTCATGAGGGAAAAACCATTTTTTTCTGCTGCTAAAATGGCTCCGCCTGCGGAAAGTCTTGCGTATTCGTATATGTTTTCGTAGGCTGGTGTGTCTGCGTCTTCTACGAAGCCCTTTTTTAGGTTCCATAAATATTCGGCGTCATGAACCTTTAGCAAGGCTTCTTCTGGGGCTGGTTCTGGTGTTAAAAATTCATAGCCTTTCTGTTTCAAGATTTCGTAGGCTTTTCTGACTCTTTCTGGGCTTTCTATGTGTGAAAATCCGTAGTTTAGGCATTTTTCTGAAAAGATTATTTTTGTTTTCATGGGATGCGCACGCTCATAAATGCATCTTTTATTGTTTTCAAATTAAAATATAACCTCAACCCTAAAAGGTTTAGAGCGTTGGCGTGATAGAGAAAATGATGATTTCAGAAAATCCATTCGCCATATTCCGCCTTGAGTGCCAAACCGTTTTAGAAGATGCTCTAAAGAAACTTTTTCCGAAAGTTGAAGTTGCACGTTTAACGTTGGAAAAACCGCCAAGCCCAGACTTTGGTCAACTTGCGTCTTCTCTATGCTTTGAACTTGCCAAAAACGTAGGCGAAAAACCTGCAGTTTTGGCTAACCGCATAGTTGAAGCCATGGACACGTCGAAGTTTTCTTTAATTGAGTGTGTTGCTCCAGCGGGAGGCGGTTACATAAACTTTTATGTTGATTTTGCAAAGTTTTCAGATCTAGTTATTCAATCAATCGGGCAATCGGGCAAAGAGTATGGTTTCGTTAAAACTAGAAAGCCATCAAAAATAATTGTGGAACACACTAGCGTAAACCCACTCCACCCCATACATATTGGACAAGCCAGAAATCCAATTTTAGGCGACGCCATTGCGAGCATGTTTAAAGCCATGGGACACAAGGTTTTTCGCCACTATTATGTTGATGACGTTGGGCGTCAAACAGCAGTCATAGCCTACGGATACAAAAAATTGGGCAAACCAAAACCAGAAGGAAAACCAGACCATTTTATCGGGAAAATCTATACTATAACAAGCTGTCTCATTGAAATTAACCGCTTAAAAAAGGAGCTTGAAAAGGCAAAAAAGGCTTCGCTGAATGAGGAAGTTACGAAAATTAACCGGGAATTGGACAATTGGGTGTCTGTGGCAGTAGAGCTTAAAGAGCGCTTTCCAAACCTTTTCGAAAAACTTTTGGATGCGGTTAGCAAGGATGAAGACCCAGAAAATGAGGTTAACAAGCTAAATCAAGCCTACGAGAAAGGAGAAGAGGAAGCAAAAGCACTGATAAGAGAAGTCAGCGAGTTATGCCTCCAAGGTTTTAGGGAAACTTTGGGTCGGGCTGGAGTTTTTTATGATTCTTGGGATTGGGAAAGCGATTTCGTATGGAACAAAAGCGTCAATGAAGCCCTTGAAAAATTGAAGAAAACGCCTTACGTTTTCGTTTTAGGCGGAGTTTTAGAATTTGACGCAGAAAAGGCGGTTAAAGAGCTTAATTTGAAACAAAAACTTGGTTTAAGAGAAGATTATGAGGTTCCATCTTTGACGCTTATGCGTGCCGACGGTACAACACTTTATACCACGCGAGATATTGCCTACACTTTATGGAAATTTGAAAAAGCAGATAAGTTCGTTAATGTTATAGGTATGGAGCAAAGCCTTGCGCAGTTGCAGTTGAAAATAGCTTTACATGCTTTGGGCTATGGCGAGAAAGCGGAAAATTTGGTTCACTTTGCTTATAACCTCGTAACGCTTCCAGGCTATAAAATGTCAAGCAGAAGGGGGCGCTACATAACCTTTGACGAAGTTATGGATGAAGCGGTTGAGCGAGCTTATAAGGAAGTTTCGAAGCGTTCTCCACAATTGTCTGAAGATGAAAAGAGGAAAATTGCAGAGTTTGTTGGCATAGGCGCAGTCCGCTATGCGTTGGTGGAGGTTGACCCATCTAAGCCTGTTGTTTTCACGTGGGACAGGGTGTTAAATTTTGAAAAGAACAGTGCACCATACATTCAGTACACGCATGCAAGAGCTTGCAGCATCCTACGAAAGGCGAAGAGAAAACCCGAAAACCCAGATTACGAGCTTTTGAAGGAAAGAATAGAACATCAAATAGTTTTGGATTTGGCAAACTTTCCAGAAGTTTTTGTTGAGGCAACCGATTTCCTTAAACCAAACATGATTGCAGATTTTGCAAATACCTTAAGCGACAAATTTAACACTTTTTACAATGCCCTACCAGTCATAAAGGCTGAACCTAAAGAGCTCAGCGACGCAAGACTTGCCCTTGTGGATGCCGTAAGAATTGTGTTAAGAAATGCGCTTAATCTATTAGGTATAGTGGCTCCAGAAAAAATGTAGTTTTTATGGTGCGCCCTCAATTATTGTTGTTGCTGTGCTTGTTCCTATGCGGTTTGCTCCCGCTTCGATAAAGGCTATTGCGTCAGCGTATGTTCTTATGCCCCCAGCAGCCTTAACACCCATGTCTTTGCCTACAGTCTGCCGCATCAATTTTACATCTTCAACGGTTGCTCCTTTTCCAAACAAGCCCGTTGATGTTTTAACAAAATCTGCTCTTGCTTCCTTTACAAGTTTGCAAGCAGTTATTTTCTCGTCTTTTGTTAGATATGCTGTTTCAATTATTACTTTCACAATTATTTCTTTAGATAATCGTTTAACATCCAAAACAGCCTTTATGTCCCGTTTAACAAAATCGTAATCACCAGACTTTAAAGCACCCAAATTAATAACCATGTCCAACTCTTCGGCTCCATCCTCTACAGCCTTAACAGCCTCTAAAGCCTTTATCTCTGGCAGTGAAACGCCAAAAGGAAAACCAACGGTAGAGCAAACTTTGACATCTGAACCTTTCAGCAGTTTTGCTGCAAACTTTACGTAATAGGGGTTAACAACGGCACATCTAAAACCATACTGTAAGGCTTCTTTGCAGAGTTTTTCAATCTCCTTTTTTGTTGCTGTGGCTTTCACGTTGGTTGAATCAATCATTTTAGCCAATTCTTCTCTTGACATCTTCAATCGCATCATCCACCCGTTTAAACTGTGAACACAAGCATTTAGCAGTTTCTTAATATCAAACAGTTTTCGGCAAAAATTTCTTATACTGCTTTTTAAATCCTAAAAAGGAGACCTAAAATGTCAAGCTCATACTTTGAAAGAAAGGTTGAAGCCATCGAAGTTAAGGAAAAGAAGATATCTGAACTTTTGGCAGAAATGAGCAAAACCGCCTATCAAGGCAGAAAACTCGGAGAGGCTTTGGAAGTTTGGGAAACCATGCTAAAAGAAAAAGACTTAACAATAATCATGGGCTTGGCTGGCTCCATGAGCACCGCTGGACAATGGAAAATTGTTAATTGGCTTATAGAAAAACGCTTCATAGACGTTTTGGTCTCAACGGGAGCCAACGTTTCAGAAGATATCGTTGATGCAATGGGACTCGGTTATTGGCAAGGCACACCCTATGTTAATGATGCTGCTCTCGTGAAAGCTGACATTAACAGGTATTATGACGTTTATGGAAAAGAGTCAGATTATAGGCAAATGGAGGAACTCATGACCGATTTCATGCTAACGCTAAAAACAAACTTTACATACTCCTCAATGGAACTACTCTACCTCTTTGGCAAGTGGCTAAGCAAAAAGGGAATAAAAAGCATAGCCGCTGCGGCTGCAGAAAATAATGTTCCAATATTTTGTCCAGCAATAACAGACAGCGCCTACGGCGAAGCCTTCCTAATGGCAAAAAACAAAGGACACACCATCTTGTTAGATCAAGTGAAAGAATTCGACCAATTCGTTGGCATAGGCGAAAAAACAAAAGACATAGGCGTCATCTACATAGGCGGAGGTGTACCGAAAGATTTCACACAACTCATAGCCATATCTGTCTCACCAAAAACAATGGACAAAGGCGTGCCCGGAAGAGAAGGCTTCCTTCGCAAAAGCGTAAAAGAATATTATTACCCGCATAAATATGCCATCCAAATAACTACAGACTCTCCACAATGGGGCGGTTTATCAGGCTGCACCTTAGAAGAAGCCATAAGCTGGGGCAAAATCCACAGCCAAGGAAAAAGGGTGACCGTTTATTGTGATGCCACCATTGCTTTTCCACTCATAACCCATGCCCTTAACGAAAGAATGAAAATTAAGAGAAAAGCTCCAGACCTTACATGGCTTTTCAAAAATGTTTCTTAAAAAGGCTAAAGCCTTGTTATTAGCGAACTCACCATAATTGGGAGAATCAGCGAAGCATCGCCCTCAATCATAACAGTGTCTGCCTTCTGGCTTATCTTACCCCAAGAAACTGCTTCTCTTGGTCTTGCGCCCGATAGGCTTCCATCCCACTCCTCAGCCGTACAAACATAAACCGCATAATCCAATCCTTCTCTAAATTGGTTCCACCAAAGCGTGTGATGCTTCGAAATTCCGCCGCCCACAATTAATGCGCCCGTTTTCTTTGCTGTAAAAATAGCGTCGCTGAGTTCACCTGAATCCTTCAACAAATTAATTTTTAAATCACGCTCTTGCGAGAAAAGCCAAAGTTGATAGCCAACCGCCCCATCGGTTATGCCAGGCACGTAAACTGGTATGTTGTTTTTGGCTGCCCAATAGAGGATGGAGTTTTCGTTGCATATGCGTTTTCCAATTTCACGGCACAGTTGACTTGTGGATAATTCTTTGACACCGTCATTCCATAAATTTTGGAGAAGCTCTTGCATTTTCTTTTCAATTATTATTCCATAACTCTCGTTTGGAACCAGCACATTTCCCAAACGGTTTATCTTTTTCCTGCGAAGTTCAGCATCATCCATAAAAAATGAACCTTTATAGTAGTTTTTCCAGCATCTAGCAATATCATGGTCGAGGGTTCCACAAGTTGTAATTATTATGTTAACAAGCTTTCGCTTTACAAGTTCTCTTAAGGCACCTCTTGTTCCAGTAGCCACAAGATTTCCAGTAAAAGAAAGAAACTTTACACATGTGCTATCCTTAACCATCCTTTCTAAAATGTTGACGCCTACAGCCAATTTTCCAGCAGTAAAACCCCAAGCTTTCTCCATCTGCAAAACAAGGTCATTAATAGATATGCCCTCAAAGAGGTTATAGTCCTCAATTTTCTCTAACATCGCTTTCGTCCTCATCAAGCTAAATTGTAATGTAAAAGATAAATAACTGTCGAGCTAGTTGACTAGGTAGGCTATGATTTTTTCATATACATCCTTGTTTCTTAGGTCTTCGTTGCCCGCATAAATGCTTGGATTATCGTTAACCTCTACAACCACATAATTGCCGTTGACTTCTTTAATGTCAACTCCATAAAGCCCATGCCCAACCACACTGCAAGCTTTCAAAGCTGTTTCCTTCAACTCAGCGGGGGCATTCTCTCTTTTTAAGGTAACAGTTCTTCCCCAAACAAAGCTTGGTTTGCCTCTCCTTTTTGCACCGTGTTTCCATCTGCCCTTCGGCACCATATACTTACAAACGTATAAGACTTCGCCGTTTAAAACTCCGACTCTCCAGTCAAAGGCTGTTGGCATAAACTCTTGAACCACCAAAACGTCAGACCTTCTGAAAAATCTTTTTGCCACTTCTCGGAAACTTGTTTCGCAAGCCACTTTCTCCACATACCTTGAAAAACTTGTGTATGGCGCTTTCACCACAACAGGTCTTCCAAAGATTTTGAAAATTTCCATTATGCGCTTGTGATGAAACTCTTCCTTGTTTAAGAAAATTGTTGGAATATGCGGAACATTATATTTTTTGAAAAGAGAATACAAGTGGATTTTGTTTCCGCAGATTTGGATGGATTTTGGGTCGTCAACAACATTTAAACCCATTTCCCAAGCCGATTTAGAAACTATGTAGGCAGTGTAGAGCGGATCGGTTGTGGCTCTAATAAAAACTGCATCATATTTAGGAATTTCTTGGAGATGCTCTCTAAACAAGAAGTTGAAGGTGTGATCCATTCTCTCCGCTGTTCTTTTAAAGTTCTGCAGCGCCATTGCCTCCTTTGGGTCGGAAAAGTTGTACCTTTCAACAAAGCATGCTATTCTAGACAATTAAATGGTCACCATCATTAAAAATTCGAGAAACTTCCTCAGAAATCATTCTCAAATCTTGTGAGGATATTTCTTCCCTCTTTAAGGGTTGAAGCCCACACAAATACACGCCATTTTCAATGCGCTGCACATGCAATTTGCAAATGGGTATCTTAAACACTTCGTAAACCTTAGCCGAAATTCTCCTCACATTTTCTTCTAGATCGCATTTTCCGAAAATAGACTTGAATGAAAGCATTTTTCCCCTTAAAGGTTGTACGCAAACATCAAATTTGTAGTTCATACCCAAACTTTTTATGGCTCTGTAAAGGGCGCTTCTATTCTTTGCAATTTTGTACCCATCATAAGAGAAGGGGTTGACCGCGAAAACAATGACTGGAAAATTAAATTGGGAAATTATTTGTTTCACCGAATCCGTTATAATATAGGGAGTCGTTGGAATTCCAGCCTTCGAAGCTCTAAGCAACAAAAGAGGAGTTCTATAAGCGTCTAGAATGCTTTCGCTTGGTGGAATAACTGGGTTGCCCAAAACTTCAGCGTGTAATGAAACGTAATATCCAGTTTTTAAATACCTATAATCATTGTTTATGTTGAGAGTGAAGTCTTTAACTGAAGATTCAAGGAAAGTCGACGGTTTCATAATGGGCAAGTTTGTCGTTAGGTCGACGTTTGATACGACCAACACGCATATGACACCAGATTATTGAATGCACGGTATTGCACCAGTCATATTTAAAATTAACTGTAATCTTATATCACCATTTCAGAACCAAATATAATGAAGAGGAGCAGAATACGTACAAAACCCTAGAAGTCTTGGGTCCAGAACACGAATTTTCACTCGTCAACGAAGAATTTAAGGCATTACCAATAGTGGACAAAGTCATAAAGGACTTTCGCGGGCGCATAGTAAACTTTGTAAAACAATCCTACTTCACCTTTGGAAAAGAACTCCAACTGCACGTTATGGAAATCAAACCCAACATGCCATTCAAATCTCCAATACGCTTCGAAGAAACGATGCATAAAGCAGTTTTAACCATCGCAGACTTTCTAAAAAACAAATATGGAGCATACCTCTTAGGAACAGGAATGCACCCATTACTCATGCTTGAAGAAACCATGATCTGGCCCCATCGCCACAGACAAATTTACCAAGCTTACAGCAAAGTTTTCAACCTTAAACAGCACGGATGGCTTAACATTCAAAGCTTCCAACTAAACATTCCATATTTTAATGAGAAAAAGGCTGTTTTAATGCATAACATTCTTGCGGAAGTTTGTACGTATCTGCCAGCAATTTCAGCGGCATCGCCCATTTATGAAGGGAAATTTGGCGTCTACGTGGATAACCGATTACATTTTTATATGATAAACCAGAAGGAAGTAAATTCGGTAACAGGCGACGTAATCCCAGAATACGTATCCTCTTTTGCCCAGTATAGGAAAGAAATTATAGAGAAATACTCCATGGAATTAGCCCAAAAAGGCGTAGGCAGATGCCTTCTCAATAAAGACTGGGTTAACTCCCGCGGAGCAATTTTCCGATTTGACAGAAAAGCCATCGAAATAAGAATTATGGACGAGCAAGAATGCATAAAATCAGACGTTGCCTTAAGTTGCTTTTTAAGGGCGCTATTAAGAGGGCTAATGAAGAGTGAACCTAACCTTTTGCACCATGAAATTCTTGTGAAAGATTTTAACTCCGTTATAGCCGAAGGATTAAACGCAAAGGTCTCGCATCCAAAGGGAAAAACTGCCAAACAAGTATGTGAACACTTTTTCAAAATTGCGTTGGAAAATGCTTCAAAAGAAGAAAAGAGATACCTTCCACTGATACAGAAGAGGATTGAACGCGGCAACTTATCCGAAATTATAAGGGAAAGAGTTCAAAGAAAAGCGCAAAAAACAGATTTAAAAGAAGCAATCATAAGCATTTACTCAAGTCTCGTGAAAAGCCTTATGAAGAATCAACCCTACTTCTGAAACATTGGAGGAAATCTCTCTCATGATCAGCAAAAGACAAGAAGACTTCTATAACGTTTGCGCCAACTGCAAAATTAGTTGTTGTCAGAACGCAAGACCACCAATAACGGGTGAACGCAAAAAAATTATAGAGGAATACCTAAAAGCGCAGAAAATTCCCATAAAAAACCCCTTCACAAAAACAGCGTATACTTTTCCAAGTGAAGATGCGGAAGGATATTGCGTATTTTATGATAAACAAACAAGAAAATGCAAAGTCCACCCAGTAAAACCAGAAACCTGCGTGGCTGGACCGATAACCTTTGACATAAACATGCAAACACAAAAAATCGAGTGGTATCTTAAAATGGAAAAAATATGTCCTCTCGCCGGTGTTCTATATAAAAATGGTGAAGTGCTTAAAAAACATCTGGAGTCAGCTAAAAAAGAAATCCTTAGACTTGTGTACGAACTTGAGCCAGAAGCTTTGAGAACTATACTAAAAATAGAAGAACCTGAAACTTTCAAGGTAGACGAGAACACAATTGGAAATGACATCCTTTACAAGTTGAAAAGTTAGCGGTTATACAAGATTTTAGCCTCTTGATAAAAACTTTTGGCAGGTTCAACTGGATTAGCCGCGGAAAGTTTAGGTCAGATTCGAATTTTGAATTCATAACTTATTTATCCGTTTCATTAGCTCTTTAAAAGCAAAGGTGAACCGCGTGTCCATAGAGAAAATTAGTGTAGAAAGTCGTCATGAATTGGAGCAAATGATAACGAATGAGATAAATCAGATAGAAAAGGGTTTAACGGTGATTTGCAGCAACGTCCCTATAAACGAAAAGGCATCATTAGACATTTTATGCCATGACAACAATGGGCAACTCGTCATTCTTCAGTTGGATGTGAAGGAAGATGACATTATGCTTTTGCATGGAATACAAAGCGTAGACTATGTTGACAAGTTTAAATCATTTCTGAAAGCCACATACAACAAACACAAAATTGATGACAAGGAAAAACCAAGACTGATTTTGATTGCTCCAAGCTTTTCCGATGCTGTGCGCCGGGCAGTTGAAGGCATGAAAGGAATACGCATAGACTTATATGAGTGGGAATACCTAAAACTCGGAGACCATAAAGGCCTCCGTCTCCAACCCATTTTTACATGGAAGCCGGTTGAAAAACCAAAGGAAGAAAAGCCTGTAGAAAAAAAGCGTGAAGTAAAGCCTTTAAAGAAAAAGGAGCATGAATCCGAACTAGGCGAAAAAAAGGAAGAGGCAGAACAGTCAAAACCCCCATTGGAGCCACCAAAGGAGGAGTTTCCACCGCCTTTGCCACCAGAAAAACCAAAGGAAGAACCCTTAACGCCACCGAAGGAAGAGCCTAAAAGGAAGCTAAAACTATTCTAAAACCGCTCAGTTCCATCATCATGTTTGCTATAAAATTCTAAACGCAGAATTTTACTGGTGATTTTTTGAGAATTGGCTTTTTTGTCTGGGAATACCCACCTGCACTTGTGGGTGGTTTAGGCACTTATGCCGAATACATAACTCGAGAATTTGTTTCTATGGGAAATGATGTAACTGTTTTTACGCTTAATCCTGGAAACTTGAAAACCAGAGAAATAATTAAGGGTGTGGAGGTTCACAGACCCCTTATTGCGGATGCGAGCAATGTTTTCCCCATGTTCGTTATTGACGACTTGAAAAAGTGGGGAACAAACATTCGCCTTTTTAATGACATTTTCATTTACAACATATTGAGCGCAACAAAATTCATAAATAGCATGCTAAAAAAGGAAGGATGCAACTACGACGTAGTCTGCGTCCATGACTGGCTCAGCAGCATAGCAGGCATTATAATAAAAAATGAGACAAAAGTTCCCATGATTTTTCATGTTCACAGCACAGAATGGGGCAGAAGCGGAGGAACAGGTTCCGAAGTTGTCTCCTATCTTGAATGGGCAACAGCCCAACGAGCTGACAAAATAATCACGGTAAGCCATGCCATGCAAGAAGACTTGGTGAGACATGGATGGCCAAAATCCAAAATAAGCGTTGTCTGGAACGGGGTTGACCCAGCTCGTTACAATCCGAAAAACTGCAAACCCGAAGAAGTGGAAGCCATTCGGAATAGGTATGGCATTAAACCCGACGAAAAAATGCTGCTTTTCCTTGGAAGGTTGACGTGGGTTAAGGGTGTTGGAAACTTAATTCAAGCAATGCCCATGGTTTTAGAGGAGTATCCAAAAGCCAAACTTGTGGTTTTGGGAAAAGGTGAACAGCAAAACGACATAATTGAAACTGCAAATAGGCTTGGAATAAGCAACAAAATTGCCTACAGATTCGATTTCGTTCCAGAAAAAGAACGCATCTTACACTACGCAGCAGCTGACGTTTGCATCTTCCCATCTACATACGAGCCTTTTGGAATAGTAAGCTTAGAAGCTATGGCTATGGCTAAACCATTAGTTGTAGGAGCCCAAGGCGTTGTGGGCTTCAGAGAACAAGTCATCTCATGCGGACCAGACCAAAACGGCGTCCACGTAAATGGTGGCAATGCGGCTGATATTGCATGGGGAATAAAGGAAGTGTTATGCGATTCTGAAAGAGCCAAAAAATGGGGAGAAAATGGCAGAAAACGGGTGCTGCAATACTTTACATGGAAAAAGGTTGCAGAGCAAACCCTACAAATATACCATTCGCTCCAACACCCGCAAGAAGAAGGAGAACCAAAAGTCGTAGATTTAATGGAGAAATTGACAAAGACATAAAAAAGGGAGAGCTTTAGGCTTTTCTAGCTGCAGCCTTTTCTAGGGCTATAACGCCTGGCAACTTTTTACCCATCAGAAACTCTATTAGTGCTCCACCTGCTGTGCTAACATAGGAGATTTTGTTTGATAAACCAAGTTTTTCTAGTGATGATATTGTATGACCGCCTCCAGCAAGCGAGAAGGCTTTTGATTTAGCTATTTCTTCAAAAACCCTTTTTGTCCCATAGATGAATTCGCTGTTTTCAAAAACTCCCATGGGTCCGCTGACTACAATGGATTTTGCAGCCTTTATTGTGGTGGCGTAATCCTCAACCGTTTTCGCTCCAATGTCAAAGATTTGATAGTTTACTGGCAATTCATTGATGGAAACTTCTTTCCTTTTTCCATCAACCTCAACAGCCACATCCTTCGGGGTTTTAATCTTGTCCGGATATTTCTGCATCAGCTCTTTTATGCCTGGCACTAAGCCCATGAGCGCTTTCTTTTCTAAAAATTCCATGTTGGGTTTGCCAAGGTTTATGCCCTTTGCTGCGAGGAAGACGTGTCCAACAACGCCGCCTGTTAAGACATAATCTGCTATTTTGTTGTTTAATACGTATCTTGATATTTCCAGCGAGTCGTCAGCCTTTGCTCCTCCAAGAATGAAAACGCATGGTTTTTCTGGGTTCTCTAAAACTTTGCTTAGGGATTTGAGTTCTCTTTCCATTATGCGTCCTGCGGCGCTTGGCAAAACAGCCGTAAAGCCTATTATTGAAATGTGGGCTCTGTGAGCTGCTGCAAAGGCATCATTTACGAATAGTTGGGCTAGTGGAGCCAAATTTTTGACAAAATCCGTTTTTGCATGTTCTTCCGGCGTGCCCTCTTTTGTTTCGTTTGCATATGTTCTAACGTTTTCTAGGACGAGGATTTCGCCGTTTTTTAAATTTTTTATTTCAGTTTTGGCTTTTTCTCCGAAAACATCATCCACATATTTTACTGGTTTTCCCAAAATTTTGCTGAGGATTTCGGCGTGCTGTTTTAATGGTATAAAATCTGGGTCGCCCTTTCGTCCTTGATGAGCCAAAACCACAACTTTCGCGCCTTTATCCGCCAACTCTTTTATGGTTGTTTCGCCGTGGGCTCGAATCCTCACATCTTCCAAGATTTTTTTGGTTTCTGGATCCACAGCTGAGTTAAAGTCCACTCGAACAAGAACGACTTTACCTTTCACTTCCACGTCATCCAATGTGAGAAACTTTACCATTCTTCCACCTCACATTAAAAAGAAAATGAGGGAGGTTGAAGGCTAGAATCCAGCCTTTTCACCAATTAGCTCTATTAGTTCAACCATTCGGCAGGAGAAGCCCCACTCGTTATCATACCATGCAAGCACTTTAACAAGGTTTTCAGCGACAACCATTGTTGAGAGTCCGTCAACAACGGCGGAATATGATGTGTGGTTTATATCTGTTGAAACTATTGGTTCTTCAGTGTACTCCATTATGCCCTTTAATGGTCCTTCAGCTGCCTTTTTGAATGCAGCGTTCACTTCCTCTTTAGTTACGTTTTTCTCTAATACTGCCGTCAAATCCACTATTGAAACATTTGGAACTGGAACCCGAAGGGCTATCCCGTCGATTTTTCCTTTAAGTTCTGGGAAGACTAAGGCTGAGGCTCTGGCTGCACCCGTTGTTGTGGGTATTATGTTTATCGCTCCAGCTCTTGCGCGGCGAAGGTCTCTGTGGACTAGATCTTGTATTCTTTGATCGTTTGTGTAGGCGTGGGCTGTTGTCATAAGCCCGGCCTTTACTCCAAAATTTTCATGTAATACTTTTACACATGGAACTACACAGTTTGTGGTGCATGAAGCGTTTGATAGTATGTTGTGTTTTTCATGGTCGTATTGGTCTTGGTTCACGCCTAGAACTATTGTTATGTCTGGATTTTCAGCTGGGGCTGATATCAAAACTTTTTTGGCTCCAGCTTGTAAGTGTTTTGAAGCGTCCTCTCTTTTTGTGAATAATCCAGTGGATTCCACAGCCAAATATACGTCTAGGTCCTTCCATGGCAGCATTGCCGGGTCTTTTTGCATCAAAACCTTAAGCTCTTTTCCATTAACGATTATGCTGTTATCCTTAACTTGAACATCAGCGTTGAATCTTCCATGCACCGAATCATATCTAAGGAGATGAGCCAATGTTTTTGCGTCGGTTACGTCATTTATGGCTACAAAGTCTATGTTGGCGTTTCTTTCAATTGCGGCTCTGTACAAAAGGCGTCCAATTCTGCCGAATCCGTTTATAGCTACTCTTATTGCCATTTACTTTTCACCTACTCTCCAATTTTGAATTATCTAATCGAAGTTTTCCCCTAATTAATTTTCCGACTGCCTTTTTAGAGGAAATATGAATTAGATTTAGCGTAGCTTCATCAGAACCATTTCTGCAGCCAAAACCAATGGCTCCCAAGTTTCGCAAACCGGCGGCGCATAAGCAGTATCTGCCTTAGCAAGTTCTCGCACTGTCATCTGTTTTTGTATGGCAAAGGATATGGCATTTATGCGTTGGGTTACCTCTTCACCGCCTATGATTTGGGCGCCTATTATACGCTGAGACTCTTTTTCAACAACCAATTTCACTTTTATCGGCAAAGCACCAGGATAGTAGTCAGCCCTAGTCTTTGAGGATATAGTGCCAGTAACAGTTTCTATTCGTGCCCTTTGGGCTGCTGCCTCTGTCAAGCCTGTTACGCCAACTTGTGTGTCATATAACTGTGTCACAGCAGAGCCTAAAACACCGGTGAAAAGGGCATAGCCTCCAGCAGCGTTTATTCCAGCAACTTTTCCTTGCCTTACAGCCACAGTTCCCAGTTGTTGAAGGGCTGGTTTTTGTGTTACTATATGAGTAGATTCTGCACAATCGCCAACTGCATAAACATCTTTCATATTTGTTTCCATTCTGGCGTTGGTTTTGATGGCTCTTGTTTCTCCTTGGGCTATTCCAGCGTCCACGGCAAGTTGTGTGTTTGCTCTAACGCCGAAGGCGCTGACGAAAAGATCTGCGTTTATCTGTTCTCCTCCAGCCATTATGCCCGTAACTTTTTCTGTGCCGAGAAATTCTTCAACTGGCTTGTTTGTAAGGATTCTTATTTCTTTTTGTTCTAGCATTTCCTGAACCATTTTTGCTATGTCTGTGTCAAGCATTGCTGGCAAAATTTGAGGCAGCATTTCCACAACAGTCACTTTTAGCCCTCTTTCTTGTAGGGCGACGGCAGTTTCTAAGCCTATGAGTCCAGCGCCCATGACAACGGCTGACTTTGCACCTTCTTCGACTGCTTGGTTTATTCTTTGTCCGTCCTCTATTGTTCTTAGGGGAATTATTCCAGGTTTTTCTCTTCCCTTTATTGGCGGTGTGAAGGCGCTTGCACCAGTGGCTATTATTAGGCTGTCGTAGGGAATTTCGTCTGTTTTCCCAGTTTTATCGGTTGTTAAAACAACTTTTTTGGTTGCATCTATTTTTGTCACTTTTGTTTCTGTTTTTAGGTTAAGTTTCATCATTTGGAAGTAGCTTGACGGGAAAACTATTAAGTCGTTAAAGCTTGGTATGTGTCCGCCTATGACGAAAGGTAAGCCACAGCGGGAATAACCAGCATGTCTCTCATCTGTTATTAGGGTTATTTCTGCTGTGCGATCTGTTTTTCTTGCTGCAGATGCTGCGTCAACTCCAGCGGCGTGAGCCCCTATTATGACTATGCGTCTAGGCATAAGTTTCCATCTCTACTTTATCAGTGTCTTATGCCACTCCACTGCTTGGTTAAAGTTCATTAGGTTTGGCAGTTCTCCTTGCAAGTTTGATGGTTTTATTATTAGCAACCAGCCTTTTCCATAAGGGTCTTCGTTTAATAGTTCAGGTTTTGATTGGACTTCCGTGTTTACTTCTAATATTTCTCCGCTTATTGGCGCGACCAAGTCTGAAACGGCTTTTACTGATTCCACTGTTCCGTATGGCTCGTTCTGTTTTGTCATGGTTCCAGGGCTTGGCAGTTCCGCATAAACTATTTCTCTTAGTTGTTTTTGGGCGTAGTCTGTTATGCCTACGCGAACTTTGTCTCCTTCAATTTTTAGCCATTCAAAATCTTTTGTGTAATACAATCCCTCTGGCACTTCATATCCGTCTACTTTCACCATATTTCCACCTCTAATTGGTGCTAATTCTTTTACGTTTAAACGTTTAAAATTAACTGTTAAAACAATGTTCACTTATCATAATAAACGAAGAAAATTATATTACAAGCTGATTTTTTCGTCAAGTTTAACTTAAATAAGCGATAAAATGTTCTTCTTATCAATTAAAGATGTTGAAGATTAATCTTTGAACCATAAAACTTAAGGTGAAAATCTGATTATACATGAGGCGTTAGGTGTAAATGTTATGGGGAAAACAGCCCTAATAACGCCATTATACATTTCAGTGGCGTGGACATTACTTGTTAGTTATCAGCTTTTCACTCAAACAGCGGTTTCCACTGTTGTATCCTATATTACTATGGTTTTGCCTGAAATAGGGTGGTGGATGAGTTACCGAATAGACATGTTGGTTTTTGTTCATGCTTTTGCATGGATTTTTCTGCTTTCCTCTGCTATTCCATCGGTTCTGTTGGGAAAACAGAGAAGCGTACTAATTCAGTTTGCAGTTTGCTTAACATTGACGTTTCTGGCTTTCATAATACAAGATTTACTGAAAGTTTATGAAATAGAACCAATAAGTCAGTTGCTCGGCCTTTGCTTTCTATTTCAGAATCCTATTTTTGCTACACTCTATCTTTCTACTCCATACGTTTTCATGCTATTACTTGACATAGGTTTAAGGAAGAGACGTCGCGAAGACGTTGAATTCGAAAAAATCAAAACAATCTACAAGGAACAAGTCGTAGCTGAACAAAAAACGAACTCAGCAAACAATAAATAATTCAGTTTATGTTTTTCTTTTTCCTTGTATGTATTCTTCCACCCATTCTTTTGCAGTTGAATCTGGCACTTGTATTGGTGGATGCTTAAATGCGTAAGAAGATATGCTTATGAGGGGTCCAGCTATTTTTCTGTCCAATGCGATTTTCACAGCCCTTATAACATCAATCACTACTCCGGCGCTGTTCGGCGAATCCTCAACCTCAAGTTTTACGCTTATGGTTAATGGTCTGTCGCCAAACTTTCTGCCCTTAAGCCACAAGTAACAAATCTTCTTATTTCCAAGAAAATGTACGTAATCCGATGGTCCTATTCTTGTTGGCAAATCATATGGGACAAGGCTTTTAACGGCTTCCGTCTTGCTTATGCGTTTAGTCTTTAAGCGTTCTTCAACGGTCATATTCAAAAAGTCCGTGTCTCCGCCAAGGTTTAACTGATAAGTTTCGTCAACAATTACTCCTCTATCTACGCATAGCTTAACCAAGTTTCGATGGAGAATTGTTGCGCCTAACTGGCTTTTAACGTCGTCTCCTGCCACTGGTAATCCCTTTTCTTCAAATTTTTTACTCCATGAAGGGTCTGAGGCTATGAACTCTGGTATGCAATTTATGAAGGCGCATCCAGCATCCAAGGCTGCTTGTGCATAAAACTGTGTGGCGTTTCGGCTTCCAACAGGCAAATAATTAATGAGCATATCTGCGTCAACTTTTTTCAAAGTTTCAGCTATATCCATAGTCTTAATTTCACCGCCATTGTAAACGTTAAAGGGCTTTTTCATGTGTTCTGCTACGCCATCAAGAATTGGTGCAGGCGAAACTTTCACGCCTAAGTGTGGTACATCGGCAAATTTGGCGACACAATTTGGCTCTGTGAATATGGCTTCTGACAAATCTTTCCCGATTTTATTTTTGTTGACATCGAAAGCGGCGACAAATTTTATATCCCTTATATGATATCCGCCGAAGTTTACATGCATGAGCCCCGGCACACGTTCTTTTTCTTCAGCGTTTTTATAATATTCTACTCCTTGAATTAGGGCGGATGCGCTGTTGCCTACTCCAGTTATCGCTACACGAATTTCAGTCAATTTTAGTTTTCTCCTTTAAGCTTTCGTTAAGGCTTTTAGAAGCTGTCTGCTCTATAACTTTTTCTGGAATCATAGCAAAATTAAAAGGGAACCTTAAATTATACACAATTTTCGGAGCGCATGTTTATGGGCGAAAATGAAGTGGACGTGAAATATGAGCCTTTTAAAGAAATTGTGGTTATGGAACGCAACTTCTTCTCCACGCCAGACGAAATAGCAAGGTTCACCTCTATAGTTGCTGGAGGAAAACCCGCAGGATTATATTGGGCTGAAGGCGTCGTATTCCTATATTTTCCGCTTCCTGCATCCACCGAGATAGCTGCAAAAGAATTAATTGAGAATGGTAGGGTTTACTGGACTTTTGTTGGTTATGCACTTATGCCAAAATACCAGTCAACAATCGAAACTAAAGAGAAAATTATAGTTCCGGTAATTGACATGTCTTCTAACCCCATGTTCCGAAAGGTTGCAAATTGGCTAAAAGAACAAAAATAGCCCCAATACAGTTTGAAGGCAAAATTTTCTCAGGAAGCGGAGAAGCAGCAAAATTCATTAGTCTTCCATGGGTGAAAGAGCAAATAGCAGAAAAGTTGTGTTTCACCCCATACAATGGAACCCTAAACATAAGACTAGACGAAAACAGTGTAGCCCTTAAAAGGCACATTCTGAACAACGCAAAAGCCATAAAAATACTTCCATCAGAAGGATTCTGCCAAGGAACACTTTTAAAAGCAGTTTTTATGGGCAAAATGGAATGTGCAATTGTTGTTCCAGAAGTTGATGGCTACCCAGAAGATGTCGTCGAAATTATAGCTCCAATAAATTTAAGAAAGAGATTTCAGCTAAAAGACGGCGACAAAGTCAAAGTAAAAATTTTGCTTAGCTAGACCGTCACTTTTCGTTTTTCTTTAAGAAAATTTTTGACATACTCTTTTAGGCAATTATTCTTTTTTAGGTATTCGCCGTATTTTACAAGGGCGTTCATAGCTCTTGCAGCATCTTCTGGCGAGGCGTAGGCTGGTATTCCAAGTTTGTCAAATCTAAAGCGTGTGTGCAAAGCCATTTCCGTTTCTCCAATATCGCATACCACTATTGGCTTATCATATTTGCTTGCTACTCTTGCTACTCTGTCAATGTAGTCTTCTTGCAAGGCTGGTGTGTGGTGTAAACCAAGCAATATTATGCCGTGAATCTCCTGGTCTTGAAAGAGAATCTCAACCGCAGTTTCAAACATTTCAGATGTTCCAGAACCAGTTATATCAACTGGATTGAGATTTGTTGCAAATTTGGGAAGCCGCCCTTCCTCTTTCAATTTTTCAAACTTTTGTATAGTGGCTTCAGAAAAGCGTTTAACAGTTAAACCTCTCAATTCACATTCGTCAACAGCCATTATGCCCGGACCACCCGCATCGGTAACTATTCCGACATTTTTTCCAGAAGCGGGTGGCTGCATAGCCAAGGCTTTTCCAGCGTCAAAAAATTCTTCCATATCCTTTGCCCTTATAACGCCGGTCTGGGCAAAAACAGCATCGTATATTTGGTCTGAGCCAGCCAAGGCTCCAGTGTGCGAAGCGGCTGCTCTGGCTCCGGCTTCTGTTCTGCCCGCTTTTAGGGCTATTATAGGTTTTTTCTTTGCGACTTCTCTGGCTATTTTTATGAATTCTCTTCCCGCCTTTATGTCTTCGATGTATAGCATTATGACTCTGGTTTCTTCATCATGCAAAAGGTAGCGTAACATTTCTGCCTCGTCCACATCACATTTGTTTCCAAAACTTACGAACTTGCTGACTCCAATCTGCCGCCCAGCTAAATAATCGAGGGCTGCAACGCCGAAGGCGCCGCTTTGTGTTACCATGGCTATGTTTCCAGGCATTGGCCGCGGTGTTGCAATAACCTCCTCTCCTGTTGTCAAAACTTTTGTTTCTGGAAGGAAAAGCATGTCAACGCCTGTTTTTGAATCATAAACTCCAAGGCAGTTTGGTCCTAAAATGCGTATTCCAGCTTTTTTGGCTATTGTTAAAACCCTATTCTCAAGTTCATGTTTACCAATTTCGCTGAAACCCGAACTGATTATGACAATTGCCTTCACTTTCTTAGCGGCAGCATCCTCCATTATTTTCGGCACAATTTCTGCTGGAACAACAACTACAACCAAATCCAACTCTACGGGAATCTTGGTCACTGAAGGGTAACATTGAAACCCTAAAATGGAATCCTCGTAAGGGTTTACTGGAAAAACTTCTCCCTTGAAGATTCCTCTCTTCTTGTTTTCGACAAAATTTTTGAAAATCACGTGCCCAGCCTTGTTTATTTTTTTGGTTGCTCCTACAATGGCGACTGATTTTGGAGAGAAAAACGCATGCAAGTCTTCTATTTTTGTCTTCATTTATGCTTTCACCTTTTGGTTCTTACGATAACTATGGGTTTATGTTTTACCGTTTCAAGCATCTCCCAGCTTACCTCATTTAATCCAACCTTAAACTTTTCAGCCATATCCCAAACTGTTCTTCCAGCACCAAAACCCCTTGAACGATTTGCAATTTCAGCTATTTCCAATGCCTTTTCAACCGATATTTTATATCCAACCGCTGCAATGGGCGTCGCTCTTTTCCTCAACTTAAACATTCGCCCAACAACATAAGCCATAAACCCCCCAAAAGAATGAATGCCACTAATCGGTTTTGGGCGGTGTGTGAAATGAAAATTTTTGAACGAAAAGGTTTTGTCAGTATCAACGATCATCACAGAAACTTTCTTTCCCAACCGCAGCCGAATTTGTTTGCGTATTCCTTCAGCTATGCTAACAGTGTCGGTTAGTGGCAAACTCACATAGGAATAAGCCAAATTGCTTCCATCTATGCCGCCTTCGGAACCAAACATTAAAGCTTGCAAAAACCCAGCATACTGCAAGGCAACTTGTTTGTGGCGGCTTCCCATTTCCAATGGGTAATCCCGCAAATAATAAAGCAGTTTTCCTCGAAAATGGCATAATGGTCCAAGAAAATAGCCCCAAACTATGCGCATCCAATATTTAGCGATTAACTTTGCGCTCCATTTTGGCTTAACCTTGCTTTCGTCAATGATGTTGTTTAAGGCTGTTGAAATTGCCTTTTCAGATATAACAACAAAGTCTCCATTCCTTATTTTGCCCTTAACGTTTTCTAAAATTTCTTCTAAATAATTTTCTCTTGGTCTCCAATATTTTGTGGTTATGGCTGAGACTTTGTATTTAACCATATCAAATGCCTAATCTAAAAGCTTTGTAAACGCTTAAAGGGCTTGGAATTGTTTCTTTATTTCTTCCACGTTGCATTCTGGAGGTTTCATTTTTCCTTCTGGACAGTAGCCAAGTTCAACACAGGATGGTCCAGCATTCTCAAACAGTATAGGCGCAGCCTCTTTTGCTTGTTTGAGCATTTCAATTGCCACCTCTCTTATTTCCCATTGGGAGCGCATGCAGCATCGCAAATTAAAGAAATGGCGCAGTTCTCGGGCGTTCATGGTTACAATTATGTTTGTTTTGGCTGCGTTTGGAAGAATGAACCTTGCATCCTCCTTTTGAATCCCTAATGCCAAAAGTTCTTTGTAAGTTTCGGAAATCCTCTCCAATGTCTCATCAAAAATTTTCTTTGCTTCTGGTTTATTTGCTATGCTTGGCGGCGTCACATACTTCTCCAAAGTGTCATAGGTGACATAACGTTGGCTTTGCTGCGTGTATGAGGCTATTCTGTGTCTGACGAGCTGATGGGTCATAGCTCTGGATACGCCTTCAATGCTGAATGTGAAGGATGCATGTTCAATAACTGAAACATGACCATAACCAGTAACCCGCCTTATAATACGCTTAGCCGTTTCCCCATCCATTTTTTCAAAGATTTCTGAGGGGCTTCCACTTTTTGATGATGTTAAGGCTGCAGTTCCACAAAGGAGTTCAGCGTCTGCTGTATAGCGGAGAAGCTTAACTTTCAATTTAGACCCCACTTCACTTTAGCATGAAAGTAATAAATCTGTTTTGCCCAGAAAAAGCTGAGGGCGATATTAAATGTCAAGAATTAAAAAGGCTATTGATTACATAAACGAACTAAGTTCAAGCAATAACCAAAAGAAACAATTGCTTGGGAAGGAGCTTGCGGTTAAATATGCCAAATGGACAAAAACTTTAAACTTGCAAGATATTTTAACTTTCGTAAAAATTATAAAAGATAACAAAACTGAAATCGGCGCTGCCCAGTTTTTCGGAAAATTCCGCGCCTACGCTTTCGAAGAATACATTTACCGTTTACTCCAAGCCAAAGTTTGTCTACCTAAACCTTTGCAGATTTTTTGGGGAGAAAAATGCTTGGTTTGGCAGAAAGGCGATGAAGGTTACGCTATGGAGTTTGATGTTGCCATAGGAGAAAAAGCAAAAGACGTTGTTGAGCCAAAAATTGTTTTCGATGCCAAACTGGAACTTGACTCTGCAAGGTTAAAAACGGCTTTGGCTTCTTTTGCAATTTTAAAACGTTGGAATGCGGAAGTTAAATGCCTCCTTGCGTATATGGTTAAAGATGTTAATGCTGCGCTCATGAAATTGGCTCATTATTGGGTTGACGGGCTTTTCTGCTTAAGCCTTGAAAAAGATGAGACAAAGGCTTTGCTTGATTATGTCTCTAAATGTATTAGTTAAAAGTTAAATGTGCGCATATATGCGGTCTGCGGTGTATCTTCCACTTTCCATTTCCCTCTCTATCTCACGTAACAACAAGATTCGCTTAAACGTGGGCGGGTGTGTTGCAAACCACGTATTAATCTTAACCCATGTGGATTTAGCCTCTTTCTCCATGGCTATTTCCAATTCTCTTTCATCAAGCACCCCATCCTTGTCCAAATCGTATTCCGCCTTTTTCTCAATTATTGGCTGGATCTCCTGTTTTGCCAATGCTGGATCCTCTATGTAGAAGGCTCTTGCTCCAGACGGCGGTTTAGGCGAAAGCGATAAGCCATAAGTGATTTTTGTTAATGCACTTTGCAAGTTTCGGGGCGAGCCAGTTACGTAGGCTGAGTATGCGTCTGCGTAATGTTCGCGGAGTCTGCTAAGCCTCATAATACACAAAAGCGAAATTATGTAAACTACATAGGAGATTATTGCAATGACGAAAAAAGCCGCTTTTATGCTGCTCTCTTCCTTCTTCTTTGATGATGCAGGCGCCCATCTTGCTGCTTCCCAGGTTCCCCGCGCAATTAAGTAGGCAAGTAATGGCAAGGCGGAAACTATTGTCATTATTATGTAATCCTTATGTTTTATGTGCCCCAACTCGTGACCAATCACGCCTTTAACTTCTTCTTGATTCAATTTCCGCAAAAGTCCTTCATGAACCGCAAGGGTGGCGCTGTTTGCTGTTCTTCCAAAAACAAAAGCGTTAGGCGTTTCATCTGGCACAATGGCTAGTTTTGGCATTGGTATGCCACTTTTGTCCGCCAATTCTTTCACTGTTGATTCAAGCCATGGATTTTCGCCGGGCTTTAAATATTGTAGGCGTGTGGAAGCGCTGACTATGGCTGGTCCTATGAGGTATTGAATTAGTATGAAAAAGATTGTGCCAATTACTGCGTAAACCAAAGAAAGCCCTATAATAAACATTATTACTGATAAGAAGAGGGCAAAAATTAAGGCTACAAAAAATATGGAGGTTCCCATTGCCAACTTTAACTCGCCAAGCCTCGCCATAACATTCCCATATAGTTCAAATGACAAAGGCTTATTTAATTAAAGCTTTCTAACGCCTTATCCATTACATGATTTGGTGAAAGTGAATTCAGAATCCGACTTTCAAATATGGAAAATCCATACCCAAAATTCACACCTATTAAATACTTCAAATCCTTGACAATTCTAAAAGGAGGCTGTTGAGGTTCAACCATGAGTAAAAAGTATCGATGCATCATTGAGGTGGAAGTCCCAAACGGTTCAAAAGGTTGGCAAGAAGTGGCAACCGTAAAAATGAGACAAGCTATTGAAAAATTGAAGTTGGCGATGGAAGAGTTAGGTGGCAAAGTATACGTAAGATACTGAATGCGATATTTATTTTTCTGTGATTTGTGGATGAACCAGTTGACGACAATGCGGACAATGGACGAGAGCTTTGTCCCCGGTTGACTTCCACTTCTTTTTGCAAAAGGGACATTGATACCACACAGTTTTTCCTGGAATAACGAACCATTGTCGGCTCAAAATCCACAATATCACAGCCGAAACCAGCATCACGTCCCCAAAAATAAAAAGGTATATGAGTCTAAATTCAAATCCCGAAATTAGAGTTATTTTTTCTGTCCAGAGAAGTGATAAAAAAGTTGAGAACGGATTTTCATTTGAAGAGAGGTAAGGGTATGTTTTCCACAAAGCGCCTAAAAAGGCCATTATTCCCAATAGGCAAAATATTAAACTAAGCGCATATGCAGATTTCTGCTTCCGAAGAATTTTCCTCATTCAAACTCTAAC
This sequence comes from Bathyarchaeia archaeon, assembly GCA_038883775.1. Lineage (GTDB taxonomy): Archaea > Thermoproteota > Bathyarchaeia > Bathyarchaeales > Bathycorpusculaceae > JASEJA01. Next base: position 46,914 of record JAVZLM010000001.1, read on the forward strand.
CATTACAACAATTCTCAACTACATTGGCGTAATGGCTTCGGCAATTCGCGCTTCCACTTCAGCGTAGCGTTCTCTGATTTCGCTTTTGAGAACATCAATTTCCAAGCGAAGTCTTCTTTTGGATTCTGGCGCTAAGTCTTTGGATTTTACTATGTCATTTTCTATTTTCGCAACTTCGTGCTCAGCGTCATGCTTCATCTCTTTGGTCTTCTTCAGCAAATCCACCTTAGCCTTTTCAATCTTTTCAAACTGCTTTCTGACATCTGCAACTTTCTGATTTAATTTCTGTTTTATCTTGCCAAGCTTCTCTGCATATTCGCGTTCTGAAGGTCCTCCCAAGGTTAACACCAAAATGTCTTTTATCGCAATACTTAATATAAATTTTGTTATCTACAAATAAATACAAACACCATCAATATACAACCAATTTGGTGCTCCGGCCGGGATTTGAACCCGGGTCCGTGGCTCGAGAGGCCACAATACTTGACCGGACTATACTACCGGAGCCTCTAATTTATAGTACTTTGTTTCTTGTATTTAGCCACATTGTTTCTTATGCTATAATAAATAAATTAAAAGCCTTCGGAAGTTAAAGGCGACTTGTAAAAACATATTTTCGGTAGAAGTTATCTATCTCTAATTTGCTCCAATTTTCCCATTCACTTTTAGGAATAAAATTTCGCAAGCCTTTCGTTTTAAGTCTTCTTTTTAATGAATTATTTTCATATAACATGTTAGGCAGCCTCATAATCATGGCTTTATTTTCCATGAAGAACTCATAGGTCTGAAATTTCATAATGGCGTATTCTCTCCATAACTGTCGTATCTCTTTTGACTCTATTTCTAGTTTTAGCTTTTCTATTTCTTCCTTGCTTTCCATTGAAAGGCCATATCGAATCAGAAGAGGAATGCCCTGATTTTCAAGTATCCCTTTCTCTTTTAGAAAGCAGCTTAGTTCCTTGCCAAATTCGTAGGGAACGACGATTTTTAAACGGACTTTTTCGTGGCTTTCAATAGCCTCTAAAGCACTTATAAGGTCATTTTTGCGAGGCTCTTGAGAACGTTCTTTACGGAAAAAATTACTGTTAAGCTTCATGTTTCATTCTCCGATGGTCTTTTTCTTTCATAATCTTTCTCAACCGTATGTTTTCTTTCTCTAAAGCCTTCAGGATTTCGTTGTCTTTTTTATATTCTTTGAACAGTTTCTTCATATGCATGTAACTTTCTTTCATTTGTTTAAATTCCTGTAACCAATAGTTTGCCATTCCACGCTTCATTGTTTTAACTAATGCACCGCTTTCGTCTAATTTGTTTTCAGCGATATATGCTTTGAATTTTTCGTAGGTTGATTGATCAAGAAATACATCTAAAATTGCTGTTCCGTCTTTTTTATTAAAAACTATGCGGCTGAACATTGTTTTCCCTCATATGGTTAAACAGAAACATTTCTAAGTTTCAATCCTCGTCTGCCAACCATCTTTTGAACGCTTCTCAAGAGCACATCTTCTACTGCTCTGCGGTCTTGGTTTGAAAATTCATAGCTTTGCCTTCTTATGTACTCAGCAAGTTCGAAACCCAGTCGACGAAGATTTTTCTCTTCAATTTCTATAATAGTTGCAATGACCTCCCTGCTTTGGCTATGCGATGTTTCCTTCAACGCGTTGATTAATGCTGTAAAGTGTGGTATGCATAGTCCTTTGGAATTTTTAAAAAGCATAAGAAACTCTTCATGGTTTGATAAGAAAAGTTTCACGATTTCTTTGTTGCAGATTTCCATGAGATTGGCTATATACACGCAAGCTGGGCAGTTCTTTGCGTCTTTTTGATAGAAACTTTTATGGTTTTTCCTAAGTTTGTGCAAATCTTGAATGAGTCTTTCAATGGTGTCTTGGCTGATTAGAGCTATTCCATGTCCGTCAGGGCTTTCTGGTTTGCTTGCAGCAATTAGCATTCTGTAAAAGTGGTGATTGCAAAATCCTCTACTCTCGACGATATTTTCTCTTGCTTTAGCATCCATTACAAGCTCAGAAAGATGAGCGTCAATGTATTTTCTTTCAACTTCATCTTCTAGTGCGCATAAGAAACATTCTGCACCGCTTTTGATTATCCTTTCAATGTGGAAATACGTTACATCAACGCTCACGCAAATCATCACTGCTCACTGATTGTTTTTAATACATTAACGGCGTAGAAAGTGTCTTCAAAAGTGGATATTCCAATGTCAGACCTTGCAAATCCGCCGTTTGCATTTTGGCATTTAAGAACGAATTCTGCTGTTTGCTTGGGGTATCTCAGGTGTTCGTCAAGAAGATTAAGTGTTGACGTTCCATAGTATATGTGTTCCATGTATGGAGTAGAAGCATGTGGCACAACAGTGAAGCCTCCAAATGGCTTTTCACAAGCTCTAACATAACTCAAAGTATCCTTGAGAGATTTGACTGGATAACCAAGATTAAAAAGTGAAGCCACAGCATGATAGGTGGAATTCAAATTTGAGTGTCCATGGGCTCCAAAACCACCGTTCTTATTTTTGAAGCTTAACAACCACTCTGCGAGTTTTTTGCTTTCAATCTCTATGCCAACAATTTTAACAAGCTCGGTTGTCATGAAAGTGAGGAGAAATTCTGAAGCAACTTCAACATAAACATCAACTGTTCCAAAATTCCCTTTGGCACAAAGTAGAGAAAGGATAAAATTTTTAAGATTTTTTTGAGGTTTTTCACCGCACAATTTTAAGGCTTTAGTCACATAATAATGTGAATAAAGATTGTCTGGAACAAAGTCATGTAACCACTTGACAGTCTTTTTAACATTTGGAAATGGAACGTTTAATAAGTTCAAAATTGCAAGTCCATAGTAGGTATCTTGTGCATTTGATTCTGTACCTTGACAGAAAGTATACCCACCGTCATCGTTCTGTCGATTCACTATGTAGTGGACAACACGTTTAATCCATAAAAAGTTTGCAGACTGCCCAGATTCTAAATCATCGAACCGCCCCACTTCACGCAATCTAACATACCCTCTTACGCTTTAATGTTGAGTAGAAGCTATCAGCCCCTGCGCATGCAGAAGCAAGGGCGGTTAAAGGCGAGCTTCATCGCCCTTATATTTCTGGAAAAGTATGATAAAAAAGTAAATAAACATTTCTCAATATAGGTTAAATTTTCTGTATACGTTTCTACAATATTATTGATGGATTTTAGTTTATAGAAAAATTTGGGGTTTATAGGTTTAGTATTCTTCGCCTTCTTCGCTTGGTGGTTTTTCTGGTGCTTTTTCTTCTTTTGGTTTCGTTGCTGCTATTACATCGTCTATGCGGAGTATCATTGATGCTGATTCTGCAGCGGATTTTACTGCTTGTTCTTTGACTATTAAGGGTTCTACTACGCCGTTTTCTTGCATGTTTTCAACTTTTCCTGTAAAAACGTTTACGCCCATAGCGTTTCCATCTTTTTTCTCGTGGGCTGCTCGAAGTTCTACGATTATGTCTATTGGTTCGAGTCCAGCGTTTTCGGCTAGTGTTCTTGGCACTATTTCTATGGCGTCGGCGAAGGCTTCTATGGCTAGTTGTTCTCTTCCGCCGACTTTTGTGGCGTAATCGCGGAGTTCTTTTGCGATTTCTACTTCTACTGCGCCGCCGCCTGCGACTATTTTGTTGTTTTCTATTACATCTGAGACTACGGATAGGGCGTCTGTCATGGCTCTTTCTGCTTCGTCGACCATCCTCTCAAGCCCAGCACGTATGAGAACAGCTACCGAACGCGGGTCTTTGCATTTTTCCACGAAAATCATTTTATCTTCGCCAATTTTGCGCTCTTCAACAATGCCAGCTTCGCCTAAGTCTTGGGCTGTTAAGTCGTCTAAATCTGTGATTATTCTTCCGCCTGTGGCTCTTGCGAGTTTTTCCATGTCTGATTGTTTTACGCGTCTTGCGGCTAGAATTCCTTCTTTTGCTAGGAAGTGTTGTGCCATGTCGTCTATGCCTTTTTGGCAGAAAACTACGTTTGCGCCTACTGCCTTTATTTTGTCTACCATTTCTTTGAGCATTTTTGTTTCTTGGTCTAGGAAGGCTTTCATTTGGTTTGGGTCGCGGATGCGGATTTCTGCGCTGAATTCTGTTTTTTCAATTTCTAGTGGGCAGTCGAGCAAGGCGATTTTTGCGTTTTCTAGTTTTTTGGGCATTCCTGGGTGGACGACTTCCTTGTCTATGATTAAGCCTTTTACGAGTTGCGACTCAAGGAGGCTTTTTCCTGTTTTCTTTATTATTTGTATGTTGTCTATGTCTGCGATTCGTTTTTCTCCACGCTTTTCTGCTATTTGTTTGACTGCGTCTATGGCTATTTCCGCCAGATGCTCTTTTGCTGGGCCGACAGCTTTGCTTGCCATGGACGTTAATGCCACTTTCTTTAGGGTTTCTCTGTCTTCTATGTCTACTGGTGTAGCGATTTTGTTTATTGTTTCTACTGCCTTTTGGGCTGCTTTTCTGTAACCGCTCACTATTATTGTTGGGTGAATGTTCTGGTCTAGGAGTTCTTCTGCCTTTTTGAGGAGTTCGCCTGCTAAGACTACGGCGGTTGTTGTGCCGTCGCCTACCATGTCGTCTTGAGTTTTCGCTATTTCAACCATCATTTTTGCTGCTGGGTGTTCAACTTCTATTTCGTCTAGGATTGCTGCGCCGTCGTTGGTTATTGTTATGTCTCCTAGGCTGTCGATGAGCATTTTGTCCATTCCGCGGGGTCCAAGGGTTGTTTTTAGTACTTCGCCTATGATACGTGCTGCCATGATGTTGTTTCTTTGGGCTTCTCTTCCTCTGCTGCGTGTTGTTCCTTCTTTTAGTATTAGGACTGGTTGTCCAGACTGGGTTGTTGTTAAGTATGCCATACAAATTCCTCCATTTTGTTAGAATGTTATTTTTAGCTATTCCGAATAGCAAAAAAGCCCTAAAATATAAACTTTTACTTTCGTTTTTGCGAATACGCCATCGGCTTGGTAACAGTTTAAATTTTGGCTTGCCAAATTTTGATTTGGGTGGTTTAGCATGCGGGTTTCGGTGCGCTTCTTCACAAGCCTACGAGAGATTGTTGGTAAGCGAGAAGAGACTTTAGAGTTTTCTGACAGCGAAAAGGTTACTATAGATAGTGTTCTTAAGCGTTTGAGTGAGCGTTATGGGAAGGATTTTGATGATTACCTTTATGATAGTAGGACGGGCGAGGTTAAGGGTTTTCTGCAGTTTCTAATTAATGGTCGAAGCGCTTCTACGCTTAAAGGTTTGGCGACTGAACTTTCCAATGGAGATGTTTTGGCAATAATTCCACCTGTTGGCGGCGGATAACCTTGGGAACTTGGATTGTTTTCAGTTTTATTTTCTCTACCCTCTCCTCTAGGTTTTTAGGCTTGTTTGCCCTAGTTTATTTTTGAGTTTGTTATGGGAAAATGCAGGATTTGTGGTGAAAGTTCGCCTACAATATCGGAGAATTTGGGTGCCTGCCTTAAATGTATAAGAGAGAAGCCGGAAGAGGCGCTTGTGATTGCAAATGAAGCACATGCGAAAAGTCGGGCGGTTTATGGTTTGCCTTCTAAGCCGCCGAGGGATGAGGGTGGGCTTGCATGTGGGGTTTGTGCTAACAATTGTGTTATTGGTGTTGGCAATAGCGGTTTTTGTGGTTTGGTTTGGAATGTTGGTGGGTGTTTGGTGCGTTTTGGCGGCACCATTGACAAGGGCGTTTTGGAATGGTATTATGATGGTTTGCCAACCAACTGCGTAAGCTGGTGGTTTTGTCCAGGCTGCACTGGAAGCGGTTATCCAAAATACGCCTATAAGCCCGAGCCAGAGTATGGTTATTATAATTTGGCGGTTTTTTACGGCGCCTGCAGCTACGACTGTCTCTTCTGTCAGAACTGGCATTACCGCAACCTATCAGCCAAACACAAGCCTGTCATGAGCGCTGAAGCTCTAGCCTCTCGCGTGGAAAAGCATGTTTCTTGCATATGCTATTTTGGCGGTGACCCTTCGCCTCAAATGCCTCATTCATTGGAGGTTAGTCGCATAGCCTTAGAAAAGGCAAGGGCTGAAAATCGTATTTTGCGGGTTTGCTGGGAAACAAACGGCTATATGAACCCGAAACTGGCTGAACGGGCGGCGGAATACGCTTTAGCAAGCGGAGGCAACATAAAATTCGACTTAAAAGCCTATACTGAAGAGTTGGCATTGGCGCTCTGTGGAGTATCCAACAAGCCTTCCTTGGAAAATTTTCGCCTAATAGGAGAAAAATATTACAGTAACCGTGAAGAATTACCCATGTTAACGGCTAGTACTCTGCTTGTGCCTGGTTATGTGGATGCTGAAGAGGTTGAAAACCTTGCCAAATTCATAAGTGAAGTAAACGTGAATATTCCGTATACGCTTTTGGCTTTTTATCCATGCTATGTGATGAATGATTTGCCAACAACCACCAAAAAACAAGCTTTAGAATGCCAAAAAGCCGCACAAAAACACCTAAAAAACACACGCATAGGAAACATACACCTACTAACATGAGACAATAAACCAAATAGTATGGCTCTCGCTTTTTCGTTCACGGCACCTTCAAACAGTGAATGTATTGTTTCTCTCTTGTGGTTCTTGGAATATTAAGCCACACGGCACTATTATTCAATTACTTGAAACTTAAGTTTTTCTTTATTTTTTTGATCGTGGCTGTCAAAAGTTTCACGGCGTTAACGACGTCATTAACGTCCAAAACCTCGTAAGAATGCGCATACCTAGTTGGAATGGATATCACTCCACTTGGAACCCCTTCCCTCGTCAAATGAATTGTAGCTGCATCCGTAGAACCTCTAGGTAAAACTTCCATTTGATACGGGATCTTCTCCTCCTCAGCTGTCGAAATCAGAAGCTCCCTCACTTTTGGATGAGAAATCAAACCCAAAAAACCACCAGCTTCATCCATGACTTTAATGGCTGGGCCAGCACCAAGTTTCGTGACTTGATCCTTCTCGGCGACGCCCGGAATGTCCCCCGCAAGCGTTATGTCAACAGCAATAGCCATGTTAGGAGCAATCCTATAAGCTGCAACTTGCGCTCCACGACAACCAACCTCTTCCTGCACGGATGCCACACCATAAACATTCGCTTCAAGGTTTTCTTTCGCTAATTTTTTCATAGTCTCGATAATAACACAAACACCCACACGATCATCAAACGCCTTACTCGCAATGATATTTCCCGAACCCAAAACCTTAAACGGACGCTCAAAAGTAACTGGATCCCCTATTCGCACGCCCAACTTTTCAACATCATCCCTGTTCTTAGCGCCAACATCGATGAAAAAAGCCTTCAAATCAGGCATTTTATTGGCTTCTTCGGGCGTTTCCGGCGGCTTACAGTTTATTAAACCAGATATAGGGCCTTTCCTGCCATAAACTACTATGGGCTGAGAGAACAAAACTCGAGGAGAAATTCCGCCCACTTTCTCAAAATAGAGAAAGCCCTTGTCATCGATGTGCTTAACGATAAGTCCAATTTCGTCCATATGAGCTGCAAGCATAACCTTTGGAGCATCTTTTACAGAAGCATTCTTAAGCGATATCACGTTTCCAAAATTATCTATCTCAATCGAGTCAGCATACTTTTCAAGTTGACGATAGACAACTTTTCTAATATCAATCTCATATCCGGAAACCCCAGATGCGCTTGTTAAAGACTCCAAGAGACGCTTAATTTCCTCTTCCAACCCTTTTCACCCAATACCTCAAGAACTTTGCACTATACCTCTCTCATCAATAAAAGATTTTTCTATAAACAAGCAACGCACCCTATCAACTCAAAATACATAGCTAAAGACCCTACAAGCACATGTTCAAGATATCCAAAACGATGTTTTCTTTTTCATTATGTTAATGTACTCATTTAATGCTTCCTGCTCCTCCACACTCAACTTATCCATAAACATAGTCTGCAAAGCCTTCGCATGTTGCTCTGGCACCTTCACATACAAGATATCCTTCTCAAAAAGTGTCTACCCACCATAGGCTTGTCAAAGCTTATGGCAACCGCAAGCAGAAAACAAGCCATGGAATGCCAAAAAGCAGCGGAAAAACACCTAAAAACACCCGCATAGGAAACATACTATAATATTAGGGAGAATAGTTAACCGAGACGCCAATATTTTTAAATTTGCCAAGCAGCACTTTACTAAGGCTTTTGCAGCCGCTTTTGAATAGCCCTTGCTTTCCTATAGTTTAAGGCTGTAAACACAGCCAGCACCGCTATTGCCACTGCTTCGGCTATAATGCCAACCGCCATGTAAGTTAACAGCTTCTCCGTTGCAGCTGTAGATGTTTCTCTGTTGTGGAGCCATTCGCTGGCGCTCCAACCGCCAAGCCTTAACGTTCCATCATCATTTGCCAGCCCCCAGCCCCCGTCTCCATCATACATGGCAAAGTAGGTTATTATTTCGAAGCGACTGCTTGCAAATTCAAAATACTGTTTAATTAGCTCCGCCTTAGAGGCTTCGCATGAAGCCATGCCGAAATCCCAGTGATGGGCGGGCTTCCACATTCTAAAACCGTATTCGCCTATGAAGACTTTTTTCCCGCTCTTTTCAAAATACGCTGCGTAATCAAGTATATGTTGAGTGTCAATGTCATCTTTTATGGTGGAATAGGGTTGAATGAAGTAGGCATCAGCGTTTTCAATAAACCTAACTGGAAAGTCTCGCGGGATTCCTTCGCTTTCCACAGCACATTTTACGCCGAAGCTTTTGACAAAAGCTACAATATCCTTGATGGCGTTGTTGAATTCTGTGCTGTTTATACGCTGCAAACACTCCTCATAGGTTATGCCAGCCACCGCTGGAAACGGGATTGGATAAAAGACCGAAACATAAAGCACATGCGAATATTTTGAAGAGGCATTGGCTATTACGCGCAATTCTGCCTTATAGCTTTGCACAATAGTCTCGTTTGGAAAATCCCTAGTTGAAAACTTGTTATTCCAGTAGGTGGCATGTGTAGCCCAAATAACCTTCAAACCCAAACGCTGCGTATACTCCAGTATAAGCTCAACCAAATCAAGCTCAACCACATACTCGTAATGAATGCGGACGCCGTCAAAACCCATAAGCTTAATCAGTTCAAGGTCTCGGGCCACCTGTGTCCAATTGTTGCCTTTGTGATACTGGAACCAGTAAGGTGAATACGCCAAAAACACAAGCGTTTTGGGCTTGGAGCCGAAAAAGCAGTAGAAACTAAACCCAAACTGGGAAACCGACAGTAAAACAGCCAATTCTAAAACCGCAAGGCTATTCGCTAAACCCACGGCTTCTCCCTAGTTCATAAGGTTAGGTGGCTGGCTCAATTTTAATGTTTACTCAAAGTCGCGGTTAACTGCTAAGCTGCCCAGAAAGGCATTTTCTTCCGCATCAAGCCAACATACTCGTTTAATGCTTCCTGCTCGTCTGGTGTTAGCTTGTCCATAAAGTCTTTCAACAACGCCTTAGCGTGGGCTTCTGGCACCTTAACGTATAGTGTGTCTTTTTCAAAAATGTGTCTTCCGACCATGGGCTTGTCTAGGCTTATTGCTACTTGCATACCCTTACCCGCTTCTGATAACGCTTTACCTTTTTCTTGAATCTGCTGTATCTCACCCACTTCTTCGCCGTCCTCAGCCCTTACCAGCGCAAGTTTAGGCTTAATCTTTCCAGCCAAAACTTCCACGCCAACTATCGCTGGCTTAGCCCTTCTAAAAACGTAGCCTTCCATTATCTGGATTTTGGCGGGTTTAACAAGATTCGCAAATTCCTGCTCAATCTTTGCTTCCCGTTGACTCTTAAGCCAAGACAAATAATTATCTATCAAATGGTAAATTATTTTCTCTTGAAAAATTTGAACACCTTTAGCATTTGCTTCTTCTTGGGCGTCTGGCAAAATTTTAACGTTAAAAGCCAAAACAACCCCAAAATAAGGCTCGTGCTCCTTAACAACAGAAGCTTCAGTAACATCCCGCTTTGAAACGTCGCCAACATCCGCAAGCCGAACAGGCACATTATTACGTTTTAGGTTTTCGGCAATAGCCTCCAAAGAGCCCAGCGTATCCGCCTTCAAAACAATCCCCTCAACATCCGTCGCAATCCTAATACGCTCAATCTCCTCAGAAACCACCCTAACATAATCATCCACTTTTTCGCCTTCACCAACAGCATACAAAGGCGCCCCAGCTAAGGCACCTTCCAAACCAGGCGCAACAATCTTCACTCCTGCCGCAGCAGAAACAGAATCCACAGAAGAAAAACGGTCCCGCGGATCCCTAATCTCGTCTAATGGTTTGGGAACCAAAATAGCCCTAATCCGCGTTACGATTGGCTTTTCCTTGCCGCCAACAACAATCAAATCATCCTTCCGCAATATTCCATCGTAAACGATAGTGTTAAGCGTCAAACCTAAACCGGGTTCTTCCTTAACCTCCAAAACCGTGCCTTTCGCTGGTCCCCTTGTTGTCTGCAGTTCCTTCTTCAAATACTGCTGTGTCAAACCAACCAAAACCATGAGAAGCTCTGTTATGCCCTCGCCGGTCTTTGCGCTTGTGGGCACAATCGCTATGGTTTTCGTAAAATCCCTTATGCGGTCAAAACGGTCAGCCCTAAAACCCTGACGCGAAAAAACCCCAATAATGTCGTATATCCTATTATCCAAATCTTGCTTCACATAAGTATCTTGCATTTGATAAGCCTTCATGAAAGGCGTGTCCGGATAAGAATTCCATCCGGGAATGCGGTCTATCTTGTTGGCTGCCACCAAAAAAGGAGTTTTGCGCGCCTTCAGTATCTCGATACACTCATAAGTTTGAGCCTCAAAACCCCTCAAAATGTCAATGACAAGAATGGCTATGTCGGCGACGCTTCCACCCCGCTTTCGCAAATTAGTAAAAGCCTCATGCCCAGGGGTGTCAATAACAAGCAAACCTGGAATCTCCAACTCACCCTTAACCATGGATAAAAGCGGGCCAACAAGCTGCTTAAGCGTGTCAACTGGAAAGAAGCTTGCGCCAATATGCTGTGTTATTCCACCCGCCTCGCGGGCTTGAACGCTTGTCTTGCGAATTTTGTCCAAAAGCAAAGTCTTACCAGTATCCACATGCCCCAGAACGCAAACAATAGGCTGACGAATAGACATTTCCGCAGCATCCTCTTTTTCTAGCAGTGAACAAACTAACGGTTTAATAGGCATTCAATAATAAATAAACCATTCCCAATACACATACGGCTTAGTGCTATTCTGTTTTGGCAGTTAACATTAAAACGCCCAACGCTAACAAAACAATGCTTAGGAATCCGAAAAGTCCAGTGTAGGCTCCCAAATCATTAAAACTCGTAAACGTGAAGTATGTAGCCAAGGCGCCAATAATCATAATTAACAAACCAAAGAATCTTTCAGCCAATGCCATTCCGAAACCAGCTTCTCCTTCACTCATATCTTTAGCCTCTTCTTCGTTTCTAATGGCTTTTACATAAAGACATAAACGGTTATTTTAAATTTCCCTTAGGGCTTCACTTTTCCTCTTCAAGTTTTTCTGGCAAATATTCATCAACTATGTAGGTTAATCCATATCTGCTGAAGGCTTCTTGCTCAGCCTTCTTCCTAATTTTCATAAAGGTTTTGATTTCCCTTTGCCACAGGGGGTCTTTGTAGCGGGGGTCTCGCTGCAATTCATAAAGCCTCTTCATATCCACCTCGTCCAATGGGTCTGTTGGCAATTTATAATTGACTATGTCTGTTGCCCAAACACCGCTCCATTTTGCGTCTGGTGTATTTAGTTCTCTTAGGTGGGCTGCGTTGGCTGAACCAGAGATTATTACCATGGCTATGTGCATTCCCCATGGGTCGCCATCCGTAAAAATGTAAACTGGAAGATTCAGTTCCTGATTTAGTCTTCTAATGAAGTGTCTTGTGGCTCTTGGTGCTTGTCCCGCCGTTAAAACGAGTATAGCATTAAACTTTTTGTGCACGTTTTCTTCTATAAAGCGTGTGAATAAGCCGCCCTTCTCTATGGCTATGACCTTGTCTGCTGTTGTTTTCACGAATTCCGCAGAAGTCAATGCTGGTCCAATGAGGACGCCGTCTGGATGCGAAGTCAAATTTAGGGTTCTTCCCTCATAGCCTGGCACCGTATATTCTATAGTTAAGTCGCCGAAAACAGCCGAACGTTCCTCTGGGAAAATGCTGAAATCTTCTCTTGAAAATCCTAAAACTGTTTCCAAATCTGTTACAATATTATTTGATTCTTCCTGATCTGTAAATGTCATCTCATAGGCTTGGGCTGAATAATAAACATCCCTTAAAGTGGAAGTTTTCCTCTGCGAAGTGAGTTCATGAGAGAAGAGCGCCGCCCAAATGAGTTGTGTGAAGGGTTTTAAGTGGCGGATGTTGCGGGCGCTTCTTCGAACAGTCTTATTTCCTAAAATGTATTGTCTCAGTTGCGGGTCATAGTGGATGTTTTCTGTTGAGCGGCTTGGCATTGTTATTGATGGGAAATATCCGCTATCAAGCTGCTCATAGGTTTTAAGCCCGAGGTTTTCTAAGCTTGCTAAGACTTCTTTCCGCTTTTCCATAATGCTGATTTTATGTTTCTTCTGCTCCAAATCGTCTCACACTCCTCAACAACTTATCAATATCTGGAAGTTTCTCTTTACCCGCTAATTTGGCTGAAAACTGGGCTATTTTTGGCAAATACTTACTAAAAACGCCCAATCTTTTCTTTTCTCTATCCACATGCTCTATTCTTGTTAAGAAATGTTGGATTTGGCGGGCAACCTCTCTGAGGCCGTTGGCTATTTCCCTTCTAACCTCTGGTCTGTCAGCGATAAATTCTTTGCCAACGGTTTTGTATGGAACCTTTGTACTGCAAATGTGAACCATTATGGCGATGGGCATGTCTGGCGTCACTTTGTATCTGCGCCAATTCATTGCCTCTATCACTTTAACTGAAACATCGCTGGCTTCATCATAAAGTAGTGGAATCCTATTAGCAAAACGGTAAATTAGGAACCCATCCTTTTTTGGAATTTCTCCGCCGTAGGCTATTCCAACTTCAACAATGAAGGGATGTCCCGCATAAGTTGCTGGTTTGCGCTGGTGAACAGCCACAAACTCTGGTTTAAGCTCCTTCATTATCCCCGCTTTTAGCAACTCTTCACCCAAAGGCGATAGACAGCTTGCATCTGGCGCCAAGAAATCCTTGAACCTTTTGAGCATGTGCATTAATCTAACAATTTCTTCGTGAGTAAGCTTCTTGGGGTTTTTTGAGGGGCTTATGTTGCTGAACTCCAAAAACTTTTGGGCTGTGACTTCTCCGACTCTGTGGAAATGGTTTTTCAAAAAATCAAGCATATTTTTGTGGGGGGTTATCTGTATAAGCCTTTGAAGGAGTTCCACATCAACACCGTAAGGATGCGGTTTCGTCTCTTTTGGTGGTTCCGGCATCTCCTTTGTTACTCTTGTAAACTTGTAAAGCCTTCCTTTTGGGTCAACAAAGGTCAAATTTGCGTATGGGTTCACCATAGCTGTCTGTTTAAAATAATCCAAAATTTTTGGCATAGCCCTGAAATAGTCGCCTTCTAAGGTGAATTCAACGATGGTTCCCCGCCACGCTTCCTTGTTTAACAAGATTTTTCTGTCAAGGATTATGGGGCGGTTTCTTTGTATGTCAATCATAAGCTTATACATGTAAATTTTCGTTATGCCAGTGCTTGAAATTATGGTGGCTGGCTGATGAGTCGTAATTTGACCATACAAAAGCGCCATTTTCCCGCCTAAACCAAAGGTTCCCCTCTGCTGCTTCAGCTTATACTTTGAGCCGTAAAGCACCTGTCCAAAGGCGGATGGAATATGCCGTGGAGGAACCCCAATGCCATTGTCCTCAACCCTCAATCGGTAAATTTGGGTTTCTTTGCTGGCTTCCCCCTCATAAGAAAGCCTCACGTAAATGTCTGGTGGTATTTTTAGGCTTTCGGCGGCATCCAAAGAGTTTTCGACTAACTCTCTTATGGCTGCAAAAATTGCTCTGGATGGGTTGGTAAAGCCAGCAATATCCCGATTACGGTAGAAAAAGTCGGAAGCGCTAATTTCTTCGAAGGTTGTTTGAGCCACCACTTGTTTTTCACCGGCACTCTTGCGTCAACAACATTTCTAATGGTATGGTTCAGCTATCTATTTAATTTAACTACGGTTTTCGGTTGTTTTTGTTCATTTTCTGAAGGGATTGGGCAAGAGCGCTTCGAGACTTTTTACTTTAACGGTTTCAAACAAGATTTTGCCTCTTTCTGTTTTTGCCGTAACAATTTTAATTTTGGGATTTTTTGCAAAATCACTGATGTATTGAAGGCAAGCACCGCAAGATATTGGTTCATTTTTGTTTTCTTTATCCATGACTATGGCTATTTCTTCGATTTTTCGGTTACCATGGAGAATGGCGTGGTCGATGGCGCATCTTTCAGCACATGTTCCAAGTCCAGAAATCCAGCTTTCAACATTGCAGCCTTCATAAATTTTGCCGTCCTCTACAAGCACAGCAGCTCCCACCTTAAAGCCCCAAAGCACATAAGCCCTATCCATCGCTTTGGAAGCAGCTTCCAACAATTCTTTTTCGTTTTCTCTTATTTTCTTCATGTTTTACCAAGCCATTTCATTGGTGCAGTGAAACGCACATAATAGTATTCCCCAATTTCCTTTTGAAACTTGTCAAGCTTCGAGCCATCCTTATTAACTCTTGGTCTCTTCGTTGTCGGGTCTCTTCTGAAAGTAACTTCCATTTCCTTCAAAAACATGTTCATTCCATCTCTTAGGCTTGTTGGCGAATTTGCAGTGCCCTTAATTCCGGGGGTTCCAGTAAAAACCATGAGGTGGTCGGCTATGAAGTCTTGGGCAACCACATCGTGTTCAACGACGAAGGCTGCTACATTGTGGGTTTCGATAACTCTTCGAATCGCTCTTGCCATGTTTAATCTTTCTTCCACATCCAAATAGGCGCTTGGTTCGTCTAATAAGTAAATTTCAGCCTTGCGGGATAGGCATGCAGCTATGGCAACTTTCTGCAATTCGCCTCCGCTGAGTTCCATGACATTTCTGTCTAAAAGCACATCTATCTTTAATGGTTGGAGGATTTCCGTTCTGTACCAGCTTGAGGAGAAATTTTCTTTTGCAACGCTCATTAAAAGTTCTTGAACTGTGCCTTCATATTCTGCGGAGATGTACTGAGGCTTATAGCTCACTTCTAATTCGCCAAATTTCACTCCACCATCAGCTTCTTCTACTCCAGCCAAAATTTTTACGAAGGTAGTTTTTCCTATTCCATTAGGTCCCAAAATTCCGATGATATCTCCTCTTTTTATTTCTCCAGATTGAACCTCAAGCCTAAACCCTTCATAGGATTTGGTCATTTCCTCCCATTTCAGTAAGGTTTCGCCGGCGCCAAAACTTACGGTTGGTGGCTTTTCATGGAATATTACGGCTTCTTTTCTAAAGCGGACGTTTTCGTCTGGAATGTAGCCTTGCAGGTAAATGTTTATGCCTGTTCTAACGCCGTGAACGTTTGAGACAACGCCATAAACGCCTGGTTCTCCATAGAAGATGCAGATTTGGTCTGACAAATAATCCAGTATTGCCAAATCGTGTTCTGCCACAATTACTGTTTGTTCATCGTTTTTTAGGCTTCTTATGGCTTTGGCAACTTCCAACCTTTGTTTTACGTCTAAATAGCTTGATGGTTCGTCGAAAAGGTAAACGTCGGCTTCGCGGCAAATTGCTGCGGCAACTGCTACACGTTGCAGTTCGCCTCCGCTTAAAACTTCCAGGGGTCGGCTCCAAAGCCGTTTAAGTTCAAGATGCTCTGCGATTTTTTCCAGTTTCTTTCGTTCATCCACTTTTTCCAGCAGTTCTCCGACGTTTCCAGAAACAACTTTCGGAATTTTATCCACATACTGGGGTTTGTGCGAAACCTTAAGTTTGCCTTCAGCCATTTTTTGAAAATATTCCTGAAGGGTTGAGCCTCTAAAATGGCGGATAATTTCGTCCCAGTTTGGCGGTTGGTTGTAGTTTCCAAGATTTATTTTAATCTCGTTTGAAAAAATTTTGAGGGTTGTTGTTTTGCCTATTCCATTCTGTCCAAGCAACCCCAAAACTGTGCCAGGCGAAGGCGTTGGAAGTCTATAAAGTTTGAAAGTGTTTTCTCCGAAGCGGTGGCTGCACTCCTTTTCTAGCTCGTCTGGAAGGTTTACTATGGATATGGCTTTGAAGGGACACTTTTTTACGCATATTCCGCATCCAGTGCAAAGAGACTCCACAATCACGGGTTTGTCTTTTTCAAATCTTATGGCTTCCACGTGAGTGCGGACTATGGGGCAGAAGCGATGGCATAATCTACCGCAACGTTTTGGTTTGCACTTGTAAGCGTCTAATACTGCAACTCTCGTCATGGTTAAACCGCTAATGAATGCTCATGAGAATAAAAAGTGTTTTGTTTCGTTTCTTTTAGATAATATCCTTAATCTTCCTAAATACATTATTCCAACTACTAACAAAACAGCAAAGATAACAGTTCCAAGTATGGAAAGGTAAAAGATTAAACGAAATTCTTCTGGTGCCGGATTTTGCTCACTTCTAAACAAGGCGATACCGATGAGAAACAGAATAAGACCAACCATGAGAAAACTAAAGAGTAACAAGTGGCGTTTCTTTACTTTGTTTGCAATCATCCTTAACTCACATACCAGAATTACTTCTTTTACTTCTGCTTAAAATTAATTGCTGAAAAATTACACATGATTACAGTAATAAAGAAAAGTGCAAAAACTTTTACAAGCTTGTAATTCTCACCATTCCTCTTCTTCCCACTCTTCCTCTTCTCCTTCTTCCCATTCTTCCTCTTCCCATTCCTCTTCCTCTCGCATTTTTTCACCTCCCTACCAGTTTTGGTGCTTTAGGAAACATGCCTAACGATATTTTAAACGTTTTTGTTCGGCAGGCGTCGAGAATCAAAACCAATAAGTCCTGTTTCTCCATGCCTTTAAACGCTTATTTTACTATTTTAGCCGTTAAAGAAGCTACGGGTTCTTTCATTTCTGATGTTATATACGCCCAGCACAAGTTCGGCGAATTGTGGGCTGCGCCAATCCTTCCATGAGTGTCGATGGCAATTAGCCCCATACTGTTGTATGTGGATGTTATTCTTTTGTTGACAAGGTTTATTGCCATTTCAGCAGCCTCCTGCGCCGTTTTCCCATTCTCCATATAATTGCAAGCTGTCTTCGCCAAAACAAGCCTTATTGCAATTTCGCCTACGCCGGTGGCTGAGCATGCCCCAGCATGATTATCCGCATAATTGCCGCATCCAATCAGTGGAGAATCGCCAATTCTTCCTGGCAGTTTTAAGGGGAATCCTCCAGTGGATGTTGCAGCCGCTACATTTCCATTTTTGTCTATGGCTACCGCCCCCACGGTTTCAAGCTGAAAAATTTCTGGGTGCTCTTTTATCAGCTCGGCGAGTTTTGGAAGTTCAAATTTTCCATCAAGCAACGCTTTCTTCTGCTGTTCATAATATTTCAACCTAAGTTCAGTCAGCGGATTTCTTCTTTCCAAGTTATAGAGTTTTGCAAGTTTTTCTGCGCCTTCGCCGACTACGAACACGTGGTCCGTTTTTTCCATGACAATCCTTGCTAAACGAACTGGATTCTTGATGTCTTTCAAGAGTCCAGCAGCGCCCGCCTGCAGTGTTTTTCCATCCATTATGGATGCTTCCATTTCGATTTCCTTCTCTATGTTTAAACTTGAGCCGTAACCCGCATTGAAAACGCCTTCATCTTCCAAGACTGCAACAGCTTCCATGACGCTGTCTAAGGCGGTTCCATCATTTTTCAAAATTTCAAAGCCCTTTTCCGCAGCCTTTTTAACGCCCGCCAAACCAGCTTGGCTTCTTTCCGGCTGCCAAGTTCCAGCTCCTCCATGAACTGCTATGGCAGGTTTTCTTTGCATGATGTTTCGCCTCTTCTTAGTTTTAGATTAGTGAAGTTTCACTGCTAAAATTTAAGCATGTTGCTTGAAAATTTCAAAACAGATAAATTTGTGAAATAATAATGTATTTTGGGATGATGTGAGGCGACGGCTGGGAGCCAAAAGCTGTGAAAAAGCCACTAACCTGCGCTGACCAATTATTGAAACGTTAAATTTACCTGAGAACAAATAACAATTAATTAGGCTTTCAAAGAGGGGTGGTTATGCTTAGAGATTTTAACCTTTTAGCCACCACATCCCGTGGAAATGAGGATGAAGCATGTTCGGAATTGTGGTATTTGCTTGGAGAAGTAGGCGATTCTGCACCTACCGTTGATAAGACTGGCGTGGCGGGTTTAATTGCTGCAAAAACTGCTTTTGACCCCTTTGAGGTAATAAGAAAGTTTAGGGGAATCCTCCAAGAACGTCCCTATGAGTTTCGCTACATTTTAAGAATAATTCCAATTGAAAAGGTTGTCCGCACAGATTTAGGCGAAATCCAACGAGTCGCCACAGAACTCGGCTCAAAAATTGGAAAAAGCGAAACTTTTCGTGTAACTGTTGAAAAGCGTTTTACAGAAACATCCACCAGAGACATTATCGAGGCAGCTGCGGCAAACATTGAAAGGGAAGTTAACTTAAATAATCCAGACAAAATTCTTTTAGTGGAGGTTGTGGGTGGATTAACTGGATTATCCGTAATAAAACCCGATGAGATTTTGGCGATTATGAAGGAAAAAGTGTTATGAATTAGCGTTGGGTTGCCAGCAAAGCCATCCTTTCAATTACGAGGCTTGTTAAGGCTTCTTCTAAATCATCATTCTTCATAACCGTTTTAAGTTCTAATTCTAAGATTCCAAAGGTTTTTCTGATAAGCTCAATTTTTCTTTTTGATAAGTCAAGAACCGACTCATCCTCTTTTGCATTAACATGTTTTGAAACCATTTGTAATGTTGATTTCACTATGTCGGGTTTTTCTCCAATTATAAAAACCGCCATTTCCGAAGTGTCAGCCTTAATCCCCAAAATTTCCATGGCTTTTCTAATTTGACGTTGAGCAGAAGCGTAAAGCAGCATTTCCATGGCAAGGCTTTTTGAAATGTTCGTTTTGTTTTTGAATGCCGTTAAGGCGTTTATGGCTGCAAAGTATAGATGTTGCCATGTTGCAACAAGTTTTGCATCGAAAAATTGAATTTCAACATCTGAAGGCTTTTCCTTGTTTATTACTTTTAAGAATTCTTCTGCGTTCTCAATTTTGACATTTTTAAAGCCTGTTATTAGAAGGTATTTTCCATATTCTTTTATTTGTTTAAGCAATCATTCTTCCCCAACTATTTCCTTCAAAAACCTGTCAACAAGCTCTTTGGGTATTCCAGCCTTCACAAGTTTTGCAGTCTCATTCTCAAAAGGTTTTCCTTTCTCCTTACATTTTTTAACGATTTTGTGAACTGTTTCCTTTATCTCCCATGGAAAAACAACCCAACGGCTTGTCTCTTTCTCATAATAGTCTGGCTTAATTATGCTCCAAGGCTTGTAATAAACCGTGGCTATTTTAACCTCTTTAGCACCTTGCCCAATAATGTGTTCCTTAACCAACTTTAAACTTTGACCAGTATCCGCAATCTCATCCACAACAAGCACCTTTTTATCCGCAACATCCACAGAAACGGGCTGCGTTAGGGTTGGCTCGCCCTTTGTTTCCGCCACTCCCAAATAGAATTCGGCTCTAACATTTGCCAAGTTAGGATTATCCATCAGGTCTGATAGGACTCTGGCTGGGGGCCATCCTCCTCTGGAAACGCCGACGATTATGTCTGGTTTGAAACCGTTTTTTCGAATTTTATCCGCCAAATTCAAGAGCATTTTGTATATTTGGTTCCATGTTGGCACTTCAAACTCCAGTTCCGAACTCAAGCCTTTTCTCTCCTCTTTGGCGAGTTAAAATCACGGTTGTTGTTCTGATTTTGGTTAGTTTCTGGTTAAACACATATAAGTCTTCTATTTTGATAGTAAAGGCTAGCTTAAGAGTTAGTGTGCTTAAGGGGGAAGGCGTAACGAAAGAAATAATCGAATGTGTACCAAACTTCAGCACTTCAGACCCTAAAATTGTCGATTTAATCCTTAAAGAAATCAAAGCAACCAAGAATGCTTTTCTTTTGGACTATACTTTCGACGACTACTATAATCGCTTAGTTGTTTCCTTTGTAGGTGATAAAAAATCAGTGTTTGAAGCTGCTTTGAAATCTGCCATAAAAGCCATAGAATTGATTGACATGCGAAAACATAAGGGGCAACATCCAAGAATAGGGGCTGTTGATGTGGTACCCTTCATACCAATAAAAAACGTTACGATGGAAGATTGTGTTGTTGTTGCGAGGAATTTTGGAAAAACCTTGGCAGAGAAATGTGGTGTTCCCGTTTATCTTTATGGTGAGGCAGCTTCAAAAAACGAGCGTAGGGATTTGGATTGGATAAGGGAAGGCGAATATGAACGCTTGGCGGAAAATATTGTTAAACCTGAACGCAAACCGGATTTCGGTCCAGCCAAGCCTCATCCAACTGCTGGCGCAACAATAACAGGCGCAAGGAAAGTTATGGCTGGTTTTAACGTTAACATTGGCACTGCCGATTTGAATGTTGCGAAGAAGATTGCTAAGGCTTTGCATGCGAAGAAGGGTGGTTTTTCAAATGTTAAAGCCATGGCCGCCTACATTCCAGAGAAAAACATTACTCAGATAGGCATGAGCATAAGCGATTTTGAAAAAACTCCACTTTACCGTGTTTTTGAACTGCTTAAAATCGAGGCTGACCGCTATAACGTTCCAATTTTGAGTTCAGAATTTTGCGGTATGGCGCCATTAAAAGCACTTATTGACATAGCCACATATTATTTGAAAATTGACAACTTAACCGAAAATCGAGTGTTAGAGATAGCCATACAAAACGCCATTGAGAAAGGCGGTGAATTTGAGTAAAACAAAAGCAAAAGCAAGAGAAAAGGTAGACTTGCTTATTGTTAATGCTGATGAGCTTATCACATTGGCTGGAGCAAGCCAAAAACCATTCGTTGGCAAGCAAATGCGAGAGCTTGGAATAATACACCATGGCGCCTTAGCCGTGAAGGATGGAAGGATAATTGCTGTTGGAAAAACCGCAGAAGTGACAAAGGCTTTCAAAGCTGAAACCGTAATAAGCGCCCACGGAAAAACTGTTATGCCAGGCTTTGTGGACCCGCATACGCATCTTGTTTTTGCAAGTTTTCGTGAAGACGAATTTCAAATGCGAGTGGAAGGCGCCTCTTACATGGAAATTCTAAGCAGTGGCGGTGGCATACTAAAAACTGTGAGGGAAACCAGAAAAGCAAGTGTTGAAAAGCTTGTGGATTCTGGTCTCAAAAGATTAGATGCTATGTTAGAGTATGGCACCACAACTGTTGAAGCCAAAAGCGGCTATGGACTAACAACAAAGGATGAATTAAAAATTTTAGAAGCCATAAAACGCATTAACCAACTGCATTGCGTGGATGTTGTTCCAACATTTCTTGGCGCCCACGCCATCCCACCAGAATATAAGGCTAATCCACATGATTACGTAAACCTAATAGTTGAGGAAACCCTTCCAAAAGTGGCTGAGAAAAAATTAGCAGAGTTTTGCGACGTTTTTTGCGAAAGGAACGTTTTCAGTTTGGAGCAGAGCAAGCGCATTTTGGTTGTTGGAAAAAATTTTGGTTTAAAGCCTAAAATTCACGCTGACGAAATGAGCACTTTGGGCGGAGCCGAACTTGCGGCGGATGTCGGCGCAGTTTCCGCAGACCACTTGCTTTTCTCTTCTGTTGAAGGCTTAAAAGCCATGGGAAATAAAAACGTAATTGCAGTTTTGCTTCCAGCAGCAGCCTTCAGCTTAATGCTTGGAAAGTATGCAGATGCAAGGTTGATGATTGATTTAGGTGTTCCAATAGCCCTAGGCACAGATTTTAACCCAAGCTGTTTGGTTGAGAACATGCAGTTAGTTATAGCCTTTGCCTGTCATTTCATGAAGTTAACGTCTGCTGAAGCCTTAACTGCCGCTACAATTAACGCTGCCTACGCCATTGGAAGGGCTAATGAAGTTGGAAGTTTAGAGGTTGGCAAAAAAGCTGACATAATCGTTTTAGATGTGCCAAACCACAAGTTTTTGGGCTATCATTTTGGCGTGAACCTTGTTGATAAAGTGATTAAGAATGGCAGAATAGTTATAGATAAGGAAGCAAGCCAAAGCGATTTCCCAATGATGAGAGAAGAAGAATAAATTAGCAACAATTATTAATATTCTCTTCCTTCTCCATTCTATTGGAGACGTGTCCCTTTGAAGGTTGAAAGACCTGTAAAATGTTTGACTGGTCCAGAACTGCATTGTAAAAACTGGCAGATTGAAGGCATACTGCGAATGCTCTATAACGTTGTGGATCCCGAAGTGGCTAAAGACCCTGAGAAGCTTATTGTTTATGGCGGAACTGGGAGGGCTGCAAGAAGCTGGAAATGTTTCGAGCGTATTGTTGAAACTTTAATTGAGCTTGAACCCGACGAAACCATGCTTGTTCAAAGCGGCAAACCAGTAGCCGTTTTCAAAACCCATGAGTGGGCGCCCAGAGCCTTAATCGTTAATGCCATGCTCGTGCCAAAATGGGCTACATGGGACTATTTTTACGAGTTAGAACAGAAGGGCTTGATTATGTTTGGACAGATGACTGCTGGCTCATGGGCTTATATTGGCACACAAGGAATACTGCAAGGCACATATGAAACTTTGGCTGCCGTAGCCAAAGAACATTTCGATGGTTCCCTACGTGGAAAACTTGTTTTAACTGCTGGTTTGGGCGAAATGGGCGGAGCCCAACCCTTAGCCGTTACAATGAATGATGGCGTTGCATTAGTTGTGGAAATCGACAAGCGAGCCATTGAAAGAAGGCTTAAACACAAATATTTGGAAATGTGGACTGACGACGTAGACGAAGCAGTAAAACTGGCGTTAGAAGCAAAACGAGACGGAATCCCAAGAAGCATAGGCTTATTAGGCAACGCAGCCGAAGTGCACCCGGAACTATTAAAACGGGGAATAATCCCAGACGTTTTAACAGACCAAACTTCAGCCCACGACCCATTAAACGGCTATTATCCAGCTGGCTTATCCAAGGAAGAGGCGGATGAACTGCGCTTAAACGATCCAAAAGAGTATTTGCGGCTGGCAAGCGAAAGCATGCGCCTTCAAGTGGAGACCATGGTTAAAATGGTGGAGAAGGGTGCCATAGCCTTCGAATATGGCAACAACCTAAGACAGCAAGCCTACAACGCTGGATTCAAAGACGCCTTTGCCTATCCAGGCTTTGTCCAACGCTATATCCGACCAATGTTCTGCGAAGGCAGAGGACCATTCCGTTGGACTTCGCTTGTGGGCAGCCCAGAAGACATTTACACGCTTGACGATGTTATTTTGAAGGAATTCGCCTACAATAAAGAGTTGTGCCGTTGGATACAAAAGGCAAAAGAACAAGTCAAGTTTCAAGGATTGCCCGCAAGGGTTTGTTGGCTTGGCTTCGGCGAGAGAGCCCGCTTCGGAAAAATAATGAATGACATGGTTGCGGACGGAAGCCTCAGCGGACCCATATGGATTGGAAGGGACCATCTAGACGGTGGAAGCGTTGCCTCACCAAACCGTGAAACAGAAGGCATGATGGACGGAAGCGACGCAATTGCAGACTGGCCAATCCTTAACGCTTTAATTAACGCAGTTGGCGGCGCCACATGGGTTAGCGTTCACCACGGCGGCGGAGTAGGCATAGGCTATAGTATCCATGCTGGCATGTGTTTGGTGGCTGACGGCACAAAAGAAGCAGAAAAACGCATAACAACAGTCCTAACAACAGACCCTGGAACAGCCATAGTGAGGCATGCGGATGCAGGCTATGAGAAAGCAAAGAAGATAGCCAAAGAGAAAGGCATCAAAATGCCCATGCTAAAATAAGATGTGAAAGCCTTTGAAAAACCAAGTTCAAGGACAAAAACATAGTTTAAAGTTTTATTTGCTAATTGCGGTTGTTGTCATTTACTCTTCAGCCATGATAGTTAGAGTTTATGACGCTTATCTTCAAGGAGATGTTTGGTTGGCGTTTAGTCGCCGTTCTGATGTAGGCTACCCCGTAGCCCACATTCTGGGTCTAATTGCATTAATTATCTTGTTATATGCAACTTTTGGACTTAAAAAGAAAACTAGGCAATCACGTAATCTTGTGAAAAAATCTAGAGAGGGGCTACCCGTATTGGTTGATTTTTACGCCAAAAATATGAAGAAAAGACAAGAAAAAGAAGGAGTTGCGTGGTTAAATGTTCTGCTTTCTTCTGTAAATCATGACTATGGATAGTGTTGCTATCATAAAAAGTGAAACGTTAATCAATAATGAAAATTCTGGAACTATTGGGTAGTTGTCTTGATTGTTTTCAGCTATTACGTATGGGTCATCCCAAAATCCGTCGCTACCAGGCACGTCTTGATTTGGACCACTGTAAGCATCTCCAACGCCTGGATAACGTTCTTCGTAATCGCTCCAATAGTTGCCGCCTGAAGGATAGCCGTCATCCCAAGCATTTGAAGGATAAACCTCACCTGACTCAATTTGTGTTTGGTTGATGTTGTTAATGAAGTAGTTATGGTGAAACTTATTATTTGAAGAGGATGCGCTGAGCCAGACTCCATTGTCGTTATCTGTTATGTTATTTCCAAACACCTCGTTATCGAAAGTCGTATCGAAATAGATGCCACAAGTATTGTTTGATATGACATTTCCAGAAATGATATTATCCCAAGTCTCACTGCTCCAAATGCCATAATTGCAATCTGTTATATTACATTCTAAGACTTTGTTATCGTTGGTGCTAATCAAGCCTATGCCAACCTCGCAACCTACTATGTTCACATTTCGGATTGTCACGTTAACAGCAACCGTGTAACCTTCTATCTGGAACCCATACCATAACTCAGCTTCGGTGCCGTTAAGCGTAAAACCGGCCCCATCGATTGTTATGTTGCTTCTCAAAACCACAATAGAATCGTTAATGTCTCCTAAGAAAGTATATGTGACGTTATCTGAACTAAAGATTTTATCTGCGCCCTCAACAGAACCATCAGCATTAATGTAAATGGTTCCACCACCAGCTTTTGTCCACTGAACCTTAGTTGCTGCAACCAAGGCGCTTATTAGAACAATAACCACAAATGTCGGCAATAGAATCTTTTTCATACTACATCGCTCATTATTTTTAACATTTCAGTTTTAAGGCTTGTGGAAACATTCTCTATATTGCCACCAACGTAAAATACGTGAAGCGGATTTTGGAGTAGAAAAATAGCTTAACTATCAAAAATAAATGTAAAAAAGGAAAAATTTTGGGTTTTTAGTATTCTTCGCCGCCGTACTCTGATGGTCCTTTAGAGGGTTTCTTCTCCTTGGCTTCTTTTTCCATGCCCTTCGCTGCAATCAAATCATCAATTTTCAATATCATGTTAGCTGCTTCTGTAGCTGACTTGACCACTTGCTGTTTTACACGCAAAGGCTCAACAACGTTCAGTTCAAGCATGTCTCTAACTTTGCCAGAAAAGACATCCACGCCGTAGGATGGTGATGTTGCGCTTTCATGTTTGGCTCTTAAAGCAACCATAATGTCAATTGGGTCTAAACCAGCATTTTCAGCCAAAGTCAAAGGAATAGCCTCAATGGCATCAGCAAAGGCTTCAATAGCTAACTGTTCTCTTCCTCCAACCTTAACCGCATATTCCCTCAAGTGTCTTGCAACATGTGCCTCTGGAGCGCCGCCGCCAGCAACAATTTTGCCGTCTTCAATGGCGTTTCTCACCACACATAAGGCGTCATGCAGTGAACGTTCAGCCTCGTCTACGACATGTTCTGTTCCGCCTCTGACAACTATCGTAACAGCTTTCGGATTCTTGCACTCTCGCACATAAACAAGCTTGTCGTCGCCAATCTTGACTTCTTCCACAATTTTTGCTTCTCCAAGCACATCAGCCGTTAACTCCTTAACGCTTGCCATTATCTTGCCTCCAGTAGCCTTAGCAAGTTTTTCCATGTCGCTGCTGCTGACATTTTTGACTGCCAGAATGCCTCGTTTTGCCAAGAAGTGCAATGCAACATCGTCTATACCCTTCTCACAGAAGACAACATTAGCGCCTGTCTCGGCAATTTTGTCAACCATCTCCTTTAGCATGCGTTCTTCTTCATCTAAAAAGAGTTTCATCTGCTCTGGACTTTCGATGTTTATTTTTGCGTCAAACTCCGTCTTCTCAATCTCAAGCTTGGCATTAAGCAAAGCAATCTTTGCTTTTGTGACAAGTTTTGGCATTTGTGGGTGGGCAACCTCTTTATCTATAACCATGCCCCTGACAAGCTCTGTTTCTTCAAGGCTTTTTCCATGCTTTTTCAAAACTTTTATTAAGTCAATATCCGCTTTGAGCTTTCCATCCTTTTCTTCTGTAACCTGCTTAACGGCTTCTACTGCCAACTTGGCAAAGTGCTCTTTCGCCACTGTAATGCCTTTGCTTCCCATGGAGGTGATAGCCACATCTATTAAGCGTTCGTCATCCTTAATGCTTATGGGAATTGCCATTTTCTCCAAAACTTCTTGGGCTTTTTCGCTGGCTTTCTTGTATCCGTCAATGATGACTGTGGGGTGAATGTTCTGGTCTAGAAGGTTTTCAGCCTTACTTAGAAGTTCTCCAGCCAAAACCACCGCTGTTGTTGTTCCGTCGCCCACTTCGTTGTCTTGGGCTTTTGCAACTTCAACAAGCATTTTGGCTGCTGGATGCTGCACGTCAAGCTCCTTCATTATTGTTGCGCCGTCGTTTGTTATTGAAACGTCTCCGAAGCTGCTGACAAGCATCTTATCCATGCCCTTCGGTCCCAAAGTGGTTTTAATGGTTTCGGCTATTATTTTCGCAGCCATAATGTTGTTTCTTTGCGCTTCCCTTCCCGTTGTTCTTCCAGTTCCTTCCTTCAACACCAAGACGGGAACGGTTCCTGAAGGTACAGCAGCCATTTTCCATCACCTCCTCATAAGCCTTTTATGCGTTATGATTGTTAAGCTGAAACAAGCAGAATTTTACACGAAAAACACTTAAATATAAACTTTTCTAAGCTCATGCTTTAAAAATTTTGTATCCAGCAGCCTTCCTAAGCCTATTCATAACAGCCAAACCCAGCCCTTCCATTGGCAAACCCTCGGCAACTATAACATCAACCTTTTCGGAATCGAATTCCCTTAAAAGTCTAAAGAGGTTATTCGCAATTACTGTCAAGTTTTTTCTGCTTCCAAGAGACTTTACAACATCAGCCCTATAACAGTCAAAGTTTTCGTCCGTTGTAAGAACGCCAACCCGCCTATTCTCTTGTTTATAAAAATCCACAAGCTCCTTCACTTTACCCACAATTTTTGAGGCTTCCCCCTCCACCAAAACCACTTCAGCGTTTGGAGCATAATGCTTATGTTTTACGCCGGGCGAACGGGCTTTCTCAATGGCTACTTCCCTATCAGCAATTGCCACTGGATGAAGTTCCACATTGCCTAGAATTTTCTTTAAATCTTCGTAGGGGGTTCCGCCTGGACGCAAAATTTGTGGAGGCTCAACAGTCATGTCTAAAACTGTTGATTCCACCCCAATACGCGTGAGTCCAGCATCTAAAATTGCGTCTATTCTACCGTTAAGATCTTCGAGAACATGCTCTGCAGATGTGGGGCTTGGTTTTCCAGCAAGGTTTGCACTTGGAGCCGCTATTGGACAGTTGCTTTCTCTTAACAATGCTAAGGCAACGTTGTGTCTCGGCATTCGAATTGCAATAGTATCCAAACCTGCAACCGTCACGCTTGGCACAACGCTAGAACGTTTAAAAATTAAAGTTAAGGGTCCAGGCCAAAACCTTCGCATGAGCATGTCAGCTTTTGGCGGAATCTCCTTCACCAGTTTGTATATGTTTTCTATTTTTCCAACATGCACTATTGGTGGATTATCCAATGGTCTTTTTTTGGCTTCAAACAAAGCTAAAACGGCTTTTGCATTTAATGCGTCTGCCCCCAAACCATAAACTGTTTCTGTTGGAAAAGCCACCAAACCGCCTTTCTTGATAATGTTGGCTGCCAAACGAATAGCATTATTTTCTGGGTTTTTCGGGTCAACCTTAAACACTAATGTTTTTTTCATTATAGTTCAGCAGCTACCTTTACCATTAGTCAAGTAAGCTTGATTATTTAAACACATTTCAATCTATGGTAGAAAAATAAAGAGGTGCAGCTCGGCAATTTTAGGGAGCTTTCGGTTTTCTGGCACCGTAAACTATTATTCCGACACCGATCAGTATCCAGCCTATCCCGAAGAAAATCCATCCGTACGAGTTGTTTAGTGCAGCATTAGCTTGAATACGTTGTGCATCCGCCAATGAATCATAATAATCTAGCATTGCATCCTCAAAATTTGTTCCTTTTTCGTTCCAGGCGTCAAGAGCTTCGGTGAAATATTGGTCTGCATTTTGGAAGCATGTCTTCGCATTTTCAAAGTCTCCATTTGTGAAATATTGCCTTCCTATGGTATACTCCATATAAGCTTTGACGAAAAGAACCTGTGCTTCGGTTGCGTTGATTGCAGAAGGCGGTATTGTTATACTTGTCATAAAGCCTTTGAGCTTATTGTAGAGTTGAAAACTATCAAAGTGAGCTTCAGACATAACTGCGAAGTTGCTACCCCTCCAATACCAATCCATTCGTGGAGCTGTATCACCTTCAACGGTATATTCTACATAAACAGTGTATGAGTGTACCCAGGTTTCAGGAGCAACAGTCAATGGCGGTGTTACATTTCCCACATTGAAAACCTTGACTTCAAGGGGTTCCATCCGAACAGGAGTGTCAAACGTATAGTTATACCATTTGCCCCAATCAAAATACACTTTTATCGCTGTGATGTTGACAGGCATATTTATGCGTGGTGGCGGAGGAGGAGTTAGATAATCGTTGTATATACTTATCGAAATATTCCACCAAGTCTCTGTTTCATAAGCAACAACATTTTGGTGGTAATACAAATCTTCACCTACTGAAGAGTTTATCCAAGCGAAATGCTCTATGCTTGCTGTCGCTGTTTTCGTTACAAGTAAAGGTACCAGCAGCAAAAGCAATAGTGAACACAAAATTTTTCTCTTCATATTAATCCCAGCAACGGTTTTATTCCGACTCTGAATATTAAACTTGCGAATTTTCAATAAGAATTGTAGCAGAAAATTTTAGACCACATAATAGTCTATAACTTTTTTCATGCTTTTTGGTGTTGCTTGTCTCATGGCAAGTTGTTTCAGTATTTTTATCACTTGGGGCTGAAAACGTGCTATATCTGTGAGCGAAACCAAACCCACGAGACGTTTTCCATCAACAACCGGCAACTTTTTAATTTTCATCTGAAACATGAGCCTTACAGCCTCTTCCAAATCCATGCTGGGTTCAACAACAACCAGCGGGCTCGACATAACATCTTTCACTTTTGTTTTGTTTGCATCCCTTGCTTCGGCAACAACCCTCTTTAGCAAGTCTCTTTCCGTTATTATTCCCATGGCTTTTCCTTTTCTCACGGCAATTAAACAGCCAATTTCAAACTTGTTCATGATTTCTGCTGCTTCTTTCACTGTTGAGTTTTCGTCTATTGTTATTACTTCTTTGACCATGACGTCCTCAACTTTTAATGATATTCCGCTTTCTTCTTTTTCCTCTTCAGACAATGGAACCACCGCCCTTTTCTATCTTTAAAATCCAATATATAAGTTAATGTGCTAAAAATTTTTGAACAAGCTTCTGAACTTCGCTGCCAACGGGGATTTTTGCTCGCTCAAACTTCTCTTTAGGCTTTGTGAATGGTCTTGTGGCATCCAACCCCATTTTGCTTGTCAACCCAGTCTCTTGGTCAGCAGAAGAATCCAATGTTGAACCACGAACATTATTCAAAATTATTAAATCTTCGCTTGCCTGAAAACGCGTTGCCACAGCCCACTCCACATCATTTGGATCAAAAACGTTAATGTCAGAATCCACAACCACAGCATGCTTTAAGCTTGGATGGGCAGCAAAAGCAGCCAACAAAGCATTCTTTCCATCCCCATCAAGCTGCTTTTCAATGGATATTATTGCATGAAGCCATCCGCTTCCGCCAACCGAAAGGTTTACGGCATAAACTTTTGGCACAACTTTTGAAACGGCTTCCCAAATCAAAACTTCATGAGGCAAACCCATCAAGAGTTTATGCTCCGCTCCAGAGGGCAAAAGCGCTTGGTAGATATACTCTTCCCTATGCATGATATTTAAAACTTCCACAACGGGCTGGCGTCTTTGAATATCGTAAGTTCCAGTTATATCCACAAAGGGTCCTTCAGCGACTTCCTCTTTTGCAGAAATTTTGCCCTCAATGACTAGTTCTGTGTCTGCGGGCGCATAACCTTCTACATAGTCGCATTCAACTAAACGTAAACCATTATCCAATAAGGCATTTGCCACATCAAACTCGTTAACGCCGAAAGGAACGGGGGAAGAAGCAGCCAAAATAACTGCTGGATGAACACCAACGGAAATTGCCACCTCCAAATCTTTACCAGAGGCTTTTGCTGTTTGCCATAAACTGTAAAGATGTCTAGGAACCAAACGAATTGCTAAACGTTTCTTATCCAAAACTTGAAGGCGATGAACCGAAACATTCTCAACTTTTCCATCAACACTTTTCGCGTAAACAACTGCCGAAGTAATGTATGGACCAGCATCCTTCTCAAAATGCGTCAAAACAGGAATCTTAGACAAATCTTTCTCAATAATTTCTTTTACTGGTCCGTCTCCGATAACTTTTGGTTTTTTTGGTGAACGCCAAGCTTCTGTCAATCTTTTATAAAGCCCGTCTTGGTCAACGTTTAGGGCTGTACAAATTCTTTTTCTGGTTCCGCAAACGTTGGCAACAATCCTTGTTTTGTAATTTTTTACGTTTTCAAAAATTAAAATCGGACCTTGATTGTCGAAGTTTTTCATTATGAATGGAATTTCAAAGCGAGTTGATACGCTGTCTTTTATATGCAGTGTTTCCTTTTCTTTTTCCATTTTTTCGAGAAACTCTCGGAGGCTCATGTTCCCGCTTTCTCTCCTTCAATTTCTGCTTTGGCAACTTTTTCAATTAGTTTCATAAAAATTGATTGAGCTTGCATTTCGTTAATTGTTTCAAGGTAAATGGAAACTAAGGCAATTTTCTGTTTTCTCGAGGCAATGTATTCGGCGAACATGCGGGCTGAAATTGCATTTTTGTCGCCTAAAAGCACCGACGACGAAACTGGTCCTATCAAATCCCTTGGTTTTGGAACAGCAACTGCCAAAGTTCCAAGCTTGTCCTCTCTTTCGCTTAGAAGAATTAGGCATGCATTCCGAGTTTCCACATAAACAGCCAAAAAATGGATGTTCTGCTCAATAACTTCTTCTTTAACGATTTTTGCACGTTCCATCGCGATTCTCCATTGCTTATTTATAACTTAATAATTCACTATTTATTGTTTTCAAAGGCGAAACACGAAATGAATGAGAATCGTGCTGGAAAAATCCTTCAAACGCTTCAGAAAACATTCACAATGCCAAAATGGGTTACCTCAAACAGAGATCCCTTTGAAACATTAATTGTTACAATAATTTCGCAGAACACTGCCGACAGAAACACGGCAAAAGCCTTCGAAAACCTTTCGAGACAATTCAAAATAACGCCCGAAGTGTTGGCGAATGCGGAAATAAGCCAAATTGAAAGATGCTTGAGAGTTGCTGGCTTATACAGAAACAAAGCCAAAAAAATAAGGCAAATTTCAAAAATAATTCTTGAAGAATTTCATGGCACTTTAAATCCCATCTTATCGTTGCCCTTCGAAGAAGCAAGAAAAACGCTTCTCAAACTTCCTGGTGTTGGACCTAAAACTGCCGATGTGCTTCTACTTTTTTGTTCGAAAAAGCCCACAATTCCAGTGGACACTCATGTGAACCGCGTGGCAAAGCGTTTGGGTTTGGCGCCACAAAACGGCGATTATGAAATAGTTCGCCAATCTCTTCAATCCCTCTATAACCCAAAAGATTATCTTGCAGTTCACATTTTGCTGATTTTGCTTGGCAGAAAATATTGCAGAGCCAGAAACCCCCTTTGTAAGCATTGCCCAGTAAACACGTATTGCCCTTCGAGGCAATTATAAACGAATTTTTGATTATTGCCTAAAGTTTTACGAATGCGACTTCTTCTGTGAAAGCTGGAGTTTCCTTTAGATTTTTGTCCAGTTTAACCCTTCCTAAGGCAACTGTGGAAATTTTTTCGGAGACTGGGGTGAAAATTTTTAGGGTTTTTCTGCCATAGTCAATTTCTCTTAGGATGCCTATGCCGAGAAATTTTCTTTCGTTATTGTATAAAGCCAACAGCAAGCCTTCCTCTTCGCCTTTTCGGAAAACCACGACTTTCTTCCCAAAAGCTTCCTCCAGTTTTTTTATGTTTTCCTCCCTAATCCAACGTCCCACACCAATAACCATGCAAACTTTATCTTTTAGTTCTGCAAAATGCAATGGTTTCATCCCCAAAAGCTCGTAGGTTTTCTTCGCTTGTCTTGTGTTTTCATGGGATGTGCCCAAGCCGAAGAATTCATTTGCTTCAATTTTTAACCAGCTTATTGGGAGTGTTTGCACTTTTGCGTTTTTCAAATATTTTATGTATCCCAGCTCCCGGAGGCTTCTTCTTTTTTCCCTGCTCCTCTGTTTTATGGTTGGAGGAGATTCCACGACAATTTTCTGGAATCCTTCAAGGCTGTTGAGGATAGGCGTTAACTCATCTTTTTGTTGGATGCAGAAGATTATGTGTGGGTTAAGCTCTTTTACAAGTTGGACTTTATAGTTTACGGCGTCTTCTCCCTCAATCCAACCGTCTGTGTTGATGACAATAAAGTCTGGATTGCCGTCTAAAATTTCCCTTTTTAGTGAAGTCACTCCTTCAATTACTTTGTTTATGGCTAGGCTTGGCGAAGTGTAGCCTATGAAAAAGGCGTTTTTTGCTTCCAAGTTAAACAAGTCGGTTACTGGCTTTGTTAGGAAAGTGTAGGCAACTGTGCAAGGTGGACCAATGTCAGATTGACCTAAATCACCATCTAATATGGCCACTTTCTGTTTTTCTTGCAATAACCTATTTGTTAAGTATGTGCAGAAACTTGTTTTTCCAGAATCAACCGTTCCCAAAACCATTGCGACAACGGGTTTACTTTGAAAATTCAGAAGCTGTTCATACGCTTCAGTCCAAGACTGTGGAATAGTGTTTCCATCAACTTCTTCGACGCTTGCATTTTCTCCCAATGAAATTTCAAGGATTATTGTTTCTTTAGCTGTGAAGGGTAATCTTTTACCTTCACGTATTACAACCTTGCCTCTGCTCTCAACTGTGGAGCCGAAGACTTCCGCAGTTCCTGAAGTGACAGTGACGGATGCTGGTCCATCAACGAGCAGAGTTTTCCCCTTCTCAACGGTTTTATTCATTTATTTTCCTCCGTGGAAATTTGCGTCCATTTCTTCCAGCAATTCTTATGGCCGAGGCTATGTCTCTTAATCCCCTTCTATATCCAACCTCGTTAGGTTTTCGGTCTGTTCCAGTTTCGCTTACGCTTTCTAATGTTATATTTGAAGGTAGCATTTTATCCAAAGCTTTTAAAAGCTTCTCCTTATACATTGGAACTCCGTCTCCAACTTTTACTGAAAAAGATGTTGCTTGACTTTTTCCGAAACTTTTAACAGTGCTTTTTATCTTATTTAAAGTCTCGTTAACGCTAAAGCAATTTCCTGTTTCAATAACATTCCCATCGGCCAAAACTGCTAATCCAAAAACTTCGCCTGGATCTACACCTATAACTATTTTTTCATAATTCTCTTTTCCTTGAACAAGCTGTAATGCCTCATTTATCAATGCCTCTGGTTCCACGCCTTCTTGGTAGACCAAGATTTTTTCATGGTTTATAAGGGGTTTCTCTTCTTTGGTTGTTATGACAACCTTAACTTCTATCGGAATGGAATCTTTTGGCGTTAGACTTAGGAAAGGTACATTTTTCCTTTTCAATTCATTAACAATTAGGTAGTAGGCTTTCCCCGAAACTGTTGCAACCGCAATTTTCGCTTTCATACGCCTTTCCTGTTTTTATGAAGTTTTGAACACAAAGCAAATTATTAGTTTCGTGGTTTATATTCCTTGATGTGCATGACCTTGCTGCAAAAAATTTCCACGGGTTGCAGAGGACTTGACAAGTTTCTGGAGGGGGGCATCCCATTTGAAAGTGTTAGCTTAATTTATGGAGAGGCGGAAACTGGAAAAACCACTTTGGCTACGCAGTTAGCTGTGAACTGCGCACTTAAGGGTTACAAAACGCTATTTGTGGACTGTGACGGCACTTTCTCGACGCGGCGCCTTTCTCAGATAGCTTCTGAAAATTTTGAAAGAGTTGCTGAACAAGTAATTTTGATGAGACCAAAAATTTTCCGTGAACAGATGCTAGTGATAGATAAGTTGCCAGAATATATTGCCAAAAACTTTGGGCTGGTGGTTGTTGACACGCTCACATCACTTTATCGTGTGGAAATTGCGGAACATCCAAATAAAGCCTTCGAGCTTAACCGCGAATTGAACAGGCAAATGGCTTTGTTGGCGCAAATTGCCAAAACAAGAAAAATTTCGGTCACAATAACAAGTCAAGTGCGAAGCGTTTTCAATGAGGCTTATGTTAGCATTGAACCGGTTGCTACCAGAGTCTTAAAATTTTGGGCAGACATAATAATCGCCTTGCGCCCAACCGAAAACCCCCAAGTGATTAGGGCGGTTTTGGAGAAAAGTCCAAAAGGAAATCAACCACAGACTCTTCAATTAAAAATAGAAGAAACTGGAATCCACGAGTATCCAACTCCTTAATGGTTGTGGAAAATGGATATAACACAACTAATCATCGAGGCATTAAAATTCATATTCCCTGCCTACTGCGCCAACGCCATACCAGTAATCACTGGCGGAGGCTATCCCATCGATTTTGGTAAAAAGTTTTTTGATGGAAAACCAATTTTTGGAAAAAACAAAACCTTTCGAGGCTTCTTTTCAGGATTAATCGTTGGAACGAGTGTGGGATTATTAGAAAGCATTCTTTTCAATTATCCCATACCCTTTGGTTTACTCTTGTCTCTTGGGGCGTTGGTTGGAGATTTAGCTGGCGCCTTCTTAAAAAGGAGGCTTGGAATATCTCCTGGAGACTTGTTGCCAATCATTGACCAAGTTGACTTTATTATAGGTGCAGTTTTGTTTTCACTTCCACTTTCAATATTGGATTTAAATCTTGCAATAATAGTGTTAATTATAACTCCGCCTATACACTTGTTGACAAATTTTACAGCCTACAAGTTAGGTTTAAAAAATAATCCTTGGTAGGGTTTTTCATCCAATTTTTATTTGTATCGTTATTTCTAGGAATATATATGCTATTAATATGAGGCTAAGTCCCATCAAAAACATCATGTAGGCTTGTCTTGGTTTGTAAGCATATTTTGTGCTTTGATAAACTGTCATTAATCCGCCAACGCCTAATGCATAGAGGATTGTGGCGACTATGCTGTCTGTTATAAATTGCTCTGATAATTGTGGATAGAGAAAGATGAAACGTCCACCGTAGTAAACTGCCGGGTAGGGCTTCATTATTATGTTGTATAAGCCTCCTCCAAAAAGGAATATAGCAATTGCAATGGCTAATATTGAGAGGATAAGCGAGGAAGGCTTTGCTGTTGAAATTTTTCGATAAAATCTGTTTAGTGAATAAGAAAGGGATGTGATTTGTCTCTTAACTCTTCTTGACATCTTGTTCTTCACCGCTTTTTATTAGGTATTCCGCCACCTCTCTAGCCCATTCTCCTGTTAACGGATTCTTAACAATCT
This sequence comes from Bathyarchaeia archaeon, assembly GCA_038883775.1. Taxonomy (GTDB): domain Archaea; phylum Thermoproteota; class Bathyarchaeia; order Bathyarchaeales; family Bathycorpusculaceae; genus JASEJA01. Next base: position 82,986 of record JAVZLM010000001.1, read on the forward strand.
CACTTAAATACTCTTTCCAAGAAATTTCTAGAGCTTTCTTCCATAACTCATACTTTTTTGAAATACTCTCATAGGCTTTGGAGTGAAGCTTGCAATAACCATCCTTTTCTGCTTCTCTACTGCATACTGCGCACTTCAAGTCTTTTCCTCCTCTCCTCTTTTAATGGACATTGCGGGTTAAAGCAAAGCGTCCAAGGTCTCCTTCCCTTCATTCGAACTTGAACTATGGGCCAGCCGCATCCCCGACAGTTTTTGCCGAGGGGTCTTATTGTGCCCCTCTGTGGCAGCGGGAATGATGCTTTGCATAATCCTTTGAAATAGTTTGTGCAGCCGACAAAACGCTTGCCTGTTCTTCGCGAATATAGTGTCATGAGTTTTCCTGTGTTGCAGATTGGGCATATGCCTATGGTTCTTTCTTCAATTCTTGCTCTTTTTATGGCGTTGCTTAGTTGTTCGCCTATTTCTTCTTCTTTCTCCTTCAACTCTTCTACTACTGGTTTGAGAATTTCAACAGCATCTATGAGAACTTCTTCCCTTTTCTCATTGTTCACCTGAATCCTATTCATTTTTTCCTCCAGTTCTCTTGTCAACTTTATTGAAACCACTGTTGGGCAATGTTTCTCCAAAACCTCCAGAACTTCGAAACCCAAATCTGTTACAACCATTCTTTCGTCTCGGACATACTTTCTATCATAAAGTGTCTGGATAATATCCGCCCTTGTCGCTTTCGTCCCAATTTCGGCTTCTTCCATTCTTTTTAGGAGACTGCTTGGGTTATATCTGGGAGGTGGTTTTGTGAATTTGCCTTCTAAAATGACTTTTTTGATGTTTATTGTTTGTCCCTCTTTTATTTGGGGTAGAATGACTTCCTCTGACCTTATGTAGGGTTCATAAAAGCGCAGCCAACCTTCTTTGAGGGTTTGTCTTCCCCTGAGGTAAAATCGATTTCCATTCACGTTTATGTAAACTTTCATGCTTTGTCTTATGGCTGGTTCGTCAAAGACTGCCATAAACCTGCGGATGACAAGGTCCCAAATGTTTCTTTCCGAAGCGTCTAAAGTTCTTTCAGGCAAGTTTCCTGTTGGATAAATGGCTGGGTGAGCGGGATCTTCTTTCTTTCCTTCTTTTGGTTTTAACTCCTTTTTTGCTAAGAGTTCAGCTGTAAGTTTTTTGTATTCTGAAACTCTGTTTAAGTTTCTTAAAATTGCCTCATAATTTATTGAGGGTGGAAGTTTTTGGCTGCTCGTTCTCGGATAAGAAATTAGGGCGTCCAAATATAATCGTTGAGCAATGTTTGAGGTTCTCATTGGGGTATACCCGAAAAGGCTGTAGGCTTCGCTTTGTAAAGCGCCTAAGTCAAAAGGCGTTGGTGGCATCTGCTGGAACTTTTTGTAGTCTATTTTTTCTATTATGCCATCTTTTCCTTTGCAAGCGTCATGTATGGCATTTGCCTCTTTTTTGGTTTCGATAATCTTCTTTTCATATTCAGCTTCAAAAACTGAACCGTCTATTTCAACTTCTGCCTTTATGCTCCAATATGGAGTTGGCACGAAACATCTTATGGCTTTTTCGCGGGCCACAAGAAATCTGAGGGTTGGACCTTGCACTCTTCCTGTGCTTAATGTGGCGTATTTTCCACTCCAATCCTTCGCTGCTATTGTTAAAGCCCTTGTGAGGTTAACACCATACAACCAGTCAACTTCATGTCTTGTGCGTCCAGCCTCTATTAATGCGAAGTCTAAGCGTGGCAGCAGTTCATTGTAGGATTTTTCCAGTTCTTCTTTTGTTAGTGTTGAATACTTCATGCGTTTTGATATAGCTTCTTTGTTTCCGCAAGCGTATTTTAGTATGCTGTATCCTATTATGCTCCCTTCAATGTCATAATCGCATGCGTCAATAAACGCATCGGCATCTTTTGCCAATTTTGATATGGTTTCCAGCCATGTTCTGATTTGTTTTGCACCCCTTTCAACAGCGTATCTTGGCACCCATCTGAAATTGAAGATTGGATAGTGATTTCTTCCGCCGCTTTCTTCTGCCACCGTGTATAAGTGTCCTATGGCTGGAACAACGATTATCTCTTTATCCCTTTTAGCCACGTAATAGGGTACCCCATTATCCTCCATTTTTTTGGCTTTTCCTTGAATGTCAAGAGCTGAGGCTATTCTTTGAGCCGCATCGGGTTTCTCGGTTATAATTAATGTGTAGCTTCCCATTTTGGCACAAACCATTTGAGGTCTTGGAAATGCTTTCAGAATTAACTTTATTCTAAGATTAAAAGTTTCTGTGAAATTTAATCAGCAACCAATAAATATGCCAGAAACTTATTGCTTTATTATCCTTTGGAGCGTATTAACTTGCCCCAACGCGTTATCTGTCAAGGATGCGGTCATATATTATATGAAGGCGCCGAGCTTAAACCTCCAGATGAAATTTTGCATCAGTATGGTGGAAAATGTCCAAAATGTGGCAAGAAACTTTCTCTCATACCCATAAACGTTGAAGTAAAACCAATAAAATAGGTTGTTAAGGCGATTTTTATGGATGAAAACCGCAAAACCCAACTTTACGAAATACACAAAAAAACTGCTAAACTGACAGTTTTTGCCGGTTTTGAAATGCCCCTCTGGTATAAAGGCATAATACAGGAGCATTTGGCTGTCCGCAACAGCGTCGGCGTTTTCGACGTCTCTCATATGGGAAGAATAATGATAACGGGCGCTGATGCAGAAAGATTCCTAAACTACGTGATAACAAACGATGTTTCTAAGCTAATGCCTAATAGCGCCCAATACTCAGTAATGTGCAATGAAGAAGGGGGCATAATAGACGATTTTGTATATTATCGATTGGAAAAAGACAATTTCATGTTTGTCGCTAACGCAGCCAACAGAGAAAAAGACTATAATTGGCTGATTAAAAATGCTAAAGGCTTTAATGTTCACATTGAAGAAGTTTCAGACAATGTTGCGATGCTGGCGGTTCAGGGTCCGAACGCTGAAAAAACCCTGCAGAAAATTTCTCCGGATGATTTAAGCAAGATTGAACGCTTCAAATGCTCCCCTTCGCGCTTAGCAAATGTTGACGTTCTCCTCTCAAGAACAGGATACACAGGCGAGGATGGATTTGAAGTTTTTATTTGGAACACTCCATTATCTCAGCCAAACAATGCAGTAAAAGTTTGGAATGCCATCCTCGACGCTGGTAAACCCTTCGGAATTGAACCATGCGGTTTAGGGGCAAGAGATACTTTAAGGCTTGAGGCTGGAATGTGTCTTTATGGAAATGACATTGATGAGAAAACAACTCCTTTGGAGGCAGCTCTTGGCTTTGTGGTGAAACTTCAAAAGGATAACTTCATGGGAAAAAATGCCTTGTTAAGACAAAAAAGTGAGGGGGTCAAACGAAAGCGTGTAGGAATCCGCATGGTAGAGCAGGGAATACCTCGACCAAACTTTGAAGTTTACAACAGCGGTAACGATGAAAAAATAGGGTACATAACAAGTGGAACATTTTCCCCCCTGCTCCAATGCGGCATAGCAATGGCATACATTCAAACATTTCAAGCCCAAGAAGGAAATATCATAAATGTTAAGATTCGAGACAAACTTGTCAAGGCAAAAATTGTTTCCTTTCCATTTTATGACCCTGAAAAATATGGTTACAAACGAAAAACCACAACATAAACCTCAAGCTTTTAGAAAGACATATAAGATTGGCTTACACCATCCTAAACTTTGTTAACCGCAAGGGAAATAAAACACTTCAATAATTGTGTAGAAGAGATGAACTCCAAATGGGGATCAGAGATAAACTATCAAAGGAAAATCTTGTTAACAGTTTGAAAAGTTTAGGAAAATTGCGGGTCAAAATAAGTCACGGTTCAATAATGACTTTTTCAGCCTTACTGCTCATACTTTTCATAGCTTTTACCATACGCCTGTTTCCAATGCGCTGGGAAATACAAACGGGAACGATGCATCTTTCAGAGTTTGACCCATACTTCCAGTATCGCTTCACAGAATACCTGGTAAACAACGGCTTCATCTCCTGGGCTTGGCCGAATCATTGGAATGATACGCAAAGATGGTACCCAAAGGGGATTGATGTTGCAGCTTTAGGGTTCACAGGGTTACCTATGACAACAGCCATCTTGTATAAGATAGTTTCAGCCTTAGGCGTAAGTATTGATTTGATGAGTTTCTGCGCTTTTATGCCGCCCCTAATGGGTATGCTAGCCTCTTTAGCCATCTATTTTTTGGGTAAGGATGTCGGCGGAAAAGTTATGGGGCTATTTGCAGCTCTTTTCTTAGCTTTAAGTCCTTCTTATATTCAGCGGACATCGCTTGGATTTTTTGATGATGAAATAATTGGAATATTGGCTCTCATTGTTTTTGTATTCATGTTTTTAAGGGGAATCGAAGAGGATAGACCAGCAAGCTCATCCATTATGTACTCGATTGGCTCAGGATTAGCTTTGGGATATTTCTGTACTGGGTGGGGTGCTGCTTATTATCCTCTCGATCTGACAGCGCTCTTCGTGTTTGTTTTGATTTTAATTAGGAGATACACCTCTCGTTTGCTTTGGTCCTTCAGCATAACATTTGGATTGGGATTGTTTTTTGCGATAAGTATTCCTAGGCTTACGCCAACATATCTGACTCAAACAGCTATTTTGCCAGTGGCAGGAGTTTTCGCAATTCTTTGCTTCGTTGAAGTTTTTCGCACTTTAAAATCAGCACGATCAAAAGTTATTTTCTTTATAGCTATCGCAGCAGCTTTTATTGGTGGTTTTGGTCTGCTTTGGCAATACCAGCGGGGTATAGCGGGAAAGTTTATCTCTGTTATTAATCCATTTACGCGGGAGGCTTCTCCGCTTATAGAGTCTGTGGCTGAACATAGAATTTCAGCTTGGGGTTCAATATATTATGAATTCGGCATAGGGATAATATTTTTCATTTTGGGTCTGTATTTTATTTTGAGAAACCTTAACAACAAAAACCTATTTCTCTTAATTTTTGGTTTAACCTCTCTTTACTTTGCCTGCTCTATGGTGCGATTGTTTGTGCTTATGGCTCCAGCATATAGTCTTGTGGCAGCAACAGGTGTTGTTGGGATATTGAAGCCATTTAACACTTTATTAAAAGAACCGCCGAAGATTAGCATTAAAAAACACGGTTTAGAGCATGTTGGAAAAGAATTCAGTGGAACAGCCATATTTCTAATATTCATTGTGTTAATGACCAACTTTTCATTTCCATCGCCGAGAGTGTACAAGCAATCTTATTCTCCAGTTACCATAACTGCAGGAAGCCTTCCAATAGCGCCCAATAAGCCAGTGAACGAGTGGCTGGATATGTTAGCGTGGGTTAGAACAAACCTTGAGGCTACAGATGTTGTGGTTAGCTGGTGGGATTATGGGTATTGGCTTACGGTGTTAGGCAATGTGACTTCGCTTGCAGACAACGCCACAATAGACACTAGACAGATTGAAAATATAGGCTTTGTATTTATGGCTAATGAGACACAAGCATTAAAAATGTTAGAGTTATATGATCCAAAACGCACAAAGTACATACTTGTTTTCACAACACTTCTTTTAGGACAGACTGAGGGACAGAATTATGCTTATTGGGCTGGTTATGGCGATGAGGGAAAATGGATGTGGATGGCAAGAATTTCAGGGAAAGCACGAGATCGCTTTATCGATAAAGGGTTCATCGACGCAGGAGAAGCTTGGACTGACGAAACAACCTTTGGATACTATAACAGTACTCAGAATAGGTGGATATGGAATGATCGTGGAACAAACTCAACAATTTATAAGTTGATGAGTTGGGCAAAGCATCGTTGGTGCGAAACTAATGGTGTGACCGAAATCTCACAAGAAGCACCAGTGCAGCCGCAATATTTCAAGGAGGTTTTCTTTGCTGGATTATCCCTCTCTGTGAGCGATGCCAGAAACAAATATGGTGGCTTTGTTCCGCTTGTATGTCTCTATGAAATTGATTGGCAAAAATATTACTCTAGTCAATAAAGGAAGCGATAGTTTGTTTCCAAAAGTTCCAGACTACCACAAACCAAACAGGCCTTTAGTTCCAAACGGTTTAGGCGTAATCTACGTTTTAGCCAGCGTAGCCTACCTATTTGCCTTATACTATTTTAATGAACCTCCAGCATCTAACAACGTTTCTTCAGCATTGACATTGGCTGTTTGCATTTTATTTGGAGGTTTTATGGGCTTGCTTGATGACTGGATGGATTTACGGTGGCGTTATAAAGCTTTCTTACCTCTCATAGCTTCTATACCGCTTGTTTCGTTAGCAACACGCCTTGGGCTGCGGACATCCATAACCATTCCAATTTTTGGGCCAGTAAATTTTGGACTTTCATATTATTTTATAATCATTCCACTAATCGTAACTATAACCACCAACACTGTGAATCAACTTGGCGGACTGAACGGTTTAGAAACAATTCCGCCGGCCATCATTCTAATGATTTTGATGAGTATTTCAGGGGCGCATGCTGTCCTCTTGTATGTTCCCTTAATAGTTTGGCTTTTGCTATGCTTTTTTAATTTTCAAGGTAAGATCTTTGTTGGAAACATCGGGTCTTTTGCTGTTGGAATAACATTGGCAGCCTTTGCCATAATCTCTGATTTGAAGTCTGTTTTGCTCATTTCCATTTTACCTTACATTTTTAATTCTTCACTGATTTTATTGAATTACTTCCTCTTTAGAACTAGGGCGCGGGTCTCCTTTGATGGGGAGAAGCTTTTTTCTGATAATCGGCGAAGCCTTATTACCCTAATTACTTATAAGCGACGCTTGACAGAACGGCAAGTGGTTGTGGCAATCTCCCTTTTATTTGTAGCTTCTACTCTGGCTGCTTTGCTGTTTCATTGGCTTTTCTCGTAGCGACTGTGTTGTGTGTATGTTTTGTGACACACAAAAGGCAAAAATCAGTTTTCTGTGAGGCTTACTACGGAGGGTTAGAGAAGCAACTGACTATACATTTAATGTGGGGAATCAATTATTTGTCCAACGTTGTATGTTCCTAATGCTTCGGTTAAGGTAGAAATAACCAGCCTTGCTGGCGTTCGTTTAGACGTTAAAAGCATAGCTGAAAGTGTAAATTTTGATGTTAAGGCGAAATTGGAAGAGAAGGAACGCAAAAGCCAAATGGTCATTGTAGATTTCAAACTGTTTTTAACAACAAAACCAAGCCTTGTAAAATTTGAAATTGAAGGCATGGCAACCTTAAGCGGAAAGGATGCTGAAATAAACAAAATGTTGGAGGTTGACTCAGAAACCAAAGTTCCTTATGTCTTTCAAAGAATTTACCAAACAGCTTTTACAGCCATGTACCTCCTATCCACAATCTTAAATGTGCCACCACCACCTCATGATTTGCTCTTTTCCCATAAAGAAGGCATTCCAGTCGAAGACGTAACAGTCAAAATAGCCCCAGAAGCTACGGAATCTGTGGAAGTTCAAACTGGAACTGAACAAAGGGAGTAATATGGTTCCTTTTTTAATTTGTGTGCTTCAGAAAAATTAATAATTTTAAAAGTTATGGATAAAGTGTGGCGGGTGAGTGGGCCTCCACCCGTTCCGCCATAAAAACCCCGGTGTAGGAGGTGAAAAATTGAAATTTGACGCTAGAGACATAGCTTTAACAGCAGTTTTTGCAGCTTTATATGCTGTTCTTGTGGCGATTCAAGGGTTGAGTGCTGCAGCTAGCATCCAACTTCGTTTCGCTGATTGTCTTATTCCATTATCCGCTCTTTTCGGGTGGCCTGCTATTGTAGGGGTAAGTTTGGGATGTAGTGTTGGCAATGCCGCAACTTCCGCTGCTCTTCCAAACGGTATTTATGATGTCGCTTTTGGACCTATAGCTAATTTGATTGCTGGTTCTTTGATTTATGTGCTGAGAAATAGACGGCTAGTAGGCTGTGTGATGGGGTCAATGGTTATCGGCGTTTTCGTTGGCAGTTACATTTGGATGATATTTGGGGCTCCGTCAAACTTTTTTGGCATCGAGTTTCCAGCAGCTTGGCCTATCTGGGTAACAAGTATAGTGAGTATCACTGCAAGCAGTTTAGTGGCAATAGCAATAATTGGATATGCCCTACTAACAGCCTTAAGCAAACCAAACATCATAGAAGCATTGAAATCAAAGGGACTAAAAGTTGCTGCAGAAAAGTAAGAGAACTACATGAATCTTTCAAGCTTTGTTAATCCTATTATTTCGTCAAAATCTAAGCCTAATGCATCTAAAACTTGGTCAAAGGTTGAATGAAGATAAGCAATATACTTGTCCACGTCTATCTCATTTTTTGTTGCCAGTTCAACGGGTTTTACGTGGGGTTCTTTGGTGACTTTTACGAAGCTTATTAGGTCGCCTGCTTTAAGCTCCATTCCACCTTCTTTTAGTATTCTTGCTGCTCTCACGTGTTGGGGTGTTGTTTTTGTGTAGCGTTCTGGTTCTTCTCCTAAAACCACGTTGAAGGCAAGATCATTCAAGCTTTCCCATTCTCTTCTTTTTAGGCGCATGTAGCAGTCGCGGATGATCTCGCAAATGTCTTTCTTGGCTTTTTCAAAGTCTGCTGGCGTTTTTACAGTGGCTAGGCGTTCTTTCATTTTATCGAACGCTTTTTTGATGAAGATTGGAATATGCCTTTTCTTACCAGTTAATCCCTTAACGTCAACGCTGCCGTCTTCCAAAACTCCGAGGTAATTCTTTTTTCTTGAACTGAAAACGGCATATCTATACACTTTATCCACATCTAAGCTCATTTTTAGCGCCTGTTCTGTCCATTGGGCTAGTTTTTCAATTTGTTCTTTTGATGGATTTTTTAGGAATATGCTGTCTGTATCGCCGTAAAGCACTTGAATGTGGAGTTCTTCTGCTTGTTTCAGTATTTGAGTTAGCGAGTGTCTTGCGATGGCTGCTGTTGCTTCCGCCACTGGGGGACAGTAAAGGTCAAAGGTTTCGGCTCCGAAAACGCCGTAACTTGCGTTTAAAATAACTTTTAAGGCTCCTTGGATTATGTTGTACCAGCTTCTTAATTCTGCTGGCAAGGTTTTGTCTTTCGATTTTGGTTTATACCATTGAACACGCAAATCCCTAAGCGAGCCTATGAGGAGGCTTTCTAGTGCATGCTTTTTTGTGCAGACCCAGTGGGGTGTGTCTGGGATTATGTTGTTTCGGCATTCTGGATGTTTGCATAGTATGGATTGGTAGCCGAGATTCCAAACTTTTATTATTGATGGGTATAAGCTTGGGAAATCCATTACTGAAACGTTGAAGTGGACTCCTGGAACTGGTTCGACAACTATTGCGCCTTTGTATTTTTTACCTTTGATTATGGCTTTTGTGGCTGCTTTTCCTTTTGCGGCAATGATTTCTTCTGCGTTTGGGATGAGCATGTTTCTTTTTCTATGTTCACGGTGCATGAAGTTTCTTATCCATCTTGAAACTCCTTGGCGGCTCACGTCTTCCATTGGCATGCTGCTGATTCTGGCTAAAACCAAAATAAGCTTCATTACCAATTCGTCTTCGAAACTTGCAAGTTTAAAGGTGATTTCCGCATCCCTAAAACAGTATTGTGCAAGTTCCGTATAGGTTAATTCGCCTAAACTTTTTTCCAGCTTAATCTTTTCCATCCCAATTAAGGCTTTGCCAACATCGTCTAGGGTTACGTCCCGATAACGGTTGTTAAAAGCGTAGATTTGGATTGAGCGGTTGAAGAAGAACTTGTAAAGGTCAATGTGCACACCATATTTTAGCAGACAGACACGCCTACCAACTTCTATGGGAACTTCATCCCTTTTGAAGCCATGGTTAAGGGCTCTATGAGCCAAATAACGCAGGTCAAAATCATCGCCGTTAAAGGTTATGACGAAGGGATAACTCCACAAGGCATCAAAAACAGCCTTTATCAGCTTACTTTCTGAATCAAAATATTCAAGCGTTACATCCGCTGGTAACCGCTCATTTCCTTCGCGAATGCCATCCCTTTTTAAGAGTAACACTCTTTTTTGTCCATCAGAACCATAAAGCGAAGCGCAAACAACTGGGTAGGCGGCTTCTCTTGGGTCTGGCATCCTTGTTGGAACTGGCGTATAAACTTCTATGTCCAGTGCTACGTAAAGAAATTTTGGGGCTGGGTATTCAAGAAGTCTTGCCCACTCTTCAATGTATTGTAACTCCTCTTCGGTGGCGCCTTTGAAGATTTCGCGTATGCGCCTAACCATTTTTTCGGCTTCTTCCACTTTTGTTAGAACTAATTCGCCATTTTTAACTTCGTAAATCATTCCTGGTAGAAGGTTTTTGTCATAAATGTAGGATTGGTAATACTTTATTTTTGATTCCCAAACCTTAATTTGCTCTGGAGATATTGGGGTTTCCGCCACTGTTGGGAAATCTTCTGGGATTATGTCTCTTATGCAGCCTTTTGGGCGTCCCCCAATAGCTAATGGGTCTTTAGCAACAATCTTTGTTACTTTTACAGCCTTATCCAATAAAGGGTCAATTTTGTCCACAATTTCAAAATGGTCAAAGCCTGGATGCTGCATTAAGCGGCTTATTTTCTCCAACTCAAGCGGTGAAAGATTTGTGAGGCAGTAGGGCTTATGCCCGCTGTTGTCGTACCAAAAATAGATTTTGCCAGAAACTGGCTCGTAAAGTTTGATTAGAGCTTTTCCAGTTTTCCCATCATATGTGGCAGAAACAAAATGTGAAGGTGGCAAGTTTTCTGGAGCCACTGGCGGATAGGCACGTTTTTGTTTCTCTTTCGTTATGGTTTCCATGAAGGGTAGGGCTTCCGCTTCCATTTCCTTCAAAGTTTCGGCTTCTGCTCTCGTAAAATCTTCTAAGCGTTTCTGTGCCATTAAGCCCTTAACCCAACTAACCTTATGAGCAGTATAACCTAAAATCTCTTACTGCACATTTTCTTCTTTGACAATTTTGATGAAATCCTTGATTGTTAACAATCCCAAGTCACCGACTCTATGTTTTCTAACAGATATTTTTCTCGACCGCTTTTCCTTTTCGCCGCAAATTATCATATATGGAATTTTTTGAACTTCTGCTTCCCTAATCTTGTAGTTGATGGTTGATGGGCTGTTGTCAATTTCTGCTCTTATCCCATGAAGTTGAAGTTTTTGTTGTATGATTTGGGCGTATGGTACTTGTTTGTTGTTTATTGGTAGTATTTTCGCTTGTGTTGGGGAAAGCCATGTTGGAAGATTTCCACCATAATGCTCTAATAGAATGGCGAAGAACCGTTCTATAGACCCAAGGAGGGCTCTGTGAATCATTATGACCTCATGTTCTTTTCCATCAGCGCCGGTATAGGTTATGTTGAATCGTTTTGGAAGGTTAAAGTCAAATTGTATTGTGGTGCATTGCCACTCTCTCCCCGAAGCGTCAACAATGTTAATGTCAATTTTTGGTCCGTAGAACACGGCTTCTCCTCGCATTTCTTTGTATGCAATCTTTTTCTTTTTCAAGGCTTCAGCCAAGGCTTTTTGGGCTTTTTCCCAGTTTTCTTCTGAACCCATGTATTTTTCTGGTTCTTTTGGGTTTTTGGTTGAAAGGTAGACTTGATATTTGCGGAAACCGAACTTGCGTAACATGTTTCTTGCAAAGTCTATAAGCTTCACTAATTCTTCATCGACTTGTTCTGGAGTGCAGAAGATGTGAGCGTCGTCTTGTGTGAAACCTCTAACTCGCATTAGTCCATGTAACGTTCCAGAACGTTCATACCTGTATACTGTTCCCCACTCTGCATATCTTATTGGCAAGTCTTTGTAGCTTCTAGGCTTAGCCTTGTAGATTTGAATGTGGAAGGGACAATTCATGGGCTTGACTACGTAGGGTTCTCCGTCTTTTTCGAAGAGGTACATGTTTTGCTCATAATAGTCCATGTGTCCAGAAATGGACCAAAGTTCTCTGCGGGCGATGTGTGGTGTGCAGACAAGTTCGTATCCATTTTTTAAGTGTTCTTCTTCCCAGAAGTTGCGGATTATTCTGCGGACTGTTGTGCCTTTTGGGTGCCAGAGCACTAAGCCTACGCCTACTTCTTCGTTTATGGAATAGAAATCCAATTGTTGACCGAAAATTCGGTGGTCTATGGCGGAAAGCTCTCTTTCTTTTTTCTTATTTTCTAAAATTTTGGTTTTCACGGGGTTTTTGAGGGGGTTTTCTGGTTTTAAAACGTGTTTAGAGTTGTGTTTCTAAATACCCCATTTCAAACACCAACCTCATTAATACTCATTCACCTATTTATCCATTATTTTTCCATGTCTTTTTGGCTTTGAAAACGACCAATACGGACTATCCTCTCTAGTTTTCTGGCTAACTGCGCCTCTAATTTTATTTACATCTCACACATTTGTTATGGATTTGTGGATAAAATGCTCAAGGAAGCTTGGACGCTGGCTATTGAAAGCCTAAGCTGGATGGAGATGCAAAAATTAAGCGAGCGCCTGGCTTTGGCTAAGACTGTTAAGCAGTTGGGCATAAGCGACTCTGACGCTGTAAGGCTTGCGCATATGCTTGTTTGCGAAACCGTTAGACGCCGAAACTTTATAGACGCTTTCATAAACAATGTTTTGAAGCCCAAATCTATAAGCGAATTTGACTTAGGCGTCCAAGCTTTTTTGAGGCTTTATGTTTACCAAACCCGCATAGCCAAAAACTGGTCAAAAATTGATGTTAAGGAAGCGGAAAACATAGCAAGCCTCGCCCGCGCCATTCTTGGATGGAAAACTCTGCGAAAAGTGGAACAGTATTTAGGTTTCTTACTTATTCAGAAGCCAACATTGATATTTGAAGGTTTAAGCGACGAGGAAAGAATTGGACTTTTAACTTTCCATCCCACGTGGTTCGTAAAATACTGTTTCAAACTTTTCGGAAGAAAGGAAGCCATAGCGATCTTAGAAGCAAACATGCAGCCCCCGCCCACCTACATAAGACTTAACACTTTAAAAATGGATGAAAACGAGATTCTAAGCGAACTCGAAAAAGAAGGCATTAAAGTTGAAAAGGTTAAAGAACTCAAGCACACATACAATGTTTTAAGTGCAAAACAACCTTTAACCCGAACAAAAAGTTTCAGAGATGGCTTATTTTACATTCAAGACAAAGCAAGCTGTTTCGCAGCCGAAGCCGCAAACCCAAAACCTGGAATGACAGTTTTCGACGTTTGCGCCGCGCCAGGAGCCAAAACCACCTATTTAGCTCAGCTGATGCAGAACCGTGGCTTAATTTATTCCATAGATTATTCGAGGCGTAGGTTGACTATTTGGAAAAATGAAGTAGCCCGCATGGGCGTTAAAATAGCTGTGCCGGTTATGGCTGATGCTTGTAACCCTCTGCCCTTTTCAGTCGAGGCGGATGTTGTGGTTTTAGACCCGCCATGCACAAGCACAGGCGCCTTTGGAAAATTGCCATCCGCCAAGTGGAGGCTTACAAAACGTTCAATTGAGAAAATGGCTGAGATTCAGTGGCACATGCTGAACAATTGCGCTGAAAAAGTAGAGCCCAACGGCACATTAATCTATTCTACGTGCAGCATAACAGTGGAAGAAAACGAAATGCTCATCGAAAAATTCCTAAAGTGGCATCCAGAATTTTCGCTAGCTGAAATAACGCCGAAAATTGGCTTGCCAGGCTTAAGGGGAATGGAAAAATGCCAGAGGCTTTATCCATACATCCACCAGTGCAACGGCTTCTTCATAGCAAAACTGTTAAGGAGCAGCACCTAAAGGAATGTAAGAGGTGGTCGGCTTGAAAAGCTACAAATTAATTGGAAAGGTTGTGAAGGTTCAAGGCGAATGCGTTGCTGGACACCATGTTGGCGAGGAATTCGATTTTACATTATTTTCAGAGGAGAAGGATAAAATTCACAGAACACCACAAGTTTGCGGCTTCCTCTACGATGTTCTCTTTCCATATTTGGTTACTTTGCAGTTCGGAGGCTCTTTTCCATGGGAAAAAGATAAGGACAAATTCACTGTTGGTTGTCCAGACAACTACAAAGTAATTGTTGAAATCAGAAAAGTTGAAAAATAACTTGCCTTTTGGCTACTTATGCTTTCTTGCTTTTTCTATTCCACAAAGAACTTCAAATATGACTTTTGCTGCTTGAACTGCTGAAACTCCTCGGTCATAATTTGGCGTCACTTCTACAACATCAAAGCCAACAAGGCGTTTGTCGCATATGTCACATAAAATGTCAAGTAAAGTATGCATTTCCAATCCTTCAGGCTCTGGGTTTTGGACTGCTGGCGCATAGGCTGGGTCAAGCACATCCATATCCACTGATAAGTAGATGCTCTCATATTTTGCCAATTTTTCCTCTAACTTTTTCATTATAGTTTTGCATCCTTCCCTTCTAATTTGTTGCGTTATGAAAAATTCTATTCCAGCCCTTTTTGCGTAGACAAGTTCTTCTTTGCAGACTGCCCTCGTGCCAACCTCGATTATGGTGGCTGGTTTTACCTTTTCGTTTATTCTTCGCATAAAAGTCGTGTGAGAAAGCTTCAAGTCCATAAACTCGTCACGTAAATCCAAGTGTGCGTCAAAGCTTACTAATGCTGTTTTTGAAGCCTTTTTTCCGAGGCCTCTCATGATGCCTAAAGTTATTGTGTGTTCTCCGCCTATGGTTACGGGCGTTTTTCCAGCATCTATGATATCTTTTATGACTGTAGCAAGCTTTTCCAAAGTTTTCTCCGTGTCAGTTGATATGTGCAAATCGCCTAAATCATGCAATTTTAAATCTTCCATATCTAAACCAGTGCGAAAACTGTAAGTTTCAATGTTAAGCGATGCTTGTCTAATGGCGTTTGGTGCAAACCTTGCCCCAGTTCTATACGTGCTTGTAACGTCAAAGGGAACGCCCAAAACTATGTAGTCTGCCTTTTCAAAAGGTTTTTGGAAACCACTAAAAACGTTTGGTTGTGAAACAAAAAGTTCATGATAACTCATTTTAACACTCATCCGTTTATGAGCCTTATTTTCCTTAAGGAGTTCTAAACACTTTCGCTTGGAATAAGACGTTATTTTGTCGTAGGTTCAGTGTTGCTGTAACGTGTTAAGGATTTGTTGTAAACCCTTGATTTTTCGCCCTTTATAAATTAAGGTTGGCGTCGCGTTAACGCCCTCTAATTTTGCCTTAAGCCGCATAGTTGAGCTCGCAAAAGTAAGGTCAATAACTTTATAATTTAATCCAGATTTTTCTAAGGCTTCAACAGCCTTTCCATCTTCTTCGTTAAGGATAAAATGTGTTTTTGTTGCTCTGTAGCCACCACTACACCCGTGATCATGGAGAGGTTTTGTCCACTGGACTTGTTCAATTTTCTCCGACTTTACAAATAGAATTGCTTGTTCTTCCAACAAAACCCCCAAAATGTTAATAAACAAAAGTTAAACTTAAGCTTTAAGTGTTTTGTTTCGCAACAAAAAGTTCATTATGACTCATCTATTTTCTTTTTCTTTCAGCCTCATTTTCACAGCTTTAAAAATATAAGATTATAGCTAAAACTGCGGTCAAACTGCAAAATCGGTAGGTAATACTGTAAGAACTATAAGGAAGTAACATGCCAATGAATAGGTTGCCTGTTAAAGAATAGAATGTGATTCATCTCCTCGTAGAGGAAGGAGTCCAAAAACACTGTAAATAAACGCTAACAAAAGATGTAAACATTATTTTCTGAAAGAAGATTTTTGAGAAATCCCAAAGACTGTTAAAACTGTCTACTGCGCTCCTTAGTGGATAAATGATTATGGCTACCAAAACCGCCAATATTGATGCGCTTAAATAAGTGGAAAAAGCCATGAAGCGGATACCCGTACATGTGAAAATACATGACATAAAAGGTTTCCGAATCTGGTATCACGCTTGCCACAAGAAGAGTTGGCAAATCAAAATTGCTGATAAGGTTAAGCCAAAAAGAAGTGCTGGACCCAAATGAAAGGGTGTGAAAGGCAATCACTTAAGTAAATATTATGAGAACATTAAATTTATTAACAATGGCGTCATCCACTTTAGGTTAAAAGGCGGTTATCCATGTCAATTAAGTCTAAACTTAAAATGGAAAACATTGGAATTTTTTTAGCCATCGCTTTTTACGCTGTTGCCGGAGTAATATCCTTTATTGTTTTGCCCATAGCTGATTTTCCCCCTCACATTGGCATAATGGGAATTTTAAGCTTGATAACTGCATATGGACTGTTTAAAAAGCGGGTTTGGGCGGTTTGGCTTGTTGTTATGTTATTCTTTATAGCCACAACATTTTCAGCGTGCATGCTCTACTTTTATTTTGGAAAAGATCTCATCATTGACATAAGCATGTCTGCCTACTTGATTTTAACATGGATTTTCACAGCGTATGCGGTGGCGAAAAGAAAGAATTTCGAAAGTTAACGCTTTAATAATTGCACTTGCACTTCTTCGCCAGCGTCAACAAACTGTTGTTTTTCGCTTATTTCTACAAAACCGTCAGCCTTTGCAAGCGTTGTAATAGCTCCAGAAAGCCCTGTTGGAACTGGTTCAGCCACCAGTCTATTTGATTCGTCACGCCTTAACTTGACCATTATGAATGTTCTTCTGCCCTTTGCTGGAAACATCCTCATAGCAGCCAAAGCTTTAACCTTTAAAGGTTTTCTCATTTTTCTTCCAGCCATTTGCTGGATTATTGGGCTTACAATTAAATGAAAAATTAACAGCGCAGAGGTTGGATGTCCAGGAAGGGCGAAAACAATTTTTTCATCGATAAGCGCAACTGTTGTTGGCTTTCCAGGTTTTGTTGCCATTCCGCAGATTATGACGCCTGGTTTTCCGAGGGAGTTTAATGTTTGCGGAACCACATCCTTAGGTCCAATGGAGACCCCGCCAGAAGTTATAACCATGTCCGCGCTGACTAAAGCGTTTTTTAATGTTTTCTGCAATACAGTCACGTCGTCTGGTAAAACGCCAAAATAGACTGGTTTTCCGCCACTTTCCAGTACGGCTGCGCTTAGGCTGTAAGCGTTTATGTCATAAATTTTTCCTGGAGGAAGTTTTTCGCCCGGTTCTGTTACTTCATTTCCTGTGGAAAGGACTGCCACCTTTGGGATGACGTAAACTTTAACCTTGGCTATTCCAATTGAGGCTAAAATGCCTATTTCTCGTGAACCCAAAACTTGTCCAGCTTTTAAAACAGTTTCGCCTTTTTGTATGTCTGCGCCTGCTTTCATGACATTTTCGTTTTTTGTTACCGCATTGTAAATGTAAAGATTATCGTCTTTGCGTTCTGTTTGTTCAAACATTAAAACGGCATCTGCGCCTTCTGGTAGAGGTGCGCCTGTTGCGATTTCTGCTGCTGTGCCTTTTTTGACAATTATTTTTGGAAGTTCTCCAACATTTACGGTTCCGCAAATTTTCAGTTTTATTGGCTTGTTTTCTTCTGCGCCGGAGGTGTCCTCTGCTTTTACAGCGTATCCGTCGACTGTTGAGCGATTGAAGGGCGGAATATCCATTTTTGCGGTTATGTTTTCTGCAAGAACTCTGTTCCAAGCCTCTAAAAGCCGTATTTCCTCAATGCCCAAAGGCTTTGGTTTAAAATGTTCGCTGATAACCTTTTTTGCCTCTTCCAGCGTTATGAGTTTTCTAAACATCTTCATCCACCAAGTCCACATAATCAAATAGGTGTACTGAAACTGTTTCTCCCTCTTCTAAGCCCTCTCTGTTTTCTGGAACCACAACATACCCATTAGCCCTTGTCATAGTTGAAATTATTCCAGAACCACGAGCGCTCATGGGTTCTGCGAAAAGTTCGCCATGACGCTGGAAAACATGGACACGCACAAATGTTTTTCTTCCCAAAAATGTGCCGATTCGTCTAGTCATTTTTGCCTTCACCACTGGTCTGCGTTCTTCCCGCTTTAGTCCAAGCATCCTGCATATCAACGGTCTAACAAAAACTTCAAATCCAATCATTGCTGCAACAGGATTGCCCGAAAGAATGATTATTGGCTTTCCATTTGCTATGGCAAGGGCTGTAGGCATGGCTGGACGCATAGCCACTCCATGCACGATAACGCCTGGCTTTCCAATTTTGTTGACGGCTTCTGGAACAAGGTCTGAGGCTCCAACGCTTGTTCCACCAGTTGTTATAACAGCATCCGCCTTTTCAAGCCCCGCTCTTAATTTCTCAAAGATTTCATCCGCATCGTCTTTTGCAATTCCTAAATCTATGGGTTCGGCGCCCAACTCGTGGCATAGGTTTGAGAGAACAAGCCTATTTACCTCGAAAATCTGGTCTTCTTTTGGTTTTTCGCTTATCTCTACAAGCTCGTTTCCAGTGGCTAAAATGGCGATTTTTGGTTTCTCAAAAACCTTAACTTTAACGTTTCCCAAAGCAGCCAGCAAGCCTAAATGATGAGGTTTTAGACGGATCCCAGCTTTTAATGCCACTTCGCCTTTTGAAATGTCCTCGCCTTTCTTTGAGATGTTTTCGCCAGGCGTCACTGAAGTCCAAACTTCAATTTCCATGTCAACTTTTTTAGTGTTTTCCAGCATGACAACAGCGTTTGCACCTTTCGGAATCGGGGTTCCAGTCCAAACTTGTTTTGCTTCTCTATTACCTATCTCGTCTCTATTGGTTATGCGGAGGATTTTTGGCTTAAACTGAGAAGCTTCAACAGTATCTTCAGCCCTAACGGCATATCCATCAACGGCGGAGCGGTCAAACCTTGGCAAATCTTCTCTGGCTCTTATATCCTCAGCGAGAACACTGTTCAAAGCTTCATGCAAAGGAACAACAACTGTTTTCAAATTTTCAATTTTTAAATTGCTAAAAAACAGTTGTAATGCTTCTTCTATGGTCGTGAGTTTTTGAAATCCCCTCAACCTTACCAAAAAGGCACCCATAAACACCATTGCAGAGAATATAAAAAACTTATCTAACAATAACGCTATGGTTTTCCGAGCTCTTTTTGGAGAATATCACGCATTTTAATGGCGTCCAAATCCAGAATTGGGCTTTCGCTTATTATAACTGGGTTCAGTTTGTATTCAGCTATGACTTTTGCAAGCATTTTGAAGTCTGGTCCATAATCAACTTCGTCCATTACGTGATGGCATTTTTCACCCTTGTCCGTGAATTCCACCTTTGTGAAGTGGCAATGCATATTTTTGACCGCGTCTGTTCCAAGGCTCTTTTCAATTTCCTCTACAATTTTGCGAAAATCGTCTATGGTTTTTAAGCGTCCTTTGTCTCGGGCGTGCAAATGCGCCCAATCAATTACTGGTTGAGTTTGTTCCACTTCTTCACATAAGCTTAAGATATCATCTAGGCTTCCAAACTGGGATGGTTTACCCATGGTTTCTGGCCCAATTTTAACACTCTCTATTCCCAAATCTTTCAGCGTTTTAACAGTTTCTCTTATGGCTTCTAAGCAGTTTTTAAAAACTTCATTTTGAGGTTTTTTGCCGTAAAATCCGGGATGAAAAACTACAATGTGAGCGTTCATCCATGAGGCTGCGGTTGCGCAGGCGATTAGGCGTTGTTTGCTTGCTTCTATTACATCTTTTCCGCCGCAGAAGTTTATGAAATAAGAGCCATGCAAACTAAGCCAAACATCCTTTTCTTTTGCTTCTAAACCAAGCTTTTCTGCTTCTTCCCTCTTAATTTGTGGTTTTGCACCCCAGCGAACAGCTTGGTACTCGAAAGCGTCAAGTCCCTCCTCGCGCAAAAGTCTCGGGACATCTGATAAAGCTGCCTTCATCATTCTGAATGTGGGAGGAACTCCTGCTGGACCAAATCTGGGGCGGTCAGCCATTTAAAACCCTATAAACATTATTTTTTCTTGTACCGATAACCTTTTCGAGAGTATTCTCCATAAATTAAGACTGTTATGGCGCAAATCCAAGCCGCAGCGTTTTGAAAAGCCAAATATTTTCCAACATTATCTGAATCCGCTAAGGGCTTGATTACGATTCCAAAGTTTAAGACGAAGTTTCTGAAGGTTGGGGCGGCAGATAATAAGGCATTGTTTACGCCTGAAAAGATTGCGCCGATAGGCGCTAAGGTTTCTGCTGTGCCTTTTACAAAGTTTAGAAGTGATGGGTTGTTTTTATAGGCATTTGATATTGTTCTGTAAATCAGTTGTGGATAGGCTAAAAGCGAAACTATTAAAACGAATGCTGAAAAAAGCAAGAAAACGGTTAAGGCGCTTTTTATTGTAGCTCTTGCGAAATGAATTTTCTGCCATATGTACGCTATACTTTTAACACGCAATAATCCGCCCTTTACTTTACCCAAAAATTTTGTCTCCTTCTTCCTTTTTGTAGGCTGAGTTTTTCCCTTTGCGGTTTCAAGAGGCTTTACGGTAATATGTCTTGTTAAATAAGTCCAACTTGCGACTAGCGCAATTATAACCGCAATGGGGACTAAATGAAATAGAGGGCTTATAGCAAGCGTTATTGTCCAATCTGTTCCAGGAAATTGGAGGCTAAATTGTAGGGGGGTTTCGTTAACTCCTAGGTTTATGGCGTAAAGAACAACCACATACTCAAGCAAGGCTGCTATTATTAGAAATAGGATTATGGCGGTTAACCCCTTTAATGTTGTCCATCGAACCATTAAACGTTTTTGCGGTTTCTTGGTTGACAATGACTTCACCATTAGCTTACGCCTTTAATGTTTTAAGTGTTTGAAATATTAATGTTCTGATTAAAAAACGTGCTGCTAATAACTGCAAAAAGTTTTTGCGCCTAATTTTTATGACAGTGGAAATTCATGTCCACATTTTGGGCATTTAGCCATTCCGCATTGTACCGAAGAGGGGCATCCCGAACATGCAAAAGCTCTACCATAAGTTATGTTGAAGGCAAAGCCACATTTTGGGCATTTCACCATGGATTTTGATTGTGTCTTCATTATTTTCACTTTCTCACAATCAACCACTCAATGGATTTTTAAAAACCTTTCTTGAGAAGCGTCGCCTTTTTATTCGAAAATTTTAACAATACTTGAACGTTAATATTATGGTTTAAGCGTATACACAAGAGTGTTCGCGAGAAGGAGATAGTCTGGGAATAGGATGCAGAAGCCAAATAAGATTGAACGGATGGAACTTTACAGAGAGCGTAATACGCAAGCTTTTCTAAGTAAATTTTTAAGTGGTGAAATAAGCGAGCTTGAACCCGTTTATGACCCCAAACTTGGTTATCGTTATCCCCTTGTTGAAACCATTCTTGGTAATGCTTCTGAAGTTGAACCCTTCCTAAACAGACTTTTTGAGGCAGGTATACTCAACAAAAGACTTTATGATAAAGTAATTTACTGTCCAAAATGCGACTCTGCAAACATCTCTATCCATTACTGTTGTCCATACTGCAAATCCTTTAACATTCAAAGAAGCGCTTTAATTGAGCATGTTAAATGTGGTTACATGGATGTGGAGGAAAACTTCAAGAAAGGCAACAAGCTTGTTTGTCCAAAATGCCACGAAGAATTGAAGAGGTCTGACGTTGATTATAGAAAGGCTGGAACATGGTGCACCTGCAAAGATTGCACTAAAAGCTTCGACATTCCCATAGCCGCCCATTTCTGCAGAGATTGCCATGCAAATTTCACTTTTGAAGAAGCTGTAATTAAGGATGTTTACGCTTACAGCCTCAACGAAGAGGTGAAGGAAGAGGCAGCTTTAGGCTGGGTTATAATTTCTCCCATAAGAGAATTTCTCATAGAAAACGGGTTTGAAGTTGAAAGCCCAGCCTTTGTGAAAGGCAAATCTGGAGCAAACCACATGTTTGACATTGCAGCCTACTTGAAGGATGAGAAGCATAAAATAACAGTAATTGACATAGCCACATCCACCGAAAACGCCGTTTCAGAGCAACCAATAATTGCCCTTTTCGCCAAAGTTTTCGATGTTTCCCCAGAAAGCGCCTATTTAATCGCAATTCCAAAACTGAGCGAAAACGGAAAAAAGATGGCAGAGCTATACAATATTACGGTGATAGAAGCGAAAAACCAAAAGGAAGCAATAAAAGCCTTAAAAGAAAAAATGCTCTGAAAGTCAGCCTTTAGTAAAAACGGCTATGTTACCTCTTTCCGTGACAACTTTCGCAATAAACTCTTCTGGCAAACTAATGTCAACACAAATGTAAATTGCTTCCTCACCAGCATTTACAAACCAATTAGCGTTGTAGCGTTGATGATTCGTTGTATTAATTATCCATATGGAAACGATGTGCGTTGTTATTGAACCACTGTTCCTTAACTTGAAACTTGCGCCATCTATGACTGCTCTTACGGCGAAAAAGTCTATGTCAATTGTTGTCTGGTTGGCATCAAGGCTCACATCACAAAACTTTATTCGCATTGTACAATTGCTGTTGACATAGCTTTGCCAAGAGTCTGTGAGATTTATTGTGTAATATTCAAAATCTGTTGTTGGTGTAATTTCGCCTATGACATTGTATTGTCCGCTTGTCCAGTTATGCGCATTTAACGACCAATTCTCAGACGTGTCATTTGCTCTTAAGCGAATCTGAATTTCGAGCGCGTCTATGTATACAAGAGGATACGTGGACATGTCTAAACTAAATTCTCCAATAATGCTGAGGGCGTAAGCATCTTGCATTTCAGTTTTCAACTCAATAAAATCCACTTTCAAATCAAACTGTGTATTCGTTGCTTTAACTCCTGTAATCTTTAATTTCCAATTTCCAAAGGCATCTCTAAAATATGTTGTATTTGATATGATATTTGCAGTTTTTGTTTCATCTATGTTTGGAGTTGAACTTGAAATGTATGATATATAACCGTCACCATCCTCTGGATAATCATTAATATCATAATTGAATAATTGTAACGTCACATTCACATTACCCGTTGTAAAACAACTATCCACGGTCCAAATTAATCGGGTCCATAATTCAGTGTTAGATGTTCCAGAAAATTCAGCTTGAACAGTATATTCTATTGGTTTGTCATAACCGCAATAAATGCTGTACTGATAATTGTTATGTAAGGCGTCGGTTGGGTCGGTTGGTGAGGAATAACTGTTAGAAGTGTCATAATGTCCTTGGTCGGCTGAACCAGTAGTGTAATACAATCTAACTTGATTATCTGGTATTATCATTAAAACATATTCGGTATTTGGAGATAATAGCGGAGGGGATGAAAAAGTCGCAGTCCACCATTGAGCAGCTGTTGTAACTGTCACGGGATTTGTTATTGCTATTATTTTTAGGTCCGTATGCCTTACAATTAAACATTTGACGTTTCTTGTTCCCGCGTTACTTCTACAATAGAATGTTATGTTCTTTGCAATTACTGTGTAGTCTGGGGAGGTGAAGACGCTGCCGTACATGCGATTTGCATTGATCAGCGTGGAGCTTGAAACTTGAGTGTTGCCGAACGTTCCAGTCGTATTTCGTGAAGCATAACTCCTAAAAGTCATGTAAACTCCGTCATCTTCTTGTAAATCTATTATTAAACCAGAAACATATTGCGTTGAACCTAATGGATTATATTCAAATGGGTTATAGCTGTAATAAGCTTCTTCCCTAAAAGCTTCATAAACATAATCATCTGTCCACGTGTCCATATATGTTCCATTTATCACACTGCCTCTTTCTATCGTGTATGCTGTTTTTGTTGTGAACCATGGAGAGCGTGTAACTCGTGTAACATTGGCTATTCTGACGTTTTCTTGCATTCTTTCTAGGTCAAACTGGTTCATTTGGTAACTCCACAAAACCACGTTCGAAACTATGAGCACTATTAGGATTAGGCTTAGCATCACCACTATCACATTGCTTACGCCCCTTTTTGCTTGTTTGAATTTTTTAAGGAGCTTTGTAATAGTCTGCAATATGGGTCCCTCTTGTTGTTACAATGTCTATGTAGTATAGGCTGTTAGACGTCCAATTGTATGAGATGTTTAGCCATCCATGCTTGCCTATTTCTAAACTGAATGGTTGTGGAGTGAACATTTGTGATGTATGGTTAATGTAAACGGCGGAAATGTGAATGGCAACTTTTCCAACATTGCGAAGATAAATTTGAATGTTGTCTGTTGAATTGTTAAACCATAAATCTTCAATGATGAAGCGTTCGCTCATTATTTCCCGCATGTTGGTTGTTATGACATATGTTGCTGTTGTTGCGATTGCCATGGCGCCTACAGCCACAACCGTAAGCAGAAGGTTGCTTAAAACTGGAGTTATAGCCCGTGAATCCGAAAAAAATCTCTTAAATGCTTTACTCATTTTCCTTCACCTATAAGAAGAGTTTTAGGGCTATGTAGCCGAAAAGCATCATGATTATACTGTGTTTTAAGCCAGCGTTTGTTGTTCCTTCTCCCATTTTTCCAGCGACTAATCCGCCGAAGAAGGCTTGGATTGCGGCTAGGTGGAAGAATATGCGTTGCATTTCTTCTGGTGATGTTACTGTTGCTCCAAGTGTTGGTAAGCCTTCTATGCTTAGGAAAAACGACCTGAAAAGCAGTATTATTGTGAATATGAAAACGAAGAAAGCCACATAAATTATTGCAATGTATGGTCTCGTTTGGTTTCTTCTCTCCTTATCCAGCAAAAGTGTTGTTTGAATAAACTTTCCAGTTGGGTCAAAAACCTTTTCCACATGCCCTCCAGAATGGCTTGCCTCGATTATTAATGGCACCGTTCTCCTAACAAGAATTGTGTTGACGCGTTTTCCCAAAGCCAGCAAAGCCTCTTCAAAAGTCATCCCCCAAGACATTTGATTATTCATCTTTCGCAATTCTGCCGTGAGGGGTCCATAGTTTCTTTTTGAGGCTTCTTCTAAGGCTTGAGGGAGCGTCATGCCTGTCTCTTGGGCTTGGACTATGCTTCTGAAAAGGTCTGGTAAATGCTCGTCTATTGCCCTTCTCCACTTATAATCGATATAGTTTAGGATTGTTGGAGGCGAAACAGCAACTATTACAGCGAAAAATACGAATTCATCGAAGGTTCTGCTTCCTCCAAACATGATATAAGCGAAAAGGGTTATGGCGAAGGCTACAGAAACCGAGGCAATCCACGCAATTTTTTTGATGCGCTCTTCTATTTTTGGCATTATAAACTACCACTTTGGCGATACAGCATCCAATATTATGAGAAACATTATGGAGCCCAGTGGTATCCCAATATAAGTTAGCAAGCTTAGCAGCAGGTTTGGGCTTAACATGCCGAGAAAGCCTCCGCCCATCATCTCCATCACCGCCAACATAATTATGAGAAGTAATGGTCCAGTAACAATCAAAGCCACATAAAACTCTGATAATATGGACAGGGTATCCGAAAATTTGCGGAGGCTTATCCTCTTAAGCTTCATGTATTGCCTAGACTTTTCACGGAGATAAGCGGACAAGTTTCCGCCTGAATGGATTGTTGAAATGAGTCCTTGAAGCATTTCACGAAACCTTTCAGACGAAGTTCGTTTAGATGATTCTTCTAAGGCGGAGATTATGTCCAAGCCAAAAAGTCCCACATCCCTAACAATGTTTTTGGCTTCTATTGAAACGGTTAATGGTTCGCTAAGGTTTGAAAGGGAATAGAAAATTTTTTCTGGAGAAACCCCGGCTGTTGTGAGAATCGCCATATACCCCGTGGTGAAGGGCAACTCGTCTTCTAACTCTCTTTTAAGTTTGTCTGCACGATAGACTGGGTATGCATAAAATCCTATGATGGAAAATGCACTTGTGAATAGGCTTCCGCCTAAGCCGAAGAGGATTGCTGGTAAGAGTGGAATTTTGAAAAGGAAAAATAGCATTGTTGGAATGAGGGCTAATGTGAAGAGTGAAGCCAAAATTGTGACAAAAATTGTTAGGCTAACGTATGCCTTAAAATTAACCTTTAACTCTGACCTTTGCAAATTCGAGTCTAAGTCTCTAAAAAGTGGAAGGAAGCGTCCTATCTTTCCGCCGATAAGTTGATAAGCTAACGTGTGTGTTTCTTTCAACTCAAATTTTTGCCTTTTTGACGCTTTTTCTAATTCTGTTTTTGAGTGTCTTATTGATGACAGCTTAAAAATTAATTTGAAACGGTCGAAGAATTGTTTGATTTTTTGGTAAGCCTTCGTGTTTTTCATTTCAATCCCACTCTCGCTTTTTGGAAAACCCTGTTTGGATTGGCGTAATATTCTCGAATCACGTTTGAAACATCAATGTAGCGCCTTATGCCCTTCTTAACCATCCATTCCAGAACGGTTTTTCTGCGCTGCAACTCCTGCCTAATTTCTTCTTCGCTTATGTCCATTTTCTTCATGTGTTTTTCAAGGATGCTGCTATGTCCAGAAAATATGAACTTGTCCTCTTTTGGGTTCCAGCGGAAGACATCTTCTGTTAATATGTTTTTTGTTTTTGAATTTAACCCTAAAACCTCGCTTGTTACGCTTGCTCTTCTTGCTGGTTTTCCTTCAATTTCAGTTCTTGTCATAACCATTATGACGTTGGTCATGGCTATGAGTGGTTTTGGAATGTTCATCGGTTCGGATTGTAGACGATTTATTGTGGCTTCAACTGATTCTGCGTGGATTGTGCTCATTCCTAAGTGTCCTGTTGCCATGGCTTGAAAAAGCGTGTAGGCTTCTTCTCCTCGGACTTCGCCTACGATTATGTAGTCTGGTCTTTGTCTGACAGCTGCCTTTAACAAGTCGAAGAGGGTTATTGTGCCGCCTTTTCTGTCTTCATGTCCAAAACCGAGTCTTACAACTGAGGGTATCCAGTTTTCATGGGGAAGGTTAAGCTCTTGTGTGTCTTCTACGCTTACTATTTTCATTTCTGGCTTTATGAACATTGATAGGCAATTCAGCATGGTTGTCTTTCCAGAAGCCACACCCCCAGCAACAAGCACCGAAGCCCTATTCTCTATTATATACCACAAGAAGGCAGCCATTTCCGAAGAAATCGTGTTGAAAGCTATTAAGTCTGAAATAGTTAGGGGGTCAACTCTAAAGCGTCGAATTGTGAACGTTGATCCTCGCCTTGTCACTTCATTTCCATAAGTTAGTTGAACACGGCTACCGTCTGGAAGGGATGCGTCCAAAATTGGGGATGCTATGGAAATGTTTTTTCCAGCCAAATATGCCAAGCGGATTATGAAAGAGTTTAATTCTGCTTCATTTTGGAATATTACGTTTGTCGGTAAAGACTCGTAAAGCCTATGCCAAACATAAATTGGTATGTTGACGCCATCCGCTGATATGTCCTCAATTAGGTGGTCTTTCATTAATGGGTCTATTTTTCCGTAACCTATGAAATCCCGTGTAAGATAGTATATGAGTTTGTCTATGGCTTCTTGTGAAACTTTTATCTTATATTTTTTAATTATTTCCCTTGTTTTTTCTTCAAGATATTTTTCTGCCTTCTCTTTGGTTTCTATCTCCTTTAAGTTTACGTCCAACTCTTCCATCAAAAACGCTTTTATATCTTTTAGAAGCCTTTCCTCCTCTTTTTGAAGGGTTGGTTCTACAACTTCGTAATGGATTTTTTGGGTTTCTGGGTCTTTAACTATGGCTGCGTACACATATGGTTCTTTTATTGGGTAGACTTCTCTGAAGACTGTTGGTTTTTTTATTTCCGCCCCTATGGTTATGGTTGGTTTTGTTTCTTCTATGGTTTTTGGGGCTTTTGGCATTGGTTTTCACCGTTTGGTTTAGGGTGCGGGGTGTTTTTTCATAAGTATAGTGTGTCGTGTGTCTTAATAAGTTATATGCATAACTAATCTTTAGCATGCTTAACACTAACAACCAAAACCCAACTCAACGTTAACAACTTAGCCTCTAACTTCTAACTCACAAACCAACTTACTTATATCTCGCCCTTCGTTTCTGGCGCTTCTTCTTCTGTTTCCGCATCCTTTTCTTTTTCCATTTAGCCCTTATAGGCGACACTCTCCATAATTTTAAGTCTACTCTATTGTTGCATGTCTACGCTTTAAATCCTCCTCGGTTCTCCCCATCCGATGCATTAACTCCACAATTAAGCTGTCTAAGAATACCATACAATTGTTTTCGAAGACGCTTCCCAGGGGAGTTAACGGTTCCCTTTCACCCATAATCTGCCTAGCTAAATAATCGTCTTCCCTTGGCCAGCCCATTTTTGTCCTTCCCTTAACAGTTACGACTAGGTCTGCCATTTGACCCAGTGGGGATTCGGGGAAGGATGTTATGGCGATTACTGTAGCGCCTATTTCTTTGGCTGCGGTGCTCGCTGTTAAAACCATTTTTGTGGCACCTGTTCCTGAAATGGCTATGAGGAGGTCTCCTTTTTCGGCTGCTGGCGTTATGGTTTCGCCTAGGAAGTAAACATTAAATCCTAAATTCATTAGGCGTAAGGCGAAGGCTCTGGCGACGAATCCGCTTCTTCCAATGCCTACAATAAAGATTTTTTTATCTTTTGCTCCTATAAGAAGCTCTATTAACCGTTCAACTTCTTTCATGTTAAGTTCTTCAATACACCTTTTAATTCCTTCGATTATTTCTTCCGCCGCTGCCTTGAGCATCTCCAACTTTTTAGCCTCGAAACCCATTAAATTGCGTCTGTATTAAAAGCCTTATGGTTAAATTGTGCCTTTCAAAAGCTGGTTTAATGATGGAATTGGGACGTATAGGCGTATGAAAATTGCTGTTACCAAAATTCCAATGGTTATGGCTATCAAAATAAAATCGTTTTTATGCATTTTTAAAACGTAAAGGTTTGTGCGTTTTTTGGTTGCTCCCCAAGCACGGGATTCCATGGCTTCTGCCAACTCGAGGCTTCTTCTGATTGCACTTACAATTAATGGTATGAGAATTGGAATATAATTCCTAATTCTTTTCAGAAAGTTTCCCCGCTCAAGTTCTAAACCCCTAGCCTTTTGTGCATCCATTATTGTCTGGGCTTCTTCGGCTAAAACTGGGACAAAACGCACGGCAGTTGTGAAGGCGAAGCAGAACTCGTAGGGCATTCCTGTCTGTTCTAGGGCTAAGCCCAAATGGTCTGGCGACGTTGTTAAGAAGAAGATTGAGAAAGATTCTATTAAGACTAT
Source organism: Bathyarchaeia archaeon (assembly GCA_038883775.1). GTDB lineage: Archaea > Thermoproteota > Bathyarchaeia > Bathyarchaeales > Bathycorpusculaceae > JASEJA01. The sequence continues at coordinate 112,045 of JAVZLM010000001.1, forward strand.
GAAACGTAATGTTAGGGCAATGGCATTTTCTAGGCTTTCTGCTAATTCACGTCCTCCAAAATAGGCAACAGCAAAGTTTGTTATGAAAATTATTGTGGCTAAGAATGCGCCTCCACGCATTGAACGAAGCCATTCTCGTTTAACTCCAGCCAAAACAACGAAGGGTATCTGTATGATAAAAAGCACAATTAGGGGTATGAGTTCCCAAAAGATTATTGCTATGACAAAAATTGCGAGGACGTAGATGAATTTTATTCTTGGGTCTAAATTGTGAATGGGCGAATAAACCCTTCTGAATTTTAATCCATCAAAAACGCTCATTTGATATCGCTCTCAAAAATTTTAAGCAGTATTTCCCTTGCTTCGTAAACGTCAATGACGTTTCTTGGCAGTTCCAGGCTTGGTATTTGCATGAAAATTTGGGCTATTTGAGGCGGAACTATGGATGCTCGAGTTAAAACTTCCTCGTTTGTTAGAATCTCTTTTGCTTCGCCGTCTGCAACAATTTTTCCTTCCCGCATTAGAACAACTCTTGGATTGCATTCAGCCACAAACTCCACATCATGCGTAACAATAATCACAGTTTTTCTCTGCGTTTTCAACTGCAAAATAAACTGTCTAAGCTTCTCTTTTTGTTGATAATCTTGCCCAATTGTCGGTTCGTCTAATATGAGTATTTTTGGGTTCCAAGCAAGAACCGAGGCAAGGGCTACCCGTTTTCTTTCTCCACCGCTTAGCATGAACGGCGAAGTTTTCTTGTATTGAGTTAACCCTAAAAGGTTGAGCGCCCATTGGACTCTGCGCTTTATGATTGATTCTTTGAAGCCGAAATTTTTTAATGCGAAGGCTATCTCCTCTTCCACTGTTTCGCAGAAAAGCTGATGATCTGGATTCTGGAAAACAAAGCCCACTTTTCTGGCTAGGGTTGCCACGCTAACTTTTGTTGTTTCAACATCATCCACCAAAACCCTTCCTTTTGTTGGCTTCAGTAATCCATTAAAATGTTTAACGAGGGTTGTTTTTCCAGCGCCGTTCTGCCCCATTATGGCTACGAATTCGCCGTTCTTGATTTTTAGGGACACGCCCTTTAATGCTTCTACGCCGTTTGGATATCTAAAATAGACGTCTTCCACTTCAATCATGAACTTTTAAAGCCTCCTTTAAGAGGTTTGCCATTTCATCAGAAGACAAAGGAATAGTATTGCCAAGCTTTACTCCATCCTTCCTTAGAATGTGGTATAGGCGTGTTGCCTTTGGAATTCCTATCCCAATAAGGCGAGCTTCTTCAGAACTTAAGATTTTATGGGGTTCGCCGTCCAAAACAACTTTTCCATCATCCATTACAATTATGTGATTGGTGTATCTTGCTGTCAAATCAAGTCTATGCTCGACAAGCACAACGGTTATTCCAAGCTTCTTATTCAATTCATAAATAACTTCAAAGATTTTCTTTGCACTTAACGGGTCAAGGAAAGATGTGGGTTCGTCTAAAACCATAACCTCTGGCTGCATAGCTAATATGGAGGCTATGGCAACACGCTGTTGTTGTCCCCCAGAAAGTTCATGGGGCGCCCTTTCTCTCAAATCATATATGCCCGTGAGATTCAGCGCCCAATCCACCCTCTTTCTTATTTCTTCTCTTGGCACTCCAAGATTTTCAAGTCCGAAAGCAACATCCTTCTCCACTGAAAGAGCAAAAAGCTGGTTTTCAGGGTTTTGGAACACAAGCCCCACATGTTTTGCCATTTCATAAATCGGATTTTTGAGAACGTCTAATCCAGCGACTGTTATTTCTCCCTTTAATTCGCCTTGATAGAAATGGGGAATCAACCCATTGAAGCATCGACAGAGAGTTGTCTTTCCACAGCCGCTTGGACCAGTTATGAGGGCGAATTCGCCTTTCTCTATTTTTATGGAAACATCACTAATTGACGGTTTTGTTCCGCCCGGATAAGTGTATGTGAGGTTTTTTGTTTCAATCACTGACATGCTTGCTGTTCCTACCCATTTGTAAGCGGTATTTTTGGCTCATTTAAGAGTAGCTACTTAAATATGTTATACTAAAGTGCTATGCTGCGTTGGCTAACTTTTCTTTAAGAAGCCTTAAACATCGTTTAAGCCCAGTTTCAATATCTCCAACACCGTTCACGCCGGCGGCTGTGGAGTGTCCACCTCCCATGCCATGGAGATATTCGCCTAAGGGTTTGGCTATGTCTTTGCCTAAATGTATGCCTGCTTTCTCATGAAACTCGCGAACACAGCGTAGGCTTATTTCGAGATTTTCATTTTTTTGTCCTGCCACCACAGCCACATGGGCGCCTAGGTCGATTATGGCTCTTGCTGCTGAAGCTTGGTAAGCGCTGACATGGGAGAAGGCAATTATCCATTCTCCAACCTTGAAAAGTTTGGCTCTTCTGCACGCTTTCAGTCTTGCAACTCTTTCGGAAAAGTCCATGGGCAAAGAAAGCAAAGATAATGTTTCTTGTGCGTTTACGCCTGCGTCAATGAGTTCTGCAATTGATTTTAGTGTCGACGAATTGGCTAATACGAAGTGGCGTGTGTCGAAAGCTATTCCCAAAAACAATGCTTTAGCCTCATTTGCTCCGGGTTTGATGCTCATTTCTTTAAAGAAATTGTATACGATTTCGCATGTGGATGATGCTTCTTCATTGCTTATGCAGATTTTTGCCATTTGCTCTGTTTCTGGGTGGGCAGCATGATGGTCGATGACTATGAGAGGCGCCTTTAATGTTTTGACTTTTTCAGCTAAATTATTAAGTTGTTGGATTGTGTTTGTGTCAAGCAAAACTATGATGTCTGCTTTTTCAATGTTGGCTTGGGCTTTAACTTCTATGGGAATATGTTTAAGGAGATGTTTTGATAGGCGGCTTATTCCTTGGGCTGCCACAATTTCAACTTCAACTTTCGGTTTTAAACTTCTTAATAGGCTTGCAAAGGCGTAGGCTGAGCAGATGGCATCTGGGTCAGCATTATGATGGCATAATAAAACAACAAGTTTGGCATCTATTTCTTCCAGAAGTTTCATTATTTTTGTGAATGACACTTTAACGCCCTCAAATACTTATCAACGGAAGCAAACGCTTCCTTTACAGCTTCTTCCGCAAGTCCTTTCACATCAAAGTTCTTCATCAACGGCGACAAAACCACATCTATGTCTATTGTCACAGTCACGGGTTTTGTTCCTTCCACCTCAACGCTTATGTTTAGCGTTTCTATTCTTTTTAAGGAAACCTTGGATGTAACATATTCTCTAGCAGCATTTTCTGCAACAGTGCACAGTTCCTCAATTTGTTCGCTTGTTAACTCTGGTATTCCCAAATCTTCCAAAAGTTCCACCTAAACGGTTTCTATTAAGGCTGGGATGGGGAAACTGGGCTTAAGTCTTGCTGAAGCTTTGTTTGCAAATCCTTTATTTGGCTGCGTAGGCGTTCTTCCTGTTTTCCTAAAACCGCCGCTCGAGTGTTAAAAAGCTCTTTCCGCTCATTCAAATCAGCCACCGTTTTGGCTTTTTCAGATTTCACCAAAAGCGAGCCAATAGCCTTGTATATAACAGCATCATCACTCATTTTCTCTAATTCGCTCAAGGCTTGTTCAATTTCTGTTAATTCAATCTCCACTTGTTGCTTCTGAACAAGCACTGACTGGAGTGTTTGCTGAAGCTGCTGAAGCCTTAACAAGCGTTCTTGAACTTGGGGTGGAAGTTTCGAAATTTCGTCACTCACTCTTTATCCTTCCATTGCACATCATTAAGCCAAGCTATTAATTAAGCATTTTCCAAAACTTCTAAAACATTCGCCACAGAGTTTATCCACCTTAAAAAAGCATTTAACGTAGCCCTCAAAGCCACGGTATCCCTAGCTTCAACCCTTAAAACCAAAAAATTTTCTTTACTTTCAATGTTTGCCTTTGAACGGGCGGTAGCTGGCTTTTTAACCTCTGGCTCCAAAGCCTTAAGGAATATGTCTAAATGCCTTTTTGAGGGAAATTTCAACCGAACAACAGCCTTTGCCTTCATTTTCTAACTCCATACTAAGTGTGATATCCAAATTTGTGGACCAATTTCAACCATTTCAGGTAGTAGCATGAAAGTGATGATTAAATTTTTTTGTGAACTGGTTTTAACTTGCATTACTGCATCGTATCTTCTGTTAACGACTTCTTCTAATGAAAAAATTGGCAATGAGAAAAAGTTTGAAAGCGCCTTTTCAAGTTTCATAATTTCAACACCCTTGTTTGAAGAGGTTGCCATTGATATTGATTTAATTCTTCTTTCCCTCATCATTTCTCCAGCCAAATCTCTTCGAAATCTTGCATTGCGAATATAGATGGTTGGTGGAATTCTTTCCAGTCCTTCTGGCTTTGCATGGAAAAACTGTATTTTTCCAAGTCCAAATTTCCATCTTTCAATAATCATAACTTTTTCAGCTTTAAGCTCCATTGATTTTTCTGCTATTTCTTCCAGGCTTAGTTTGCCACGGTTTATTCGTATAGCAAAGGGGATGTTGTAGCTAATTTCTCTGCAAAGAGTTCTCATGTTTCTTGTTGGTCTTCTGGAAGTTGTTAACAGCAGAAGCTGCCTTTTAATCAATGTTTAAGTCACTCATAAACTAACAGGCGTATTATTCGGTTTCTTCTGTTTCCAGCGCTGTCTCTTCTATGGGTACGCCTTTGGCAACTCTTTTCGCAACCGTTCCAAGCTTTGTTGTGGGCGTGTAAGCTCCACCGGTAAAGGTAAAACCGCATTTTCTACATTTCCAAACACCAACGCTTACCCTTTTAACCCGCGAAAATCCACATTGGGGACAAGCGTGAGGTTTCTTCATTTCCGTGATTACTTTTATGTAACGTTTTCTGACTGTGGCGCCGTAACGGGCTCCTAAACCTCGGGTTGGTCCTACCTTTTTTGTTCCCATAGGGGTTTCACCATTTTAGTTTTTTGCGTATTTCTTCAGCTTTTTCTTTGGCGATGCTCGCTGCTTCTAAAACCTCTTTTGGTGTGAAGTATCCGCTGCCTCCTTTTTGTATTGCGCATATGTTGCCATCGTCATCTATCGCCATTGAAAGTCTAGCGTCCATCACTTGTTCCTCTTCTAACCATGGGTCTACAACAAGTTTGTCGCTTATTTTTGCAAAAGTAACCGTTATTGGATGCCTTCTTATTGGAAGCGGAATATATCCAGGCTTAATTTTAATTTCACCCTCTTTAACCTCATAGTTTGGCATTTTCGTGCTGAGCAAAGCCGCTACAGCAGCAAGAGCTGAAGCGTCTATCAAGTTTCCATCGTGATTAAGTACGTAAACGTCCACGAAAACAACGAAAACCTTCTTTCCAGGCTCTATGCATAATTTTTCCAAGTCAATAGCTTTAGATTCCCTTATTCCTCTGTCTACGATTCTGGCGAGTTCTATGGAATTTTCGTCTGGAGGTCCAGCCTCAAAGGTTGGTGAAGCCAAGGGCACCAGTTCAGCGTTTACGGTTAGGACACCTTCGTTTGGCGTGTCAGAGAAGGGTTCGCCTGTTTCAATTTTTGTTCCAACCATGACCTCTGTTTTTCCAAGCAAAACTCTCGCCGAGCCTTCAGCCTTTTCGATTATTCCCTGTTCCACTTTTATTTCGCGGTAATCAGTTAAACCTCTGCCATCTAACCGTTTTCCTCTGGAAATTAATTGTGCTATTTGTTTCTGTTTTACGCGGGTAACCATGGCTGACATTATTCTTCAACCTCCTTTGCGCTCACATACTTAGATTTTAATGCTTCCTTCTGCAAAGTGTAGATTTTCTTGCAGCCTTCCAATGCCAAGTTAACAGCCTTTTCGAATTCTTCAAGGGTTAATATTCCATCCATCTGAAGCAGCGTTATGGCGTTTAAGTTTGGCATTAAAGCTAAGGGAACATCTGCCGTACCCATTTTGTCTTCTGCATCCATCAAATCCAAAATTATTGTGTCGTCAATTTTTCCAGCAGAGCAAGCCACAACCAAATCTCGCATGGGAACGCCCGCATCCGCTAATGCTAGGGATGCTGCCACTATGCTTGCGCATCTTGTGCTTCCGTCAGCCTGCAAAACTTCAATGAAAATGTCTAAGCCCGTTCTCGGGTAATATTCGAGGAAGATTGATGGTTCGAGGGCTTCCCTTATGACTTTTGAAAGTTCTATTTCCCTTCTTGATGGTGCTGGTGATTTTCTTTCTTGAACGGAGAATGGCGCCATGTGGTAACGACATCTTAGAACCATTCTGTCTGGGAGTGCCATATGTTTTGGATGCAGTTCCTTTGGTCCGTAAACTGCGGCTAAAATTTTGTTTTTTCCCTGTTCTATGTAGGCTGAGCCGTCAGCGTTTGATAATACGCCTACTTCAAGTTTTATTGGTCTCAACTCGTCTGGTTTTCTTCCATCTAATCTTAAACCTTTTTTATCAATTAACTTTTCAGTTTTTTCACTCATTTTTTTCCTTCCTTTTCGCTTTTTCCCCTCTTAACATTTGGGTTATACGGTCTGTTAAACCGCTCGTGTGGGATTCCTCCTCAATTTTACGTATCGCCGTCATCGCCAATTCTTCATCTTCAAGAGTTTTTCCAGTGATTAGTATGACTCCGTTAAGTCCGAGGATTATTTGGCAGTTTGTCTCCTTTTTTATCATGGATATCATTGAGCCCTTTCTACCGATTACCCGTGGAATTTTTGTGGGAGTGATTCTCATTATTTGTCCACGGGTTATCTTTCCCAATCCTGGCTCGCCAACCGTTAGCTGGGGATCGTGGGCTCTGTCGTAGGCTGTTATTTTCGCCACTATAAGGTCTCCTATATCTAAATACTGGGAAAGCTCGTCTTGTTGTGGCTTAAAGGGTCTGCTTAGGACATCCGAAGCCCTTAAAATGGCTTGGTAGGGCGCATTTATGTCCACAGTCCAACCATTAAATCCTACTTCAACAACTGTTCCTATGACTATGTCTCCAACCCTTGGAATGTAGAAGGCTCTTAAGGCTACCACATTCACTTTCTTATCTTCATATTCCACAATTCCAATACGTGTGGCGTAGATTTTCTTATCTTCTGCGTATGTGTTTTCTCCAGGGATGTAGTCTCCTTCGGCGATTAAATCTCCTGGAGTTACAAGTTGCCTATTTTCCAAAAATATTGGCATGTTTCACCAAAACCTCGTTAAGAGATTATTTTTGCTTCTCCGTTTCCTTTTGTTATCTCTCCAAGTTTTTCTAGGAAAGGTCCATATAAGCCTGCTGGCATTTCAATGATTCCATACCATGAGCCGTCTGCTCGCCACTCCTCCTTTTTTATTGTTCCGAAGCCCTTTATCGTTCCGTAGGCTCTGGCGGAGTATTCTGCTGGTATTCGAACGCCAACGGATACTTGTTCCATTTTTAATGGCAAGATTTGTCGAAGCAGTTTAATTATTTCTTTTGCTTGCTCCTCTACTGGTTTGAAGGGGTCTATTGGGTAGTGAACTTGTTCCATGGCGTTTTCTATTCGTGTTGGTGGATGGGGCAAGTTTGTTTTGGGGTCAACACATTGTCTTGATATGAAATCTATTATCTGCCTCCGCTTGTCCTCAATCATTTTTTTGCGCTGTTCCGTTGTCAGCTGTAGTGTTCCCTTTTTCAGTATAATTTCTGCTATTTTGAGGGTTTCTGTTGTTCCGAAGGCTTTGCGGAGGCTTTCTTCTGAGACTTTTGTTCCTTTGTTTGCGTCTGAAAATATGGTTTCTGTAACTAAGACTTCTGTTATTGCGGTTATTTTTCCCATGCGATAGTCTAACGCCTTTTGAGGCTTTACGAGAATTTCAAAGTGTTCGTTATCTTTTGTTATACGTGCAACAGTGTATTTATCGCTCATCACCGTTTCACTTGCCAACGCCTAACTTTTTCATATACCCTTCAATTTTTTCGTCGCTTAGCATTTCCATTTTCTTTGTTGCTGAAGGAATTACTGCAATTTTTATTCTAGGCGGCAGTTGTCTCGCTTCTAAGGCTTTCACTAAACACTTTACAGCCAATTTCTCCGCCTCTTCAAGGCTCATTTCTTCTCGGTACTCATCCTTCAATATGGCGAGAACGGTTTCTCTTCCTGCGCCTTGAGCCGTAGCCTTATACCCCCTATATGTGCCACTTGGATGGGTTCCAAACAAGCGGTTTCCAGTTTTATCAACTCCACCAAAGATTATGGAAACTCCGAAGGGTCTAACGCCAGCATGCTGCGTGTAAAGTTGTTTTATGTCGCAAATCCTTTTGGTAACAACTTCCGTGTCTATGGGTTCGTCATAGGTTAGCCTATTGCTTTGGGCGTATATGCGGGCTTGGTCTATAAGAATGCGGGCGTCCGAGCTTAAACCCACAATGGTTGCGCCTATATGCTCATCAACCTTAAAGATTTTCCATGAATATTCAGCCTCTTCAAGAGGTTCAACATTCTCTTCAGCTCCCAAAACAATTCCTTCAGAACACCTTATCCCCAAAATCGTGGCTCCACGGTTAACCAATTCCATAGCATATTCAACTTGAAAGAGCCTTCCGTCTGGTGAGAAAACGGTTATGGCACGGTCATAAGCGCCTGGTGCTGCAAACACAGACATTTAACATCAACCTCACAACACTTAACACATTTGCAGACTTTCATATAACAACTAAACTAAAAACCTTTTCCTATTAAATCTCGCTTTTAGTTTACTCACTTAAAGAAGAATTATAAAACTCAAAACTATATTGACGCCTTCATAAGAGCTAAAAAGAGTAATAGCATAAAATTTGCAGAGGGGAAATTTGATGAAGTATGAAATAAAATACAAGCCATCTTATTCAATGCTTGTGGTAAATCTAGAACCAAACGAAAAGATAGTTGCTGAGTCAGGTGCAATGACATACATGAATCCAAACATTGAAGTCCACACAAGAAAAAGAGAAATAAGTCTCTTAGGCACATTAGGTCTAGCGATTTTTGGACGCCAATCCTTCTGGGTAAATGAATACACTGCGAGAAACGGCACTGGAGAAGTTGCATTCGTTTCTGCACCACTAGGTGACATTGAAAAACTGGAAATCAAGCCAAATCAAGGCTATATCATACAGAAAGCCGCTTACGTAGCTTCCACAGAAAACGTGGATTTAGACGTTAAATGGGAAGGCTTCACAAAAGGCTTATTCGGACAAGGCGTGTTCATGATAAAGGTTACAGGCGACGGAATACTATTCATAAACACTTTTGGAGCCATAGACAAACACATCTTACAGCCCGGGCAATCACTGATTGTTGATAATTTTCACCTGGTGCTTTCAGTAGCACATGCAACTACAAAGTCACAAAGTTCGGCGGATTAAAAGAAACAATCCTTGGAGGAGAAGGTCTAGTAGTAGATATTGAGGGTCCAGGAGAAGTCTATATTCAAACGAAAAATTTGGGCGAGTTTGTCGAGTGGCTTTGGACTTTGCTCGAGCCAAGAGTGAGAGCGAGAGCACGCTAAAAGAAAATATACATTTATGATAGCGCATTATAGCAAGCTGATAAGAAAAGTGAGATTTGCTCTAGAAACGTTTCCTAAATATTAAGCTTATCCTTAGTGGTTTTCTGCTTCCTTCTCTATTTTAAATTCTGTTGCATTTTTTCGCAGCGTTTATACCATAATCTCTCATAATCCTTTTGAGATAAAACCCTACTTTTGAGGTCTGCTATCGTATGAATCTTTTCTTTCTTACACCATTTAAGGCATATTTTGTATTCTTCCCAGTCAAGTTCCTCGTCTTCCCAATAAACTGGGACCTCGGAAAAGCCGTGTAAGAAGGCAGCAAAAGCTCTTGTGTGTCCATCTACGAAGATGATTTCATTTCCAAGTTTCTTTATTGGTATGGGTTCCATGGCTTTTGGATTTTTTGGGTCGAAAGTTTTCATTACTTCAGATAGCTTTTCTGTGCTGATGAAGAATTGGGTTGGTTGTATCTTGTCAAGTTTCATCATAAATGTTTTAGACATGAGCAGTTGTTCTTCCCAGTCTAACAGTATTCAATCTCCTTTATATTCTGGAATTATGTTTTTGACTATTCTCTCTTCTTCTTTAAGTTCACGCCTTAATTATTGCCAAAATCTTCGCGCTCTTTTTAACCCTTCTATGCCCGTCGCCTTTCCTGTTTTAGTATAGAAATCTTGTCGTGGACCTTTCTTCCCGCTTGGAATTTCCATCATGTCTTTTACACCCATATTTTCTTCTCTCATAAAGTAGTCAAACACTCTTGCCACCCCAATATAGCCTACTGAACACGATAGAACATCCGCATCGTAAACCACTTTTGCCTCGAGGGTTTTCGGTTCTTCTGTTCCTCTAGGCCCGTGGGCTCGAATACAGTGGATTATCTCGCTGATTTCTCCATCCTTGAAGCCGGCTTTTTTCAGATATTCTGGAGCAATAAAGGCTCCAGCTTCATGATGGTCGCTTCCCAAGTCTGGATATAATCTGCCAATGTCATGAAGTAACACGCTGGCTAAAACAATCTTCATATTAGCTTTCTCAGACTCGCCAATAATGACAGCTCTCGCAAGATCGCGAAGTATATGATGCCAATTATGATGAACTAATCCCTTCGTTAAGAAATCCTGTTTAACAAACTTATACAAAGCTTTTAATTCGCTGAATTGCGAGAGATAATAATCAAGTTTCATTCTCTCACTAATTTTTCTATATGCTTTTTACGCTAAAAGATTTTGTGAAATGCTCCGTCTCCCAGTAGAACATCTCCGAATATAAAATTTCTTGTCAACTTTAAATTCCAAATATTTTGTTAAGAAATTTTCCACAAGATAATCACTTATTTGCGAGCCAGAACTGATTTAGGCATGTGCTGTTATTCTTTCCAGTCTAATAGTCTTTTTTCTCCTTCAATTTTTTTGATATCCGTTATGTCTTGGGTTACTTCCATTGTTCCCAAATACTTTCCATTCTTGTCCCTAACAGCAAAATATCTAATGTGTATCAAGCGGTCTTTTACTTGAATCCAGAATTCAGCCAAATCCTTTTTGCCTTCTTTGAATGAGTCGAGGATGCGGTTTACTATGTGAACGCTTTTTTGTGGATGGCATAACTGAACTTTTCTACCAATAACAGCTTTTGTTCGAACAAAAACTCTTTTTTCAGCTTTGTTAAAGTATTTGACAGTGTCTTCTTTATCAACAAATGTTATATCAACTGGAAGCGTATCCAACAATGCCTCAATTTCTTCTTTTGTTAGGGTTCCAGTTTCAAACTGCAGTGTTCCTTCAACTGGTGCTTTTTCTTTTTCTATTTTCTCCATTTCTAGCGCTCCTGTCAAATGCGAAGGTGTAAAGCAGCAGTATCCAATTTCATCAAATTCGCTTCTTATCTCTTTCCATTCCTGGCTTGTTATAACCCGCAAGGCTGTTGGAAAAAGGATGTTGTTTTCCTTGAAAAAGTGGCTTGGAAGAAGACCGTTTAGGGCTTCGGCTATTTCTGCAAGCAATCTTTTAAAATCTTCAAAACCTATGCTGGCATATTTTTCTATTGTTTGGCTGAGCTTTTTCTTTTCTTCCCTTATCCTATTATGTTCCATCCACATAATTGCTGGGGGTTCAGTAATTCCATGTTTTTCTAAATATGGGAAAAGCACATTTTCTTCCCTTAAATAATGTTTTTCTGAGTCGCGCAAGTCTGCAGCTATATGCTCCAGATCGTGTATTTCATCAGCAACGTATGTTTTGTCGCTTATTTTTTGAACCTTGTGTGATATAGCGTTAAGTTTTTCTATGAGTTGGAGCATGATTTTGTGCTCTTCCATGAGAATGTTGATTGGATGGTCTGCGGGAACGGCGAGTTTTTGCTTTTCGAGTTGTTCTCTGAAAACTGCCATATGCACATCGCATAGTCTTTGTATTTCTTCTCTTGGCATGCCTTCCTTTATGAGTTCTTCTTCAATCTTTGCAATCTCCAAATAGCTTATGCCTTCCAAAACTTGTCTAAATCTCTCTTTGACTTCTTGAGGCGGCGCTCCCGCGTGCAATTGCCTAATTATTTCTTTTAACATTTTCTTTTTGTCTTCTGGTATTTCGCTCATGCAGATTCTTCCTTAACTTTCTTGGCAAGCGCTTTTCCAATATCCACTATCTGTTTAATGTCGCTTTCTGTGGGTGGACCATTAACTTCTAAAGCTCCAACAACTTCCAACTTTGATGAACCCAAAATTTCTTGCACATGCTTTACTGCGCCTCCACTCCAACCATAAGAACTTAAGACAACGCCGAATTTTAGTGGTGGATGCAGAGCCTTTACGAGGTAAGAAGCGTAAACTGCTAAAGGATGCGCCCCTCCCAATACTGTTGGTGCTCCTAAGACTATGGCTTTTGAATCCACCAAATCCTTTGCTATGTCGCCAATGTCTGCTGAGGCTAAGTTGTATAGGGCTATTTCTATGCCTTCGGAGGCTAGGGTTTCAGTTATTGGTTGAATCATTTTTTCTGTGCTGTTCCACATGGTTGCATAAACGATTATGGCTTTTTGCCTTGTTTCGCCGTTAACCCACCTTTTATAAGCGTTTAAAATGCGCTTTGGATTTTTGTGAATTGGTCCATGGCTTGGCGCTATCATCTCAATTTCTAAACTCGCTATTTTTTCTATGGCTTTTTGTCCCATAACCCTGAAAGGCATCATTATCTCGCCAAAATATTTCTGGGCGTGAACAAGCAAATCTTCCACCTCATCATCAAATAATCCCTTAGCAATGTGAGCTCCAAAGAAGTCGCATGGAAACAAAATTTTGTTTTCTTGTGCGTACGTGAACATTGTTTCTGGCCAGTGGAGCATTGGCGCTTCAATAAATTGGAGGGTTTTGTCGCCCAGGCTTATTTTCTCTTGGTCTTTAACTGCAATTATGCGATTTTCTGGCACTTTGTAGAAGGTTTGAGCCATTTTTGCGCCTTTAACGGAAGTTATGAGTTTGGCCTTGCTGTTTATTCCCATTATGTAGGGTATGGCGCCTGCATGGTCTGGTTCTGCATGATTCATTATTACGTAATCAATTTCGGTTGGGTCTGTGATAAGGCGTATTTTTTCTTCAAGCTCTCTTTCAAAGCCTGGATTAACCGTGTCTATTAAGGCTTTTTTGTCTTTGCCGATTATGAGATAAGCGTTGTAAGTTGTTCCTTTTGGGAGTGGAATTAAGGCGTCGAAAAGTTTTCGGTTCCAGTCTCTGACGCCAACCCAGTAAACGCCTTTCGAGACTTCGTTTATGTTTCTCCAATTCATTTCGAGTTTGTCTCCTTTTTAATATTACAATTGTAATAAAGTATATTTATGCATTTCTACACAATACACATAGGAGACAACATAAAATGCTAATCCCATGCGAAATAGCAGTAAAATGCCTACTACCGCCAGTCCGCGCCCTAATAGCCAAAACACTAACCACAAAACACAAACTAACACAGAAAGAAGCAGCAAAACTCCTTGGAATAAGCCAACCAGCAATAAGTCTATACGAAAGAAAAATGCGCGGAAAAGCCCTAAACCTAGAAAATGAACCAGAAATCACCAAGTTAATAGAAAATTTGGCTGATGCTCTCGCTGAAGGCAATTTATGCCATAAAGAATTCATTCAAATGTTCTGCGAAATCTGTAGGACTATTCGCGCCGAAGGATTACTATGCCAACTGCACAAAACCTTTGACTCCGCCCTTGACATTGAAAAATGTGAGCTATGCCTAAAAACAAATGCACTGAGATGCATGTAAAATGCTGGCATATCTCATAACGGTCAAAGACAAATCTTTATAGTGTGAATCCTATCCAAAAAGAATGGCGACTAAGATGGGGTATTTGGCTGTTTGGAAAGTTTTGGAAGAAATGATTTTAGAATTTCGAAAAAGAGGCATCGCAATTCCAGCAGAGGTCATGGATAACTTGAAATCTGCTAGAACAATGATTAAAATTTTAAGGGCAGACCCCTCTCGCGGAGAAACTATGCAAAAAATTGAGGAATACCTCAGTAACGTGGAATCTTACCTCATATTTGAAGGGCAGAAAAATTTTGGAGTTGAATATGTGGATAAATGGCTCAAAAGATTGGATGAAGCCAGCATGCGGGTTCCAGACTTGGAAGAGGAAGAGACAAGGTTTGTTCCTGGTTTGCCACGGGAGCAACGGTGGATTCGTGTTAAGCCTTCTGCCGAATTGCCTATTGAAAAATTGAAAACATTAGCTAAAGAATCCAACTTATTATGCGAACTTCAAAGGGATGGTTATCTGCTTGTTTATGGCGAAGACTCATGTCTAAAAGAGTTTATCAAGAAAATGGCTAAAAAATAATGTTAGACGCTGGAAAATAGCGTTAAAAAGTACATAACTGTTAAAGCTTGACGCTGTAACACTTTTATAGAAAAATCATACACAAAGTGTCTATAATAAGATAAGTTCATCTTCCGAGGAAGGTGAGGGCGTAAACTGAATGCCCTACATTAAAAAAATTGAGCTTAAAGGCTTCAAATCTTTCGGTCCGCAAACCGTTAAAGTAGTGTTAGATAAGGGTTTCACGGCAATTACGGGTCCAAATGGCAGCGGGAAAACAAACATCGTTGACGCAACTCTATTCGCTTTAGGCGAGTTAAGCACAAGAAGGCTTCGGGCAGAAAATGCTGCAAAACTGATTTTTCATGGTTCTGAAAAGGCTGGATTAGAAAGGGCGAAAATGGCTAAAGTCATAATCCAATTTGACAATTCTGATGGACGCATGCCCGTTGACACCACAACCGTTACCATCGCAAGGGAGGTTTATAGAAACGGACAAAGCGTGTATAGGCTTAACGGAAGAAGAATCTCAAGGGCGCACATCCTAGAAATTCTATCTATGGCTGGAATAAGCTCCACAAGCCAAAACATAATCCTACAAGGCACAATAACCCGCTTGACTGATATTTCGCCCATTGAACGGAGGAAAATTATTGAGGATTTGGTTGGCATAGCCCAATATGACGCTGAGAAGGCTGAAGCTGAAGAAAAACTTCGAGCGGCAGACATTTCAATAAGCACAGCCATGGGCAGAATAGACGAAGTGCAGAAGAGAGTAGATGACCTAGAAAGAGAACGCAACCAACTTTTAAGATACAATTTTCTCCAAGAAGAGATAAAAAAGTTTGAAACCGTGAAGCTATCGCATGATATGGCACAAATTCAAAAGAAAGTGAAGGAAATTTCCTCCCAAGCTGACAGCGTCCGAAGCAAAGTTGAAAAATTAAGGGAACTTCGAGAAAAGTATAGGTCAAAGAGAAGAGAAGTTGAGGGTGAATGGCGAAAATTAAGCTCAGAAATCGTTGAAGAAGGCGGTTCGCAAGTATTAAAGGTTCAGATAAGAATAGGCGAGTTAAAATCAAAACTTACCGAATTAACAACTAAAATAACATCTGGAAAAACAACTTTAGAAGGTTTAAAACGGATTAGGGAAAACACTCTCCAGCAGTATGAATCCATCAGAAAAGAAATTCATGCAAATCGCCTCAAAATAAAAAAGCTAAGAACTGAACATGAAGAAATTTCCAGTCAAATAGCAGCAAAACAAGCTGAACATGATGCTTTAGCCGCTGAAGCAGCTCAGCTTTGGGAAAATCTTGGAGAAAACAGCAAGAGAATCCGCGAAATCGAACAACAAATCGCCAATCACAACAAAAAACTCGCCTACTTAAGAACCGAACAAGTAAGGCATCAGACAGCCATCAAAATCCGCACAAGAAGGCTAAATGACCTAAAAGACCGCAAAGAAAGGTTCACATTAACATTAAGCGAACTTGAGAAATCTTTGGCTGAGCTTGAAAAGGTACAGAAGGAGCAGAAAACTCAACTTAAAAATTTGGAGCGGATGCTTGAGCGGAGAATAGCCCAAAAAGAAGCCATAGAAAGGGAAATCGCCGAAGCTGGAAAAATAGCGGATTCCGCCCGCGCAGCCGTTGTAGAGTTTGCCACACAAAGAGAAATCGCAGAAACAGTAGCTTCGGAAGAAAAAGCCTTAAGAAGCATAGAAGAACTAGGCGAGTTAGGCGTAATTCCAGGCGTTTATGGAAGACTCCGCAAGCTCATCAAAATTGACAAGACTTATCAACAAGCAATTGAGGCTGCTGCGGCAGGATGGCTTGACGCCATAGTTGTTAAAGATTTTGACTCAGCCTTCACCTGCGCAGAAACTTTGAGAAGAATGAAATTGGGGAGAATAAAAATAATCCCACTGCAAGGAACATTAACTCCTAAAACCATAAAAATCCCAGAAAAAGAGGGCATAAACGGCGCAGCCCCCTACTTTATAAAATGCGAAAAACATTACGAGCCAGCCATAAACTTTGTTTTCGGCGACACGCTAATTGTTTCGGATGATAAAACGGCCTTTGCACTCTCAAGCGAAGGTTACAGAGCAGTCACGGTTAATGGAGACCTTTATGAGGCTGGCGGTGCTGCTCTCGAAGGTGGCTATTATCGGGCTCCAATCGACTTTTCCACAATTATTCCAAGCGAAGTAGCCATAAAAAGCCTCGACGAAGCCGTCAACGCCCTCCAACAACATCTTTCAAGAAGAACAAGCGATATTGCCTCCTTTGAAGAGGAAATAGATAAGACGCGGGTTGAAATTGCACGCTTATCTGAAGCTATAACCACATTAGATAGGGAAATTGCAAGGGTTAAAAGAAGTGTTAAAAGAACAAGGGGCAACGTCCGAAGGGTTGACCGTTACATCTCAAAGTTTGAGAAGGAAATTGAGGATGAAAAGACTCAGATGTGGCTGAACAAGGCTGAAAGAAGCTCCATACAGAAAGAATTAAGGAAACTTCAAGATGAGCTAACTTCTCTTAGGCGCAAAACAGACCCATCGCACATTCAAGAATTAGAGGTTAAAAGAGAGAAGCTTTCAGAAGAAATTATCATTTTAAGGCAGAAGCTGGGCACGCTTCAAACTGAAATTTCAACCCTTCAATCCCAATTCGACAATGTTTTAAGAGTCGGTTATAAAAACGCAAAAATTGAACTTGGTAAAGTCGAACAACAGCTTAGAAGGGTTGAGAAGGAAGTTGCTGATGCATTGCAAGAACGGGAATCGCTAAAGCAAGAGCTTTCAGAACTGGAGAAAAGCCGTATTGAGCTTTCTAAAACAGTTTTCTCCGCAAGGGAGGAAGCTAAAAAATTCACTGCACAAATAGATGACATCGATAAAGAGCTTCGAAAGCTTGACTCAGAATACGAACAAGCAGACCGCTTATTAAACCAGCTTCAGCTTAACATTCAAACATCTCTACTTCAGCTTGAGCAATACAAAAGCGAGCTTAAACAGCTTGGCTACGAACAGCCCTTAGACGTAACGCCTAAACAAGTCGAAGAAGCCGAATTGTCGATGAGAATGATGAAGCTTGAACTTGAAAGGATAGGCGCTGTGAACCAGCTTGCCTTATCACATTACGCCGAACAAATCTCACGTTATAAAGAGCTATCCTTAAGGTTGAACGAGCTGGAGAGGGAAAAGCAAGCCATAGTCCAGTTCACGGACGAAATTGAAAAGAAGAAAAGGAAAGTATTCATGGAAGCCTTTGAAAAAATTAACGCCAACTTGCAAAAATACTTCTCAAAACTCACCGGCGGGGGAAATGCCACCTTGAAACTTGAGAATCCTGATGAGCCATTTTCTGGCGGAATCGACATGCTAGTTCAGTTTCCCCACAAACCTTCCATAGTTGTAAGCGGAGCAAGCGGCGGCGAACGCTCTGTTGCGGCTGTCGCCTTCCTTTTCACGCTTAAGGAGATTACGCCCACATCCTTCTACATCCTCGACGAAATAGACGCCCACTTAGACGCTTTCCACGTTTCAAAGCTTGCCGACCTCCTTGTGGAGGAGTCTGAAAAGACCCAGTTTATAGTCATCACCTTAAAACCTGAAATGGTGAATAAGGCTCAGAAGGTTTATGGAGTTTATGAACGCAATGGAGTTTCAAATGTTATTTCAGCCAAATTCTTAGAGGTGCCAAGCTGATGGCAACCACTACGGTTAAAAAGCCTTTTTATCTTCGTCCTCCATGGAACATTCTCTTTGATTTTCATAAGCTTGAGAGGCTTACCCCTTGGCACATAAACATAGCCTATTTATTGACAAGCTTTCTTGAAGAGATGGAAAAATCTGGACAGATAGATTTTAGAGCCTCTGGTGTGGCGCTTGATTCTTCAGCCCTTATATACCTTATGAAGTCAAAACTTTTGTTAAAACTTGAAGAGCCGCCACCGCCAAAAACTCCGCAGGATTTTATTCCGCCACCCTTATTTTTGCCGCTTAGGCATGAGTTAACTTCAACTACAATAAGGCATCTGCTGGAAGTTTTGGATGACGTCTTAAAAAGTGAAGGTTTGGTTCGTTTCGAAAAAGTTGTTGAGGAAAGTGTTCTTCCAACGCCTTCTGAAATTCTGCCTCAGCTAGACTTGTATTTGATGGAAATTGAGGTGCAGATGGAGAAGCTTTATACCTCTCTTGTAGAAAGGGTTAAGGGAGCAGGAATAATCGAGTTTTCAACTTTCATAAAGGGTTTAAGTCGCCTTGAAGCCATCCGCGATTTCATCTTGTTGTTGTTTTTGGCGCAGAATGGAAAAGTAAGCCTTTGGCAGAACGAAGAAACCGAAGAAATATACATAACTATCGGGGATTTGAAACTTGCAGAAGGCGGAGAAACCAGCGCTTAATTTGAGCGTCGAGTCCCCTAAAGGGCAAGATGCGGAGAAAATGAAGCATGACTTAGCCCTATTAGAGGCTGCGCTATATGTAGCTGGGCGCCCCTTAAACTTAAACGAATTATGTTCGGTTTTGAAGACTCGTTCAAAGAATAAGGTTAGAAAACTTGCTAAGGAGCTTATGAAAGCCTATGCGAATAGGAATACTGCCCTCGAAATTTTAGAGTTGAAGGATGAACGGTATGTTTTGCAGTTGAAAGCCGATTTCACGCCTTATGTTAGAAAATTCGTTAACAGACCCTTGCTTTCCCTTGGTCCTTTGAAAACCCTTTCCTACATAGCCTATAGACAACCTGTATCCCAAAAAAGAGTCGTTGAGGTTCGGGGACACCACGCTTACATTCACATAAGGATGTTGAAGGAGATGGGTTTGGTTGCTGCTGAAAGAAGCGGACGCTCAACAGTTCTTAGAACTACAGAATATTTTGCAGACTACTTCGGTTTAAGCCATGATGTTGCTGTTATGAAGAAAGAGTTGAAACATGTTTTTGAAGACTACTCAAAACAAGAGAAGCCTCAATCATAGTATGGATAGGTTTATATGCATAAAAGACGGTGTTAGTGAACACTTAAGATTAAAAAGGGAAAATAGAAATGTCGGTTTGGCATGGCGATTTACATAAGAGAAAACCTTCTGGAGGCAGAAAGAGAGCCTATAGAAGCAAAAGAAAATTTGAAGAGGGAAGATTTCCAACAGAAACAACCCTTGGCGAACCCAAAAAGAAAATGGTTAAGGGAAGAGGCAAAACCATAAAAATCAAGGCTTTAAGTGACAAGTACGCTTGCGTAACCGACCCAAAAAGTGGAAAAACAGAAAAAGTCGAAATTATCCGTGTTGCCAAAAACCCAGTTAACATCGATTATGACCGCAGAGGCGTAATAACAAAAGGCGCAATAATCGAAACCTCCTTAGGCTTAGCCCGCGTTACGTCCCGTCCAGGACAAGATGGGGTAATAAATGCTGTTCTCTTAGGCGAAGAAGAAAAGAGCTAACCCTAATCTATTTTGTTGTTGCAGTGGCGCTTCGCATTTTTGTCAACTGCTTTGCAATTTTCTTAATTATCCGAGTTTTTGCTTCCTTTTTCTTTATTAGGAGTATACCAGTTTTTTGCCAAGGTGTTTTCGGATAACCAGAATCCGAAACAATTTCATATTCTAAGCCAATTTTTTCCACAGCCTCTTTTAACTCTAAAATCTTCGGTGAGGGAACCGCCAAACTTTTAGGAACACGTCTACCGTCATTTCTTGTTTTTGTTGAGTCGAAGTATGCTGGCCAAATAACGATTTTTTCTGTTTTGCGCATGCCTTATTCGCCTCTATTTGTGAGCGTAATAAGCTGTTAATTTCATGTTAACCTTGTCTATTCTGACAAAGCCGAACCTTTCAAACTGTATTATGGTGTTTGGCTTCAAACTTTTGCAAAGGTTTTCGGCTATGCCTTCTGCTAATGTTGCGTCTGGCATAACCACTTGGCATGGAATGTCTTCGCCTATGGGTATCCAATGAATCAGTTGCGCCTTAGCTTTTCTTGCCTCTTCGTAGGATTCGCTGACAAAGGAGGCTTCAGCAGAATACGTCTCTACCTTTTCGATTTCCACATTAAACAACTCCATTAGGCGAATTATGTTGCCAATTTTTGAAGCTTCCACATCCTTCCGTGAAACCCAAAAGGTTGCAATGCTCCCGTCTTCTTTGGGTTTTATAGTGTATTCTCTGAAGCCTCTTTCGGGATGTTCTGGATGCAAGGGAAGTCTTGCCTTAAACTCTTTTGGAATTTGCTTCACTGTTAACTCTATCGGGTTGTCTACGAAAAAGTATCTGTCGGCTGTTGCGTCCAAAATTTTGCGGTTGTAAGCGTACAAGTTTTCCCAACTTAAAATCACGTCTGAAGTTTTGGGTCCAACATCAACTATCATCTTCTTAATGGCTTCGGGCGTGATTCCACGTTTTCGCATTGCTGCAAAAGTTGCCAAGCGTGGGTCGTCCCAATCTTTATATAGGCCTTCTCTTATTCCTTGAACAATTTTTGACTTGCTTAAAGAAGCTCCAGTTATTTTAAGCCTACCGTAATGTATGGCTTCTGGATATTGCCATCCCAAATATTTATACATGTATTCTTGCCGAACCATGTTTGTTAGGTGCTCTTTGCCTCGGATTATGTGGGTTACGCCCATAAGGTGGTCGTCTAAACCGCATGCAAAATTGTAAAGGGGCCAAACATGGTATTTGCTTCCAACCCTTGGATGCGGATATTTTTCTGAATCTATAATGCGAAGCGCTGGCCAGTCTCTAACGGCGGGGTTTGGATGGTTCAAATCTGTTTTTATTCGGAATACGGCTTCACCTTCTTTGTAATCGCCTTTTAGCATGTGTTGCCATCTCTCAAATTGCTCCTCTGGCGGCAAATTACGGCATCTGCAAGGCTGATTGGCTAATGTTTTCTTTCTAAATTGTTCTGGCGGGCATGTACAAACATAAGCATTGCCTTCTCGAAGCAATCTTTCAGCAAACTCGTAATAAATTGGAATTCTGTCGCTTTGAATATACTCTTCATCAGGTTTGCATCCAAGCCAAGCCAAATCCTCTCGGATACGGTCATAAAACTCCAAAACAGGCTTTTTCAACTTTGGGTCTGTATCCTCAAAACGCAAAATGAACTTGCCCTTATACATGTGGGCGTATTCATGGCATAATATTATGGCTCTTGCTGAACCCAAATGTAGTACACAATCTGGGTTTGGCGAAAACCGCGTGACAACTTTGGCATACTTGTCCACATTCGGCAATGGCGGAAGGCGTTTCTCTTCTTCCACTTTCTCCTTTACAAGAGCTTCTGGCCATTTCTCTTCAACTATACGCTTTTGTTCTGTTAGGGATAGGCTGTTTACTTCTTGAACTATGGCGTTGACAAGGGCGGATAATTCTTTAACTCTTGTTTTTAATTCTGGTTTTTCGCCTAAAATTTTTCCGATTACGGGTCCAGCTTGGGCTTTTCCTTCATGCCTAACAGCATTTAGCAAAGCGATTTTTCGAATACTCTCTTTAAGTTCGGCATCATTTTCTAACTTCAAAGGTTTTGCACTCTGTTTAGATTCTTCTTTCAATTAGGAATTTCGCGAAGGCATTTATCTTTTCCTTTGCCTCAGAATGTGGCAGAAGCCTTTCAACTTCCTTCCAACTTTCTTCAACAATTTTTCTTGCAAAATTTTTTGCATAATCTATGGAGTCGTATTTTTCCATGATTTTTATGGCTTCGTCTTTCAGTTTTTGGTTTGAAGTGTGCATGTTAAGAATTTCAATAAGCCTTTCCTTATCTTTGGCGTCTGCCGCTTTCAAAGTGTGAATTACGATTAGGCTTCTTTTTCCTTCTGTTATATCTTGTCCACGTCCACCTTTCTTTTCTGCAAATTCTTCGCCTGTCAAATCCAATATGTCGTCTTGCATTTGGAACGCTACGCCTATACTTTCAGCGAAATGTCCAAGTTTATCTGTTAATTCTTCGTTGGCGTCTGCTAGAACCGCTGCTATTTTTGCTGACATTCTCGCTAAGGTTCCAGTTTTGTAGGCGCACATTTGTAAATAATCCCTTTCTTCCAGTTTGTTTGCGTTTGCTATGCCCCTGTGCCACGCAATGTCCATGGCTTGTCCCAGGCTTAGGCTAATCATTTCTTGCACGTAAATTTCGTAAACTTTGCATAATTTTTCTTTTGAGATTTTATCTCTATTTTTTATTAAGGGGAGAAGCGGAAGGTAATACATGGCATTTCCAGCGTTTATGGCTATGTCTAAACCGTAAATTTTGTATGTGCATGGTTTTCCCCTTCTGAATTCTGAGGCGTCCTCTACGTCGTCAACCATTAACGTTCCGTTGTGGATTACTTCTGGGATTATGGCGAAATCAACAAAATCCTTTGGATTTTTACCCAAAGCCTCAATAATTAATAAGAAAAGCGCTGGACGCCACCGCTTTCCACCCCTCTCAAGAAACTCCCAGATTGGTTCAGCAATTGCCTTGTTTAATGCTTCCAGATTATGCGAATAGCTTGGTGGGTTCAATTTGAAAATTACGGCGTCTTTTGTGAATTTTCTTGGAATATATTTTTCAATGGTTTTATCAATTAAAGCAGCTTTTTCCTCAAGAAATTTTTCAACATCAAAAATGGTTCATTTCCTCCCTCTCTTCGCATAACTTTCCACATTGAATCCTCTAGCCTTAAGCCATTCCGCCGTCTTGCCAGTTATAACAATTGGAGTTTCCCGTAAAGCTTTAATGGAATCTGCTCCCACAAGAAACATTCCATTCTTCAACTCATCAATTAAAAGCGAAAGAACACGCAGTGTTTCTTTAACCCCTTTAGAGGCTGCTCTAAGAATTGGCTGCGACAAGCTTGTTAGGCTTCCACCTAACGCTAAGGCCTTAGCAGCATCCAGACCATTGCGAATTCCTCCAGAAGCAATTACTGGAATACTTACCGTTTGAGAAACTTCAGCAACGCTTATGGCTGTTGGAATGCCCCAGTCCCAAAACACATATCCCAATCTGCGTTGAACATAATTTTCTAATCCCATTGCACGGTAATACTCCACAGCTGCAAAGCTTGTTCCACCAGCCCCACTGACATCAATTCCTTTCACACCTGCAGCCTCAAGTTTTTTTGCTTCTTCTGCAGCGATTCCAGCGCCAGTTTCCTTTGCGATGACTGGTTTGTCAATTTTTTCTGCAATTTCGCCGATCTTTTCAAGAATTCCCTTAAAGTTTGTTTGACCTTCTGGTTGGATGGCCTCTTGCAGCGGGTTTAAATGTATTGCTATGGCATCCGCATCAATCATTTCTATGGCTTTTTTCACTTCTCTTAGGCCGTAGCCTTGGTTTAGCTGGACTCCGCCGATGTTGGCAATAAGAAAGGCTTTTGGAGCCTTTTTTCTTGCTATCGCAAAGGTTTTTTCGAGTTTTTTGTCTTCTATGGCTGCTCGTTGGCTTCCAACACCCATCCCTAACCCTAACTCTTCCACCGCTTCTGCTATTGCAGCGTTAATTTTTGTTGCTTCCGCGGTTCCGCCTGTTATTGCGCCTACTATTATTGGTGCGGCAAACTTGTGGTTGAAAACCGTTGTGGACAAGTCTATTTTTTCTTTGTCAATTTCTGGCAAAGCCCTATGAATAAAATGGATGTCTTCGAAGCCTGTTGTGGTTTTTCTTGTTTGAACATGCTGGTTTAAGGCGATTTTAATGTGCTCTGCTTTCCGTTTTATTGTTTCCTTAGCCAACATTATTCCTTCTCTATTAAGGTGCCTTCCGCCTTTTCTCCTTTTAACGTTTTATAGATATAATTTGGTTTTGCAGCATTAACAATTGTTATTGGAATTCCCTTTTCTACGGCTGGTATAAGCTCAGTTATTTTGCCAAACATTCCACCCGTGACATCGCATGCTGTAGGTTTGCCAAGATTCGCTTGAAACTTTTTCAATTCTTCCAATGTTAAATGCTTGAATAATTTTGCTGTTTTCTTCACTTTTGGGTCAGAGTCATATAATCCGTCAACATCCACACCAATAATGATTCGGTTTGCATTAAGCCTCGTAGCAATATGAGAAACAAGCTGGTCTCCTGACAAAATTGCGAATCCCCACTCTACATCTAAGACGGCGTCGCCAAAAGTGACTGGCAAAAAGCCCATTTTTAAAAAAGCCCTTAAGGGAGCATCTTCAAAGCATTGGATTCTGCCCTGTTTCGTCATTATGCACGATGAAGGTGTTATGCTTACGGCTGGGACTTCGCGCCAAATTAGTGCGTCCATGAATAAGCCGTTAAGAACAGTCATAAAATGATGGGTTTCTGCAAAACCTATCCTTTGGCTTTCTTCTTTAAATCCAGCATTTATACCATATTTTTGGGCAGCGGGATGCCCGAAGCTTCCGCCTCCATGCACAATCACCAAGTTTTTAACGTTAGCGTCATGGATTTCTTGTGCTAAGCGGTTTATGTCTTGCATTTTCGCTGCAAGTTCTCCGCTTTTGTCTGTAATCACGGAACCGCCAATCTTCAATATTGTAGGGTTAAGCTCGCTCAATCCTTGCTCCCTCATCCGTTTTTCTTGCAATAAAAGGAGTTCCACCAGCCCTTCTGATGGCTTCTGAAACTTCTTCAAGTTTTTCATTTCTTGCTAAGGCTATCATGCACCCGCCACCGCCTGCCCCAGTTAATTTCGCTCCTAGAGCTCCGGCTTTTCTTGCAGCATTTATTAGCCACTCTAAAGATTCATCTGACACTCCCACTCCATAAAGGAGTGCATGGTTTATGTTCATCAACTCTCCCAAAGTTTCCAAATCCTTCTCACTAAGAGCTTCTAAAGCCCTCATTACAATTTGGCGGGCTGCCCAAGTGAGCGATTCCATTATCTGTGGATATTTTTCTCTTAACTCCCTTACTTTATCGACTTGAACACGTGTAGACCTTTCTATACCCGTGTCTCCAATGACAAGTGGAATATCCATTTTCACCTCTAATGGTTTAAATCCGGTATCCATCTGAAACAGTAAGGCTCCACCAAAAGTGGCGATTGCCGGGTCTATCCCTGAGGGGGTGCCATGCACGATTTTTTCTGCTTCGTAAGTTATGCGAAAAACTTCTTCCTTAGAAATGTTAACATCCAACAAGTTGCTTACAGCCATGGTTACTGCGGCTACCACGGCGGCTGAAGACCCTAAGCCAGCAGCAACGGGAACAGTTGAGTTGATTTCAATGCTTAATCCAGCGGTTTCGCCGTGTTTTTCTAAAACTTTTTCGACAGCAAGCCTAACTGGTTCAAATTTTATCCTCGCCTGTTTTGGGTCGCCCTTTTCGATTTTGAAATTTTCTCCTTCGAAGTATGCTGCAAAATTTAGGTTTGACGAGCGTATGTAAAGGCGTTTGTCGCTGCGGTTTTCTGCTTTTGCGTAAGCTCTTTTATCTATGGCTATGACCATGGCTGGTTCGCCGTAGACAACGAAGTGTTCTCCAAAAAGTATAACTTTGGCTGGAGCTGACGCAACAACCTCCATCATACACCACTATTTTTTAAAGCAGACGGCAGCATACCCAACTACGCTTGAGTAGTCACCAATTATATCTCCACTGGTTTTATAACATAACACTTTTGCCTCTTTTGCACCCAAAATTTTTGCAGCTGTAATCAAAGATGCTATTGGACCATACCCGCAAGCGCTTATGTTATGGGCTTCAACGGTTGAATAAAATTTGGCTTCATCCATGGCTTCCACAGCCTCAAGTGCCAACCTATCCTTTTTAGCCGCCCTTTCCCGAGGCTCATAATGGGTCATATCAGAAGAAGCTATAATAACGGCATTTTTCTCAGCCAAAACTTTAGCAACGGCTTTACCCACATCCCTTGCTGAGGATAAATCTTGCATCAAAAAACATATGGGAACAATCTTAAATTGTGAACCGTAAAGGTACTGTAAAAAGGGAAGCTGAACTTCAATGGAATGCTCTAAACGGTGAGCAGATTCATCTACGTCAACTATACGCGATTCACGCACTATCTGTTTGGCGGTTTCGCCATCCACTTCTACATCGCCTAATGGTGTGCGCCAAACTCCCTCATCCATAACAGCCAAGGCGCTGCCATAACCAGTATGGTTTGGACCAAAAACAACCACAATATCTGGCTTGCCATCCAAAGCCAACTGATAATAGGCGTGGGTCGCCACGGGACCAGAAAACATGTAGCCAGCGTGGGGACAAACCAAACCTATTATCTTTCTCGGTCCAGCCTCGGCAACTTCAGGAATTTTTCCTGGTCCAAATTCATGAAGAAAGCAGTTTTCTATTTGTCTTTTTAATGATTCAGTTGTCCCTTCATAGAAGGCTCCTGCTTGGCATGGACGCCGAATCTTCGCCATTCTCTTAGGTTTCCTCCTCTTCCTTTGAAATCTTCGCCTCAAAATCTTCAATAGTCAAAGGCAAATCCCTGTTGGGCGGCAATTCGCCTCTTTCTCGCAATATTTGTCTCGCCAAAAGCCAATAGATAACGGCTAAGGCTCTTCTGCCCTTATTATTTGTTGGTATGACAAAATCTACTCCAGAAAATTCGTTATCTGTACTGCATAAGGCGATTACTGGTATCCCTTCTGAGGCTGCTTCCTTAACGGCTTGGGAATCCGCTCTCGGGTCGGAAACTATGAGCACTTCTGGTTCTATACGATTTGGATATAGTGGGTTAGATAAAAGTCCTGGAATGAACCGTCCAACCACCGGGGTTGCTCCTGTCACTTGACAGAATTTGCTGACTGGTTCTTGGGCGTAAAGGCGGGCTGCTGCTGCGGCAATTTTTGATGGCTCAAATCTCGCCAGAAACTTTGCGGCGACTCTTATGCGGTCGTCTGTTTTTTTAACGTCTAAAACGAATAAGCCGTCTGGTCTGACACGATATATAAATTGCTCCATGTCTCCAGTCTTCATTCTTGTTCCAATGTGTATTCCTGCAGATAGCAGTGTGTCCCGCGGCAGCAAAAGTTCTTCTGTTATTTCTGCAGCTTCTTCCTCTTCAAATTTTTCCTTTTTTCCTTCTTTAATTTCTTCGTCTTCTGACAACTTTTATCCTCCTTTTAGAATTGGAATGCTTGCCATTTTAGCCCTATCTCCTAAAAACTCCTCTATCCTTATTAACTCATTTATTTTGGCTATACGAGTTCCTTCAACAATACCACTCTTTATTATTGGGCATCTAAAAGCCACAGCTAAATGGGCAATGTGCCAATCGCATGTGTCCCCTGAACGGTGCGACATTACTGGCGCGTATCCATTTCTTTTTGCCACCTCAATTGTATCCAAAGCGTCTGTTAGAGTACCTATCTGATTTACCTTAATTATGATGGCATTTCCAGCACGCATTTTTATTCCACGGCTTAGCCTCTCACTGTTTGTGGCGAAGAGGTCGTCTCCGCAAATTAGGCAGTTCCGAACTTTTCGAGTTAATTCTGCAAAGCTTTCGTAGTCCTTTTCATGGAATGGGTCTTCTACGTAGGCTAAATGGTATTTCTTGATTATTTCTAAAATGAATTCTAATTGTTCGCCAGAATCCCGTTTTTTGGCTTCTCTGGCGTATACGTAAACTTTTTGTTTTTCATCCCAAATGGAGGATGCCGCAACATCTACTCCAAAACCGCAATTAAAATCTACTTCATTGCTGACTTCTTCGCAGGCTTTAGCCAAAATCTCAAGCGCATCTAAATTGTCTATGTTGGCAATCCATGCTCCTTCATCACTTCTTCCGCCACCAAAAAGTTTATCCTTCTTTTTGAGGATTGCCCCAGCTTTCTTGTGGATTTTGGCGTTGGCATTTGCAGCTTTAAAGAAGGATTCAGCTCCATAAGGAAGCGCCAAAAATTCTTGAATATCTGGAGATCTTCCACTTGCGTGTTTTCCGCCGCTTATGGTGTTTCCAAGGGGATAAGGCAGTTCGTTGGCAACTTGTCCGCCTAAATATTGGAAGAGAAATAAGCCATAAGAGTTTGCGGCTGCTTCGGCATTAGCTAAAGAAATGGCGAATGCTGTGTTTCCACCTATTATTCTGAAATCCTTTGAACCATCAATCTCGTGCAGTGTCCTATCTATTTCCTCTTGAAAATCGGCATTCAACCCAACAATTTCTGGAGCAATAACCTCTTCAACTTTCTTTAATGCTTGGTCCACTCCACCCTGCGGATAATAAACAACTTCAGCTTTTCCACGGCTTTCTCCAGCGGGGGCTGAAGCCCTTCCAAAACCAGAAGTTGTTATGACGTCAACTTCTATTGTTTCTTCTCCTCGACTGTTGAAAATTTTTCTTGCAATTACATCCTCAATAACTGTAGACATCAGCTTTCCTCTTAATAGTAGGCTTTAGCCTCTTTTCTTTTTTCAGCCTCTTCATAAAAGCGTAAAATTTCATCTATAATATCCACATGCGAAAGCAACATCCGTCTACAACAATACCGCTTAATCCCTAAACTATCCAAAACTTCTGCTGGGTTTTCTCCAGTCTTAACTCTTTTTGCAAACTCTTCCCATAAATCTCCAATTAATTTGCCGCAAGTAAAACATCTAACAGGAATAATCATTAAACTCACCTTATCTATAGCTTTTCTGATCCCTAGCCCGCGCTCCTGGTCCACCAAACTTTTTAGGTTCCTTCCTTCTCGGGTCTCCAACAACCATTGTTCTGTCATATTCAGTGAATATTGTGCGTAAATGAGTGCTTTTTGTCCATTTTAATAGAGCGTTGGCTATTGCCATTCTTGCAGCTTCTGCTTGTCCCATGTAGCCTCCTCCAAAAACTTTTATGTCTATGTCCAATTGTTTCCAAACCTCGTCGCCAGCTTGTATAAGGGGTTCCATGATTTTTTCTCTGGCGATTTCAGGTTCAAAAATTTCTATTGGAGTTTTGTTTATTCGTATCCTTCCAATTCCTGGCTTGACAACGGCCCTTGCGGTGGCTGTTTTTCTTTTTCCGCTAACGACTAAAACCTTTTTTGTTGGCATAACTATTCTACGCTCCATCCTATTTCTTTAGCGAATTCCTCAATTGTAAAGTAGGGGCATTTTAGTTTTTGAGCTTGTGCTTCTGGTAACGTTTCAGTTTTTTGGTTTTTGAGGTTTTCTGGTATTCCAATAAAAACTTTGAGTCTTTTGTACGCCTGTTTGCCCTTTGGTTGTTTGTATGGAAGCATTCCCCTAATGGTTCTTCTCACTATTCTGTCAGGTCTCCTATAATGAAATGGTCCCCTCCTTGGGTATCCGACTTCCAAGAATTCTTTTGCTTCCCTTATTTTGCTCTTTCTTTTCCCAGAAAGCACAGCCTTTTCAGCATTTACAATTATTACCTCTTCGCCGTTCAACAGTTTTTTGGCGATTATGCTTGCCATTCTTCCAAGAATGAGTCCTTCAGCATTTATTATGGTGGCTTGTTTTTCCATTTTTTCACCCAATTATTTTGACACCTGAGCCTTTCGGATTTTTTTTTATCAAGTCAAAGTAGGATAGGCATTTACCCTTTGCAGCTTTTATTTTCTCCTTTGCTTTTTCAGAGAAGGCGAAGGCTGCCACCGTTATTGGATGGTTTAGTTCCCCAGCGCCCAAAACCTTGCCTGGAACCGCCACCACATCGCTTTTCTGCGTGTATCTGTTTAATCGGCTTATGTTAACTGCTATGCGTTTTCTTTTTGGTTTAGCTAATTGTTCCGCTATGTCTCGCCAAATGTTAGCTTCGTTTTCTTTACTCGTCTTCTTTAAGAAGTTGATGAGTTCTATAAGCTGTGGGTTTGTTGCTTTAATTTTCTTCACTTTTCTCCACCCTAATTTGTTCTTGGAATATGCTGAACTGTTTATCTAAGATTTTGATGGCTTCGGTCAATATTCTTTCTGGCGGAAGCGCATTTGTGGATTCGAGACTGAATATAAATGTGTCTTTTTCTTGGTCCACTTTTATTGCTGGCGGATTTTGCGGGCAAACTTCGGCACAGTCTTGGCAGAGGGT
Source organism: Bathyarchaeia archaeon (assembly GCA_038883775.1). GTDB lineage: Archaea > Thermoproteota > Bathyarchaeia > Bathyarchaeales > Bathycorpusculaceae > JASEJA01. The sequence continues at coordinate 142,338 of JAVZLM010000001.1, forward strand.
GCAAGCCATCAAGTTTCGAACTTCTATCCTGCTTTCAGTTTTTGCTAAAACTTTTCTTGGACAGATTTCCACACATTTTCCGCAAGCATCACATTGCTTACTAATTTCTATTTTTGGAAAATACTTGTATGTGCACATGGAGACGGGTTGCCATTTTGCATGGTTCTTTCCCTTTCCAAGCCTAGCATATGCCTCAAGCCTTAATTTTTGGCCTTTCGCCAATTTTATGATTGGGATTTGGTCGCTTACGGGCACTATTTCTGGATTTTCAGATTTTAATTCGCCAGAATAAACAGTTCTAGTTCCCTCTTTTGCTTCCACATCCAATGTGAGCGTGACCCTGCAAAGGTTACATCCGAATTCACTTTTGCATGGGCACTCTTCTGGTAAATTGTAACTATCCAAATCAGTTTTCAGTGGTATAAGCCCGAGTCTGTGAGCTATAATCTCGTCTTGCAATATGGAAGAGTTCTCAATCATTACAACCTCATCTATAGCCATGCATGGAACTTCTGAGATTATCGTCCTTCTTAAGGCATTCATAAACGGAACGTCAACTCCCTTAATGAGTAAACGCAAATTTTTCTCGTCTTTCTCAAGCACTTCTACTTCCACTATTTTAACACTCCAAACTATTTTTGTGATAAGTGTCGTGCCGTTCAATAGAATATTAGTGCATTATTTCAATTTTTCCCCAGCAAAAGAACAATAGACTTTGTTAGACTCGTCTACCCCTTCTGCCACCTGGTCTCCGTGTGCCATCATGTGGGATAGGTGTAACTTCCTCGATTCGCCCTATACGAAAACCAGCCCTTGCTAAAGCTCTTATAGCTGCTTGAGCACCCGGTCCAGGAGTTCTTGGACCTGAACCTCCAGGGGCTCTAACTTTTATGTGTATGGCTGTTATTCCCTTGTCTTTGGCTACTTCTGCTGCGGCTGAAGCTGCCCGCATGGCTGCGTATGGGGAGGACTCCATTCTGTCTGCTTTTACAAACATTCCGCCGGAGGTTCTAGCGATGGTTTCCGCGCCTGAAATGTCTGTTATGTGCACTAATGTGTTGTTGTAGGAGCTGTATATGTGGACCACAGCCCATCTATCTGTTTTTTTGGCAGCGCTACTCAATTTTATTTCTCCTCTTGTGTTTCAGATTTTGTTCCAGTTGTGGCTGCCACAGCGATTGTTTGGCGTATTGGATGGTTTGGATTTGCAATGGGGCTTTTTGGTGTATAAGCTATTTGGTTTTCTTCTTCTCTTGTCACCATGTACCCGGGCACGGTGACTCTTTGTTTTCCTATGGATATGTGTCCATGGGTTATGAGTTGGCGGGCTTGATGTATGGTTTTTGCGAGTCCTTTTCTGAAAACTATTGTTTGTAGCCTGCGTTCAAGAATGTCTTCTACTGTCAAGTCTAAAACGTCGTCTAATACTGCTGTTTCTGGGAGGATGCCAAGTCTTTTGAGGCGGGTTAGGAGTTCTTTTTCCATTTTTCCACGTTCTTCTGGCGCTTTGCCTATGAGGGAGCGGGCTATTCCTCTAAACTTTGAAAGCATTGTTTCATGGCGCCACAATTCATGCTTGTTTCTTAAGCCGTATTGACCCAAAAGTTTTAGTTCTTCCTGGAGAACGTCGGTTCTCCATGGAAAACGTGGTTTCTCATACTTTTTCCTTTGCTTTTTCGGGTCTCCCACGCTATTTACCTTCCTTTCTTACAGCTTCCTTCTTCTTAACGCCCAAGGCTTTTCCAGTTCTTCCTGTGGTTCTGGTTCTTTGTCCGCGCACCTTTAATCCATAGGAGTGGCGGTATCCCCGCCATGATTTGAGTTCCTTCATTTGTTCTATGTCCATTTTTGTTCTTAGGACGAGGTCTGCGCTGATGAGGTGCATGTCCTTTCCAGTTTCCAAATCCTTTCTCCTGTTTAAGAGCCAGTTTGGCAATCCAAACCTTGTTGGTTCGTTAATAATCTCCTCTATCCTTTCAACTTCTGCTTCTGTTAAAAATCCCGCCCTTATGTCAGGGTTTATTCCCGCCTTTTTTAATATGGCGTTGGCGAGGTTTAGGCTTATTCCCTTAATTTTTCTTAAAGCGTAAGGCGCCTTTAGAGTGCCATCTACATCGGTGTCGATTATTCTTAGTATGTGGCGGAATTCCCCTGACATTTGCGTCATCCATTATTATACTTAGGCTAACTACGAAATAAGCCATAATTTATTTAAACCTTACTAGTCCAGTAACCAATTATATTCTCCTCTCATAAACTACTTCTGTGGTATCTGACAGTTCAAAACCTAATTTTTCTAATGTGGTCGTTATGGGTTTATAGTTGCATGCGAATCCATAAATCCTTTTGTTTTTCGCACATAACAGATACTTCCATCCATTCCGAGTTTCTACTTTTCTCTTTTATCTGATTCTGTTACGAGTCTTGCAACTTTTGCGCCTTTCTTTTTGGCGTTTCGCAAAATTTAAAAGTCGTCTCACTGTCGGAGTCTCTGTCTCTTCTTACATAAATTTTTGCTTTTACGGTTTGATTTTGCATGCCGTTATTAAAAATTGCAGGGAGAATAAAAGATTTTGCGTTAAAGTTAAGAACTTAACTCAATTTTGTTTCTATTTAAGGAGATATGCGCATGCCAGTTGTTCATGTGAACGTTTGGGAAGGATTCGGTAAAGAAAAAGCGAAAACTCTAATACGAAACATAACAAAGGTCTTTGAAGACTTAGGTATACCGAGGCAAGCTGTGGAAGTTTTAGTGTATGAAATTCCAAAATCTCATTGGGGAATTGGCGGAGAAGCAGCCTCAGAAAAATTTCCAGAAAAACAAAAATAACCGCTAATGAAAGCCAATAATCTCCCAAATTTTTATGAAAAGTGAATAGCTTAAATCATATAAAAAATAAACCGATGTTTCTCCTGAAACACTTTAGTTTATAATAAGTGGACCGGGGGGGATTTGAACCCCCGACCTCCTGAGTGCAAGTCAGGCGTTCATACCAAACTGAACTACCGGCCCACAAATTTTCACTAATGGAGCCATTATTTAGGAGTTTTGGGTCAAAATAGCATGACCCATTTAGATCGAAATTACGTGCTTGTTCATTAAATGAGATGGAAGTTGAAAATGTCTTGTAAAGTCTTATATGCATGGGATCATTATTCGGAGTATTGTTGTCCATAGTAGCTTGCTATTGTGACTAGGTCGTAAATGTCTATGCGATTCCATGGTGGAGCGTAATTAACGTTTGGGTTCCAGTTCAGCTCATCTTCTCTGGAATCATATATTGAGGTTGCTAATATTATGTCGAAAATGTCCACCTTTCCATCACAGTTCACATCGGCATCAGGCGGGTTTATGCTTCCATCAGCTTTTATATAGACTGTCCCAGTCCATTCACTTCTAATTAGTTTAATTTCGATAGTCAATGCTAGCAAACCTATAAAAAGTAGTAGAAACATAATTCCAGAAGCAATTCTTTTCAATGACCTTTCCCTTCTCCTAATAATTTACTTCTCAGTTAAAAATATATTTTTTATGGAAACCTTTGCCTCGTTCATGTTTTAATTTTGCTAAGGCGATTTGATCGGTGCTGGAGAACTTTTCCAGGGAAAATTCCTCGGTGCTTCCCTTTTTCAATCACCACCTCTCCGTTAACTATTACATATTCTATACCTTCTGGGTATTTGTGTGGATAGTTTTTAAGAGGGAAACTATAGGGAAATCGGCTCGTTGCCCTATCTTTGATTGCGTCAAAATTAAATATGACAATATCAGCCCACATGCCTTCCCTCAATAATCCCCTGTCTCTTAAACCTAATTTCTGAGCAGGAAAAGATGTCATTTTTCTAATAGCCTCCTGAAGCGTTATAACTTTCTCCTCTCTAACGTATTTCTCTAAAATGTATGGATACTCACCATAGCTGCAAGGCGAATATCCTTTAATTTTTCCAAGTACACCATGTCTAGATGAAACTGCACCATCGCTGCAAACCATCATTAAAGGATGCCGGAGCAAAGTCCGTATATCTTCCTCCTCAATATAATCAAAAAGAGCACTCACATCGCATTCTTCCTCGATTATTAAATCAAAAAAAATGTCAAAGGCATCTTTATTCTTAATCCTTGAAATTTCTTCAAGGCTTTTACCTATCAAATTTCTATTTCTCTTACAATGAAATAGAACAATTCTATCCCAACGTTGGTGTTTTACGAGTCCCACATATCCGGGTCCTGGATATCTATCTTCAATTATTTCCTTTCTAATTCTTTCTCGAGTATCTGGGTCTTGCAATCTTTCCACTATTTTTTTCTTTCCGCCTACTTGCGCCCATTGTGGAAGTGCTTGAGTGAGTCTAGGGTTAAGATCTGTATGTGCATCATTGTCTAATGTAACGTCAACGCCTCGGGCTCTTGCCTTCTCATAAATCTCAAACATTTCTTTAAGTTTCCCGTGACCTCCATATTTTGGACAATTGTGGGATACTTGCACCGGTACGCCTGCTTGCTCACCTATCTCAATCGCCTCTTTCAGTGCATCTACTATTGTTTCCCGCTCACCCCTTATGTGAGATGTGTAAAAACCTCCATATCGAGCTACTACTTTACAAAGTTCAATTAATTCTCTTGTTTCAGCAAAACAACCTGGTGGATATACGAGACCACTCGATAAGCCGAAAGCTCCAGCCTCCATAGACTCTGCAACCAGATTTTTCATTTCCTCAAGTTCTTTTTCGGTTGGTTGTCTATTCTCAGCTCCTATAACCGCGGTTCTAACCGTGCCATGTCCTACAAGAGAAGCGACATTAGTGGATATTCCACGCCTCAATTGATTCAAGTATTCATCAAATGTGGTCCAATTCCATTTAACTTTTTCAGCGGTCGAACCCCATTGATCTTTAAGCAAATTTAATGTGCGTTTATTTACCGGTGCAGCGCTTAAGCCACAATTGCCAATAACTTCTGTTGTGACTCCCTGTCTAATTTTACTCTCGGCACGCGGCTCTATTAAAAGCGTAAGATCAGAATGTGTATGAATGTCTATGAAACCTGGAGAAACTATCAATCCTTTCACGTTTAAAACTTTTTCAGCTTTAGCATCAATTTCAGTGTTAATTTCTACTATTTTTCCGTTTGAAACTCCGATATCCGCCTTAAACCACGGATTTCCTGCACCATCAATGACGAAACCGTTTTTTATAAGTAAATCAAACATATGGAACCCTTCATGTGCTATCAAATCATATTCTTTAAATATTTTTCGAACAATGATTGAGAACTTTATCTTATGGCGAAAAAGATTTAGAGTTGCAAATGTTTGTAAATTACCCTTTAACAGGAGAAAACGATGTGAAGTGTCAAAGAATTCGAAAATAGTATTTTTCAATTTAAGCCTTTTTCAGCTGCTGTCTTTCGTTAGAAGAGGCGTGTTTTACACTTTCATGATAAATTACCTCTTCGATCTTATGCAAACTGTCACTTCAACAACATTACTTGGAACTTTCAACATGATTTTTTCAGCTTTGGGTCAAAACCTATTATGGGGAAAAATATCAGATCGTTATAGGCTTAGGGCGAGACTGATAATTGCAGGCGAATCCATAGCTGCCGTCACATACCTAATCGTCTTTTTAATCCACAAGTCTTTGCTAAATGTGCAAGCTAATTTTGCAGCTGGAGCTTCGTTGATTGTTGGGCTTTCTTTCCTTGAGTTCTTCTGGTCTATGTCAGACGTGGGATGGGCTGCACTGTTAACAGACATAACGACAACTAGAACCCGAGGTGGAATAGTTGGCGCACTTAATTTTATTGCATCACTTGGGAGAATGATTGGAATATCTTTTGCAGGCTTCCTATACAACAATGGGGAAGGTTTCCGCCAAGGAATAATATTCTACATAGTCATTGCGATGCTTATCGCCAGTGCAACAATAATGTGGATCACTTCAATGTTTACGGAAAAAGCCAACATAAAAACCGAAGAAGTTATCGTAAAAGACGAGAAAATTGATATTTCCACAAAGAGCAGCAACGGACAAATTTACAAGTGGTTCCTCATATGCCTCATCACAATAGTGATTGGTACAGCATGCATAAACCAAGTTTTTCTACTTTTCATTAAACTCCCAGAAGGATTAAACGTGAGTGATCCGGAAATGAGCTTTATATTAACAGCTTGGACTTTGGGCGGAATGCTAACTAGTTTAGCCTCTGGATGGTTTGCAGATAGAATTGGAAGAATTCCGGTACTCTTCACAGGATTAATTTTGGCAATAATAACTCCATCCCTTTATCATTTAGCCTCCAATGTTTTGGGCATGGCGCTAATTTATGGATTAAATGGGATAGGCTTTTGGACAATTCAAACGGTGGGATTCGCCTTCGCTGGAGACATAATACCCGAAAACAAAAGAGGAAGACTATTCAGTAGGTATAATACTGTGATGGCTTTAGGCTGGGGTCCAGCAGGATTTTTGGTTGGTGGACCACTGGCAGATATTCAAACCAAAGTTTTTGGTCTAACACCTTACATAGCCTACGTAAACACTTTTTATGCATCATCCATTTTAACAGCGATAGGCACAGTGTTGTTCGGTTTAAAAGTTGCAGCTCGGAAACGAAAATCCCTTAAATTTTAAAAAGAAGTTTCGGCTAAATTGCCAAATAGGCGATTTCAATGCTTGAATTTAAAACAGTAAAAATCGAAGTTCCAGAAGGCTGCAACGTAATTTTAGGCATGGCCCATTTCATAAAAACTGTTGAAGACCTATACGAGGCTTTGGTGAATGCTGTCCCAAACATAAAATTTGGAATCGGTTTCTGCGAAAGCTCTGGACCCTGTCTTGTAAGGCATGAAGGGAATGATGAGGAATTGAGGCGACTAGCAGCGGAAAAAGCCTACGAAATCGCCTGCGGTCACAGTTTCATAATCTTCATGAAGAATGCTTATCCAATAAACGTTTTAGACAAAATCAAAGGAGTTCCAGAAGTTTGCACAATTTACGCTGCTACGGCAAACCCCTTAGAGGTTTTAATCGTAGAGACAGAGGGTGGTAGAGGAATCGTCGGCGTCATAGATGGGATGAAGAGCAAGGGAATTGAGAAGGACGAGGATATTAGGGCAAGGAAAGAATTTTTACGGAAAATTGGTTACAAGCTTGGCTAAGTGTTTTCCATAAAAAGCTGAGGCAGAGTGAAAGTTGCCTCGGATTTAAAGTTGTTTTACGCTTTTATCTATGAGCCATCAATTCTTGCTGTATTTCAAAAGGAACCTTTTCTTTCATTCTTTCGGCTGCGTGGACAACCAATTGTTTAAATTGTTTTTCAGTAAGGACCCCACGGGCTCTTGACAGAATTTCTAGGCATATTTCTTTAAAAACTAGGTCGGCGCAACCCATTTTTGCGTCGTCGATTAATTCTTTGCAAGCTTGAAGGATTTGTTCACTCAAGGCAACTTCACCCTGCAATCAAATACCTTTACCAATAAATATTAAAACACTTATGAATTTGAAAACCGTATTGGAAATCCACATTTTGACTTGCATTTTTAGAACAAAAACTCTATTAGTGACATGCACGTCGAACCAGCATGGAGTATTAAAATCATGACAAGTGATAAGCAAATAGTTGAAGAATGGAGAAAACAACTTTTGGAACAGCAAGAGAAATTGAATATCAGAATGAGTAAAGTAAAACATAAAATCGCAGTGATAAGCGGAAAAGGAGGCGTCGGCAAAAGCACCATAACCGTCAACCTTGCAGTAGCTTTCGCACTGCAAGGACACGTCAATCACGTTGGCATTTTAGACGCAGACATCCATGGACCAAGTATCCCAAAGATTTTAGGTTTGTCTGGTCAGAGGCTTCAAGCCGGACCAGCAGGGGTTTTTCCAGCTTTAGGCTCTTTAGGGATTAAGGTTGTTTCTATGGATTTTCTTTTACCGGATGAAAATGCGCCTGTTATTTGGCGTGGACCATTAAAAATGACCGCCATACGTCAATTTCTCTCAGACATTGTTTGGGGCGACTTGGACATATTACTCATTGATTTGCCGCCTGGAACGGGTGATGAACCATTGAGCATCGCTCAACTCTTGCCAGACATAGACGGCGTAATAATAGTGACCATTCCCTCTGAAGTTTCGCAAATCGTTGTTAAGAAGGCTGCCACTTTCGCAAGGAGACTTGGAATGCCAATAATAGGCGTAATAGAAAACATGAGCGGATTTATCTGCCCAAACTGCGGCGCAAAAGTTGACATATTCCAATCTGGAGGCGGGAAGAAAATAGCTGAAGAAATGGGCATACAGTCTCTCGGAAGTATACCAATAGACCAAAAAATAAGCGAAGCCTCTGACAAGGGGACACCCTTTATAATAAAGTATCCGGATTCGCCAGCATCAAAAGCCTTTATGGAAATTGTAAAAAAGGTTAAGGAATTTCTGAAAAGCAGAGATGCCGAAACATGAGAAGAAAGGCGAAAATTCAATTTATTGGCGTTGTGAAGAGAGAAGGGGAACAAAAAGCAATAATACGAATTTTTCCGAAATTTTGCGCTGGGTTGAAAGGCATAGAAAATTATTCCCACCTAATCATTCTATACTGGATTCACTTAAGAGACAACAAAGAAGATAGAGGAACACTATTGGTCTTTCCAAAAAAGCATGCAGTGAAAATTGAAACAGGCGTTTTTGCTTGCCGAAGTCCCTCCCGCCCGAATCCAATAGGCTTATGCGTAGTAGAGCTTTTAAAAGTGGAAAGATGCATATTAACAGTTAAGGGGCTTGACGCTTTTGGAGGCTCACCGATAATAGATATTAAACCATACAATCCAAGAGCAGATTCTATCTCCAACGCTAAGGTTCCAGAATGGGCACAACACGGCAAACTCACATAAGATAGGCATCGACTTGCTCTATAGCTCTATTTTCAGTGCGGGGAGTCGGATTTACGCACAAATTTGCCGAGTAAATTTTACTCTTTATGAGGAGATAGTTCAAGCTTGGGCTTTAACTTTGCTTGTTATCTCTCTATCCTTTTCAAGCTTTCAACTAGGTTGTGAGCCTCTTTGAGCACAGTTTCTTGGTCTTAAAATTTCAGCTCCACCTATAAATCTAAAAAACAAGCTTTTTAGCCAAAATAAGCCCGTATAAGGCTCTATTTTAAGTGCGGGGGTGGGATTTCAACACAAATTTACCAGTAAAATATAATATCACTAAGAGAATCCAGTTTTCTATTAAACGTTACTAACAGAATAAAATGTACCCTCTGCGATCTTTAAGTCGTATACTCTGCGATCTTTAAGTCGTATAGAATGGGAGAAAGAGAGTTATACGATGTTGAACAGTCCGTTGCTACTTTTGCTTGTGGGTGTGGTTTTCTTAGCGAGGTATAACCATGCTCCGGAAAGAGCCATGATTAACGTCAATGAAAGGGAGTTGGGGATTTCCGGGATTGGTGTTTGTGTGATGGTGAAATAGGCGTTGACTAATCCCCATCCATAATATGGGTCCCAACCACTTTCTCCGAGGTCTTCTGCATAATAATAGAGAGTTTCTGTAACTTCCTGATGTGTCAGATTCGGGTGCTTAGATAATAGGAGGGCGGCAACGCCTGCAACAAAAGGCGCGGCAAAGGAGGTGCCGCTTCCATAGGCGTATGTGCTATTCACCATTGTTGAAAGGATGTTCACGCCTGGAGCACATATATCTATGTAATCGCCAAAATTGCTGAACTCTGCTTTTCTGTCGCTCTGATCTATGGCTGAAACGGCTATAACCTTATCGTAGGCGGCTGGATAAAAGGGCTCGCTATTATTGTCGTTACCTGCAGCAGCCACTAGTATGCAGCCCTTCTGATAAGCATAATTGATGGCGGCTTGCGTGGCAGTGTCGAAGAGGAGGGAGCTTCTTCCTCCAAGGCTCATTGTGATTATATCAGCGCCATGGTTAGCTGCGTATATTATTGCCAAGTTGAGATCGATCCAGCCGCCACCTTTACTTGTTAACACTTCAACGGCATAATCTTAACTTCGGGCGCTGCACCAGCAATGCCTATGCCATTGTTGGCCATCGCCGCGATGATGCCAGCCACCATGGTTCCATGCCCATCCAAATCGGTGACATCATCGTTTTTATCAACAAAATTATAACCACTAATAAGATTATCCTGCAAGTCGGGATGCGTCGTGTCCACCCCAGTGTCAAGTGTCGCAACGATGACCCCTAAACCGCGAAATCCCGTGTCATAAGCCATGTCACATTGGATTCGTAGCCAGCCCCACTGATCTGGCACGAAAGGGTCATTTACAGAACTTGCTGAGTAAGCCATAACATTGCAGATGAGAATTACAGAAAGCAGCCAAAATGTTAAGAAAAACACGCGGACGCAACTCGGCATATCACATCCTCTCATGAATGTTTCAATTTTGCATATCAGTTTTCTGCAGTACCAATTCATACCTAAAATTAACTTACAAAGTGCCTATCTCCTTTCAAGAAATACTTTAAATGCGTCGAAAACGTGGCGAAAGATGTAGCTTCTGATCAGTCCTTTGAATAGTGTAAAGTATAAATTTTGGCTGTCTATTTCCATATTTTTAAACTTGTTTCTTCTGAATCCCTAAACTCCTCTAAATAAATAGCCGACAGATCTGACAGATACTAACAGATCATTAACGGTAAGGTTTAGGTTTTTAATGCAAAAATAGTTACTTATTTTGGATAAATATCTACAGTTAACAATGTTTTAATTGTCAAGTAGACGCTTTCATATTGGTGTCTACTTGTTGAAGGCTAGAATGGAATATGAATGGTTACACTCCCTTCTAATAGCTTCTATGTTGTTGTCAATTGTAAGCGTGGCGAGCATAAAAGTTGGTGGGGCGGTTTCTTACGCTGGTGTTGCTAAATCTATGGAGTTCTACTTTCACTATAGCAACACCCCAGTTCATGTGGCGGGCATAGAAACACATTACATTATGAACACTAGCAAAGTTTTTCAGGCTTACAACAATTCCTTCTATAAACCTATAGGCCTTCCCAAAATTGTTGTGGACTTTTACCTATACCCCAATTTCGCTGGACCTGTGGAAATTAATGGTTCTTGGCAAGTTTTCATTTGGGCGAACTCCTCAGCCTACAAACCGGCAACATTTACGCTTCTATTTAAAGAAGTAACCGTCGGCGGTGTTCTCCTTTGGGATTCAGGGTTACTAAATCCCGTTGTGACAAGCACCATAGGGGGCTACTTGGATGTTCCCGTATACTGCTATAACCTTACAGTTTCGCTTTCGCATGTATTTAACGCGGATTCAACATTACTTGTTGAAATTGAAGTTAATGCTGGTTCTTCGGCTGATACAAGAATATGGTTTGACTCGCCCCAGTTTCCAAGCAAGGCAATCCTACCCGCCCGAGATTATGCAAGACCAGCATGGATTAAAACCTATTCAGTGGATGGTTCAGAAACAAACATGTTCTACTACAATGTCAGCGAAAACGAGCGCAAAGTAATTGTCCGCGTAAACGTCACCAACCCCTTTGGAGGATACGACATATATAAAGTGAACATAACCGTCATCGACCCTGAAGGCAACCGAGTCATAAACAACAATGACATGATTAGGATTTCCAACGGCTTATGGTTTATAAAATACTCTAACATTTTCGAATTGAACTGGACTTATCCGTCAACAGTTCCCTTAGGCAACTACACAGTCATTGTTACGGCCATCGACAATAACGGACACTACCATTATGTTGAAATGGGCACATACCATCCCTTCATCGAAGAGGCAACACACACATTTACTATGGGCACAATAGTGTATTATAGCCCATCGTTCCTGATAACCGACGATGTCGAAGACCCACTGCCTAACGCACAAGTGTTCATCACATGGCGAAACGGCACAACAGATAGGCTTCCACGTTACACTTCAAACAACGGCTACATAAACCTCACAGACATTCAACCTGGAAACTATGGATTCACAATCCTCTGGAAAGACACTATCGTAAGCCAAACCACCATATACGTTGACTCCGACGGACCATACACAATAAAGACAAACGTCTATCAGCTGACAGTGAACCTTTACGGAAACGATGGAAGACCAGTCCACGGAGCATACATAATCATTTACACTATGTCGGGCGTAGGATACGGCCTCGACATTACAGATGCAGCAGGCAAAGCCATCTTCAAACTGCCATCCGGAACATACAGGATAGAAGCCTACTACACAACTGACTACTGGCTAACAACCGTTAAATCAAAAGCCACCGAACAAGCTACAATAACATCATCAACCACAAAAAACATAAGACTATCAGATTACCCACCGGCAATATGGACAACAACAGGATTCCTATTACTAATAGCAATAATCATAGCCGCCACAATAGCTGTAGCTTACGCCATAATCACCATCCACAGAAAAGCTCACCAGTAAACAAAACCATCGGCAAAAGCCACTAAACTGGCGCCTACAACCCAAGGTTTCCCTATTTTCCCTTTTTATTGGCTGAGCAGCATACGCAATGACACAACTTACTATTAGTCGCTGTTAATTGAACGTAAATTTAAACAATCGCAGAAGATCTTTATTGGTAATTTTACGTTGAAATCTAAGCCCCGCCAACAACGCCATCAAATTTGGGTTATTTCGCTAAAATACGCTTTTATAAGGCTCTATTTTAAGTGCGGGGGGTGGGATTCGAACCCACGGAGGCCTACGCCAGAGGATCTTAAGTCCTCCCCCTTATCTTAGGCTGTTAGGCATTTCTGGCCCACTGCCTATTTAGACCTGGCTCGGGTACCCCCGCACCACATATTGTGAGGTTGTGTTGCATAGTTTAAGTTTTTTGTGGGATGCATTAAGTTAAAATCTGATTTTGCTTATTTATTGTTTGGGCGGGTAGCCTAGCATGGATAGGGCGCAAGCCTCCTAACAGGCGGAGAGAGCTTGTGGTCGTGGGTTCAAATCCCACCCCGCCCGCTTTGTATTCAAATCATTTTTTATGTTATTTCTTTCATTTTTTCTATGGCTTCTTTTACTATAGCCACTGATTTTTTGAATTCTTCTTTTGCTTCAAAGTCTAATTTAAGTTCCAAAATCTTTTCTATGCCATTTTTTCCAAGAATGCAAGGAACGCCTATGGAGACATCTGAAAATCCGTATTCGCCTTGGAGGTATGTGGAAACGCTTATGACGCGGTTTCTTCCCCTTAAAACGGCGTCAGTCATTATTGCGATTACTACTGCTGGCGCATATGTGGTTGCGCCTTTAAGTTTGATGACGTCGGCGCCAGAGGTTTTTGTTAAGTTTACTATTTTTTCAATTTGTTCTTTATTAAGCAAAGCGGTTATTGGTATTCCAGAAACTGAGGCATAATTTACCAACGGCACCATGGAATCTCCATGTTCTCCGATGACTAGGGCGCGGATGTCTTCTCTTGAAACGCCGAGTTCTAAGGCAATATAAGAACGGAAACGAAGCGTGTCCAAAATGTTTCCCATTCCGAAGACTCGGTTTCTTTCGAATCCAGATTCTTTATAGGCAATATAGGTCATAACGTCCACTGGATTTGTTACCATCATTAGTTTGCAGTCTGGAGCGTATTTGACAACTTCTTTAACTATGGATTTAACTATCTTTGCATTTTTAGCCATCAAATCTAATCGGCTCATGCCTGGTTTTCGGGCTTCTCCAGCCGTTACAATTACAAGTTCTGAGCCTTCCATTTCGCTGAAGTCGCTTGTTCCTTTTATCCTTCCATCAAACTCTATTGCGGGGGCGGCTTGCATCATGTCAAGGGCTTCGCCATGTGCCAAATTTTCAGCTATGTCTATCAAAACTACATCGCTAATTCTAAACTCCAAAATTCTGAAAGCCGCGGAACTTCCAACCTTTCCAGCACCAATTATTGAAATCATAATTTGTTAATGAGATCAAGTTTTACATAAATGTAACGAAACTGCCTTTCGTATAAAACTTCAAGAAAAACTTAAGATTCTCTTTTATATATAATCGTTCTAAAATAATGCGAAAGTTGGAAAAGTAAATGAAGGATAACGAACTAAGAGGCTGGTTTTGCTTCGTAACATTCTGGCTAACCTTAATACTAGCAACCATTAGTGAAGGTTTCACAGTCAAATTAATATTATATCTTCTTGCAATTGCCATGATATTCCTAGCAATCATGTTAATGGGAGGAGAAGCAGAACTCCACGCAAAAGAGAGTTAAAAGAAACAAAATACCTTCAGTTAAAATTAAACGCTTCTTTTAAATAAACGTAGTTTATCAAGAAAAGTTAATTAATTAAAATTCTACTTTACTCTTTCGGCGCCTTTGGCCTTCGACAGCCCTGGTAGTATAGTCCGGTCTAGTATAAGCGGCTGTCGCCCGCTAGACCCGGGTTCAAATCCCGGCCAGGGCGCCAAATTTCATGGGTTTCATGGCTTTTTATGGTGAGAGTTTAGGAAATCTTTGAATCGTGATAATCCTTCTTTTAAGGTTTCGGTTCTGCATCCATAACCAATGCGTAAGTATCCTTCCATTCCAAAGCATAAGCCTGGAACAAGCAGTGTTCCCTTTTCTTTGATTAGGTTTAGGCAAAGAGTTTCTGACGGTATCTTTAAGTTATAGTGTAAGAAGGCGATGCTTCCCGCCTTCGAAGGAGTCCAGTCAATTAAGGGTTCATTTTCAATCCATTGGGAGAGAATGCGGTGGTTGGTGCGGATGATTTTTAGGTTACGTTTAAAGATTTTATCCACGTTTTTAACAGCGAGAGTAGCGAGAGCATCATCTATTAAGCCGTTACTGATTGTTGTATAATCTCTGTGAAGTTTGCAGTCCTCAACAATTTCTTCGCTGGCGGCTATCCATCCTAACCGCAAACCTGTAAGCGAAAAAGTCTTAGAAAAAGACCCAGTCACTATGGCTTTATCGCTTAAATCCACAGTCGAAGAAACATAATCGTCTGGGTTTATGTAAAGACCCCTGTAGGCTTCGTCGCATAGTAAATATGCATTTGCATCTTCTGCAATGGCGCAGATTTCTTTCAAAAGCTTATCGTCGATGAGGCTTCCTGTGGGGTTGTGGGGGTTTATGAGCACAATTAGTTTGGTTTTTTTGTCAACAAGTTCGGATAATTCGTTAACATCTGGCAGCCAACGATTTTCTTCGCGTAATTTTAAGAGTTTAACGTTGGCGCCGAAGGATTTAGCCACGCTGTAGAGTTGTTGATAGGCTGGAAAAATGGAAATAACCGTGTCTCCGGGTTCAACAAGAGTGTAGAAAACAAGGAAGTTGGCGCCAATGGCTCCGCCAGAAATGAGGATGTTTTCTGGTTTCATGTTTTTGTATAGTTTTGCAATTCCTTTTCTGAGTTCGGGAGAACCGTCAACGAAACCATATGTAAGTTGTGTTTCTTTAATTTCTTCAAAAAACTTTTCTCTGCCCATAAGGGTTAGAAACTCGCCTAAGGTGAATGGGTTAACGCATGTTTCTGCAAGATTAAGCTCCACTTCATGTTCATATGCGCCTATGAATCTTTCAACCAAGAATTTATCCACTTTCATGGGTTTCAGCTCCTTTTTGGAAGCTTAAATTTTGATGTGTGAACAGTTAAGTTTTTCTTTGGAGCGATTGACAGAAAGCATATGAATGTGTTTTAATCAAATTTGTGATGAGTAAAGTTGTGGTCTTCTCCAAGGCGTGTGGATAGGTGTTCGCCGAATGTTTGGTTACTTGACATTTTAGAAGGCTCAAATGTTGGAGCGGAGGTGAAATTTGATGAAAACCTTTTGGTTACTAAGGCTTCGTCAAGCGGTTTATGTGTTGCCTGTAAGGGTTCCCGTTTTTTGTGCGGCAAAACCCGCTGTCCAATAATTGTGAAGGCTAACTACTTTCTGAAAAGCGTTCCCTTAATGCAAAGCGAAGACATTGCTGGGGCTTCTCCACCAAGCGTTTTCGTTGGAAGAATTGGCTATCCATACGTTTATGCTGGTCCCCTTGTTCCGCCAGTTCAAGAAGACACGAGCGTTTATGATTTGCCAGAGTTTTGGTTTGGAAAATCCATAGACGAGATTGTTGGCTTTCGTTCTATGCTTATCCGTGGAAAACATAGGGTTCATGTGCAGAAGTTTGAAGAGGCTGGAAAAATAATTGACAAAACTCGCGAATTGGCTTTGGCAGTAAAGCCCGTGGATGTTGAGCTTATCCTTAAGAAAAAACCAAGAGGCTTCATACTCTTGGACGATGAGGTTCAACCATTCGGTCCTTCCGCTCCTATCCGAGATTTGATTGTTGGCAATGCCCGTTGGGACCATCAAATAGAGAAAGCCTACAATGACACGGATTTGAGGGCTGCTGAAGCAGTTTTAGAGCTTTACAGCAAAGGCGTATTAGTTACTAAAATTCAAAGGGCTTTCAGTGTCGGCTCCTTTGGTTTGGAGAAGAATAGGCGTTTTGTGCCAACCCGCTGGAGCATAACAGCCGTTGACAGCATAATCTCAAAAGAGCTTATGGAGAAAGTCAAAACTTTTCCCGAAATTAGCGAATACCGCGTTTACGAATCAGTTTATTTGGACAACATTTTTGAAGTTTTAATGCTTCCAAATGCATGGAGTTATGAAGCCATAGAAGCATGGTATCCTGGCACAGTTTGGAATCCAAACGGCAGAAACGTTGTCATGTTTTCTGATTGGGAAGGCTATGAGGGAAGAACCACTTATGCAGAAATTGGCGGATGTTATTACGCTGCACGCCTAGCAGTTTGCGAACAACTCGTAAAAGAGCAACGCCAAGCCACAGTCATAGTCTTGCGCGAGGCGCATCCGGGCTACATAATGCCAGTCGGCGTATGGCAAGTCCGTGAAAACGTGAGGAATGCTATGCGCCAAAAACCATACATTTTCAAAACTTTGGATGACGCCCTACGCTTTATTGCAGGAAAATTCCAAATCCCAATACAACGGTGGATAATGAGGAGCGAACTGTTAAAGAATGCGCTCTTTCAAAGGAAGATAACGGATTTTATTTCTAAAATGTGATGTTTGAAATTTAAGTAATGGATAAAAACGTGAATAGCGAAACAGTTATGGGCGATGCTCACGAAGGGATCTAAAATTAAAGGTTTCTTTAAATTGCTTCGAGGCATACTTACTGGCTTATACAATGCTCTTTTTGGTTTCGTGCTTCACTCTTTTAAGAGTCTAAACCTTAAGGTTAGGTCAAAGTTTCCCGTTTGGCGTATGGAAGAAGAAACTTTGGAGCATGTTCGCTCTGTGGTTGAGGTTTTTAAGTGGATAGTTTTGCCGGCAAGCCTCATCTATGTTTTTGCAGCTTTCTACTTTTTTAATGAAAATGCTTTGGACTCTATGTTTTGGGGAGTACTAATTTTCTTTTACAGCAATTTCCTTCCCGATTTGCCTTTCATGTACAGAAGAAAGAAGGATGAAGAAACAGAAGATTTGCCATGGTACAAGAAGTATTTTCTTTTGTTGTTTGCGCCTTTGCTAATTTGGATTTTGTTTTCTGGAATACGCCTAAGCTGGAAAACCCAAGAAACATTTCATGACTTTAAATCTTTAACAGTTTATGGTATCTTTCTTTTTATATTGGGGTTTTGTGCTTTTGTCAAATTTCCAATTAGTGTTGGAAACGTGTTCGAGGTCATGTCTTTGCCGCTTTACGGTATTGTCGGATATCTAACCCATTTGAAAGTGGATAAAATTTGGTAAAAAATGAGTTTTATGCTGTTATGATGGCTTGAAATATAATGTAAACAATTATTAACATTATTCCACCAAATTGTGAAACTCCACCCTTTGTAAGGTAACGCCATAAAATGAGAGTTGTTATCAATATAAAGGGAACAATTTCAGCAAGAATTGAAAGATTAACCGACTCGGCTTGGGAAAACAACAAAACAATTCCTAAAATAAGAGTAATATTTGTCAAGTTGGAGCCAATCAAGTCTCCAAGGGCAAGATTAACTCGTCCTCTGCGAACAGCCGTTAAGTCAAGCGCAAGTTCTGGCATTGACGTTCCTATGGCGATAATTTTTGCGCCTATAAGTATAGGTGCAACGCCGAGGATTATTGAAATGTTAGATGCCGACATTATGATAAGCTCGGCTGCTGCAATAACCACGGCGATTCCAACAGTGATTTTAAAAATGACAGCTTTTTTGCTTATCGCTTTGTTGTTTATTTCATTATTAATCAATATTTGCTGTTTTCTCTTCTTTGTCATTTCACGAACGCTAAATATGAAAATCCCCATAAGCGCTGCGCCCACCAAAAAGTGAGCTGCTCCAAAGACGACAAGAATTAAGGGAATCAATGACGAAAGAAATAGAATGTCAACAAGCTCTGTTAAAAGCTCGGTGGAACATTTTTTAAGGAAACCCATTGTCGCTAAAATGCCCACTACAATTCCTATGTTAAACACATTAGAACCAAGCACGTCGCCTACGGAAAATCCAGGTTTACCATGCAGAACAGATGATGCAGCAACAAAAATCTCAGGGATACTTGTCATTATAGACATTACGACAAAGCCTATGGACGCTTCACTGAGGCGTGTAAGCTCAACTAACCTTTCAATTGATTTAATTGTAAATTGGCTAGACACAGCTAATATGATCAGCGAAAGAGCTAATGCCAAAACATTTAGTATAAGATCAAACACATCAAGACACGCGTCCGACCACATATGCATACCTTCTCGTATTTTATCTTTTATTTACACATTTGACGAAAATTCTTTAAGTAGCATTATTAATTAGGGGATAAAGGTTTAGATATATGGATCCTGTTACGCTTGCATTGATACTCGCTGGTTCAATAATTGTGATAGGTTTTCTTGGCAATTACTTGTTTGAACGTAAGGGTTTTCCAGACATGCTCCTCCTCATAATTTTGGGCATGCTGTTTGGACCAGTTTTCGGTTGGGTGGACGCCTCTTCTATCATGGGTTTGGCTCCATATTTGGCTGCTTTGGCATTGGTTTTCATATTGTTTGATGGCGGGATGGCTATGAATATTTATCGTGTTTTCGCCGAAAGTCCCAGAGCCTTCATTCTTGCCATAGTCGGATTTGTGTTAAGCGTCATTGCAACAACACTATTTATGGCTTACATAGTGATTCCGTCGGATGTGCCAATTTTGTATTCTGTTCTGTTTGGAACGATTTTTGGAGGAAGCTGTAGTGTTGCAATAATTCCCTTAACTTCACGCCTTAAAATCAGTGAAAAATGTTCAACAGTCTTAAGTCTCGAATCTGCACTTACGGATATTTTTTGTATAGTTTTTTCATTGGTAATCATAGAAATAATATTAAAAGGTGCCGTGGACTTAACAACAATCGGACAATCAATTGCAAGTCGATTCTCAACTGGGATAGTGCTTGGAATAATTTTCGGCCTAATCTGGTTAAGCGTATTAAAGCGAATTGCAAAAGCCTCTTACGTTTACATACTCACCTTGGCTGTGGTGCTTTTAGCTTATTCCCTTTCCGAATTTTTAGGTGGAAGTGGTTCCCTCTGTTCCCTCCTGTTTGGCATTATGTTGGGTAATGAAAAGGAGATTTACAAAATTCTTAGGATGGAGAGACCCCCAAACATGGTGGTAGATGTGGGATTAAAAAGGTTTGAGTCCGAAGTTGCTTTCCTTTTAAGAACCTTCTTTTTTGTCTATATAGGTTTAATTGTGTCAATTACTGATGTTGCAATTGTGATAACTGGAATAATTCTTTCACTTATACTTCTTTTGGTTAGATTTGGCGCTGTGGCATTAACAACTGTCCGCAGCGATGACCTCGCAAAGGAACGGTTGATTATGAGCGTAATGCTGACAAGGGGCTTAGCGGCGGCTGTTTTGGCAACATTACCACTACAATATGCTGATCCATTAAAATATCCAGAAGCAAGTTCCATTTTTGAGGTTTTGTCGCCCATCTACATCAATCTTGCGGTTATAGTAATTTTGGCTACCGCAATAATAGCTACTGTGGGCATTCCATTACTTAAACGAAGGGCAGAATCATAGTTGCATGTTATTCGTAAAACATTTAAACCAAACATATCCTTAACATTGTAAATCGGTGAACCTTGTCTCAAAAAATTCAAAAGCTAATTCTTCCTTTTTCGGTTCCGTCGGAAAATCGTACAGAACCCTTCTCAAGCGAGATGGAAAAGGGCGCCATTTACTGTTTGGCCGAGTTAGAGCGCGAAAGAGGTGGCGGTTTAATATTAAAAAAGCCTGAGGAGAAACTGGTTTTTCTGGCTAAGTTCGGTTATCCATTATGGGTTTTGCAGTGGGACTATTTAAGCCTAATCTTTGATGGGTTAAAAACAAAGGTGCATAATCTGACTTACAAAATTGTTCCCGACGTGAAAAATTTCATGGAGAATGTGCAGAGGAGCTCAAAAAGCATAGAGACTTACATAACTTTTCTGTCTGACAACATTAACTATTTTCAAATTTCAGCAAGCGAAAAAACGATGACGATTGATGCGCTTATTACAGAACCAAACTTCCTTAACGAGTTTAGCTTATACCTTTCAGAGATTACCGCGGTTGAGGCTTCGTCTTTTGATATGGTGTTTTTGCCACCAGTCATCGATGAAATCGCAATTTTATCTGCTGTTCAAGAGCTTGGAAACCTAAAATCACAATTTGAAGAGGATGTCGCACTTCTTTACAATAGCATGAAACTCCTAAACAAAACAACCCGCAACTTCGTTAAAACATTACGTGGCAAAATAAGAGCAGTCAAAGAAGAAGTCAACAGCGAAATTGAAAAGCAAAAAGAGGCTATAATGCCAAAGGTTGAACGCATAAACGAAGAATATGATGAGCTAATAACTCAGCTAACAAGAAATTTTGAGAAGCAACTCCTTTCCCTACAAAAGGAGAAGGTAAAATATGAAAAACTTAGAGAGCAAACTCTCACAAAAATTGAACGATGCAAAATGGAAGCAAAAACATGCGCCGCTAATAAGGATAGTGTTGGCGAAAGGAAATGGAAAGAGAAAGAGGCGGAAGGCAGAAAAGAGTTTTCTGAAATTGAAGTTAAGATAGAGGAACTTGAAGGGAAGATAAAGGAAATAGAAGATAACAAGTCTGCTGAAACTTTTAGATTAAGGTCTGAATGGGAAGCCAAAATTAAAGAAGCCCAGAAGGAGTTGCTGGAGCTTGAAGCCTCGAGGGATGCTAAAATCCAACTTCATATACAAGAAATGGAAAAGCTGGAAAAACAGACTTCTGCCATAATTGAGCAAATTAATAAAATGGCTAAAATGAGGGAAATGGAAATTTCCAATTTTGAAACTTTGGGAATCAGACAAACACGGGTGAAAAGCGCTTTAATCTACATACCTTTCTACGTGGCTTGTTACCAGTCTGAATCAAAAAAGCGTTATGTTTTATTTCCACCGTCAATAGTGAACAGTGTAAGTTTTTTAGCGAAGATTAAAGGAGCCTTAGGCAAGACAAAAGTTAAACAGCTCCTCGTTCCAAGGTTCAAAACTATAACACTCTTCCTCCAACAACTTCCCACAATAATCGCGCGTGATGCGGTTTTTGAGAGAGAAATAAGTGAAAGTGGCGAAAAAGCTGACATTTTAAAAACTAATGTGATACGTGAAAAAATCAAAAGCGGGCTTGAAAAGCTCAAGACAGAAGGATGGTTTTCAGAAAAGGAGCATGAGGCTATTAAACAAGGATTGACTTAACAAACATTTTCGAGAAATTAAATGAAGTTTAATCTTAAGAAGAAAGTTTTTTCTCCACCAATGCCAACGCTAGTTCAGCATAATCGATTGAATTATGAATTGCGTCGCAAACTCGGTTTTTTTCTCTTATAAATTTCGTCTCCCAAAGCTTAAAATCTTCGTCTCTTTCATCCAACTCGGTGATTTTTTTGATTGAAACATAAAGTCTTGGAATGGGTTTCTGGGCGATTATATAGCCGTAGGGGTCCTGGCCATATCTCCCGGCTTCAGACCATAACACATGAGAGAGCTCGTAGCTCATCTTCATTAAGGATTTATTAAGCAAGTGGGTAATTTCCTCTATTTTTTCTTTATCTTCAAATTCCTCGTAGCATTTTTCTATTTTCTGTCGATATTCGTTCATTTTTTCTGCTACTTTTTTTAACTTTTCAGTTTTTTTAATTAAATCGCTAAAGTTTAATCTTCGTTCAAGCTTATTTAGTTCCTTTAAGTCTTGCATGAGCTTGTCAGCTACTAAAACAAAGTTGTACGGAATCACGAGCGCATTACATAACCTGAGTATAAGTAAAGTGTAAAAAAGTAAATGTTTCGAAAATAGCTCTTTATCTATTTTGTCTAGGGTGTCTGCTTCGCTATGTATCCAAGGGCTTAAAGAAGCCCAATTTAGCTCTTTCAGTTTTTCCGA
Organism: Bathyarchaeia archaeon; assembly: GCA_038883775.1. Classification (GTDB taxonomy): domain Archaea; phylum Thermoproteota; class Bathyarchaeia; order Bathyarchaeales; family Bathycorpusculaceae; genus JASEJA01. The sequence continues at coordinate 164,765 of JAVZLM010000001.1, forward strand.
GGTGTAACCAGTATAAAACGATAGGTACGGAATGCCTATTCCGAAGAAGGATTCGTCCCCTCCTTTATATGCGTCATGCCATTCGCCTTCTCCCCAGAACTCTTTTACAGTATTCTCAAGAAAATCTTTGATTATCGTTACGCCATGCATTATCGGAATACTGGTTTCTGCTATTCCGGGATTGTCGATGTTTACATAAGCTATGCAGTTGCCTCTAAGTTCATCCCAGCTGGTATCAACAAACCATGTGGATCCCGCAGCTTCAGCTACTTCGTGGCCATCCCAAAATGCGAAGATGATGCTTCTCCTTAACTTATTTCTGTGTTTTGCAAGGACTCTTGCTAACTCTAAGGTTAGTGAGTTACCAGAGGAGTTACAAATTGCTGTTTTTCCCCATGCTTCAAGATGCCCGCCAACTAAAACAAATTCTTCGAGGCCTTCTCTTCCTCTAAGTATTCCAATGGGCTGATAGGCTTTAACCCATTCACGTGTCGCTTCCGCCCGAAGCCACACTCTGACGTTCCCCTTTTGGGAAAGTCTTTTCAGGTATTCTCCAGCAGTTCTCGTTATGCTTATCACCGTTATTTGAGGAATCTTTTTGAATGTTTCTGGAGTGGGGTTGCCCCACACCGACTTAATAGCGCCCAATTGAATGACGGGATTATCAGCTCTTCCCCAATTCATTATGATCATAGCCTTCGCTCTTTTTTCACACGCTATTCTCGCTTTTTCAGGTCGCGGAGGCGCCCAGGTCATATCTACAAGCACAATCTTGTCTCTAACATCTTTTTCAATATAGTTTTCATATCCACCTGCCCAACATAGACGAGTTCACCTTCAATTCCCTCAGGCAGTGTTGAAACAATGTGACAAAATGGTTTTGCGTGTATAACCCTGGTTTCGGGGTGTAGAACTCTGAGTTCTGCATTAATGGGGTAGCTATGATAAATGTAGAAATTGTCTATTCTTGCTTCTAATTCGTAGGATTCCAGTTCTTTTCTGATGTATTCTGCCGCCTGCCTCATTTTTTCTGTCCCTGCAGGCCTTTCTCCAATCTCATTAACTAGAAACTCCATATGTTTAAACGCTTCTTCCAGTGACAACTCCTTTAGAATTTCCTTTTCAACGAGTTTCAGTTTAACTCCTCCGTTTAAATCTAATGTTTTTACCACAATATTTAATGTTCTCTTTTATTTTTAAACTGTAAAAAGCTTCCCTTGTCTTTAATAAGTCAATAACAATTACTGTGAAGCTTCTTTTCTTCAGCTTTCATTGTGTTAGTTCGCGACGTTGCTGCCTCTGCAATTATTGTTTAAACCTCAAATAAAGTAAGAATTAAATATTACAAACCAGCATTACCCTTAAGAGGGAAAAATATGAAGAATAAAAAAGGAATAATGCTAGTTATGGCTTTAGTTGCTTTGACAAGTCTTATACTTATGCCAGGTGTTTACGCAACGAATCCGCCACCAAATCCTTATGAACTTATAGTTGATAGACTTTCGGGTTATCTTGTTGCTACGCTAGACAGTCACAACTCTTACGATGGACCGAGTGGTGAGTTGATTCAGAACGTTTATGATCCTTTGATTTACTGGGAGGGTGAACCTTACGATGTCTTCGTTCCTAAATTGGCTACGCAGGTTTGGATTGCTCCTCCCGACCCAACAGCACCCCCATACACAAACTTCACCATCTACTTCAAAATACGCGAAAACGTACTCTTCCACAACAAATGTAGAACTGACTACCCGATGGACTGGTCAAACCTAGCTCCAATCTACCTAACACCGGAAGACGTGGAATACAGCTTTGAACGCTTGCTGGTACATGATTACGCAAACGGTGCTCAATGGATGGTTTTTGAAGCAGTTTTAGGAGTTGAACAAGCAGATACTTCATGGCCGAGTAATGAGAGTAACCCCATTAACTTGGCCTTCGAAAGCAACGCAACCCACTTCTGGATGAACATCGCAAACAGGGGCTTTGCCCCATCCCAAGGAACAACATCTTTCACACCCATCCAACTGTTCGACCAAACAGGCCGCCAAAGAGCCACATTCTGGCAAGAATTGAGTAATGCTAAATTATGTTATCCAATAGCGATAACGCTTCAAGTGATTGGAGAACCTTGGTTCCTAATTGTTAGTAAGCGTTGGACTCTTGAATGGCTCATCCCAACAGGCACCGCTCAAGGCCTGGACCTAAACGAAACCGCACCAGGAACACAAATCGACTGGCCCGGAACATGGGACAATTGGATAGACTACGAAGGCTGGGCCGAAAGCCCCTACGACAAAATAGGCACAGAAAAACCAGGCGTGGTCTGCGGAACAGGCCCATACATCCTAGACAGGTACGACCCAACACTAACTGGAGGATATTCATTAGTGAAAAATGACAACTATTGGGGAGGGTGGCCAGCTAGTTATCCAAATCCACCATACGTGCCTCAACCAGCCAGCGGGCTTAAACCAGCAGGCTATGTAACACGAGTAACGGTTAGACAGCAGACGTTAACGAACTTGATATCTAATATGATCGCTGGAGATTGTGACCTTACGTTTCCTCCAAGTCCTAATATGGGTCAGCTTCATGTTGGTAATGACCGGAATGCTGAGACACTTCCTGGTATAAGGCTTGACTATCCATGCTTCCTCTTTAGTATGGGTTCTTTGCATCCGACTTTTGACATTACCCCAACACCTGACAACAGATATGGCAAAATAAACGATTACGGCGTTTACACCTCCGACGGAATACCAAGAGATTTCTTCAACGACACCCACATCCGCAAAGCCTTCTTCTACCTCGTAAATCACTCCGTACTCATCGACGAATACTTCTTAGGCGAAGCCTACCAACCTAACACCATAGTACCCATGGGCCTCAAATACCAAAACCCAGACCAAGAAGGCTACAAACTAAATATAACCCGCGCCGTAGAAGAATTTAACCAAGCCAACCCAGCCGTAAGAGAAACCGGCTTCACTGTAACCCTAATCTACGCCTTAGCCCTAGAAGAAGGAAGAGTCATATTAGAAGATCTAGCAGCAAGAATCAACCAAATAGGGCAAGACTACTTCAACGGAAAATTCCACGCAACTGTTATGGGCATATCATGGACTGAGTTCTTCCCCGCTTGGGTTAACCTTTGGTTGCCGTTCTGGCATATGACTTGGGGAGCGGACTACGCTGATATACACAATTTCGCTCAACCCTTCATGCACAGTAGAGGAGTCTATCCAATGTTCCAAGGATATCATAATGACTACTTGGATAGCCTAGTTGAAGCCGGAATAACGGCGCCTGAGGGTCCAGAAAGGCAAGCCATATACTACGAGGCGCAGAGAATATACTTCGAAGAAGCCATTGGCCTCCCACTTGACGTTCCAGTCTTTAGGCGATATTTGAGAGAATGGGTTGCTGGAAGATATTACAACGCACTTTACCAAGGCATGGTTTATGCTTATAACTTGTGGAAGTGGGAGTACATCCGCGGCAATGTCAATTGCGACGACAAAGTCTTCATGGATGACATCCTCGCCATTATCGACGCCTTCGGCTCCTACTACGGCAAGGCAGGATTACCAAAGTTTCACCAAAGATGGAACTTCCGCTGTGACATACCAGGCAACCCGAGAGAAACATGGACTGACAGAAAAATTGATATGTACGATATAACAGCAGCCCTAGACAACTTCGGAAAAACCCAAACACCATGGCAACCACCACCCTAACAATACGAACAAAACCCATTATTTCTCTATCCATTTCTGTTCTTTTTATAATATTTTTATAGTAAATACCTAAAAAATAAGCAATAAGTAACGTTAAAATGCTAAAGTTTTTTAAGAGTCTTAGTTAAAATTTCAACATGATCGCCCACATACACATCATCTTCTATTCTGACTCCTCCTAAATCAGGAATGTATATTCCCGGTTCCACTGTAAACACATATCCCCTCTTCACTTTCTCTGTTGTGGTCATACTAACAATCGGTTCATCATGCCCCAATCCAAGTCCATGACCAATGCAGTGGGTGAAGTATTCATCGTAACCATACTCTTTAAAAAGCGACCGGCATCTCTCTTCAACTAGCCTTAAATCTTGCCCAATCTTTATCGCTTTTATAGCTTCTTCTTGCCCCTCTACTACAATGTCAAGAATCTCTAAAAGCTTCTCTGAAACATTGCCCACCGGATATGTTCTGGTCAAATCAGAGAAGTACCCCTCGTAGACTGCTCCAAAATCACAAATCACAAGCTCTCCCTCCGAGAGTTTCTTGTTTGTAGGTATATGATGGGGAAACGCGGAATTTTTTCCAGCTGCTATTATAGTCGGAAAACTCATCAGTTGAGCTCCCTTAGATCGCACAACCCGATCAATTTCAATTGCTATTTCAGCTTCAGTCTTTCCCTCCCTTAGAATCTCCTCTACAAGGATCTTAGCGCCGTAGTCAACCAACTCTGCAGCTTTCCTAAGCTTTTCCACCTCATCTGGCTGTTTGCAGGCTCTCATCTCTCGAATGAAATCATCCTTTTCCACCCTTATACCACTAATCTTATACTCCTCATCGCAAAGAATGCTCTTTACATTGAGGTTCATAAGAAGCTTTTTAACCATTTCATTCTCAACTTTTGGATTAGGTGCAACATCTGGGTAAAATCTCACATCCTTAATTGCACAGTGTTCTTTCACCCTGTTCTTTTCAAGAGGATATGCCAAGCCCACAGGATCGCCATCCGCTGGGATAATAACATGATTCAACAACGTATAGAAGGGCAGGTGAGTGGAAGAGAGGTAACGAATGTTTTCTGGCTGTTTAACAAGGAATGCATCAAATTCTCTTTCAACGAGCATCTCCCGAATTGTAGACCATCGCCTTTCGTAGTAGTTTAGCATTTTTCTTCACTTCGGCAAAGAAATCTATCGTATAATGTTATATGTTTTTCGGGAGTCCTTCGGCTCTGATAAAACATTATTAGTACAACATCTTCTTCAATTGGCTATAACTTTAGTCTTAATAGTATAGAGATTTTTGATTTTAGAAACTGTTAAATATACTTAATAAACTACTTACATTGTTTTAGATTAAGAAATTTAGTAGAGGGAAGAGAAATGGTTCAGAAAAATCTTATGTCAGCGGTTTTTCTCGTTATCTTAATATCGCTTATAGTTATCCCAAACAATACTTCTGCAGCTCCTAATCTATCTAATCCGCCGAAAAATCCATATGAGCTTATCATAGACGTACCATTAGGCGCTGGAGGTGATAGTGTTGATCCTGCTATGGGAAATGTATTCGTTCCATGGCACGTATGTGAAGTCCCTATAGGTTTTGACGGCGAACGTTACGATGTCTTTATTCCTTTAGCGGCCACTCAAGCTTGGATAGGTCCGCCACAAAATAACCCGACTTATGGTCCCCTGTCTCCACCTTATACAAATTATACAATATACTTCAAAATACGCACAGGCATACCTTTCCACAACAGATGTAGAACTGATGAGCCATTCAATTTTAATCAGTATTACTTAACAACCATTGATGTGGAATACAGCATTGAAAGAGTGTTGGTGCACGACTTTTTAGCTTCGTGGACAACTGTTTATTTATATGAACCTTTGCTGGACTGTCAAACTGGAGACCCTACAGATCCAAATTTTGGAACGAAGATAGATAACGCAGCTCAGAGCAATGAAACACATGTTTGGCTAAATATTGCAAATCCAGGCTTGAGTGAAGGTGGATCCGTTTCATTTGCTCCAGTCAAAATGTTTGAAACCGAAGATGGACGTTTTAGCGCAACATTTTGGGATGAAATTGCGCATCTCCCTCTAGGATATCCTGTCAGAATAATTCTACAAGTAATTGCTGAGACATGGGTAGGCATCATAAGCAAACAATGGGTGCTCGACTTTGTGATTCCATGGGGTGTCACTAACAACATAGATTTGAACCCCGATGTGGAGGGAATACAGTTTGAATGGGATGGAGATTTCACTCATTGGGCTGACTACTGGCGTTGGGGAGAAAGCCCGCTTGATAAAATAGGTACCTTACACCCGGGTGTAATCATCGGGACAGGTCCATATATACTGGACCGATGGGATGCAACGCCTGCGGGAGAAGTGTCGCTTGTTAGGTTTGATGAGTATTGGGGAGGATGGCCAGCAAGATTGCCGAGTCCACCCTATTCGCCGCAACCAAGCAGTGGCATAAAACCAGCAGGTTACGTAACAAGAGTAACTATGAAGCGTAAGACTGAAGCCAGCATCATAGCTGATCTTTTATCTGGAGACTGCGACCTTGCACCCGAAATCTCAAGAGGAAGTTGCGTATCACTGCATGAAGATTATGACCTAAAAGGTCCAACACGCCCAGGGATTAGACTCCACTTCTATCCTTTCTTGGAGGTCATGTCATACCATTTTACATTTATCATTCAACCTACGTTGGACAATAGATGGGGAAAAGTTATCGCAAATAACACGTTCAGCGATGATGCCATACCTGCAAATTTCTTCAACGACTCCCATGTACGCAAAGCATTTGCCTATCTCATAAATTACACCATGATAATCCAAGACATGTTATTCGGCGAAGCATACCAGCCTGTTACATGCGCACCATCTGGCATACCCTACGTCAATCTCACTCAGCCGCACTACACACAGAACATAACTAAAGCTATCGAAGAGTTCAACTTAGCCTTTGATGGGCAACTTGCAGAAACAGGCTTCACTATCAAACTGTATTATTTAGCCTTCGATATATGGCCTGCCATCACCGAAGATCTCGCAGCAACTATAAACAAGGTGGGAAATGAATATTTTAATGGCAAATTCCACGCTGAGTCACATGAAATCTCTTCAGCTGAATTTTACACAGCACTATTCGAACATCAGCTTGCAGCTTATCCGATGGGTTGGATTGGGGACTATGCGGATATACATAACTTTATAGTCTGTTACATGGGCAGCAGTGGTTATTGGGCTTATGCTTCAGTTTATAGCAACCCGGAGGCAGATCAATTAATACAAAAAGGAATGAGAACGCCTGACGGCCCTGAAAGACAAGCGATCTACCAAAGACTACAGGAGATATACTATGAAGATGTTCCTAGTGTACCAACCCATGTTGAGGTGAGAAGATGGTACGCAAGAACGTGGGTTCAAGGAAATCAGCCAACCCATCCACTTTATACTACTACTTTTGGATATGCCCATTGGAAATGGGAGTATCTTCGGGGCAATGTGAACTATGACGACAAAGTCTTCATGGATGACATCCTCGCCATTATCGACGCCTTCGGCTCCTACTACGGCAAGGCGAATATACCAATAATGCACCCAAGATGGAACTTTCACTGCGACGTTGACGGAAATCCCTTTGACTCGTGGCGTGACAGAAAAATTGATATGTACGATATAACAGCAGCCCTAGACAACTTCGGAAAAACCCAAACACCATGGCAACCACCACCCTAACAATACGAACAAAACTCATCATCCTCATTTCTTATCTTTTAAAGGACTAATTCGAAATTGACCACAATCAAAGCCTCCGACAAAGTTATAAATTAGATGTTCTTTGCTACCTTAAAGAAACGGGCACTAAAAGAAGTGAGCATCAATTGGGTTTGCGAGAATATATCATAAGAAGAATCATTTTGCTAATACCTGTAGTCTTTGGAGCAGTTATACTTGTTTTCGCTATCACACAGATGATTCCGCCTGCTTCGAGGGCATACCTTTACATAAGGTCAGAAAAAGATATTCAAAAAATATCAGAATTCATAAAAGCTTACCATCTAGACGCTTCTCCTCTGGAGCAGTTCTATTACTGGTTCCAAGAAGTTTTAAAAGGGAATTTAGGCTGGTCAACAGAGGGAAGAGCCCCTGTTTTAAGCGTGATCAGGACCTCTTGGCCTGCTACAATTGAAATAGTGCTTTTTTCAGCTCCAATAACAATACTTTTGGGTATATACCTAGGAGTGCTATCTGCTGTCCATCGTGATAAACTAGTTGACCATGCCACACGCTTATTTTCAATAACCGGCTACTCCCTTCCAGCTTTTTGGCTAGCACTCATATTACTTTCGATTGCATTTTCCTTAACGGGAGAAAACATAACAGGTAGAGTTTCTCCAGAACTCCAGAATGTCGTGACAAACTCGCTCATATTTAAAACCTATACTGGTCTATACACAATTGATGGAATATTAAACGGAAGGTTAGACGTAACTATTGATGCACTTAAACATTTGATCCTACCCGTTATTACGATAACCACGGTTAACGTCGCAGGCCTAATTAGACTCATGCGATCCAGCATGCTTGAGGCCCTTACAAAAGGCTATATAGTCACAGCTAAGGCTAAAGGTCTAAAAAATAGTCAAGTAATAAACAAACATGCCAGAAGGAACGCCTTAATACCAGTAGTTACGATGTCGGGAATGTTAGTCATCTGGATGCTCTCAGGTTTGGTTATAACTGAAACTATTTTTAATTTTGGTGGCTTGGGAAGTTGGGCGGCAAGATGTGCATTACGATTAGATATAGCATCAGTAGTTGGTTTCACACTTTTTACGGCATTACTTTTCGTTATTTCAAACTTAGTAATTGACATTTTGTACGCCTACATTGATCCGAGAATAAGGCTGGGATGATATGCGTTCAAAAAAATTCAAATTAAAATTCTATGAATGGAAAAAGGCTAATGAGCCAACAATAAAAGAATTCAAATTTATGTTGAGCAATATTAGAAAAAGTCCGTTGTCAATTATTGGCATGTTCATTATTTTATTTTATGTGCTTGTTGCATTATCAGCACCCTATCTTGCTCCCCCGTATCCATCATGGGACGTGGCGAAAATAAATGATCCCTTCGCTATTCCGCGTGCTGGTAGCAAATTTCTTCCTTCACCACCCACTCCAGAACATCCATTTGGGCTAACAATCGATCAATATGATATATACTATGGATGTATATGGGGGAGCATAACCGCCTTCCGTGTAGGAGTCTACGTTGTGGCAATATCTTTATTGATAGGCCTGACTTTAGGATTAGTTGCTGGCTATTATGGAGGTTTAGTGGACGAAATTTTAATGCGGTTCACAGACATCATTATGGCATTTCCAGGTTTGATACTGGCTATGACGTTTACCATAGCATTACCCGGAACGTTAACAATTCCTCTGACAGTCATTTTAATATTATTGACAGTTTTTTTCTTAATTTTAACTACAAGGAATCTTTCAAGCATCGAAAGAAGAGAAATTTTAAAAACGAGAACTTTCACAATTCCAATTAGTGTAACCTTAGCGTTAATGGCCGTTGTAGCCGCAATATTTTTTGGATACATCTCTGATGTGGGAATTTTAAACATACCTTTAACACGACTTGATAAAGTTTTAATATCACTAATTCTTGTCGGATGGCCCGGATACGCGAGGCTGATAAGAGGAGAAGTTCTCCGTACAAAAAACGAAGATTATGTGGAAGCTGCTAAGGCCATTGGATGCAGCGACTTACGGATAATTCTGAGGCATATTGTTCCTAACACGATCTATCCTATAATCATCTTGGGGTCACTAGACATAGGCTCGATTGTTCTCTCCGCGGCTGCGTTAAGTTTCCTAGGCATAGGCGCAGAGAAAAATTTCGCAGACTGGGGACAACTAGTTCAAAAATCACAGCAAATTATGACAGCAGGCGCGCAGAGTTTGCTTTTTTACTGGTACATATGGTTAATTCCAGGAGCGTTCATCTTTATATTTGGTTTGGGATGGAACCTTCTTGGAGACGCACTTAGAGACATTTTGGATCCAACATTGAGAAGGCGATAGAATTGCAAAGTGATAGCCTAATAAAAGTTGAAGGTTTAGTATTAAGATTTTACACTTACGAAGGCATAGTTGAAGCGTTAGACAACGTGAACTTACAGATAAAACCTGGCGAAATACTTGGGCTTGTTGGCGAAACTGGATGTGGAAAGAGCGTTACAAGTCTTTCAATACTTAACATAGTCCCTCCACCGGGAGTAATTGAAGGTGGAAAAATAATCATAAACACAGATGGAAAAGAAATAGATCTTTTAAAACAGAAAGAAGATTTTTTGAGGAAAGTTCGTGGCAACGATATATCCATGGTTTTTCAGGAGCCAAAGGCGTACCTTAACCCGGTCTATACTGTGGCAGATCAAATTGGAGAAGTTTTAATCGAACATAGAAAAAAGGAATTTATCGATCGTGTACTTGAAGAGCTTAAACAAAAGAATGAAAGTTTTTATTTACGCCTATATACGAAAATGGCTAAAAATCCGAACGCTTTGTCCATTAAGGTTCTTTCTAAAATACCATTGATCAGAAGATTCGAAAACCCACTTAAAAGTGAAATCAGAAAGGAAGTAATCAAAATCCTTAGAAGTTTGGAGATCGCCGACCCTGAAAGGGTTGCTGATATGTATCCACATGAACTAAGCGGTGGAATGGCGCAAAGAGTTGTGATCGCAATGGCCCTTGCATGCAACCCCAAGCTTCTGATATGCGATGAACCTACCACAAATTTGGACGTAACTGTGCAGGCTCAAATATTGGAGCTCATAAGAATTTTAAGGCAAAACTTCAAATCCTCAATACTTTATATTACGCACGATTTGGGAGTCATCGCCGAACTTTGTGAACGGGTAGCAGTAATGTACGCCGGGAATGTTGTTGAAATTGCTGAAGTTATAGAGATTTTCAAGAAACCTTTACACCCGTATACTCAAGCATTGCTTGAGTCAATTCCAAGACCGGGAAAAAAATTTAAATCAATTCCTGGGATGGTGCCGAGTCTAATTAACCCTCCGAAAGCATGTCGATTTTATGATAGATGCTATTACACAATGGATATATGCCAAAAGATTAAACCTAAACTCATAGAAGTTACAAAAAATCATTTCGTTGCTTGCCATATGTATGGAGAAAAATAGATGTACGAGCTAATACTTTACATAAAAGAACTAAAAAAATACTATCCAATACTCGGCGGAATCCTAAGGAAAAAAGTTGCAGAAGTCAAAGCAGTAGATAACGTAAGCTTTCAGATATTCAGAGGCGAGTGCTTAGGACTTGTTGGCGAGTCGGGATGTGGAAAAACTACATTGGGAAAAACAATAATAAGACTTCTTAATCCAACATCGGGTCACATATACTTTAGTATTCAAGATAACATATACAAAGAAGCTGAAAGCTCAGAACAAAGTTCAATAAACATGGAAGAATTACAAAAAATTGGAATCAGCCCAAGCCAAGTAAAGAACATGGCTGACATTTCAACGTTCAAGGGATTAAAGCTTAAAAAGCTTCGTAGAAGAATGCAAATAGTTTATCAAGATCCTACGACTTCCCTAAATCCAAGAATGCTTGTAAAGGATATAGTGGGCGAACCCTTAATCGTCCAAAAAATTGTTAAAAAATCTGAAGTTCTGCCTAAAGTTACTGAAATGTTACACAAAGTGGGAATGGGTGAACAGCACCTTTACAGATATCCACACGAATTTAGCGGGGGACAAAGACAACGAATTGCTATAGCAAGAGCACTCATTACGAACCCGGAATTTGTAGTCTTAGATGAACCAACATCTGCAGTTGACGTTTCTGTTAGAGCTCAATTGTTGGAACTATTTCAAGGACTACAGAAAAGCATGGGATTGACCTATCTCTTTGTAAGCCACGACTTGAGCGTTGTAGAATGCATAAGTCACAGAGTTGCCGTGATGTATCTTGGAAAAATAGTTGAGTTAGCTGAAACAGAGAAAATATTCAAGAATCCTTTGCATCCCTATACTCAAGCACTTATGAATTCGATTCCAATACCTGACCCGACTAAACGCAGGATGCGAGCTATCCTAAGAGGAGAAGTTCCAAGCCCAATTAATCCTCCAATAGGCTGTAGATTTCATCCACGTTGTTCATTAGCGATGGATATATGTCGCAAAGAAGAACCATTGTTACAGGATGCCGGAAACCATCATATGGTAGCATGTCATGCAATTAAAGGCAAATAAAAGCGAATGGGCGCATGCAATTTTCAGCGTTTTCTAAAAAGTTTTCTTTTCCTCTTGTATAGTTCATATGATGTTAAAACTACACCTAAAACGGTTAGTGTGACACCGACAGGTAAAAGAAACATGTAAGGATAAGAAACTTCTTGTTTCAGCAACCAAATTCGTGCCGGGGGATCTTCGGATCCGAAATTATTAAAAATTGACTTCTCATCAACTATAACGGTAAAGTTTCCCTCTTTCTTAACCACTCCACCAATGTAATCTTGAACTTTTTCTACAGATAATGATGATTCACTACTTGATCCTCCTGCACCTACACTTGCAGTTGCGTTGAGTAATGATAAAACTGGCGTGATGCTTAAAGGTGATCCTTGGTATACATAGAAATAACATACAAAGTCAATACGAGTAGCGTCTGGACCAGTGATGGTGACGTTAATCGCAACTGTGCGTCCACCCGCAAGAAATCGTCCCCACTCGCGATGTGCCCTTATGTCGACGATCATCATTTCACCTTTTCTATAATATCCTGTGACATTCCAAACAAAGTATTCCTGTTTTACAGATAATTGATCAGGGGATATGTTAGAAATATTGGAAACACTCATAAGTGAGAAACTCGCAATTAAAAGAAAAATGCCCATGTAAAGGGAAGTATTTTTTCTCATCAGTTGAGCACCAAAATGTTAACATTGCTTGAACATTTATGTTTTTCTTTGAAAGAGAAAACATTTTAAATTTTCAGTTAGAACGAACATTTTAATGTAGGTTGTGCTCAACAAACTTATAAATCGCTTTGATAACCTCTATACGTGGTTGAAAATGAAACATAAATGGTTAACAAGGGCAACCTTGCTTACTGTGATATTACTATTATCTTTGCTGGCGCCTCTTTCTACGATAGTCGTTAAAGCCCAAGAAGAGGCTACGATAAGGATTATAAATCCCTTGTCAGGTGACAACAAGTTCATTTTTAACATTGCGGATTTTCCAGTGAACACCACCTTCACTGTTGAATTTTACATCGAAAATGTAACTGCACTACTAAGTTGGCAAATATTCATAAAATGGAACAATACAATTATACACTTTCAAAAGGGTTGGATACCTGACAACAACGTTTTCGCTGAAGCTATTGACCAAGGCGCTACGCTAATAGCACCGCCGCCATCCGTGGAGATAGTAGAGGATACTGGCTACTTGAAATATGGTGCCTCAATACTTCCATTAACACCAGTTAATGTGCCTGACAGCGCCCTTTTATGCAAGCTAAACTTCACGATAGCAATAGAGCCTCAAGACAGCCAGGAATTCACAAACATAGAATTGATACCAAAAGAGGAAGGAAGTACATCCTTAGACACTTTTGTCATCCTTAAAAAAGACTCATCTCGGACACCTATTCCCGTGTACGCCCAACCGGCAATCGTGAGAATTTTAAAGGAGGAAATTTCGATAATTCGAGATCTTGCGATACACTTGCTTAAGGTTGAACCATCAATTGTTGATGCTGGCGACACATTAACGATCACATTAGTGCTCATCAATTTCGGTAATGATCTGGAAACTGCTAATATCACAATACGTTATAACGAAACGATACTTATAAACTTTGAACAATCATTGGGAGCCAACCAAAACTTCATTAAAGAAAAAACATGGAACACAACAGGTGTTAAGCCTGGACTTTACATAATTTCAGTTGATATTGCCATACTTCCCGGCGAGACAAACACGACGAACAACCATGCAGAAAATATGGTAATTATTAACAAAAAGCTAGAAATTCAAGAGTATATAGTTTGGATTCTTATTTTATGGCTTAACACACCACTGGGAATATTAGCAATAACATACACCTTGATTTTCATAGGAATTTTCACATTATTATCGATACGTAAGAAACTAAAAGTTATACGAAGTAAGCTGTAAAACTAAATAACTGTAAACAAAAAGATATTATATAAAGCGTTTTTATTTTGCCATGCGAAAAAGGAAGATTAAGAACGGTTCAAGAAAAACTTAGTGCAAATAGCTACTTAGTTTAGTGCTTAGGTTGTGCGATGAGAGGTTCATTTTATGCGTTGGTTTTTAAACGATGCTTGAGAAATAGCAAATTTAAAATATTTCTTTGTGGAAAAACTTAGCCAAGGTGAGAATGTTGAATAAAAAATTAGTGATCGCGTTGATTCTGATGACGTTTATATGGTTAATACATTTATCGCTGTTGAATCAAGTGAAAGCCCAAACGTCGACAATTTCAATAATTAACCCAGGCCCAGCAAGTAAACCTGCAAAATGGACTGCTGCACCACCGCCTCCTGGAGAAATAGGTGGACCAAGCTTTACTTTTTACGCCCCTCAAACAGCTTTGGAGTCGACTTTCTTCATAAACTTAACCATTGAAAATGCTGTTAACATTAGAAGTTGGGGCATAGGTCTAGTCTATGAAAACGCGTCAATCGCTTATGTTTCGGCATGGAGACCTACAGATCACATATTTGCCCCCGCAGAAAGTGGCGGTGCAACCCCAATTGTTCCATCAGTTACCTTAGAAGGTATTAACACAACACATACAATCCTAAAATGGGGCTATGCGTACCTTTGGAAGGATGAGGAAGGAAATCCGATAAGATGGGGATTTAATGGGTCAGGCGTATTATGCCAAATACAATTCAAATTGGTTAAAGCGGTAGATTCCGGCCAATGGACAACTGTTTTAGCATTGGATCCGGAGTGGACGCAAGTTTATCCTTTTGACATGCCCCCAGAAACTCCAAATGTAGAACCCGGCTATGTCACTTACATTTATGATGATACTCCTCCACTAATTCAGAACGTCACACAAACTCCTCCGGCAAATAATGTTCAACCAAATGAACCTGTAATTGTTTCAGCAAACGTCACAGATGATAATGGAGTAAAAAGTGTAATATTAAATTACACAATCGACAATGGCGAAACTTGGACATCCGTAGCTATGACATATAATGAAGATTCAGGTTTGTATGAAGGAACGATCCCGGGACAAGCTGCGGGAACAAACGTAAAATATCAAATACATGCTGAAGATAACGCTGGAAACATAGCCACAAACGACAATGAAGGAGAGTATTTCCCCTACATCGTTATTCCAGAGTTAACTATTGCAGCAATAGTTTTACTATTGACATTCGTGTCTCTGTTCATCATAATCGCTGCAAAACGCAATAAAAGACCAGTGATAAGAGCATAAACATACTCATTTTTCCATTTTTAATTTTTATCGATACATTTTTAAGAGATTTTATAATGCAATTAAACAGTATGAAAAGAAAATTCTCCGGCGGAAAAGTAAATCTTGCTTTACTTACCGATAGTATAGTGAATTTTTTTGTGGCAAAGGATTTCGAAGTAATACGAGGCGAATCTAAAAAGGGTTTTCAAATCTTCGCTTACGACTCGTCACAAGTTAAGCTTGGTAGTCCTGTCAGCGTAACCATTGAAGGTGAAAAAGATGATTTTGAAGTTAATTTTGAGCTTTCTGATAAACCAAATAAACGCTCTTGGTTTCCATCGTATTTCTTAACGATAATGTTGGGAGGTGGCTACTTTCTTGTGAAAAAGTTTAGATCTGATGAAGCTTTCTTAAAACTTGAAAAAGAGTTTTGGACGTATATTTATGGTATAATTGCGGATCTTGAATATTTGAAAGAAGAATGATCTTTGATTTTGTTTACTACTGCTTCTACAACCGCTTTTCATAAGCGAAATTTAGATGGTGTACTCTGAATGCTTTAGGCGAAGGCTCATAGAAACTTTATGTAGGCTGGTAAGTCTAGAAAGCCATGTCCAGTCACATTAAACGCTATAACCTTCTTTTTATTTTCCCTCTTACATTTAATTGCCTCGTCTATTGCACCTCTAATGGAGTAGGCCGCCTCCACAGCTGGCAAGAAGCCCTCGGTGCTCACAAAAATTTTTGCAGCTTCAAATATAGCCTTCTCGTCAACTGGATAAGCAACCGCATCAATTAGGCCGTTATGCCTAAGTAAACTTACAACTGGAGAAGTGCATGTCTCTCGGAGGCCTTCAGCGTAAATTTCTGGCATCTCAAACGTGTGGCCAAGCGTGTACATTTTAAATAATGGTGGCAGTTCAGAGTATGTTTGATAGTCATATTTGTACTCGCCCTTAATTAAAGTTGGAGAAGCCATAGATTGAACAGCTATAAATTTACATGTTAATTTCCCTTTAAGCACCTCTCTCATAAAAGGGAAAATAAAACCGGGCAAGTTACTCCCTGCTCCGCAACAGCTCACCATAACATTTGGTTTTTCGTCAATCAACTCAAACTGTTTCATTGTTTCAAGTCCTATTATAGTGTCGTGCAATATGACATGATTAAAAAAGCTCCCAACAACTCGAGCATAACCATGTTCAATAGAATATTCAGTCGCTTCGGCAGTCGCAATAGAATCAGATCCCATATGGTTCGGCTTCTCCTTCAAAAGCATCTTACCAAGCTCGGTAAGGTTGCTTGGAGAAGGCACTACGGCGGCTCCGTACATTTTCATAAGAGCTCTTCGTTCTTTTTTCCACTTGTATGCCTTACGAACCCAAAAAATCTTGGCTTTTAATCCAGTCATGGCCGCTGCATATGCAACAGCTGTTCCCCATTGACCAGCGCCCGTCGCTGTACAAAGTCCTTTTGCTCCTTCTTTAGCAGCATAGTAAGCTTGCGGAAGCGCTGTGCATAGTTTAAAGCTTCCGGTAGGGTTTAAGTCTTCTCTTTTGTAATACATATGCGCGGGTGTTTTCAAAAATCTCTCCAGTCCAAACGCTCGGCACAGCGCTGTAGGTCTTCCAGCACCTATGTACAGATCTATTACTTCCTCCGGGATTGGAATGTACCTTTCATTTGAGTGCTCTTGTGCCATACATGCTTTTATGCGAGTTTTGTAAATTTTGTCCATTTTTTCTTTTAGCGGTTCGGGGACTATTTCTGGAGGTAAGGGTTCTGGTAAATCTGGCAAAATGTTGTACCAATACTTAGGTATTTCTTCGATAGTCAATTGGATCTGCTTTGGTTCTGTCATCATCTTCGCCTAAGTTAAGAATCGTTTTGCGGTTTCCAAGTATATGTCAGTTAGTTTCTTAAGACTTTCTATCTCAACATATTCATTGGCAATATGTGAATTTCCGCCTCTAGGACCAAATATTATGTAATCTATATTAGCTATCGTTACGAAGTAGTTTTCATCAGCGGTTTCTAATATTTTAGTTTTCAAGTCTATTCCATATTCTCTGCATACCTGTTCCAAACACTGTATTATCGGTGTCTTTTCCGTGTTCAGCACATAAGGCTCTTGCCAAGGGGTGGGTCTTTCAGCTAGTTTAACCCTTACATCTGCTTTAATATTGATGCTTTTAAGAAATTTTTTAAACTCCTGAAGGCTCCCGTCGACAGTTTCATCTATGCTCAAGTTTCGGTTAATCCATATTTTACACTTGTCCGGTACTATGTCCGTCTCAACGTTTCCGCCTTCCACTTTCAATGTCATTAATGTGCCTTTTATGGGCATTCTATTAAGCAAAGTGATTATTTTTGCGGCTTCGTCTAACGCATTTACAGCATTTTCCGGTATTAAAAAATGAGAGCTTTTTCCAACAACCTCAATTTCATAAACCACCCTGGAGCATGCTCCAATGATTGTTTCTTCCATGTTTCCTTCAAAATCTGGACATAAACCGGCGTTAATCCCACTAAGGAGACCGCTTTTGCAAAGCGCATAACTTCCTCTTGAGTATCGTTCTTCCTCACTAACAGCTGCGAAAACCAATTTTCCCTTTAAATTCATCTCAGCAAGTTTATTAAAAATCACCATATTTACTGCTAATCCGCCTTTCATATCAAAAGCGCCTCTGCCATACAACCGGCCGTTTTCAATGACGGCGTTGAAAGGGTCCTTTGTCCATCCTAAATGAACGTCTGCTACGTCCGTATGTCCTTCCAACATTAGGCCTCGTCCATCTTCAGAATACTCATGAACTGCGATCACATCAGGACCGCAGTTTGGGACTTCAACCATTTTAACGTTAAAACCTTTTTCTTTTAACCAGTCTGCTATGAAGTTAGCGATTTGGTGTTCCCTTTGGCTTGGGCTTTGTATGGAGATAAGCTTCTTAGTTAACCCGATGACTTCCTCATAAATGTTCATACTCGTCCTCATAATAGAAATTTCTTTGTAGCTTTTAAAATTTCAACTAAGAGCAGTTTAATATTTACGATGCATTAAATCTTTAAATACAAAAGATGCGATTACTTTTAGTTCTAAAATTAAGAGGCTAGATTATGATTAAAACAAATAAAGACAAACTACTTATAACTGAAATTTTAGGCGAGATAACTCATCCTGCGCTTGCTATGGAAATGGCGTATACGACAACATGGAATGGGAAATCCAAACTTGGCATTGGCATGGGCAGCATCAAATACAATGTGAAGATTGGAGACCCATGTTTTGGATGGGCTGAGGGAGAAAACGTTGAGCCAGGAGTCGCTGTTGACTCCATACAAAAGGAACCAGGTCAATCAATTATGGAAGAAAACGCATTTAGGATACTAGCCTGTATAGGGAATGAGGCTGTTGTGGTTTCAGGAGATGCAAAAGGCGCTAAAGGCGTAGTTGTTGGAAAACACGGTTATATTCCTCGCGGTGAGGGACTGAGGGGAGGCCACCATGTCTTAATATCATTTGAGGATTCAGACTTAGAAAAACTGGTGATAGGGGACAAAGTCCTAGTAAAAAGTCGTGGTGTAGGGCTGGAAATCGAAGGTTTCCAAAACGTGAAAGTTCTTAACATCGACCCTGAACTTTTGGAACGTATAGTAGAAATAGAAGATGGAAAACTCGTGGTACCAGTAGTTATGGAGGTTCCAGCATACATTATGGGTCAAGGTTCTGGGGGCATGCCCGCTGAGACAAGTAGTTATGAAATTCAAACATCATCTCCAGTTGACGTAGAAGAGCTTGGTTTAAAGAGACTAAGACTAGGAGATATTGTAGCATGTAAAGATATCCTAACGGCTTGGGGGCGTGGCTACTATAAGGGAGCAGTAACGATAGGTGTAGTTTCATGCGGTTCAAGCGACTTGGCAGGTCATGGAATAGGGCTTACAAGCATTCTTACGTGTAAAGAAAAAAGAATTATGCACAAGCTTGATCCTAAAGCAAACATTGGCTACTGTCTTGGAATTTTAAAATAGGAGGTTGTTAAGATAAAATGATCGAAACAAACAAAGATAAACTGCTTAAGATTGCCGCTTTAGGAGAAATCATCAATCCTTGGGTTATGAGCTACGCTTCTACGTGGGATGGAAAAACGAAGATGGTAATAGGCATGGGCGGGATCAATTATAACATAAAAATAGGTGACCCATGTTACGGCTGGGCCAGTGGAGATCACGTAGAACCAGGTGTTATCATTCAAGGAAAAGAGAAACGTCAACCATCTGCCTGTGCGTTGGCAAACCTTGCATGTATAGGGAATGAGGCTGTTGTGGTTTCAGGAGATGCAAAAGGCGCTAAAGGAATGTATATTGGTAGACACGCGGGGGCCGATTGTATTTGCTGGTTCAAAGATGAAGACATTCAAAAACTTGTTATTGGAGACAAGGTTCAAGTCAAAACGTGGGGTGTGGGCTTAAAAATCAAAGGCTTCGAAGATGTTAAAACAAACAAGCTATCGCCTTCGCTTCTAGAGAAGATGAATATAGCAATCAAGGACGACAAGCTTGAAGTGCCGGTGGTCATGGAGATTCCAGGATACCTCATGGGCTCTGGTATAGGATTTGCGCCCATAACTGAACCAATTGACTACGACATCCAAACAACATGTCCTGAAGTGGTTGAAGAATTGGGACTTAAAAAACTGCGCCTCGGCGATGTTGTAGCCTTAAAAGATCAAGCCTGTGTCTATGGTCGCGGGCATCATCGAGGAGCTCTCACAATAGGCGTGATAATCCATGGTTTCAGTGACCTAAGCGGTCATGGTCCTGGAGTAAACCCCATCTTAAGCTCTCTTAACGGCAAAATAACGACCCGTTTAGATCCAAACGCAAACATAGCGCTATACTTAGGATTAAGAGAAAGACTGTAGGATGAAAAGCTTAGAAGAGCGGATAGAACCCAGGAAAACGCAAAATTTGACTACGATTTTAAGGTTTAATTGTTGGAATTGTTTTGTTAAGCTCCTTGAACTTTTTGATGGCGTAATTCACGATTTTCTTTGCTTCTTCAGCGTTTCTCCATTCCTTAAACCTAACCCATTTGTGCGGTTCTAATCGCTTATAGGTTTCAAAGAATTCTTGTATTTCCACAAGTTTATGCTTGTGCACATCCGTAATATCCTTATAGCCCTCAAATCTTGCGTCGTTAACGAGCACGGACAAGATTTTTGGGTCTTCTCCTTCTTCGTCTTCCACTATTAAGGCTCCTATGACTCTAACCTTAACTATACAGCCAACCTCAAGCGGTTCATAACTTAGCACCATTATGTCAAGGGGGTCATTATCGTCAAACCATGTTTGTGGAACAAATCCATAATCAACTGGAAAAACTACGGATGATGGTATGATGCGGTCTAAAACAAAGGATTCCCACTCAAGATTATACTCATACTTGTCCCTCGAACCCATTATGACTTCAACAACCATGTTGAGCAGTTCTGGAGGCTTATCGCCTGAGGGGATGTCTTTCCAAATGTTCATGGGCATAGCCTTCAAGCTAAATAGCGAACTTGCCTAATTTAGTTTTCCTCACTCCTCGCGCAATGTACGCTTTTTGCCCTTATACTCCATTTCGCCATATTTTGCATAAAGCTCCTTCCTCAAAGCCTCAAGCATCTCAATCTTTCTCCCACAAAATTCTGCTGCCGTAACAACTTTCACCCCACGCTTTTCAGCAACTTCATAAACTGGCTTTATCCTCAATCTATAGTTTAAGTCTCGTAGAAAATGGTGGTCCAAAACCAAAGTATGAAGGTTTGTCTCTTTTATGGCTTTAACCAAGTTAGCGTTTGAAATTTCTAGACTTTTGAAGGAATAGCGGAAGCCAAGCATGTATGTCATTGGTCCATCAACGAAAAGGGTGTCTGGCTTTTCGTCAAGAATGAAGCCTATTTGATCCTCCAGCGAAAGACCTTCAACATCAGACGTGTAAAGAAATTTTTCGTTGTTACTTTTTATGCTTACTTCTGTCACGTATCCGAGGCGTGGATTTGTTCCGTGGCAAACAGCCTTTGAAAAACTTAAATGCGTTTTGCCAAGTTGGAAGTTTTTTGCGTCGGCAATTTCGAGTTTTTTTGGCATTCTTTTTATAGCTTCTAAGAAAAAGGCCGCCCTTTCTTTTTGGCTTAGGTTTATGTTTTCTGTTGGGTGTTTTATAAAGACGGTTTTCGCCTTATAAAGTTCTGGAGTGTCTGGGTCATGATGATCATAGTGGTAATGTGTAACAATTAAAACATCGGCATTCTCCGCATACTGCTTAATGACTTCCCAAGTTTCATCAAGCCTCTGCCACTCTAAAGGATGCGGTTCTAATCCATAACGGATGGGCGCCAAAGCAACTCCAGGGTCTATTAAAATTTTTAAGTCGTCTGTTTCTATGAAAGTTGCCATTGAACGAACACCAAAACTGTCAAAGGCTAAAGGAACAATTTTCTGAATCAATGTGCTCCTTTCCAGCAGATTTTTGCTTTACGAAAAATTTATATGTTTGTCAGCCTCTTAAGGCTTACTTAGGGAAGTTCAGTTGCAATGAGCTTAACCACGGGTTATCTTACTTCTAAACAAAAATTGATTTGGGATTTGAAAAGTAAGGGGTTATCCGAAGCAAGCATTGCTAGAAAACTCGAAGTTACCCGCCAAACTGTTCATAAGGCTTTGGACATTGCAATTTCCAAAATCCATGCAGCCCTTGAAGAAGCAGCCACAATAAATAAAATTAGGATCAAAACAATGGATCCGACTCAGGGAATATTGGTTGGTTATAGCCCAGATTTCAAAACAGATGCGATAATTACGTTCTCAGCAAAAAACGGTGTTCAAGTATGGTACAAACATGAAGGAGACTGCAGGAATTGTGATCAACTTCAAACTTGCAGAAAAATGTTGCTGGTAGAGGCAGAAGAGCGCAATATGCAGCTGGCAGAAAACGCAAACTCAATGATGCCCTCTAAATTGGCTGAAATTCTATTCTCAAAAATTATAGGTGAATGAAAATGGGCATCCGTCAAAAGTTATGGAATTGGTGTCCAAAACCCAAAAAGCCAGTTTTAGCAAGTTTCACTAGATTAGCCGCACCGATAATATACATTTCATTCCTGATCGGAGGCTTGTTATTTACCGCATGCGCTGCCATGGCTTTTTTGCCATCAATATTCTTTTCAAATTTTGACGAAAGTGAATGGAGTCCAAGAGAGATAGAAAGGATAAGTTTCTTAGGCGGTGACATAATAGTACGCGAAATGCGCTATAATCCACAAGAAAAAGGCTATATATCCATCCACATAGAAGCCTATATAACCTCTGAAGAAAACCTCATGGCTTATGTAAATTCAAGAACAAATGCTCTGAATGCACTCTTAGAAACCATTAACGCCGAGTCTTTAATCGAAGCTTTTATAACTTTTAAAAATCCCATAAACCCTGAAAACTTAACGAGTTTATGCGAAACCTCATTAGTAAAGCTTGGCGAATACGCAATTATTGTAACAGATAAAAAGGCTGGCACTAAATGTGCTGGTGTTCTTTGGTTTCCTAGACCTCAAGATTCAGATTTCATTCAAAATCTAACCCTAATTAGAGAAGGCTATATGTTAGAAGGAATTATTGCGATTGAATGTTACATAAAAGCTGAAACGATAAGAATCCTACAATCCGACTCAAGAACCCTCCTAATAGATCCAATAGAAGATCCGATGATAAGTGAAATCAAAGAGAAGTATAAGTCAATGGGCTTCAGCGTTCAGGTGGAAAGACCCTTTTCGCAAGAAATGTGGAGGCAATATGCAACATTCAAATATGATGCTACTGATTTTTAAACGTAATTTAAATGGCTTCTAATCCATTTACTAAAAGCGTAAAACCACTATTTGAAAAATGCTTCTAGTTTTCTAGTTTCAGTCTTTGTTAGGATTTCCGCGCACTTTTTAGGGTCTAAGGGCTTAAATTCCAGTTTAAGGGTTTCAAGAAGCCTTTGAACGTCTTTGGCGATGTTTGGAGCTGCAAGGATTCCTCGCACTTCACGGTTTGCTTTGAGTTTGATGGCTTCTATGTATTTTGCGAGTTGAAGGGCTGCTTCCCTTCCAGCCGTTTTCCGTTTAATCTCAACCACAACCAATTTCCCACTCTTATCCACGCCGTAAACGTCCACAAAACCTGGTTCAACCTTCTTTTCATAACTAATTGGTTTGAAGCCTTCCTCTAATAATGAAGGCTCTAACAATATGGCTTTATGCATGTCCTCTTCGCTTGCGTACAAAGCGAATTCGCCAGAATCCACAAGGTCTAAGGCGGAGAAAAGTTGGATTTTGTCAAAAAACACTTTCACGGATTCGGCTGGCTTACGCCTCACAGCCCGAATTTCTAGGGCATCATTTTTGGTTTGGATTTGGAAGAGGCAGCCTGGAGGTTGCCAGTTCACTGGTTCATAGCCTACTGAACGGTGGACAAGCAGCGAACCGTCCTCTTTGATTATTAGTATGCGTTCGCCTGGTTCCAGTTTCGATTTTGCTCTTCCGAGATAGTGAACCCAACATTTACCCACAACAATGACCGTTTTATGTTGCGAAACCGCATCCCTAACAGCCTCAGCTGCCTCAGCCAAGGTTGGGTTTACCAGCACATTTAAACTCTTGGAGTTTGCCACTTTATTTCGCCAATAATTTTAGAAGGGCGCATGAATACATAAGACTTCTGAAGAATCACTATGAGCGTGTGGAAGAAAAAACGCAGTATAATGCGTCGTTACGATTTGACGGCGCATATTTATGATATGCGCTACGCTGAAGAGCAAACAGCAAAAATTAAAGCAGCATTGGAAGAGTTAGCGATGGAGAAATTCGCTTGGGTTTTTGATGTGGGTTGTGGAACTGGAATTTTATTTGATTATGTAACTGAAAAGGCTGAAGCGATTGTTGGGTTGGATATTTCTAAAAAAATTTTGCTTTACGCCAAGAACCGTGCAAAAAATTTTGGCAATTTGCATTTAGTTTTGGCTGATGCTGATAATATTCCCATAAAAGACAATGTGTTTACTCATGTTTTTGGGATTACTGTCCTCCAAAACATGCCAAGCCCAACTAAAACATTAGAGGAAATTAAGCGAGTTGCAAAAGAGAATGCAGTCATTGTTGTTTCTGGTTTAAAAAAAAGCTTCACAAAAGAAGAGTTTGAAGAGTTACTGCGTCATGCTCACCTCAAACCTTATAGTTTGAAGAGTGAAGGCTTGAAGTGTTATGTGGCTGTTTGCACCAAAATTTATCATTAAATAATGGGAAGTTTTAAAACCAAACTATATATGAAAGTGAGTTTATAGGCTATACTTCAATTACGGCTACCACATCGTGAAGATGCGGTTTGGTGAAATCGATGCCGTTAAAAACTATGAAAACGGATACAGCCCAAACATTAACTTTAGAATGGATTTTGCATGTAAAAAATTACAAGCTAAACCTTAACAAAGATTTATGCGTGGGCTGCCAAATCTGCGCTTTAGCATGTCCAAAAGAAGCCATCAAAATTGAAAAACAACCTAAAATTCAGGGAGAAAAAGCTAAAAAAGCCAAAGTTGACATTGACTTGACGAAATGCAATTTTTGTGGAATATGCGACATATTGTGTCCCTTCGGGGCGATAAAAGTAACCGTTAACGGTGAACATATTCTTTCGATTATTGAGAAGGAAAGCTTTCCACAGTTAATACGGGAAATTCAGGTTGACACAAGCAAATGCCCCATAAAATGTGTTGAATGCGAAGAGGCTTGTCCTTTAGGCTTAATTAAGATTGGATGGATGACAGAGGATGGAAAAGTTCTAGAAACCAGACCGAAAAGGAAGAGGAAAGGGCTTAAAGTGAAAATTGACATTGAAAAGGAACGTTGCCCATGCTGCAGAATATGCGAATTCAAATGCCCAGAAGACGCCATTCACGTACGCAAATTCTTCCATGGAAAAATCCTCATTAACCAAGAAAAATGTCCAGAAGGCTGCACAGACTGTTTAGACGTTTGCCCAATAACTGGTGCCCTATACCTTTCTGATGAAGACAAGAAGGTTCATGTAAACGAGGCTTTCTGCGTTTACTGTGGAGCCTGCAGAGTTGTTTGCCCAGTGGAAGAAGCGTTAGAGCTTAAAAGAACAAAAATAATTCACACGCCAGTCCGTTCTGGAGCCTGGAATAAAGCTTTGGAAAGGCTGGCATCTCCAATCGTGATGAGTAAGGAGTTGAAGGCTAAAGGTTCTCAAAAAGTTATGGAGTCTGTGGAAAAAAGGTTGGGGTGGATGGGTGCATAATATGGCTGAAAAGAAAATTGAAAGTGCAGAACCACGAATTGGAGTTTTCATATGCCACTGCGGCTTAAACATTGCAGGTGTCTTGGACATAAAAGAGCTTGTTGAATACGCAAAAACCTTGCCAAACGTTGTTTATGTTAAGGATAATCGCTACACATGTGCAGACCCGGGACAGGAAGAAATAAGGAAGGGGATTAAGGAGCATAAACTTAATCGTGTTGTTGTTGCAGCCTGTTCACCGCGAATGCATGAGCCAACATTTCGAAGAACAGTTTCCGATGTAAATTTGAATCCCTATTTGTTTGAGATGGCAAATATCCGCGAATTCTCTTCGTGGTGCCATCCAAGCACACCGAAGGAAGCAACAGAAAAGGCGAAAGAACTGATAAAAATGGCTGTTGCCAAAGCGAGGCTGCTCCAACCTCTTGAAACAATACAAGTTCCAGTAATCAACAAGGCGTTAGTCATAGGCGGCGGCATTGCTGGAATGAATGCAGCCCTAGACCTGGCGGAAATGGGCTTTAAGGTTTACTTGCTTGAGAAGGGAGAAAGCATAGGCGGTCACATGGCTCAGTTGGATAAGACCTTTCCAACTCTTGACTGTTCCATATGCATTGAAGGTCCAAAAATGGTTGATGTGGGACGGCATCCGAACATTGAAATTATAGCTTTTGCTGATTTGCTAAGTGTTAGTGGTTTTATAGGGAATTTTAAGGTTAGGATTCGTAAAAATCCCCGTTATGTTATAGCTGAAAACTGCACTGGTTGTGGCGAATGCAAAGAAGTTTGTCCCATTGAATATCCCAACGAGTGGGACATGAATTTAGGCGTTAGAAAAGCCATATCTGTCCCCTTCGACCAGGCGGTTCCGCTTGTTTACACCATAAACAAGGATTATTGCATTGAATGCTACAAGTGTGTTGACGCCTGCGGAGCAAGACAAGCCATAAACTTTGAACAGAAACCAGAAGAAATAGAGTTGGAAGTTGGCGCCATAATTGTGGCAACAGGCTACGATATTTATCTGCCTTATGACAACCAATTATACGGGTATGGCAAATACTCCAATGTGGTAACGTCTCTCGAATTTGAACGGTTAATTCTTGCAGCGGGACCAACGGGCGGCAAGGTTGTTAGGGCTTCTGATGGGCAAAAACCGCATAGTGTGGCCTTCATCCAATGCGTTGGCTCAAGAGACACAAACAAGTATCCATACTGCTCCAACTTCTGCTGCATGTACACACTCAAACATGTAGTCCAACTTAAGGAGAAGTACAAGGATGATGTGGAAGTTTACGTTTTCTACATGGATATACGGAGCAACTTTAAGGGCTTTGAAGAATTTTATCAAAGGGCAAGGGAACTCGGTGTAAACTTTATTCGTGGAAGGGTAAGCCGCGTTTTGGAGGTTCCAGAAACAAAGAACTTGATTTTGCATGCTGAAGACATGACATTGGGTCAACCAATAGAAATTGAAGCCGATATGGTTGTTCTTGCGACAGCAGCCATACCTAAAAAGGGTTCAGAAGAAATAGCTCGAATACTCAACTTGACAAGGGGAGCAGACGGGTTTTTCATGGAAAGCCATCCAAAGCTTAAACCCCTAGATGCGCCGACTGACGGAATATTTTTGGCTGGCTCATGTCAAGCGCCTAAGGATATACCATACAGCGTTTCGCAAGGAAGCGGCGCAGCATCGAGGGCGGCTACTGTGCTTTCTAAGCCTACCTGGAAAATAGAGCCCATAGTTTCCATCGTAGACCCAAATAAGTGCAGAAACGTTACAACGAAATGTGGAATTTGTGCGGAACGCTGTCCTTACGGAGCTATTAAAATTGAGGAAAAGAAACCAGCAGAAGTTATAACTGCCATGTGTCACGGATGCGGAACATGCGTGGCTGAATGCCCAGCAGACGCCATAACGCAGATGCACTTCACAGACGCCCAAATCTTCGCCCAAATCAGAGCAGCCCTCGAAACAAATCCGGAAGACAAAATTTTGGCTTTCCTATGCAACTGGTGCAGTTATGCGGGAGCGGATTTGGCTGGAACAAGCAGATTTGAATATCCACCAACAATACGTCCCATAAGGGTTATGTGTTCTGGTAGGGTTGATAGAGACTTTGTTCTTGAAGCTTTGAGACTTGGCGCTGGAATGGTTCTTGTTGCTGCTTGCCACTTACCCTACGACTGCCATTATATTAGTGGAAACTGGAAAATGAAAGCGAGAATGGATGCCTTAGCACCGATGCTTCATAAGCTTGGATTAAGCCCGGAAAGATTCCGAGTGGAATATGTTTCTGCCGCAGAAGGCGTAAAATTTGCAGAACTCATTAGGGAAATGACTGAGCAAATGCATGCCTTAGGCAAGGAGAAAATTAAAGTAGAAAATGAGAAGCTGCGTCCGATTTTGGAGAACATGTTGAAGAGGAAGGAGAAGAAATAGCCTAAAATGGTGATTTTCTCGCATGGCAAAACAAAAAATGATAGACCTTCTCTACGAGTTGATGATAAACTCTAAAAGAAGCGATAGAGAACTCGCAAAAGCCATCAAAGTTTCTCAGCCAACCATAACAAGAATGCGGAAAAGCCTTGAAAAGTTGGGATACGTCCGCGAATACACAATAATCCCCAACTTAGAGAAAATAGGATTTGAAATAGTGGCATTAAACTTTCTGGCAACAAACATAAATTTGGAACAGGCAAAAGAGGTTCAAAATTGGATTTTGAAGAATCCGAAAATCCTCTTCACGACTTCAGGTGAAGGTCTCGGCGGGAAAACTCTTTTGCTTGTTTCAATTCATAAGGATTTCACTGATTTTTCCGCTTTTTCACGTGAACTTAAAGGCTTATTGAGCCCAAAGGCTACTTCGGCTGAAAGTTTCTTGTTTTCGCTTAAAACGGATGTGGTTAAACATTTTTCCTTCAAAAACCTTGAAAGGTTATGAAGGCAGATACTTTAGAATCATTTGTATACTTACAAAGAGTAAGACCATGCCAAAAATTCTGCGAAGCCATTTGCTTGAAATTTTTTTAGAAGTGTAAGCGCCAACTTGAGCGCCGAAAATTGTTCCTAGAGCTAAGAGAAGCGCATAATCAAAGTATATGTGATTCGCCATATAATGTTCCGCCACACCAGATATGGATGTTATAATCATTGTGAACATGGATGTTGCTGTTGCGTTGTGAATTGGCATTTTTAGGGCGAAAACCATTATTGGCACGACTAATACGCCTCCACCGATGCCTAAAAGTCCCGAAGCAAGTCCACCGAAGAAACTTAACCCTGCCCCCCAAATGACTGTTTTTCCAGAACTTATGACTTCCTCGTCGGATTTCGAAATTATTTGAGCGGTTTCCATTTCAGGATTTGCTTTCTTACGTCTGAAATCGTTTATGTTAATAATCATGCGTGAGGCTACGAAGATTATGAAGAATCCAAAAATCAACCCTAGCATATTTGGCGGTATTATTCTAGTTAGGCGGGCGCCTAAGAAGGCTCCGGGCGCTGTGGTTATAGCTAAAATTAAGCCAGTTTTGTAGTATATTCGCTTTTGTTTTGCATAGTTTATTGTTGATGCTGCCGCGGTGAAAATTATGGAGGTTAGGCTTGTTCCCACGGCGTTGGCTGGAACAAAATTGTATAGAATTGTTAGTATGGGAACTATGAAGGCGCCTCCTCCTATACCAGTTAGAGAAGCTATAATTCCAACAAGAAAACCAAATAAGGTTAGCAGTAAATCCCACATTTAGGATTTCTCCATTAGGCTAGTTTTTGTTTTGCAGCGTAATAGACCGCGCCTATTAATAAGGTTATAGTGCCCATCACCCATGCATGTGATGAAACAAATAAGATAAAAACTAAAAGCGCCAAACATGTGAATGTTCCAATTGTGGAGATGATTTTGGGATATTTCCGTTCCTTCGTCTTTAACCGTAAGGCTGAGAGATTAGCCAAAGCGTAATAGAAGAGTAATGCAAAGGTGCTTATGGCTACAACACTTGTTAGGTCTATGGACAAGACAAGGACTGTCATTAAAACGCCAATAATCCAGATGGAATAGTATGGCGTGGCATATTTTTTATGAAGTTTGCTTAAAGCTTTAGGTAAGTCTTGCCTTCTTGCCATTGCATAAGTCATGCGGGAAACCCCCAAAATTGATGTGAGTAAAACACTTGCTGTGGCTAACAACCCTCCAAGAGATACAAGGTATTCTGCTGCTGAGTTTTCCGTAATGCCAATAGCTTCTTTTAATGGCGACTGGGAATTCGCCAAATTTCTTTCTCCAACAAGTCCAATGGCGACGGTGCCAACAAGGATGTAGAAAATTGTGGATATGATTAGTGAAAGCAGCATTGCCCTTGGAACGTTTCGCTTTGCATCCCTAACCTCTTCAGCTATTACGGCAACCCTTGCAAAACCCCCATAAGCGAAGAAAATGTAGCTTGCGCCGTAAAGAACACCCAATTTAAAGGGATTAAAAGATGCGAAATTTGACGAATTTAAATGGAATGCGCCAAAAACGCAGAAAAAAGCTAGAATAAACAGTTTTGCCGTCACCAAAATATTGTTGACGATGGCGGATTGACGAACACCGAAATAGTTGAGAACCGTAAAAAATAGGCAGAGGAACGCTGCAACCCATTTCGCTTCTACGTTTGGAAACAAGGCAATCAAGTAGTAGGCGAATCCAAGAGAAACCGCTGCGCCAGTGAAGGTGTTGGAGACAACCCACATCCAACCAGTTAAGAAACCAGCAAAAGGCGAAATCAACAGATGTGTATACTCATAAACGCTTCCTTCCTTCGGCATCCAAGCCGTCAACTCTGCAAAACTTAAGGCAGTAAACATGGCAATTATCGCAGCAACAACCATTGAAACCATTAAGGCTGAGCCAGCATAGCCAGCAGCAATACCAGTAACCACAAATATGCCAGCCCCAATAATAGCGCCAACACTTATTGCTGTAGCGTCAAACAAACCTAATGTTGGCTTAAGCTCGAATCTTTGACCCCCTTCTTTATTCATGTTTATTCCAGCGAAGACCAATTTTTAGGCAGCTAATTATAAGGTTTTGTTAGGGCTTTCAGAAAGGACACTATTCAAAGTAACAAATTGCGACCTTGGTTGTCTGCGTCCATGTTTGCTAGTAAATAGAAAATTTAATATTTCTTATGCGTCGAAAATTAAAAGGCATTCGCGAAAGGGTGAGAAAGCTGATTAAAAGAATAAATAATATTGTGATTGCGTCTCTGATTTGAAGGAAACCATCCATTTCTACGAGAACATGATCTTAAGAAAACTGGGGAATGGTCTAATTATTTAATTTTGATGTGGAAGGGGTAAAGTAAGTCAAGAAAATGTTTTTATTTTTAGATTTGCAGAATAGCGATAAATTTAAGAAACTCGCAACATAGTGTAAAATGCATTTAAAGGTGGAAAAACTCTGGGTTTTACAAAAAGTCATGGTTTGCTGGTTGTAGCAAGTTTCGGTTTTAGCTTTATTCTTGTCTTCTCAACGCTGCTCAAGAATGCTGGAGTTTCAAGTTTGCAACAAGTTTTTTTCCGTGTAACATTGGCTCTTCCACTTATCCTATTGCTTATTAAGGGAAATTTCAAGCTTGAAAAGAAAGACTTGCCCTATTTCGTTCTGATAGGCTTCATTTTTTCAGCGTTTCTCTTTTCGGCTTTATCTTCTATAGTTTTTGGCTGTCCCATAGCCGTTTCCATAGCCCTAATTTATACGCAACCCTTCTTTACAGCAGCATTAGCTGCCGTCTCCAAGAGAGAAAGGATAACTTTGGAAAAGGTTTTGATAATTGCTGTTGGAATGGTGGGAGCGCTTTTGGCAAGTGGAATATTGACCGAGCGCTCAAACCTTAACATAACTGGAATCTCTTTTGCCTTGCTTGCTGGTTTCCTTTACGCCACATACCTATTCTTTAAAAGGATGCGGAAAACAAGTTACACGCCACTTCAAGGGTTGTTTAACACTTTCATTTTTGCAGCGCCATGCGCACTCATTTTAGGGTTGACTCTAAGGCTTTTTACAACAAACACAAGTTTCATAGGCTTTTCAATGCTAGACTCATACCAAATTTTCTTGTTAACGCTATTCGCTTTTTTCAGCACAACCCTTCCATATGGCTTGTTAAACTATATCAAGCCAAACGAGGTATCGCCGACAACCGAAGGAACACTACTTCTTTTAGACCCGTTTCTCCACAATGTTTGGGCAATACTCATTTTCCAACAATACGTTTCCCCAATTCGTTATTTAGGAGTGGGATTAACGCTTCTAAGCGCCGCGACCATACTTAAAACAAAACAGAAAACCTAGAGGGGCTACTCAATTTAGCAATAGAAAAGAGTTAAAATTGACATTTAAAAATCTCAATTCCTTTGAAAACCTTTTTAACAAAACAAAAAACAAATAATCTCGCACACTTTGGAAGGTGAAAAGTTATGGAAGTTAAGAGGATAGCCGTTTTAGGCGCAGGCTTAATGGGACACGGCATAACACAAGTGGCGGCTCAAATAGGCAAATACGAAGTTTACATGCGAGACATTGAACAGCGCTTCATAGACAATGGAATGAACATGATAAGGACAAGCCTACAAAAATTCGTTAGCAAAGGACAAATAACAGAACAACAAATGAACGAAACTTTGGCACGCATCCATCCCACTTTAGACTTTAAGGAAGCAGTTCAAAACGCAGACTTAATAATTGAAGCAGTTCCAGAGAATGTTGAGTTGAAGAAGGCAACATTTAAAGAAGTGGACACTCATGCGCCATCCTACGCCATAATAACCTCAAACACGTCTTCAATAAGTATAACAGAGCTAGCTTCTGCAACAAAACGTCCAGAAAAAGTATGTGGAATGCACTTTTTCAACCCACCGCAACTCATGAAACTCGTCGAAGTGATAAAAGGCGCAAAAACCTCAGAAGAAACAATACAAACAGTTTTAGAAGTAGCCCACAAAATGGAAAAAGAAACAGTTCTCGTCAAAAAAGATTGCCCAGGCTTCATTGTAAACCGCATACTCATCCCAGCCCTAAACGAGGCAGTAGCCCTCTACTGGGAAGGAATAGCTGACAGGGACGACATAGATAAAGCCATAAAACTCGGATTAAACTGGCCAATGGGACCGCTTATGCTTTTGGATTATATAGGCGCAGACACAACGCTTTTCATTGCAGAGGTTCTTGAACGGGAAATAGACGAGAAATTCCACCCGCATCCAGGACTGAAACAGATGGTTAAGGCTCAGCTTCTTGGAAGAAAAACTGGTAAGGGCTTTTACGATTGGACACAAAAATAGGGGAGCACCACAAAATGGAGTTCAAATATATAATTTACGAGAAAAGCGAGGGAATAGCCACAATAACGCTGAATCGCCCAGAAATATTAAACGCCCTCAGCAAAGAGGTCATAGAAGAAGTCCTCCAAGCTTTAGAAGATGTTAAAGCAGACGAAAACACTCGAGTCGTCGTTTTAACAGGAGCTGGCGAAAAGGCGTTTTCAGCGGGTGCAGACATAAAAGCCATGAAAGGAATGAACGCATTAAAAGCCATGGAGCTTTCTCTTATGGGCGAGAAACTCTGCAACGCCTTAGAAAATTTGGAAAAGCCAGTTATAGCCGCAATGAACGGTTATGCCTTGGGTGGAGGTTTAGAAGTTTCCATGGCATGCGATATACGCATAGCCTCAGAAAATGCTCGAATGGGACAAACAGAGATTAACATAGGCTTAATTCCAGGGTGGGGTGGAACCCAAAGACTAACACGCTTAATTGGTAAAACAAAGGCAAAAGAACTCATTTTTACTGGAAAAATTATTGATGCAAAAACTGCTGAGCAGTTGGGCATTGTAAACATGGTTGTTCCAGCCGACAAACTTAGAGATGCTGTTAGACAATTCGCCTTAGAACTTGCCTCAAAAGCGCCAGTAGCCCTAAAAGTGGCTAAAGCTCTAATCAATAAGGGTTCAGAAATAAGTTTGGATGCTGCTATAGCCCTTGAGCGGGAAGGTTTCGGCGTGGTTGCCTCAACAGAAGACTTGCAAGAAGGGATTTCAGCCTTTATCGAAAAGCGGAAGCCAACATTTAAAGGCAAATAGGAAAGGGGCTCAATAATTTCCTAATTCTTTTTTGTAGGCTTCGCAGAGGGCTTTTCCCCAATTGTCAAGGGCTTCTAATCTTCCATCAAAGAACCTTAGCACTGGGGGTTCAAAAATAAACCTTAAGCCTTTTACTAAGTGCCTATGCTTATAAAGCCAGTTTATTCTATCAACAGCATACTCGATATGTGAAATTGTGTAAACCCTCCTTGGAAGCGCAATTCTCGTTAACTCTAAATCAGCAAAAACTTCTCTGCCTTCCTTGTCCCTATCCATGGAAATTGTGCCCCGCTCCATGCTTCTAATGCCGGAAACAATGTAGAGGGCTGCTGTTAAGGCTCCCGCTGGATACTGCGATTTTGGAACATGCGGCAAGAATTTTGTAGCGTCTAAATGGCAGGCTAATCCTCCAGGCGGCGTAACAACCGGAATGCCGGTTTCCTTAAGCCTGTTAACAAAATATTTTATCTGCTCCACTGCACAACCCGCTAAATCTTCGTCTACCATTTCTCTTACGCCTACCGCCATGGCGCCGATTTCTCTCATGGACATTCCGCCATATGTGAAGAAGCCCTCATAGACTGGAAGCCATGGTCTTATCTTTTCGAATAATTCTTTATTGTTTGTGGCGATGAACCCGCCTCTAACGCATGTGTTTTTTCTGCCGCTCATGTAGAATATGTCTGCGAGGCTGCACATTTCTTTGACTATTTCTGCGACGGTTTTGTTCTCGTAGCCTTTCTCTCTTTGTTTTATGAGATAGGCGTTTTCGCAGATTAAA
The DNA here is from genome assembly GCA_038883775.1 of Bathyarchaeia archaeon. GTDB lineage: Archaea > Thermoproteota > Bathyarchaeia > Bathyarchaeales > Bathycorpusculaceae > JASEJA01. The sequence continues at coordinate 199,291 of JAVZLM010000001.1, forward strand.
CTTCCATCCAAAACCAGAAGGAGACCATGTTCATCGCAGATTCGCCTAATCTCTCTTAAATTCGCCATGGAAAACGGTTGTCCGCCGAGAAGGTTTGTGGTGGCCTCCATTCTCACAAAGCCTATTTTGTCTTTGCCATATTGCTTAATAACATTCAAAAGTTTTTGCGGGTCCATATTACCCTTAAACGGGTGTGTGCTATCCGTCTTTAATGCTTCATCATAATAGATTTCTAAGCATGCGGATCCGCCTGTAACCTCAATGTGGGCCTTGGTTGTGGTGAAATGATAGTTTGTTGGAATAACACCACCAGGCTTGGCGAAAACTTTTGTGAGCAAGTGTTCTGCTGCCCTTCCCTGATGGACGTTCATTACGTATTTGTAGCCTAAGACGTCTTCAACGGCTTTGGCGAATTCGTAAAATGTCATGCTTCCAGCGTAGGCGTCGTCAACTCGCATCATGGCCGCAAACTGGTTGTCGCTCATGGCGTTTACGCCGCTGTCGGTGAGCATGTCAAGGAACACATCTTTGGTTTTTAGTTGAAATGTGTTGTAGCCTGCCTCTTCAATAGCCTTAAGTCTTTCTTCGACTGGTATAAGCCATATTTTCTGAACCATCCGCGCCTTATGCATGTCTATGGGTATTTCCTTACCTGAGGATAACTTTATGGTCATGATTTAACCTCTGTGAATGGTGCTGTTATTCGGGTATATGTGTTTTAATAATTTTCGGTTAAACATTTCTATATCCCACATTGGTCTCGGCTTTTTGAAACCAAAAGTTATATTTGAAACATTAAAACTATGAACCACTTCTAAAAGTTGAGGAGATATTATTGCCCGATTTACGTATACTATTAGCTGACAGCCCCGGAAAACGTGTACTTCTCCTTGGAAACGAAGCCATTGCAAGAGGAATTTTGGAATCCGGAATAGGAGTTGTAACCACATATCCAGGCACTCCAGCATCTGAGATAGGCGATTCTATTTCGGAGATTGCCGCCGAAGCTGGAATATACATGGAATATTCCATCAACGAAATTGTTGCCACAGAAGTGGCTGGTGGAGCAGCAAATAGCGGAGTTAGGGCTTTAACAGCGATGAAACATGTGGGATTGAATGTTGCTTCAGACTTTGTTACGACTTTGGCTTATGCTGGCGTAAGAAGCGGACTTGTCATAGTTACAGCGGATGACCCAGAATGTTACAGTTCACAAAACGAGCAAGACAATCGTTTTTATGCTTTGCTTGCAAACCTGCCATGCTTAGAACCTTCAGATTCCCAAGAAGCAAAGGACATGACGATTTCAGCCATAGAACTCTCAGAAAAACTTGAATTACCTGTCCTATTAAGAACAACAACTCGCGTAAGCCACACACGTGCACCAGTCATTTATGGGAAGCTTACAAAACCAGTTTTGAAGGGAGAATTCATAAAAGACGTAAAACGTTTAGTGATGGTTCCAGCCCATTCAAGACCAAAACATCCAGTACTTTTGAAAAGCATGGAAAAAGCTAAAGAAATAAGCGAAACTTCACCCTACAACAAAATTACACGGGAAGGAGAGGGCGAACTTGGCATAATCTCTTCAAGCGCAGCCTACAACTACGCAGTGGAAGCGGCTGATTTACTTGGTTTAGATGCTAGCATAATGAAGCTTGGCATGACCCACCCACTTCCAGAAAAATTTGTTGGAAATTTTCTTGAAAAACATGAAAAAATAGTTGTTGTTGAGGAGCTTGAACCCTACTTGGAGTTGCATGTTAAAGCCATAGCCAAAGATTATGCGCCAAACATCAAAATTTATGGAAAAATGGAAAAACAATATTTTCCAAGAGACGGAGAACTTTCCACACGCCTAGTTGCAGCTGGCTTGGCAAAAATAACTGGCAAAAAATTACCCATTAATTTTGATGAAATTGATAAGAAATATGCTGAAGTCTCGCGGAACTTGCCGCCACGGCCGCCTATATTGTGTGCTGGATGCCCCCACAGAGCATCATTTTACGTCATGAAAAGGGTTGGAGGCGAAAAGGCAATTTACTCCACAGACATAGGTTGTTATGCTTTAGGGGCTGCTCCGCCATTAAGAACAGGTGACATAATGACTTGTATGGGCGCAAGCATAGGCACAGCCCAAGGAATAAGCAAGGCAACAGAAGCACCCACATTCGCTATTATTGGAGACTCAACCTTTTTCCACGCTGGGATTCCAGGGCTGATAAACGCAGTATACAACAATCACAAAATAATCGTAACCGTCCTAGACAACTTGACAACAGCCATGACTGGACACCAACCCCATCCGGGTACAGGGTGGACCGGCATGCATACGCCTGCAGAAAAAATCATGATAGAAAATGTTGCTGAAGGGTGCGGAGTAAAATATGTAAAAGTTGTTAACCCCTTTAATGTAAAGGAGGCTGAAACAGTACTAAAAGAGGCTGTGAAGTTTTCTGGACCATCGGTTATAGTTTTTAGGGCGCCCTGCGCCTTAATGGTTGTTAGAGAGAGAAGACGAAAAGGTGTAGAACTTTTAGCCTGCAAAATTACGGATAAGTGCACAGACTGTATGGCTTGTGTTAAGCTTTTGGGTTGTCCAGCAATAATCTTTAAAGAAGGAAAGGTGAGCATCAGCGAAACCTTATGTAATGCATGCGGCTTGTGTGCTTTTGTTTGTCCCTATAAGGCAATAGAATGCACGAAAATTGGGTGATAAGAAATGAAAGAGTTTAACATGGTTTTGGCTGGTGTTGGCGGACAAGGAATACTCTTGGCAGCGGAAATTTTGGGAACAGCCGCCATGAAAGAAGGTTTGAACGTTCGGGTAAGCGAAATTCATGGGATGGCTCAAAGAGGCGGAGCCGTAGTTTCCACAGTTAGGATTGGAGAGAAAGTTTTTGCACCAACAGTTTTAGATGGGCAAGCGGATGTGCTTTTGGGCTTTGAGCCCTTTGAAACTTTACGAAATCTAAAGTTTGCTTCAGAAAAGACGCTTGTGATAATGAGTGAGGAGAGAATTCCGCCGACGGAGCTTACAGCAAAAATGATGCCGTACCCATCCCTAAAGGAAGTGGAAGAAAAAATTCACGTTTTCACAAAAAACCTGATAACTGTGGATACTTCAAATTTAGCCAAAAAAGCAGGAAGCCTCTTAACACAAAATGTGGTTTTGCTTGGGGCTTTGGCAGCAATCAAAAAACTGCCAATAAAAAATGAAAGCCTAATGGATGCCATTAAGGAACTTATTCCAACAAAATATTTGGACATGAACGTCAAAGCCTTTAAGCTTGGATTTGAATTGATGAAAAAGGTAATGCCTAAATCTTAAATTTCCATTTCATGGATTTTTCTTATTCTCGTCCAATATTGCTTTTAGGATGCTTTGGAAAATTCGCATGTCTGAAACGTTAACCAGCGGGATTTGGAGGCTTTTTTCAACTTCGTAAATTTTCTCATACTTTGGAAATTCTGCATAGCAGATTTGGCTTATTGGGAACTCTCGCTTTTTCAGTTCATGTTCAAAGGATTTTTCGTAAACTTCTAGGCATAAGACGTAACCGTTTATCCAGTAAAGCCTATTCACGCCGTAGGTTGTGGCGCACCATGCCACATCGCCAACTGAACGCTTGTCTAATCCTAAGATTGTTATTTTTCTTGTTGGGGCGATTTCAACGTCCATTTTTGTTTCACCATGTGCATGGTGTTTCTAACACTTCTTTAACTTTGGCTGTTATTTTTGGTCCAAGTCCATAAACTGTTTTGGACCAATCGTCAACGTTCATTAGGGCGTTCAAGGGGGTTTTGTAGGATTTAAGAATTGCTATGGCTTTTTCTCTTCCAATGTTTGGGAGGCTTGCCACGAAATAAACTTGCGCATCTGCCACTGTTTCGCATTTTTTAACTGGGTGAACTGTTGGAATCCGCTTTTCTATGATTTGTTCTTGGCGGGCAGCCACATGGAGAAAGTCAATTGTCTCTTTATAGGAGGTGGTGTTTACGATGGCTATTCCATTCTTTGCTAAGTTAAACATGGCACCCCAAACGGATGCTGGCTGGATTCTGCTATACTTATAAATTATTGGCAGATAACCCTCTAAAAGAATTAGGGATTTTGGATAAACCTCTTTTAAATGGAATAATTGCTCGAAAAGGTAACGCCGCGTTAATGTGTAAACAAAGTCTTGAACAGTTTTGCGCTCCACAGCGCAGACGTCAGACAAGACGTAATCGCCTTTCTCCAAAGCCTCAACTTTAACGTTGACGCCCCGCTCTCTTAAGCCCTTAACAATTTTTGTAGCAGTATTCGCCTCACGACTGTCAATGATGATTGTTGGCTCTTGCTCTTCGCCTTTCTTTTCTTTTAAGTACGGAAGTAGCGTTTCAGTTCCAGACATTGTATCAACTCTTTTCATACGTGAACTTAGAGCTACTTACTGATAAAACTTGAGCATAATCTACATTAAACTTTGGAAATATAAAACGGTTATTTAAAAAAGGAAAGAGAGGGTTATGGTCCTTTTTTGGTTATTTCTTTAACAACGCCAGCGGCAATAGTTGTACCCATGTCTCTAACTGCAAATCTTCCAAGCTCTGGAAACTCCGTGTAAGTTTCAATAGATATTGGATGTAAAGGCTCCATCCTCACTATGGCAGCGTCTCCAGTCTTTAGGAAAGAGGGCTTCTCCTCTACAACCTGCCCAGAACGGGGATCAATCTTCCTTATCAGCTCAGTAAATCTGCATGCAACTTGTCCAGTGTGGTAGTGGAGAACTGGCGTGTATCCTGCAGCTATGGCTGTTGGGTGATAAATTACAATTATTTGTCCAATGAACTCTTTGGCTACTGTTGGTGGATTAGTAACGTGTCCGCAGACGTCTCCGCGGCGCAAATCTGTTTTGGCGACGCCTCTAACGTTAAATCCAATGTTGTCGCCAGGCTCAGCTCTTGGAATGCGGGTGTGATGCATTTCTATAGATTTCACTTCAGCTTGCTTGTTGGCTGGCATAAAAATGACCATGTCGCCTTCTTTGAGAACGCCAGTTTCAACTCTTCCCACAGGAACTGTGCCAACGCCCGTAATGCTGTAAACATCTTGGACTGGAATGCGTAGTGGCTTGTCTAAGGGTTTAGGCGGAACCTCAAAAACGTCTAAGGCGTCAAGCAACGTGGGTCCTTTATACCATGGCATTTTTTCGCTTGGCTTAACAAGGTTGTCGCCCGTCCAACCTGAAGTGGGCACAAATGGAATCTTCTCAACTTTATAGCCAACCATCTTCAGCATTCTTGAAACTTCATTTTTGATTTCATTGTATCTTTCTTGACTCCAATTCACTGTTGGATCATCCATCTTGTTAACAGCCACAACCAACTGGTTAACACCCAAAGTGAAGGCTAAGAAGGCATGTTCCCGTGTCTGACCGCCGGGACCAATGCCTGCCTCGAACTCTCCTCTTTTCGCTGAGACGAAGAGTATGGCGCCGTCGGCTTGGCTTGCTCCAGTAATCATGTTTTTGACGAAGTCTCTGTGTCCAGGCGCATCGATAACGGTGAAATAGTATTTCTTGGTTTCAAATTTTAGGAATCGAAGGTCAATGGTTAAGCCCCTTTCCCGCTCCTCTTTTAGGTTGTCAAGAATCCAAGCGAACTTGAAGGTTTCTTTGCCAAGTTTTCTGGCTTCTTCTTCATAAGCTTTTATTGTCCTATCATCCACCACTCCTGCCAAGTACAACATGTGTCCTGTTGTTGTTGATTTTCCATGGTCAACATGTCCCATGATTACTAGGTTCAAGTGGGGTTTTTCTGGTCTACTCATCTTTTTTCCTCCTTCAAATTTTAATTTCCCTTTAAATTTAGTGGATTCGTTTACACAACTGTTCAATCAATTATTTTAAGTTTATCATTATGCCATTACGTTTAACGGAAACGAATATTAACGTTAATTTTGGAAATCAATTCATGGAAGAGTCTAAAGATGCCCACAAACCTTCCAGCAGAAGCCAAACGCAAATGGGCAGAAGTTTCAGCAACAAAAAACCCAAGAGAAAAACTTCAGCTTATGCAAGAATTTTTAAGCCTAGTTCCCAAGCACAAGGGAACAGCAAAACTTTGCGCCCAAGTTAAAAAGCAGATGGCAACCCTACGAAGGGAAATCGAAGAGAAAAAGCAGAAAAAAGCGGGAAAAGGCGGACCAAAATTTTTCATAGAAAAGGAAGGCGCAGCCCAAATAGCCCTTATAGGTTTAACAAACGTTGGAAAAAGCAGTCTGCTTAAGGCTGTCACAAACGCTAAGGTTGAAGTTTCCCCAAACCCTTATACTACGAGAGAACCCGTGCCGGGAATAATGAATTATCATGATATCCAATTTCAAATTGTTGAAGCTCCAGCCTTGATGGAAGGCTCCGCCGACGGAAAGGCTTGGGGACTGCAGAGTTTAGCTTTAGCCCGAAACGCTGACGGTTTAATATTGATGGTTGATTTATCCCAAGAACCAGTTGAGCAGTTGTCGCTAATTTTGGGTGAGTTTGAAAAGGCGAGAATACTAGTTAGCAGACCAAAGGCTCGAGTTGAAATCGAAAAGAAGTTTATGGGCGCTGGTTTAAGAATAATTCTAATCGGAAACCTTGTTGACTGCACCATGAAAGATGTTGAAGAACTGCTTAAAAGCTATAAGATTAACGATGCCATTGTCAAGATTTATGGAGAAGCCTCTATCGACGATGTGGAAGATGCAATTTTTGAAAGCACAGTCTACAAGCCAGCAATAATAGTCGCAAACAAAACCGAAGTGGAAGACGCCGAAAACAACCTAAAACTATTAGAGGCTTATGTGGACGGAAAACTGCCAATACTACCAGTCTCATGCAAAAACGGCGTTGACGCAGACAAGCTTGGCGAAATCCTATTCAAGGTATTAGACATCATACGTGTTTACACTAAAGAACCAAGCCAAAAAGAGTTTTCGAAAAAACCCTTCACATTGAAAAGGGGCGCAACTGTTTACGATTTAGCAAAAAACATTCACAGCGATTTCAGCAAAAACTTTGCCTTTGCAAGAGTTTGGTCTAAACGCCTCGTTTTTAGTCCCCAAAAAGTTGGAGCTGGATTCGTTCTCGAAGATGGAGATATAGTTGAAATTCACGTAAAATAGCCTTATCTTGAAGCTTGGGCTACTCTTTCTGTTTCATGGCGTTTTGAAACCGCATAACTTTTCATGTCATGGTTTGCCGCCAAAATTAATTCTTCTGCAAGGCATTCTTCTATTGAGCGGGGATTATTTATTGAAGCCATTCTTGCTCCTTCGCAAATGTTTCTTAAAGCCAAGTCTATCCTTCGCTGTGGAGAAATATCAACTGACAAGTGATAGACTATGCCGCCATAGCTGATCCTTGTTGTGTCTTCGCAAGGAGCCGAATTCTCCACAGCCCTAACCAAAACCTCTACGGGATTTCTGCCAGTTCGCAAATGAATTATTTCAAAAGCTTGCTTTACGATGTTCATCGCCTTAGCCTTTTTGCCCGCATTTTTCCCAGGTCTCATAAGGTCATTTACCAGTCTCTCTACTATGTTGACGTTTGCCTTCCCAAAGCGTTTATGCTCATGTCTTCCCATGCTGTGGGGTATAATCATGGGTTTTAGGGACATGTACCTCTGCAAACCTAAATCTTTAACTTGAATATCCCCAAAACTCCACTTCCCAAAGAGTTTAACATCGCCTTTCTCTTCTTGTTTTTGACTCAAACCTTTCACCGTGCCGGTTTCTGTTTCCTTCCATAAACAAGCTCGTTAAGAGACACGCCGTTAACCATTATTACTTTCCAACGCACTCCAGGAATGTCGCCCATGCTTCTGCCTCTGGAACCGCCAATTCCTTCAACCACAACCTCATCATGCTCATCAACAACGTTTAGGGCGCCGTCTCCCGGCAAAAAGGCAGTTATAACCCGACCATTTTTAATAAGTTGGGTTCTAACGCATTTTCTTATGGCGCTGTTGGGCTGCTTACTTTCTACACCCACTTTCTCCAAAACTATGCCCCTTGCCATGGGTGCTCCTTCAAGAGGGTCAGCTTTAACATCAAGCATTAACATTCGCCTTTTATAGTACATGCTACTCCAACGAAACTTTTTCCGCTTTTCCAACAGTTTTCTTGCGGCGAACTCGCCTCTTGGAGACTTCGAACCCATAGCGTGATTTTCCTCTCGCTACGTCTAATCACAACACTAATATTTAAACAAATAGCATGTAAAATTCCCGTTATCCTCCTAAAAATCTAAAGAGGGTGCTATTCCTATTGGTTGATTTTTCTTCAAAATACATTCAATGCAAAAAGAGTAAAAGAGAAATTAAACTAAAAACATAAAGTGCACAAGCTGAGAAAGGCTGATTTAATGAATAATTGGCGCTTACTAAAAATGGAAACTCACAATGCTTATACAAATATGGCTATAGACGAAGCCATATTAACCGCTAGAATACGCAACCTCGTCCCAAACACAATAAGATTCTATCGTTGGAAGCCTTCCGCCGTTTCCATTGGAAAATTTCAAAAAATCCAAAATGAAGTAAATCTTGAAAACTGTAGAAAACATGGTGTTGACGTTGTTAGAAGAATAACGGGCGGAGGCGCAGTTTACCACGATGCAGAAGGCGAAATCACCTACAGCGTAGTCGTGGATAAAAGAGACCTAAAAGCTGAAGAAATAACAGAGGTTTATCAAAAAATTTACGCTGGAATAGTGGAAGCTCTAAAAATTTTGGGCGTAAAAGCAGATTTTAACCAAGGCGATGTAAAAGCGTGCCCAAACTTGACAGTTAATGGGAAGAAAATTTCTGGAAGCGCACAATCCCATAAAGAAGGCATTGTCCTACAACATGGCACACTTTTAGTAGACGTTGACTTTAAAAAAATGTTCACGTTTTTACGTGTTCCCTGGGCAAAAACATGCACGGAAATTGTAACCATTGCAAAGAACAAAATCACCTCGATAAAAGAAGTGTTACAAGAAAGGGTTTCAGTAGAAGAGGTAACAAATTCCTTAAGAGAAGGTTTCCAAAAAGCTCTCAACATTCAACTTGTGGATGAACAATTAACATTATATGAGATGGAATATGCACAAAGTCTTTCAAAAGAAAAATATGCGTCAGAAGAATGGAATTTTCAGGGCATATCTTTATAGAAAAATAAGAGTGCTCTAGTTTATAATTGGTTTTACATTAATAAGATCACTCAGCAAGTTCATAGACGTTGTCATACCCTTTAGTTCGTCGAACAATTCTCTCAGTTTCGAGTCGTCTAACTCTTTCTCTGATAATTCTTCTAGAAGCTTTTCCACGCATTATCCGAACTTGGCGTGTTATAGCTGAAATGTTTAATTTTTCATGTAAGGCTAAAACTTGCACTATACATCTTGAAATATCATCTTTGGCACCCCATTCTTTTTTTAAGTGTTTTTCAGCAGTTTTCAACCGCGCAGCAATCTTTAATGGTTCGCCGTATAAGTTCATGCCGAAACGTGTAAGGCGCAAATATGGAATTAATGCTGCGTATTCTGGGTTATTCATTATTAGGGCTTCGAGGGTTTCCAGCCTTTTTATTATTAGGTCAAGTTTTTTGCTTAACTCTTCAATGGTGGAGTTGCTGCCATCTTTTGCCATGGTTCTCCGTTTTCTTATAATTGCATAGTGATAAAAGAGTTTGTGTTTTCTTAATGCGTGGGAATGAGGTGGCGAAGCCTCTGCAATGAGTGTATCCGCTCTTTATTGCCTATTTTTGCTTGTTCTATGGCTTGCTGAAGCATGCGAATTGATTCGTCCATGGCTTTTCTATCTACTGGATGGGGAACGCCATCTTTTCCGCCGTAGGCGAAGGAATATCTCACGGGGTCTTTCCAACACGCCTTTTCGCCATAAATTAGCTCTGCTATTAAGGCTAAGCCTCTCACTGTGGCTGGTCCCACGCCTTTAAACCCTAAAAGTTCCTCGTAATTGCGTGGTTGAAACTCATAAACTTCTTGAAGGGCTTTCCAGTTTATGTTTGTTGGCATGGATAAAACGTCTATTGGATATTCTTTCCATGCGGTTTCTGCGGTTTTCGGGAGCCACTCTTGAAGGGATTTTTGGTGGGCTGGTCTGACCGACATTATTAAGCGCATAATTTTGTTGGGCTTTTCTTTAGCTATATCTACAGAGGCTTTTCTGCACCCTTCACTTTCTTTCGCTGTCATGTCCAAGGCTATATCACGCTTTACGTCGCCTACTATGGCATTGTGCGGTTCCACCACGAAGTTTTGGATTTTTTCCGAAAGCCAATGATAGCGTCTGGCAGTGCGGTCTTGGGGACACATGCCTTGTTGGATGACTGCCCACTCGCCGTTTTCGGTTAAAAAGAAGGTGTGATGATATAATTGGTAGCCCGCTTGGATGGCTGTATTGTCAACTTTTGCGCTCATTTTACTTGCGTAGCGTAAATTTTCAATCTTGCTTGTGGAAAACCCAAATTTTTCGCCTACGCGCTCAATTTCTAAAGGCGCTTGTCTTGATATTCTTCCTTTTCCACCGCAGACGGCAAGTCCATGCTCTTCTGGTATGATGGCTTGTTTTAAAACTCCGGTTACGACGGTTGTTACGCCTGAAGAGTGCCAGTCATAGCCCAAAACACAGCCTAAAGCCTGAAACCAAAACGGGTCTGATAGGCGTTTTAAGAATTCGCCAGTGCCATACTCGTCAACTATTATTGTGACGATTTCTTTAGCTAGTTTTCGCATGCGGACAACTAACCATTTTGGAGCTTTGCCATAATGAAGCGGAAGCTTGGCGACACCTGTTCTTTGCATAAGCTCTGTCAAACCCAACAGTATGTTATGCTTTAAGCCTTATTTTTACCTTGCCAAAAGCTAATTTTGTGATAGTTCCTTTATTGTTTTTGGCGATGTTTGGAAAATGGAGTTGTTTTCAGCCTTATTTTCTCTACCCTCTCCCCCTCTAGAGTTTTCGCTCTTCTTTGAACCTAAAAGTTTCGGTCTATTAATTATGTCAATTGTTTTATTAGGCGTCCTTCTCTGTCTATTTCGCCCCTTCGAATTCTTGTCGTGGAAATTGGCGCATGATTCTCTGAGGGAACCATGTCAATAACAACAATTTCCAATGGTTTCAAACCTCTTCTTGCCCGTTCGACGTTTATTCTATGCGCCATGGGTTCTGTTTCTCGGCTGACAACCAAAGCCTCAACACAACCCTCAGATAGTGTAACGCCAAAAGGGTCGTTTAATGGTATAATTTCAGCCCTTTCCAAAAACCCATTTTCACGTAAAAACTCTTTCAATTCTTTAAGCCTTTCATTGTAGGGCGCCGTCACATGCGGTTTCGTTAAGCTTTCAACAAGCCTATCTGAACATAAGCCCACTAAAACGTGTTCGCCAACCTCAAAAGCCTTCATTAATAGGGCTCTGTGTCCTTTATGAAGCTCGTCGAAGGTGCCGCCAACAGCCACAGTTTTAAACCTTTTTCTCTCCATTGCTTTTCATCACTCTATTAGTCTAGCGCCTTGAGTGTCAACTGGAGCTACGAGAACATTGTTTGGTGGTAAAATCTGCTTAAAAGCTTGAGCCACTTTTTCCGCATTTTCCAACGTTGTTAAGGCGTGAACTGCCTCGCCAACCATGTTTTGCGCTGCGCCTATGACATCTGCTTTTTCAGCAAGCTTAACTAAAGTGCGAACCCTTTCAGTCGCAAAACCAGTTTTTTGGGCAAAATCCCAACAACAAGCCAAAAAATTTTCAAGAGAAGGCTCAGCAAGAATTTTTTCTAAGGTTTTCCTTCCCCACTTGTTAACGGCTGAACGCTTTTCTTGAGAAGATAAAACTGTCTTGGTTGGGATTGGCCCAAAAACTCCAGCAACTATTGCGTAGTCTGTTGTTATTGGTATACGGTCTATTATGGCATTTCCAGGAGCGCCAGGCTCCAATGTTATTATGCATCCACCAAGCATTAATGGACCAACAGTGCCTAAACCAGTTTTGCATTTAACCTCTGCGACATGCGCAATTTTGCCAAGCTGATTATAAGTTAAGTTTAAGCCTAAAGCCTTTGAAAGCGCCAAAGCAGCAGTTAAGGCTCCCGCAGCGCTTGAACCGAAACCAGCACCGATTGGCACGTCTACTTCATGTTTAATTGTCACTTTGTATGATGTGTTTGCTTTGTTTAGCAGCATTTCTGCTACGGTTTTGGTGGTTTCAGCTTCTGGCGCAAACTTTCCATTTATAAAAACGTTAACACTATTCACATTATTTTCTTCTACATAGGCTTCTGTTGTTACTCCCTTTTGAATTCCGAAGCCTCCGCCTCTCGCTCCAACTCTCTCCAAGTCTAAAATTGGACTGCCATCTGGCAATGAGTCGCATATTTCAAAGAAGCTTGAAATTCCAGCTGGACTGAAAGCCTTTGCACTTTTCACTATTATCTACTCTTTTCTTTTGGGCTTAAAGATGGAAAAGCACGATAACAAATCTTAATTATTGGAGGACCAAGCAGCGTTAGGAATGGAATCTCTGTTGAAAAGGTCCATATAAGCCATATTAAAGCCGTGTAAAATGGTAGCTGGAAACCGCCTCCCACAGCCGCTGGAAGCATAAAAATTTGGCTGTAAGCCCAAACGACCAAACCTATTATTGTGCTACCTACCACCAAGCCTACTATTGAACCGATCTCATAATTTCGCCATTCCGGATATAAATATCCAATTCCTATGGAGATTATGAAAGCTGCCACCATTATCGCCGTGAAAAGGTTAATGGCATTAACATATTCTTGAGGTAGAGCAACATAAGAGATTGTTGCAAGGGAGCCAAAAGAAATCACTAGACATCCAGTGCCTGATATAGCAATTAATTTCGTCCAATCTATGTTCTTTCTGCTAATATAGCCTATCAAGTAAAAGCCTATAAAGTTGGATGTGATCCCAGCGCACAAGCTTAGAAGGGGGTCTCCATGAATTAATAAATCGCTAATAAAAATTCCTATAGCTGCTCCAAGTCCCCCAACAAGGGGACCGAACAGTACAGCGAAGAGTGCTGGAACAACAACGTTTGGCCAAAACCTAACAATTCCTATGCCAGGAGTTGTTATTGGCAAGAAGAGGTAGATTATGTATCCTGTTGCAGCGTATAGTGCGCCGCAGATGGCGCTTTCAGCTATTTCTAAAGACCTCATTTTTGTCGCCATGGTTTGGCTAAGCATGTTTTAAAATAAAGATTTCGTATAATTTGTTTAAACATGTTCAAACTTGTTTTTTGGCTAATTGTTTTACAAGTCTACAGTTATGTGTAGCTTTGTTCTACGCACAAACCATCATATTTAAACCCAAACTGATTTTGCTGCACGGAGAGAAAAAAATGAACTTGTTAAAGAATAAGAAAGCATTAAGCACAGTGGTGACAACGCTAATCATCCTAGTGGTTTCAGTGCTTCTTGCAACTGTCGTGACCTTCTATGCCATAAACGTGACAACCACACGCGTACAAGAAGAATCACTGTTCCTAACAAAACAACACGTTTGGTACAACACTACGGGCAATTGGGCTGAAGCAGCCATAGTAATAATTAACACGGGTGGAAAAGACGTAGTCATAGACAAAATAACAATCAGGGGGCAGGAATGTCCATGGACAAACGTTTACTACTGGAAGACGCGCAGCGAAACCATTTCAGCTGATTTAAACGTTACAGCAGTAGAGCTTGATGGTGCATATTTTGACATGAGTTCAACATTTAAATATGGTGATGGCAATTTTACTCGAGCTTCTAACGATTTAACTTTGATGTCTGGCTATACGATGGTAGTTTACATCAAAGATCCTGATAGTATCTCTTTAAATGACGTGGGCGTAACAGTTGGCATTACAGTGTTTACTTCAAACGCTCAGTACTACAAGGAAACCAACGTCCAAGCTGCTCAATAGCAGCGTAAACCCTCCCTTTTTCTCCTTTCCCCTCTTTTGTTTATCTTTCTATTCTGCATCAATTTTTATTGTATTGATTTTAGATACTTATGTGTAGTTTTGTTCTACGCACACCTTCTTATCTTACTATAAAATTGAAAGCTTTTGTTTGAAATGCAAGAGAGGAGATTGCGCACCATTGAGCTCTAGAAGTTTCAGTAAAAGGTTAACAGAATTCTTACGATCAAAAAAGGCATTAGCCATTCCAGTAACATACCTAATCCTCTTCGCCTCACTTATGGCAATAATCTCCATAACCTACAGCCTAGCCGTAGCAAAAATCAGCGCCAGAGGCGCCTATTTCAAGGCTTCAGTGGCTAAACAGAACATGCAAGCTTTAGACCATGCAGTTTGCTCTGTGGCTTGGAGTTTCGGCGCTTCGCAGGTTGTTTACATGGATGATTGTGGAGGCACTTTTAAAATAGAGCCGACAGCCAAAACCCTCATAATCAACCTCACGGACGAACAAACCTTTTCTGAAATAGTGTTTAACAGTTCTGTTGGAAAGGTTTTTTATGCGCTTGAGCCTGCTGAAATCTATTATGATGGCGTCTTTCTCAGAGGCGATAACAGACCAATAATAAACCAAAGCTCTTTCACCATGTCTCAGCTTTATGTGGCTTCAGGCGAAGAGGCAAAAACTTTGGTTCTTTGTTATCGTCCCTTGGCAACTGTGGCAGTTATCGGCTCAGTTGATGGAAACCCCTTGAACCTCATTCGCATAAGCATTCTAAACCTCAATTCATCGCAGACTTTGACGCTGATGGGGAAATTTTACTTGAGAGTTGCTTCTTTAAGCGTTGCAACAATTACAAGCCAACACACGTTTAGTTATCCGATTTCCTCTCTTGCATTAAAAGTAACATTTGACGGAACTTCTGGCACAGTTTGGCTTCCAATATCAAGCAGCTCCGAAGGCGCCCTTGTGAATCTCGAAGTAACAATTTGCAACTTGAAAATTAGCAGAGCAGAGGTGTAAATTTGCCATCCATAACGCCAAGCTACCTCTACACTTTCATTGCTTTAATAGCCGTTAGCAGCCTCCTTCTATTCTCCTTTATGACTTACGCCAACGCTCTGCGCTTTTCTTCAGAGGTGAGACAACTAAAGAACCTAATGGATTACGTGGCTGCGGAAACCACAGAATTAATAACGTTCACTTTAAAAACAAATGCCACAGCCCAAAGTTTTCTTCAAATGCCAACAACCATAGGCGATAAACAATATTGGCTCCAACTCCGAAACGACTCAATAAAAGCATGGTTAGAGGCTGGATTTGGAAGCTCACTAACACAAGGCACGGAACTACGAGTCTATTTTCCTAAAAAGGTTTTGGCTATGGGCTATTATGTTGGAGGTTATGGAGCTGCAAAATTGGAATGCTACCCAGATGGTGGAGTTTTGCGGATCCAGCTTTCAAGCGTCACTGAGGGTGAATGAAAGTGAAGTTTGAATTCAAATTGCGCAAGGATAAGACGCAAAAAAGCGAAGAAGTCCAAGAAGGACTGAAAGGCGAAGGAGAACTTGTCGAGTTTCTGGACGTTAAAAAATGGAGCGTTCCAGAAGGTTATGTTGAGGTTGAATATTACCCGCTTAAACCGCCTTTTTCCTACGCAGCCATAGTTCAAAATGAGGAAACACTGGAATATCTTTACGTTTTAGACGAACTCCCATTGAATAAGGATGAAAGAGAAGGCTACTATAGATTAAGAAATATCCTCGAATACGAACTCCAAGCCCCAGAGGGCGAGGAAACTCTAACAGAATCTTTTAGAAGGCAGATGCCAATAATCCTTGCAAACCACCAAAAACTTTTCAAAGGTATCTCGCCAGTTGGAATGCGCAAAATCCTATATTACTTGGAAAGGGACATCGTCGGTTATGGAAAAATAGACCCATTAATGTATGATGATTATGTTGAGGATATTGGATGCAGCGGAATCAACAAGCCAATATTTCTTTGGCATAGAAAATATGAAAACATAAAGACAAACATAATTTTCAGAGACGAACAAGAACTAGACGACTTCGTAATGCGCGTAGTCCACAAAGCTGGAAAACACGTTAGCATAGCCTTCCCAATAGTTGACGTCACTCTTCCAGAAAAGCATCGGTTGGCTGTATCCTTTGGAAAAGAAACAACTCCCTATGGAACATCCTTCACCGTTAGAAAGTTCCGCAAAGACCCCTTTACAATAATAGACTTGATTGAAAATGAAACAATAGACGAAAGCATAGCTGCATACTTGTGGCTTTTAATGGAGAATAAAATGTCGCTCATGATTATTGGAGCTACGGGCGCTGGAAAAACAACAGCCCTAAACGCAATCGCCTGCCTAATCCAACCAAACTACAAGGTAATTTCGGTTGAAGAAGTTGCTGAAATAAACTTGCCCCATGAAAATTGGACATCAACAATCGCCCGTTCAGGCTTCGGAGTTGAAAGCGAAGGTGAAATCACGCTTTACGACCTAATCAAATCAGCTGTAAGACATCGTCCAGACCTAATAATTGTAGGCGAAGTAAGAGGCGAAGAAGCCTACGTATTATTCCAAGCTTTAGCCACAGGACATGGAGGCTTATGCACTTTACACGCTGAGGATGTGGACACAGCCATTAAAAGGCTTACTCAACCGCCAATGAATATTCCGCCATCAATAATTCCGCTTATGAATTGCGTAATAAATGTGAAACATGTTAGAACGCCTGTTTTTCTTGAGTCTGGAAAGCGGCTTTCAAGTAGAAAGTTCATAAGCATTTCAGAGATAAAAGATGCGAATACCTTCCAAGAAGTTTTCAGCTGGAATCCTTCAACGGATACTTTTCAAGAAAAACTTTCTGAAAGCTATCTTCTAAAGAAGATGGCTGCAAGCCTCGACATTTCAATAGATAGACTCTTGGATGAGCTTGAATACCGCAAAAGAGTGCTTGTCCACATGGTGGAGCATGGCATTCGCGATTATAGAAGCGTAAACAAGGTCCTAAGCAAATACTACAACAATCCACAACTCTTCCAGAAAGAATTTTTAGAAAAGCCTGAGCGGTGAGAAAATTGCAAATACCAATAAAAGTGCCTAAAATTTTTGGGTGGATGCTAAACCTTTACAGGAAGGAAGAAACCAGCGGAATCGACCGTGAATTGCCCTTCGCTGCTCTCCTCTTCACATTGTTGGCTGCAAGCGGCGTAACCATTTATGAAAGTTGGAAAAAGCTGTGCAGCATAGACTTGCTTCCAATTTTTCAGAAAGAGGCAAAAGAAATTGTTAGGCAAGTGGAGGTTTTGGGTTATGACCCTCTAACTGTAATGTATAAAAGGGCTACAAAAACCAAGTCAAAGAATTACAGAGAATTCCTTCTCGGATATGTTTCCTCTGTCAGAAGTGGAGGAAGCATTGTAAGCTATCTAAAGAGTAAGTTGCGTTCCATTTTCGAGGTTCAAAGCGCAGCGGCAATCCGCTCAATAGAGAGGCTTGGCACCTTAGTGGAAGCCTACGCAGTAATGCTAATTGTAACGCTATGCTCCTACATTCTATTCATAATTTTTGCAACCACATCAATCTTTGAACCAATGAAAATAAGCGGAACACCGGGCATTTCTACGGCAACAGTGTGCATCCTCATATTCTTTGTAACCCCCATGATTTCCATGTTTTTCATGATTATCGCCCATGCAGAAAGGCAAAGCAACTTGATAGGTCTCATCAAACCTTACAAGGCTACAATATTGCCTTTAATAGCTGCCTCAAGCTTTATAGCAGCATTGTATTTTCTTCCACAACTCCAATATCTTACAACACCGTCTATGTTTCCACTGGTTGTTACCATTTGCCTCATAGGTGTTTCAGTTCCGCCAGCCATTGTTTACATGAAAATATCCAAAATAAACAATGATGCAGAAAACTTCATGCCAAGCTTCCTAAGAGACGTCACAGAAGCCCGAAAAATTGGGCTTTCGCCAGAGAAAAGCATAATTCACGCCACAAAGCGTAGTGGTTATGGAAAATTTTCAGAAACCCTAAACCTCATCAGAAGCCAAATGGAGTGGGGCGTCTCCCTAAGAAAAATTTTCGTTTATATTAAACAGAAAATTCAAACGTGGCCTGTGCTTGTCAACTTCCTAATCCTTGTGGAAACAATAAAAATTGGTGGGGGTTCAGCGGCTGCTCTTGAAATTTTGACTGATTATGGCGAAAAACATAAGGATGTGGAAGCCAACAAAAAGTCGCTTTTGAAACCCTATGTCATTTTGGCTTTTGTTTGGAGCGTTCTCATAGCACTAACAACAACTATGGTTGCCATGACAGTTTACGCCTTAACACAAATATCCCTTCCGGGAGCTGCAGCCATGCCTTTAGAGGTTATGCAAAATCAGATAAACCTCTTTTCCACGGGCATAATACTGCAGTGTTGGCTTTCAGGCTTTTTTGTGGGCAAGGTGAACGAGGGCACTTTTGCTGCGGGCTTCAAATATTCAGCCATGCTTGTGCTTACAGCTTATGTTTCGCTTGTTCTTTCCCAGAACTTTTTGGGTGGAATGTATGGCATGGTTACATAAACCGCCTAGAAGGTGGACGCTGAAATGCCTACAATATCTGTTGACACTTTCTTTGCATGTTCTTTAATGGTTCTTTTGGTTCTTTCTGCCATGGCAGCCTCCACGATGCTTTTATCCCCCTACATAAATAGTGTCAGCAACGAAAACATGGCAAAAAGGTATGGGGAAATTGCGAAATATTTGCTTCTAAATGTTGGAGAACCACGAGATTGGGGAAAAATCAGTCAGACAATTCCAGAAACATTCGGCTTAGCCAAAGCTGATTCCGCTGTTCCTTACGAGCTGGATATAGACAAAGTTTCAAGGCTGAATGGCGAAAATCTCTACGCATTAAGTTATGCTAACATATTTTCAATCCTTAAAATGACTGATGTGTCTTTTAGAATCGAGTTAAAACCAATTTTCGAAGTTACAATAAACCATGTAGCAACATACCCCTCAATTAACGAGACAACTTATCAATTTGAAATTCTCACAAAAAAGCATGGAGTTCCAGTTCAAGCAGAATTGAGAGGCTATGTTATTGCAAGAAATTATTTTGAAATAAAAAATGCTCAAATCTCTAATGGCGAAACACATATTAATGTAACACTTTCAAACACTGTTGAAGGACCAGTCCTTCTCATAATCTTTGCAAGAAGCGTTCATAACGGTAAAATTGTGTCTTTTGACACTTGCGCTTTTACACACAATTCTAGCGAACCAGAGCCAAATGGCAATTTTTTGAAGCTTAGTCCATTGAACTACTCTTTAAACGCTTCATACTTCTATCCAGAAATAAAGTTGCTTGATGCTTACGCCTTAACTTTCAGTTATTATTCAACTTTAACGCAAACGGCAAACAACAACCGATCCATCGAATATGATATACCAAATTTTGTTGATGCAAGCCCCATACTGCTGATTATAACTGGCTTAAATTCCACAAGCTTCTTCATTGAATGGGTTACCTATCCACAAATACCGCTTGAAATTGGCGCAGACTTTGCAGATTCAATGGCGCTCTCTAATGTTTTTGCTTATAGATATGTTGTAATAGTGAATTCAGCCCTTTACGAATGCCTAATTTGGCTTGGAGGTTCATAAAAATGAAAGCACACAATAAAGGACAAATTAGAATTGTTGAAGCCTTCTTGTCTGCGCTAATAATTTTCTCTGCTTTTGCTATTTCAGCCAACCTCACAATAACACAAAATGGCGTGAAAAATGATGAATTGGTGGCTGTCGGGTTGCAAGCGCTTATGATGTTGGACGCTGACGGGAGCCTTGGCAAATACATTGATGAGGGAAACTGGACTGGTTTAAGAGAAGCTTTAAGCCTTCTTTTGCCAGCAGGCGTATGCTTTAACCTAACAGTTTATGATGACCAGATGCACCAATTAAACACGGACATGATTTCTAATGGGGGCTTCGGCAGTCAACAAATAGCCTTTGTCGAATATGTTTGCGCAAGTCAAGGCGCAGTTTTTCGTTGTTACATAATTCATTTGCTTTTGGCGGTGGCTACATGAAGAACTTTGAAAAAAAGAGGGTTAAGACTAAAAGTTCTGGTCAACTTTTGATAGTGGCAGCCTTAGCCATCGCCATCCTCATATCCTCAACAACAATATACGTTTACGAACTCAGCCGAGAAAAAACCGTCGCACAAGATCGGTTAACAAGTGAGGTTGTATTCGCCATAAAACAAGCTTCAAGAAACGCTGTCATAAGTGCATTGGCAAACGCTTCAAAGGGCGGAGAAAAATTAGTCTTGGAAACAAACTTGGACGTTCTTTCTCAAGTTTGTAGAAGCCTAACTCAGTTCGGAATATGCAACCTATCCTTCACTCTTCTAAGCGATTCAAACTATGCTGATGGCATACGGCTTTCATGGAGCGACACCAACGGCTTGGGAGTTTCAAGCGCTTACGCAGATTTCACATTAAGGCTTTACGGTTTAAGGGTCAACCTTACAGCCAATTACAGCGTCAACATAACAACCTCCATCACACTGGATGGTTACTACACAACAATTAACGACTCAGAGAAGCTTGTTAGTTTATTATGCCAAGTTTTGAATGATGGGCAACCAACCCTAGCTAAAAACATAATATTATATTATAAAAACTCTGGAGTTTGGTTGCCCGTTACCTCATCTAACAACCTTTCCATAACAGATTATGGCAACGGCACCTACATCATATCCTTTACAGTCGTCACAGATTCTGATGTGCAAGTATCAGTTTATGTCACAGATTTACGCGAGGTATTCGTTCAAGCGAACAAAACATGCTATGAAGTATAAACCGCTAAAGGATTTTTCGAGCCGTTTAAATATGCAGTTTTCCTTTTAAAGGAAACATAGTGAGGCTTTGGGATGGCTGCCGAAAAGCATGAGTGGCGTAATCTTTTTACGCTTTTGAAGTTGGCTGAGATGGGGGCGCACCGTAGAACTGCAAAAATTTCTTCAGAGTATTTGGCTAGAAAACTAGGCGCTTCTCAGCAGACGGCTTCCCGCTACTTGATTGAGTTGGACAATATGGGTTGGATTAAAAGGACCATAACGCCTGACGGCTGCCTAATAAAAATCACTGATTCTGGACTTAAAGAGTTGAAAAAGCTTTATTCGAATCTGCACTTTTTAATGGAAGCTCAATATCCGCCATCAATAACTTTAGAAGGTGTTGTTTTTAGTGGTTTGGGTGAAGGCGCCTACTACATTTCAAAAGAGCCTTACCGAAAACAGTTTATAGAAAAATTGGGTTTCGACCCATATCCAGGAACGCTTAATTTGAAGCTTACTACGGATTATGATGTTAAAACTCGTTCTGAACTTGAGGCTTACCCAGCCATTGAAATTGAAGGTTTCAGAAACGAAAATCGCACCTTTGGACCAGTGAAGGCTTACCCCGCAATAATAGAGAATAAAGTGAAGGGCGCCCTCGTTTTGGCTTTAAGAAGCCATTATGACGCTTCAGTGATTGAAGTCATTGCTTCTGTTTTTTTGCGGAAGCACCTTAAACTCAAGGATGGACACAAAGTTAAGGTAGAAGTTTTAACACTTCCATGAAGGGGTTTCAATGAGTGTTCATCGTTTAAACAACAAAGTGTATGGTGTTATTGGGCTTTTCCATCCTTCAAGCAGTGCTGGCGGTACAAATGCGGGATTTATCATAACAGAAAATTCCATTGTTCACGTCGATGCAGGTATGACGATTGCAGATGGAAGCTATCTGTTGGAACAGTCAAGGAAAATGGCTGGAAGAAAAGATAACCTTATTCTTATCCTTACCCATCATCATTCAGACCACATTTTCGGTATGCGAGTATTCAAAGAAGCTGGCGCAAAAGTTATTACCCATGAAAATGTTCGTAAGTTTCTCTCCCATAGGACATATCATACTTGGTTTAAGCCAATTATCAATTCGTATAAAGCATTAATAATTAAGCTTATGGTTAAAGAGTCTTTATACACTAAAGAAAAAGCTGAGGAAATACTTGGCGATGTAAAACTTTTTCTGCCTGATGAAACTTTCACCAAAGATACCGCTCTTCAAGTAGATGATGATGAGTTACTGCTGCTTTACACTCCTGGACATGTGCCAAGTGAAATATCAGTTTACCATCCAAAATCAAAAACGCTCTTTGCTGGCGATACCATTTACGAGGGAATGCCCTTAACCACAAGATTTGGAGGACAAAAAGAGTGGAGATTGTGGATACAAAGTCTTGAAAAGCTAAATAAACTTGACATAGAAAACATTGTGCCCGGTCATGGAAAGATCTGCGGTAAAGATGAAATTCAAAGAAACATCGCCTATCTAAAAAATCTTTTAGGTAAACGCTAACTTCAAGGGTAAGAATAGCTATACTTGTATATTGTTCTGGTCTTTCGTGCTGCCGCTAACCAATACCCTATTGATAATCCCACAACCAAACCGCCAAAATGCGCTAGAAAGTTCACGCCCGGACGGATGTTAATAATAAACAAAAAGAAGGCGTACATTAATGCGGTCATTATTGACTGGCCGACCGCACGTCGAATATAAATAATGCATGCTCCGAACATTCCAAAAATGGCTCCAGAAGCTCCGGCAGAAACAAAAAGAACTCTTGGGGCGCTGTAAGGTCCAAAAGCTAATGACAAAAGGTTTCCAGCTAAACCGCTTAGAAAGTATATTATAAGGTATTCTTGGATGTTAAACATTTCTTCCGCTCTAAGCCCAAAAATAAGCAGGAAAAACATGTTACCCAATAAGTGTATAATGCTGACATGGACAAACATGGATGTAAAAAGTTGCCAATACCAACCTTGATATAAAACATAGAAGTTTACTTGACCATAATACAAAATCACCTCATTGCTGGTTTCTATAAAGTTTCCGCCAATTACCGATGTATAAATGTAAACAATTATGTTCAATGCTATGATTACGTAAGTCGGCATATACTTTTTAGAACTCTTAAACATGACTTTTCATCTTTTAAAATCTTCAATAATTTTCTGCTTAATTTTTGAGGAACTGTCCAATTCGTCCTCTCCAAACTTTCCAATTTTCACAATCTTTATTCTTAATCCCTTGGCTTTCACGTAATTTTTCACGGCTAGCTCCATATTATCTTGGTCGTATCCCACAACAATAACGTCTGGCTTAATTTTCTCAACAACCTTCCCAATGTCAAATTCTTCATAACCCAAAATAGCTTCATCCACAACTTTCAAGGATTCCACCAAAGCTCGTCTTTGATGTTCCGGCATTATGGGCTTCTTTCCTTTCCGCTTTTCAACCGTGCTGTCTCTTGCTATAATAACTATTAGCTCAGCGTTTCTGCCCCCAGCTTTTTTCGCTTCTTCAAGATATCGCACGTGCCCCAAGTGTAGTAGGTCGAATACGCCTGAAGCCAGAACTATCTTTCTTTTTCTCTTTTCCCCTTTTTCGGCCACTCAAACTTCACGGCTCCCAACAGTCTTAATGCGTCCAACAAGCCTTCGCAGTAAGCAACAGAAGCCAAGCTTACCTCAAATCTCTTTCTATCCATATAATACTTTGCATCATCCAGATAGGCTTTAGCAAACTCCACAACCCCATTAACACTTTTAGTATCAAATGTGAATGGAGTTTCAGAAATCTGCAAGTCATTAAAGACTTTTTCAGCAGAAGCTATATACTTTGAAACAAGCTCCTCCAAACTCACATAACCATCTCCATAACTTTTTTGGGGGCTTCAGCCAATGTTATGAGGGCTTCCGCTTCCATAAAATGGAGCTTTGCTGGAAAGATTAGGCTGTATGGTGGTTCTCCAAAATCATAGTTCAAAAGCGTTTTTACGAAGTCGGCTTTTACTGTTGGGTTGGGGCTTCCTGCTCTGGCTACTCCAACGGCGAGGGTTTCCGTTGTGACGGCTTTCTTTTTCTTTTTCTCTTCCACTTTTAAAAGCATTTTTAAACCTTCACTAATTTTTAGGCAGCGTTTTTCTTCAGCTTTTATATCTAATAGGCAGAGGGTGTGAAGCCCACTCATCTTGTTTTGGGCTATAACCTCATAGGGCGTTTCTGAAGGGTTCTCTGGGAATGGTATCGTAACGCTTTTTCCAAACTTGTAATTGTGCAAGCCACACAAGCCCACCGCAGCCGAAATTATGGATGCACTGTGAACTAACCGAGTTTTTATTCCAAGTTTTTGGGCATGTATCCTTATGGCTATATGGGTTGTTGCAATCAGCGGATCTCCTGGAACAAGCAGCACAGCCTTACCCTTCATAGCCGCTTCCATTATGATTTTTCCATTTTCCTCCTCAAGTTCCTTTCGCGAGACCATCCGAACACTTTTTCCAGAAAGGGCTTCAAACCGTTTTATTGAAAAATTTGGCATAAGATTCGTGTAAAGTTCTATGAAAACACTTTCTGCAGTTTTAACCTCCTCCAAGCCCCGCAAACTTATTCCCAACTCGTCGTGCAAACCAAGTCCAACAAAGACTATTTCGCCCAACGCCTCAACCTCAACAACAAAATATGAATGATAATTCTTAAAAACTATTGACCTTTTATTGGTATCATGGAAACTTAAAATTGGTTTAGATATATAAAGAGGGATGAATTTGTCGGTTGTCAAATACAATTTGAAAACATTTCACGTGCAAGTGCTTTTGGTAGCGCTTATTTTTTGCGCATTTGGTGGATTTTACGAATTCGTTTCTCCCACTTTACCATTGTTTCTTCACGAATTAGGTTATACGCCCGCAGAATTTAGCTTCATAACTTACATTTTAAGCGTGATTGTTTTCATTTTAGATTCTGCCCTATTTTTTGTCATTTTATATTCAATTTGCAAGCACAATTTTATGGAAAACATTGCAAACACTATCATATCACTGATAATCGGCACTGTTGTGGGTTATTGGATTGGCGGGTTATTGGGCTTATTGATGACATTTCCAAGATTTCCACCATCTCCCTCCATTTTTACTATAAGCATTTTGTTGTCAGAGTTCGGCGCATGTTCCACCGCCTACCTAAACACAAAATGGGAACATTTAACGCCAAGAACAAGCATAGCTTCTGAGCGTCCCTTCGGTGTTGTTCTTGTAAGTGCGCTTTACATAATATTAAGCCTATTATCAACAGTTTCAGCCTTAATGTTAGTTGGGCTTTCCAGCCTTAGACTTGACGTTCTTTTTAACAAAATCTTCCTCTTATTACCGTTAATTGTGCTGTTTTCTGTTTTGTCTATTGCATACTGCTTTATTGCCTATGGATTTTATAGAGGCAGAAGGTGGGCTTGGTTCACAGTTTTCGCCTTTACTTTAATGGGCATACTATTATCCATAAAACCAGTTAATTCTCGCCTTCCATTTTGACATACTCTTTATACTTAGAATTCTAGTGCTTTTAATCGACACATTCATCTTCATTTATCTAATACAACCTGGCGTAAGAATATATTTTGGAATAATAAACCCCATGTCGGAAAGCTAAACTTATTAAAGTGCTATTAAACTGCATAAATAGAAAAGCCTAAAGGTGGGCCCGTAGCTCAGTAAGGTTAGAGCGGCGGACCAAACCGCTGCACGGGTTGGGTTGAGGCTCTTAACCCGTAGGTCCCGGGTTCAATTCCCGGCGGGCCCGCCATCTATGAGTCTTGTATCCCATAGGGGTTCTTTTGAAAGTTTGTTTGTGCGGTCATTGAACCCGGGACCTACGGGGCTTTCTAAGGAAGAGTTTTTGAGGCATTGGAGTGAGTGGGGGGCTGAGCGGGAACGTCAGAAGTGGGCGGAGTATTGGCATAGTGTGGAGTTGCAGGTTCCTTTGGCTTGTCGAGAGAAGATTTTGAAGACTGGGGTGGTTTTGCAGCGGAAAGTAGAACATGGAAGACTTATTGAAGCTAAGGCTAGGGAGTATTATCATATTCTTTTGAAGTT
>JAVZLM010000002.1:0-197586 GCA_038883775.1 Bathyarchaeia archaeon
CCCTTTAGTGGGGGCTGGATGTGTCAGAAAAATTACCCCAGGGATAACAGGCTCGTCGCGGGCGAGAGTCCCCATCGACCCCGCGGCTTGGTACCTCGATGTCGGCTCTTCCTATCCTGGCCCTGCATAAGGGGCCAAGGGTGAGGCTGCTCGCCTATTAAAAGGGAACGTGAGCTGGGTTTAGACCGTCGTGAGACAGGTCGGACTTTATCTGCTGGGAGTGCTGGCTGCCTGAGGGGAAAGGGTCCCCAGTACGAGAGGAACGGGACGCTGTGGCCTCTAGTTTACCGGTTGTCCGATAGGGCAAACGCCGGGCAGCCACGCCGTTGAGGATAAGGGCTGAAAGCATCTAAGCCCGAAGCCTCTCCCGAAAATAGGCAGCCAATCCCCCAAATGGCTGGGCTGGCAACAGCCCGCGCCGAGGGGACGAGGGCTCCCATAGAAGATGGGTTTGATGGAGCCGAGGTGTAAGCCGGAAGGCTTCGGCCGACCGGTTCAGCCTGCGGCCCCCAACCGCCCAAGGTGTCGGGCTCATGTGGTGTCTGGACGATATTTCACAGGGTGAATTGTGAAAAGGCTTGTGCATGGTGATTAAT
The DNA here is from genome assembly GCA_038883775.1 of Bathyarchaeia archaeon. Lineage (GTDB taxonomy): Archaea > Thermoproteota > Bathyarchaeia > Bathyarchaeales > Bathycorpusculaceae > JASEJA01. Next base: position 597 of record JAVZLM010000002.1, read on the forward strand.
TTGTATTTTTCAAAATTTTTATGAAATTGATTATTATTCTAATTCTGAATCCGACTTTCGATGAATAAGAGTTAAGAATTTGGCTTTTTACTTGAACTTAATAAACTATTTATAAACACTTGTTTTAAATGAACCACACAAAAGTTTGGAGGGAATAAAAATAAAGAAATCAACCATAACTAAAGCAATAATGCTACTACTTTTAATAAGCATGAACTTCTTAGCGAAAGTGCAATTCAGCAACGCTGCAACCACTACAACCTATTCACCTTCATTGATTGCTGAGTTGGGTGAGGCTTCCACAGTGCTTATTTACTCGCAGATTGACGCCAACATCAAAGTGTACTATCCCAATATTTACTGGGAACCTTTGACGACATATTTCCTTGTTCCCGTAAGCGTATGGGCAGTGGGTTCCGGATTCTTCGTCAGCGCAGACGGTTATATAGTCACTGCTGGACATGTGATTTTCTGTTTTACCCACAAAGACATAACACAAGACTTGTACACAAAATATTTCTTAATTGAAACAGCCTTTTACAATATAGTTCAAGAACTCGAAGAGGCTGGTTACTATTTCACCACTGAAGAGTTAGAGTTGCTTTGGAATTACATGATGGCTTATGGAGAAATAAAAGATTCTCTTCGGCAAATCTATGCTGTTCTTGGCGAAGTTAGACCGACGCTGACTGATGTGGAAAGTAAGGGTTGGGTTGCCCGTATAATAGATGTAAGCCCCTTCTATGAAAGGGACATAGCATTATTGAAAATTGAACCGCCGTCAAACTACTGTCCCGTATTGCTCATGGGTGACTCATCGGCTGTCACCACTGGTTCTAATGTTTACTCTTTCGGATTCGCTGATGTCACAGTTTTCGCAGAGGAATTGGGAGTTGAAACTTTGCTGGCTCCGTCCATGAAAGAGGGAAGAATAAGTCAAAAACGGTTGACAAGCACTCAGACGCCATGCTTCGAAACAAGCGCCAGCCTCACTTATGGAATGAGCGGTGGACCAGGCTTAAACGATAAAGGCGAAGTTATCGGCATTTGCAGCATGGGAGCAGTGCGCGAAGGAATTCAAGTTGCAGGGTTTAATTTCTTGATTGAGAGCAATGTTGCAAACAGCATTTTAGAGGAGGCAAACGTGAAAAGCAAAAATAAACGAGGTCCGGTTGATGAGGCATTCCTTCAAGGCTTGCAATATTTTTATGACAAGCATTATTCGGCTGCCAAGCAGAAATTTGATGTTTGCACTGGGCTTTTTGATTATCACTGGCGAGCCAAAGCCTTAATAAAAGAATGTAACGCAGCAATCGCCCGCGGAGAAGATGTTCCACTTCCAAGCGCAACAATAACACCACTAACATCATCAATAACATTGGGTCAATCAGTAAGCCTAACAGGTTCAGTAAGCGGTGGAGCCTCACCATACACTTATCAATGGTATGTTAATGGAACAGCCATATCAGGCGCAACCTCAAGTAGCTTGACCTTCACGCCAACAAGCAGTGGCACATACGAAATCTACCTTAACATAACAGATGCGGATGGATACACAGCCAAATCAGGAACGGCGATCATAAATGTCCTACAAGCTCAAGGTCCAACATTAGGCGATGCATGGGTAATAATTTTAGTGCTTATTGTAGTGGTGGGCGCGGTGGCAGCAATTGCAATACTATTAGTGACCAGAAAGAAAATGCCTTCAACCAGCAACGTATAGCCATTTTCCACATCCCCTTTTCATTTTTAGGAATTCTCCTTCTCTGCAAAATCCTTAATAGTTTTTTATTCCGTTTACTCTTTCACAAGGGCCGGTAGATCAGCCTGGAATGATCGCCACGTTGGCATCGTGGAGGCCGCGGGTTCAAATCCCGCCCGGTCCATCAACTAAAAAGAATACACCATTTTAGATTGCAGATGTTTTCTTCTTTTGAAAATAGGATGTATTTTAACTCTCTGTGTATAACAGTTTTAATTTTCAATAAGTATGGATATGTCTTCATGTGGATAAGTTTTAAGGATTCGCTATGCTTATTTATAAAGAAAGGCATTTAATATGTCAGAGGAAAGGTAGAAAAGCCATGTCCAAAAAAGCCCCATCGAAAGACGAGGCTTTCGAAGCCCTAGACTTCATAATCAACGTTCTAAAAGAGCATGAGAAGGACTTGGACAGACTAATAAACGAGTTGGGAAACATAACCGAAAGGTTGGGCGATGCTGGCGAATTAAGCGGCAAAATAGAGAAGGTGGAAGAGAGGTTAACCGCATTACAGAATGAAATAACAGGCTTGATAACTTACTTATCAACATCCCGCGAAGCTTCCGCAACTGCGGCACCGCCACTACCAGCGCCACCGGCACCAGAACAAAAACTGGAAACCTTACAAGTTAGGGAGGTGCGGGGACCACCAGTAATTTTGCGCTGTAAGCAATGGGAAGACTTCCAAACCTTAGCTCACCAAGCCCAAACATTATCCTTCCTTTACCGAGAAGCCGAAAAAACCTTTCAAGCGGACGCCTTAAAGGACAATCAAATCATAACCTACAGCGGCGAACTTCCAAAGCCAACGGCTTTATTAAAAACTTGGCTTTCGAAGCAGTTGGAGATTCCGGAAAAGAAGATTTTGGAAGGAATTTTGGCTATAGGCTAAAGCGTATATTTGATGTTTGTATGTTCGTTTTATTCAGTAATGCTTTTATAGATGTAAAGCGTCTTAAGTCTTACGATGCAGTATGGAGGGCTGAGGTTGAAGGCTAAACCACCAGCAGCCAAGAATCGGTTTTTCCGTTTTTCGAAGCCTTCTCCTTTCTCCTCGATGACGGAAATGGCTGCATGAGGTTAGCCAAAAAACAATGAAAGCCCTTCACTCCAAGCGCATATGAGGCTTGACATGAATGAGCGAAAAAGAACAATACCTTCAAAAAATCAACGAAGAATTTGTGAAGTTCGCAAGGATGATGGAAGAACTGCACTTTCTTAGATATGTGGCTAAAGACCTTAAAAACTTCAGGGAAATGATAAAACTAAGAAAATACGATTAACCATTTAAGAATAAAATCCTTAAATCCTTCATCAACATCTTTTAAAAAGGAAAGCCATGAAAGCCTCAGCGGAAAATTTGCATTTCTTTAACACTTTAACCCGCAAAAAGGAAAGGTTCATCCCTTTGGAGAAAGGAAAGGTTAAAATGTACACTTGCGGACCCACAGTTTGGGATTTTGCCCACATAGGAAACTTTAGAGCCTTTATTTTTGAAGATTTGCTTAGGAGATGGCTGGAATACTGTGGTTTCAAAGTGACGCAGGTGATGAACCTTACAGACGTGGATGATAGGACCATTGAGGCTTCCCGTAAGCTTGGTATTCCGCTTAAGGAGCATACGGCACGCTTTATCCAAGCCTTTTTTGAAGACATAACCACATTGAACATTGAGAAAGCGGAGTTTTATCCAAGGGCTACAGAACACATTCCAGAAATGGTCTCATTAATTAAAAAACTGATGGAGAAGGGCTACGCCTACAAAGCTGAAGATGGTTCAATTTACTATGACATTTCAAAGTTTAAGGATTATGGAAAACTTTCAAAATTTAAAGTTAAAGAGCTTAAAGTAGGCGCTAGAGTGAAGGTGCAAGAGTATGCGAAAGAGGAAGCTTGCGATTTCGCCTTGTGGAAGGCTTGGGATGAGGAGGACGGCGACGTTTTTTGGGAAACCGAATTGGGAAAGGGAAGGCCTGGATGGCATATTGAATGTTCAACAATGGCAATGAAATATTTGGGTGAAACAATAGACATTCACAGTGGCGGAGTTGACCTAATTTTTCCTCACCATGAAAACGAGATTGCCCAAAGCGAAGCCGCCACGGGCAAAAAGTTCGTGAATTATTGGCTTCACAACGAACACTTGCTTGTTGAAGGAAGGCGCATGGCAAAAAGATTTGGAAACTACTACACTTTAAGGGATTTAATTAAAATGGGTTACGACCCAAAGGCTGTTCGCTTTCTGCTCATATCAACCCATTATCGGCAACAGCTAAACTTCACCTTTGAAGGATTAAAAGCAGCAAAAAGTGCTGTCGACCGTCTAACAAATTTTGTTTATCGACTTTTGGATGCAAATGGAAAAGGCTGTGGAGAAAAGATAAAGGAACTCATGCGCAGTGTAGAAAGGGATTTTGAAGAAGCCATGGACGACGACCTAAACATAGGCATCGCATTGGCAGCCCTGTTCAATTTTGTATCAGAAGTGAACAAGCTTATGGATGATAACATGCTAAGCAAAGAAGAAGCAATGGAAGTTTACAATTTAATGATGAGTTTTGACAAGGTTTTAGGCGTCATAGGCGAGGTTAAGAAGGAAGAAAAACTGTCAAAGGAAGCGGAAGAACTAATCCGAAAAAGGGAAGAAGCAAGAAAAGCAAAAGACTGGCAAACTGCAGATAAAATTCGAGAACAGCTTAAAGCCATGGGCATAATAATTGAGGATACTCCTCAAGGTGTAAAATGGAGAATTGAAAAGACGTAAAATTGGCAAGGCTTATAAAGGATTAAGGCTTCTTTAGGCGAGTAAGGCTGGTTCAAAAATGAGGGGACAAGGAGCCATAGTATTCATCGCAGTTTTCTTAATTCTACTATTGGCAACATTAGCCTTTTCAGCAATCCCTCCAGGAGAAATGCTTTATGAACGTTTGGGAGTTCCGAAAACTGACTATCCAGTGTTAGGTATTCCAGCCACAATTTTGGTGATAGCAGTTTTTAATGGAGTTATTTATGGCGTCATTATATGGCTGGTATCCACTTTCGTCAGGAAACTAAAATAAAATCGATGTAAAAGCCTCATTTTTGACTAAACTCAGCTAATGTAAAGCCTATGTTCAAATATTGAAAAGCCTTTACTTTCGGAAAAGCGTCATTGCTAAACAATGTGGACCACCCATTCCGAAGCTAAGTTGGGGAGCAGTAAATGTTAATACTTTTATACCATGATTTTTAAGGGCGTTCAAGGTAGCTTTATTCTCATCGTAAGCTATCACCACACCTTTTCTTAATGGTAAAACGTTTGCAGCTTGAAAACGAAATTCTCTAAGTACAGCATCTATATACTCATAAGTATTTGGGTAATCTTCGGGGGAACCACCAACAGTTATGATTTCGTCTTTATTCAACTTGTCGTCCTCAACTAAAGCTTTTAAGAAATCTTTTTTCGTCTCAGCTTTCTTTCCCCTTCTTAAAACGGTACATTTTCCAATGTTTTTAATATCTTTTAGAGATGGCACTGGCGAAACCTGTCTTCTTAAAATTGAAGGTTTTGTTCCTTCTTTTTTCATTTCCGTAATTGCGTCTTTCCTCGTTATTTTCATGATATTGTATAAAATTTGCTTTAGATGGGTTCTAAAAGTTGGAAGAACCGTTACAACTTTATTGTTGTCTACAAAATTGAAGAATGAATCAAGATGAATCCATAGTGCGTTAAGAATATTTGGTGTTTTACGTTTCGGAGCATCGAGCATGCTTGGCATATTGACGCTATAGACTGTTTTCACATTAGAATTTTCATATAATAGTTTGGCTAAATGTTCAACAGCGTTTCTTGTAGTCCTTCCGCCGGTTCCCACAGCAATGGCTTCCTCGTCTATTGGAATCACATCCCCTCCTTGAAGAAATAATTTCTCCTTAAGCGAGAAATCTTCAAGAATGGTAAGATTCTTTTGAAATTCAGGATGCCATTTATAAATTGCTTTTACTACGCCGGTTTCATTTTTTCTTCGTGCAAATAATCCATTGTAATGGGATATTACAAGTCCCCCCTGTGTAACAACTGAGAAATCTCGCGCCCAAATCAATGAACCTATGGGTTTAATAATAAGTTCCGAGTCCATCACATATTTAAACGGGTGAACACGTCCGAGGATGTGGTCGGCGGTTATTTCCTCATCAGCTAAAAATTTACGAATTTTTGAGTATCTTTCCTCTCCAAATACTTCCAAAAGAAATTGACTTCTTTCTTTTTTATCCACTTTATTTAAAATATCATTTAATAACTCTTCAATGAAGTAAATTTTTGTGTCGCTATTTTCTTTTATTAACTTAACGTACTCTTGATGTTCACAAGCAGCTCTTGCTCCGCGTGGAAAAGCAATCGCACCCCAAGGACTGGTGAGCGCGAGAGAAACCCATTCATTTTCTTTACCAGGTTTATGAAGCAATACCGCTCTTAGCGGATCAATATCCGACATTATTTTCCAAGACATGAGCTGCACCCAAAGACTCTTTCGTTATTATTTGCACTTTGATATAAGTTTTGGTGTTGAAAAATTGAAGGAAAACGTAATAGGGTTCAGCAAATCCGTAAATTCTAAAAGTGTATGATGCATTATTTATTGAGGGATGAAATTGAAGGTTAAAAAGGCTGAAAGTAGGTCAAGAAGCTTTGTTTTTCGTTTAAGAACCGGTGAGTATGAAGTTGAAATTTGTGGGACCCGAGAGGAGGTTTTGAAGACAATTGAAAACCTGCCTAGTTTGGCTGCAAATTTGCATAGGGCTTTTGAGGGTTTGAAACCAAAGACTGTGGCAACGCTTACTGTGAAGGCGGCGGCTGAGGGTTCTAAGGATGAAGCCCTAGTACAAAAGTATCCTAAGATTCTGCGGACTGAAAAGTGTGATGAGGCTATTTTGCGAATCCTTGAAACGGATTGGGGGAAGTGGCGTCCCCGCACAGTTGAAGAGTTGAGAGAAGCTTTAAAGGCTAATGGGCTTTCTTACCCCGGAAATAGTTTGACGAGGGTTTTGACGGGGCTTGTTAAAAAGGGATTGGTGAGGCATTGGAAGACTGACGCTGGTTATGTCTATATCCTTGCTGAAAAAGAAGTTTTAACTTGAAAAGAGGAAAATGCTAATGAAAAAGGTTAAGGCTCGAATTAGAACTCCTTTCGGAGAAATTGTGGTTGAAGGTGAAAGCCCACAAGAAATTCTCAGCATGTTAGAGACTTTTCCAGAGAATTTCATGGAGAAAGTTTCGAATGCTGTTTCAAGTAAGCTTGTTCCCTCTACTGCTCAGCTTAAGGGTATAGTGGAATTCACTACGGAAGGCCCCGTGGTAATCACTCGTGAGAATCTTACGCATTATGAAGCCATAGGTTTAGTTTTGTATGCCTCGGATGAACACAAGAATACGGCTTCGCAAATACAGAAGCTTTTAGAGTCTAGCGGAATAAAATGTATGGTTCCCGCACGCTTGAATGAAATGACTAAACGTGGTCAGGTTTTTAAGCCGGACCCAGCTAAGCCCGAGTTTAAGTTAACTATTCAGGGCGAAAGATGGATTGAGGATGAAGTTTTGGCTAGGCTCAGAGGTAAAATGGCTTGAGTGGTGAAATGGATAAGATTACGGTTCAAGTTAAATTTAGAGATGCTGAAAAAACGTTTAGCGGCAACCTAGAAGAGGTTTGGCTTAGCTTAAACAAGTTTTTCGGCGAGTTTATTCCTTCTTTTGAAATTGCAAAGAAACTTATGCTTAGTGTGGATTTGCAGAAGCTTGTAAAAGATTGTGAGGGCTTAATTGCCTTTTCTATGGAGGGAGTGAACTTGTTGGTTTCTAAAGATAAGCTTACGGACAATGAAACATTGTTATTATTACTTTTAGCCAAAACGGTGGGTTTTCAACTCGGCTTAGTTGAAAGTGATTGTGTTTCTAAAGAGGAGTTGCAAGCGAAACTTGGGAAAAGTGGGAAGATTACCAGTACGAGACTTGGTGAACTGGTTAAAAATGATATGGTTGCAAAAATTGAAGATAAATACAAAATTACAACTTTTGGCTTGGTGCAAGCGCAGAAAGAAATTATCCCAAAAATTAAGGCGAAAATTGACGGCTAAATTGTTTTAATTTTTGTTGTTACACCTTTTGGTTTGGTGAGGCTTCAAGTTTTTGTATAAGCGAGACCAAAAAGTATTGATGCAAAATTCCATCAAAGAATGGAATAAGACTTATGATGCTTGTTGGGTTCAGGAACCAGCGATGGAGGAATAATAATTCCCGTAAAGCATAAAAGATTTTTTGGATGATATATTTTGGATGATATATATTGAGAAGGAAGACAATTTGTTGCCAAAGTTTGTAGTTATTTTTTAGAGGGATGGGAATGGTCGGTAGAGTCGTTTTAGTGATTTTGCTGGCTTTGTTTTTAATAGGCGCTTTAGCTTTGACATTCAACGTTCGGGAGGCTGAAAGTGATTGGAATGGAACAGTTTATATTAGGGCTGATGGAAGCGTAGATCCGCCAGACGCCCCAATTGTAACGTTTGATAATGTGACGTATACTTTAACAGATAACATTACAAGTTCTGGCGACGGTATTATAGTGGAGAGAGACAACATAATCATTGACGGATCTGGATACACCATTCAAGGTTTAAAAGTATATCCGAACAAGGGGATAGTTCTTTCCAAAAAAATATGACGGTCACGAACACCAAAATAATGACTTTTTTCTATGCAATTTATCTAAACGATTCCTCCTACAACGAAATAAGATTCAACAATTTAACAAACAATATGGTAGGCATCCATTTTGAGTCATACTCCTTTTACAACAGTATAAGTGGGAATAACATAACAAACAATGAACTTGGCATTGAGCTTGCGTTTTCTTCCAAAAACAGGTTTTTCCACAACAACATCATCAACAACACTCAACAGGTTGAGATTGACCCGCCAAACTACGTCAACTATTGGGATGATGGCTATCCTTCTGGCGGAAACTACTGGAGCGACTACACGGGCGAAGACTTGTACGGCGGCCCCTACCAGAACGAAACTTGGAGCGACTGTATAGGTGACACACCATACATCATTAACGCTAACAACACTGACAGGTATCCATTGACGAAAACCAAGCGCGCGCCTGCTGAAATTGTGCTTTCCAAAACAATCATAGGGAAAGGCAATAGCATGCCTGTTAACGTAACAGTGGTGAATAAGGGCGACTCCACAGAAACCTTCAACGTCATACTATACGCAAACACCACAGCAGTCAACCGCACCGAGGTAACCTTGACAAGCGGTTCATACGCAATCATAACCCTAACATGGAACACCTCCAGCTTCGCTAAGGGCAACTACACAATAAGGGCTTATGTGTGGCCCGCTCTAGGCGAAACAAGCATAGAAGACACCACCGCCACATACAGCGTCATTACAGTAACTATCCCAGGCGACGGCGGCTGTGACGGAGACATAGACATCTACGACGTTGTCCTGATAACAAGCATATACGGCCTAAAAATGGGAGATGCAAACTATAACCCAAACGTTGACTGGCTAGACGACGGCATAATAAACATTTACGACGTGGTAACAGCAACAAGCAGATACGGACAAAAAGACCCATAATGTATTAAGCCAAAATTTATTTAATTAAGAAGTTATTATAGAAATTCCCTTCATCTGGGTTACAAGCTAAAATTTTGAATTTACCTTTTACCGCACTTTTACAAGTTCATCATGTGCTATACTACCCGTTTTCTAACATAATTTCAATTTTCAAAGCTCACTACATCAACGAAAATGCGACTTTTATATTTTTATGGGATAACTTCCGGTTTTACGCAAATAATTTAAGTATAAAATAATATACTTAAACACTTCTTGGGGTGATAGTTTACATGACAATTTCAGCAGATGACTTATTCAAAATTCCTCTCATATACCATGTTGATCTCGCTTCTGACGGAAAATCCGTTCTCTACTCTTCAAATCCCGCTGGAATACCTCAACTTTACCTTCTAGAAACAAAACCAAACTCTAAACCAACGCAAGTTACAAGCGGAAATGACGCTACTATGATTGGGTTTTTATCGCCAACTGGAGATCGCATTCTTTATCTCCAAGACAAGGATGGGAATGAGCTTCACCACTTGTTTCTGGCATCAAATAAAGGTGAAAATCCTCAGCGGATTACAAAGAATGCCTATAGAACGGTGGGTAGTGCATGGCATCCTAACGGAAAGGAAGTCATGCGCAGTTACGGAACCAAAGACTCTAGCGGCATCGAAATTTTCAACCTAGAAACTGGCGAGAGCTTTATTTTAAAAGAACAAAAAGCACTATTGCTTGGCGCTAAGTATTCTCATGACGGAAAATGGATCGCATGCACTGAGCGAGCTGGTGGTAAAGACCCAAAAAATCTACAAGTTACTGTTTTAAACAGGAATGATCCCAGCGATGTAATCAGCTACAAATTCAAAGATGGTTCTAAAGAAGCACAGCCTTCGTGGTCGCCCGATGACAAGAAATTAGCCTTCATAAGCAATTTAAAAGGCAGAAATCAAGTTGTTATTCAAGAATTTAAAGGCGAAGAACACTTTTTCTTAGATCTTGAAGAAGGAGAAGAAGCAAGTGGCACACAAGAGATAGGTTGGAGTCCAAAAGGCGACAAAGTATATTACGTTGTGAGTAAATATAGCCGAACGCGCCTATACGAGCATCCATTGGACGGAGAAAAAACTGCGCTCCCATTTTTAGAAGGAACAATCCATGCGTTTAGAATAAGCAAAGATGGAAAAAGGATAGTAGCCGTCCACTCTTCTATGGCGTCACCTCACAGCCTCTATCTATACAAAACCGAATCGGGTACTTTAACTCCTCTAACCACAACAGAATGCAAAGTGAATTTAGCTGAACTTTCTAAGCCTAAATCTATATGGTATGAGTCGTTTGACGGCTTGAAGATTCACGCTTGGTACTTGCCGGCTGGATGCGGGAAACCTCCCTATCCAGCTGTTGTATGGCCTCATGGAGGCCCTTGGGCGCAAACCTTTGATGCGTGGTCACCATACTTGCAAGCTCTTTCTCAAAGCGGTTTTGCTGTTCTAGCCCCAAACTTTAGGGGGTCAACGGGGTATGGAGAAGAATTTCGCAATATGGACATAGGCGATCCTGGCGGCGGAGACTTAGAAGATGTTGTATATGGCGCTAAATGGCTAGCTAAACTAGCTGAAGTTGACAAATCCAAAATTGCAATAATTGGTGGCTCTTACGGCGGTTTTATGACCCTAATAGCCCTCACAAAGAAGCCCGAAGTTTTTGCTTCTGGAGTGGCTTTGGTGCCTGTTGCTGATTGGGTAGAGGAGTATTACATAGAAGATGCCTTCATGCGTAGTGCCGATCATGAACTTTTCGGAGGGACTCTGGAGGAAAAGGAAGAACTCTACCGTGATAGGTCTCCAATAACTCATATTGCCAATATTAAAGCACCCGTGCTAATAATTGCAGGAAGACATGACTCCCGATGCCCAATTGAACCAACAGAAAAATTTGTCAAAAAACTCAAGGAGATGCATCACCCTCACGAATTCAGAGTACAAGAAAACGAAGGACACGGATTTACAAGGATAAAAGCCGCTATAGAAGAAGCAAAAACAGCCATAGAATTTCTTAAAAAGACTCTTAAAGTGCACTAGAAAACCCATTTTAGCTTGTTATGGTGTAGTAGTGGCCTTCAGCGTAGAATATGAACGTTCTGGTTTCATTTGGCGCGAGTAGTATGAATGTTAATTTTATTTGTTGTTGCGGAGTTAGTTCTGCGTATATGTTGTCGTTGCAAAGCAGCTTTAACGTTACAAGGCCTTCTTAGAGTGGATGGCTGAAACAAGGTATGTACTATCCTTCCAAACGTGCCAAACGCTCAGCTGAAACAGCAGACTAATTGTTTGCAGGGAACCACTGCTCCAAAAATTGTACTTTACAGCCGTAATGCCTATGCCTTGACCCCAGTAGGCTGGCTGAATATAAAAAGAGACGTAGGGTTCAAGCAGTTCATGGGGCGTTACAACGCTAAATGCATCATAGAGATATGACTTGTCAATACTGCTTAAGTTTTGGGCTAGTTGAACAGCAGCGAAAGCATCAACAATGCCGTAGCCTCTATCGTTTATGGTGAGCTCGCCTAAATGGTCGTTTAATATTGTCGCCGAATGGTCCAAAATCAACATTCTGGTGCCGAGGGCCGGGTTTGAACCGGCGACAACCCGGTCTTCAGCCGGGCGCTCTCCCAGGCTGAGCTACCTCGGCTAATTTTGGAATAACCTCGGAGATTTTTTAACATTTTGGGTTATTTATGTTTTCTGAAGAATAGCCTTCTGTTTTTCGCATATGTATTGGAAGCCTACTTCGAGCAGGGTTTTGATTTCTTCAAGGTTGCGGCGACTTTAACTATGAATTTGTCATTGCTTGTGCTCGATTAGTTATTTATATTTCAGTTTTACGAGATATAAAGCCTTTAAGTTTCTCAGTGTGTTGTTGATAGTTTGGGGGTACAAGTTTTCTCACTTTCGAGGGGAGAAGGGAGAAAAGGAGAAATTCTTATGAATTTCCCGAACTTGCACCCCCAGTGTAATCACAAAGTTTCGTTATAGAAAAAGTTTATGGAACATTGTTTCAGAGTTAGTTCTGATTCGGAATCCTAATTTTTGATACATCGGAAAGGGAAGCATCGTTTAAAAAGTTAAAATTAAATGGTGTTAAGAGGTGAAACTTTGAAAAAGAAAGAAGCAATAATAAGTGTTGAGTTGGTAGCAGAAAGCGCTGTTGAAGACAATGGACGAATAGTGCAGGAATTGCTTGATTGGTTCCGAGAAGATGCTATTTATATTCCTTGGGTGAAAGATGTTAAAGAGATTGTTGTAAAGGAGAATTAAGCTAAAATTTAAGATAATAGGTTAAGAAATAGCCGATAAAAGCAAAGATAAGAAAGCATAATACCATCAGAAACTTTTCTTTCCTCTCAAATGTTTCCTCACTTTTTGAAGCGTTCATAAATGGTTCATCTCCACTTTGAGCTTTTTCAGAAGTTTTATGGAAAGATTTTATGAAATGAGAATATTTATTTTGAATTCAATAGCAAAGATTATGAGAGTTAGAGAGTAAAATAGGATTTGAAGGGGCCTGTGGTCTAGTTGGTTAGGACGTCGCCCTCACGCGGCGAAGGTCCCCGGTTCGAATCCGGGCAGGCCCACATTTTTAAAATTGTTTAATGGAAGAAGTATTCTGTTTTTTCTTCTTGGGGTTCGGAGAATATGGGGCGTTCTTGTTTCTTTTCTTGTTCTTTTATCCTTTTTTCGAGTTCCATGATTTTTGATTCTAGTTGCTCCACGGCTTCGTGTTTGATTTTGAGGTGTTCTTCTAGTTCTTGGATGGCGAGTTTTTCTTGCATTATTCTTGCTTTCTCGTCTAGTATTCTTTCTTTTTCTTCTAGTGAGTGAAGTTGAAATTCTAGTTCTGCCCTTTTCTTTTGTAAATCTTCAAGTTCATGCCATGCGCTCAATATTTGCACCCAAAATTCCATATTTTTAAGGGAATAATAAGGTTGTGAAGGCAGAATCTGTATTGGGAATTAGAAGGTGAGAGTTTGATTTTTGTTAAGTTTTGTTGTGTCTTTTTGTTGGACATGTACGCAAAAAGATTTATTAAATATTTGATATACATATGCGCTGGTGAACAAAATGGAAAAAAGCTTAACATCCTTAAAACTTGAAGAGGGCCACCATATTTTCTTTAAATGCAGCGAATGCCATGGAACATTTCAAAAACCGATTTTGGCAACAGTTAACTCTCGAGGGTATGCGCAAACATATTATGCGTGTCCACGTTGCCTCACAAAAGTGACTGTAGTAAAGGATTCTAAAGAGAAAAAAGATGAAGACGTTTCGTCTTCTGTTGGAAAAGTTAAGATGGGTGAGGTTAGGCATGAAGGTGCTGGAGAGTGTAAGCATTTTCTGGGATATTTAAAGAAGCGTCCTAAGGGTACTTCTATTCCAGATGAGTGTCTAGTATGTGACAAAATGGTTGAATGCCTCATTCATTAAACATAAATACTCTGTAAAGGTTTTATTCAGTTCAGTGATTGGTGCGTGCTTCCGCTTAGAGATATTAATAGGTCTTTGACTACTCCTCACGTTAACCGACTAATTCTAATTGCCAATATCGTTATTTTTACAGTATATTGGCTTTCAAGCAGCAACATTTTCTTAAACTCTAAGTTTGCGGGTGAAATGGAACAAGAATTTGTTATGTTTCCAAGCGAGATAATTTATGGGCAGCGGCTTTACACGCTTTTCACTTCAATGTTTATGCATGCTGGTTGGCTTCATTTGTTGGGTAATATGCTTTTTCTTTATGTTTTTGGGGACAATGTGGAAGATGTTTTTGGGCATGTTGGTTATATGGGCTTTTATTTGCTTTCTGGGGTGGCTGCAGCGTTCACTCATATTTTAAGCGTCCTTTATGCGCCTTTGATAAGCGAGCTAACTGGCATACCCATGTTTTCTGATTTAAGCGCTGGTGTTGTGGGCGCTTCTGGGGCAATTTCTGGAGTTTTAGGCGCCTATTTTATTCTTTATCCAAGGGCTAAGATTTTGACATTAGTTTTTTATGTTATTTTGCCTTTGCCTGCCTTTGTTTTTTTGGGTTTTTGGTTTTTGTTGCAGTGGTTTTATGGAATTTTTGACATTGCTGGCGGAGTTGCTTATTGGGCGCATATTGGCGGATTCCTTGCTGGAATGCTTTTGGCTTTAGTTTTTGGTTTGAAAAGGAAGAAGGCTCGGGAAGCTCGTTTTCGCTTATGACTTGTAAATTTTGGGGTCTGTCCGTCATGAGTTCCTCATCTGCATAAATCAGACTGGGACGGCTACATCATCCCCCAAGGTATAAACTGAAAACAGTCAAATAAGCTTTCTATAAACGCTATCGTCCAAGTTCTTGTAGAGTGCTTTTATTGTCCCAGAAACCATTAACACATGAATGGCTACTGGCCTGTTTCCAATTTTTGTTATTGATGCTAGGGCGGTTCTAACCATTTTAACAGCTGTATGCGCAGCACGTAAAACAGCAAAACCCTTCTCCATATCATAATCAATTAGGGCTAAGCCTGTTTGGCTTGCTCCATATTCCCCATAAAGCTTTGAAATCGCACTCCAAACAGCATCCACAAACTCTTTTGAGCTAAAGGGCTCGTTAGAATCTATTTTTAAGGCTAAATAGCGCCGCCTCACTTTCTTCAACAATCCTTCCCCTTACGGATTATCTTTATTCCAGGCGCAACAAACGTTGGGCTGAGATTTTCCCTGTTTCTTTTGACGATTTGTGTTGGATTTTTTGAAACCGCCATTGTGGCTGAAGCTTCATCCAAGTCAAAAAGTGAAGCCAAAGAAGCCATATCCATCGGCTTTCGCATGAGAAATTCGTCGGAAGCGCCGCTTGAAATGACTATTGGAACATGAAATTTTTGAGCAATTGCTGTTTCCTTTCTTAAGCTTGAGAGAAGCCTAATCCTCGCCGGACCCTCTAAGGTTAAAAGTGGTTTCATGTCAATTTCAAAGGATGCCAAAGCCTTCGAAGCCAATTCAGCCTCTGCAGCGTCAAAAAATCGTTGGTGGGGATTAGGGGATGGAAAGTTTAGGAGGTCTACTCGGCGGTCTTTGGCTGCTTGTCTCGCAACGGTTTTGGATTCGCAAATTACGGCAATTATTTCAAATTTTCTCCTAAGCTTTCTCAGATTGTAAATGAGCTCTTTCGGGGTTCTGGGTTTTAAGTCTATTCTAGAAGCGATGTCCATTTTGTATTCGCTGCTTATGTTTCGTATTTTATCAATTTCTTCTTCTTTTGCATTTAATGGAAAAGTTATGGCTATTAGGCTGTATCCAAGCTTTGAGGCTTTACTAATCATGCTAGCAACTTTTTTCAAATCATTAAGGTTTGGGCATAAATGTAAATCAGCATATACTCTTTTCATGTTAGCAACCCAAATTTTCTGCAGATTTCAATTATTTCTTCTGGATTATGTTTTTGGAAATGTATTCTGAAGTGGATTGGGTCTGTTGTGCAAAGTTTAACTTCGTTTCGGTAGGCTGATTGTTTGTCAATTCTGATGTAAAGGTTTCCTCCTTCTAAATGCTGCCTAATCTCGTTTCTTAAAAGCTCCTTGTCTAAGGGGCTTAAACTGGAAGCTAATTTCTTAAAAACCGCCTCAACAGCGCTTTTCTCTTTAACTCTCGCTTCCAAAAGAGTTATGGGGTTTCCATGATGCCCAGTTAAACTTGTCCTTTTAAATGTGATTGTGTCAACCAATTCTGCTGGAAGAAAGTTGTGGACAGCGGTTAAAACTTTATCTACCTCTTCTGTGGCGTGGGCGAAAACTCTTATGTCCATATACCCTATCGGAATTTTAGAAGACAAAACCTCATCACTATTTTCTTTTAAGGCATTTACTAACTTTTAGATTTTCCCTTAGATTTTTTAGGCTTAGGCTTCTCTTTTTCTATAAAAGCTTTAACAACTTCAACATTCTCCATGTGAACTGTTTTGCGCCTAAAATCCACTGGAATGCCCGCTTTTAGGGCTTCTTTTAGGCTTATTCCAGCCTTTTTTAGTTCTTCGCGGCTGAAGCCTTTTCCATACCGCTGTTTTCCGCCCTTTTTGAACACCTTGGGCTTAAGTGCCATAATCATGCGTTATTTTTCTCCTCTAGCAGCTTTTTTGCTTGGTCTAAGCTTTTCTGCTCCCTTTCCTTTCGTTCTTAAGCCTCTAACCTTTTTGCCAGCGCTTGTTAAGCCTCTGAAAACTCTTCCGCGATGCTGTTTTTGGGTTATCCAGTTTATGTCTTTGTCTGCTGCTATTGCTGGGTGGTTAGGGTCGACCATTATGACTTCGAACCATTTTGAGCGTCCGTCTTCGCCCACCCAGTAAGAGTTTAAAACTTCAAGGTTTGGAAACTTTCTTGCAGCTTTTTCTTCAGCGATTAAGCGCATGCTTTTAGCTGGTTTAAACTTTTTAACACCCATACGTTTTGGTCTTCTTCCAGCCTTAGGCCTCTTTTTTCGCAGTCCACCCCTTCTCACGCGGACTCGAACTATGATAAAGCCTTGTTTTGCCTTGTAGCCTAATTTTCTGGCTCTGTCCAGTCTCGTGGGTTTTTCAACGCGGGTTACTGCTGGTTGTCTGCGCCACTCTATTAGCCTTTGACGCATTAGCTCGTCTACGAAGGACTTTTCAGGTTTAGCCCATGCTTCTGCAATATATTTATACGCCATATTTTCACCTCTCCATTTGTTTATGGTTCAGCCTTTATGGGGCTACATCCCAGCGGACAATTATCCGCCAGTGCTTCTGTTTCATAGCAATTTAGAGTGAAATAAACTTTTCCAATAAAAATTTAAACTCGCATTAAAACACGGTCAATCTGCTAAATAATAATTAAGAAAATTGCGTCTATTTTTTGTTGGTGGTTACGGTTTCTTCTGCCAACTCTTTTACACGAGTTTCTATGAATTCTTTGACTTTCTCTTGGCTGTATTTTTTCTCCTCTTCTTGCTTTTTCAATTGCTCCTTAATTGTTGCCAGAACTTTCGGCATGTCAAAAGGTTTTACTATGTAACCGTCTGCTCCTTGGTTTAACGCTTCTATAGCATTTTGCAGTGATGGGTAGCCCGTGATGATTATTTTTCGCATTTTTGGCACAGTCTCTTTAATTCTTTTTAGGAGTTTTGTGCCTTCCATGTCTGGAAGCCTAATATCTATAAGGGCTAAATTATAGAATTTTCTGTGGGATTTTCTGATGGCTTCTTTACCATTTGCAGCCGTATCAACGAAGTATCCTTCCTCTTCCAATATTGTTTTTAGAACTTTTCTTATGCCTTCGTCATCGTCGACGACAAGGATTCTGGCGCCTCTAACCATATTTTCTCACCTCCTTCTTCAACAGTTTTTGATTTGACAGGAATGAGCACGGTAACAGTTGTGCCTTTCCCAACTTTGCTTTCAGCTGAGATTTTGCCGCCATGTGCCTCCACAAGGCGTTTGCAGATTGGCAAGCCTAAACCCATACCCTTCGATTTAGTTGTGAAAAATGGCGTCCAAATTTTCTCTAAAACATCCTTTGGAATGCCAGTTCCAGTGTCTGTAAAGACTATTTCTACATTACCGTCTAATTCCTTACTTGCTATTGTAATTTTGCCGCCCTTTGGCATAGCGTCTACTGCATTTCTAATAATATTGCCGAAAACCCTCTTCATTTTATCAACATCAACCTTTATTTTCGGGCTGTTTTGAGTTAAATCTAAAATTTCTATTCCTTTCGGAATTTCCAAAGTTAACAATGTTTCCGCTATTATGGCTTTTGGATTTGTTTCTCTAAACTCCAATTTTATTTCACGAGAATAATCCATAAGGTCTGAAATGATTTTATTTGCATACTCCACATTTTCTTCAATAAGCTTCAGCATCCCCCTAACATTTTCATCTATAAGTGAACCCAGCCTGTTTTTTAGGTAATAAACAGCGCCTTTTATGCCAGTCAACGGATTGCGCAAATCATGACCCACCATGGCTGCAACTTGTCCAATAGCGGCGAGCCTTTCAGACTTTATTAGCTGTTCCTGAGCTTCTTTCAACGCCTTGGTTCTTTGTTCGACAAGTTCTTCAAGGCGCTGAGCGTACTCTTCAAGTTTCTTTTGCATTTGTTTCCTTTCAGTTATGTCCCTTGCAATACCAATAACCTCAATTTTTCCACCGCTAACTATGGGAAAAGCAGAAATTTCAGCAAAAACCGTTCTTCCATCCTTTCTTATGAGTTCAAATTCTTCTGGACCATACCTTTCTCCCCTCATATTTGCTTCGATGGCTTCCTTAATTTTTGGCAAGCATTTTTCTGGGAAAATTCTAGCTTCAAATATGCTCTTTCCAATAAGCTCTTCCTTCCTATAGCCTATCAATGCTTCAGCCTGCTTATTTCCATCTATAAATCTGCCTTGCAAATCATTAATGTAGATGGCGTCAGGAGCATATTCTATTAAACGTTTGAGCCTTTCCTCAGACTCTTTGAGTTTTTCCTCCATTTTTCTACGTTCAGTAACATCCGTTATGATGCTGATGGCGCCTTCATACTCGCCTTTCTCATTCCAAAGTGGCGATGCCGAAATCTGAAAAATTCTTGGTGTGCCATCTTTATGGTATAAGGCAATTTCGTAACGGCTAGTTTCTCCCCTTTTTCTAATTTCAGTTTGCTTTCTTATCTTTTGGAAACCTTCTTCGTCAACAAATCTTCGAAGATTAACGCCTATAAGCTCATGCTCGTTGTATCCGAGCATTTCGGCAAACGCCCTATTTACAAAGGTTATTTTCTCGTTTTCATCTACCGTCATTATGCCTTCTAATGCTGTTTCAAAAATAGTCTTAAGCCTTCTGTTTGTTTCTATTAACTTCCTTTCAACTTCTTTAAGCTTGGTTACATCCACAATTAGTGCTTGGAACCCAACAGTTTTACCATCAATCATAAAACGTGTGGGTTTTGACCATAAATAAAGAACTGAACCATCTTTGCGTAAAGCTCGAAATTCTAAATCTCTTGGTTGCCTCCGTAATACGACAATTTTAAGGAAACTGCGTGTTATTTTTGCTCTGTCTTCTGGATGTAAGAAAAATTTGAATGGACGACCAAGTAGCTCATCAGCAGAATATCCCAACAGGTCAACCAACGCTTTATTAACATACTTAAAGTGTCCTTTAGTGTCCGTGATAGCAACAGCTATGGCGGCGTTTTCACATAAGCTGCGGAACCCTTGCTCAGACATCAAAAATTCTGCAAATTTCGCTGCATCATTGACTTTTTTGGACATTTTAGCACTTCCGCTATAAACTGTGAATGACTCAAAATGTTTTCTAGAGTTTTGGCATTTAACTTGTGTGAATGTGGAGTCTTGATTAAGAGTAAACATACATATTCAGAATCCGATTCAAACCATGTAGCAGAAGACTTTCAAAATTAGAGTTTTATAAGAGATCGTGAAATTATAAAGCTCAGCTAAACAGCAGGATTTGCCTATGGCTAAACCTCAAATTGGCTTGTCAATGCTTTATTGTCTAAGCCAACCTTTCAACAAAATTCCAACACAAATTCTGGACGCAAAAACCTCATACATCGAAGTTGTTGATGATGGTTTTCATATACTAAACAAGCGAAGGGTTCAAACATTAAAAGAGATTGGCAACTCTTACAACTTAAGCTATTCTGTCCACGCCCCTTTTGCTGACATAAACATTGCTTCACCCTCAAAACCCATGTTAAACGCAATGCTTAAAAGATTAGAAAAATCAATGGCTTATGCAAGCGCCCTAAACGCTTCTGTTTGGGTTTTCCATCCAGGATTAAAAACTGGTGTTAGCATGTTTTATCCTGGCATGGATTGGCTTCAAAACTTAAAGACAACACGCCTACTGCTTAAAAAGGCTGAGGATTATGGCGCCAAAATAGCCATAGAAAACGTGCCAGAACCATATCCATTCCTAATGAAAAGCGTTGAAGATTTCGCCAAGTTTTATGAAGAGATTGACGAGGACGTAAGCCTAGTTTTTGATGTTGGACATGCCAATTTGAATGGTCAAATAGAAAGTTTCATAACAACTTTTAAAGACAATATTGTGCATGTGCATTTGCACGATAATGATGGGAGAGCGGACCAGCATTTGGGAATAGGCTATGGCACAATTGATTGGGAGAATGTAGCAAAACTATTCAAGAAAATTTCCTATAACAAGATTCTAATCGTTGAGTCTGTTGAGCATGTTAAGGAAAGCATGGAAAAATTAAGAAAACTGTTCTTTTAGGCGCTTGAAAGCGGAATCTCTATTCTCATAAAATCCTCAGCCACGCTTGTGTTTTTGAAAATTTTCTTTGCCTGTTCCAAAAGTATGCTTGCATCCTCATATCTTGCGCTTACATGCGTCAAAATTAGCTGCTTCACCTTAGCCTTTTTCGCATTTCTTGCCGCCTGCTCAGGCGTCGAGTGCCCATCTTCTTCAGCTCTTTCAACCATTTCATCATCTAAAGTAGCGTCATGAATAAGCAAATCCGCGCCAAAAGCAAACTTCACAAAACCTTTAAAGGGTCTTGTATCGCCAGTGTAAACAATTTTTCTTCCAGGTCTTGGCGGTCCACTAATATCTTCGGGTTTGATGATTCGTCCATTGGATAGCTTAATTTTTTGTCCATGCTGCAGTTTCGACCACAATGGACCTTCTGGAACGCCTAAGGCTTTTGCTTTTTCTGGATAAAATTTTCCTGGGCGAGGCTTTTCTATTAGGGCGTATGCCAAGCTTGGGATTACATGGTTTGCCCAAACCGCTTGAACATAATATTCTTCCTCCTCGCAAATGACACCCGCCTTCTGTATTTCGTGAACTTCAACTGGAAATGTTAAGACAAACTGTACGGTTTCTCTAATGCCTTCTAAGAAACGCTTTATTCCCGACGGTCCATAAACGTCAAGCTTCTTTTCTCTGTCAAGTAATGCCATAGTTTGCAATAGTCCAGGCAATCCCAAAACGTGGTCGCCATGCATGTGCGTTATGAAAATTTTCATTTTTTTGTGGAATCCAGCCTTAGCCCGTATCATTTGTCTTTGTACGCCTTCGCCGGAATCAAACATTATCTGCTCGCCTTTGCGTTGTATTAGGATGGAGGGTAAGCTTCTTTTTGGTGTTGGAACGCTTCCTGCTGTGCCTAGGAAAATCACGGTTAGGCTCATAGGGATTACACCTTTTCGAATACGGCTATTTCTCTTGTTAGGCTTCTGTGAACATAAACGAAATGGGACTCTAAATGTTTATACCCAAAAACTGTGCCCATTTTTCCAATGTTTAATGTTTTTGGTGCAGCCATGCAAACCCTTTTCCCTTTACCAAGCATGTCATAAACAGCCGTTAAAGTCTCCTCAATTATCTGTTTTGTTGTTCGTTTAAGAGTTGTTGCAGACTTTCCATATGGCGGGTCTGTCACCACACAATCAACTTTTCTTATTGGCGGGTTTTTGGCATCAGCAAGTATGACGCTTTCTGGTTTAATATGGAAGTAATCCATATTTTTTAAGGCGCCCCTTACCATGCGCCGCTGAATATCCAAACCTAAAACACGACAGCCAATAAGTGCAGCCTCTATAAGCATGGTCCCAGTTCCACAAAAAGGGTCAAAAACCAATTCGTCAACCTTTGGTCTTGCTAGGTTAACCATGCATCTTGCAAGTTTTGCGGGCATGGCGGATGGATGAAAGAAGGGTTTTTTCTTTGGCCGCCTATCCATAAAGGGTGTAGGTGAAATTTCAGCCATTTTCACGCCGAAAAGAAATTTTTTGTCCGTTAATATTCCAGTAAAGGTTTTTTCTGGATTTCTTAGGTTCACTTTAGCTTTTGTTTTCTCATTGAGAATGAATTCTCCAATTTTTCTTTCAAGAGCCATACTATCAATGTTTGGAGCGTGATTCTTTATGCGTTTTACGCGCACAGCAAAACTTTCGCCATCCCTCAAAATCTCGCTAAAGTTTGCAGAGCTTACAGCCTTAACTATTTGGCTTGTCTCTGCTTCGCAGTTGAATAGCTCTAATCCGCAAAGCCTTGTGAGGGCTGCTCTGCGTTTTATGGCTTCTAGACACTTTAATTCTGCTTCAAGCCTTAACGCTTGGTCAAGCTTTTCCAATATTTTATATGCATAATCTTCCGCCTCAAGAATGGCTTTTAACTCTGAAACTGGTAGGGTTTCATGCTCGCCTGACAATAGAAAGAAGAGCTTAGCCACTTTTATGCTCCCGAATCGTCTTACATATTAACGGCGCAATAGAAACTTTGCTCACATGGCTTGGAACAGTGTCTGTGCCAACAATTTCTTCCACTCCAGCTTCGAGGATTCGCCTTTCAGCATCTCCAACCAGCAGTGGGTGAACACAAGCGGCATGAACTTTCTCGGCTCCAAGTTCCTTCAAAATTTTGGAAGCAGCAACAATTGTGCCGCCCGTGCTTATAATGTCATCAAAGATTATGGCAGTTTTTCCTCTAACATCGAAAGTTTTCTTTTCAACGCTAATCTGCCCAGTGTAGCGGTCTCTTTGCTTTTCCAAATAGCCACATTCTCCATCCAAAACTTTTCTGGCTTCTTCAGCAATGTGTAAGGCGCCTCTGTCTGGTGCAAGGGCAAAGGCTCCAGTATATCCTTTATTTCTGAAGTATTCAGCTAAAAGCGGAATTGCTGAAACACTTTTTGCAGGAAACGGAAATTTATTTAACACTTTTTCCTGATGAACGTTAACGGTTATTAGGCTGTCTACTCCAGCAGCTTTTAACATTCGCGCAATGGCTTCGATGCTTATGGCTTCGCCTTGCAGGAAAGCCTTGTCTTGGCGAGCATAAGCCAAATAAGGCACGATGGCTGTTACCTTTTTTGCGCCATTTCTTTTTGCTGCGTCTGCGATGAAGGCTAACTGTATTAGTTTTGTGTCTTGTGGTGGACTTGTGGTTTGCACTATGAAAACTTCTTGGTTTTGAACTTCGCCATCTAATCTTATGTAGGATTCACCGTCTGGAAATGTTTTAAAGGCTACTGACACCGTTTCCGCCTTTAAAAGCTCTGCTATTTTTTCGCCTAATTCTTTTGATGCTGGTCCAGGTATTATTTTCATTTGTCTCGCCGCAATTAAATGCGGATACATTTCTTTTAGACTTTTCCAGTAGCTTTAAACTGTTCTATTAGTTCTTTGGCTCTATCCATGCGAATCTTTCTTTCTTCAACCATTTTCTCAGCCACCAAATCTATCAATTCGCCACTTGCGCCAGCGGCTATGGCTATGTTTCTTGCATGAAGTGACATATGTCCGCGTTGTATTCCTTCGTGAGCTAAGGCTCTTAAAGCGCCCAAGTTTTGGGCTAAGCCCACAGCGGCTAAAACTTCAGCGAGTTCGTTGGCTGTTTTTACGCCCAAAATTTTTAGGCATATTCTTGCTATGGGGTGAGTTTTTACGGCTCCGCCTATTAGGCCTACGGCCATGGGCAGTTCAATGGAGCCTACTAGGTCACCGTTTTCGTTTTTCTCCCATGTTGAAAGTGTTGTATAGTGTCCGTTTTTTGCTGCGTAGGCGTGGGCTCCTGCTTCGATTGCGCGATGGTCGTTACATGTTGCGATTATTACGGCTATTATGCCATTCATTATGCCTTTATTGTGTGTAGCCGCGCGGTATGGGTCTGCTGCTGCGAAAGCCCAAGCGTTAACAATGCCGTCAACTACTTCTTCTCCGCCAACAGCCTCCTTTGGCACTGTGCACCATGCACGTGCTAAGCGTTTGACAGCCAAATTAGAAATTATGCGTAAATAAACACGTCCGCCAGTTATGCGTTCTATTAGGGGGGCGACTGCTTCTGCCATTGTGTTTACGGCGTTGGCGCCCATGGCATCGCGACAGTCTACATGTAACTCTGTTATTAGCATTGGTCCTTGGGTTGTTTGGATTACTTTTGCTTCTAGGTCTTTGGCTCCGCCGCCGACAGAAACCAAAACTGGGTCTTGGTCATTAGCCTTTTTTAGAATTTCCTCTTTTGCCTGAATTATGCGTATCTTAGCCGCATAAGGGTCTTTTATGCCTATGGCTTGGATTTGACCAATCATTATTGGCGGCGTGCTACTAGTGTAGAAGCCTCCGCCATCTCTTGCCATTTTTGCAGCGTAACTTGCCGCAGCAACAACTGAAGGCTCTTCAATAGCCATTGGAATTAAATAATCACGTTTGTTTATTAGAAAGTTTACGGCAATGCCCAACGGTATGGGAATGGCGCCAACAACATTTTCAATCATGCGGTCAGCCAAATCCAGAGGCAAAGAACCAGTATTTTGCAGCAAAGCTGCTTCTTCATCGGTTAAGCCAGCAAACACTTTGACAAACTGCAAACGCTCTTTAGTATTAAGCTTATAGAAACCCGAAACCAAAGATGACTTGTCCATATTGGTTCACCGTAAACTCAATATCAAACGGCAAAACATAAAAATGCTTCTAAAATCCTTGAATTTTACGTGATTTCAAAGGTGATTATGTAGAGAAAATAAGTTGACATATTCGACTTAAGAATCTTAAGATAGGTATAAATATAGGATGTGCCACTCGAGTTCGTTGATGCTGTAATAGTTATATACATGTCCATATCGGTTGGAAAATTGTAAAATTCTCCGCTTGTTTGATTGTAAATCCCGTCGAGAATTTTAATTTGTACACTTGTACTTCCATTATGGAACCATATAGTACAATTTGTTAAGCGATTTATGTTGTTATCCTCATACCTGATCAATTGGAGGTTCCAATAATCATTCGTTTGATTAAAGATTTTTAACACGTCTAAATTAATTGTGCCATTCGGAACAACGACTTTAGCACTTGTATAATTTGCGTATATGAACGAATTAGTGATATTTTGCAAAGTTACTAGTGGAGAAGAGACGGCCGTTGATACATAGTTTGTTAGGTAGAAGAATGAGTTGCTTGAGACGATTTGCGGTGTCGCAAATAAAATGAACAGAGTAAACAGTAGATAAACAACGTTTCTGATTTCTCGGATATCACCAAATTTCATAAGCTTTTCCCTTAAGAAAATGTAGAAAAATAAAAGAGGGAAAGGTTAGCTCTCTTGTACGTCCACTGCTATCTGTAAGGTCACTGAGATATCTGTACCTGCATTAGCTGCAGCCTTGGTTTCAATTCTGATGCTCCATGTATCACCTTCACCCATTTGCTGATAGCTGGTGCTGGAAGTCAATAGGAAGTAGTTGCCTGACACCGTGTAGTTAAGATAGCCCTTTATTACGTTGAGATCGTCAAGTAATACGATATTTAGCAAAGTGAAATTTGCTACATCGCTAGTGCCATTTTCTATGTTAACTTGACGTAACCTAATTGAGGGCGTGCCTGAGCCGGTGTTTTTCACTTTCAATGCTTGAGCGTATGTCAGAGTGGTGTTTGGATAGGCTTTAAGAGCTAAAGTGACCGATGTGTTGCCTGCTCCCATGGTTGAGCCTAAAGGCCAGTCGCTTCCTTGGTCGAAGATCACTGTTACAACTGTTGTTAATGTGCCCGAGATGTTCAATGAATAATAATATGTTGCACTTGCTGAGGCAATAAGTAATGATGTTACTAGAAGAGTTACGAATTTCAGGCTTTTCTTGTAGTTTATTTTCATTTTATGTTTTCACCTCCTTTTCTTCTTTTTCTTTCTTTTAGGGTTTCTATCCAAATTTTTGCGAGTACGTAGATGCTTACGCCTAGGACTAGGACGCAGGCTATTGCTAGGGCTATGGCTGAAGTTATGAAGGCTGCCGCTCCCCAAGAAGGCTTAAAGAAAGCGTATAATGCTGCGCCTGTTATTGCTGCGCCTGCGCCTAGGGCTATGTACCACCATTTAGGTTTGAAAAACACGTATGTGCCCACACCCACTACCAAAGTGTCGAAGGCAACTATGCCCACGAAGGTGGCTTCCCAAGACATTTGAGGAACAATTATAAACGGATGCACAGCAACTTCCGAATAGCTTGTTAGGAAGAAGGCAGCCAATGTTAGGGCTGGAAAGGTTACTGTGAACATGAAAACCTTAGCGTAATTAAGCAGTTTCTTCATCAAGCCAAGATAAGCGTTGACGGCAATTATGTTCGCCAAAGCCACTATCAAATAGAGGAGGCTGTACCAAAAACGCATGTACTCGCCGAAGAACGCCATAAACTCTCTGCTCACGAGCAATTGTCCAAAGCCAGCCAAAGCAGCCAACTGATAAATGTACGGCAAAGCCCATGGAAAATGTCTGTCCAAAAGGCATGTCAACAAGCTTATGGCTAAGAAAAGGTCGATGCCCAACAGTGCGAAGAATTCTGGTTGTAGTGGAGAGGGCATGCGATATCGCACTCGAATGTCTGGTTTCTGCTTATTTAAGTCGTATGAATTCGGAATTTGAATCCGAATTCTACATTAAAAAGTGTAGAAATAAAAGATAAATATTGTGTAGTAATAAACAATACACACATGTTAGCATTATCTTTTTGGAAGCGCCATAGCGCTTATTCCAAAACGCTTACGAATCTCCCTCGCAAGCGTCTCAGCATAACCAACCCGAAAATTATCCGTAACAACAAACTTGGGCTTAGAACGCCTCACATACTCCATCAAACCATCAAAATCTGAATGATCACTCAAGGCTACAATATATTCTCTATCAGAAATTTCACGACATGGAGAATCGAACTCCCAACCACTAACATAAACACGAAAAACATTCGCGCCAAACTTTTTCCGAGAACCCATATGATAAAAAGCCACACAAGGCTGATTTTTCTCCAAAAGCTCTCGGGCTTCCCTCTCATCAGAAAGCATCAAACGCCCAACACGCATGCCATGCTGCTCGCAAATTCTCGAAACATGAAGAACCCTTTCAGGAGCAACAAAAGGCGCTTTCACACCAGCCTCATGCAAAATCTCCATAACCTCTTGAAGTTTCCCATGAAAACCAAAAACATAAACCACACCACGCTTCAAACCCTCTTCCACCAAAGAAACAAGCAAATCCTCAACCCTTTTGTCAAAAGAACGCTTACAAGAGGGATTTCCATAAGTGGCTTCCATAACAAGCACATCAGCCTCCAAAACAGGAGTCTTATCAACCCTAAAATCACCAGTATAAACGATTCTCGTTCCTTCAGCGTCCTCAACAAGCACTTGGGCAGCACCCAATATGTGGTCTGCACGAAAAAGCGTTATGCACTCATCCTCATAGTGAATGGGTTTACAATAATCAAGCGCCTCAACAAACCCGCCCATAAGAAAAAGGGGACCCCTCATAACATCAATCAAATCTTTAGTGGCTTTAGTCATCAAAACCTTCTCGCATGTTCTGAGGCTCTGCTGCAAACCCATCATGTGGTCAACGTGGGCATGCGTTACAACTCTTAATGGTTTGGTTTCTTCAAAGGCATCGCAAGCCACATAATTTCCAAGCAATATGGCTCCGCGAGCGGTTATTGTAGCCTTCGAGGACAAAAATAGCACCAATTAATTAACAAGCAAAATCGTTAATTAAAGTCGCAATAAACTTCGTCCCAAGGATGAAGCTTTCAATTTTCAAGTTTTCATCTGGAGCATGCTGATTCGCCTCTGGATGACTGCACCCAGCCGACACAACGGGATAGCCCAAAAAGTTTCTGAACAAATGCATAGGTCCAGAAGCTGCACTGGTTGGATAAATCACCGCCCTTTTGCCATACACTTTCTCAGCGGTTTTTGCAACCAAACCCACAAACGGGTCATTAATCGGCGTTCTCGTGGGATCGGTGGAACCATGTTGAATAACTTCCAAATCATCAAAACCATGATTTTTCAAGTGCTTAACAAGTTTGGCGAAGATTTCTTTAGATGTTTGGTTTGGAACCAATCGAAAATCAAGCTTTACATGGGCTTCGTGAGGCAAAACAGTTTTTGAGCCCTTACCAGTATATCCAGATACTAAACCGTTTATTGTGCATGTGGGCTGAAAAAGCAAATCCTTTAAGGCTTCAAGTCCACGCTTCTTTCCTAAAAACTCTTTTATTCCAAGCTCCTTCTTCGTTTCTTCTTCCTCAAAGGGAATATCCCTCAAACACGCGATTTCTTCTGCAGAAGGCGGCAGCACATTCTCATAAAAACCCTCAATCAAAACCTTTTCTTTGCTATCTTTCAAAAGGTTTAATGCCCAAACAAGACGCCAAGCAGGATTCGGTATCAAAGGCGCATTTGCAGAGTGAATATCCTTAGAGGCGCCATAAGCCTTTATCTCCACGGACAAAACTCCCTTCAAACCCAAATACAAATGTGGTCTGCCCCGCCTATCCGTACCCCCAAACTCCCAAATGGCGGCATCCGCGGAAAGTAAACGCTTATTCTCCCTTATTATGGGCTCAAGATTTGGGCTTCCAATTTCTTCCTCGCCTTCCACAAAAAATTTTATGTTAACTGGCAAATCACCAAAAACATCTAACAAAGCTTGAACAGCCTTTAGCCTCGAAACAAAATTTCCCTTGTTATCCGAAACTCCCCTACCAAAAATTTTTCCATCAGCTATTTTGCCGCTAAAAGGCGCATAAGTCCATTTTTCAATGGGCTCTGGCGGCTGCACATCATAATGGTCATATAGGAGGAGAGTTTTTTTAGCCTTTTTTGATTTCAACTCTCCATAGACAACGGGGTTTCCTTTATCAGGACGGAGAATTTTTGTTGAAAAACCAGTTTCCCGCAGCATCTCTTCCACAAGCCTTGCGCACTCTTCTATTCCTTCGCCTTTGGCGGAAACGCTTGGCTGCCTAACTAGTTTAACAAGAGCTTCAACAAAATTGTCAGCGTTGGCGTCAATGTTTTTGTAAACTTTTTCTAAACTCATTTTAATTCGCCTACCCAGTTTTTGGAGCAAGCCAATCAATTAACTCTCTTGAATTATCACATTCTATTTTAACCTTTATCGGTCCAAGGGGGGATTCTGCCGTCTCTTCGGAAAAAGAAACATGCCCAGCATAAGCCACCTGCTTGTTTAAATAGAAGCTTATGGTTTTCCCGCTTAATCCCTTGA
This sequence comes from Bathyarchaeia archaeon, assembly GCA_038883775.1. GTDB lineage: Archaea > Thermoproteota > Bathyarchaeia > Bathyarchaeales > Bathycorpusculaceae > JASEJA01. The sequence goes on from JAVZLM010000002.1 coordinate 30,032, forward strand.
AAAGGACTCCTCGGGCAGCATCGCGGATTCGTTCTCTTCGCAGCAGATTGTAGAGTTTTGTGAGGGCTTCCAAGCCCTTTGCTTCCGCGATTAGCAAGCTTCTCTTATAGAGTGGTTGGGTTTTTGTTTGGATATTGCCAAAAATGTTTTCTATAGCCCTCTTCACTTTTTCTTCCGATTCAGTTGGATTAATTTCAGCTTCAACATAAACGCTTACTTCATCCATTTCTTTTCAACCTTTCTCAAAACATCCTTAGCCTTTTCCTTAACAACATCCAAATTCTCCTCATTCACTATTAAATATTCAGCCATAGCTATGGCTTCGCCCAACCCCACACTCAATTCCCGCATATCACGTTCATAAAAAATTTCCCATTTTTTTGGGTCGTCGCTTCTTTGGCGATGGTAAAGCCTCTTAAACCTTGTTTCCGGGGATGAGTGTATGGCGATTAATGTGAAGCTTGGAAAATGTTTTTTGAATTCTTCAACTTCGCTTAGACTTCTTATGCCGTCAACAATAACCTTGCTTTCTTTTACTTGCTCTATTTTTGGAATACACCTTTTCGCTATAACACTGCTTCCTTCATTACGCCTTAACTCAAGCATTATTCTTCCAAGATTTTCGGGATTAGGCTCCAAACCCCTTTTGGCTGCTTCTTCCCTAACCACATCTCCCATAACAACAACACTATACATCATTTCCTTAGCGACAGAAACAACTAAAGACTTGCCAGCCCCAGGCATTCCAGCCAAACCAACAACAAGTTTTTTGAAACTCATTTTGTCCCTTCCTGTTGTTTTGCGAGTTTATTAACAGATAGCTTTTTACTCATAAATGCTTTAATGTAAAACAAAACGGCGAAGGAATCTTGATGCCGGAAATGATTAGAAGCTTTATAGCTTTTGACATTGAAAGCGAATCGATAATAAAAAGAATAACAGAAGCCCAAAGCATGATAGTCAAAACTGGAGCCGACTTGAAACTTGTCGAACCCAAAAATATTCACATAACCGTTCGCTTTCTTGGAAACATCACAATGCCAATGGCAGAAAAAATTCATGAGGAAATGAAGAAAGTTCAGTTTGCTCCTTTTGACGTTAAGATTCAAGGGGTTGGCGCCTTTCCAAATCTTCGCTATCCAAGAGTAATATGGGCTGGGATAACCCAAGGCGCCGACCAATTGCGAAGTATTTTCAATCAGTTGGAGCCTCGTTTACGCAGTTTAGGGTTTGCGCCAGACCCAAAAGGCTTTAGCCCCCACTTAACAATTGCTCGCATTAAGTCTGGAAGAAATAAGGCTGAACTTGCAAAATGCCTCATTAGTAATGCGAATTATGAATTTGGTGTGGTGCGTGCTGAATGCTTGAGGCTTAAAAGAAGCGATTTAACACCAAGAGGCCCTATATACTCCACTCTTAAAGAGTTTTGTCCACAAAAATAAGGAGAAAAGGGCAAGAATATGCAAAACAAAATCAATAAAGTGTGCACAACAGTTCTAGAGAAAGTTACGCCGAAAAAAGCTCAGCGCATAAAGGTTGAGGCTTTGGCTAAGAAATTGGAAGGAAGAGTTGCAGAAACAGCAAAGGCTTTCGGTGTTGAAGCTGAAGTTCGCCTTGAAGGCTCTGTTGCTAAAGACACATGGTTAAGCGAAGACCCGGAAATTGACATTTTCATGCGTGTTTCAACAACCATACCACGCAAATCTTTGGGGGATATATGCCTAAAAATAGCAAGAAAAGCCACAGAGGGCTCAAGGCAGATTGAAAGGTTTGCTGAACACCCTTATTTGGAGGCTTTTGTCGAAGGAGTTAGAGTGAATATTGTTCCATGCTATGATGTAAAGCGTGGCGAATGGCTAAGCGCCACAGACCGCACGCCATATCACACAGACTATGTGAAAAAACATTTGAGCGGACAGATGCGTGAGGAAGTGCGCTTACTGAAGAAGTTTATGAAGGGTATAGGCGTTTATGGTGCGGAAATAAAAATTGGCGGGTTCAGCGGCTATCTATGCGAACTCCTAATTTTGTATTTTAAATCTTTTCTGAAAACCCTAGAGGCTTTTGCAAGGCATAAGAAGAGAATAACCATTGATATTGAAAATCAATACAAGGGAAGAGAGAAGGAACTACAACTCCTCTTCCCAGAGCCACTATTAATTGTCGACCCAGTGGATAAGGGAAGAAATGTAGCCTCCGCAGTGCAACCCCAAAAACTTTACACTTTCATAGCTGCTGCCAGAACCTTCCTAAAAAACCCGAATTTAAACTTCTTTTATCCGCCAGAAACAAAAGCCCTAACCCAAAAAGAGCTTAAAAATAAGTTGGCAAAACATGGCTCAACACTTATTTTCTTGAGTTTTCCAAAAATTGAAGCGGTTCCAGATGTTTTATGGGGGCAGCTTTACAAATCTCAACGTTCACTGCATAAACTTCTCAAACTTAACGATTTCATAATATTGAGAGACTTGCCATGGAGTGACGAGAAAAGCATTAACATGTTCCTCTTTGAAATTGAAAAACGCTTCCTTCCGCCGGTTAAGAAGCATTTGGGACCGCCATTGGATAAGGAAAGCGAATGCGAAAAATTCTTGAAAAAACATCTAAACAATCCCCGTACTATTTCTGGACCATATATTGAAGATGGACGGTGGGTTGCAAACATTAAACGAAAATATACAGATGCTGTGGCTTTGCTTAATGAAAAATTGAAGGATGGTGGTAGAAACGCTGGAATTGCCGAACAAATTGCGCAAACTCTTCTCAAAGGATTCAAAATTTTTGTGGATGACGAAATAGTTGAGGTTTATGAGAAGAACAGGGATTTTGCGGTTTTTCTAACAGAATTTCTTTCTGGAAAGCCTAAATGGCTAGAAAACACTAAAACCTAGCGCAAGAGACAATAAGGCGACAAACCAACAATAGAAAGCAAAAAAGTAAAGCCTTTGCTTAGCAAGGATTTTCCACAATAGTTTCAAAGCTAAATAGCCAACAACCATCGCCACAACTGAGCCTATTAAAACTTCTGTCCAGCCATATCCAACGGAGGTTAATGCTTTCGCTTGGGTATAGGCTTTTAGACTAAAGGCTCCAAGAATTGCTGGAACTGAAAGTAGGAAAGAGAATTGGAAAGCTTTTTCACGTCTTATTCCCAACAAAAGCGCAACAGCGATGGTTGTTCCGCTTCGTGAAATGCCCGGTGCTATGGCTATGCCTTGGGCTATGCCTATCATTAAGGCGTTTAGATAGCTTATGCTTTCAGTTCTCTCTTTTCCAGCTTTTGTTGAGTAGAGGATTATTCCACATAAAATAAAAGCAGCAGCTATTGGTAGGGGGACTTGAAAAATCTTTTCGATGGCGTTGCCAAATATCAAGCCTATTAGGGCTGTTGGTATTGTTCCCACAATTATTAATGGTATTAACCTTCCATTTTCTGTTTTTAAATCAAAACGAAAAAGCGCTGAAATTACTTCTTTAATTTCTTTTTTGAAGTAGATTAAAATGACTATTAACGTTCCAATATGTAATGCGATATCAAATAAGATTGGCACTTCTAAGCCTAAAAAATATTCAAGAAGTCTTAGGTGCCCAGTACTCGAAATAGGAAGCCACTCTGTTAAACCTTGAATTACGCCGAGGATTATGGTTTCTATTAACTGCTCCAAAGCGGGTTCGCCACTTTTCCACTTTTATTTTCTGGTTAAGTTTAAAAGACTAATTCATATAGCATTATCCTCTAAGGTTGGTGTCTAATCCATGAGCGAGTATCCGCCTGGAAGTGTTGAAGATCGTGAGATGCTGGCTAAAATGCCGATTGAAAAGTTGATTGACTACTTTTTCCTTCAAATCCGAAACCTATGGAGAGTTGACGGCTTATATTTCTTGGGTATAGAAAAGAAGTTTGGAACCGAGGCGGCAACGGAAATTGATGCTGGAGTTTGGGAGGCCATGGCAGCCATAGAAGCCAAAAGCCTACAAAAAATGTTTCAGGTTGGCGAAAACCCAGACATACCGACGATAATGGAGCTTTTGCGAAAGTCAAGTTGGGCTTTAGACCAACCTTTCAAGACAGTTGAAATAAGCAGTAAAAAGGCTGTTTTGAGCATTAACCGTTGTAGAACGCAGGAAACCCGTTTAAGTAAGGGATTAAATGAATTTCCATGCAAAAAAGTGCGGTTTGGCTATCTGAAAAATTTTGCAAAAACATTAAACCTAAAAGTGGAAGTAAACTGCCTAGTTTGTCCGCCAGACAAACATCCAAAAGATTTATGGTGCAAATGGGAATTTACACTACCTTAAAGTATGTATCACTGCTCGCTTGTTTTGCTGCTTTCTCTTTTACATGTGACGCGTTTTTGAATATGCTTCCCTTACACTAATTGGTTTCTGCTCTTCCGAAAAGGCTACTAAGGACAACAATAAAAGTACAAATCCGAACATTAAAAATCCAAAAGCTGTATTAAGTGATTGCTGTATTACCGCTAATATTAAAAATACTCCAATAAAGATCATGGATGCTATGAATAGAAAAATTGCTTTCGCTCTGGACGCTTGTGTTCGATTTTTGTGACATCGGACACATAAATATAATTTTTCATTTTTAGTTTCGAAAATGTATAGGCAATTGTCGCAGTAACTTTTGTTGCAATCATTGCAAAGTCCTATGGCTAAAGTGTCTGGATGATTTGGACATCTTTGAATTAATCCTCCCAAACGTGGCGGAACAAGCATAGTGGCACCGCAATAATGACATTTTACCTGAACAACTCCTGCAGGAATTAACTCTTTATAGGGTGCTCCACAAAATGGGCATAAAAAAGCCTCCGTCTTCTCAGTTTTTGCTTGATTATTGTTTTGCATAAAACTAAACTTCGCCCTCTTCTGGAATTGTGTTATCCACAACTTTAATCCATCTTGTGGCTAGGATTTGGTTGAAGTCTTCGCTTTTTGGGTCAAGGTCGCTGGCAACCAAGTGCCAGTGGTCGTTTATAGTGGCGAAGGTTGAATCCATAATCACAAATTTTGGAGTGTAACTGAAAACTTTTCGCCCTATTTTTGAAAGGATGTCCAAAGCCCTTTCAACAGCCTTATAGGGTATCGTGTGCTCATGCTTCCTATAAACTATCATAATCCTTTCTCTATGACCTTTCAAGGTTTTTGTTCTCAAAACAATGAAGGACTGGTCTGCATAGAATATTTTCTCCTTGTCTAAGTCTAATTCGCATAGTGGACAGTTTAAGGCTTTCACGAAACTTTGCCCTCACAGTTTATTTGTAACTTTCAAGATATAAACAAAACTCTTAATGTAAACATTGAGTGAAAGAGGAGCGAATAAAGTTGAAGATATTGCTTGATGAAATGTATGCTGGTTTGAAAGAGTATTTTGAAACTTTTGGCTGGAAAGTAGTTACGGTTCAAGAGGTGGGGCTTCAGGGAGCAAGGGATAGGGATGTGGTGGAATACGCTAAGAAAAACAATCTATTATTAGTCACGCAAGACCAGAAACCAGCAGACCTCGCAGAACTTATGGGAGTCAAATACGTGTTAATTTCTAATGCCATGATTGCGAAAATAGCAAATGAAAGGATAAAAGAAAAATATCCGGACATAAAACCTTAAGGCAGTGACCATACATGTCCACAATAGAAGTTAAAGTTGTAAGCCAAAAGGGAAAATGTGCTTTCGGACATAAGGTAGGCGACAAAATAGTTTTTGATGGGAAATCCGTGAAAGGCGACATCTGCTATAGTGCGCTCATGGTTTTATTGCCAAAAGTCTATGCCATGCGTTACGGCGTCGAATTTCCATGGAGCAAAGACAAGGATGTTATATTCAATGCTTGTCCAGATGCAGAAAACCCCGTGGTTTTTGAAATTCGAAGAATAAGAAAATAGCCAATCTCTAAACGAGTGTCCTTTGTTTTTCCGCCGATGTGAAATTTGAAACCCTAACACCTATCAACCTCATTTTTCTGTCTTGCCTCAAATAGGTTTGTAACAATTCCTTTGATGTTTTCTTCAGTTCATCTAACTGATTTGTTATTAGGGGCAAGGTTTTGCTATGAGTGTGAGTTTCAAAATTTTCATAACGCACTTTTATTGTGACAGTTTTGAAGTAAAGATTCTGCCTCAAAACGTCTTTGTGCACTTCTTCTGAAAGCCCATCCAAAGCCTTTAGGACAAAATCGAAGTCTGATGTGTCTTCTTCAAAGGTTGTTTCGCGGCTTATTGATTTTATTTCGCCTCTTTCTTCGACCTTACTTCTGTCAATGCCATGCGCCATCAAATACATTTGGGTTCCCATGCTGCCGAAAATTTCCGCTAATGCTGTAGGGTTATAGTGCGCTAATTCGCCTATGGTTTTTATTCCTATAGTCTTCAGTTTTTGTTCAGTTTTTCTTCCAACCCAAAGAAGTTTACGCACTGGTAATGGAGCAAGAAAATTTTCGGCTTCCTCTTCCCTAACAATGGTTAAGCCGTCTGGTTTTTTATAGTCGCTGGCGATTTTAGCAAGGAGCTTATTTGGACCGACCCCTATGGAACAGGTGAGCCCTTCGCTTTCAAAGATTTTTTTCTTAATTTCCCTTGCCAGAGCTTCTGCTTCTGTGTAGTCTTTCACTTTTGATGTTACATCTAAGAAGGCTTCGTCTATGCCCCACTGTTCAAACTTATCCGCATATTTCCTCAGCAAACCCATTATTCTTTCTGAAACTTTCGTGTAAAGCTCATAGTTGACTGGAAGATAAACGGCTTGTGGACAGAGTTTCCAAGCCCTTGATATTGGCATTCCAGAGCGTACGCCATATTTTCTTGCCTCATAATTGCATGTGCTTACAACTCCTCTGCCCTTTCCAGCTTTTGGGTCAGCGCCAACAATTACTGGTTTTCCCTTGTATTCTGGATGTTCCCTTTCTTCGATTGCTGTGAAGAAGTGGTCCATGTCCACGTGGAATATTATTCGCCTTTTTTCGCTCATAATTTCTTTTCCAAAAAAGTTATTCTAATTGGGTAATTTGAACCTATCGCAAAAATGAATGTGTACGAAATTAGGACTATGTTTAGCTACACTAACGATTTTCCATTCATAACCCTTAATGCCACCCAAACCAAAAAATAAAGAAAAGTTGGAGGAACCTGTCATGAAGGAAATATCCCATGAGGCTGCCCGTCAAATAGCCGTCGAATTCCTCAAACAAAGAAAAAAGACAGAGAAAATAGAAATTTCCACTGTGGAGCAGAAGGGCGACGGTTGGATTGTGAGGGGCACTTGCCCAATAGATTTGGAAGGTCATCCATGGGCTGAAAAATTCGAGGTTGTCGTTGACCAAAAGGGAAGAATTAAATCAACAGACTTTGCGCTTTTATAAGATGTTTTTTCAGCTTTGAAGTTTTATTTTTCCGTCCTGGATCGTGTAAATTGAATCAGCAACATCAACTATTTTTTCGTCATGCGTCGCCACTATAACTGTTTTCTTTTCATCTCTATTTATGTCAAAAAGTAAAGTAATAATTTCTTTAGCGGTTTTTGAATCCAACTCGCCCGTGGGCTCATCTGCAATGATTACTTCTGGATTGTTGGCTAATGCTCTCGCAATGGCTACACGTTGCATCTCACCCATGCTCAACTCTTTGGGTCGATGATAAAGCCGATTACCTAAACCAACAATCTCTAAAAGCCTTTGAGCCCTTTCTCTTTGTTCTTTTTGGGGCTTACCAGCCAAAGCCATAGGCAACTCCACATTTTCTAAGGCGTTAAGCGTGGGCAACAAATTGAAAGTCTGGAAAATAAAACCTAAACGAGAAAGGCGAATCTTTCTTCGTTCGCTGCGTGACAACGCTAAAACATCTTTGTCGTCAAAGAAAATTTTTCCAGAAGTTGGATAATCATTTAACCCTATAAGGTTTAAAAGCGTTGTTTTTCCAGAACCCGAGGGTCCGAGGATGGCTATGAAGCTTGCTTCGTTGATTTCCATGTTAACGTTGTTGACCGCTGTTATTGTTGATGAACCTAAAATGTATGTTTTTGTCAAGTTAACGGTTTTGATTTTCATTAGTATTCAGCTCTCAGAACTTCTGCTATGCGCATTCTAATCGCGTTTATTGCTGGAAGTATTCCTCCAAAGCAGCATACAAGAACAATGGCTACGAAAATTTCGATCATGTAAACTGGTGGAACAACTTCGAAAAGGCTTGGGAAAAACTGTTGAAGTGGTATGTTTGTGTAAAGGCTTGCAAGGACAATGGCGGAAAAAGAGCCTGAGGCTATGCCTAATATGCCGCCTAAAACTCCAATCAGCATTGCTTCAAAAACCACAACACGAAAAACATAGCTTAGGGGTGCGCCTATGGCGTCTAAAGTTGCAAAATCTCTTCGCCTTTCCGAGACACTCATAAGGGTTACGGTCATCACAAGTATTAGGCTCATGAAGAAAACTACAGTTTGTATGCCCACATTCCACATCTCAACTTGAGCAAGAATGGGCTGAATCATATCATTCCTTTCATCTTCCGTTAAAGCATTAATAGACTCCACTTGTCTCTCTATTTCATCTGCCAAATCCTTCTGCGAAAATCCTTGAACTGGTTTCGCAGTGATTATGTTAATTCTTCCTGGATAATAGATTGTTTGTGCAAGTTTGAGCGGCATTATTATGCTTCGAGTTAGTATGGCTAATCTTGTGTCTAAAATTCCCGTGACATTCAATTCATAACCGTTTACTTCTATTATTGAACCAACTGTAAAATTGTATTGTTCTGCTAAGGATGGACCTACAACAACCTCATAACTTGACTCGTTTGTGGGAAGACGCCCTCCTTTTTCTAGTGGGTTTGGTCCCAAGAGCATTTGCCAATCTTCTAATGGTATTCCAAACGTGAAGTTTGGTGGAACTGGAGTGATTATTCCTTCCAATGTTATGGATGTTATAAACAATATTGGAACAGCCTTCTCTACCTTATCCGTTTCGTTTATTGTTTGGAGCAAATTTGGTGGGAGAAAGCCTCTTGTTATTGGAATTGCTTGAATAACTATTGTGTCTTTGCTGACAACCATAACTTGTCCACTGAATAAGATGTTCATTTCTTTAATTACTGTCGTATAACGCATTGTTGTGGCGCCCACGGCGATTACAAATGTTGTTGCTAATGCCACGCCTAAAATGCATAGTGACATTCGCATTTTTCTTCTGAACAGATTTCGAAAGCAGAATGTTAGCAGCCTCGTTTTCGAACGCTCCCTAACCATTCGATAATCTTATAAAATTATATATAAAACATTCACAATTAAGCAATGATTGATTCTTGTAAAAGGTGAAAATGAATGAGAATGAAAAAGTTTTTAGCGCTATCGACAATAGGATTGATTCTTGCCGCAACCTTCGCCTCAATACTAATTAGTCCACCAGTAATGGCACAATATGTATCATTAACTAGAATCTTTGACTATGGAGAGGACACTGATGGGGACTCACTTTACAATTTTTTGGTTGTTGACGTAGAACTTCAAGTGAATACTGCTGGAACATATAAGGTAAGCATAACTTCACTAAGAGATCAATACTATAATTCGTTGTATTATCAAGTTGAAAATGAAACGTATCTGGATGTTGGGCCGCATAATGTGAGTTTGTCATTCAATGGAATAGCGATTTACGGAAACAAAATTAACGTGAGCGTGATTAGTGCTATATCTCTCATTTACCGCGTTGGCAACACCTACATTACAGAACTTTTTCCCGAGAGACCTCTATCCCAAACTTACGAGTATACGTTATTTGATACTGGAGCGGTTTTGACTGGAACATTTTACGATGAGGGCATAGACACGGATGGCGATGGCTTATTAAATTACCTCCAGATTAGTGCAGAAGTGAATGCTGCTGACGAAGCAGTGTATCAACTCACTGTTTCAGGACTGCAAAAGGTGTCCGACTCTACCTACGAAACAATATACATCTCAAACTCCACACAAGATTATCTGCTGTTAGGCGTATGGAATTTGACGGTTTGGCTTTATGGACCAACAATTTACGCTTCCCACGCCACTAACATATCTATTGTCAACTGGATAGAGCTGTACTTTGTTGAAAACGGCAAACGATCGAAACTTGACTATACGTTTTATCAGTCATTAAGCAGACCATACCGTTATGACGAATTTGAAACACCTGCATACTTTACTGGAACAATATTTGATGAAGGCGAAGATGAAGACGCTGATGGAAAATTTGACTATTTGAAAATAAGCGCTCAAGCCAATTTCACAGAGGCAGGTTTCTATTACTTGGAGGTTTCAGGTCTTCTGGATAGTGCTTTTCAGAAAATCCTTGTATTTGGCAATTTGTACGGTTATTTTGATGTTGGCGTTCAACTTGTAAACTTGACCCTTTACGGACCACAAATCTACATGTCAAAACTCAACCCAAGATATATTGGAACACTGATTATAAGCACTTATATAGAAGGTTGGGGAGACTTGCCCACCGATCGCCTCTCCAATATTCCCTTATCTAAAGAGTATAATTACATGGATTTTGAATCCCACGCTTTCTTGACTGGCAACATTTCTGCCATGGGCGTTGACACAGACGGCAATGGATTATTTGATTATTTGGCTGTTGGCGTTGAAATTAACGTTACAGAAGCGGGAATGTACGAGATTCACATCGGAGATTTGATGGAAAAAACAGACGGCACATATCGCTATCTGCACTATCCTCAATGGGTGACAGACTATTTTGACGTAGGCGTACAAATAGTCTATTTGAACTATTCTGGACCGAGACTTGCACATGAACATTTCAGCCCTACAAACGTTAGTGTTATAGAGCTAAACGAACAAGTGTATCCGTACACACAATTAGGCTATATTCCATCAGCTCCGCTTCCACAAAAATATGATTATACGCTTTTTGATGCTCCTTTGAATGATATACAATTAAACTTTGTTGTCTATCCGAATGGCACAATTGGCATGGATGGAACAGTCAACTTTACGCATATGTATCCGGAAAACATGGGACCCCAAATAAACGCTTCGATAGACATTTCAACAGCAGATGATCTAACAACGGGTTCAGCTAACGGCAGAGTAGTCTTATCAAGCGGCATGTTCGGTTGGCCATTTAACTCTCTTATGGCGAATTTCTCATCAAAATATGATGAAGGCTTAGTAAATTCAACTTTCAAGGGCGTTCTGTGTGTTCCGCCAGAGGCAAGAAACACCTATCCAGCAAACGCCACAGACTTCAATTTTGTTAGTCTGTATAAAAATGGAATGCTTAATGTGGAATTGTGGGGAAAAACCCAAATACCCTCATATGAAGCGGCAATGTTTCCATTTAACGCCACAGACTTGACAATACTCGCAGGCTACTTAAATGGTGAACTCTCTGGTAACATCACTTTCCACTTAATAGCTGGGGTTCCAGAGCTTGATGTGGTAGTTCATTTCAGAGGCAACAAAACAGACCTCATCTTAACAGACGATGTCAACGTGACATATGGAAACTATTTTGGAATGATAATAAATGCTACAACCCTTGAAGGGTTACTTGCTGAATGGAACAGCACAATTCCAGGCCCAACGGGCTTGTTGGCTAACATGACTTGGGGCTTGCTGGAATGCACCAGCCTAAACACAACAAAAACCGAATGGCTAGACGGAAAAGGTGCAGATGTTCAATACAACGCCACAATTCATGGAAACTTCACATTCTTCTTCGCAAGACTCTTAACACTGACATTTTTCGGAGGACCACACGAAGCGGAACAAGCCATTTACGCTGCCTTAGAATCAATGTTTTCCTCAGTTGAAAAGGGCTCTTTGACGCTTTACTACTATAAAGATTATGGGATTGCAGAAATTGACAAGCTAAAGCTTACTTGCGACATTAAGAAATTATGGAATAAAGCATTAGAACTTGTTCCACCAACGCTTCCGCCAGAGTATAAAGCGCCAGTTGAAGCAATACTTATAACAGCGAACGCCACAGCATACGCCATTCAAGAAGCCAGTCTCAACGCAACCTATTCAAGCATAGAAAAAAGGCTGTATTTTGATGCTTATCTCTTGTCAAACGCAACCCAACTGGAAGAAGAATTAAAAACAATATTACCAGAAACCGTTCCACCAGAACTACTCCCAATATTTGAATCCTATCTCAGCGTCACCTACTGTAATTTGACCTATTATGAAACAACAGTTAGATACATTAACGGAACTGCCGACTTCCAAATGAACTGGACCCTTGAAGGCGATTTCAAAGCCCAACTAAACCATGTGAAACGCTTCTACATAGACTATTACAACGCAACAGAACCATCGATGATAGGCTGGCAACTTCGCATGCTCAACATGACAGAAATAGACCTCGACAACTTTAACGCAGAGGTCAAAATGGGCAGAGACCAGTTTTACTTAGCCTTCAGCGGAGTTTTCGTGAAACCGCCAATGGATGAGATAGACTTCATAAGATTCAAACTTTACAATTGGCTTGACATGACAACAGCCCCAGACGCACCGCCAAGAGAATTTGAAAAGCTAAAAATAACATTCAGCGGCGGTTTCAATGGCACCCATACAATTCTGTTATATGTTCCAGGCACGGTACCCGCTCCAGACATGACGTCGTTAGATTATAAGAGTATGACATGGCAAAATGTCACTCTAAGCAGTTTGAAAGATATGCGGTTCCACATAGCCTACCAAGGAGTTATAGACTATCTTGCCAAAACCTATTACGTTCCAATATTCACAAACTCAACGGTGAACAACTTTGCCTTTGACCCAGCAGCAAAAAGCATAAGCTTCAACGTAACTGGAACTAGTGGCACTGGCTTTTGTAACATAACAATTCCAAAGGCTCTTCTAAATGCTGCCCTAAATGATTGGGTTGTAAGAATTGATGGAGTAATCTTGTCTTCAGAGAGCTTTACTGTAACCGAAAACGCTGAGTATACCTTCATATACTTGAATTATACGCATTCGGAGCACAGAATAGAAATAGTTGGCACATGGGTTATCACCGAATTCCCGCCGAACATGCTTACAATAATATTGATGATGATAAGCCTAATAGCCGCAATAATCGCAGTTAAACAAAGAAAGAAACTAAACGCATTAAAAACGAAATATCAAAGCACAATCAACGCATTCACAAATAGACTTCATCAATTAAGAATCTAATTCTCCCTTTTTCTTCAAAAGTTATATCTTTAATCCGCTATAAAATATTAGGGATGTTAAAGCCTTGTTCGAGAAAATTCTTGTTCCATTAGACGGTTCTGAACATTCACTAAAAGCCCTAGAAATTGCCATACAAATTGCCAAAAAGTTTAGTGGAAAGATAACCCTAATTCACGTTTACTCTGTCGCTGTTAGACCAATAATAGTTCCTGAACCAGCCACTCTAACTCCTTCGGGCTTTCCAGTGATGACTTCAACAGAAGTTTCTCGGATAGCGGAAGCCGCCCGCAAAAGTGGAAGCAGCATTTTGGCTGATGGTGAGCAAAGGGTTAAGGCTGAAGGTGTTGAAGTTGAAACTTTGCTTAAGGAAGGACATACGGTGCAAGAGATTGTTAAAACGGCGAGGGAAGGCAATTTCGATTTAATAGTTATTGGCGCTAGGGGCATAAGCAAGATAAGAGAATTGCTTTTAGGAAGCGTGAGCGACGGAGTAATTCATCACGCCACATGCCCAGTTTTAGTTGTTAAATTGGCTCAGCAATCAGAAGATTGTGCTTGTTCGCCACAATCCTCGCCTTCAATTTAGCCCCAACAGGAATCTCTTCAGCATTAATTAGAGTTAAGCTTCTATCGCTTCTCTCCGTAACTGCTAACTTCTCCCTTTTAAGCCAGCCTGGTCCAACAACTCTAACTTTTACTGTTTCATGTTTTTTGTAGGGAATTGGAAGCATAGCCCTTTTATGGATTCCAAAATCTTTAGGATTCAAAACAAGTTTAACCTTAAACTGTTTTTCCCAAATCCTTAGTTGGTCATAAAAATTTTTCCATGAAAGGGGTTTGGTTCCCTTAACTTTTCTTCCATGTTTGTGGATTTCGTATTTCTGAATTCCTAATAGAGGAAAACGGAAACTTGTTTTGCACAAGTCCTTTGTTAAACTTATTATTTTCGGAATTTCCCCATCATTTATTCCGGGAACCCAAACTGGAGCGACTAGCAAGTGAATTTTAGTGTTTGAAACTATGTGCTGCATTAGCTCAACAATTTTTTCCACGTCATACCATTCTGTGTTAGCCAATTTTCTAGCCAAAGTTGAATCTAAAGCGTCTAGGGAGAGGTTTATGCGTTTTAAACCAGCCTCTGAAAGGGCATCTAAAAGCTTAGTGTTCAATGTGGAGCCGTGTGTTTGCATGGATATGGTTTCTACACCTTCTATTTGGCTTAACGATGAAACAAGCTCTACAATTTTTGGATATGTGATTGGGTCGCCCACGGTGTCTATGTGGGCTTCGATGTGGCGTCTCCCTTTAAAAATAACGATTTTCTTAAACTCCTCAACTAGATAGTCGTTGGATACTATATATTCTGTTTGGCGTATTTTTGATTTTGGACCCGCGTTTGTGGAGCAGAATATGCATGAAAGGGGACAAGTAGAAATTGGACGCACTTGAATTATGTTTGTTCCCCTATCGATTAGTCCAAAGGCTATACAGCCAACCAACGGGATGGAATCTGAAACCTCAAACAACTTCTTTTCCATTATGGGCTATATTCTCCGAAAGGTTTATCTTAAACTTTTAAGGCAAAATTTTGCTGCAAAATGGAGGCAAGCCGACTAAATAATGTTCGCATATAGTTTGAATGGTGTATACGCTTTGCCCATGGGAGGGAGCGTGTATGCTAAAATCTTCAGTGCTGCTCCTAATCGCCTTAAGCACTCTAAACTCTTTAGGAGTCGGCTTGCTAGGTCCAATTTATCCAATATTTGTTGTTAACCGTTTTTCAGCTTCTTTTGTTGACATAGGCTTGTTATATGCTGTTTTTTGTTTGGTTGCAGCAGTTTTTAAGACTCCTGCCGGAAAGCTTGTGGATGTGTATGGAGAGGAAAGAGTTTTCTTTATTGGCGTTATGGTTGGTGCTGCTTGTTCCTTAGCTTATATTGTTGCGTCTAATTTGATGCAACTTTATATTATCGAATTTTTCTTTGGAATATCCTATGCCCTTCAACGCCCATCCCTTCTCACTTTAGTTAGCAACCTTGGCGGTAAAGAAAGAAAAGGCTTGTTTTTGGGCGTTTTTGAATCCTTTTATGATGTTGCTGAAGCTATTGCTGCAGTATTATCCACACTAATAGCGAGCAAAATTGGATTTGAACCACTATTTCTATTATGCTCTGGGTTCCAAGCCACCACAGGATTTTTTGTTTTGAAAATTTGGAAATATGCTTAAAACATAAAATTGAGCGTAATTAACCGAAAGTTTGGATCTGTTGGCGGATGGAAAAACTTTTCTTTAATTAGAGGTAATTATGTTTGGTGTGAAAATTTAAAATGGAGAGGAAGGATTTTCTTCTGGAACCAGTGAAGCATATAAAAATCGATGGAAAAATGACTGTGGACGAATTAATTCAGCAGTTTAAAAATTCTGGTTCTTTCGGGGCTGGAAGACTTGCAACGGCATGCGACATATACGAGCGGATGCTTCAAGACAAAGATTGCACAGTTTTCTTAGCGTTGGCTGGCGCTCTTGTTCCCGCTGGAATGCGCTCCATAATTGCTGATCTAATTCGAAAAAGACTTGTTGACGTAATTGTAAGCACTGGAGCTAATATGGTTCACGATGCAATAGAAGCTATGGGTGGACATCATTACAAGGGGCACTGGAACGTGAACGATGAGCTGCTTTACAAATATCACATATACCGCATATACGATGTCTTTGTGCCAGAAGAGGATTTCACAAGAACAGATTACAGACTTGCAGAGATGTTTGAGGAAATAGCGGCTGAAAATTTTGGGAAAGCTCTTTCTTCAAGGGATTTTGCATGGGAGTTGGGAAAAAGGCTTAGCGATCCAAACTCTATTTTAAGGGCTGCCTATGAGGCGAAGGTGCCAATTTTTCTTCCAGCGGTTCGAGATTCAGAGTTTGGTTATATGCATTGGCTTCATGCTTCAAAGGAGAAACGTCGAAACACGCTTTTGGTGGACGCCTTCAAAGATGTGCCACAAATAACTGAAATCTGTATGCGCTCGCCCAGAAATGGCATGATAGTCCTTGGTGGAGGAGCACCCAGAAACACTGTTCAATCCGCTGCCCTTGCATCAAAAAAGGGCATGGACTACGCCATAATAATAACCATGGACCGCCCAGAAACAGGTGGACTGTCAGGCTCAACTCTAGAAGAAACAGTAAGCTGGGGAAAAGTGAAAAGCAAAGCCAACAAGGTTATGGTTATAGGCGACGCCGTGACCCTTTTCCCAATAATCGTCGCCTCCGTGATGGAAAGGCTAGGCGAGGATTTTAAGCGGACACCATCCCAAAGCATAGGGGCACTTATGACATTGGAGGTGCACTAAATGAAAGTGAAACAGAAGTTTTGCGGAAACTGCGGCAACCACAACGCTTATGAATATCCAGAAAAAATCTTCTGCTCAAAACGCTACTCAAAAAACGAAGATCCAATAGTGGAAACCTTATGGTGCTGCCCAGAATGGAACCCAAGCAGCCAAGAATGTTACTGCGTAGAAGAAGCCCTAAACAGGCGAAACAAAAAATAACCTCCCACCTTTCTTTAATTTGACACTAAAGTTATTACGTAGATTTCAAAATTTTATAGCATAGCCCGGTGGTGTAGCGGTCAAGCATGGAGGCCTCTGGAGCCTCTGACGAGAGTTCGAATCTCTCCCGGGCTACCATTTCTAGGTGCGAGCTTGGATTTTTCTGGTTTTGTTTTGGGTTTAGTTTTTATACACTGTTGGTGGAGTGTGCGAAAATGGAATGTTTTCTCTTGTTATTTTCCTAACCCTACCCCTCTCTAGATTTTCAATAAAGGGTTTAGCCTTGCATTATTTGTTTGGTTAGGTTGGTAGAGATAATCTACTATTTGGTTGATTTTCTGTTTCGTTGAAGCCTAAAACTTTGAATTGCCTTATCTAACAATGACCACATTTAAATTTACACTTTCACTAATTATCGTTGAGGAACTCCCTTGCCAGAATTCATCCTATACTCCCGTTTGGGTAGAACAGATGCAAATTGGACAAGTTTGCATGATGCTGGACGCCTAGACATAGTTTACGAATGCGCCGTCGCCAGCCTCTTCCTTAGCCACGCCATACGAAAAAACGTCTTATTCCACGCCATCCTTAATGGTCCGCCAAACCCGCCACAGCACCTAAAAATTGACGGTGCAACCCTCCACGATGTCCGCACAGACCAGGAAACATGGAGGCAAATCCTAAAAAAAGTGTTATCTGGCAAAGAGCATCCGGGCATAAGCCTATCTAAAAAAAGCTTCGAAGCCCTAATAAGGGCTAAGGCTGAAGCATCAAAAATTTACGTTTTAGAAGAAGGCGGAAAGGATATATTGGAAACAGAAATCGGCGCAAACCCAATTTTTGTTTTAGGCGACCATGTGGGTTTACCAAAAAAGGTTGAAGCCTTCGCTTTGCGTTATGGCGAAAAGGTTTCTCTTGGCAAAAAGCCCTATTTGGCAGCATCATGCATAACCATCCTAAACTATCTATTGGACAGACAACAAATCCATATTGAGACATAGCAATCCTTTAATTTGGCATGTGCCATTTCCTATTAAGTTGTGGTTGAAATGGCAGAACGCAAACAAAAACATGAAACCCAAAATTATATTGAAATGGAAGCTGAAGAATCTGGTTTTGTTTTGGAACCAACACAAGTTGAAGTTGGTTCGGGCTATACTGTTTCCGTAAGTTATGACGAAAATGAAAAACCCATAATAGACGTGAAAACTTATGGCGAAGTAAACATAACAAAACTTCGAAGAGAAATCGAACGCATATTCCCAAACGCAAAAATTCGGCAACTAACCCAAACATCCACAGTAACACTTGTTAAGAAACGCAAAAGAAAAAGAAATAAGCCATAAAGCAATTTTTCGCCCAAAATTCTGAATCCCGAACCGAGATTGAAAAAACAAAAAGAACTTTCAAATATAATTTTCGCTCCCAAAACAACAAAAACAACATGCAAATCTTAGACTAAAAGACACGATTAGTTTTTAAGCGTCTTCTATGCATTACTGGAAATCTAACAAAAACTTACAGCGTGAAAACAAAAATGGAAAACGGCGACGAAAAAGAAGCAGATTTGAAGCCCCTTTACATACGTTCAGTAGTCAACTCTCTAGGCGCCGGAATGGTAAGCCCATTTATGGGAGCCTACGCCGTAAAACTTGGCGCTTCATCGGCAGAAATGGGATGGTACCAATCCTCATCAAACATATCCAACAATGTAATGCAGGTTTTCTGGGGGAGACTAAGCGACAAAGTAAAACGTAGAGTGCCCTTCATAATAGTAGGCACATTGGCAATGGCTTTGCTTTGGATTCCAATGGTTTTCGTGGCAAACGCAACCCAACTCATCATTTTAATCGCCATCCAAGCAGTTTTGGGTTCTATGGCAACCCCAGCCCTAACAGCCCTTATAGGCGATTTGGTTCCATCATCAAAGCTTGGAAGAGCAAACGCCAACATAAACCTGTGGGCATCCACTGGAAGCCTCATAGCAACCATGGCCTCTGGAGCGCTCATGATAAGCGTTGGAGGAACACCACAAGAAATGATGTTTCTGCCATTGGTAATTGCGACAATTTGTGGCGTAATCTCGTGCTTGGCAATGGTGAATGTAAAAGAGGGGAAAAGCGGCGAAAAAATAAACTTAACAAGGGAATTTGCTTCAGACTTTATTAGTATGCTAAAATATGCAGGAAGAAGCCACACATTCGTAAAATATTGCACTGTTGTTGGCTTCTTCGAATTTTCCATGTCCATCTGCTGGCCCCTCATCCCAAGAACACAAGTGGATGTTTTGGGCGCTTCAATGCTGCAAATAGCCTTACTTTCCGTTGTCCAATCTTTGTTGACCATAATTTTTCAAGGATGGGCTGGAAGGTTCACAGATACCATGGGAAGAAGGCCAGCCTTAATCATTTACCGATTCAGTTTAATAACAGTGCCCATAGCCTATGCCTTCGCACCAAACATAAACGCCCTAATAGCCATCGGCGCCTTCTGGGGCTTAGTCACAGCCCTTGGACAAGCAGGGATAACCGCCTACCTCTTAGACATATCGCCTCCAGAATATCGCGGAAGCTTCACAGCTGTCTTCAATCTAGTTTTAGGCATAACTTCTTTCTTCGGTTCACTCATTGGAGGCTACTTATCCGCTTACACAATAGACGCTTTTGGCTTAGTTGTTGGATTGCAAATTGTTTACATGGTTTCTATGGTTGGCAGGGCAATCGGCGCAATATTACACTTGACACTAAAAGAAACTTTAAGGGAAAATAAATTATAGGCGGAAGAAGTAAGACCGCACATATTTGCCTTTTATTGGTATGGGTATGCCGCATTTCGGGCACCGCTTGCCTTTAGTAAGCGAATAAGCTATCACTTGTGGTCCAAGTCTTTTAATCAACTTTTCTCCACAGTTTGGGCAGTAAGTGTTTTCATATTTGTGTCCGTTAACATTTCCGATGTATGGGTAGAGAACTCCAGCCTTCTTTGCCATTTCATACGCCCGTTCCAAAGTTTCAATTTTTGTTGGCGGATTATTGAACTTGTAGGCTGGAAAGTAACGTGTAAAATGCAGTGGCGTTTCTGGTCCCACATTTTCCAAATGCTTTTCAATAACCCACCTTAAAGTTTCATCATCATCATTAACGTCTCTAACAACTAAATTCACAATTTCCACATGTAAACCCAAATTTTTGGCTTCCCGCGCATTTCTCCAAACCTTCTCCGCATAGGCACTTCCACAATATTGCATATAAGTTTCAGTTTTGCCCTTCACATCAATTTTTAATCCATCCATACCGGCTTCAAAAAGCGCTTTAAGCACTTCCAGAGTCATGTAGCCGTTTGAAACGTAACAGCAATATTTTATTCCCTTTTCTTTGCCAAATTTGAAAAGTGAAAGCGCCCATTCAGAAAGAAGAGTTGGTTCTTGAAAGCTTGCGCATAAGCCCGCATCACCATTGTAAATGGCTGATTTAACAATTTCTTCAGGCGGATAATAAGCGGCTTTTGCTGGGTTTGGCTCCGTTTTGGACAAGTGAAAGTTTTGACACCAGACGCAGTCTAGGTTGCAGGACCATGTGGAAAATGTGAGGGCTGTGGAGCCAGGCCAATAATGGAAGAAAGGTTTTATTTCGATTGGGCGGCTTTCTATTGCGCTTATGCTTCCATAAACAAGCGTGTGTAATTCGCCATTTACATTAACTCTTGTTTTGCAAAAGCCTTTAGCGCCTGGCGGAATTTCGCATCTTCTTTCGCAGAGACTGCATTTAACCTTCTCACCAGATAATTTTTCATAGAAAATTGCCTTTCGAACGGTTGGATAGCGTGTTAAATCAGACATTAACACCAAAAATAATGCCGTACACTCCAAAATTAACCTTTAAGGCTTCTGAAGTGCTCCCAACCCCGAGGCTCAATAACACTCCTTTTACCTTCAAATTCTAAAAGAATCTGCTCTTCAGCCGTAACTTTTCCTATGCGCAAAAGTTTTCCGCCCACCTCTCGGATGGCTTTTTCAGCCTTTTTCCAAAGTTTAGGCTTTAAAGTTAAAACAAGTTCATATTCCTCCCCACCATAAAGTGTCAACTCTAATGGGTCGAGGTTATGAATTTGAGCAAATTTTTCAGCCTCTTTGGCTATTGGCAATTTATCAATTAAGAAGCCAACTCCGCTTGCCTTTGCAATTTCATGCAGACTCCATGCCAAGCCATCGCTTGAGTCTATGGACGCCGTAACCGCTTTTGTCTGGCTTAGGGCTAAACCCTCTCTCAAACGTGCCCTTGGCATCAAAACCGACTCCATAAGCTCACGGCGAATTTTTGCTGACGCCTCAAAACTTTCAACAAGAATTTTTAACCCAGCGGCTGTCTTACCAAAAAACCCTGTAACCGCAACAATGTCTCCAGGTTTTGCTCCGTTCCGCAGCATGACTTCCGCCTTTTTGGCTGTTCCAAAGAGAGATATGCTTATCACAAGGTCTGAGGCTTCGTTTGTGTCTCCCCCAACAACATAAGCGCCATACTCACGGGCTCCAGCATTCAACCCGTTTCCAATGTCTTCTATGGCTTTTTTTGTTATTTTTCTTGGCAGTCCAAGGGATACCAACAGCGCTAATGGTTTGACGCCTTTTGCTGCAAAATCGCTGATATTCATGACAACAGCCTTGCGGGCTGCGTGCCACAAACTCATGCCGGATGGAACATCAGTTTTATCCACAAGCATGTCTGTTTTCAAAACTGCAAGTTTGCCATTTCCAATGTCATAGGCGGAAACGTCATCACCGAAGGGTATGGGCATTTTTGGCAAAGGTTCAAGACTGTTTTGTATAATTTCAATTATTCTTCTTTCACCTAATCTTTCATGCTTCTTCATTAAATCGCTCCAAATATTATTTTACTCTCAACCCTTGATATAAATTAAATAATGTTTAAATTCTACATTGATTGCTGATAAAGAGTTCGTGGTGAAATCTTGTTTAAAATTAGGACTTTCAAGAAAGATTTCGACGAAGAGCTTTTTGTTAATATTTTCAACGCATGTTTTGGGGATTATGATGACATTAGAGCTATGACAATTAAAGAAATGAGGAAAATGGAAGAAGCGCCTACATTCAGCGGTGAAGGAATATTCATAGCCGAATGGGATGGCGAAACAGCTGGAATGATAAGCGCTACCGTGGACAAGTTAAGAGAGGAGAGAAAAAGGTTTCATTCAAGGACTTGGAGTTCTTCCAAGGTTTAGAGGGAAGGGAATAGCCAAAAAACTTATGGAAAAAGCGTTAGAAAGTCTAAAAAGTAGAGGAATGGAGATCGCCGAGACTTGGGCGCAAACGGATAGAGAAGCATGCGTGCATATTTTTGAAAGTTTTGGGTTTAAGAATGTTCGAACCACAAGTTTGATGAAAAGAAGTTTAGCGAATATTCCGTTTAACATTGGAGAAAACATGACAGTCACAATTAAGGATGCGAAAACAAACGATGAGGAAGATATCAAATTGATAAATAGACTCGAAAACGAAACTTTTAAGGAGCATTTCAATTTTAGATCAAGAACCATTGAAGAAACCAAATATGCCCTCTTGGAGAGCCCATGGTTCCAAAAGCAAAAATGGTTCTTTGCAGTTTTAGGCGATCAACTGGTGGGGTATGCTGGTGTTGGAGTTGATGAAAGATTAAATAAGGAAAAGAATTTGAAGTGGGGATGGATTTTAGACATAGGCGTTCTCAAACCTTTTAGACGAAAAGGAATAGGAAAAAGATTGATGCTTCATGGCATGCGGCTGCTAAAATCCTTTTGGATGGAAGATGTGCTCCTTTATGTGGATGATTTAAATCCAACAAATGCCATAAAACTTTACGAAAGTTTGGGATTTAAAATACTGCGAAAAAATATCGTATATCAACTATCACTTGTTTAATAATCTCCCACCATTGTAACCCAAGCAAATCATAATTTTATTTTGGATATCTAAAAACTGTTAATCCTTGAGAAAACCTTGCTTTCTAACAAATTCCATCAATTTTTTATTTGCTTTTTTAATAAATTCTTCCGTATAGTGACTTGAATATGATTTTCCATAACTTCTTTCTGAAACGATTTTTTCAAACCCTTCATCTGTTAACTTTTTTCCGCTACGTTTTAAGTCATTAAGCATGAGCTTTCTCCAGTAGACTGAAACATCCTCTGTTTCTATGTCCTTATAAGCGTCTTCGCAAACTATTACGTTGTAATCCCATTTTTCTCTTATTCCCAACTTCTTTCGCGGATACCCAACGCATAGAATGCTAAGCGCTAAGCAATGTTCTGGCAACTTCAGAATTTCCTTTGCTTCTTGTGGATGTTCAATTATTGATCCAATTATTACACTCCCCAATCCCAGAGCATCCGCGGCTATAACCATGTTTTCAAGTGATAGGGCTGCGTCTAAAACGCCGAAAGTGTATGGAAGAATGCCTGTGAAATCGTAATCCACTCCGGTTAGTTTTGCGGCTTTTAAATGGCGGTGAAGGTCGAGGCATATTACAATCCAAACTGGAGCATCCTTCATAAACGCTTGATTTTCGCAAAGTTCATATAATCGCTCTTTAATTGTTTCATTTTTTATGACTATGAACGTTCTGGGTTGAATATTTCCAGCGGATGGGGCTCTAATCCCGGCAAGCAAAATTTTTTCGAGAATTTTTTTCGGCACTTTTCTTTTTTTATCGAAATGTCTAATAGAAGTTCTTGTCAAAATGATATTTAACAACCTGGAACCTTCCACAGCATCTTTCACCTTGAAGAGACTAATTCCGAACATCTTAAAAATAACAGTTTCCATCATTAAATGGCGGGTGCCTCGGTAGCTCAGCTGGTAGAGCGACAGCCTCGTAAGCTGTAGGTCCCGGGATCAAAGCCCGGCCGAGGCTTTTGTTGCGTATTTTTGTTGTACGTGTGGACAGAAATGTTTATTAAATATTAATATTAACGATTCAGACTGGAGGAAACTAAAACATGCCGCCTTTCCACATTCACGAAGAAAAACTTAAATGTCCATATAAAGGATGTGGAAAAACCTTTGACAAACCAACAATCCTAACAGATACCTCCACAATACCAAGAGAAACCTATTACGCTTGCCCCTACTGCATGTCAAAAATAGACATAACAGTGGAAAATATGAAAATAGTAAGCGTCAAACCAGCAGAATACCCAAAAGTTTTTGAAACACCAGCAAAATGCGCCCACTACTTTGGATTCCTAAACACTGTTCCAAAAGACATGCCAATCCCAGACGAATGCCTAATCTGCCCAAAAGTATTGCAATGCAGCATCAAAAAACACTAAACAAATCTTTATTTTAAAGAGAATAATCTTAAATTCAGCCTTCAAAATTCTATTCTAATACAAGCCAAAAACAGAAGAGGGGCTGTCGGCTAGCTTGGTCTAGGCTTGGAGACTTGGGCTCTCTAGACCCCGGTTCAAATCCGGGCAGCCCCATTCACGCTTTGTTAAGTATTTATTGCAGTTTTGTTATGCATTATATACAAGCAATATAGGAGTCATAACATATGGAAAAAATTCCCGGATTGATTGTTGATAAAAAGTTTATTGCATTAATGTTTCTCGTCTGCCTAGTTTTGGGTGGAAGTTTCGCCTATATCTATTTGGATTTGAAGGCTGATTTTAAGGCTTTAAACGAAAAGTATGAAATTTTGGATAGTAAGTATGAAACTCTTTTAGACCAAATGCAGCAGCTTCAAGAACTTATTGAATACCAATATTATGGGCAAGTAATTAACTTAACAGCTGTTGATATTTACAATAGAACAAAATATTCTGTAGTGCTGGTTTCATGCACACTTCCAGACGGTTCTAAAGTTCAAGGTTCAGGTTTTGTCTATCGTGTTGGAGGATATATCATTACAAACAGCCATGTTGTCGGCGAAGTGACCCAACAAGGCTTTGTAGAAGCTGTAAGCGTTAATGTTACGTTTTTTAATGGAACAACCCTTCAAGCAGAGGTTTGGGCATATGATGTTTACAGCGACTTGGCGGTGATAAAAATAAATGAAGTGGATAAAATACCTGAACTATCCCTTCCATTAATTGTTGGGAACTCAACCTTGCTAATGGTTGGAGAGCCAGTTTATGCTATTGGGAATCCCTTCGGTTGGAGGGGTTCTATGACTGCCGGAATAGTCAGCCAATTGGGCAGAGTTATACGTCTAAGCGATTTGGGTGTTCCAGCGCCTTGGGGAAACTATTCTGTAGTTGACCTTATACAGTTTGATGCTGCTGTTAATCCTGGCAATTCCGGCGGTCCATTATTAAATGGCATGGGCGAAGTTGTTGGCGTAACCTTCGCAATAGAAACCGTAGAAGAAATTCCAGCTTTCATTGGAATTGGTTTTGCCATACCATCAGTTATCCTTAACAGGGTTGTTCCAGCCTTAATTGAAAACAAAACATACGCGCATCCTTACATGGGCATAGTGTGCGATATCCGATACTTGGGTGGAGCGTACTTATATGATATTGACCCACAGGGACCAGCTTATGGTAAACTGATGAAGGGAGACATAATAATAGAAGTTGATAATCGCACAGTTACCTCCTTTGAAGACTTGATTATATATTTGGAGAGATACAAATCCCCAAGAGACATCATACATTTAAAGGTTAGACGCAACGACACAATTTTGGAAGTGGAGTTAGAATTAGGCGAAAGAGAAGTTTAACTAAACTTCTTGCATTGCGAAGGCAACAGATGCCAAAACTAAGGCTATCGCTATAGCGATCATAAAGGGATAATAAGCTGAAATGCCATAGAGAATGCCTCCTATATACGGAGCAATGAAAGAGGCAAACATGGTCACGGTCTGTGGCACAGAAACCCACCGTGCCCTAATGGATTCTGGCGCAAGTGGTCCAACAACAGCGCCTAAAAGGGACCATGTTAGGTAGGAGCCGCCAGTTAGAAAGAATGTTACGGTTAAGATTTCAAAATTTCCAAACAATAGAAGAAGCGCGAGGGAAAGACTACACAAGAGCATAGAAGCCACTAACGCATAGGCTTTTCTCCATTTGTCTCCAATTTTTCCTATGATAATTCCTAAAACTGCGGAGCCGAAAAAGGATACTGAACCTAAAACGCCAATTTCAAAGTCGCCATAACCATACACATCCGCAAGAAATTTTGGAACGAAGGGTCTAAACATCATTATTATGAACATCATCGAAGCAAAGAAAACCGAAAGCTTCAGCAGCTTTCTGGTCTTTAACAACTGAAAAAATGAAGCGCCTTCTTCTGGAGAGCGAACAGCGTAGCCTTTTGCCTTTTGACTTTTAATGAATGCAAGAATAATCGTGGCAATAGTGTAAAAGGTTGAGGCTAAATAGAAAACAGTGCGCATTCCAACAATCCTGGCTAAATAGCCGCCAAAGGCTGGAGAGAAAATGTATCCAAAAGACCATGATGAAGAAATCATGGCAAAAGTTAACGTCAACCTCTTCTCATCAGCAGCGCTTACAATGTAGGCTGTGCCCGTTGGACCGCCAAGCCAAACACCCCACAAAACCATTCCTGGCAACATTTCAATCCAGTTTCTGGCAAAAGAGAAAATTAGGGGAGCTGGCAGCCAAGCAAGCCATCCAGCAAGCATAATCTTTTTGCGGTCATATTTGTCTGCAAGGGTTCCAGCAAAAAACAGTGTCGAGGCTGCTACCAAAGTCATTATTGCGTAGAGGATGCCAACTTCAACAGAACCCGCATTAAGCGTATTAGTCATATAATATGGTAGGAGATAAGCATAAAGTCCATCCCCAAAAGAGCCCACTAGATTGCATGCATAAATTAGTTTCAAATCCCTACTTAACACATGAAAAGGAAAACTTGACTTTAAGGCGTTCTGCAGTCTGTTAAAGCTCAAATTTGAACCTCATGCACTTAAGCAATTGAATAAGGATTTTGTTTTATGTCTTACTGTGGCATCTAAGAAAACAGAATTTGAATTTTAGTAAATTTTATTTTCTTCTGTCAATTATATCTAACGCTTCAGGTCCCGTTCCAATAAGCACAATAGGTATGCCCGTTTGCCTTTCAATTTCCTTCACAAATTCCTTCGCCTCTTCTGGGAGCTCTTCATAGGTTTTTGCGCCTTTACATTTTGGATATACAGCATCAAGTTTCGTTAAAGCCGCTTGTGTAGCCCCATTAATTTTTACAGCTTTCTTTGCCAACTCAAAATTGAATGGAGCTGAACGTCTGTCACGGCCTGTTCCAGCAGCTGTTTCAAACCATCCACGTTTCATGGCTTCTTCCTTTGTTAATTCTCCAGGTAATGGTCCCGCGCCAACCCTGGTCATGAAAGATTTGAAAACTATTAGGACGTCGTCTACTTTTGTTGGTCCTACGCCCGCTTCTGAGCATATGGCTGAGGCGCTTGTGTCCCTTCCCGTCACGTAGGGGTAGGTTCCATGATAAAGCGATAAGAGCAAGCCTTGTGTTCCTTCCAATAGGACTTTTTTGCCCAAGTCTATGGCGTTGTTAACTTCTTCCGCCACATCAGTTAAGTATGACTTTAGTTCTGGAATGTCTTTTGCAATTTTTGCTGTTCTGCGAACACGTTCTTCTATGGCTGGTCCGACACCCCACCCCGTTGTTCCCAAACCTTTCAAGTGGGCGCTGGTCTTGTCTTGGGTTGAGTGTTTCTCTTCAATTAT
This sequence comes from Bathyarchaeia archaeon, assembly GCA_038883775.1. Lineage (GTDB taxonomy): Archaea > Thermoproteota > Bathyarchaeia > Bathyarchaeales > Bathycorpusculaceae > JASEJA01. Next base: position 57,473 of record JAVZLM010000002.1, read on the forward strand.
GGACGCTTGTTGGTCTATGCCTATGCGATTTCTAACATTTGTTTCTTCAATTTCTTTAAGAAGTTGTGCGACATGAATGTTTGAGCCTGCGCCTATAAGCAAGCGACATCTCTCATAGATAAAGGCTGCTGGAACCATGTGTAAAGCATAACGTTTTCCCTCAATCCAAACAGTGTGGGCAGCGTTAACAGAACCAGTCCTTACACAAACATCCAATTTGTCTTTTAAGGCTAGATAGGAAATTATTTTTCCCTTGCCTTCATCTCCCCAAAAGGCTCCAGCTATGACTGTGCAAGGCATATTATCACCAATGACAAAAATTATCATTCCTTATTTAAGAATTTTTGACAGTATTATGTAAAATCTTTAGTTTCTGTTTTCAGCCAAAATGAGGTTTAAGTTTAGGATTTCCGCCCATGCAATGTTCTTTAAGGGTATCCTGAACTCTTTTCGCTTCTTATATGGAACGCATTTAACGAAGATTTCTCTTCCAAACTCATCCTTCGAAATCTCTGAAAAGCAAACATTAACTATGACTGAACCATCTTTTAAATGTAGGTTAACATTTTTTCCGATGAAGGATTTAGCCGTGTTTAAGCCAAACCGTTCCATCCTTCACCACTCCAAATTTTTATCGGCTATTCTGCTCCAGCATCGCCTACAAATTGGCAGTTTTTCCCCTCTAAAGAGAATGTAAACTTCAATATCGTTATTTTTGCATTCCTTGTTCCATGGATTTTTGCAATGTTCCATCAAAGCGAACCTCCACTCACAAATCAATCAAGATGCTCAACCTCTTTCCCTTTTAAAACTCTCTGTGAAACAACTTTTGCATACTCTGGAGAGAGATAAGTTAAAGTGAAGCTAAATGCAACCCCTTTTTCGGGAGAGTTGAATGCTAAACTCAGAAGCTTTGAGAAAAATTCTTTCAAAATATAAAACTGTGGCTGTTGTGGGATTATCAAAAGATCCATCAAAAGACAGTCATAGGGTTGCTAAATATTTGAAGGAAAACAGCTTCAGCATAATTCCAATAAACCCCACGGCAGATGAGATTCTCGGCGAAAAAAGCTACAAGACCCTCTTAGACATGCCAGAAGAAGTTCAAAAAACCTTAGAGATTGTTGACATTTTCAGACCTTCCGAAGAGGTTTTGCCCATAATCGAACAAGCCATCCAATTGCGAAAGCGTCATGGCTTGCCACATGTGGTTTGGATGCAGCTTGGAATAATGAATGAAAAAGCAGCAGAAAAAGCGAGAAAAGCGGGGTTAACGGTTATTATGGACAAGTGCATGATGAGAGAACATAAACAACTCTTTTCAAGACAATAATCTTTCAAATTTGGATTATTTCCGGTACAATTTTTTCTTTTGTTATTTTTAGCAAGGCTAAAGTTGGTTTTGTTATGAAAGGCGGGATGGGATTTGTGGGACTTCCAGGGTTTATGAAGAGGGTTTTTCCTTCCCATTTTACGCTTGAGTTATGGGTATGCCCATAAACCAAAACATCAAAACTGTTCTGTTTAGCGATTTCACGCATCTTTCCCATTCCGAAAAGGGCTCCAGGATCATGTATTACCCCAATTTTCCAATCAAAAACCTTAACAGAATTCATTTTCGGAAGTTTTCCCCGAATTTCAGGTCCATCCATATTTCCATAAACGGCTAAAACAGGCGCCAGCTGCTCCAACTCATCAATAACGGATAATTGCACCAAATCGCCGGCATGAACTATAAAATCCACTTTCTCAAAAACTTCAAAAACCTTTTTCGGAAGACTCCTAGCCCTCAAAGGTATGTGGGTGTCAGAGATTAAACCCACAGTTTTCGCCACAGAATATTCAGGCGGTTTATAAAGGATTTTAGGCTGTTGATAAGCCATCGGCTTTTCCTCTATAAACAAGTTTAGCGTTTCAGAAATAAGAATCTTAGCCAGAGGCTTTAGAGACAAACTTGTTGCCTTTTATGAAAAATCTCAGCTCTTGTGGCAAATCAAACTTTACGCCTATCCTATGAGAAGAACAAAACTCAAAACTTTCTACTTCTCCTTCAACCACCATTATTGGGCTGTTCTTTTTTGTAACGTAGACCCCATTTAGTTCATTAGTTATTGCCAAAGCCCTTGCTAATTTTCCAGGACCATTAGTCAAAAGGCGCATGTCCTTCACCTTCCTATTTTTCATCATAATCTCCACTCCGCAAAGTGGCTCCAAAGCCCTTATCAAAACGGCTCCAACATCGCCCTTTGGATGCGCAACTATGTTTAGAAGCCAGTTTCCATGAACCATGTAGATAAAGGTTCTTCCAACATCCAAAAACATCAGTTCATTAAAAACTTTCCTACCACTATAAGCTTTTGAGGCTGGATCCTTTTCTCCATAATAGGCTTCTGTCTCCACAATCTTCCCAGACACATGTATACCATTTAATTTTCTTACCAAAATTTTTCCAAGCAACTCTTTGGCTGCAATGTCTGGTGCTCTCTCATAGAAACTTTTAGGCAGCACTCGCATTTTCTCAATCCTTAAAATAATATTTTGGAGCGATGAAATTTAAATTGTAAAAAAGGCTAAATTGTTTATAGTGAGTTCAGCATGATAGAGTTTTATGATTTTGGTGTTATGGTTATAAATGGCAAAAGATACACAAGCGACCTGATAATTTATCAATGGAAGGTTTTTGATGGCTGGTGGAGAAGGGAAAGTCACAGACTATACATGGAAGATTTAAATAGAATTTTCAGTTTTGAGCCTAAACCTCAAGTTTTGGTGGTGGGCACGGGATTTTCTGGACTTTTAAAGGTTTCAAGGGAAGTGGAAGAAACCCTAAGATCTCATAAAATCGAGTTGGTGGCGCAACCCACAAAAGAAGCAATTCAAACTTTTAACAAATTTTTGGCTTCTGGCAAGCGGGTTGCTGGAGCTTTTCACCTCACTTGTTAAAAGGAGGATAAAAACTTAAGTGGAATAAGCATTTAATACTCTGCCCTAAAAGGTGAACCATTAAAATGGGCGGTCAAATATTAAAGGAAATAGAAGAGGAAATAACAAATCTTCTTAGCGACTTAATCCGCATAAACACAACAAATCCGCCTGGAAACGAAACAGAAGCAGCGAAATATTTAGCAAAAAATCTTGAAAAAGATGGCTTCAAATGTGAACTCTTCGAGTCTGCGCCTGGAAGAGGAAGCGTTGTAACAAGACTTAAAGGAGAAAAAGCAAAGCCAAGCTTACTTTTGTTATCCCATTTGGATGTGGTGGCTGCAAATCCAAAAGAATGGAGCGTAGACCCCTTCGGAGGCATAATCAAAGATGGCTTTGTTTGGGGACGCGGCGCCATAGATATGAAATCCATGACAGCCATGGAAGTCATGGTCATGAAACTTCTAAAAAGGAATGGCGTAAAACCTAAAGGTGACATAATATTGGCTGCAACAGCAGACGAAGAAAAAGGCGGAGAAGCTGGAGCAGGATGGCTTGTGCGCAACTATCCCGAAAAGGTTCAGGCAGATTATGTCATAAATGAGGGGGGAGGACTCGCCATCCCAATAAACGGCAAAAACATCTACACGATTCAAACTGCGGAAAAGGGAGTTTTATGGTTCAAAGTTAAAGCTAAAGGCAGTCCAGGGCATGGTTCAGTGCCTGGCGCGGCGGACAACGCCATATTGCGCATGAATAAGGTTGTGGAAAAGCTTGGAAATCATAGGGCAAAAATTTCCATAGTGCCAACCATGAAAGGTTTCTTAAACGAAATGGCAAAGGAAAACCCAACTTTAAAACAAGGAGTTTCGCTTTTGTTCCAAAATCCAGATATGGGCGACCAAATATTAGACATGTTAGCCCAGCAAGACAAAGCCATGGCTGAAGAGCTTCGAGCTATGCTCAGAATGACTATAGCCCCCACAGTAATCCATGGAGGCATTAAAGAAAATATTATTCCATCAGAATGCGAAGCCATTTTTGACTGCAGAATACTGCCGGGACAAAACACCAAAGAAGCGTTTGAGTATATTAAAAACTTGCTAAAGGATGTTGGTTTAGAAAAGTTGGATTTTGAAATAATTCAAGCTCATGACCCTTCAGAATCGCCATCAAACACGCCGCTTTATGAGCTAATTGTGAATGTTGTTAAAGAGTTTGAACCCAGCTGTTCTGCAGTGCCATTCTTGCTTACTGGTGGAACAGACTCTCGATTCTTTAGAAGGATTGGCAGCGTATGCTATGGTTTTGGACCGATGCGAGCTGATTTACCTTATGGGGAAATTTTGAAAATGGCTCATGGAATAGACGAAAGAATTTCCATAGAAAATCTCGTGTTTGGAACAAGCGTCCTCTACGCTATTGTTGAAAAATTTATTGGGTAAAATGGATAGATGTGGTATAACAATATGACGGATGTTATTCTAGAAAAACTTTATGCTCACAAGCAAAATTTGGAAACTCACTTTGAGAAAGCCTCAAAATTTTTGGTGAAATGTCAAATTATTGAACCTTACGTTGAAAAAGGAACCCTGCACGGTTGCATTTGTCCTTGGGAAATTGGTGAATTCGCCGATGAGGGAGCTTTTCCGATATTAGAGGATTTCCATGATACCCTCGAAGCGATATGGGTTTGGTCCTACTACACGGAGGTTTCACGCAAACAAACTTTCAAACCCAACATAACGTGGGCATGGGAATACATAACCGAAAATTGGAAAAGATTCATAAAAGAAGAAAAAACGGATGGAGGTTTATACGATTGCTCTTTTCTGTTGTTTAGTGGAGCTTTCTATGAAAAAGTCTTCAGCGATAATAAATATGAAGAACTGATTATAAAGGCGGGAAACCATTTAGAGAAATACCTCGAAAAGTTAGAATCCACAAAAGGCAGAGAATATCATGACCCCTTTTGGATGACATTTTGTTTAGGCTTGGTTGCAAAGCAATTAAAACAGGGAAAATGGTTCAGAACCGCAGAAACTTTTGTGAAAAATAAAATTGTTTCCACAGAAAAGCCCTTCTCAAACATCGAAAGGGAACCACGCCATAAAGGACCAGGAAATCACGATTTCTTTTGCAAAAATGCAAACAAAGCTCTAGCACTCATAGTTTGTTTGGATCAAGAAGAGTTAACAAAACAAATCCTTTTAAAGGAATTCTTGCCTTGTCTCCCGAAAAATTTTGTTTCACGGCATGTGGACGAAAACGCTTGGAATGCACATCTAGCCACTGCTATTGGTAAAGCCTATCTTCTTACAGGCAACACAGATTTTCTAAAGAGGTATTTTGCGATTATGGATGAGTTGAAAGTGAGAGATGTTCAAAAATCTGCTGCGCTCCCTCGTTCGCCGTCATTTTTACGTAGAGAATCTTGGGCTACTTTCTTTTATGCCCATGCTTACGCTTCAGTTTGCAATTATTAGGAGGCAATACACTCTTTCATTAGGCTTCCGAGAAGCGTTTGTGGCAGTAAGACTGGCTTGTCGGTTAAGCGCTTAAATAGCTCTTTAACTTTTGGGGTGAACCCAATACAATCCAGAACAATCAAATCAACATTATTTTTAGCCAAAAATTTGGCAGCCTCTTCAAAGGCCTTACTTTCGCCGTAAGGATTCGCATTAGTCATAACAATGGAGAAGCCCTTGCTTTCCCATTTTCTTTTAATTTTCGGTATCTGCTCCTTTTCTGGAACAACTATGCCAATCTTTCCGCCGCTTATGCATTTAACAATGTTGGAGATTAGTTTGTCTGGCATTAATAGAGGCCTTTTCGACTTTAAACTTGGAAATTCTCCAGTACACAAAAGCAAATTTAAATCAACACCCAAATCTTCAAGCTCTCTTATGCATTTTTGAACTCTTGGAACAATGTGTTTTCTTGCCACCTTGACGGGTGTTCCATCACTTAATCGCGTAACCAACACATAATCTCGTGCTTTCGGAGCCAACTTTTCAATTTCCTTCTTTGTTAAGCCGTCTAAGGCTCCCTTCTCGATAAGCTCAACTTGTGAACTAAGCATATCTCTTAAAACCGGCGTTAGGTCTGTTCTGGGCGCTTGCCCAATGGTTATTAATCCTATCTTCAACTTTAACCACACATAGTTTATGTTTTTATCAACGATTTCTCGTAATCTAAAACAACATATTTTTGCCCTTTTCTAATTACTTTATGTCCTTCCATTTCCAAAAGTTTCCTTTGTCCCTCAACTCCGCCTGGATATTTCTCGTTAATGACCCCTCCAGTTTTTAAAGTGCGCCAATAAGGCGTTATGTCCCTTTCGCCCTTTTGCCTTTTTTCTTCTGCAGCGTGTGCAGCCACCCATGCGAATATGCCAGTGGTTATGGGACAACCAATTGTTGCTTTATGTTTTTTTGCTAAGGCTTTTTGAATCTCGTTTATTGTTGTAAGCTTTCCATGCGGCACTTTCCTCATTATTTCGTCAACTTCCATTGGCGCTGGAATAACCACAGTGCCTTCACCCCACCTCTTGCGCATTTTTCCACTAATCTCCTGCACTTTTGGCAACCCTTTGTCATTTTTCAACTTTTCAGACCAAGATTTTCTCTTCGCCATAAACATCCCAAATCCTAACCCTTAATTGAGCAGCAGACAAATATATATCTATAATAATGGTTTCAATATGTACTTTTCACACCTGAAAAATGTAAAGTAAAAGAGGAGTTTAACGTTAAAGAATTGTCAAAGGATCACGTATCGAATATTTTAACACTTTTCTCGTCTTTCTCAAATCTACCAGCGCAACAGCAAGAGCAACCAAACCCAGCAATGCGGCGACTATCAAAAACTGTAAGGGTGGAGCTAACTCCGATATTGGCGGTGGGGTCCCTGAAGTTGGCGCCCCGCTCAGATAAGCAACATACGTTGGATCATGTTTAAGGCTACACCCGTCCCATACAGGGTAGCAAACTCTGTAGAGAAAAGAGGATACGTTATAATCCAGGGTGATTGCTGTTTGCATACTACTTATTCTTGGAAATAGGTCAGATAAAACCTCTTCAAGATTAGAGAGCAACCACTCAATGGACATTCGTATGCCGCTCGAAACGCTTGTTCTCGCTACCGCAGCGGATTGTGACTCACGGCTTTCTTGTTGCGAATCCTTGAAAAGCGTGTAATTTTGTCCAAACACGAACTCATATACTTTAGCATCTTCTACCCTAATCTCGCCAACTTCGGTTGGCTCTGGTGAAGCTGCAGCAGTGGTGGAATTGTATGGTTTTCCATTAACAAGTGTAGTGTATGACTTAGATGTGATAATAGTAGTTCCATAGAAAAGCGCGAGACTTAAACCATCTAACGTCACGTTGGTTCCCACAAACGAAGTAATCTCCAAAGGTTCCCCGACGCTAAAGTTTGTTTTCAAGTAAGAAACGTTATTTTGAATGTAGAAGTCATATGAAAATTCCATGTAACTAATCATAACTCGTGCAGCTGGGGATTCATTCTCGAAAAGCAAAAAACCATCAATCGTTTCATAACGAATGCCCCATATGTAATGAGGTAAATCATTTATCATAGATTTTTCAATCGGCGTTATCACAAAACTCTCAGAACTGTTCACGACAAAATAATACACTATTTCGCTGGATTCCATAATAAAGTCCGCGTCGGGTACACCATTTTCATTTGTGTCATTATAAACTTCCATTGCAGATAAAGTGTTTCCAACGAATATTTCTGTGTCATTCTCAACATAGAAATGTTGACCCAAAAATGTTACGACTGGCGGGTTCAAAATATAGGATTGATAGGCTAAGTAAATGATTTGAGTGCCGCTTGTGTTCACCCACGCATACCAAAGACTAAGACCTTGAAGCGGAGAGCCTATGCTTCCATTTGAATATTCTCCACTCACATCTATACTGGTGCCTTCTGATTCGAAGGCGCTCCTCACTACTGTTAAAAACGGTTTTGAAATCTGCCCAGAGGCTGTTAAGGTTATGATAAGTAATCCCATCATAATGACTGATGAAAAGCTTCTTCTCAATTTCATTCACCATCTATTAAACCCTTATTGAGAGATTTTAATCTACACATTCGAACATTTTCAAAATTATCAAACACGCTCTTTGAAAGAGGGTAAACTCCGCCACAATTTAACCGCTTCATACCAGAATATTCCAGATGCCACAATTCCAGGAGTTAAGGCAAGAACAACAGTTAATGTAAGGCTGTTCCAAAAAAGTGCCAAAAAGAATGTGGACATCATTGTTGTCGCTACTGCGTAGATGAATTGTTTCGGAAATACAAAACCGAAAATGATGAGGAAAGGGTTAATTAGTCCCACTTTCGCCGCCTCGTTGATCTTGTAATTGCCATAAGAATCCTTTAATAGAACACCTTTATCTGCCAGTTTTTCTAGATGGTAATGAGCAGTGCTAGAGCTTGAAAAACCCAACGCCCTTTGAATTTCTCTAACGCCGCATCCTTGCCTCTTTTTTAGAAGATAAAAATATACAAGTAATGTGTTTCCTGAAATTTCTACTCGTTCTTTTTCATCGTTAAGAGACAAGCATGCATACCCTCAGTGCTAACACTAATTTCTTATCTAACTAGTCTAATTAAACCATACCGTCGAACATTAGTTCGAAAACTTCGAACATGCTTTAACTCATGGAGTAACCAATAAATATATGTCTATAACGGTTTCTTATACGCATGCTAAGGAGGCTTTGAGGGTGCCAGCAATAGAAGTTGGCAGAATCTGCGTTAAACTGAGTGGGCGAGAGGCTGGAAGAAAATGCGTCATAGTTGATATTATCGATAAAAGCTTCGTATTAATAACTGGACCAAAAAATCTTACTGGCGTGAAGAGACGGCGGGCTAACATCAACCACATTGAACCCCTTCAAGAAAAAATAGCCATTAAGCGTGGAGCTTCAGACGAAGAAGTAACGGAAGCCCTAAAAGCTGCTGGCAAGCTAGAAGAGATGGCGCAGATGGTTAAGCCAGCCATTGGCACAGTTTAAGCCTATTATACCCCTAAGCCTTTTCTCTACATTATTAGGAGTGTAGCATAAGCCTATGCCAAGAACCGTTGCTCCTTGGGAAATTACACGCCAACTGTTAGTGAAGGCTGAGGATAAAACAAATCCACACTACGGGCACAAACCAGAAGAGAGACCAGCAGAAGAGTACATAAAATATGGCGTCATAAACCTTGACAAGCCAGCGGGTCCAACAAGCCATGAAGTTGCTGCTTGGGTTAAACGCATCCTCAACCTTCAAAGCGTTGGTCACGGCGGGACTCTAGAGGTTTAAAAGGCTTAAACCAGAGAAATCCCAAAGTGACCGGCGTCTTACCCATAACCATAGAAGAATCCAGAAAAGTCGTTCAAGCCTTACTCTATAGTGGCAAAGAATACGTTTGCCTAATGAAACTTCATGGAGACGTGACGGAGCAGAGGGTTAAAGAGGTCTTAAGCGAGTTTGAGGACACAATTTATCAGAGGCCACCCTTAAGGGCTTCTGTTAAACGTCAACTGAGAACGCGGAAAATCTATTACATAGACTTTCTTGAAATGGATGGACGCAATGTCCTCTTCAAAGTTGGCTGCGAAGGAGGAACATACATAAGGAAACTGTGCTTTGACATAGGAGAAGTTTTGGGATGCGGGGCCCACATGCAAGAACTCCGCAGAACAAGGGCTGGACCCTTCACTGAAAATGGGGATATTGTAACATTGCATGATGTGGCTTACTGGTTTATGGAATGGCAAAAACAAAAAGACGAGCGGCTCCTGCGCAAATTTATCCAACCTATGGAGAAGGCTTTAGCGCTGATTCCAAAAATTTATGTTAGAGATTCGGCTGTTGACGCCATCTGCCACGGAGCAAGCCTAACAGCGCCTGGAGTTTTATCCCTCGAAACTGGAATAAACAAAGATTCCATTGTTGCCATCCTCACCTTAAAGGGCGAAGCAGTCGCCCTCGCTAAAGCCACAACCTCAACAGAAGAAATCTTCAAAATGGAGCATGGAGTTGTCGCCAAAACTGAAAGAGTATTAATGAAGAGAGGCACATATCCAAAATGCTGGAAAAGCGGCGAAATATAAATGCAAAAGAAAAGCGTAAACCACTATTTCCAAGAACACCCAAAATCTAAGCTTAAGCTTGGAAAAATTTGCACAAACCTCCGCGGAATCCCTTTCCAATTTCTAACAGCCTCAGGAGTTTTTTCCAAAAAGCGTGTGGATTTGGGCACAAGATTGCTCATCGAATCCATGATTCTCCCCGAAAAAGGATATGTTTTAGATATTGGGTGCGGTTATGGTGCTGTTGGAATTGCAGCGGCAATTTTCAGCCCTCACCTTAAAGTGTTTATGGTGGATGTAAACGAACGTGCCGTATGGCTTGCAAAACAAAATATAAAAATAAACAATGCCAAAAATGCAGAGGTTAAACAAAGTAACCTATATGAGTCTGTGAAAAATTTAACTTTCGACTGTATACTTTCTAACCCTCCAGTAAGCGCTGGAATGAAAACCGTCAAAGCGATAATTGGCGAAGCGCCCAAACACATGGCACAAAAAGCTCTATTTCAAATAGTGGTGAAATCCAAAATTGGAGGGAAAAATTTCCAAAATTTCCTATATGAAACATTTGGTAACGTCAACATACTTGCCAGAAAAAGTGGTTATCGCGTATTTATTTCTGAAAAAAGGTAACACAGCCAAGTTCAAGGAAATGTCTCAATAACGCTTCATGCATAGCAATTTATATTAGCAACATCCTTTGTCATGCTTATATTCTGGGTGTTTAATATGGCTAGCAAAGCAAAAGAAAAAGCTTTAGAATGGATTTCTAAAAACGAATCTCGAATAACTGAAATCAGCGACAAAATTTGGGAATGGGCAGAACTCGGCCTCATAGAATTTAAATCCTCCGCTTTACTCGCAGACGAGTTAGAAAAGGCTGGCTTTAAAGTACAACGTGGAATAGCAGGAATGCCAACAGCCTTTGTTGCAAGCTACGGCTCAGGCAAACCAGCAATAGGCATTTTGGGCGAATACGACGCCCTTCCAGGGCTATCACAGAAGCCTATTCCTAAAAAGGAACCGTTAGTTCCAGGAGCTCCAGGTCATGGGTGTGGTCATAACATTTACGGTGCATCAGGTATAGCTGCGGCTATAGCAGTTAAAACGGCCATGGAGGCTACTGGACTTAAGGGTACAGTCAAATTTTTTGGATGCCCAGCAGAAGAAAATTTCAGCGGAAAAGCTTTCATGGTTCGAGATGGATTTTTCAACGGACTTGACGCCGTGTTTGGTCATCATCCCGGTGGAATGAACGCAGTAACTTTGAAGAGCTGTCTGGCTATCAACTCAGCCAAGTTTAAATTTTACGGTGAGGCTGCTCACGCTGCGGGTTCTCCAGAACATGGTCGCAGCGCCTTGGACGCTGTTGAACTGATGAATGTGGGAGTGAACTATTTGCGAGAGCATGTCATACAAGAAGCTCGAATTCACTATGTAATTGATTCTGGCGGCGGTCAACCAAATGTGGTTCCAGCATTTGCCCGGTCATGGTATTACGTAAGAGCGCCAGAAAGGGAACAAGTCGAATCGATCTATAAGCGTATTCTTGATATAGCTAAAGGCGCAGCACTTATGACAGGGACCACCTATGAAGTAGAGTTTCTAGAAGGACTTTACAATATCATACCCAACCGCCCACTAGCTGAGTTAGTGGTTAAGAATATGCGGGAAATAGGCACGCCCAAATATACGGAAGAAGAACTAAGATTTGCACGGGAGATGGCGAAAACAATTTCTCCAGAAGAGAAAAGGGAACAGCTTCGAAAATCTAAGAGGCCTGGTTGGGAAAAACTTCTGGACGTTATCTTAGATGAAAGCGTGCCTGACCCTTGGGGAGAAGGAGAAGTAAGCCCTGGTTCAACAGATGTGGCTGAAGTTAGCTGGCAAGTGCCAACGGTAGAGTTTTCAACTGCTGCGTGTATGTTAGGTACGCCTGGGCACTCATGGCAATTTGCAGCTTTTTGTGGAATGAGTATAGGCCATAAATCGCTGATTTTTGCGTCAAAAACCATCGCTGCTTCCGTTATCGATTTATTAGAAAATCCAAAATTACTAAAAGAAGCCAAAGAAGACTTCACAAAAAGACTTCAGGGTCGTGTTTACAAGTCACCGCTACCGCCAGACGCAAAACCACCATTAGACATATGGAAAAAATGAACAACAAATATCATAATTCACTTATTTTTTATTCTCTGTTTTATAAAAAGCGACTTAGTATTAACGAAAGCTTACTTATATTTAAATTGTTAGGGATGTGGCGAAGAAAGGCAATTCTAATCGGTGGTTAATTTTTCACGGTTCTCTGCACTATTTGAATTATAGCTAAAGACGTCGGAAGACCCCCAACAAAGCCTATGGCGAATCAAAAGCCACTTTTCAAAGTAGAAGCCTCTCAAATTTATTATGCTAATGACTAAAGATTGGGAAAAGGACATGCCCAACGACATGAAAACTCCAAACAAAACCGTCGCATACTTCTTATTAACCATCAACGACATTCACCATCATAATTATAAATATCGAAGTTTAAAATAGTAACCGCCCTAATTTGTTTATTTTCATGCTAAGAAAATTGTTTGAGCTATGAAGCTTATTGCAGCGATTATTAACATTAAGATGCTTAATGGTTTAGTAATCCTTTGGTGCGCCCTACTCATAAAAAGCAAAAGAACCGTAACAAGCACCATGAACGGCACCGTTGTGAGGATTTCTGGAAGCGCAACATCAAAGGAATGTCCCCTAAGCGGAACTATTATGGCAACTAAACCGAAAACCAAAGTTATAGTGATAATGTTGTCTCCAATAACGTTGCCAATAGAAATTTCTTGTTCCCCTTGTAAAGCAGCGAATATGGAAACCGCGGCTTCCGGAATTATGCATCCCACGGCGGTTATTGTGAGCCCCACATAAAACTCCTTTAAACCAAAAACTTCGCTTATGAGTAAAGCGCTGCGGACAAGCAATACGGTGCCGCTTAAAAGGACAGCGCCACCAAAAATCATGTAAACCAAAGCCTTCTTTGGATTGCCATTTCCATTCCCTTCATGGTTGTTGTTTGACTTTCGAATCGAATAATAGATGAAAAGTGGATAAGCAAATAAGAAAATGAGACCCAACCACCATGTGACTTGACCAGTTAAGATTATAATTAATGCAAAAAGCGAACTTAAAATAATTATAAAAGCGCTTTCAGTCACAACCGAAGAATTTTTCATCTTAAACTCTCTTATTAAACCGCATAACCCAATAATTAATGGCACATTGTAAATATTCGAGCCTATGAGGTTTCCAAGCGCCAAATGTGAGGATTCCCAAAAAACAGCTACAAGTGAACTCATCAACTCAGGCAATGCAGTAATAGACGCAACAACAACGGTTCCAGTAACCACTTTATTGATATATAGGCTGTTAGCTAAGCAAACGGCTCCCTGCAACGTTTTCTTAGCGCCAACATATAGGAGCAACAAACTTATGATGAAGGCAATGGCGCCTAAAATCAAAGGCTCCATGGGCGACCCATTTTCCCACGCACATTCAAAACCCAAAATATAAACCTTTTCAAGCACAAATGCTTAGAAACCATAATAAACCAAGAAACCAAATTAAACATGAAACAAAACATGCCGGGGTCTCCTAGTCAGGTATGGAGCAGGCCTGGAGACAAAAAAGCGTTAAAACGCCATTCAGCCTGTGGCCCTTCGGGGCCGCGTGGGTTCAAATCCCACCCCCGGCGTTTTCTTGATACTTTTTGGACTTTACACAGCAATGTTTTAATTATCAGTGTGCTTTCCCTTAGGAAATATGGCAAGATCGTATTCAAGGTGAATTGAATGGTCAATGCTATAATTTTCGGCGCACCAGGTTCAGGTAAAGGTACTTATGCTTCACGGTTGCAATCTAAGCTCGATGTTGAAGTGATTGCTATGGGCGACATTTTCCGAGAAATAATAAAAGAGGACACGCCTTTAGGGAAGAAGGTTAAGAGTTTTGTGGAGAAGGGTCTGCTCGTTCCAGACAATGTTGTAGTGGAGGTTTTAAAGCAACGCTTAGCAAAAATTCCACCAGGAAAAGGCTTCATTTTGGATGGTTACCCCCGCAATCTGGACCAAGCAAAATTCCTTGAAACCCTTGCAAAAATAGACGTAATCATCCAATTGACTGTGCCAGAATGGATAATAATTGAACGCTTATCCACAAGAAGAATTTGCAAGAACTGCGGCGAAGTCTACAATATACGCTATTTAAAACCCAAAGTAGACATGATATGCGACAAATGCGGAGGAAACCTTTACCAACGCCCAGACGACACACCAGAAGTCATAAAGAAAAGAATCCAAGTTTATGAAGAGCAAACGCAACCCATCCTACAATATTATAGGGAAAGGGGAACTCCATTCGTAGAGTTTAAATGCGAAAGTGTAGATATATCGCCAGAAGTGGCTGTGGAAGAAATTCTTAATGGTTTGAGAAATTTAAAATTAGTCCAAAATAGTTAGCGTTTATATGTCAAGGATGAACTTTAATGTGACTTTTTCTGGCTCTTTAATTATTTCCATGCGGTGGTATGTGACAGCTTTGACACCGACTTTTTGTGGATGCCTTTTTGGATTAAATTTTTCTCCCCAAATTTCAGCCTCAAGTCTAAAACCATAAGAATTGTGGTCTAATTTTGAAACTTTAAATTTTGAATATAGCATTTCTTCAATTTCGAATTTTACAAGCAAGGCCTCAAGCCAATTGTAAAGAAGCGCATGCTCATCCTTCGCCTCAACTTCGATTTCATCTTTAATTTTGGGGTTAACCTTCTCCACTTCAGTCATAACATCAAACATTGCAAGGGCAGCATTCTCAAAGGCTTCTGCTAAATTCTTTCCATAAGCGGCAATGTAAGCATCCGCCATATGCTCTAAAAACTCGTAGCCTTTCTTATCTGTCATAGGTTCAAGCCTTGTAAATCTTAGACGTTTTGTTTTAAAACGGTTTTGTTTACATAAATTGTTAAAGTCGAAAATTTTAGTGAAGGAAATTAATGTTCACTAAGCTCTAATAAGATTTCAATGGCGCCCTTCACAAAGTTTAGACATTTTTCTTCAAAAACCTTTGCTTTATTGGCTTTCTCCAATTCTTTAGGATTAGAAAGGTCATATCCAATTAGTTTTCGGCAGAAAATGCTTCCATGTTGACTCTCAAATTGTTTGTAAAATTTTTGCGCCTTTTCGTATGCTTTTAATCGTTTTTCTAGGGAAGGCTCATTGGTTCCATACTTAATTCCTAAAGCCATAACGCCACCAGTTAGGGCTCCACAAATGGAACTACATCTTCCAATTCCTCCACCAAAGGCGGTTGCTATTTTTGGAATTAGCTCGTTTTCTCCATTCCAATACTCAAACATGGTTGATAAGACGCTTTGGGCGCAGTTATAGCCATCAAGAAACCGTTTCACTGCCTTTTCACAAAGCAAATTTTTCTGAGACATAGTTTTTCATACCCGCTTAATTTTAAAAAATGGGAAGTTTGAAGATGTCAGAAGTATTTTGGAATTTTTTGAAGACCTGCAACAGTCAGCTTCACGGCGTATTCTGTATCCTTCAAACTGAGTAAGGATGTTGGACTGTGAATGTAACGTGTTGGCACACATATAACGCCGCTTGGAACGCCTTCCCTTGTCAATGATATGCGCGCTGCATCTGTTGAGCCTGCCAAACCGGCTTCCAGCTGGTATGGAATCTTGTTTTCTTCGGCTGCCTCTACCAACAAGCGTAAAACTTTCGGATGTGTAATCAAGCCCATATCCATAATTCCTATCGTGGGCCCCTTCCTAAGTTTTATTGGAGTTTCAACCTCCTTTACTCCAGGCATGTCGCCAGCAACGGTCACGTCGAGGGCTATGCCAACGTCTGGATATATTCCGAAGGCGGCTGTTGTGGCACCTCTTAGGCCAACTTCTTCCTGCACTGTCCCTACGGCATATATTGTACATTCGGTTTTCTTCAATTGTTTCATTGTTTCAATCATTACAGTGCATCCGACCCGATCATCAAAGGCTTTGCCGATAACAATGTCCTTTCCAACTTTGGCGAATTTTATGTCGAAGCCCACTGAGTCTCCAATTTTTACTCCCATTTTTTTGGCTTGTTCTTCATTTTCAGCTCCAATGTCTATAAAAAGTTCATCGTAGGTGAGGACTTTTTTGCGTTCTTCTTCTTTTTGGATGTGGGGCGGCTTGGAACCTATTATTCCATGTAATGGTCCTTTTTCCGTGTAGACTATTACTTTTTGGGCTAAAAGTATTCGGTCGTCTATTCCGCCTATCTTTGTGAATTGCAAGTAGCCATCTTTGGAAATTGTTTTCACTAGCAAGCCTATTTCGTCCATGTGGGCTGCAAGCATAACCTTTGGTGCATTTTTCTCACCCTTTTTCACTCCAATAACGTTTCCAAGTTTATCCTCTCTGACCTCATCCACGTAGGGTTTTAGGAAAGTTTTCATCAAACTTCTAACTTCATCTTCTCTGCCAGCAACACCACAAGCGTTGGACAATTTTTCTAAGGTTTCGACAAGCACCATTTAATTCACCTTTAGAGTTTAGTTGGAATTCTAAAACTTTATATTAAACAATTGTGGTATAAAAGAACCAGATTTAAACATGGACAAAGGGTTTCACCCCGTTTTCAAAGGTGAAGAGATAACAGTTGAGTAAAATTTTGAAAAGGCTCTCCGAGAAGGTTAGGGTCTACCTCCATATTACGAAGGCAAGCGGCATAGCCAGAAGATACTTTGTAATGAACGGTTTTGACGGAGCCATGACAGCCTTCGGAATAGTTTTGGGCTCATGGATAGCCAACGTTTCAAAACCAGAAATCATCTTGCTTGCTGGTTTAGGAGCAAGCTTTGCCATGGGATTTTCAGGCTTTTTCGGAGCTTTTATGGCTGAGAATGCCGAAAGAAAACGCCACCTGCGAGAGATGGAAGACGCAACAAAAAACAAGGTTGACCCAATACATTATGAAGCTGCACGTTTCGTCACGTTCTACGTAGCCCTAATTGATGGATTATCACCAGCATTAACAGCAGTTATCTCGCTTACGCCCTTCATTCTTGCTATAGCTGGATTAATTTCGATATCAAATGCTTACATAATTTCATTAGCATTATCATTAATCACACTTTTCTTGCTGGGCATATACCTTGGAAAAGTGGCAAAAGAAAACGGCTGGTTTTATGGCGTAGCAATGCTGACAGTAGGCGCCTTCACAGCACTAATAATCTTTCTTATTCAACTCTTCGCATAATTTTAAAACTTATAACCAAAAGCAAAGTTTACTCTTTTCCAATTTGCTGAGAGTGATTATGTGCGAAAGAGTTTACAGTTAAGCCTTGCTTCCCTATTTGCGGCTTTGCATGCGGTTCTCTACTTTATATCTTTTGGGCTTTGGCGAAACTGGGGAATCTACTTAGAATCCATAGAAGGAATAATTTTAGGTCCAAAAGTGGGATTCATAGCCGCATTGATTGGCTCTTCAATTGCACGGATTATTAAGCCAATTGATTTTTGGATGTTTGGAATAATAGCTGAACCACTAAGCGTCTTCGTTGCTGGTTTACTAGCAAAAACGAAATGGAAGCCAGTTATAGGGTTATACGTAATAACCTTGTCAGCCTATTTCCTACATCCTTATGGAAACCCTTTTGGGCAAAGTCTTCCACTATGGACAATTCTTGATGTGATTTTTGCGTTTTTACTTATTTATCCAGCAGCCAAGTTTGGTGGAAACTTGTTTGATATGAATTTTAAGCGTCTACCTATTAAGTTAGTCTTGATTTCTTTTGTTTGCATAGCCACAGACTCGCTTGTTAGGGTTTTCTTACTTATTCCATGTGGTTTGCATGGCTTATTCTTTCAAGATTTTGGGACACTTTACACGGTATTTGTGGAAGCTGCTGTTTACTCTTACATTGAAGATTTGATTGTGGTTTTAGTTTCGTTTGTTGTGGGCGTGCCCTTACTGGTAAGCGTGTTAAAGTTTAATTTGTTAGAAGTAGAAACCGAAAAGAAAAATTGAAGCTTATGATTGTGTTGGTGAAGGCGTTGGTTGTTGTTTTCGAAGTTCTAGGTATTCTGTCAGCAGCAGAACCCCTTCGATTATTAAGAAAATGCCTACTATGATTCCAATAAGGGCTGGTATAGCTATTACGAGAATGCCAAAGATTATGCAGAGAATAGCCAGAACAGGCTTCGAAACTGTTATGCCAATTTTCTTTAATCCTTTTTCAACAACCTCTGTCATTTTATGTCCATCCTCTTACACATAGGTTTAGCCGTTAATATTTAAGGCATTCGCAACCCATGCCCCGTACAATGGCAATTTTTAAACGTTAAAGTAACAATAATAATAAGCTAAAGAGGTTTGATCTTGCCAGAACAGAAACTTAAGAAGGTGTTTATTTTTTTGGACACTGACAAACATGCAAGTCCCTTTGACGTATTGACAACCATAGACGTTTTCCCAGACGCTCAAATATTGAAATATGAAGACGTAACGGTTGAAGATGCTGAAAAAATAGTTTATGACGCCATGTTTCCAAGAGGCCCCGAGGGCGCAAAACACACAAAAATTTTCATTAACGGACGTGACTTTAAACGGGTGAACGAAATTTTGGAAAAAGCCAAAAAATGTATGTTTCCACCCTTTGAACTTTCAATAATAGTTGACCCAAGAGGAGCCTACACCACAGCTAGCGCTGCGGTTGCAAAAACCATGGAGCTTTCCATGGAAAAGGGCTTTGGCGGATTAGAAAATAAAACTGTTACAGTATTAGCTGGAACTGGACCTGTAGGGCAAACTGCTGCGAGACTTTACGCTTCTGAAAAAGCTAAGGTGGTTATTACTTCACGCGACCTTCAAAGGGCATCCGCCTTAGCAACAAAGATAAACGAAGAGTTTGGAGAGGAGAAAGTTCTTGGCGTCAAAGCGCAAACTCCTAACGAAATTGGAAAAGTCATCCAAAATGCAGAAATAATTCTCTCTGCAGGAGCTGCTGGAACTCAACTTCTTCCATTTAATGTGCTTAAAGAATATGGAAAAAATTGTAAAATTGTGGCAGACATTAATGCCATACCACCCTTAGGAGTCGAAGGATTAAAATCGAAAGCTGAAGGCGAAGAGATCCTGCCAAACATTTTCGGAATAGGTGCATTAGCCATAGGGAAACTAAAAAACAAGATTGAAATCGAACTAATTAAAAGGGCTGCAGAAGAACCAAAAGGAATATTTGATTATAAAACAGCCTATGAAATAGCCAAAAAAATAATATCTAAAAAAATGGATGAGGAAAAGACGCCTAAAAAAGAAACAGAAAAACAGTGGTTACCTTCATAAAAATGATTACTAACTCATGTAAAACATCCTAACAATGTTTCGGATGGCTTTCCTTTGAGAAAATGTTCTTCATCTCCCTTTTTAAGCCATTAAGTTGCACCCAATGCTTTGGAAGGATACTACAAGGGATCTGCCTAAAGGCATGATTTTGCGTTCCATATTTTATTCGCGTAAAATAACTTATACATATACTAGGAAATATATATTAAGTTTAGAAGTCAAAAGTTATTCTTTATAAGGGAGGAAAACGTCTTTTTCAAGGTTTTATATATTGAGTAGCTGCCAAAGATGGTTGTGGCGCCTTGCAGTATGTTAAAAACCCATGTTAGTGGAATGATCTCCAAAGGGAACATTAACATGTTGAAAGGCGTCATAATTGCTACTCGCATCAAAACTCCCATCACAAAAGTGAACGCAAGCCTAAATTTTTTGCTTATCTTTAAGCCCATAGCCATCCCAAGAATGGTTGCTAGTTCTGCAAGGGCTTTCATTAAAGAGCTAATAAAGTTTCCACTCCGCGCCATTATTGCCACAAAAGCGATAAAGGATGTAAAAACTCCTGGTATCAAACCAAAAAGTAACATGGATAAAGCAACGGGTATTCCTGTAAAGTCAAATTTCAATGTTGTTAGCAATGGGAAAGGGATTTTCAAATTTGAATACTTTACTGCATAATCAAAAACGACGACCAATGCCGCTAAAAGTGCCGTGCCTGATAATGTTGTAGAATTTACTTTTATATGCATCATATTCACCGAACGTTATTTTTGTCTCTTTTTTAGTGAAAGTTTACGCAAAAGATTTATGGCATTTATCTCTTCATCCGCACTTCTAGTTTTTATTGCTCCTTCCTTCTCCGCTGCAGAAAATATTTCACCACCACGTTCTGTTCTTATGATTGTTAAAGTCCAATTTTCTAATCCCAATCCACCTACGGAAATATCAGCGAGTTCGGAGCTAAAGTCTGGGCAAAAGTGGCAGCTTTGTCTTGCGTACTGTTTTGTTTCCGCAAGCGGTATGGATACAGTTTCAGATTCCAGGGTAACCAGCATTTTCCCTTTAATATTAATTTTCTTGACATCATTTGGATTTATGCCTAATTTTTTGTGGATATGGTTTTCCATAAGTCCTTCGTATGAGAAACATTCGGAACATGCCAGTCCAATTAAAAATTTTATGGGTGCAACATATTTTTTCAGTCCAGCCATTTGCATTTTTCTGATGGCGCGAATTTGGCATGGCGTCCCAACGAAGGCTATGTTGTTTTTCTTTTGTTTTATTGCTTCTGTTAGGGCGAGGATGTTAGGCGAGTAGAAGTATTTTGTTCCAGCGGATTGCAAAATTCGCTCGGCTGTTGTGGCTAGGGTTGGACGTGGATAAAATGGCTTTTCCTTATCTTTCAGTGTAACTATTGCGCCGTCAACAATCCCATTTTCTAAAGCAAAAAGCAGTAAAGCTGTGACTGCTCCCCCATCTTGACAGACGTTAAGGATTTGGCTGTTTGCCGCTTGAGTTATGGCGAGTTTACGGTAAATTCCAAATTCCTCTTCAAGTTTTCTTTCTCTTCCAAAAACGAAGCTTTCAACTTTTAGTGAGAGCCATTCATATTGTGGGCAAGCTTGGGCGCATATACCGCAAATTTTGCATTCCTTTACTAAGCAAGGTTTTTCATCAACGTATTTTAGACAGCCAAAGGGGCAAACAACAACGCATGTGCCGCAACCAAGACATTTCCCTGTGCTAATAACGTTTTTGTCTATGGAATCTTCGAAGCTTATTTTGATGGGACTCATGGTAAGCACTTAATATATTTAAAGGATAAATGATTTAGGTTTAGCTTAGTAAAGCATATCTGTCCCTAAAATGGAGCGTTTTGAATGAACGTTATTCAGATAATTGGAATTGAAGGCTTACCCATAATAAAGGCTGGCGACAACCTCGCCGAACTCATTTGCAGTGCTGCAGAAAGACAGAAAACTCCCATCCAAAATGGCGATATAATAGTGGTTACTCATGTTGTTGTCTCTCGTGCTGAAGGCAAAATTGTAAACCTTGATGATGTAATGCCTTCTGCTTTTGCAAAAAGCATTGCTGAACAATATGGGAAAGACCCAGCTTTGGTTGAAGTTGTTTTAAGAGAGTCAAAAAGCATGGTGCGCATGGACAGAGGAATATTGATAACAGAAAGCAAACATGGATTTGTTTGTGCCAACTCTGGCGTCGATAAGTCAAACGTTCCAGGAGAAAAAATAGTTGCGCTGCTGCCAGAAAATCCCGACGAATCAGCAGAAAAAATTAGAAAGGAAATAAAAAGGCTGACGGGTTGTGATGTTGCGGTTATAATTTCTGACACTCATGGACGCCCATTGAGGGAGGGCGAAATAAATGTGGCAATAGGCGTGGCGGGAATAAAACCAATAAGGGACAGAAGGGGAGAAAAGGACCTTTTCGGATATGTTTTAAGAATTAAAAAAACCGCAATTGCTGATGAGTTAGCTTCTGCCGCTGAACTTGTAATAGGGCAAGCGAATGAAGGAATTCCCGTTGCTATCATTCGCGGATATAACTACCCAAAATCTGAATCTGCTAGGGCCACAGAACTGATAATGTCTAAAGAAAAAGACTTATTCCGTTAAAAACACGGCATCGCAAAAAGAAGAGTCAAAGCATTTAAATTTATTCGGTCTTTGTATAATAAAATCCAACAGCGGTAGGAAGAGCGAAGATGAGCGGGATATTTACCTATAAAGCGGAAAACGGAAACACATGCGAAATTGTTGACACTTTTGCGGAAATGTTTCCAATGTGGGCTGGAAGAGTACTCATAACAGCGGACAACGAAAAATGGGCATTAACAGCAGCTTCTGTCGCCACAGGCTTAGCAACAAGCGTTATTATGTCGCCAGCTGAAGCCGGCATAGAAGGCACTGTGTCACCTGATAAGACTCCGGACAAGCGTGTTGGTGTTTTAATACAAATTTATAATCGTAATAGGTTTGAGTTGAAGAATCAGATGATCCTTCGCATAGGACAATGCATCATGACTTGTCCCACAACATCGGCTTTTGACGCCATGCCAAACGCAAAAAGAAGATTGAAAGTTGGCAGGAGCATAAGATTGTTTGGCGATGGCTTCCAAAAGAAGGGAATTGTTGGAAATAGGAAGGGATGGAAGATTCCAGTCATGGAAGGCAGCTTCTTTGTTGAAGACTCCTTCGGCGCAGTGGAAGCCATAGCTGGCGGAAACTTCCTAATCTTGGCCAAAGACAAAATTTCTGGACTAATGGCAGCAGAGGAAGCAGTAAAAGCCATAAAAAGCAAGGCAAGCGAAGTTATATTGCCATTTCCGGGTGGAATCTGCCGTTCAGGTTCAAAGGCTGGCTCATTAAAGTATAAGCTTAAAGCTTCAACAAATCATCCATTCTGTCCAGAACTGAAAGCGTTAGTGCAAGATTCGCAGGTGCCGGAAAACGTGAACTGCGTTTACGAGATAGTTATTAATGGGTTGACTGTTGAAGCTGTTAAGAAGGCTATGGGTGAAGGCATAAGGGCTGCTGCGAGCGTTCCTGGCGTTGTTAGGATTTCAGCTGGAAATTATGGTGGAAAATTGGGTCCTTACAAGGCATTTTTAAAAGAAGTTATTGGAGCAACATAATTTTAATCCCAAACTCTTATTTAATGCCATGTCAAGTAGCTTTACGGCTAAAACAACAGTGAAAACAATTGAGCAGCAAAAAAAGGACATCCCTTGAACTGTTCAGGTTAAAAAAGACATTGAATATGCTAGCTAGCAAAGAGGGAAGAGGAACGGAGCTTATTTCGCTTTATGTTCCGCCTGGAAAACAGATAAGCGAAGTCATGAACATGCTTAGAGACGAGTATGGCACTGCATCAAACATAAAATCCACAACTACTCGCAAAAACGTTCAAGATGCCATTGTTAAAACCCAACAACGCCTCAAACTGTTCAAAGAAACTCCAGAAAATGGACTTGTAATCTTTTGCGGGGCGGTTCCCCAAAACGGGGCTGGAAGCGAAAAAATAGAAACCTACGTTATTATTCCGCCAGAACCAATAAATATATACCTTTACAGATGCGACTCCAGATTCCACACAGAGCATTTGCAAGAACTTTTGAGGGAAAAAGAAAGTTATGGAATAATCCTCATAGATTCCACAGCAGCCACACTCGCCACACTCCAAGGCAGAAGACTTGAAATAGTTAGACAAATAACTTCGGGCGTGCCTGGAAAAACCCGCGCCGGAGGACAATCAGCCAGAAGATTTGAACGCCTAAGAGAAATGCGCCTTCAAGAATATTTCAGAAGAGTTGGCGAACACGCAAACGAAACATTTCTGCCAATTGAAAACCTTAAGGGTTTGATAATTGCTGGACCTGGACCAACAAAATACGACTTTGAAAAGGGCGATTACCTAAATTACATGTTGAAAGAGAAGATTTTGGATACGGTTGATACGGCGTATGTGGATGAGCAAGGTGTAAAGGAGGTTGTGGATAAGGCGCCGGAAATAATGCGGAAAGTGCGTTACATAGAAGAAAAACAGATAATGCAACAGTTTCTCTACGAGATTGGACATGACACGGGAATGGCAACATATGGCGAACAAGAAGTTAGAAAGGCTTTGGAGGCAGGCGCCGTCAAAACTTTGCTGCTTTCTGAAGGGCTCGACATTGTAAGAGTTAAGGTGAAATGTAATGCTTGCGGCTATGAAGAACAACAAACAATGAAAAGCCAAATGCTAACAAGCTTTGAACAGAATCTTTACGGAAAGCCCTGTCCAAAATGCAAGTCCCCAACCTTACAAATACTGGAGACACAAGAGCTTGTAGAAAATTTCGCTCAAATTGCAGAATACACGAATACGGAAGTTGAGATGATATCTGGCGAGACTGAAGAGGGACAGATGTTGAAGAATTCTTTCGGCGGAATAGCGGCAATCCTCAGATTTAAACTGCAAAACCAGTAGGCGCTCAATATGAAGTATTCATCTTTATATTTAGATTGGTATACTCACGTTCTAAACCTAAAATATGATTTCCGTTCCAGCGGAATACTTCCCTTTAGGCATAATCTAATGCTTGGCGAAGTTAATTTAAATGCTAATTATGGGCTTTACATATCACAAATGTTAGCCCAAAGATATAACGTAAAGCAAGAGAACATTTTTCTTTCAAGTGATGGTGCTTCAGGTCAAAATTCAAGGATAATTCGGTATATAGCGGAAAAAGACAAAAAGAAAAACGAGGCAATAGTAGAGTATCCAACTTATGAACCGCTGCTTCGTCAAACTCAGAAAAATTTTCCACGCATAAAAAGACTGGAAAGAAAAGAGAACGAATCGTTTAAACTGGATGCAGATGCTTTAAGAAAGATTGTTTCAGAAAAAACGGGATTACTTGTTATAACGAATCCGCACGCCCCAAGTGGAGCAACCGCCAAAAAAAGCGAATTAAAAGAGGTTATGGCTGTAGCCCATGAGTGTGGCTTTTACGTTTTATGTGATGAGATATACGCTGAATTTGAAAGAGATTCCATACCCACGCTTTTCTCCGTGGACGACGAATTAGGCATAGTTACAACCAGCTTTACCAAAGCCTATGGTTTGGGAGGATTAAAGCTTGGCATAGCATTAGCGGATGAAAACATCGTTAACGATTTGCATGCAGATTTAATTAATACCGTTGGAGGAGCCTCAAACATTGTCTATCTCGTCGCTTGGGAACTTTTAACCAAGGACAGAGAAATTCTTGAAAAGCACAAGCAGAAGTGGATGAGCCTAAAAAGGGAAACAGAAGAGTGGCTAAATGAAAAGGGTTTTGAATTTTTCCGAAACAAAATTAGCATAACCTATTGGATGAAAACGCCCATAAAAGATACTTATCAGTGGACAAACGATCACGCAATACCTCGTTATAGTTTAGCACCAGTACCCGGAACATTCTTCCTTTTCAAAAATAACTATGAAATTGTGAAGTCAAACATGGTGCGGTTGGGTCTTGGCAACTTAAATCCCTACAGCCAAATCCTACAAGAAGCTTTAGAAACCCTCGAAAAAGCCATAAAAACATACTGTTAAGCATAAAATTTAATCAGTTTCTTCAATGCCCAACTGAACTTTTTCCTTAAGGCTTTAGAATAAATTTTATCAATGGGTGCTTCCACCATGGCAGCCCATTTCGCATAAACTCTGGGGTCAATGTAGGATTTTAACGAAGTTGTTAAATTGTATTCTTTCGTGTTTTTCATCAACTCAATATCTAACTTGATTTTTTCAATTCTTTTGAGAATTGCCTCTGTTTTCTTGCCCTGTGTCCTTTTTTTCTCTAACTCAAGTTCTAACTCTTTAAGCCTAGCTTCTTTTTTGGTTAATCTCTCTTCAAAATTATTAGGAACTTTCCTCTTGTGGTTGGCAATTTCAGCTCCCTTTAAGTTAGCCATTTTTGCATGGAAAACCTTAACATGCTCGGAATCTTCTTTTTTGACAGGGCATTTGTCCAAGTATTCCTCAACAGCCTTTGTGGTTCTCCATGTTCTGAAAACTTTGGCTGTTAATCCACTCATTTTTGCTGAAAGGAATTTGGATACTTTTCTTGAATCTATTCCTTCAAAAAGGTATTCTCTACATGTTTTAGCGTAATGTTCGATATTTTTGATAACGCTTGGCGGCGCTTTCGCTTGCTTAATCCATCTTACAGAGTCTTTTCCCAAAAAGTCAAAATGCAGCGTATCGCCCTCTATCCGTATGTGTTCTGGTCTTAGGGTTATGGCTCCAACAGTGTCCGCTTCTTCTGGATCTTTTTCGTCGCCGACCCTCATGTTTAGGGCGTGAATAAGCCAACAAACCGTTGCTATCTTTCTTCTTTCATCATTTTTTGATTCTAGGTTTTTCAGGATGTGAGCTTCGATTTTTGGGATGAATTTGTCGAGCTTTTCAGCCTTCTTATATTTCTCCTTCTCCTTTTTCTGTTTCAGATAGGCTGAGTCGGAAAACCAAACATACTTTATTTTCCCAGTAAGTTTGTCTTGCCATTTAGCGATATACATTTTATTTGGCTCCCAAATAATGGCTTTCCATTTTCCCTCTGGTTTTGGGCTGTCTGGAGAAAGGTTTAGAATTATGTCTTCTTCTCTTGGTCCTTCTTTCCATCTTCCCCTTTTCGGATGGTCACCCCTTCCTGAGAATAAGCAGGATGGCTCTGCTGTCCAGTTGGCTATTTCTATCTTTTTTCCATCCACAAAGGCGTATCCAAACTTTTTCTTTAATGCCTCCCTTTGTGCTTTCCTTTGTTTTGCCAGTTTCTTTTTCTCCCATTCGGTCAGACTTAGCTTTTTTTGGTTTTCCTTGTCTAAATACTCGAAAATTTCGGAAAAATCTACGCCGCCAAGATGCGTGCAATTCAAAGATCCAAGAGTGTCATTTTCTATATTCTTTAAATGTTCAGTGAAAAACGAATTCAAAAAATCTGCAGAGGGATTTTCCAACCTCAACTGGTTAAGGAAATCTTGCATGAAATTTTTGTAGAAAACCTTGTCTGGTGAAGTTGGAGAGCGCAACTTCTTTGCCCACGCCAAAGCCATTTCCTCACTTTTTGGACCCAATTTTATCGTGTGCCCTTGAATTTTAATTGTAAAACCCTTGAAATCGTATTGTGGAACATAGATTCCATTATGCCTCAAAGTTTTCAATAATTCTCACGCTTGCCATGTGAAGGTTTTCTTTATTCACTATCTCGCTTACTTAAAAACTTCGCTGCTTCAACTTTAAACCTTAACAAGCGTTATAATACACACTGTCACTCTGAAAACATAGATTGTTTGAAAGAGGCGATGTCCATTATGCTTGGTTATTTTAAACATGAAAAAAGGGTTTATTGAAATTAAATTTTTAAGTATGATTTTTTCAATCATTAAAAGGTGAAAGACCATGTCCTTCAAAAGGAAGCAGAGAAGAAGCATAATTGACGAATTGTTTGGAAACTCGTTATTTGAAGACACGGAAAGATTCTTTGAAGAATTCCCAAAAGAATTAGAGGGCGGATACTCAATAAACGTGGTGCAAACGCCAGAAGGAACAAAGGTTCATGCAAAAGTTGGAAAGAACGTAGATGTGGATGCGCTTAAGAGACAACTTCAAAAGGAATACCCCCACGCAAAAATAGAAATTGAAGGCGGCAAAAAAGAACCCCTAATAAGGGAAATATCAACAAAAAACATCAAAGAAGAAAACCAAAAAACCTAGAGAGGCTTATCCCCTATTGGTTGCACAGCAATCCAAAAAATGATCAAAACCAAGGACTTTTTAGAAAAAGAAAATAGGCTGCTCAACATAAAATTTCATCATCTCCTTATCAAAGTTTGCGGGGTAGTCGTCTAGCTTGGTCAAGGATACCAGCCTGGGGCGCTGGCGATCCTGGGTTCAAATCCCAGCTACCCCACCACAAGCATTAAATGCCAACGGCATTATGTTTAATCATGGGTTACGAAGACAAAAAAGTGGCTGGATTCCTCTTGCTTGTTGGCGCTGTCCAACTTGTTTTGGGAATGATTGTTTCAGAGGCGCTTTATCCAAATTATAGCACTTCAGGCAATTACATAAGTGATCTTGGTGTTGGGCCTTCTGCTTTAATCTTTAACTCTTCAATTATATTGTTGGGCGTATTCATTGCTGTTGGCGCTTATTTCGTGTTGCGGGCTTTCAATTCTAAGCTTTTTTCTCTTTTGTTGGCGGTAACGGGTATTGGCGCCATAGGCGTAGGCATATTCACAGAAGATTATCCACCTTTACATGGGATTTTTTCTTTAATAACGTTCTTATTTGCTGGAATCTCCATAATAGTTTCAAGCAAATTCGAAAAACCGCCCCTATCATACCTTTCCATCATATTAGGCGCAACATCCCTTGTTTCGCTTGCCCTATTTGGTTCTGGCGTTTATTTGGGTTTGGGCAAGGGCGGAATGGAGCGCATGATTGCCTATCCAGTCTTGCTAGGCGCCATAGGTCTCGGCGGCTACTTCATTGGCAATTCCCAAAATGACAAATAAGCTATTGCGGGAATTTAGGCAAGTTTAATATAAGAAGAGAAAGGATAAAAATAAATATAATGTATAGGTGAAAAGGGGTATGGCGTCAAAGAAACTTTTGGAAATGTTAAATGATGCAATAGCAAGAGAAATGCAAGTTTCAATACAGTATATGTGGCAACATGTCCAATGGGGCGGCGTTAAAGGCTTTGCGGTTCAAGATGAGTTAAAGAAGATAGCCATAACTGAAATGAAGCATGCAGAAACTATTGCCGAAAGACTCTTCTATTTGGGCGGCACCCCAACAACAAAACCAACAGAGATTTTTGTGGGTAAAAACCTTAAGGAAATGATAACCCGAGACGTGAAAGATGAGGAAAATGCGATAAAGCTTTACAAGGAAATTATAGCCCAAGCGCAAAAGGAAAAGGATGAAACCACAGCCTTCCTATTCATGGAAATTCTAAAAGACGAGGAAGAGCATCACGACACTTTCACAACACTCCTTGAAGAAATATAGCATATAAAAACTATACGCATCACAATTCCCTATTTTTATCTCTAATAAAATGAGGTAATGGCGAGAATTGAGCTTAGACGAGTATTGGAGAAAAAGAAACTTCACGAAAACAACAGAGCCGAAAGGCGAAAAGAAAATTTACGTGATTCAGAAACATGCAGCCACCCACTTGCATTATGACTTACGCTTAGAAATGAATGGTGTATTAAAAAGCTGGGCAATCCCCAAAGAGCCACCAACTACGCCGGGCGTTCGAAGATTGGCTGTAGAGGTGGAAGACCATCCAATTGAATATGCAAACTTTGAAGGAATAATCCCAGAAGGTGAATATGGGGCGGGCGCTGTGGAAATTTGGGATAGAGGAACATATAGACTTTTAGAGCGAAAGGAGGGCAAGCTTATTGTGGAAATTGATGGTAATAGGCTTAGCGGCGTTTATGTGCTTATGAGATTTAAAGATAAGAAAAACTGGCTTTTCTTCAAAAAGAAGTAAGAATAAATGTCTTTATTCTTCTTCTTTTTCGGCTTCTCCCTTTCCTACAACTTCTGCTTCGGCGAATCTTCTGCTTATTCTCGTTATTTTTATTTTGACATGGTCGCCTGGTTTAGTGTTTGGTATGAAAGTTACTAAGCCTTGGATTCTGGCTATGCCTTCTCCACGGCGGCTCGTTTCTTGAACATCAACATCGTATTCTTTTCCAAGCTCCACTGGTTTTGGAGGGAATCTTCCTTCGCCTCTTCCTCGTCCTCTGAATCCTCTTCTTTGGCCGAAGCTTCTTCTTTCTTCCATACCGTTTTCACCTCTCATCTCATTAATATTAAATGGTTTTCCGCGGTTTACTCAACTGTCAGTTTCCCATGTTTTCCAACGTTTAGCTGGATTTCTCCCCTGAAACTTGTGATGTAGCCGTTTTCCACTTTGACTGTGTCGTTGACGTTTACTTGGTTTATTTGCTCGTTCCATAGGGTCATCTTTATTTTTCCTGTTTCGTCGGCGATTATGGCTGTTGCCACTTTGTATGTTTCATCTTTGAACCTTGACAAAACCTCATGCGTTTCAGACTTCTCTAAGACTTTAGCTTCTATGCTGACGTTTTTCATTCCGTTTCGCAAATCCTTTATTTTCAATTTTGTCCTCCGTTAAGCTATTTTCTCCGCGACGGCAAACTTTTCCCGAACTGTTAAAATTCTAACTTTAACCCGTTCGCCTATTTTGCTGCGGGGCACGAAAATCAAATAGCTTTGGATTCTTGCTATTCCGTCGCCTCTGCTTCCAATATCGTCTATGACAACTTCCAGTTCCTGGTTTTCTTTCACCGGCGCCATCTGGAAAAATGGTCTTGATGTGCGGAATCTACTATGGCTTCCATATCTCCTCGGTTTTCTTGGAGCGTTTTTTGTTTTTTCCGGTAGCCTTCTTGGCATATTTTGTTTTCGTCCTTATCGCGGAACCAGCCTAGAACCATTAAGCTCAAGTGCCCTTGATGACACCGAGTTTTGGCTAAAGCTGGTTACAACAGAGAAAAGCTTCCAATAATATAAAGATTGCGAACAATGTAAATTGTTTTACTCTAGAAATTTTGAAGAGTTAAATTATGTACAGAGCTGGATGCTATTTTTATGGAAGTCTATCAAATAATAATGATGAGGATCAAGCGTGCACGAACCCATAATTCAGCTTATAGATGTGTATAAAGAATATCGTATTGGAAATGCTTACACAAGCGCCTTGAAAGGCGTAAACTTTAAAGTATACGGAGGACAACTTATTGCCATAATGGGGCCTTCTGGTTCGGGAAAAACAACGCTCTTAAACATGATAGGCCTTCTGGATAGACCAACTAAGGGTTTTGTCTTCTTCGATGGATTTGACGTTTCAAAGCTTGATGACAAAACTTTGGCTGACTTGAGAAATAGCAAACTTGGGTTTGTCTTTCAGACGTTTAACCTTATCAGCAGACTTACGGTTTTTGAAAACATAGAGTTACCATTAATACCTAAAGGAATTCCCAAAAACATGAGGGTTGAAATGGTTAAAGAGGCTTTGACTAAAGTTGGAGGAGATGAAAAGTGGCTTAATAAAAAGCCAACTCAGCTTTCCGGAGGCGAACAGCAGCGTGTTGCAATCGCAAGGGCTATAGTTGGAAAACCAGTTGTTGTGTTGGCTGACGAACCTACGGGCAATTTGGATAGGGCTTCGGCAAAAGTTGTTGTTGAAACTTTTCTTAACCTTAACAAGGTGGGACACACGGTGATAGTTGTGACGCATGATCCGGAAGTTGCAAACTGCATGGAACAAATATACGTTATTAGAGATGGAGCTATTGTTGGAGAATTTATGCCTAATAAAGCAGAGTCACTTATTAATAAGGAATAAACTCAACTGTTAAGATGTGATGACGCATGAAAGCCCTTAGGAAGATTTCAACCATCATATTGGTTACAATATTGGTTTTACAGTGCATAGCCATTTTCACGCAGAACGTGGCTTTTGGAAATGCTGAAGACTTCGCCATTAAGAATGTTAATGTTAGGTCTTCTGTTGATACTGCATACATCTATCCTGGAAGCAGCAGAGTAAACTTGAAAATTGAAGCAGCATACCAGAATGGCACTCCAGCCCAAAACGTGATTGGATGGCTTAAAACAACTGCAGGTATAGGCTTCAGCTCCCAGAGTGGTTCGTGCTCCCCTGCGAGGCTTCTCAATGGGAGCATAGCAGAAAACGTCACGCTTAACACTTATGTAACGTTTGAATATTTACTTGACATAAACAACTCCATCGAACCAAGCAGTTATGAACTTAAACTTAACATAACATACGTTAAAGAGGATAAAGTAACATTTGAATTACACTCGATAATCCTGACAATTTCGCCTTATCCCGCAATTTCTTTAAGAGTTGTGAACGCTTATTTTTCGCCAGCTTCTTATCCAGGGTCTGTTGATACAAACCTTTATGTCGTATTAGAGAATAATGGCAGTTGCGCCATTAACTCGGCGAACTTCAATGTTACGCTTCCAGAAAACTTTACAGTTAAAAATCCAAGGGCAAACGTTGGATTTGTTGACGTTGGAGACCGTTTCACATTAACGTTTACGGGGATAACCATCCCAGTAAACGCTAGTCTTGGCGCATACAGCGTATCCCTTTATGCTGATTGTAGTGCGAGAACAGAGGACGGAGTAACCTACAGCAGCTCAACATCCATCGAAGCTTTAGTTGTTGTAGAGAATCCGCCTCCAGAAGAACCAATAATAGTTGCAAATGTAAACACGCTTTACAACGGTATTCCAGCGCCGCTACTGCCATCAGCAAGAAACATTGTTTTACGAATCTACCTCATTAATAGGCTTCCGGACACCATAAGCGCCATGTCCGTGAACGCCATACTTCCAAGCGGAATCTTTGTCAGAGCCATTTCGGGGACATACATTAACGGGATGGCGTCGGGCGGAACATGCTATGTTGACCTAACTTTGGATGTTGAGTCGGAAATCGAAATAGGATTAGAAACGGGCGTTTTGGACATAACCTATTTGCGAATAGTTTCTGGATCCTCCTTTCTCATGAATCAGATTGTGAGCTTTTCGATAAACGTAGAAAGCGTCCACAGTTATTTATCCGAGTTGGCTTTTGTTGAGGCTTATTGGGGTTATCCAGATCCAGTGCCCGCTTACTCCACTTCGCGGTATGTGCCTCTGACAATCAGGCTTATCAACAATGGGCGTTTTGATGTTCATGGTGTTGTTGTAAACGCTTCATCACTGTACCTTATGCCAATAAAAGATTCTGAAGCAAGCGCAACTACGGTTGCCAGCGGAGGATATTGCACAGCAGTCCTTTACTTTGACATAAACACGGATGCTCCAACCGTTCCGGTGGAAATCCATGTAAATTACATATTTACGGAGTTCGGGGCTCACATCAACGTGTTTAGGAACTTCACAGCGTCCATGTCGGTTGAGAGTTATCCAGCGTCAAAGAGCATCTTATGGCTTGTTGGTGCTGGATGGCAAAACAACGTAAACGTTTTCCCAAGAACCAGCAACGCAACTTACCAAATAACCTTGGCGAACAGGTCGCCGTTCTCAATAAGCGGAGTAAACTTAAAGCTGAAACTTCCATCCGGGATGAGTTCAAAAGGACTTAGCGAAGCAATAGCATATGTAGAAGGACCGCTGAGGAGTCTAGCTACATTCACCGCTTCATTTACAGTTTCAGTCGGCGACGTATCTCCTGGAAACCATGATGCGGATTTAATTGTTGACTGTATATTGCTTTCCGGCGGACCAGGTGTTAGACGTGTCGAAGAGTTCACGTTACAAATGGGCGTTAATGATGACAGATCTGCTTTGGAAGTCGTGGATACAAGATGGTATGAAGGTTCTGTTGGACCAAGCACCTACGGAGCTCACCTAATAATTCTAGTTAGGAACGTTTATGTTGATGGACTTCATGGCGCTTTACTTAAACTCGAATTGCCAGATGGAATTTACAATTCCGCAGACAATGCAAGTAGTGCTAATGCTGCGCCACTCTCAGTGCAGTTGCAACTACCACTACAAACGCAGAACCTCGCCGAAATTCTAAACGCCTTCTTAAGCGCTCAACAGGCTAGTCCCGCGCAAGTCTACGGTAGAGGTGACATTTTAACTTTCATGTTCAGCTTTAACCTTTTCGATGTAGAAGTGAGAAATTACATATTTGATGGAAAGCTTTCTTACATTGATGCTTGGAACGGCAACAGAGAAATTTCTTTGGCAATTCCAGTTGCGGTGCTTGGTAAGGCGGGATACATCGCCTTAATCATGGATGAAAGCATCAGCGTGAGAAGTCGCTATGTCAACACTTCGCTTACGCTGGTGAATCATGGCAGCTCGCCAGTTTACGACGCTTACGTTGTTGTTTCGCCTTATCAAGGAATGCCAATTCTAATAGCATCGCCGATGGTTAACTACGTTGAAAAGATACTTCCCGAAGAAAGCCTCCAAATTCCTTTATCACTAGCTTATAATCCTCTTGGCTTTTATTCACAAACTGGCGGAGTTCCCTCAATAACTTATGGCCCAGTCCCCCTTATAATATCAATCTTTTATAGAGACTCTTGCGGCTACTCTCAAGTATTCAACAATTCAATAGTTGTGGTTGTTGAGCCTTTTATAGACATTATAATAAGAAATGTTAGAGCAACAGGCACAAATGCATCATCCACGGTGACCGGGATTATCGTTAATTATGGGTCCTCAACAGCCTATCGTGTCGAGGCAGAACTAAAAATTGGCGAAACCACAGAATCCTCTTTTATAGGCGACGTCGACCCAGGTTCAGAAGTAGCCTTCAGAGTGGACATAAACAAGTATGCAAGCTCTGCCATTTTAACAGTGAAATACTACGACGTGTTCAACAAGTTGGAGTCAAAACAGATAAATGTCAACGTAACGTTACAAGAAGCGCTTGTGCCTCCACAAACTCCAGCCGAGCAACTCCAAATTGAAAAATGGATTATTGTGGTCGGCGTGCTTGTCTTTCTAGCGGTGTCGACTGTTTTAATTTATAGAATGGCAAAGAAAACGAAAATCGAAAGTAGCAGCTCTTGAAAGCGTGTGTGAACTTAATGCTCGTTGACTTTGTTAGGTTGTCATTGAAAGCCTTAAGCGAAAGGAAAACCAGGGCAACCCTCACCATAATAGGAATAGCTATCGGTCCACTAATGCTTGTCATGATGAGTTCTGTTGTTGGAAGCTATTCAAAATACATAGTTGAAAGGGTCACATCTTTGGGTCAAAACGCCATCGCTATTTTCCCTACTGAAAATTATCAGTTAGATGATGAAGACCTGGATTATATCAGAGCAATTTCAATGATCAAAAGAGCCGAGCCGTTCTATAATACGCCAGGGGTTTTAAAAAGGGGGAATGAGGAGCTTAAAGTGTCAATATTTGCTGTAAACTATAATTTGCTTTTTGAGGCGATAGGAAGTCTAGAAATCGCAGAAGGTGAAATTCCCCCAGAATCCAACATAATATACTCAATTATAGGAACAAAAATAGCCAATAAAGATAATGTAAAATATTTCAGTTTAGAAGACGTTTTGACGCTAACCATACCAAAAATTGAAGGTGGAAAAATAACTGGCAAAAAAACCATAAACGTGATTGCCGGAGCCATCCTCAAAGAATACGGCGGTGCTCTAATTGTTGACCCAGATTCAACGGTTTTTATGTGTTTAGAATCTGGAAGAAGACTTTTAGGGTTAAGTAAATGGTCTGGAATCCTCGTTCTGGTGGACAACCCAGCAAATGTAAAGCCCACTGTTTCAACTTTAAGGCAGCATTACGAGGAGAAAGTGCAGATAATCGCCTTCAGCTCAATCGCTGAAGCCATATCCAGCGTAACTAGAGCAATAGACTTCATAAACTTCTCCACATCGCTTTCAGCATTTGCCGTAGCAGTGGCTGGAGTAGCAGCTACGATGATAACGTCTGTGATGGAACGTACAAAAGAAATAGGAGTTATGAAAGCCATAGGCTACAGGAATGGGCAAATTCTTCTCTTAATACTAATGGAGTCAATAGTTATGAGTCTAGTCGGTGGGGCAGCGGGAATATCAATGGGCGTGGTAGGCGCCTATATCCTTTCATCAAGAGGATTTACGATAGGCGGCATAGGCGAAAGCGGAATTGCCTTACGACTAAGCCCACTGATAACACCATACCTAATAATTCAAACACTAACACTCACAATCCTGATAGGATTAGCCGGCGGAGTCCTCCCAGCATACAGAGCATCAAAAATACCGCCAGTAGTAGCCCTGAGATATGAATAGTAAAATTAAAAATCTATCGATGCTGTTATCTAAAAGGAAGTTCATGATTATGTGCTTGCAGAACAAGCTAACGGCACAGCTTTTATAACTTCACTTTTAGATTCCAAACAGCATGCTCACTAGAAATATGTCAACAAAATAAGATAAAGTTCCTATGAAAAAGCTTTTTGTCCAAGAAAACTGAGTTAGCGATTGAGTGGCAATCACGCATAATCCCATAGTCCATAAGTATATAGCTATTTGGACGTACCAGTAAATTTGATTGAGAAGCCAAATATCCTCTAACAATTTGGCGATGGCATTCTCTGCTTCTCCATTAACGCCGCCGAGCAAATCGAAACCATAATAAAGCGTTGGCAAATTTGAGAAGGTTATAGCGTTTATTGCAGCTTGTATAAACATGGTTATAAGTGTGAATCCAATCAAAATCAGCGCAGTTTTCCATAAAATTTTTGCTCCAAAAGCCCTAACCAGTATGTAAAATAATCCTCCAAGAATAATCCATTTAATAACAAACTGTGTGAAGGCAGAAAACAGAAGACTTAGCATGTCGCTAACAACATTTGTCATGGAAGATTTGAAAATACCTCCAAAAAACAATCCGTCAACCAATAAAGTTATGTTCCAGTTTCCACTCCATTTAAACTCTAATTTCAGACCCGTAATATTAGCCCAGCTTGCAGCGACACTATTATTTAACCAGTTTTTCCCAAGCGGGATTGTTAAGTTATTCCAAACATTGAAAGCGGAGCTCGAAAAATTCTCTGTTAAGTCATAATAAAAGTAATCAGAGGATGTGGACGAAAATAGGAAGATAGTTACATTTTCTGGGCTTTGCTCGGGACTTGTTCGTTTTATTCTTAAGTATAAAATTTTGTAACCATAAGGTCCAGAGCAGTTTATGTTTCCAATATCAGTTAGCTGCATCCAGATTTGGTTGCTATCATTAATGGAGAATTGGATACTTTTAGTTCCGTAGTAGCTTTCGCTTCCGCTTATATAATCGGTGAAATTTTCCTCGCGGATTGTTCCATTTGGAGCGGTCCATAAAGTGAAGTTTTCCGTCCACATATCCAATTGTTGTGCCGTTGGCAAAGTCTGTTCAAAATATTGTTTAGATAATACGGCGTAGGCAAATCCCACATCTGCTGCGACGAAAAGGATCATTATTAAAATTGGTCCTATATATTTTGGGTTTTGAATTATTTCTTTAAACGCTTTGTGTGGCGCATATATAACTTTGAATATTCCGTAGGCAAACAATTTTTTGCTCCGCAACTAAATTTCTTTTAAGTGTTTATTAAGGGTTTGCTACATTCCCACTTTCAATCGCCTATAAGTCGTATAATCCACATAGTTCAAGAATGGATTTTCAGCTTGATATTTGACTGTCAGTTTTTGGCGTTTCCGCTTCTCAAGTATTTGGCTTGTAGTAGTAAGCGAGTAAGCGTCGCTTCCCGCTCCCGAACCGTAACTTATGATGAGAATGCGTTCATCTGGTTTAGCTATGTCGAGAACAGATGCTAATCCAAGAGGTGAAGAACCAGAGTATGTGTTGCCGAATTTTGCTACTTGAATTGATGGCAGATATTGTTCTTCTCTAAAGCCAAGTTCTTTGGCAACTTTTATCGGAAATTGAATGTTGGGCTGGTGGGCAACAAAATAATTGATATCTTCAACTTTGAGATTAAGCCTTTCCATAAGCTTTTTTGCGGCTTTACGGATATGCTTAAAATAGGCTGGTTCTCCCGTGAATCTTCCACCATGCATTGGATAAGGCTCGCCGTCTCTGCGCCAAAAGTCTGGCGTGTCCGAAGTGCATGAATACCATCCTTCAACCTCAGCAATAACATCATTTTTTCCGAAAATGTAGGCGCATGCACCGAATCCAACGAAGAGGTCTAATTCTCCGCCTGGGCAGTCTCTTGGAGCGGCTTGGGAATTGTCTGTGCCTATTACCATTGCGTATTGAATGTTTGATTTCGGATAATTAACCAAGGAGGCTGCGTCCTTGAACATGCTTGTGGCAGCTTTACATGCAAATTCTGTGTCTACAGCATCCACTCCTTGAACGTCTTCGTCTTCCTCGCCGAGTTTCAGAACCTGCGCAACTTTTGAGGCTATGGGTTTAACAGCGTAGGGGTTGGATTCTGAGCCCACGTAAATCTTTCCTACAAGGGTGCTGTCTACTCCAGAATGAATTAGGGCGAGTTTTCCAGCTTCCACAGCCGCCGTTATAGAATCTTCGTCGATGAATGGTACTGAACGTTCCATGTTGCTCTCTTTAATCCTGAATCTTGAAAGGTAAACTCCATAACCCACTATTCCAGGCGTCTCATACATTTTGTTTGGCTTAACAACATTGTATTCTTGATGTGGATAATATTCATCGGCGAATGTGAAGGCTAAGGAGATTGTTGGGATTACGTCGCTTCTGTCAACGGAATAGCGTCTCCTAAACCTTGGAACCACTTCCCTTCCTTCAAAAACTGAAAAGTCAATTTCTTCATCATCTTTCATTATTTTGTCAGTTAATCTTCCTGGAACGCGGATTTTGCCATTGTGAAAGGAAACAATGCCGTAAACGTATTTTCCAAGTTTTGTGAACTTGTTTGTGGGTTCGTTGATGAGTGTGCATATTTCAATCTTGCCCTTCTCGTAGAATAGGTCTATGTCAACCATTTTTCCGAAGCTTTTTCTTCCGCAAACTCCGCAGTAGTCCCTGACTTCAAAGTATTCTTTTCCACAGATTCCGCAGCGCCTCCCTCTTAACCTATCGCCTAAATAGGAAACCCTTCTTTCTATTGGTTCGCTGCTCATTTATGGTTCCTCCCTAAAATGTGAACGTAACTTTTAGTTCCAAAACCCTCCAGTTCAACAATGCATCCGTAATTTAGTTTTTCATCACTTTTGGCTTGGCGTTCTTCAGCTTCGCCCCTTAATTGTTTGAAAACTTCGAAAATTTGGGCTCCACCAGTGGCTCCCAGCGGGTTTCCATCAGCTTTTAATCCACCATTAAGGTTTGTGAAAAGCTTTTTTCCGTTAATTTCATAATAGCCATTGTAATCTTGACAGCTTTGGTATATGCTTTGCCAAGCCTTTCCATGTTCGCAGAATCCTAAATCCTCCAGCGTAATCATCTCCATAACCGTGGACTGGTCATAAAGTTCCAAAATTTGTATGTCCCAGAGGTTTATTCCAGCCATTTTTAAGGCATTTTTTATGGCGATTTGGCTTGCAAGAAAATGAGTTAGGTTTTCTCTTGCCGGAAAAGTGAGATAGTCCGTGGCTGAAGAAGAACCGAGAACGTATATGGGCGTGTCGGTAAACTTTTCCGCAAAATCTTCGCTTGTTAAAATTAGCGCAGAGGCGCCATCAGAAATTGGTGCATAATCATAAAGTCCCAAAGGTTTTCGCGCTTCTTTTCTAGCGTTTAAAACTTGCTCAAGGGTTATTTTTCTCTGAAACTGTGCATATTCATTTTTTGTGGCGTGGAAATGGTTTTTAACCGATATTTGGGCTAAGGCAATGTTTAATTTTTCAAGGTTTTCGCCATTTATCCCATATTTTTTAATGTAGGCCCTAAGCATAAGCTCATGGTTTGCTTCTGGCGTGCACCCAGCATAATAGCTCCAAGGGTCTTCAAGAAGCATGAGATCATCTCGGATTTTGTCCCAGCGGTCTGTCATTTTTTCTATTCCGCCAACCAAAACAACATTGTACCTTCCAGCTTGAATGGCGTTGCAAGCGTTCATTAGGGCTGAGCTGAAGGAGCGGGTTACTTCCATTGGAACATGCAACTCCGTAAGTTCTGAAAGGAAGCCTTCTTCCAATCCGAGCTTGTTTGTTATTGGTAGAAAATAGTCTGAAAGGTAACAAGCTTCCAAATCTTTGCGTTCTATGCCAGCTTCCTGTGAAGCCTTAAGCCAAGCCTCTTCGATAAGCTTTTCAGGCTCCTTCTCATAGTGTTCGCCGAATTTCGTTCTTCCTACTGCAACTATCGCTGGACGATTTCCCATTATCATTTACACCTTTTGTTGTTAATTAGCAAATATCCCCTTCAATATGACTTTTAAGTGTTTTCCATTTCGAGGTTTTTATAAAAACCTATAGAGGGTCTATCACTATTGGTTGATTTTCATTCCAAAAAATATGGTTTTTCTTGGAAAGTCTTAAGTGTCTAGCTCGTAAAGAAGAAGGGTTGAGTGAAAATGAAGGTTGCCATGTATTACAGCCAAAGGGATATAAGAATTGAGGATCTGCCCGTCCCAAAAATTGGCGAAAACGAAGTTCTCGTGGAAATGCGGGCTTGTGGGTTATGCGGTTCTGACATGATGGATTGGTATTTGAAGGGGCGAGCGCCGCTTGTGCTTGGTCATGAACCAGCAGGCATAATAGCCAAAAAAGGAAGCAAAGTTAAAGATTTTAGTGTTGGCGATAGGGTTTTTGTGCATCATCATGTTGCTTGTCTAAAATGTCACTATTGCATACGTGGCGATTACACTTTATGCGAACAATTCCATAACACATATATTGAGCCAGGCGGCTTCGCAGAATATTTTCGGGTGCCAGCGCCAAACCTTGAAATTGACACTTTAAAAATTCCAGAAAGCCTAACGTTTGAAGAGGCAACATTCATAGAACCTGTTGGCTGCTGCATAAGAGCAATAAACAAGTGTAAATTGCAGACTGGCGATTCCATCGCCGTAATAGGTTCTGGAAACATTGGAATAATCCACATAGCCCTATCAAAAATTTTCGGGGCCACAAAAATAATCGCCACAGACCTGATTGATTTTAGGCTTAGTATAGCTGAAAAGTTTGGAGCAGACGTTACCATTAATTCCAAAAAAGAAGATTTGGTGGGCGTAGTTAAGGCTGAAACTGATGGGCGCGGCGTGGATATCGCCTTTATCACAGCTCCGAGTTTAGAGGCTTATGAAGCGGGGTTAAAAATTTGCCGAAAAGGCGGAAAACTTTGCGTTTTCGCTCCGACAGAACCCAAAGAAACGCTTCAGATAAGCCCAAAAGAATTGTTCTTTTCAGAAGCTCAAATAATCCCATCTTATTCAACTTCGCATCTGGAAACACGATTGGCTCTGGAGCTAATAAAATCTGGAAGACTAAATTTGAAAGGTTTGATTACGCATCGTTTTAGGCTTGAAGAGGCAGCTAAAGCGTTCAAAACAGCCTTAGAGAACAAAGAAAGCCTAAAAGTCATAATCCATAATTAATCCTGTATGTGAACATCCTTTTGCTGTGTCTTATGTAAGCTTAAAATATTCTCCGAATCACATTATTAGAAATGGAGACACCAATGGTTGAGAAAAATGTTAAAAAATGCTATTCTTGCAATATTGATATGCAGCAAGCTTCAGAGAGAGTGCCGTTTAGAATTAGAGGAACACTGGGATTTTGGAAATTGATATTTGGAGAGTGGGCGGAGCTTGGTGAAGAGATGCTTTACCTTGACGTTTATGTTTGCCCCAAGTGTTGAGAAGTTCGATTATTTGCCAATGAAGAAGCAAAAAAGTCCCTAATAAAGGTGACACCTAAAGCATTTCTGAAAAATTGTGTCGCTTGTGGAAAAGCAATCCCAATAGTTTCAGAAAAATGTCCATACTGCCAACAAGAACAAAAGTAAAGACATATAAGAGCATCCAACAGTATCCGATTAGCGGTAAATAACGACATAGAGAAACTTTATTCTAAATTCATAAGTATTATCTCGTTTTCATGTTTTTGTTTAGTTAAATAGAAGGTTTGAGTGATTGCATAGAGAAGTGTTTTCTTGGAAGTTGTTGTTTGCCGCATTGGTTCTTGTGGTTGTTGGTGTGTTTTTGATGTTTCAAAGTTCCAATATGCTTTTTACAACGAATCCTCTCGCTATTGTTTTCATGTTATTGGCTGTATTTTTCATTTTTTCTGGGATAATCCTAATCCTTTTGGGTTTGGCGGCTATGGCTTCTGTTTAAAGAGGAAAATTCCATATAGTTTAGCCTACAATCATAAAAGCAAGTGGTACGCATGAAGGCAGCAATGCTATACGGCATAAAAGACTTAAGGATTGAGGAAAAACCTAAGCCAGAAGTGAATGCTGGCGAAGTCCTCGTAAAGGTTAAAGCGGCTACAACATGCGGAACAGACCTAAAAATCTTCCAAAGGGGCTACGTTGAAAAAGTGATTAAGCTTCCAACAGCCTTTGGGCATGAATGGGCTGGAGAAGTGATTGAAGTTGGCAGCGGCTTAGAATGGCCAAAAAAGGGTATGCGTGTCCGTGCTGGAAACAGCGCTCCATGCCTGCGCTGCGCCATGTGCCAGAAGGGTAAGTATA
Source organism: Bathyarchaeia archaeon (assembly GCA_038883775.1). Classification (GTDB taxonomy): domain Archaea; phylum Thermoproteota; class Bathyarchaeia; order Bathyarchaeales; family Bathycorpusculaceae; genus JASEJA01. The sequence continues at coordinate 99,624 of JAVZLM010000002.1, forward strand.
ATCTTTGTGAAAACATGATTTGGTTGTGGGGCGCTTATGCGGAATACATTAAGGTTCCAGCCCGCATGGTTCTGGTGAATATGCAAGAAATTCCACGGCACGTTTCTTATGAGGAGGCAGCCATAACAGAACCATTAGCCTGCGTCTTGCACGGAGTTGAAGAGGCAAAAGTCAAGTTAGGCGATACTGTTGCCATAATCGGCGCTGGACCAATAGGATTACTGCACTTACTAACTGTGAAGAAGTTGGGCGTTGAAAAAGTAATTGTAATAGACCTTATTGATGAAAGGCTCAGCTTTGCTGAAAAACTCGGCGCGAATGAAACAATTAACGCAGGAAAAGAGAATGTTACTGAAAAAGTTAGGCAATTAACAGGCGGCTATGGTGCAGATGTTGTTATTGAAGCCATAGGTCTGCCAACAACATGGGAGCAAGCCTTAACGCTTGTCAGAAAAGGCGGAACAGTTCTCGAATTTGGCGGGTGCCCGCCCGGAACAGAGATTAAGATTAGCACTGAAATGCTTCACTACGGGGAAATCACAGTTCGCGGCGCTTTCCATACAACCCCCCTGCATTTTAGGAAAGCCCTAAACTTAATAGCCTCAAGAACAATCGATGTTAAACCACTCATAACAAGAAAAATGGGACTAAACGAGATTAAGGAAGCCTTCCAAATACTTACTACATCAAAGAACGAGATAAAAATCGCAATAATTCCTTAACAAGCTTTGTTAAAGTGTTATTAGGAGTGGGCGCATAAAATTAAAGTGTGGTGTTGCGTAAATGAAGTTTACATACACAGGAATCCGCGTCAGAAACCTTGAGCGCTCAATAGAGTTCTACACAAAGACCATGGGAATGAAAATTGTGCGAAGGGGCGAAATGGAGGCGGGCGGCATTTTCGTTCAGCTTAAAAGCGAAAAATCACCACAAATTTTAGAATTAAACTATTACCCGCCCGGAACAAAGTTTTATGAAGAATATGTTGCGGGTTCAGAGTTGGACCACTTGGCGTTTTGGTGTGATGATGTTAGGAAAAGTTATGAAAAGGTTCTTGCTGGAGGCGCAACTTCTGCTGTTGAACCGTGGGATGAGGGTGGCTATACGTTAGCGTTTGTTAGAGACCCAGATGGAATTTGGATTGAACTTATTGGGAAAACTGTTAAGCCAGTTCTGCGCAAAAAGAGATAAGTGTAGCATGGTTAGGGCTTGATGTCTGAAGCTGACGGTTACATCTTAAGAATAGCCACTGTAGAATGGGTTAACCAAGTTTTTGAAATGGCAATATATTACACTGGTTTTCGTAGGAAATGGAAGGTTGGGCAAACAATTCTTTTCGTTCATAAGACAGCCTTAGGCGATGCTTTCGTGGGTTATGGGGAAATTGGAAATGTTTACGGTTTGGATCAGCTTTCTGAAGAGGAAAGGCGTGAATGTGAAAGGTGGGGTTGGAAGAAAGCCATAGAATTCAAATACATAATACGCTTCGAAAAGCCCCTACCAGTAAAGGAGACTTTCCTCAAAGATTTGAAAATTCGCGGCAGGGCCCTTCACGGTTTTCCACTCAGCAAAGAACAATTAAATTCTGTTATAGGCGCCGCCGAAAAGCTTCAGCATAAAACGCCTTGACTTTTTTAAACCACAAGGCTTAAGTGTTTAAGGCAATGTTATTTTGTTGTCAAATGCGTAGGTGTTGAAAAGTTTGGCAGTTGAAGGTTTTTCAGGAAGCAGACAACCAGTAGACGTGAAAGTAGGCGAATTAACCCCCCAATCTAGAGCAGTAAACGTCACAGCAAAAGTGGTTTCAAAAACCGAAATAAGAAACATAGCCACAGGAAGAGATGGCGCTCCACACCGCGTGTGTGACGCCTTAGTTGGCGACGAAACAGGCTGCGTTTATCTAACTTTATGGGACGACAATATCGAAAAAGTAAACGAAGGCGACACAATAAAAATTGGAAACGGCTACGTAACCCTCTTTAGGGGTAATATGCGCTTAAACGTTGGCAGATATGGCAACTTGGAAGTGGCGAAAGAAGCCTTAACCGTGGAAGTGAACACAGAAAATAATTTGTCCAGCAAAGTTTACGAGCAAGAGCGCAGACCCTTCAGAGGACGCGGCAGAAGAGACTTTAGCGGAAGAGAAAGACGGAGCGGTTACAGACAAAGAAGATACTAAAGCATTTAGCAAAAACAGTTTCCATTCACTTTCTTCTAACCCAGTAGTTTAGCGTTGACTTTCAACGGTATTTTTCGCATCCTTAATGTATAATAAAAAGCTGTAGCCCTTCTTTTCCTCATACTTCATTCCAATTTTATCATATAAACTTTTGATTATAGCTTTCTCGATAACAGCAGCGCCTAAACCGAAAATTTTGCGTAAACCATCAGCAAACTGTTCAAGCTTAACTGAAATTTCCTCCTTTTTGACTCCATACAAATTTTGAAGGTGAAAGTATACTGCTTCTCTTCCGCTTTCTCCAAGAGTCAACAACCCCTCATCAACAGCCTCAAGCAAAAATTGTTTAAAATTTTCTTTTTTGCTCAAGGCTTTCCACCCTAAAGCTCTTTTGTGTGAATGTAGAATGCTAATAGGAAGAAGATGTAACCGAAATGGTAAAAAAGTTCCAGAAAATGCCCATTATAATAGGTTTCTTGCAAGGTTGTGTAACTGAAGAGAATATCTCCACAAACATCCATAAAAATTCCCAAGTTAATGAGCAGCCAAGACTTCCCCAATTTTCCATTCATAAAAATTAATAGTCCAAGAAAAGAAACAGAAAGCAAAGCAACATCAAGCAGAGGATAGGCAAAATCCACAGCTAAAGTCAACATATCCTCTTCTGAGCCAACAACTGGAGTAATTAACGTAAAGGATATTGCCAAAGTCAAAACAATTGCAAGAGTCAAGGCGATGGCTAACATTTTCTTCGACAAAACTGCCCCAAAGATTTTCACATAAAAATATAGTGCAAAAAAGAATGGAATATACCCCACAATCCAAAAAGCATCAGCAATGGAAGGATATGGCACTTCCACATTCCAAATAAGCGTATAACCCATCCAAACAGATTCGCCTACAAACCAGAAGAACAATCCAGTTGTGAAGAGAAGCCATATTCTTGAAAAGCGTTCTTCAATTTTACGCCAATACTTCTGTAATGAAATTCCCGACACTACAACGGCTGCCCCAGCAATTAAGGGTGAGAAAGCATTAGAGAAAAACACCATAAAATCTGAATAATAGCTTTGAAAAATGTAAATCAGCGCCAAGCCAACCATCAGAGCTAAAGCAATTTTATAGACGGTTAACATTGCCGCTGCCCCTTTAATTTAAGGGAAAAAGAGCCTTTCTTTTGCAACTATTTTAAAGTTAGGAATAGAGAATACAGATTCAGCCTAAACTAAATCCAATTTTGTTAAGTTTTTCCAAAATATACCGCAACCTTTTAAAACATGAAAATTCACAGAACACCCATTCAAGTTAAAAGGAGAAAAATAAAATGTCCAAGCCAAAAAAGGAGGAAAGAAAACCAACAGTGGAAGAGTTGTTGGCAAAAGCCAAAAAACCTTCGCAGCTGGCTCCACCAATGCACAAGTTTTATGAAGGAAAAGTTCAAGTAATGCCAAAATGCGCTATAACAAGTCCAGACGATTTCGCAATATGGTATACGCCCGGCGTTGCCGCTCCATGCAAAGAGATTCAGGCAAATCCGGAAAAATCTTTTGAGCTTACAAACCGTTGGAATTATGTGGCGGTTGTTTCTGATGGAACTCGTGTTTTAGGTTTAGGCGACATAGGACCAGAAGCAGCCATGCCAGTCATGGAAGGAAAAGCCTTACTATTCAAATATTTGGGCGGAGTGGACGCTTTCCCAATATGCCTAAAAACCAAAGATCCAGAAGAAATAATCCGAGCCTGCGAACTTATCGAGCCTTCTTTCGGCGGCATAAACCTAGAAGACATTGAAAAACCAAAATGCTTCTACGTTCTAGAAAAGGCAAGGGAACGCCTACAAATTCCAGTTTGGCATGACGACCAACAAGGAACAGCCACAGTAATATTGGCTGGTTTAATCAACGCCTTCAAAATCGTTGGCAAAGACCCTAAAAAGAGTATGATAACCCTTATTGGTGCAGGTTCAGCCAACATCCGAACAGCCTATGTTCTAATAAGATGGGGAATTAAGCCTGGCAACATAATAATGGTGGACACTAAAGGAATAATCCATGCTGGAAGAAAGGACATAACAAAAGAGGAAGACCCATGGAAATATGACCTAGCCCAAAAAACAAACGCTGAGGGAAGAAGAGGCGACATATCAGAAGCTTTCAAAGGCGTAGATGCTGTGGTTGCTGCATCAAAGCCTGGACCAGACACAATAAAGAAGGATTGGATACGCACAATGGCAGACAACTCTATAGTCTTCGCCTGCGCAAACCCAATACCAGAAATTTGGCCATGGGACGCCAAAGAAGCTGGAGCCCGCATAGTGGCAACTGGAAGAAGCGACTTTCCAAACCAAGTTAACAATAGCCTAGGCTTTCCAGCCATTTTCAGAGGCGTATTAGACGTAAAGGCGAAAACGGTGACGGATGACATGTGCATAGCAGCAGCTCAAGAACTGGCAAAATTTGCAGAGGAAAGGGGAATGCATGAGAACGATATTCTTCCAAGGATGGAGGAATGGGAAGTTTATCCGCGGGAGGCTGTGGCATGTGCACTAAAATCCATAGAGCAGGGCGTGGCGAGAGTTAAGCCAAGCAGAAAAGAGCTTTATGAAAGGGCTGTGGCAATAATTCAAAATGCAAGAAAATCTGCCGAAGAGTTAATGAAAAAAGGCTTGATAAAGCCGCCGCCACCAGAAAAGGAACTTCTGAAATAGAAAAAGGTCTGTAATAACACCAAATTTCAATTTTTATTTGGAATTTGTCGAAAATTATTTAAACTCTTCCATAGAACATACATGGTTAGGAGAGAGAAAATCCATATGCGTTCAGATTATGCCCTATACACAGTAGCGATAATCTTTTTCATAATAACAGGCATAGTGCTCGTCTACCAAGTGGAGTTTAAAGAACTATGGGTTGTCACAACAGCAGTCTTAGGGCTTCTCTTTATAGGGCTAGGCTATTCCCAAAGAGCCAAACCACAAGTTAAAGCAGCAGAACCCACACTAACGCCCGCACCCCAGCCAACAGTCACAGAAGTTAGGGTCGAAGAAAAACCTGTAACCACCGTGGAAGTTGCGCCTCCAACCTTAGAGCTTACTCAAGTGAAGGGGATTAAGGAGAAGCGGGCTGGACAGTTGAAGGCTTTGGGCATAAACAGCGTTGAAGATTTGGCAAAGGCTTCTTCTGAAGATTTGGCTGCAAAACTTAAGATTTCGCCGAAGATTGTTGAAAGATGGATTGAAGACGCCCAAAAACTCCTTAAAAAATCCTGAAAAAGGGGCTAAAAAGGGAAATCTAACCTACAATGGTTAAGATTCTTATTATATTCCTTCTTTCAAGCCTTCTTAAAGCATCCAAAAACTCATTCTTCTTTTTCCCAGTTAAATTGAAGCTTTTAATCATATCCTTTATTGGCATTTCCGGCTTACCAAAACTCAAATTCCTCTTATAAAGATGTTTCACTATTGAGCGTTCCAGTTTTCCGCAACGCCATGTAGTATTCCGAATAAGAACGGCTATAGCCCTCGCCAACTTCCTCGTTTCGCTTCTCTTTTTTCGAGCCAACTCCTTTCACAATAAATATATTTAGCTTAAACATTTTTAGAGTTTGCGTTTCAAACAAGAAATTGAGGGGAAAGCATGCAAAAGGGAAAGACTGGAAGGGTATTCTTTTCACGCCTATTTGAGGGTGAAGACTTGGCTGAAGCCATTAAAAAGCGAGTAGTGGAAAGCGGAATAAAAGCTGGATTCTTCCTCTTAATTGGAACCTTAAAAGATGCAGTTTTGGGCTATTACAAAAGCGGGCAGTATAAGGAGATTCGCCTAGAAGGTCCATTGGAAATAGCCTCATGCATGGGGAACATCGCCGTTGATGAAAATGGAGAGTTGATAATTCATGCGCATGTTGTTGTTTCAGACGAGAAAGGAGAAGCCTTCGGCGGACACTTAATGAGGGATTCTTATGTTGGCGTCACGGCGGAACTAGTGATAGTCGAAGCTGAAGGTGTGAATTTGCAGAGAGCCTTCGACGAGAAAACTGGGCTGAAGCTTTTGAAGTTAGGATAAATCTTTTCTTAAATATATTCCATGAGCGTCCCCATAATAATATTCAAGCTTCGCCACTTGCCTATATCCAAGCTTTTGGTAAAGCCTCAAGGCTGCCATGTTGTCTTCGCGCGCTTCTAGGCAACAGGATTTAACGCTTTTTTCCTTAAAAATTTCCTCAATTTTTTGCAAGAGCCTTTGGGCTATTCCCCTTCTGCGATAGGCTGGCGAAACATCTATGGTGAGAATATGACCAGTCAAGACATTTCTTTCTGCATGTATCATGCCTATGATAAAGCCCACAATTTTGTCATTTATTTTAGCCACTAAACTTATGCAGTTGTAGTCTGTTAGCAGATTGGCAATGTGTTGTTTGCTGAACGCCTCCCTGTTGAAGCATTCAGTTTCAATTTTATATAACTCGTCCAACTGTTTTATGGAGCCGTCTTCTATGGTTATTGACATTAAGATATCCTTTCAAAAAGGGTTTTATCTGCTTTATTGTTTACCGTTATTGCCTTAATCTCTAGGGCTTGCTGAACTCCAAATCCGATGAAGAATTTTAGCCAAACAGTTAAAATTCTTGTGAGGATTGTTGCTGTGGCGCTTATATCAAATGGTATGCCCGTTAAAACATAAATGGTTGTCATGGTTATTTCTGGAAGCCCAGCCTCAAAAGGTATTCCCAATGGGATGCCGTGGATGGCTGAAATTATTGAATGTGTCAATATTATTACGCTCCACTGAACTGGAAAATTCATTGAAAAGAAGACGAGATAGGCTATTCCTATACTTAGAAACCATGAAATAATGCCAAATGAAACCGATGCAAAGAGCGTTTTTGGGGCGTGCCCAAACTCTTTTATTGAGTTATGGAATATTTTTGCTGCTTTGACAACTTCCTCTTTAACTTTTGTCAGTTTCCAGCGTCCCCTACTCACATAATTTAAAAACCTTATTATTACATCGATAATTTTTAATGTCCATCTTTCCCTGAAGCATAAGAAAATTAGCAATATTAAAAAGATTGTTGAAATTCCAGCCAAAAACAATGATAGGTTTAGGACAAGGCCGCTGACTGGGCGTTCCATTAGTAAGAGGCTTATGCCAAGCAATAGGCTTACAATGTTTATGCCCATTCCCATAAGCCTTTGAATCACAAGCGAAGCCACAACCTTTCCGCTTGTTCCGTTATGTTCTCTTGTAACCAAGTAAACCTTTGTTACGTCTGCGCTTATGGATTCTGCTGGTATTGCTATGTCCACGAAGGTTCCATACCAAACATAAAGGAAGCATTTTGCTAGTGAAAGTTTTACGGAGAGAAAGTTAAGCAGAAGATACCATGAAAGCGAGTAGAAAAACGTGTCAAAAATGAGGAAGAGGATGGCGATAGAATAAATTGATAAGTCAACACGTTGGGCTGTAACAATTATCGTTGGAATATCCACGTTAAAAAGGTAAAGGTAGATAAAGAAGGCGGCCAAACCCAGCACTAAGAGAAGGCATGTTTGCCACGATGCTTTAAACTTCATTGAAGCCATGAGGGGCACTCAACTTTGACAGCAAAAGATTTAGAACATTATATTATACTTTATCCATTTCCGCTTAAATATTCGTTTGTAGTGAATGATTAACTATTTTAGAACATTTACTTCTTCAACGCATCTGCATCACGCAATAAACATTAATCGAAAATGTTAATTGCCGTCCGAGTAACTCTGAGATTTCATCCATACGTCAAGCTAATGCCTTCTCATCATCCGGCAAAAAATAAGTGGGAAACCAAAAATAAAAACATTCTTTCACTTAAACCAAAAGGGAAAGAACACTTGTGGAAATGTGGATTTGAAATTCATATTTTCTATTCATAAGCTAGTTAAATAATAGGCGACTATTCTTTTGCATTGACATGGAGGAAAATCCTTGACACAAAATTTAACATTAAAACAGAGAAGAGAGTTGGAAGTTAAAATGTCTAGAGTTCTCAAGGAAAACATTAAGGGGCTTTCGGCAGAATTGCAAAAAATATTGCTAGACGACATGGTCACAGCCTTCCAAAATAGAATAAACGTGTTAATAAGAGCACAGAGGAAAAGGAGCTACTAACGCAGAGTAAATAGGAAAAAGACATAGTTTGAATCCATAAAAGCTTTATATAAAGAGGTTGAAAATATCGCCAAGAGGTTTGGATGATGAGACGTTCCAAACTTGAAATGTATATAGACATTCTTAAAGTGTTAGCCCACCGTGGTCCATTGAAGCTGACGCACATAATGTATAAGGCTAATGTTAACTGCAGCGTTTTAAAGGAATATTTAGATTTTCTGATAAAACAGAATTTGGTGGAAGAAAGAACAATTGGAAAGCGGAGAGTCGTTTACGCCATAACCCAGAGGGGCATAACTGTACTCAAATACTTTAGAGAGCTCAAACAGGTTCTGCCAATAGTGGAAGAAGCCAGAAACAGAATGCCAGTACCATACTAATAACCCTTTAACTTTTTAAGAATTAGCCTTTCCTACTCTGTAATATTTTTCAAAACGAAACACAATTTTTTATTCTATAACCTCATCCAAGTTTAACGATCAAAATGTTTGAGCAAATGGCTGTATTTGCTACGGATATGCTGCTGCATTGTTCGTCTTTATGTTATTGTTTATCGTGTTTTCTGGTGTTTTTGGTTAAGAACGGTGTTTATCGTAAGTAGTTTGTGTTTGTTTTGTGAATCATTATAAGTGTTTCGTAAGACTTAATAAACGCTTTCTTCTTACAACTATTGTACACAAGTAAAACACTAAAAGGGAGCATTGTTGGCTAAACAAGAAGTTTTGGGGAAAAAACCCCTTCAAATATTAGAGAAAATTAGAGAAAACCTTGAAAGACTAAACGAGAAAATGGAGGTTATGATTGAACTTCAGAAGCATAGCAAAAAAGACACGCAAATAATGTCAGAAGCACCATTAGACGTCATGACATTACTTTCTATGCCAGATCACCTCAGAAAAACAGCCATGACAGTTTGTAGGCTTGGAAGGGCTACGGCAGAAGAAATCGCCCAACAGACACATAGGGCTAGGGCTGTGGAGAGCGCCTACCTAAACCAGCTTGTTATTATGGGGTATTTGAAGAAGGAGAGGAAGGGAAGGAAAGCCTATTTCTTTGTGGATAGGGAAGGTCAAGGGTGATGGCTTTGGGCAAAATAATAGCAGTTCATTCCTACAAAGGTGGGACAGGCAAAACCCTTCTTTCCCTGAATTTGGCTGCAACCTTTATCAAGCGTGGCAAAAAAGTATGCTTATTAGATCTTGATTTTAGGGCTCCGAGCCTTTCCACAATTCTCAAAATTGAGAAGGCGGAGGGCTGGCTTAACGATTATTTGAATGGAACTTGTGGAATAGAGAAGGTTTTGATAAATTTAAGTGACAGATTTCAGAATAAAGGAGAATTTTTTGTTGGTTTAGCCAATCCGGCAACCGAAGCCATAAGGGAGATTTCTGCTAAGGATAGAAAATGGGAGATGCGCGCGTTGGGAAGGCTTTTGGCTCTTAGAAATTCCCTCTTAAACGATAAGGGTTTTGACTACTTAATATTTGACACGAGTCCTGGACTGCAATATTCATCTATAAACGCCATTGTTGGTGCTGATTTGGTTATTGTGGCAACAACTTTGGATAGGTCGGATGTTGATGGAACAAGGCGTATGCTTGGAGAACTTTACGACTTGTTTGAGAAGAAAACTGAGATAGTTCTTAACAAAGCCATGTTGGATCTTTCTTCGAAGGCGAAAAGAGAGGAAGTGCAAACCAAAATTCAGGAAATGTATAAAGCTCCATTGTTAGGCGTGATACCATGTTTCTGTGACGTTTTAAGGGCTGAGGGAAACATTGTTTTTGTTCACGAAAAACCCGAGCATCCCCTCGCAAAGATTTTGGACGAGATAGCGAATAAAATAGAAAACATGGCGTAATTTTACTGTGTGGCTATTTTGTTTACCAACTGATAGACTTTGCAGTTTTTGCATTTTTCATAGTCTTTCTCGTCGCATTGCTTGCATATTATGCGGTTTAATTCTTTAAGCTCTGAATTCATGGCTAAACGCATCCTTATGTAAGAATTTCGGGCGAATGAAAGTAATATATTGTATTTCTTTTTCGTAATATTTCATACATAAGACTTATAGAATAGAGCATATTCCCAATAAGAGTAAAAACTGGAGACCGTTATTATTGGAAAACTCAGCCATAATTCTTGCAGGCGGATTTTCCAGAAGGCTTGGACAAGACAAAGGATTAATGCTTTTGGCAAACAAACCCTTAATAAAACATGTTTTAGACGCAATTGACAAAGTTGTAAATGAAAAAATAGTTGTTGTCAGCTCCAAAACCCAAGCCGAAAGCTACATAAGAGCATTAGGTTCTAAGGTTAAGGTTTTCGTTGATGAAGGTAATGTGCAAAGTCCACTGGTTGGCGCCTTAAAAGGCTTCCAAGAGGCGAAGAGTGAATATGCACTTCTGCTTCCATGCGACACACCCCTACTTTCTAAGGAGATTCTTTCGCTTCTGTTTGATTTATGTCCGAACAGAAATGCTGTTATCCCAAGATGGCCAAACGGCTACATAGAACCATTACAAGCGGTTTACCGTACAAAACCAGCTTTGGAGGCTGCTGAAAAAGCTTTGAACGAGGGAAATTTGAATATGCAAGCTATGGTGGATAAACTCTGCGGCATTCGCTACGTTTCCACCCTTGTTTTGAGGCAATTAGATCCACAGCTTAATAGTTTTTTCAATGTGAACACGCCCATGGATTTGAAAAGGGCTGAAAAAATGCTTAAAGAGAAGAGTTAATTTTGTGCTATGCTTTTTGCGTACTTTTCTGTTTCAGAAAACAGTTTTTCTATGTCGGCTTTTGCGTGGGCTGTGCATAATGTGCCATTATGTGTTGGGAGGAAGAACACGCCATTAGCAATTAATTTAGAGTGATAATCGGCAAGTTTCTTTCTATCAGCCCTAAAAACGGCATTAACATCTTTCAACTCTTCCTTTGTAAAGTGAACGTTAAAAATGGAGCCTGTCCCTGCAACTTGCACATCTATGCCTTTTGCCTCAAAAATTTCGGTTAGTTGCTCTCGTATTTTGTCTCCAAGCTTATTTAGCCTATTTATTAATTTGCCATCTTCCAAAAGTTTCAGCGTCGCCAAACCCGCCGTCATTGTTATTGGGTTTGCAGCAAAAGTTCCGCCGTGGAAAGAGTATTGAGGTCGTTGGTAGCGGAGCGTGTCAACTTTCTCCATTATTTCTGCTGGTCCACAAAAGGCGCCTATGGGGAAGCCTCCCCCTAAAATTTTTCCGAGAACTGTTATGTCGGGTTTTACGCCGAAATATTGTTCAACTCCACCAGGCGCCAAACGGAATCCAGTAATCACCTCATCCACAATGAGCAGTGTTCCTTTTTCGTCGCATAATTCCCTAAGCCCTTTCAAGAATTCTTTTTCTGCAAACACACCCCCGCCGACACCAAGGACTGGTTCGATTAGGATGGCGGCAACTTCTTCATTTTTGAGTTTCTTTCTAACTCCTTCAAGGTTGTTATATGGCAAAACGATGGTGTCTTGAAGCGCTCCTTTCGTCAAACCTGCGGATTCTGGAATGTCTAATGGTGGTTTGACTGCCACGTGAAGTGCATCGTAGCCTCCATGCCATCCTCCTTCAAATTTTGCAATTTTGTTTCTTCCAGTGTATGCTCTCGCTAGGCGTATGGCGTACATGTTTGCTTCTGTTCCAGAATTGGTGAAGCGAACCATTTTAGCGCTTGGAATCATTTTCGCAACTTGCTCTGCTAAGGCAATTTCAAGTTCATGAGCCGTACCATAATGGGTGCCATTTTCAATTTGTCTTTTAACCGCTTTTACTACGGCTGGTGGACTGTGACCAAGGATGAGCGCTGTGTGTCCAAGCCAAAAGTCTATGTAAATGTTGCCATCAACATCGTAAAGTTTGCTTCCTTTAGCTTTGGCAACATAAAATGGGTATGGCTCAAAATATCTTATGGCGTATGAAACGCCTGCAGGAAGAACTCTCTTAGCTCGTTCGTAGAGGGCTTTGGATTTTTGAGTTTTTGAAATATAATCCTCAAACATACAGGTTCCTTCCATTTTTAAGATTGGGTGAAATTGTTATTTTAGGTCAATAAGCCTTATTTAAAGTTCACTGCAAGCCTATAAAATTTCATTTTTAATTTTTCGGGATTGGCATTTTTCCTAAGGCAACTTTCACGACAGTTTGAGCTAATATTTGCATTGGGTCAACAACCGGTTTGGTTACGTCTCCATCTTTTAACACAAGCGACGTTTCTGTGCATCCACAAATTATTACGTCAGCGCCAAATTCAATGAGATGGTTAGCCACATCAACCACAAATTTTTTGCCTTCCAAAATTTTTCCAGCCTTTATGTAATCATATATGGCTTCCATAATCATTTTTTGAAACGCTTTAGATGGGTAAACCATCTCAATGCCAAATTTGTTCAACGATTTATCGAACAACTTGCTCTTAACTGTTCCAATGGTGCCCAAAAGACCAGCCCTTTTCGCTTTAGGGAAATTTTTGCTTATGTTTTGCGCTGTCAATTCAACCATATTTAATATGGGAATTTTTACGCTCCTTTTTAACTCTTCAAAGTAGTGGTGACCGGTTATGCATGGCATTACGATGAAATCTGCTCCAGCCTTCTCCAGATTCTTAGCCGTCTTAATCATCTCTGGCAGTGGGCTTGGTCCTTCGCCCAATATTGCTGCGGTTCTATCTGGTATCTTTGGATTACTATCCACAATTACTCTAAGGTGTTCCTGGTCTTTTTTGGCTGGGGTTTCCCTAATTATCCTAATAAACAAGTCAGCGGTAGCTTCTGGGCCCATTCCACCCAATATTCCAATAACCTTTTCTTTCAAATTATTCCCTTCAAATTTTATGAAGGATATCCAACATTTTAGGTTTTTGCGGAAGTTTCTTATTATGGTTATGTAAAAGTTTAAATAAGATGAAAATATGTTTGAAAAGTCAGAGTATTTCATAGAAAGGCTTTTAAATACTCCTAAAACGGCTAAAATTTTTGTTTTTTTTATGCTTATTTTTGGGGAAAAATAATTGAATATTGAAATAAATTTGATAATTTCCATATTAAAATTGACTAAAAATGGTTCTGTTTCAAAAGAAATAGTTAAAAATAATGCAAGAGTTTCGTCTCAAATATTTGAAAAATTGCTAGAAGAATTGCAAAATCAAGACTTTATTTATCTGACAAAAAGTTTTGTGGACGCTGATGCCCTTCAGCGTCTTAAATTGGCTGTTTATGCCATAGAGTTGGGCGCCGACTTTGAAAGAGTTTGCAGTTTTCTTGGTTGGAGAGAGTTTGAAGGCATGGCTTCTGTAATTCTTGAGAGGAATAGCTACGTCGTAAAGCAAAATTTTTGGTTTAAGCATTTTGGCAAAAGGTGGGAGATAGATGTTGTGGGTTACAAGAAACCCATTGTCTTATGTGTTGACTGCAAACATTGGCGTTATGGGATGCGTCCATCCGCTTTAAAGAAGATTGCGGAAGAACAAAAGAAAAGAACTATTGCTTTGGTTGAGTCTTTGTTAACTCTTGTTGGAAAATTTGAATTTGCCTCTTGGAATAATGTCAAAATCGTCCCAGCAGTTTTGTCGCTTGTTCCTGGAAGGTTCAAATTTTATAATGAAGTGCCCATAGTTCCGGTTCTTCAGTTTCAAGATTTCATAAATCAGCTGCCAGCTTACGCATAAATTGTTAACTTTATTTTTTAGATTTCCAAATTATTATTTTGAAGTGGGTGAATGGGCGTAAGCATTATTATCCCAACTTTGAATGAGGAAAAATTGCTACCCATTGTATTGCGGCACTTACAGAAATATGAAGTCATAGTAGTGAATGGAGGGAGTAAAGATAAAACAGTGGAAATAGCAAAAAATTTTGGAGCCTTAGTCATAGTTTCTAACAAAAACATTCCAATTTCAAGGAATATTGGTTCAAAATTGGCTCACAATGAAATTCTCATACAATTAGATGCGGACACAATCTTAACTGAAGATTTAGTCTCTGAAATTGAAAAAGTGATGCAAGACAAGCAAGTTTCTGGCGGAACATTTCGGTTATATCCTTATGATGGTTCTTGGTATCATACGCTGTTTCTAACAACAACAGCTTTAGTTTCAAAATTGTTTGAAGGAGTGCCAGTATCCTGTAAGCCCAGAGTTTCTGGTTCAATAATTTTTATGCGGAAAAGCGCCTTTAACCGTGTAGGCGGTTATTGGGAAAATCCAGTGGCAGAAGACCAGCATATAGCCAAAAGATTGGCGTCAGTTGGCAAGTTTGTGGTTATCATTAAAAAGGTGGTTCCTACCTCCGCGAGGCGTTGGATTAAGTGGGGGTTCTTTAAGGCTATAGCAATAATGATGGTTAACTCTTGGATGGCTGTTATGTTTGATAAAACTTTGCTAAAAAACTGGTGAAAAAGGGCGCATAAACTTAACCAGTTAACTCAACCTTTGTTCCTAAGGCTTGACCTGGCAAGCCCCTCCTAAACCTTACTCTTACAAGCCCTTTTTTGCCATGTAAAGCCACTATTTTCCCAACAAACCTATTTTTCCCATTCTTCCAAGCAACCTTACGCCCTATGAGTCTTCCTGCTTCAGAAAAGGATTTCACGTGGTCGAATTGAACTATACATTCCTTTGATTTTTGAGTTTTTGGACCGACACGATAATTCAAGATTGTTCCTTGAAATTTCTGAACCATAAGCTCTTCACCTCCACCAGAGCTTTCAAAATATGTTGAAATTTTCCTTTTTAGGATTACGCCATAACTTCAATTGGAGGCTTCTTTGAAAACTTTATTGCTGGAAGTAAACTGAAAACAAAAGTTATCGCTAAGGCTGTTAAAAGCCACCCTGCTATTTCAATTATGGTTACAAGCGTAATCAAAGGATCAGGAACCAAAATCAGCAAGGTTATGATTATTCCGAAAGCTATTCCAAGGGCATAACTTGACAATAAAACTATTAGGCTTTGCCATGAAACAATTTTTAAAACAGTTTTTGGTTTCGCTCCCAAAGCTCTTAAAACGCCGAATTCTTGGCGCTGTTCAGTTAGGATAAGCATTATATAGCATATTAAGCACAGAGAAGCGGATGCCAAAGAGAATAATGGCAGAAAAAGGATTATGGACCAAACATAACCCAGAAAATCAACGTTCTCTTTTAAGATTTGGTTAAGCTCAAAAACCTCATAGTTTGAATTTATTTTGGTAGCATTCGCCTTTATCCTATTCAAAATTTCTGCTCGATTGTTTAAAGCCCCAATCTTAACTAATACGATGTTGATTTTTAATATGCCAGTGACATTCTGTAAATCCTTTAAAGGCACGTATGTGACATTTCCGTTATTTAATGGATCAACGCAAACGCCTGCGATGCCAAAGGACCTATTTGACTGAATCCCAAATATTATTAATTCTTGTTTTAATGGCATAGTGAACATTTTATGAGCTATTGAATCGCCTATTACCGCTTCCCATGGCCTGTTTTCTTTAAGGAATTCTCCATCTAAAAACCAATCAGCAAGCACTTTTTCTGGTTCGACGCCCACTACCAATGATGTGCCTTCTCGGTTTTTACCCACAGAGATTGTGGCGCCAGTTTCAGGGTTGAAAATGTAACCCGGAACTTCTCTGATTTTTGCTTCAACAATTAAGCGCATGTCAATGCCCACAATCTCAGATGTTTGACTTAATTGGCTGAGAAGCTCGTCTGAGAGCAAGTATTTGTTGTCTGTATAGTTGAACTGAGAGAGTTTTTTTACTTCGTAAAATTTCGACAATAATAGCCTATATTGGTTGCACATTTCTTGATGAGCTATAACGATTATGTCTTTGCCAATCGCCCCTTCAACCCAGCTTTTCGTTGTTTGGTCAGCGATTATTCCACCAGCAACCGCCACAGTGGCTAAGATAAATGTTGTTGTTAGGCATGATAGGATGCGTATGGTTGCCCACTTACGTCGGAACAGGCTTCGCATGGCAATTTTTATGGTTAAGCCTATTTTTGAAACGATTTTGAACCCAGGCTCTTTGCTCATGCCTAAATAGTATGTTGGCGATAAAGCTTTTGCTGTTTCAATTTTCGTTGCATCCAATATTGGCTTGGCTCCAAAAATTAATGCAAGAACAAAGTATATGGCAAACACAAGTAGAACAATCCAAAAATTGATTGGCTTTTGCGAAATCTGAAAGGCAGAAGCTGTTAAAATGTTTGTTATGGCGAAGTCTGCCACTATTCCTAAAACGACGCCTAGAAAACAGCCGAGAAAGGTTACTATTAGGAGTTCATTCATGAAATATCCGAAAATGAGGTCGTTTGGGCAGCCAGCAGCCTTCATTAACCCAATATCCCTAATTCTCTGGGACATCATGACAAAAACCATGAAAGAAACAATTAATGCTCCAATGACGAAAATTAGGATTCCAATGAATATTATGAAACGGGATAGGGCTATTGACAAGCCCGCTGTTAACGTTCCTTCAGTCATAAGAGATATTCCAAAGCCTATTTTATCACAGAAAATTAGCAGGAAAAGGGTTGAGGCAACACATAACGTTAAACTTATGACTATTAGGCTTGTCTGAAGTTTTCTTCGAAATAAATCGTTTACTGGGAAAAAGGTTTCACTCAACAGGATTTACCAGCTTTCCATCTTCCAAATACAACTTTTGATCTGCCAACCGTAATATGCGTTCATCATGGGTTGCCACAATAATTGTCTTCCCACTCTCCTTCAGTTTTTGGAGTATCCCAACAATTTTTACGCTTGTTTTCGCGTCCAAATTTCCAGTAGGTTCATCAGCCAGAACCAATGGTGGATCATTTGCCAAGGCACGGGCGAAGGCTACTCGTTGCTGTTCTCCGCCGCTTAGTTGTGAGGGAAAATGTTCTGCTCTATGTTGTAAACCGACAATGTCTAAAAGTTCTCCAACCCGTTTTCTTATTTGTTCTTCTGGTTTTCTCGCCCACTCCATTGGAAAGGCAATGTTCTCGGCAACCGTTAGAGTTGAAATGAGGTTGTAGGATTGGAACACAAAGCCAACTTTGCGATTGCGAAAATTTGCCAAAAAATCCTCATCCTTAACGCCTAAATTCTTTCCAAAAACCAAAATCCTTCCACTTGTGGGCTTGTCAATGCCACCGATAATGTTTAAAAGGGTGGTTTTTCCAGAACCCGATGGACCGCTTATAACTGTGAAATCTCCATCTTTAACATTAAAATTCACATTTTTTAAAGCTTCAACCTTCAAATCGCCCATCTCATAAACCTTGCAAATATTAGATGCTAAAACAGCTATCTTTTCGGTTGGCATCTGCCTAACTTTCCTCTAGGTTAAAGTTTCCCCTGTCCCTTTTTAGGATTCTCGCCTTTTCAGGAATTCGCCCTTTCTCCCAATCTTTCCAGCTAATCTCCTTAAAAATCCATTTTTTCCCGAGATGCGCCGCAAGCACAGCATGTTTATGCTCTTTTTCTATTGGAATTAGTTCTTCAAGGAATCTGAAAAGTTTCTCAATTTGTTGTTTTGGAAAGTAAGCGTAATAGCTGGCGTTTTTCACCTCAAAAGCGTAAATTTCAGAATTTTTTCTTGCAATGACATCGGGCAATGGGTTGAGGCTTGGATTGCTTACTGGAACCCGAACTGCGTTATAACCATTTTTTGTTAAAAGTTTTACAAGGACGTTTTCGCTGTAAAAGCCCCTTTTGCGCCATCTGCGGAGCTCAGCCTTATCAATTTCTCTAATCATAGTCTATTCCCTATGGTCTTAAATGGACGTAGACTTCTTTAACATTACAAGGCTAAAAGAATTATCCAAAACCTTTAGGATTTTTTGCGTCTGTAAGCGTTTTGAATCCAGACTTTTATGGCTGGTTTCTCAATTAAACATTCTCTCAAGTAATCGTCTAACGTGGCTGCGGGCACAACCTCAATTTTATAATCCCTAACGTCTATGGAATGCTCAAAATTCTTTTGAGGAATAACCACCTTCTTGAAACCCCAAGCCTCAGCAGCCTTAATCTTCTCATAAACGCCGCCAACAGCCGTGATTTGAATAGAATCGCCAACACCCAAGTTTATTTCTCCAGTAACAGCCACATCCTGTCTTATAGGCTTGCCCTCAATAAGCGAACACAAAAGAATAGCCATAGTCACGCCAGCAGATGGACCATCCACACCATAAGACTGAGCGAAGTCTATATGTGTTAAATAGTCTTGGGCTATGTCAACACCATATTTCTGAAGAATGACGCTTCTAACTTTGGCTATGCTATCTGCAATGAAGCTTTGTCCTTTTGCAACGCCAGTCACTTTGTAATAGCCCTTAATTGGATAATTTCTTGGAAGCTCGCTTCTCTTTGCCATATTAGCCTTCACACATAAGACGCTTCCAGTCATCTCTCCACTGTATGGATCTTTAACAACAACCAAACCATAAATTTGCCCAAGCTTTGCTCCTTTAGGCTTTATTTCTAAAAGTTTGCCTCTTTCGCTGATTTCATGTTCCAGTATCTGTCTTTGAATTGTTTTGCAATGTTTTTCTATGGCTTCTCGAACATGCCTTCTCTCAACAACCTTGCAGTCTTCGTTCATGGCTAGGGTTGCAGCCGTCTTGATAATTGAAATGAGTGGTCTAAACTTTGTTGTTAATGCATCTTTTTTATTACTTCTTCGTCTTCCTTCCTCAACAATTTCTTCGCAGGCTTCTCTGCTGAAGGGAATAAGGTTGAAGCGCTTAACTTCTTGCGCTATAAACTGCACATATTTTCGTCTGTTCTCTATGGTGTTTGGCATGTCATTATTCATTCTAACAACTTTTCCATAACCATAAATCCTATCCATAAGGGCAGGATGTATTTGGCTTATGCTGTCAAAGTTTCCAGCGCCCACAAGAAAAGTTATGGCTGGAACGGGTTCTGTGGAAACAGCCATTGCAGCTGTGTCGCCGCCGTGCCATCTACCCCTCAAAGTGATTGGTAATCTTCCATCTTCAAGCATAGTTAAAAGCGTTACAGCCTCTTCTGGGTCCAAATTCTTAATCTCATCAATATATAAGATTCCGAGCGATGCTCTGTGAACATCTCCAGCTGTAACTCTCTGATGTTCTGGAGTGCCTAAGCCTCCAGTTTGGTATGGGTCCCATGCTATTGAGCCGAAAAGTTGGGCGCTCCTATGCCCTGTGGCATCCACGAAGGGCGCATGTCCAGAACAATTGTCAACTATTAGTTTTGGAACGTCCGTCTGTTGAGAACCAGCTATGCCCTTAAGGTTTCCAAGTCCGCCAAGTTTTGAGAACCACCATATGAAGACTCCGAAGAAGATTAGGCTGCCGCCTGGAATGAAAGTTAGTGGCACTAAACCTACAAATTTGCCTATTAAATAGTCTAAGAAGCTGTAATTGTAATATTCTTGGAGGGGTTCTCCCAAAAACATTGGGTTGGCTTGCCAAGTTGCCCAAGCCTGATAAAGGAAGTAAAAACCTAAGGATATAAGGAAGAGTCCCATTAGAACTAGGAATATTTGTAATGTTTTGAGACCAACCTTTGTTATGAACTTTCTTTTAAGCTCTTTAAGCTGCTCCCTCTGGAGAATCTTTTTCCCCTCGCCAGCCTTATGGATTGAAATTTTCGGTTGGCTTGGCAGTGTCTGGTTTCTCCAGCAAAGCACATCAAAAAGTTTTATGCCATTCTCCTTGTAAACCTGCGTAAGTTTTTCAGCCAAGGCTCTGCCAATTAGGGATTTGCCTGTTCCAGGGTCGCCTAAAAGGAGAAGGTATGGTCCTGGGCTTATGACTGTTTTAGCTGAAGGTTTGGGTTTGTCTGGGTCGCTCCAGCTTTCATACCATTTTGTTTCTTCAAGCCATTTAAGCTTGTGAACCCACTCGTCAAGACATAGGAAGCATTCTTTTAATGCTTGCTCTTGCCCAATAACCCAGTTTATTAGATTGTCGTCTACCGGAAAGCCCTCGGTGCTTTCAAAGTTGCTCCAATCCCATTTTACCCTAACTTTTCTGCCGTTAACGTTCCTTTCAATTATCTCAACATCATTTCCAAAAGGGTTAACTTGCAAACATGACAGCCTTCCCATATCCCCTATCACAAGACATGCCACTGAATTATTATAGAGGTTATTTCAAAATTTGCAATATGAAAAAACCAATAACATGAAATAAAATGAAGAGAACCCGTTTGTTTTATTTTCCAATTTTAACCAAAATTTCGCCATTTTCACCAATTAAAAACTAAATTCTAATCTGTTAAAAATCGAATATGCCCTAAAGTAAAAACGACCGCTTCCCTCTTCTAAAACAGAAAATCTTTAAGCCAAATTCAAGCCCCAAAACAAAAAAGAAGCCAAATTCAGCCTTTTCCAAAAAGCCCACAAAACCAAAGCATGGACTTAACCGTGGCCTCATACAAAAACCGACGAAAATCTCCATAGCAAGCCTTCGTCGATACCCTTCGTTAATGCTTCGATTTTGTTGGCTTTAAATTGTGTGCGAGGATTTCTGGATAAGAGCTGCTTTCCAAGTTTCACTTTATGCAGGCGCTTTTGCCATGAAAGGTGACAGCTTCAGTTTATGCTTTCGTATACTAAATGGGTTGACTAAACTTTCTTAAAAGGGGGTTGTCACGAGGTGTGAAATGGGCGGAAATTGATTTTTGAAAGGAGCTTTTTTCTGGCTTATTTTGAATGAATGCTTCAAGTTGTTTTGTTTAGTGTAGGCTATATGGTCAATATTTTTTGGTCTTTAAGATTAATTTTTTACTTTTTGGTAATTTTGGTGATTTTAGTATTACCATTCGATTTTATGTTTCACCAGCACTCTCCAGAATGGAGCCTGTTAAAACGCCGTATACAAAAGCATCAACGCAACTTCCAATTTTAGAGGCGGAAAATGAAATAAACTTCTTTAGCTAATTTTGTTTTATGCAAGCTGGAAAAGTTATTCGGAGTTTTTCTGCCAAAGATGGACGAAGGGTTGTTTTGAGGACGCCTAAATGGGAGGATTTGGATGATTTGCTTGAGCTTATTAATTCGCTTGTTGAGGAAGGTGCAGAAATAATTAGGAATGAGAAGGTTTCTAGGGAGGAGGAAATCGACTGGTTGTCTAAAACCCTTGCCAGCCTGGAGAAGGAGGAAATATTCTTTCTTGTGGCTGAAGTTGACGGAAAGGTTATAGCCTCTTCGGATATTCGTCCACTAAGATGGGTTGAGCGGCATGTTGGCGTTTTGGGCATAATAGTAAAAAGTGGGTTTAGGGATGTTGGTATCGGAACTGAAATGATGAAGACATTGGTAGAGCAAGCCTATAAAATGGGCTTAAAGGTTTTGACGCTTTCCGCTTTCGCAACCAACAAACGCGCAATTCATGTTTACGAGAAGGCTGGGTTTGTGCAGACGGGGGTTATTCCCAGAAAACATTTCAAAGACGGCAGGTACATAGATGAGATTATAATGACTAAGTTGCTGGAGTGAAAAAGAGAGATGCCAAACTTTAAAGTCTTCAACATAAGCCACACATTTTCCACGAAAGGAGAAATAGACTTTGTAGACTTGACGGATAGGGTTCAAGAGGCGGTTTCAAAATCTGGTGTAAAAAATGGTTTGGTCCACGTTTTTGCACCCCATGCTACTGGCATACTAATTCTGACGGAGAATGAGTATGGCTTGTTAAATGACATTAGAGCTTTCCTCGAAAAAATAATTCCAAAACATCAGGCTTATAGGCATCCATCCAACGCCCACGCCCATTTAAGGTCTGTACTCCTTCCACCAGACAAGACATTGCCAGTAATCGATGGTAGGGTGGAGTTTGGAACTTGGCAGTCCCTTGTTTTTGTGGAAACAGATGTTTATCCAAGAAGGAGAACAGTTTTCATTCAAGTTATGGGCGAAACATAAAAGTCTCATTGAACAATTTTGTTCGTGCTTTTTCCATGTTGTAACAGGCAAACAAGATCATGTTTTTTTTAAAACTTTTTTTGAACTTTTCTCACCATTAATAAAATATTTTTAACTTTTTGTTATAAAATTTATCCATTCGCTTATTTTCGGTTCAACAAGGGGAAAACTAGCATGGTCCAACAATTTCGTAGTGCCGTCCACAAAATTTCTGTTACTCTTTTAAAGTTATTCATAAATTGTGCGCTTGTTACGGTTTATCTTCTTGTTGAAAACATGTATTTATAAAGTTCGTTTATGTTCGCTGCTGTCTTTTGGGATTTTGAAAGATAGAATTAGTGCAAGGAGAGCGAAGACTGTTAGCATGTAGAAGGCAGCGTCAAAGCCGTATGTATCAGCTATATATCCTGCCATAACCTGTGAAAGGGAGCCTATGCCAAAGGATGTGAAGAAGAAGACACCGTAAACTGCGCCCCGTTGATTTTGCGGAGATAATAATCCCGTCAGCGAATTTAGTGCGGGTTGGTGTGCATAGAAGGAAAAGCCATAAAAAATAATGAAGATTGCTACTCCAATGTTATATGTTGGAAGAAACAAGAGGGAAAAGAGGCTTATGCAAACGCCCGCTGACGTAGCCATCAAAACCTTTTTTGAACCAACCTTGTCGGCGGCTTTCCCCCCAATCCATTGTCCAGGAACTCCAGCAGCCAAAAGCAGTGTATAAGCGATAGAAGCCCACATGGAGTCTATTCCTCGGTTTTCTTCAAGGTATGTTGGGAAAAACAGTTCCACGCCTTTCATGAATAGCCCTATGGCAATGTTAAAAATCAAGAGCATCCAAAGTTCTCTAATCTTTAAGGCATCAAGGATTGTTCCACCTCTTCCCTCTCTATTTCCAGCTCTTCCAAAATTTTTAACAAATACCAACGCAAGCACCACGCATAGTACTCCAAAAGCGATGAAAGCCCAAGACCATCCAAAATTTACGCCCAAAAACCAAGCTATGTAAGGGGTTAACACAACGCCTAATGTTCCGCCCACACCATGCAAACCCATGGTTTCCGCAACCCTCACCTTAAAAGCCTTTGAAATTAGCGAGTTTGCTGTTGGATGGTAAAGGCTTGCCCAAGCAGCCATCAAAGTTAAAGCAACCGCATAAACATAGATGCTACGCATAGCAGAAGCTGCAAGCATAATAAATGTGGAAAGTCCAGAAAACATTAAACACAGCGCTATTGTTTTATTTTCGCCAATCCTATCGCCTAAAGGACCGCCAACCAAAGCTCCAACCCCATAAAGCATAGAAGCGATTGTCGCCACAGCCCCAATGACAGATTTTGAAACTCCCAAATCGTTCATAATTACACTTAGCAAAGGTGGCGCAATAACAAATAACGAATGATTAAGAGAGTGAGCGGCGCCTAAAAGGACAATTTTCTCTTTTGACTTTTGCAATTCACTCATCATTCCAAGCCTTGACATAGGATTAAAACTTTCCTAAATAAAGGCTTACCCGGCAAACCCCAACTTTTTTACGAAAAACTTACATTTTTGGCATAAAACTGAACCAATACGGACCCTACCCTCTAGATTTTCTGCGTTCCACCGTAAACGTAAATAAGAACCATTAAAAGAAACTTACCAGTAGCCGAGGTTAGAGAAAACTCCATAAGAAAGTGGCCGAGGTGAGGTAGCCTGGTAGCCTATAGGCCTGTGGAGCCTAGCGCCCGGGTTCAAATCCCGGCCTCGGCCCCACCTACACTGTGTTTTAGTTCCGGCGCTGATGTTTTGTTTGCAGCAAAAACTAATAGGTTTGAAACTTTTATGTTACTTTAAGGAAACTACCTTGAGCGTTCAAAGAAGAAGACTTGTATTTCCCTTCTCTGCGATTGTGGGTTTGGACAAGCTTAAATTAGCAATTTTAGTGAATGCCATAAATCCAAAAATTGGCGGTCTCCTAATAAAGGGACCTAAGGGTTCTGGAAAGAGCACCATTGTCAGGGCTTTGGCTGATATTCTTCCAAAAATTTTAGTTGTTAAAGACTGCCCTTTCAACTGTAATCCACATGATCCATCTAACATGTGTCCAAGATGCAGTGAAAGATACAAGAGGGGAGAAACATTGCCTGTGGAAGAGAGGGAAATGGTTGTCGTTGACTTGCCATTAGGCGCTACAGAAGACAGGGTTATTGGAAGTTTGGATGTGGAGAAAGCCATAAAATACGGTATAGAAGCCCTAGAACCCGGAATTTTAGCCGAAGCGAACCAAAACATTTTGTATGTGGATGAGGTTAATTTGCTTCCAGACCACATAGCAGACGATTTATTGGATGCTGCAGCCACGGGATGGAATATCGTTGAAAGGGAGGGCATATCCGTAAGCCATCCATCCCGATTCATTTTCATTGGAACAATGAACCCTGAAGAGGGAGAATTGAGACCGCAGCTTCTGGACCGTTTTCCACTTTCAGTTACTGTGGATAGAATAGCATCAGTTGAGGACAGAATGGAAATCGTCAAAAGAAACATGGAATTTGAGGCAGAACCAGAAAAATTTTATCAAAAATTTGAGCCTCTACAAAGGGAGCTACGAGAAAGAATAGCAAAGGCAAAAGAGGTACTAAAAGAAGTGGTTATTCCAGAAAATCTGTTGGAAGGCATCTGCAAAGCCTGCTTAGACCTAAAAGTTGACGGCTTACGCCCAGACATAGTAATCGCCAAAGCAGCCGCAGCCCTTGCAGCTTTCGAAAATAGAAAAGAAACAACATTAAACGATGTTTTGATTGCGGCGGAACTCGCCCTAAGCCACAGAACAAGAGAAGGAGGGTTTTTAGAACCAGCAACGCCCCAAGAAATAAGAGAGGTTTTCACAGCAACCGTGAAAAAAGTTTTCCATTTTGAAAGAACTGGAGAAACGGTTAAAAAGGAAGAGGAAAAAAGAAAGTTTTTGAAAGGGAAAACTATCTTCTGGGCTAAAAAAGAAGCCACGGAAAAAGAAGAGGAGGAGGCTAACAGAGAAAGTTTTTTTAAAAAATTGCAGAGAAAACGTGCAAGTTTTATTTTTTTCTTAAATAAATTTTTTGGAGGATTAATTTTTGCATCTGGAAAGAAATTGAAAAGAAGCCCTAAAGATACGCTTGATACTGAGGGTTTCCAGAAAGGATCAGATAAATTGAAGGGCGAAGCCTACGAGGAAAAAATTGACAAAGGAAACGAGAATCTAAAGGGAATTCCAGCAGTCAACAATGTTGTTAAAACATGGGAAATTTCAAAAGGTTTTCCAATAATTAGTCATTTAGAGAGAAAAGTGGTTTCGCCTTCCAGTTTTTTTCTTAAAATGGGAAAAGTCAAAACTAGGAAGCGAGGCGTTTATGCTGGAAGACGCGCCCAAGCAATAACAACGCTTCATAAGGGCAAGCCTTATGGATGGAAATTTCCTCAAGGAAAACCCGCTGACATCCATTTTCCAGCCACCATTCGTGAGGCAGCAAGGAAACAGTGGAAACGTGAAAGACCTTTGGAGACTTCTTTGAGAATCTGTCTTCAAGACGTGCGTGAAAAACTTAGGTCTTATAAAGCGTCTTTAACTATGATTTTTGTTGTTGATTTGAGCGGATCTATGCTTTTAAATCTTGAAGCTGTAAAAGAGGCTTTACTGAAACTTCACGGCAACGCTTATAGGTTTCGAGATAAGGTTGGGATTGTAGCTCTAAAAGGCACAAGCGCCGTTGTTGTTCAACATCCAACAACAAATTTAAGGGTTGTAGCTAATAAACTGTTAAGCTTGCACATAAGCGGTTATACGCCATTAGCTGCTGGAATGTTTAAAGCTTGGGAAGTTTTAAAAGAAGCAAAAAGAAGGGATTCTTCCACAATACCTGTTATGGTCATAATAACTGATGGAAGCGCAAACGTACCATTAAAAAGAAGCATTGAAACCGGCGAATTCCGGAATATAGAGGAGGTTCGAATAATTGTCAGAGAATATGAAGACTTGGCTGTGAAGGATGTAATGGCTGTGGCGAAGATGATTAAACGGGAAGGGATACACACAATAGTCATAAACACAAACCCTCACCTTTTTGGGCGTGAAACTTATGGGTTTGTGGTAACAAGAGTCATCGCTTCCCTAACCAAGGGAAGCCACCATGTCATAGGCAAACTCACCACAAGAGAGGACATGGTTAAAAATATGATCGAAAACATAAAAGAGGATCAGATAAAAGTACTTTCTGAAAAATGACTCTAATTAATGTGAAATATCATGTTTCAAGATGAAAGAAGCGGAAAATTTGCCTTAGTTGCCCATTGCCTGCTGAATCAAAATTCTCGAGCGGTAGGCTTAGCAAAAAGGTCAAGCGTGATAAATGAAATTGTTGAATTTCTAGTTCGCAAAGAGATTGGCATTATTCAGATGCCATGTCCAGAACTCGCCTACGCTGGCGTGTCAAGGCAACCCAAAACCAGAGAGCAGTATGAAAACGCCAAATTTAGGGGATGCTGCAGAAAATTGACAGGGGAAATTGCGGATCAAGTAAAAGAATATGCAGATTGCGGAATAAAATTGAAAATAGTTTTGGGCGTTGAGGGAAGCCCAAGTTGCAGCGTAAAAGAAATTTTAGGCATTTTCATGGAAGAACTGCGCTCTAAATTAGATAAGCGGGGGATTTTGGCGCCTTTTTATGGCATAAGCTTTGAACGAGTAAAAAATGACATAATCGAGTTGGAAAAACTTGTTAAGTAATTTAAATCGGCGGCTTGATACTCTTTTTGGTCGTCATGCTTGCATTCATCCACTTCTCAAATTCTCTTGACGGCGGATTTTCAACATAAAGCCTCTTCCTAAAAGCCTCCAAGAAAGCATTTTCCTCTCTTAAAAATTCTGCCGCAGTTAAAACTTTACATCCAATCTTTTTAGCCTTTTCAAAAACGTTTTTGGCTTCTTCTCGCCAGTTTTCGTCTCTTAAAATGTGATGTTCCAAAATAACCACTTGCGCAGTTTCTACAATTTTTTCCAAATTTTTCATTCCAGTTTGGATTTGCCTCTCATCAACTTTGAATCTTGTCAAATATAATGGTGGTCCGCCAATCATTAGCATTTGAGGTTTTTCTTTGACGATTATTTCTAACGTCTGCTTTGCCATGGGTCCTTGAACATCTGGGGCGAACATGAACTTTTCACTCTCATATTCTATGGTTGTCATTAAAATCCATCCTAAAGCTGAATCGTCTGGACCGTGAAAAACGGGTTCTGAAAACTTGACTTTTGTGGCTTTTCCGAAAAGAAAGGTTTTTCCATCGGCAATTTCAAGCTTTTCTGCATATTTTCCGCCTGTTTTCTGGAAAATCCATCCCCTGCGCCTTTGGCTGAAGTTGATCTTCTCTTTAGGATTCTTTATTAGAACAGTTTTTCCTTCGTAGATTTGTTTGGCTGTTTCATCTTTGGCTGTCCAGTTACAAAGCCAATCCTCATAGGAAGGTGTGTGATGGTCAAAATGGTAGTGGCTTAAGGTTACAATTTCAGCCTTTTCAGCGGCTTCCGCAATCTTTTCTCGAGCTTTTATTATGGCTTTAAACTCTATTGGGTGGGGTGGCAAACCAAAACGGTTTGGACAAAGGGAAACCCCAGCATCCAAAAGAATGCGGATGTCTGGAGTTTCAACAAAAGTACACATAGACCTAACGCCGAAGCTTTCAGCTGCCAATGGCACGACACGAATACGCTTTAACATGATTATTCAACACATGCGTAATAACTATAACTTTTTATCCCTGCATGGCAATAAAGTTTCATGGCAAGAGGCACCAGCTCATGTGGTGGATACTTTCAGGATTCGTTGCTGGACTAATAACGTCAAGTCTTATGATAGCCTACTGGTTCTACCGTTTAAAATCAGCCATAGCCGAAAAAGGTTGGACGTATATCTCTCGCTTTTGGATACTTGTGTGGATTGCCTTATTTTTTGGTTCGGCAAGGGGATTGCTGAAAATGTCAACAGTTATACAAGAGGGAAGCACTATTGATAATATGTTGTTTTACACCACGCCAACGCTATACTTTATTGCCCTAGCTGCATTGATTACTGGAATAATACTTGATGCCGTGAACAAGGCACATCAATTTTCAAGATAACTATCCAACAAAGCTATATCCTTTTATTTATGAGTGCATAAAGCTTTTTTGGCGGGCGATGACGACTCTGGCCCCGCTGAATCAAAATGATTGGGATCTTGAGTGCGGAGAGCCTGCCAATTTCGCTATTCTTCTGGCGGTTTTTCCCATAGCTCAAGCATTTTTCTTTTTAGTTCCCTTCTTTTTCTGTGGAGGAAGCGGTAGACGGTGCTGTGTTGGCTTCCGTTTATGAGCATTTGAATAGCTTCTCTTGCCGCTTGCGCTTGTTCGATATTACCAATTATGCTTACTGTGTGTCCGTAAACGCATATGTTTGCGTCTGTCAACTCTTCTATTATTTTGCGGGTTTTTCCGTCCATTCCGATTATTCGTCCTTTTATGCGTTTTATGTCTGATTCTGACCTTCCAAAAATTGTCCGCAAATCAATAACATCTAATATGGCTTCTTCGTCACGGATTAGGCGGAAGGCATGTTCTGGAGAGAAGCCCCTTCCAATGGCGGTTACAACGTCTTTTGCCTTAAAAAGCAGTGAGGGGTCGTTAGCATTTTCAGCCAGCATAAGTGTAACGTCGCCTGTTTCGCTTTCTATTTTTAGCTCAACGGAGAACTTCTCCTCTATAGTCTTCTTGGTTTTTCCTTCCGGTCCTATTAGGGCGCCTACTCGCTCTCTTGGGATTTTAAGGAAGGCGCTTGGTCTTGCCACTTTCCCTAATCCTCCTATAACATTCCTCTGTGGAAAGGACATTAACGCCTAACCTGCTAAAATATCTGTTTAGGTTTGTTAAGTCTCTATGCAATAGAAAGTCTGCCATGGGGTGCGAAAGCGGAACAGCTTGCGACATGTCAAATATTACTGGCTTGTTTTTCCAAATCATAATGTTGTATTCGCTTAAATCACCATGGACAAGTTCAGCCTTATTATAAAGCCTCTTCAAATACGTTAAGAGCGTTTTGTAGGTTTTTTCTGGGTTTTTTGGCGGTTGCTCCTTCATGGATAGGGCGCTTACGCCATTTTTTCCAATAAACTCCATTATTAGGACATTGTTTTTTACGGCTATGGGTTTTGGAACTCGAACTCCAGCCAATGTTGCCAATTCGAGGTTTTTGAATTCCTTTTGAGCCCATGCAAAAATTAGTGAGCGTGTATCATGTCTAACTCCTTTAAATCTGGGGTCGCCTTCTATATATTTGAGCATGCCTTTGCGGAATTCCGCTGAGACTGTTAAGTAAATTTTTATGGCTAACTCTCTTCCTTCTTTATCCTTTCCCCAGTAAACCCTTGACTCTTTTCCGGCTTTGACAACGCCGTGGATTTCGTCTATTGTTCCCTTGTTTAGGAAATCGTATATGACCATTAGGGTTGAGCGGTCAAAAACCTCTTCCAAAACCTCGTATTCTTCGCTTCTCTTTTCCTTCATTAACTGTTCTGTTTCATACTCTTTCTCTTTCCTATGAAGCCTTTTCTCGATAACTCTCCTATGGGACACCAGTTTTCACCATTATATCAAAACTAGATTGTTAAATAGCCTTTCTTGCGGAGCAATTCCGCCTGGGCTTTCGTGTAACGCCAAATCAAATCGCCCCGTTTATCAGACTGGAAATCCCAAGGAGAAACTAGGACTACGTCGCCTTCTCTTATCCAAACCCTCCGCTTCATCTTACCCCTAATACGACATAAACGCTCATTCCCATCTTGGCACTTAACCAAAACACGGTCAAAACCCAAGAGCTTAACGGCAACGCCCAAAACATCGTTTGCCGTAGGATAAACCATCTCGCTTAATTCTTCTTCGCTTAGGACTTTCTTCTTACCCAATTAAGCACCTCAAACATTTAAGGGTTTCATCTCTTTAAAGGTATATTTACTCCCTTAAAAGCATGATTACTCCAAAAAGGCTTTTACACAAACGTTTGCCTTTTTAACTATTTTAGTACAAGTCACCGTAAATGTTAAAAGTGGTTTAAAAAATATTTTTAAATAATTTAGGTTGTGAATGTTTGAAAAAGCTTGTATTAATTGGGCTTCTGTTGTGTGCCTTGATTTTTGCATTCAAACCTAAAGTGGTTAAAGCTAATCCCTCCGACATTTGGGTTCCATACAACTATCCAACGATACAAGCGGCCATCAACGCGGCAGACCCTGGAGACGTAATCCATGTTGCAAGTGGAACCTATGGGCCTATCGTGGTGAACAAGACGGTATCCATAATAGCAGAAGGCGAAGCAATTATTGATGGGAATTATGCTGCTAACCCAGTTGTTAATATAATAGCAAATAACGTAGTTATCAAAAACTTCAAAATACAGAGGCCAAGTCTTTATGGCACTTCAATTCGCATAAACAACGCATCTTTTTGTTATGTAGAAAATAACTATATTATTGGCAATATGTATGGCGTGTTTCTCTGGCAAACGTCCAACATTCGCATAGCATACAACACTATAATAAACGTGACCGGGGGTAATGACTGGTTCCCTGCTGCGGGCATTCTATTGGGGAATTCGTCTAATAATTATGTAGTTGCAAATAACATATACAACTCTTGGCGTTGCATTTCGCTTGAATACTCTGATTTCAATTTGGTTTCAGACAATAATGTGACACCATCTCCCTACACCCCATATCGCACTTATTACGGCATCGTAATTTATTTATCTTCAAACAACACTGTCCGCAACAATTGGGTAACCAATTGTTCTGGAAATGCATGGGCTATTTACTTATCCAGTGCTTCGTATAACCTTATATACCACAACAATTTCATCAACAACGCACGTCAAGCAGAGATTAGCGGAACAGATTCCAACAAATGGTATGCTGATTGGCCAACAGGCGGCAACTTTTGGAGCAACCATGTTTCTCCAGACAATTTTAGCGGCGCGTATCAAAACGAGCAGGGAAGCGACGGAATCTGCGACAACTACTATATAATTGATGAATATTTGCATGTTATCGATGCATATCCGCTTATGGGTCCTTGCAACCGTTTTGAAGTGTCATTTGGCCCCATACCCGCAATACAAGAGGTTTCGGTCATAAGTAACTCTTCCATATCCGCCTTTCAAATGAACACAACGCAAAAGACACTAAGTTTCAATGTGAGCGGAAACACAGGAATAGGGTTCTGCCGAGTGGACATTCCAAACGTTATAGTCAGCGGTTTATGGCAAAACAACTATAGAGTTTTAATAAACAATCAAGCGCCCCTCTACGTGAGAAACTGGACATCAGGCGCCACAACCTACATCTACTTCCAATATCAACACTCAACAAAAGAGGTAATAATAATTCCAGAGTCCCAATTCGCCCTAATCCCACTATCACTTACGCTTTCCACAATAATCTTGGCTTTCATAAAGAAAATAGTTCAAAGAAAACCTAAAATCACCCCTTTTTCTTTTTTGGACTCTTATAACAACTAGAGTTTTACTATTTGGGCATGTGGAACCCCTTCAATGTTTAGGACGGCTTCTGGATGCACATACCCCTTTTCTATGGCTTTATGAACTATGTTTTTGCCAATCATGTTTACTATTGTGCAGTTGGCTATCATTTCAACAGCCTCCTCAGCGCTAACCTTTGCACCTTTATAAAATTCTTCGTTAACCGTGAATATGATTTTTCCTTCGCGCAATGTTTTTCCAAGGATTTCAGCGTCGCATATTGCCAAAAGCACGTTATTCCCAATTTTTCTAAGGTTCATGTAAACTTCCAATTTCAGCCTCTCATCTTAAAGTGGTTGCACGGGAGACTTTGCCCCACAAGCTGCGCACAATAGAAAGTAGAGGCGTTTCTCCTTAACAATTTTTGTGTCTGGGCGCTTGCAGACTGGACATACGATGAAGCTTTCCATATAACGCTGCAGAAGCCTATCAAAAGTTTCTTGGGAAAATTTTCCCTTAAAAATGGCTCTCTGTTCCTGCAAAGTGGCAGCTGTAGCCAACTCCCGAGTCAAAAACTTCAGCAAATGTTGCGGTTCACGGCCTAAAGCGTCTGCTACATCCTTGAAATTATGAAATATTGTGCGCATTCCAATAACAGAAACATTCGGCCGTGGAATCTCCAGTCTTTCCTTTTTAGAATAGACTTCGGGAATTTGAGCCCGCGCCTTCTTCAAAAGCGCTTCATAGTTGTAAGCCATAGATTTCTCCAAAGGATAAATGAAGCACAATCATATTTAAGACTTATAACAAATATACACAAATGGATGGAAACGCGAATGGGCTACATTTACCTATACACTGGAACAGGAGCAGGAAAAACCACAAACGCCTTAGGCTTAGCCCTACGCTCAGTCGGCCACAAAAGGAAAGTTGTCATAATCCAGTTCTTAAAATGGTGGAGGAAAACAGGCGAATACAAGATTCGCAAGATGCTTTCGCCATACTATGAAATTTACCAGTTTGGACGCAAAGGATGGCATGGATTAGGCAATTTGGGCGAAGAAGACAAAAAACTAGCCCAAAAAGCCCTAAGGTTTGCGGAAAAAATTGTCAGAGAGAAGAAGCCGCATTTGCTTGTTTTGGATGAAATTAACTTAGCCTTATACTGCAAACTTTTAGAAGTTAAGGACGTTTTAGAATTCTTGGATAAAATTCCCAAAAAGACCGATGTGATTTTAACTGGAAGGTTCGCCCCAAAAGAACTTTTGGATAGGGCAGATTTTGTAAACGAAATTGTTGATGTTAAACATCCAGAGGAAATGGTTACAACAAAAGGAGTACAATATTAATCATTCTTTTACTGCTGAAAAGCTTAAAGAATCCAAGCAATTTAGTGTTTAACTCTAAGCGGTGAATCCTTTGGGGAAGCATAACCATCCTTACATTCCAAATTCTCAGCAGAAAATAAAACAAGAGATGATGCGGGAAATTGGCATTAAAAGCATAGATGAGCTTTATGCGGATATTCCAGAAAAATACAGGTTAAAAAAGCCCCTAAATATTCCACAATTCGCGGCATCCGAGTTTGAGATTAAAAGACATGTGGAAGCTTTACTTTCAAAAAACAAAACATGCAATGATATGCCCATTTTTTTAGGGGCTGGATGCTGGCCTCATTACGTTCCTGCAGTCGTAAGAGAAATTGTTCAAAGAAGCGAGTTCCTAACCGCTTACACGCCATACCAGCCGGAAATTTCGCAGGGAATGCTTCAAGCCCTTTTTGAATATCAGAGTATGATTTGTGAATTGACGGGCATGGATGTTGCCAACTGTTCCATGTATGATTGGGCTTCAGCGTTAGGCGAAGCTGCACGGATGGCAGCCCGCGTAACTGGAAGAACGGAAATATTGATTCCGCGAATTATTCATCCAGAAAGGGTTTTAACGCTTAAGACTTATGCTGAACCTGCTGGGATAAAGGTTGAAAATTTAGCTTATGAAAGGGAGAGTGGGCAAATAAGCCTTGAAGACTTACGGAGTAAAATTTCTGAAAAAACAGCAGCCGTCTACATTGAAAACCCTTCTTATCTGGGCTTTGTTGAAGAGCAAGTCGAAGAAATCGGCGAGGAGGCGCATTCCCATGGCGCTTTGTTAATAGTTGGCGTTGAACCAATTTCGCTTGGAATTTTGAAGCCGCCGGGCGATTATGGCGCAGACATAGTCGTTGGAGAAGCTCAGCCATTGGGAAATCCCATGAATTTTGGCGGTCCCCTTCTTGGAGTATTCGCTTGTCGTGATGATATGAGTTTGGTTAGGCAAATGCCTGGGCGCATAATTGGATTAACAACAACAGTAGACAATGATAGGTATGGCTTCTGCATGGCCTTACAAACCAGAGAACAACACATTAGGCGGGAAAAAGCCACATCCAACATTTGCTCCAATGAAGCCTTATGCGCTGTTGCCTCTGCAGTTTACATGGCTTTGCTTGGGCCTCAAGGCTTAAGGGAACTTGGCGAAACAATTGTTTGTAAGGCTAATTATGCCATGCGCCAACTTTCAAAAATAGACGGCGTTAAAGCGCCAGTTTTCAAATCCGCCCACTTCAAAGAGTTTACAGTGAATTTTGATGGGGCTGGTTTAAACGTTAAAGAGGTTCATGATGCCCTTTTGCTGCGCCAAATTCATGGAGGAAAAGACGTTTCTAAAGAGTTTCCAGAGTTGGGCGAAACAGCCCTTTATTGCGTGACTGAACTCCACTCAAAAGAGGAAATTGACCGTTTAGTGGAGGCTTTAAGCGAAATTTTGGCCGGAAGGTGAAAGCATGTTTAAACAAGCAAATTGGAACGAACCCATAATTTTCAAACTTGTAAGGGAAGGACGAAGGGGACATATTCCACCCAAATTGGAGGAAGAAATTAAGAAGGTTGTAGGCGAAGCGGATGCGCTTATACCAAAGAATATGCTGCGCAAAAGTAAGCTTGGGCTTCCGGAACTTTCCGAGGTTGAAGTGGTGCGTCATTTTACTCGCTTATCGGAGATGAATTTTGGGGTTGATTCTGGCTTTTACCCTCTTGGAAGCTGTACAATGAAGTATAACCCAAAAATAAACGAACAACTCGCCAATCTGCCAACCATCGCCATGCTTCATCCATACCAGGACGAAAGCACGGTGCAAGGCATCCTTGAAATCCTCTACAAACTTGAGCGCTGGCTTGCAGAGTTGACGGGCACTTATGAAGTTTGTTTGCATCCAGCCGCTGGAGCCCACGGCGAATTCTTAGGAACTTTGCTAATGCGTGCATATCACAAAATGAATGGAGACAACGAGAAAAGAAGCGAAGTAATAGTTCCAGACTCAGCCCACGGAACAAACCCGGCAAGCGCAACCATGGCAGGCTTCAAAGTTGTTGTTGTCCCATCAGACAAGGATGGCTGCGTTAATCTGGAAGCCTTAAAGGCTGCGGTTTCCGAAAAAACAGCAGGTTTAATGCTAACAAACCCAAACACCCTCGGAATTTTCGAAAAGAACATTGAAGAAATAGCCAAAACCATCCACGAGGCTGGCGGACTCCTCTACTATGATGGCGCAAACCTAAATCCGCTCTTGGGCATTGTTAGACCAGGCGACATGGGCTTCGACATAGTCCACATAAACATACACAAAACCTTCAGCACACCCCACGGTGGTGGCGGTCCAGGCGCTGGACCAGTGGGCGTTTCAGAGAAATTAGCGAAGTTTTTGCCTGTTCCCCGCATAGTTTATGATGGTGAACGTTATCGTTTAGATTACGATAAGCCCTATAGTGTTGGGAAGATTAGAAGTTTTTATGGGAATGTCGCTGTTTTGTTGAAGGCTTACGCTTACATTTTAAGTTTGGGCTTTGAGGGTTTAAGGGAAGTTGCTGAAGTTTCTGTTTTGAACGCTAATTACTTGATTAAAAAACTGAAAGGCATTAGGGGTTTAACCCTTCCGTACAATAGTGAAAAGCCAAGAAAACACGAGTGCGTATTTAGCGCTAAGCCTTTAAAAAATGAAACTGGGGTTTCAGCCCTAAACATTGCAAAACACCTTTTGGATTATGGATTGCATGCGCCAACAATCTATTTCCCACTAATTGTTGAAGAAGCCTTAATGATCGAACCAACAGAAACCTTCGAAAAAGAGGAGCTTGACAGATTTGTTGATTCCATGCAGAAAATCTGCGAGGAAGCTTACAAGAATCCAGAAGTGGTTTTAAAAGCGCCACATAACACTGCTATTTCGCGACTGGATGAGGTTAAGGCTTCACATCCGAAAACTATGGCTTTAAGCTGGCGCATGTTCAACAAAAGAATGGACAAAAAGGTGGTTTCAGATAAATAGTTTATATGGCACATTAACGTTTGTTCACGAAAAGATAAATGGATGTGTAAAAGGTTTGACTGAATTAGAAGATAAGGTGCGGGAAGCTGTCGGCAAAGTTGTTGACCCAGAAACTGGTTTGAGCTTCGCTGAAATGCACATGGTTAAAGATGTGAAAGAGGAAGAGCCAGGCGTTGTTAAAGTGGAGTTTATCCCTTCAAGTCCTTTCTGTCCCATAGCCTTCAAACTTGCCATGGACGTGAAAAATGCAGCAAAAACCGTTAGCGGAGTCAAAAAAGTCTCGGTTTATTGTCGTGGCCACATGATGGAGCAGCAGATTAACGAAATGGTCAACAAAGAACAATAAAAGCCTAATAGCTCTTTTTTATTTGCGAGGGTTTAGCCAATGAGCGTCAAGGGAACGCATGAAATCTACTGCTGCGGCGCCCGCGTTAGAATTTCGGAAAAGGGCATAGAAGTCTTAAGCGAACCATTAATAGAATACTGCCCACTCCACGAAACCCTTTACGGAACAAAAAACATCAATGCTGAAGCTGTGCGGAAAACCGTTGAAATGAAACTGGCTGGTTTTGGCTTCTGCTGTGCAAACCGCCTTTTTAACTCGGAATCTGTCGTGGCTTATGGGGCTTCCGAAATGATGCGGGTTTGGCTTGAGAAAAAGCTTATTGACTGTGCAGTTGTTGTATGCGAAGGCGCTGGAACAGTTATAACAGCAAACGGCGAGCTTGTGCAAGCTATCGGAGCCCGTTTGACGGGCATAATCAAAACAACGCCAATAAAAGAAATTATCTCACACATCGAAAGGAACGGCGGAACAGTTTTAGATAAAGCCACAGCGCAAATTGACCAATTTGAAGGCGTAAAAAGGGCTTCCAATTTAGGCTTTAAACGCATAGGCGTAAGCGTTACTGGCTTCCAAGCAAAAGCCATAAGCGAAATAAGAAAATTTGAAGCAAAAACGAAAGCTGAAATCCTAATCTTTTCTGTCTGCAACACATGTGTGAAAAAAGAAGACGCAAAACACATAGCTAAGGCAGATGTTGCCTGTGCAAGTGCTTCGAAAATCCTTCGAAACGAAATAGGCAGCAAAGCCCTGCTACAATTGAGCGTAACAATACCAGTCTACGCATTAACAGAAAAAGGCAAAAAACTTGTCTTAACCTATTTAGCCGAGTTTAAGGATAAACTCGTTGTTTTCAGAACAAAGAAACTCCCATACCAAACGGAAAATAGGGGTCCAAGGCTTAAGGAAAGCTGAAAAATGCGGGAGTTTGGTTGATGCTTCTGTATACGGAAGGCAAATAGCAGAAATCACCAAGAGCCTGGAATGTACTCTCTTAACCTAAATTTTACTCCTAATTTTTTGGCGATTTCCTCAACCTTTGAAATTTCAACTTCTGGTATGGCTACTGCTGTGATTTCTGTTTCAAAGTTTCCCTTTGCTTTTTCCAAAAATTCTAAAATGCTTTCAAAGGCATTTTCATAAGCTGGTTTGCAAATTTGATTGTATATTTCTTTGTTGTGAGCATTCAAGCTGACGCTTATTCTGTTCACGCCAGCCTCCTTTAATTCATTAAGCAAGTCTCGTTCTTTGTTAATTAGGAAGCCTTGCCCATTAGTGTCTATTCTAATGCTAATGGGCTTACCGTAATAACGCCTTATCCATCTACAGACTTCTAAAAGGCAAGCCAATCGCTCTAAGGGTTCGCCGAAACCGCAGAAGACAATTTCGCTCCAATTTTTTAAATTTATAATGTTCTGAAGTTCGCTTATTATTTCGCTGGTTGAAGGCTCTCTTGATAGTTTGAGGTTGAAATCACCCACACCATTCTTAAAATTTCTTATGCAGAAATAGCAGTTGTTAGAGCACTTATTAGTTATGTTTAGATAGAGTTTGTTTCCAAGCCAGTAAACGGTTCTCGGAGTTTTCTGAATAGGCATTTTGGCTCACTTTATGAAAGGATTTAAATGCTAATTGTGGTTTTATGGTTTTGTTATTACGAGGAGAAATCATGGTTAAATACATATTTGTTACGGGCGGCGTGTTAAGCTCTGTTGGCAAGGGCATTGTAACCTCTTCTATTGGCAAGATGCTTCAAGCAAGAGGCTTAAAGGTTACTGCTGTAAAAATTGACCCTTACGTGAATGTCGACGCTGGAACAATGAACCCTTACATGCACGGCGAAGTGTACGTGACAGATGATGGCGGCGAAACAGACCTTGATTTGGGTTGGTATGAGCGTTTTCTTGACTTAAACTTAAAAAAAGATAATAACATCACCACAGGCTTGGTTTATAGGGCAGTCATCGAAAAAGAGCGCCGAGGCGACTTTCTTGGAAGATGCGTCCAAATCGTGCCCCATGTGACAAATGAGATTAAACATCGCATCCGCGCTGTGGCAAAATCCTCAAACGTTGACGTGGTTTTGACAGAAGTCGGCGGCACAGTTGGAGACATTGAGGGCTTACCCTTCCTTGAAGCTATTCGCCAAATGCGCTTAGAAGAGGGTTTCGAAAACACATTGTACGTGCACGTAGCCTTAGTTCCCATTTTGGATGTTACCAAAGAGATGAAAACCAAGCCTTTACAGCATAGCGTCAATGAGTTGAGGCGTATAGGTATTCAGCCAGACATTATTGTGGCACGCTGTTCTGAAATGATCGACGCTGAATCTTTAAGGAAAATAGCCTTGTTTGGAACGATTCCAGAAAATGCGGTCTTCTGCTCCTACAATGTAGAATCAATTTATCAGGTTCCGTTAATTTTGGATGAGCAGGGAATGGGCAACTTCATATGCAAAAGACTTGGCTTTTCGGAAACCAAACCAGATTTTAAAAATTGGAAAGAATTCGTAGACGCCGTAACAAAGCCAAAACATGAAGTGCGAATAGCCCTTGTTGGAAAGTATGCTGGATTAGCAGACAGTTACGTAAGCATGAATGAAGCCCTTCGCCATGGAGGCGCAGTATGCAAAACAAAAGTTTTGATAGAATACATTGAAGCTGAAAGGTTTGAAGAACACCCAGAAAAACTTGAAACTCTTAAAAGTTTTGACGGAATTTTTGTGCCTTACGGTTTTGGTCCAAGGGGCACCGAAGGAAAAATTATGGCAATAAAATTTGCAAGAGAAAACAACATTCCATTTCTTGGAATATGCTACGGCTTTCAGTTGGCAGTTGTGGAGTTTGCAAGAAACGTCTGCGGCTTAAAAGAGGCAAACAGCACAGAAATAAACCCCAACTCGCCCCACCCAGTAATCGACTTAATGCCAGAACAAAGAGGAATAGAAATTAAAGGGGCTACCATGCGTTTGGGCGCCCACAAAATAATTATAAAGCCAAACACAATGGCTTATACACTTTATAAAAGTGAAGAAATTTATGAGCGCCACCGCCACAGGTTTGAGGTAAATCTTGACTATTTGGAAAAGTTTGAAAAGAACGGCTTAGTGTTTTCTGGAAAAAGCGTGGATGCTAGAAGAATGGAAATTTTGGAATTGCCAGACCACTACTTCTTTTTCGCTTCACAATTTCACGGAGAATTCAAAAGCCGCCCTGGAAGACCAGACCCAGAATACTATGGCTTTATAAAAGCATGCTTAGACAAAAAGTTGGGTAAGGCTAAACCAGAATTTTAGTATGCACGTTTGTGAGGTCTGACGAGTTCTTCGAGTATGGATAGTAGGGTTGGCACTTTTGTTACTATGTCTGTAAAGGTTACTATTCCAACAATTTTCTCATCACTCATAACTGGAAGCCGTTTAACCTTCTTTTTCGCCATTAGTTTGGCTGCTTCCTCTATGGTGGCTGTTTCGTTTATTGTTGTAACTGGGCTTGTCATGATGTGTCTTGCTGTGAGCGTTTCTGGCGCAAGGCATGGTTCCACAAGCCTTCTTAGTATGTCGCGTTCTGTTATGATGCCTACTGGTCTTTCGCCCTGCACAACTATTATGGAGCCTATGTTAAACTTGTTCATTGTGGCAACCACTTCCTTGACGGTTGTGTCTGGGCGCACAACTTTCACTTCTTTTGACATTACGTCTCTGACGAGGATTATGCTTGCCATCCAATTTTACGCTCCAAGCCTTCCCTAACCATTAAAGAAGCTTTCCTTTATTTGTTTTGGTATATAGCGGATTTTCCAAAATGCATATTAGAAAACTTGAGCTTTATAAAAAAGCATGAGCCAGTGGATTAAGAAGCTTTTCGTTAAAAATTCCGACCTTTTCCTAAAGTTTTTAGATGAGAGGTGGTCTCGAACTGAGGAAGTTGTAGATGGCATGGTTAACGTGCTAAATAGTTTTGGCATCACTACGGGCAATTTGCTTGATTTGTGTTGTGGAAATGGGCGAATTTCCATATGTATAGCTAAGAGAGGATTTAGGGCTGTGGGAGTGGACATTTCTAAGGCTTTTTTGGAAGATGCAAAAAGGAAGGCTGCGGAGAATAAAGTTTCAAACATGGTGACCTTCTTAGAGGGTGATGTAAGAAAGCTTAAAGAAGTTGTTGGAAAAATTCAACAGCCCTTTGATGTTGTTGTTAATGCTTGGACCTCGATTGGCTATTTCTCCCCAAAAGATGAGCTTAAAATTTTTAAGCAGGCAAGGGAACTTTCGAAAGAAAATGCTGTATTGCTTATAGCTGAGACCATGCATACTGAGTTTTTAGCCGTTAAATTTGCTCCCACAAGTTACGGAGAAGTGGATAATATATTGCTGTTAGAAAGCAGAAAATACGACCAAACTACATCACAATTGAAGACGGTCTGGACCTTTTACAAAAAATGCGGAGAAAATTTAGAGTTTATTGACAGAGTGGAATATGAAATCCATGTTTACAGCCCAAGCGAACTCTCAGCACTTCTTAGAAAAGCTGGATGGGAACCCATAGCATTTTATGGAAGCTTTACAACCCTTCAGCCAATGAGCCCGCTGACAAGTTTGAATTTGGTGGCTAAGGCAAAATGAATGAAGGCAATTCGGCAACTATTGAAAGTTTTCGCAGCCGCTTGGAAAATGCTAAAAGTTATGGGGAAGTTTGGGAAATCGTCAAAGACACGGTATACTTCTCATTGCATAGGCGGAGAGGCGGAATGATGCTTTTTCTTGATGACCTGCCAATTCAACTGGGCGCCTATCATCCCTTCGGAACAAACAATATTGTTTTAAACAGGCGCCTAATTCAGATAGTGGAAGCTGCGCTAAAGTCGAAGCGCGTTGTCAATGCCCTAATTTATAAT
This sequence comes from Bathyarchaeia archaeon, assembly GCA_038883775.1. Lineage (GTDB taxonomy): Archaea > Thermoproteota > Bathyarchaeia > Bathyarchaeales > Bathycorpusculaceae > JASEJA01. The sequence continues at coordinate 140,984 of JAVZLM010000002.1, forward strand.
TTATTGTTGCACGAGTATTTGCATGCTTTGGGCGAATTTTCAGAAGTTCAAGTTAGGGAGCTGGTTTATGAAATTGCAAAGAAATGTTTCGGGGAAGATTACATAGCCTCTCTTATTGCGAAGAAGTCTCCTTGGGCTCTGCTTAAGGGAATTCCGTTGGAGGCTGTTGATGTTCCAAGGCGAGTTATGGAAATAGTTAAAGACTTTGAGAAAACAGACAATTATATAGTTTAGAATTTTAGCTGTTTTCAGTTGCTAAATTGATAGCCCTCTCTATAGATTTTTGCTTTCATTTTGGTTAAAGGCTAAATCCTCGAATACGCCAGTTTTATGGCAGTGATTTATCATGCGCACTGAAGGAATTGGGAAGTTTAAAGAAAATCCCTACGTGAAAGATGGTAAAACATTAGTCAGCAAAATAAGCCACGTCAAAAATCTGAAAGAGGGCATATTAAAGGCTGTGGATTTGATTGGCGGCTTCAACAAAATTGTCAACAAGGGCGATGAAATATGGCTAAAACCAAACTTTAACACTGCTGACCCGCCGCCTGCCTCAAGCGACCCGGAATTTGTGAAGGCTGTTATTGAACTCTTGTTTGAGCATGGCGCTGGAAAAGTTATTCTCGGCGAATCTTCCATGCTTTCGCTTTCAACCAGAAAAGTTTTGACGGAAACGGGAATGATTGCGAAGGCAGAAGAGGCAGGCGCAGAACTTGTATTTTTTGATGAGGGAAAATGGGTGAAAGTGGCTACGGGTGGCAAATACCTTAAAGAGGTGAGTTTGCCAGAAAGCGCCTTAAAGGCTGAAAAACTTGTTTACGTTTGCTGCATGAAAACTCATAAGTGGGCTAAGTTCACCTTAAGCCTAAAACTTGCCGTTGGCTTTATGAAAACAAGCGAGAGAATGATGCTTCATGCAAGGCATTTGGAGGAGAAAATTGCAGATTTAAACTTAGTTGTGAATCCAAACTTGATAATTATGGATGGAAGAAAATGCTTTATAACTGGCGGACCAGCCAACGGCGAAACACGAGAACCAAACGTTGTTTTGGCTTCTGGAGACCGCATAGCTATAGACGTTGAAGCCTTAAAAATCATTCAAAGCTATGAAGGCTCAAGCCTCACTCAAAACCCCTGGAGTTACACGCAGATTCGAAGGGCTGTGGAGTTGGGAATAGGCGTAAAAGATGAAAGTGAATATACCGTGATCTCCGGTAAGGAATGGCAGTTTTAGTTTTCATAAACCTATTTCGTTGGCTATGCTCTTTAACCCGGTTAAGGCTATTTCAAAGAAAGCCTCTCTTGAAATGCCAATTTCCTCGCAGATTAGAATTCTTTCTCTTTCAGCTCCTCTTGCAAAATCTTTATCCTTAAACTTTTTTGCCACAGTTTCAACTTTAACGTCAGCCAACTTTTTAGAAGGCATAACGAGAGCGCATGCTACAAGCAAACCTGAAATGGCGTCGCTAGCGATTAGGGCTTTTTCCATACGGTTTTCTGGCATAATGCCCGTGTATTTGAAATTGTGGGTTTTTATGGACTTTATCATTTCGTCTGGCAAAATTCCTTTAAGGATTTCTTCGGCTAGTAGGCTGTGTTTTTCCGGTGTTGCTTCTGTTTTTTCATAATCAATGTCATGTAATAAGCCAATTAAACCCCAAATTTCTTCGTTTTCTCCAAAATGTTTCGCAAGGTTTCGCATTATGGCTTCAACAGCAAGCATGTGATAAACAATATTCCTTTTTGAAACATTCTTTTTAACCAAGTTAAGGGCTTCTTCTCTTGTTAACATTAGCTTCACCGAACCCTTAATTTAAACTGATTCTCTCTTATAATTTCTGTAGTCATTAACTTATTGTTAATGCTTCTATATCTCTTGGGTAATACGTGAGTATTTCTGCGCCTTCATCAGTAATTAGAACAGTATCGGAATGCCGAAAACCTGCAAACCCTACTTCATATATGCCTGGCTCGCAACTCACAACCATGCCAGCCCTTAATGGTTCCAAATTCCCTATGTCTAACCATGGAGGCTCATGTCCTTCTAAACCCAATCCGTGGCCACTATGATGAAGCACTAAATGTGACAAACCAGCTTTCTTGAAGACATTTATTGTTGCCTTGTCAATTTCGCTACATTTAACTCCAGCCTTAAAAGTTTTGAAGGCGGCTTCTTGAGCCTTAACCATCACGTTAAAGTAGCGTTTCTGTTTTGATGTTGGCTTCCCAACAATCATTGTTCGCTCCAATTCGCAACTGTAACCGCCTATGTCTGCGCCAGCGCCTGTGACAACAACATCACCTTTTCTGATTATACGTTTTGTGGCGATGGAATGTGGTATGGCACTCATTTCGCCAACCTGTCCCCTAAAGCCGACGCTTACTGGAGTACTTTCACGCAGTGGCTCATATTCTGGTCCAAGAGCCTTCTTCATTATGGCTGATGCCTCATGGGAAGCCGCCAGCGCAATTTCAACATCCCACAAACCTTCGCTTGTATACTCTTGTAGTAAACTGTGAGCTAGATTTGCCCATTTGGCGCTTTCTCTTATTAGGGCTATTTCCTCTTCAGATTTTATGAGGCGCATGGAAGGAACCAAATCCTTCATGTCCACAAACTTAGCTTCACGGAGCTTTTTCGTTATTGGCGGACCCTTATAACCCCACATGGCGGCTGCCCCAGATTTGTTGTCTATGCCTATGCGCTTCTTCGCCAAACCCATCTCTTTTAAGAAATCAGCAAAATAGTCTATGGGGTGTTTTTCGCCTGGATAATCCAAATAAGTCTTCACTTCCTCAATAATTCTTGTCTTTAATGGAACATGGTCCCTCTCAAGCAACGGTCCTAGGAAGGTAATTTTGCCATCTACGGGTATTACTAGGGCTGCTGGACGTTCTGTTGCCAAAAAAGAATAGCCCGTTAAGTAAAATATGCTTGTTGGATTTGTTAGATATAAGGCGTCAAGTTTTCGCCTAGCCAAAACTTTTCTAACACGTTCTAAACGACGTTTGTATTCAGCTTCACTTAGCAAGAACTTTACCATAACAACCCTCCAAATATTGTGAAATGGTTATTTAGCAAAGTGGATAAATGCTTTTCCACAAATGAAATTGCAAAATGAGGTTATGCTATGGGAGACGTTTCTATTCGGCTGTTTAATGAAGATGATGTCGAATTCGCTTATGAATCCACGCTCATGGAAAAATGGAATAACACAAGGGAAGACGTTCAGCGAATGTTTAGGTACAACCCATCCGGCTGCTTCATCGTAGAAGTAAACGGGAAAAGAGTAGGACATGTCTTTTCATTTAAATATGGAAAGCTTGGGTGGATTGGTTTACTTATAGTTCGGGCAGAACACAGAAGAAAAGGTATTGGAACACTATTAATGAAGAGGGCGATGAAACATCTTTTTGGTCGTGGCGTAGAAACAATAAGGCTAGAAGCTGTTTCTGCCCTTGCAAATTTCTATCGAAAATTAGGCTTTGTAGACGAATATGAATCTTTAAGATTTTCAGGACTTAACCAAAAACCAGTTTCAAAATTCCATTCAAAGGTGAAGTTAATGGAGAAGAATTTGGTGAAAGAAGTTGCAGAGTTTGATGCAAAATATTTTGGAGCCAACAGAATCAATGTTTTAAAAAGCCTCCACGATGATTATCCACAATTCTGTTTTATTTCAGGCGTAAGCTCTGAAATCGATGGTTATCTAATGTGTCGCAGAGCAGAAGGCGGATATAGAATAGGACCATGGGTATGTAACCCTCAAAATCCACAAACTGCAAAGGAACTATTAATAAAATGTATGGAAACAATAAGGCAAAAGGAAAAAATCTACGTAGGCGTTCCAGCCGTAAATAAAGTAGCTGTTGAAGTTCTAGAGGAGTTCGGTTTTGAACAATATTCAAAGAGCATCCGCATGCGTTTAGGAAAGAAAATGGAAAATGAGCGTGTTGATGGCGTATTTGCAATTGGTAGCCCAGAGAAAGGCTAGTTTAGAAAATGCATCATATGCGATGCCCTAACATTTAAAGTTTTATTATTTTTCGGGCGAACGTGATATAACCCGTGTGTCCAGTCATCAGCGTTTGTGGTCGCGTTTTGCCGCGTTCAACTTGCATTCCCCGCATCAAGCATTCAACTGTTTCCACATCAACAAAGCCATTTTCTTTTAGGGCTTCAACTGTTTTGATAACTTGGTCTATTGTTGGGCTGAAGGAGACTATTGTTCCGCATGGTTTTAGGGCATTATAAGTGTGGGGGATTACAAGCCATGGAGTTGCCAAATCCAATACAACTGCGTCAACATCACTTTCATCGATTCCGATGGTTATATCCTTATTTTTCAACTCTACAAAGTCAATTAATCCAGCACGTCTCAGATTTTTCTCTGCTGTTCTCTGAAACTCTTCTCTAATTTCGTAACTGTAAACCTTCCCTTCTGGCTTAACATAATGGGCTAGGGCTGTTGTTAATGCGCCAGTACCCGTTCCAGCCTCAACAACATGGCTTCCCGGACCAATTCCGCTAAACATTATTATCAGAGCTATGTCTTTCGGATAAGTTATCTGGGTTTTCCGCAGAGATTTTATAATGAAATCCCGTAAAACTGGTTTCAAGACTTTGAATTCGTACCCTAAATTGCTTAAAACAGTAGAGCCGTATTCTTTTCCAATTAAATCATCAAATTTTATAAAACCTTTGTGAGTGTGGAAGCTTTTTCCAGATTCCGCTTTGACAAGATAGGTTTTCCTTTGGCTTAGGTATAGGAGGATGTAGTCGCCTTCCGTTATTTTTTGGTTTGACAATTACGGTCACTACGGCGTGTATTTGAAAGGATGTTTTGCACGGTTTTTATTTTCTATCAACTCTTCTATGTTTGGTCTGCCCTCTATGGCTTTGCGGAGGGCGTGGCGCATAGCCTTATAATTGTTTATGTAAACCCTTTGTCTATCCACAGCTGTGGGATGAACAAAAACATTTGCAATTATAATTAAATCTTCAACAGCCTCTTTTGGGATTGTGCCGTCAGCAACGCTGTCCACGACTGCTTTGGCTACGGCTGTTTGGGCTGGTCCATAAATCATGCTGGCTTGACGCATACTCGTAATCGTGACTGTTGGAACTATTAGGGTTATGGGTTTAACTGTCAAGTTGGGCTCCAAAATCGCTAACAAAGGCTCGTGTCCAGGCGTTGGTGTAGCCTTAGCCTTTGCAAAAGCTTCAGCTACTGGACCATCATTTCTGCCTATAATTAAGTCTATGTGGGCGACTTCTGCGCCATATCCTGCTAGGGCTTCGCCTACACGCAATTTAAAGTCTCTTATGGTTTCTGGTGTTATGTTTATTGCCATGAACCTTTCTTCTATGGGTTTTCCTATAATTTCGAAAGTTATGGGTTTTGGTGTTATTTTACCAATTTTTTCCAAGTCTAGGCGCAGTTCTTCTCTTGCTTCGTAGGTTAATTCTCCGCCCACGCTTAGTGGCTTTCTGACCGGTCCAACTTTGATTTTCATCATGTTTAACGCCTCTTTTGTGCCTACAGGTCCGCTTCCAGCTATTATTCTGGCTATTTTCTGCACTTTATATTGGAGCTCCCGCGCTTTTTGTAGCTCGCCATTTTTCACGTAATTATAAATTTGAACCCAAATGTCTGGTATGACATTGGCGCTTGCCAAAATAGCGCCAGAACAGCCAGCAGCTAATGCGGCAACCACAACTTCGTCATGTCCGCATAAAACATTAATTTTATCTCTTACCTTTTCCAGTACAGCTAAAATATAACGTAACTGTCCGCTGCTGTCCTTTAAGCCCACAATGTTTGGGATTTGAGCTAAGTCTTCAACCATTTGCCATGTCAATTCAACACCTGTGCACTGTGGAATATTGTATAAGATTATTGGCAAGTCCACTTTGCTTGCGATTGTGTCGTAATGCTCGTATATGCCGCGGTCCGTTGTTTTCAAATAGAAAGGCGTAACAATTAAGGCAGCATCACAACCCACATCTTTCGCATATCTTGTCATTTCCAAGGCTTGATCCGTTCCACTTGCGCCTGTTCCAGCGATTACTGGAACTTTCCCATTAACCTCATCAATAACAGTTTCTATGACCCGCTTCTTTTCTTCGGTTGTTAAATTTACAAATTCGCCTGTTGTCCCGCATGGAACAACCCCATGAACTCCCAACTCAACACAGCGCCTAACCAAAGCGCGAAGCCTTTCCTTGTCAACATCTTTTCCATCATCTGTGAAAGGAGTAACTAAAGCTGGCAAAATTCCCTCAGGCTTAAACATTTTTGCATCTCCAATCTTTTAGTTAAGCATAGCTTTTTATATCATTTAAGCTTTGAACATCAACTCTGCACGTTAAAACATAAGAAGGCGAAACAATGAACGAAAACCTAATTGGACCATGTGGCTTATACTGTGGCTGGTGTCCCTTTTACGTTGTTGGCTCAAAAGAGTTAACTTGTAAAGGATGTTGGGCTAGGGAAAAATGTGAAATCAGGGATTGCGCAAAGAATAAGGGCTTAAAACTTTGCACCTTCTGCCAAGAGTTTCCATGCCTAAGACTTTATGGGATGTATGGGCAGATGGACAAGTTTTTTGACGACATGAAGAAAGCTTTTCCAAAAGAAGTCAAAAAAGACTGAGAGCCAGGTTGTGCAAATAAGTGTTAAAGTAACCACTGCCACGTGAGTAGCCACTACGCAACGCTAAAGCGCATTCCAAAAACTTATGGAAGACGCTAAAAACTTTTAAATCGTCAAAAATAAAATAAGCTCACTATTTGGAGGACTAATTTTTGGACGCTCTTAGCGGAAAGCTGAAAATTAAAGAGGAGAGTCTTAAAGAAATTAATGATTTTCTTCTGGAAAAAGATAATCCCTTAGTGAATAGGCTATTGGAAATTGTCGATAAATACGGCGGCGTCGAAGAGATTAACCGCAAGGCGATGGATAATCGCAAACTGGAAAATTTGATGAAAAGGCTTGAAAAGAAAAAGTCTCCATTTTTAAAAGATATTGAGTGGCTGATTAAACAGCGAGACGCTGAAGCCTTCATTAGCATACCAGCCTACCGCAGAAAAGTTTTGGGAGAAAAGGCTGATTCCGTGAAGTTTGATGAAAGCTTCGCCGTCACATTAGAAATTAGCGCCTTCAACTTTTTCCCATGGCTTATTGAAGAGGCGAAAAGAGCCATTGAGAGGCAAGAGTTGATGCCAGCCCGTTACATTCGAGTTCGCAACATGAAGGAGCAGGTGGAGGATGATGACATTTTGGCTTTCGCTGCAGCCATGCAAGTTATAGGCGCCTCTTACGTGCAAACCCTAGACACTAAAGGAACAATGCTTGGACCTGATGGCGCACCAATAAACGTTCACTTGGGCGGTCCAGAAACCATAACTGGCTATTTTGGTGGTGTGGGGGTTCCAAACCATTACGCCTTAAAATGGGTTGATGAGTACCTTCATTATTATACTGAATATGGCGTTAAACAAGTTTTAAACGTGAATTCTGGAACAGTGCTTTTGGGATATTGGCTTTTCAAGCTTGGAATAGACATCGAATTCAAAATTTCAGTTTTCCTTGGAAACGATAACCCCTACTCCATCCTTTGGACCCTGATGACCGCAAAACTTTTCAGTAGAGATGATGGCAGAACACCGCTTATTGGATTTAACCTTTCAAATTCCGTGAATAATGAGACAATTGAACTTTCTGCATATATCAGAAAAGCCTTCAACTTTGAGGATATTGTACGCATTGAACACCACATCACAGAAGCCTACAAAAGCATTGTTAGGCAACCCTACGACCGCCTCAACGAACTTTTAGAAATTGCAGACCATGTGAAAAATATAAGCGCAAAACATGAAGGTGGAATTCCAGAAATTGAAAAGATCAGAAACAAGCCTTCAGACTTGCTTGATTATTTCATCCCGAAAAAGGACATAATAGCCAAGGGGCTTATGCCAAAACTTTTGAGTAACTATTTGGACAAGCATGAAGCCGTAAATAGAACCGCCAGAGCCCTAACAGAAAGAGGCTTAACATTTATTGCAGCCCAAAATCTGCATAAAATGAAATAGAGAAAAGGAGAGATTTACCAGTACTGTTTTGGTTTTCGCATAGCTAAGTATAGGGTGGTTATGACAAAGAAGAAGGCTATTATGGCTAAAACCCCAACAGCAACCCTTGTAGTGTTAAGCTCACCTAATCTTCCCTGAAGTTCTTTTAGCGTATTATTTAGCTTAGCCAAGTTTTCCAAAGTGAGGTTCATTTGGAAGTTTTCAAAGAAAGTTTCATTAAGCTCATTACAGAATTCATTTAAATTTTCATATTTTTCTTGGAGTTCTTCATAGGCGACATTTCTAACGAAGGTTATTGGAAAACTTGGGTCAATGTCTGGCATTGGCGTTTTCATAATAGAATACGTCACTCTCATTTCTGCAAGAGCGGAGCCCCAAACATTTCCAGGCACGCTTATAGTGAAATTTTCATAGCGAATTTCGTCAAGCTCCAATAGGGTATTATTTAGCACTTGAGCGCTGTACAATAGGGTTTTCTCTCTGCCCTCTGCAAAGCCGTACACCACAAGTTTTAAGTGTTCGACTTCGACGCCGCGGGCTGTACAGTTTATCCAGATTTTTAGGGTCAAACTTTCATTTGGTATTGTTTCGTTTGTGGCTTCTGCTTTTAATGATATTCCAGGATAATCCTCTGAAAAGAACTCTATCAGCTCTTCAGATGCGTAGGCTAAGGTTATTCTTGCGAAAATTGATGCGCTAATTAGGATAGCTGTTAATATCAAAACATTAACTTTTGATTTAATCATATCATCACCATTTTAAGGAGTTAATGTCTATCTTTTAGAGAAGTTTATTTAACAATTTCTAACAGTTTCGAATATTAAAAGGCGCTATTTTATTGAGCGGATTAGACGCTGGTATATGTATATGAAGTAGATGACTGCGAAGGCTGTTAAAATTATTTCGAGGGAGAGGATGGCTGGGTTGTTTTCAATCGCCATGAAATAGCCATGTTGAAGGATATCTGTGAAAACTAGGATTTGGAGGAATATGGCTCCTCCTAGACAGCTTAAGCCTAAAGTGTGGATGAGCATTAGTATTTGGCGGTTGACCTTCATTTTTATCGTGAATATAAAGAGTTGATACGTTAACTTATAGGTTATGAATCCAAACACACAACAAAACCTAAAGATTAATTTTTAGGATTCATGATATAACTTTCCAAAAATTCTAGAGGGGGAGGGGTAGGGAAAATAAAACAGTGCCACAAACCATTTTCCAAAAAGGATTCAATTTGTTAAATTTTGTATTCCTTGCCCTTTTCGGCGATTATGGTTTTGCTTTTTAGGTCTCGCATAAATTTGGCGAACAGTTCTGCATTTTCAGTGTGCACCGGAAAAATTTTTGATGCATTCATTTCCTTAAGCGCTTTTTTGAGTTGAAGTGGCATTATGTGTCCTGAAACATGCACATGATATTGCGGCAGTCCATAATGCCTCAGCCAATTAAGGAGTCTTTCAAAGTCTATTTCCATCTCTTCATTGAAGGGTTCAGAAGCAGAAAGAACATAACAGCTTCCTGCTTCTGGTTGGATTTCCACAAGTTCTTCAAAATCGTAGAGGGACATGGCTAAAATGGCTTTGCACTGCTCTTTTCGAAGCATCGAAGCATCAAAAATCTTATCCCTATACTTTTCAACAATGATGTTTTCCCAATTTTCATATCTTTTCTTCGACTTTCGAAAAATCAAAATATTCTCATCACTTAAGGCTGGAAGCCTCAAGCCTTTATCCTTTTGCAGTGCTTCGATGAGGTAGGCTTGCCTAAGCGAAACAGTAAGGCATCTTCCAGTTTTCTTGGCAATTCGATAAAAAGAATTAAGCCTATCCACATCCGTAGAAGCAAAATCAGCCAACACAACACCAGCGGCTTGCTGAACAATGTCGTTCAACTTGTTCTCCACTTCGCTTTCGGAGGAAACTGATGCGCCAGTCATGTTTGTGGCTTCAGAAACAACAGCCACAGGCTCGCTTTCCTCTGCTTTCTCAACAAAATCTTTGGTCATTTCCGGTTTTGCGCCATGCATCCGAAAATCTCCAGTATAAACAACAACGCCACTAGAAGTTTGAATAATAAAGCCATAAGCCCCAGGAACAGAATGGTCAACGTGAATTGGCAAAATTTCCAAACCACCAACACAAATTTTATGTCCAGTCCTAAAAGTCTCAAATTTTATGCCTTCAACATCAAACTCCAAATCGGCTCTGCGCATTTCACCCATAGCCTGCAAAATAATCCGCGTCGTTTCGCCGCAGTAAACTGGAATTTCACGTTTTATAAAGGATAAGTAGGCTGAATGGTCCATATGCCCATGAGAAATGAAAACCGCATCTATTTCAGGCGCTTTGTCATCAAACCTGTATATACCGTCAATTTTTGGCAAAATTCCAAGGTCTTGGAGGCTTTTTTCGCTTTTAGGCGAGAGGAAAGGCGGAGAATAAAACTGCCTCTTCATTGAGAAGGACATGCCAAAATCGAAGAAAACCCTTGTATCCCTATCCTTCAGTAGGATTTTGTTTCCGCCAACCTCATTTACTCCACCGTAAAAGGTTATGGCTGTTTCATCCTTAACCATGCTTACTCCCTTTTCATTTTATCCGCTCTTCTACAAATATTAGAAATAACAAGCATTATATGGGGAAGCGTAAAAACGCTAAAAACCTTCGTGTATTTTGGCTTCCCAACATCCTTAACAATTTTGGCATCCCCGCCAGCCGCCAAATAACCCTCAATAAAGGCTTCTGCTATAAGCTGGGGTGGGCGGATGCCGACGAGAGGCGAAGCGTAATGCCCAGCATAATAAAGGAATTCGGCTATATCCCAAACTTTGTCACCATTCCGCGAAGCCTGCTCAAAATCTAAAAAGTAAATCGCCCCATTCTTCGCTATGAGAATGTTTTCAGGTTTTGTGTCGCCTAAAGCAATTCCCAAAGCATGAATTTTAGCGAATTCCTCTCCGACTCTCCTTACAACTTCCAAATCCTTCACTACATCGTCCACAACCTTTGAAGTTAAAATCCTCTTTACAACTTTGTTTAAGCTTTCGCCCTCCACATACTCCATGAAAATTAGGCGTTCACCATGGCTTACATGAAAAATCTTTGGAACCGCAAAACCATTAGAATGCAAAAGTTGGCTTATGGCGCACTCCCTCTCCAGCCTTGACAATCCAGAAACTGCGAAGGTTCTCGTTCCAAAAGTCCATAAAGTTAGAGGAAACCACTTAAAACTTGACCAATCCCTAAAACTTTTAACAACAACCTTCCTTTCCGCACCATTTCCAAAAGCTTTAACCAAATAAACATCATTCAAAACACCCCCAATCTCTTCAACATCAATCTTCGCATCCTCACCAGCACAGAGCACTTTCCTAGCAAAAGTTTCAACATCTATTTTGCTTGCCAAGGGAATAAGCCCGCTGGCAGTTGGAACATATAAATATTTGCGTGGCTCCTCAATTTCGTGAATAGTTTTTGAATTTTCCTTGGAAAACCTTTGAAACATAGAGAACATTTCTCTGTTTTGCGAAAGGAAGCCTAATGTTTTCGGAAAAATTCCAAGCAAAGAAGCGAACAAAGCCCTTTGGGCAGTCTTAAAGAGGCTTGTGAAGCGAACTTTTCGGCTTTTGGCTTTATCCACAAACTCTTTGCAAATTTTCACATAACCATCAGAAAAACTTATTACACTTTCACCTTCCAACCCTCTTAACGCCTTTAAATACCCTTTCAAAGAATTCTCCACATTCCTCTTTTTAACATCCTTCCGCATAAAACTGAAAACATTATAAAGCATTGGAGGGAAAAGTCGAGCCCTACTCAAAATGGTTTCATAGAGAAAATATTCTGGTTTTATGTGAAGCTCGTAGGAAAGTTCTGGAAAAGCCAAAACAAGGTTCTCTAAAAGCTCAAGGATTAAACGCTTCTTCAACTTAACCTCTTGAAAGTGAAGGTAATCCTCGTTAACTAAGGTAATGTAGGGAAAAAGAAGCTCGCTTGCAAAAGCCTCGCCTAAAAAGCCCCGCTCCACATCCATTTCAAAAACTCCTTGGTCAACAACAAGAACAACAACGCCTCTTTCTCCAAAAACTTTCAGATAATTCATGAATTTCGGCTGGAAACCCCTAACTACAAGCAAAACCTCAACAAAACCTTTCGCATCAGAAAAGCCTAAAGCATAATCGCCACAAACGCAAGCAGCAACCATCTTATCAGCATCAACAACACGACTACAAAAATCGAGAATTTCGCCAAACAGCTTTGAATTTTGAACCAAATTTCCACCTAATGAAATAAGCGTAACCAAGAATAGAATCTATAGTCTACAAAATATAGTTAATGCTTTTCGATTATTTTGCCATACTCCCTCAAAAATTTTAGGGCTTTAACAGCCTTTTCAGGCAAATTATACAATGGAATATTTGAGTTGCCCAAAACCTTAAAAACTAAAGCAAAATCTTCACCGCCAGCCGGAACATCCACAACTGGTTTATTTGGATGTTTCCTTGCTACTTTAGGGATTATTTTGGCGTCTGTTGGTTCAAAAAAGCATGACTTAAGCATATTTATTATTAAGACGCCGTCAACATTCTTGTCTGAGAGTACAAGCTCCAAAACTTTCTCGTATCTGTCGGCTCTCGCATCAGCTATCATGTCTATGGGGTTTGTCGCATCCACCCCCGGATAAGAACTTTCAATTTTCTTTTTCGTCTCTTCCGATAAAGCTGCAAGTTTAAGGTTGTTTTTTGCAATGGCATCACCAGCCAAAATTGCTGGTCCGCCAACATTACTCACTATAGCCACATTGTCCCCACGCATTGGAGGCTGCTTAGAAAGGGCAATGGCTGCATCCATCAACTCTTCTACGTTTTCAACACGGATAATGCCCGCCTTTTTGAGAGCAGCATCAAAAATCTCGTCTTTTCCAGCCATCGAAGCCGTGTGCGACTTGGCTCTATGCGCTGATTCCTCTGTTATTCCACCTTTTAAGGCTAGGATTGGCTTTTCTTTAACTATTTTTCTCGCCGTTTCTATGAAGGCTTTTCCATTCTTTACACCTTCCATGTATAGGCATATTACTTTTGTTCGTTTGTCGTTGCCAAAATATTGCAGTAAATCGACATCATCCACATCTATTTTGTCTCCCATAAAAGCGAATTTGCTTATCCCAATATTGTAGAAGCAAGCCCAATCGAGAAGGCAGGCACCAACTCCGCCGCTTTGAGATATTACAGCAATAGTTCCCTTTTTAGGCATGGTGTTTCTTTCAAAAGTTGTGTTTAACCCATTGGCAGTGTTTATGACGCCCATAATAGTGTTTGGTCCCAAAATTCTAATACCATATCTTTCCTTAATTTTGACAAGCGCTTCACGCTGAGAGTCTTTGTATCCACCAGTGATGATGACAAGGGCTTTTACGCCGATTTCTGCACATTTTTCCGCCATGAAAATTGATTGTTTCGGAGGAAGCATAATTACAGCAAGTTCAGGAACCTCTATCAATCCATTCAAATTTTCGTGTTTCATATCCACATCAAAAATATAGGTTTTTCCACGAAAGAACTTCTTCATGTTATAAATGACACTCTTAAAAAGTTGCGGGGAAGTCATGCCAATTTTTTCCTTGATAACACTTGAACCTATTAGCACGACGTTTTTTGGTTCAAAGATAGCCTTTACTTCATCCAACAGTTTAACCTTCTAACTAAATTTTAACGAGTGGAAGAAAGAAAATACGCTGTTCATCTTCATAAATTTAACCATAGTCACTTTTGAATTACTTTCATGTAAGTGAATGTTGCAAGGGAAGCAAAAATTAATGCAAAAAAGGCTATGTCAATTAGCATGAGAGGCGTGAAAGGCGGGCTTCCTAAAAGAAACGCTCTTGAAAGGTCTGCGCCACAGCTTAAAGGATTGTATTGGGCTATTAGTAGTAGCTGAGGTAGTGCAGTTTCTATGAGAGCCCTCGGGTAAAATACTGTGCTGCAGAAGAAAAGCACATAATAAACGACGCCTCTGGCTGTTATGTACTTCTCAAAACTTTTTGTTGATAAGGCAAGGGTTATACTGAGACCGGAAGTTCCAATAGAGATTAAGAATAAAGCAACAATGAGCGTTAAAAACTGTAGTGGATAAAGAAAAGTGCCAGCGTAAATGTAGGTTATTATCAAGGTTGTAGCTAAAAGGGGAGCCATATAAATGATTCCTCTAAAACCCCCAGCTAAAACCCTTCCAATAGCTAGTTCCCACCTCTTTATTGGCAAACTTAACATGTAATGGGAAAGCTCCCGTCTAACTTCCATATTAATTTCTCTTCCAATCATAAAAGCGGCTGCGAAAAGCGCTGTTATGGTTAAGCCAGGCGCAAAAAAGACAAAGTAATTTTTTATTATTTCTTCGTTGACCATTCTTGTGTAAACTATTGCCATTATAAAAAGGTCTGCAAGGTTCATGCTAATCATTCCTACAATCCACCACTTGTATCGGAAAAAATAGTTGAAATCTCTCTGAACAACGTATAAAATTGGTTTTATTGCCAACCTCCGCCCTCCAATCTTCGTTCATGCAAAATTATGCCTAGAAAAGTGAATATGGAAAAGAAAGCGACTATGCCGAGAGTTGCTGTCAACGGTGGAGTAAGGAATGCGGATTCTATTCCAGCACCCCATCTGAATAGATCAGCAGCAAAGGTTAGAGGATTAATTGATGCAATGCCCGCATAATATTGTGGCATATAGGCTACAGGATAAAGTGTTGTACTCAGCCTAACTATTAAGGCGTCAGTAACACCCATTAATATATCAAATCTATCTGAGGATTTTATGCTAACAGCTAAGGTTATACTGAAACCAGCTGCACCAAAGGTAAAGAGAAATAGGGATAACAAAGCAACAAAAAGCTGTAGAATATTTGAAACTCCAACAAGATATAAGGCGAAAAGCATCATTGGACCAACGTATAAGAAACTTCTTAAGCCTCCTCCAATAGACCTTCCAAGAACTAGTTCCTTGCGAGAAACAGGAACGCTTAAGAGATATTCTATGACGCCATGGTCAGCCTCTTCATAAATGTCATATCCTATAAACACTGTTGTTGAATACAACATTGTTATTATTATTCCAGTCACATAATAGCTGAAATAGTCACCACCAACAGCGTTTTGAACATCTGGGCGAAACATTCTTTTAACAATTAGACCGAAAAGAGCTATTTGGGAAATAAACCAGATAGTGCGCATTATTAGAAGAAACTTATAACGTAGAAACATTCGAATGTCTCTTTCCGCTACCGTCCAAACCTTGCTTAAGTTTATCATTTTCTTTGAGCCTCCTCGATGGTCAAGCCTGTATAATGTGCAAAGACGTCATCGAGCGATGGTTCACTCATATGTATGGATTTAACGGGTAATTGCGCTTTAATGAAGAATTCTGTTATTTTTGGAAGAACCTCTTCCGCCTGATTTAAGTAGATTTTTAACTGATTCTGCTTTATGACTAATACGTCTACCACCCGCGGAATTTCCTTCAACTCTGCAAGCACAGCATTAGGAACATCCTTTTCTAAAGCTATTTCCACAACATCTCCGCCAGGGATGCTATCTTTCAATTTTTTGGGTTCATCGCAGACGAGAAGCTGACCTTTATGCATGATGGCAACTCTGTCCGAAAGTACATCAGCTTCATAAAGCTCATTTGTTGCAAGCAATATAGTTGAACCCTCATCTCTTAGGTCGCGGAGCATATTCCAAATCCTATGTTTTCCAACAATATCAATCTGCGCTGTCGGTTCGTCAACTATGGCTATTTTTGGTCTTTGAATGAGGATTTTGGCGATTTCAACCCTTTTGCGCATTCCACCAGAAAACGCGTGAACGCTCTTAAATCGGTCATTCCACAACTCAACCTGCTCTAAAACCCAACGAACCCTCTTTTTACGCTCATCTGCCGATAAACCACAAACTTTAGCATGCCAATTAAGAATATCCCAAGCTGAATCAACCCACAATAGTTTAGGCTCTTGAAACGCCATGCCAATCAGCGTTCTAGCCTTGTCAGGTTCCTTGCTGACATCATATGGGCCTACAAAAGCCGTTCCTTCAGTTGGTCTTATAACGGTTGTTAACATAAGCAGAGTTGTCGTCTTTCCAGCTCCGTTTGGACCAAGAATCCCAAGGATTTCGCCCTCTTCAACCTCGAGGTTCAGATGGTCAACTGCCGTGAACTCTCCGAACTTCTTTGTTAAGTTAACCATCCGAACTATTGATGCCATTTTTAACCCAGACGCTGAAGCAAATAGAATGGACAAGCAAATAGATAAAATTAACTCTTAATTTTGTATCTTCACCTCACAAGTAAATTAGACGCTGTGTTCTCAACTTTTTTCATTATACTTGCCTCACCCAATGTTTTAACATGCCCTTTTTCCATTATTATTTTTCCATCAACAATAACAGTGTCCACATCACTTCCACGGGCAGAATAAACAAGACTTGCAAAAACATCATGTGATGGCTTTAAATGCGGCTTTGAAAAGTCAATTAGGATTATATCCGCTCTTTTTCCAATTTCAAGCGAACCAATTTTATCTGCTAAACCTAAGGCTTCGGCTCCATTTATTGTTGCCATCCTCAAAACTTCATAGGCAGATAAAACTGTTGGATTCGCATATGTAAGTTTTTGAAGCAATGCTGCAAATTTCATGGTTTCAAACATGTCAAGAGTATTATTGCTTGCTGGACCGTCCGTTCCCAAACACACATTAATGCCTAAACTCATCAAATCTTTTATTTTAGCCGCTCCCAAGCCAAGTTTCATGTTAGCCACTGGAACATAAGCAACGTGAACAACATGCTCGGAAAGGACACGCATATCCTTTTCTGAGAGGTTTATACAGTGGGCAGCTAAAACGTGATTCTTAAAAAAGCCTATTTCATCCAAAAATTCCACTTCGCTAACACCGTGTAACATCTCTTTTGACTCAGCCAAATGCACATGTATGCCAACTCCAAGCTCAGAAGCTTTTTGGCTCACTTCTCTAAGCAATTCTTTGCTGCAACTGTAAGCTGCATGCGGTCCAAGTAAGGCTGTTATTTTGCCATTAGCATACCCATGAAATTTTTTAGCGAAATCAATGCTTTCGTTGAACATTTTTCGTCCTAACTCTTTGTTTCCAGCTTCGATTATTCCTTGGGCTAATGCTGCCCTCATTCCGCTCTGCTCCACAGCCTTTGCAACCATTTCTTCATGAAAATACATGTCAGCAAAACATGTTGTTCCGCTTTTAATCATTTCCAAACAGCCCAAAAGGGCACCAACGTAAATGTCTTCAGCCTTGAGCTTAGCTTCCAAAGGCCAAATGGCTTCTCTTAACCAAACATTTAATGGTTTGTCTTCGGCGATTCCCCGAAATAATGTCATCGGCGCATGTGTGTGAGAGTTAATCAATCCTGGCATGGCGACTTTCCCCTTTGCGTTTATCTGTTTTTCAGCCTTTATGCCAGTTGTAAGGGAAGCTTTGCCAACAAAAACTATTTCGCCACCTTTTATGGCTATGGCACCATCTTCTATGAAATATTTACCATTCATTGGCAAAACGGTGCATCCGTGAACTAAAACATCCACCTTCTCCAAAAGCACACCCTTTTCTATTTAGATAGAAAATTAACAATAAAAGAATATGCACAGTTGACCTTTTATGATTGAAAGTTTAAAAGATTTTGGAGGTGGTCTGACGCTAAAACACTGGTTTTTCTTCGATTCTCTTTATTAATGGACGAAGAGCTGGTTGAGGAACGTTTTCCTCTTCTAAACCGCCTTTTGGAAGCCCAGAGGTGCCAATTTTTCTGCATATGAAGTTAAGGGAATCCTCTGTGAAGTTCAGTAGACTTTGTCCTTCAGAGGTTAACTTGTAAACTTTTCTAGGTCTTTCGCTGTTCATGTTCCATTCGCTTTTTACATATCCCTTCTTTTCTAAGGCATTTAGGAGCGGATATATTGTGCTTGGTCCAAAATAAACCCCAAAGGTTTTGCGTACTTTGGTGATTATTTGATAGCCGTGCATTGGCTGCGTGCTTAGAAACTGGAGCACTATTAGGTCTAGGAGGCCTTTCATCAATTTGACCTGAACTTCTTTAGAGTTGTTAACCATTATTCTTCCTTCCTTTTTCACGTGTTTTTTTGTTTTACACGTGTACAATATGTCCTTTTTTGGACATATCTCAAGACTTTATAGAGCCTAAACAGAAATATAAACGTTCATGCTTACCACAAACATAAAAAAGCATACAGAAGCATACAAAAATATTCCATTTTCTACATAACTTAAATAAACTCAAACCCGAACAAGTCCAAAACAGAACACTACAGAGCGTGAAAAATTGGCACAAAACTACAAAAAAGAAATTGTTCAACGCATAACCAGAAACCTACTAGACATCCAAATACTAAGACTCCTAAACGCTGAACCCATGTGGGGCTACAAAATAAAAAAACAGGTAGAAACAAAATACGAAGTAAAACTAAGACACGGAGCCCTATACCCACTGCTGAAGACACTAGAACAAAAAGGTTTCCTTAAAAGCCAGCAACAACGCCAAGGTAGAAGAACAAGAAAACTATATGCAATAACAGAAAAAGGAAAGGAATACATAGAAACCTATAACAGCATACTAAAAGAACAAATACAAAAACAAGACATAAAATAAAACGATGCGCATGAAAAAGCAAGCTAACAAAAAATTGATGGAACAAGTTCAGATATTTCTAAAAAAACGTGGCCAAAAAGCATTCGAAATTGCCAAAAAAACAATTCTACAAGAAAAAAACATGAATACAAATGTTTACAAGGCATTACGTTATTTCATGGAGGAATGTTGGTATGACGTTCAACATCCAGCTCTAATTTCTTTAACCTGTGAAGCTGTAGGCGGAAATCCTGAAAAAACAAGCGAAATAGGTGCTGCAATTGTGCTCCTCGCGGGAGCGGCAGACATTCATGATGACATCATAGACGAATCAAAAACCAAAAACTCCAAACCCACAGTTTTCGGAAAATTCAATAAAGATATAGCACTTCTCGCGGGCGATGCCCTTTTATTTGAAGGTTTAGTTCTTTTGCATAAAGCATGTAAAAAATTTCCTGAAAAAATAGGAACGACCATTCTGAAATTAACAAAAGAAGCCTTCTTTGATTTAGGGAGAGCTACGGCCAAAGAAAGAAATTTTAAAGGAAAATATGATTTAGAACCAAAAGAATATTGCAACATTATCAAAATAAAAGCAGCCATCGCAGAAGCATGCGCGAAGATCGGAGCAGTTATAGGAGGGGGAGAATCGGAAGCGATTGACGCATTAGGTAACTATGGTAGAACTCTTGGAATTTTAATGACTTTGAGGGATGAGTTTATAGATCTATTTGAACCCGAGGAAATAAAGAACCGCGCTAAAAATGAAATTTTACCTCTCCCCCTACTGTATGCATTACAGAATGAAACAAAAAAGAATGAAATTCTTTCTTTAATTAAGAAAAAAAGAATCACAGAGCAAAAAGCACAAGAATTAATTGATTTAGTAACGAAGGCAGATGAAGTTCAAAAATTAAAGAAAGAGATGCAAACACTAATAAAAACGGGAGAAAAAGAAATTTTTCGAATTATAAAAAAGACAAAAAACAAAAAACTATTCAATTTACTGCTACAATCCTCAACAGAAGATTTACCGTAAAACTAGAACTACCACCAGCCCGTTGGCCTGAATGGTTTAGGTCTTTTTCTCTTTTCCATTCTCCTTCCCCTTCTGTATATATGTTCAACATATGAGCTTAAAAGCTTTACTATTTGTACATGAAATCTTGTTTTGAAATACTAAATGCTTATTTACGAATTTAAATGAGAAATTTAAGGTAAGATGATAAATGCCTAAAATAGAACTTTTAAGAGAAACGGGTCTTGTTTCAAGATCCGCATTTGCAAATATCGTATCAATATCTAACGTTTTTGTATGGTATTCGTTTGCTTTTAGCATTTTAAAGGGATTTGTATATGAATTAGCTTCAGTGATATGGGGAGTTCATTTTTTAGGAGCTGCTTTTTCAGCCATAGCGGGAGCTGCAATAAGTGACAAAATTTCTAGAAAAACACATTTTCTCTTAGTTTGGATGATGTTTGGAATTATTTCATCGTTAATTCTAATATTTGTTGACCCTGAAAATAAATTGAATGTTGTGGCGATGGCAATCCTTTTAGGAATATCATTTGGCATAGGAATCCCTACAAGTATGGGACAGCTTGCTTACTGCGCAGCCGTTGAAGATCGAGCGAAGATTGGCGGTTTAACAATCTTTGTTTATGGATTAGGAGCATTCTTCCTTGGAATAATAGCAGTTGATGACATTACCTTACAAGCCCTAACCCTTGCAATTTGGAGAGCAATCGGTTTAATAATTTTTCTTCTAGTTAACCATTCTCAAAATGTGGAGAAACGAAAAAGTGTTTCCTTTAGGTTCATATTTAATCAGCGGTCCTTTTGTTTCTACTTCATACCATGGACGATGTTTTCATTAGTTAATTATTTAGGAGGAGTGATAGCGTTTCAAATTCTAAATGAGAGTACAGTTAATTTATTTATTATTATTGAAAATGTTCTGATCGGAACCTTTGCAATTGTTGCCGGTTTTCTTGCAGATACCTTTGGTCGCAAGCGTATAACTATTATCGGATTTGTCATGTTAGGCCTTGGTTATGCCGTCTTGGGAATTTACCCTGAGAATTTGGTCGGTTGGTATTTTTACACGATAGTTGATGGTGTTGCTTGGGGCATTTTTTGGGTAATATTTATTATCACAATATGGGGTGACCTCAGTTATGGCATGTCTGAGGATAAGTACTACGCGATTGGAGGATTGCCTTTCTATATGTCAAATTTTCTACGAATTCTAATAGGTCCTTATATTGCAAAAGTTATCTCTGTGTACGCAATGTTTTCTTTTGCCGCTTTTTTCTTATTTTTAGCCGTTATTCCACTTATGTTCGCGCCCGAGACTTTGCCTGAGAAGAAGCTTAGGGAGAGGGAGCTTAGGCAGTATGTTGAGAAGGCCAGGAAGATTAAGGAAAAGTTTACTTAGCGCTAAAATCTGTTTGTGAGTGGAGGCGCCTTCACGTTCTTCCATCTAATATTAACAAATGAGTGTAATCTTCAATGCAAATACTGTTTTGGCGAAGCCATTGAAGATTTTGACTCTTACTTTCATAATTTTGATGTCGATTATTCGTTGCCCAAACGGATGAGTTATAATGTGAAGTTGTTGGATAGGTTTTGCAGGCGAGATGCTGATTGCGTTTTGATTTTTTATGGTGGTGAGCCTTTGCTTTGTTTGGATGAGGTTAGGGGGATTATGGATTTTGTGCGGGTTAAGCATTTTATTGTTCAAACTAATGGTTTGCTTTTGGATAGACTTGAGTCAGAATATGTTAACCGTTTCCACACAATTCTTGTTTCATAGACGGCGATGAAGCCTTAACAGACTTTTACAGGGGTAACGGCAGTTTCGGGAAGGTTGTTGAAAATTTGAGGTTGATTAGGCGTAATGGTTTTAGGGGCGAGATTATTGCGCGGATGACTGTTATGGAGCAAACAGACATTTATAAGCAGGTTAGATGGCTTCTGGAAAACACAGAGTTTCCATTTTCTTCTATTCATTGGCAGCTTAACGCTGGATTTTGGTCAAACGATTTTGAACGTCGCAATTTCAAAAAATGGAGCGAAGAAAGTTATAATCCCGGAATCCGCAAACTCGTAAAGTTTTGGGTTGACTACATGGAAAAAGGCGCTGGTGCTCTTAGGCTTTATCCCTTCCTTGGAGTTGCCCAATCGCTTCTTTTAGGCGAAGAAAAAAGTCTCCTCAGATGTGGGGCTGGGTGGATTAACTATGCAATTCAAACAGATGGGCATATTATTCCTTGCCCAAGCATGTGGGGAATGAAAGACTATTATTTGGGGCATATTAAAAATGCGGATCCACTAAAGCTTAAGAAGGTTTTTGTTGGTGAACCGTGCACGAAATGCGACATTTTGAGCCTTTGTGGTGGAAGATGCCTCTACGCTAATTTTACTAAACGTTGGAGTTCATCAGCCTATAGATTGGTTTGTGATACCGTGAGAAATCTAATAGAAGCTGTATGCGCAGAAATACCAAGAATACAGAAACTTATTAGAGAAAAGAAAATTCGGGTGGAAGATTTCAGATTTATGAAATACAACGGCTGCGAAATAATCCCGTAGCTAAGTTGCAGAAGCAAATTATAGCTTTGTAGCGGTTATTCCTAAAAATTCTCTGATGAATTTTGATATGCTGCAGAAAGTTATACCCATGCAATCATAGTCTGGATTTGCTTCCACCACATCCAAAGCCTTTATGCTTAACCCGTCCAAGTTATGGATTACGTCAATAAGGTTTCGTAAGGTTATTCCTCCACCTTCTGGATTGCCGACTCCAGGGGCGAATGCAGGATCTAAAACATCAACGTCGAAGGAAACATAAACATTGTCAATTTTATCCAAAACTTGAGTGATAAAGGAGAATGCTTTCTCTGCATTTTTGTAAACTTCAGATGTGGTTACAGTTTTTATTTTTGCATTTTTTGCGTAGTTTTTTTGTTCAGCCGTGGATGCTCTTATGCCAATTTGAACTATGTGATGAGGATTAATAATGCCTTCCTCAATTATCCTTCTCACAGTGCAAGCGTGAGAATATGGATTCCCTTCATAACTCTCGTATAAGTCTGGGTGAGCGTCAAAGTAGATTAAACCCCAAGAACCCTTTAAAACTTCTTTTAAAGCCTTTAAGGTGGCATATGTGATGCTGTGATCCCCTCCGAGAAAAACGTATAATTTGAAATTAGCGTTTTTGCTTACAGCTTCTTTTACCTTTTGAGAGGCTTTTAAAAGAGAAGGAGGAGATACATCGCCTAAATCGTAAATTTTCCAGTAATCCTTAAGGTTCACATTGTTTTCCGCATAGGAGTTATAAATTTTTGAACTTGTATATTCTCTAATAGCCTTTGGAGCTTTAGCCGAACCTTTCCTAAAGGATGAGCTTTTATCCCAACATAATCCAAGGACAAGAGCATTTGCATTCTCCTTGCTTTTGGTTTCAGCTCCAAAAAATAAACTCACAAATGTTTCCCTCTGCTTAAAAGGAGACTATTTTAAAAATTTTTTAATTGCATCAACATTGAGTGGTACATTAATTGGATTTTTAGATATCCGCATTCCGCTTTTAGGATCTTTAAGCCCGTTCCCAGTTATTAAGCATACAACCTCATCTTTTCCATCAATAATGCCGGCTTCCACAAGTTTTGGAAGGGCAGCAATACATGCTGAGCCGGAGGGTTCTGCAAATATTCCTTCAAAGCGCGCCAACAAACTCATGGCTTTTAAAATTTCCTTGTCGGAAACGTACTCTGCATTTCCATTAGATTCCTTTAACGCCTTAAGCGCCAAAGGAGCATCATAACTCCATCTTCCAACCAAACCCTCGGCTATGGATTCCTCACAGCTTTCCAAAGGCGCAACTTCACCCTTTTTAAAACCGTCAACAATAGGTGCACCGCCAACTGGTCCTGTGGCAACCATTTTTGGCAAATCGTCTATAAAGCCTAAATCTTTTAACTCTTTGAACCCCTTCCACATACCATACAAATGAGTCCCATTACCAACATTATCTATAACCCATTCAGGCGCCTTCCATCCTAACTGTTCGCATATTTCGTAAGCAATTGTCTTGTCGCCCTCCACCCTAAACCTGTTGTGTCCAGGGCCAGACTCGAAAATGTCCAAATCCTTGACTGCTTCCAAATAGACTTCAAAGATTTCCTCGTAAATTCCATTCGCTAGAAAAGTTTTGGCGCCATGAACTGAGCATTGAGAAATCTTTCCCCTAGAAGCGGTTGCAGGCGTAAAAACGAAACAGCCTAATCCGGCTCGAGCTGCGTAAGCCGCCAAAGAAGCAGCGGCATTTCCAGATGAGACACATGATACGCTTTTTTTTCCAAATTGCAAGGCTTTATTTACGGCTAAAAGGCTTTCTCGGTCTTTAAAAGAGCCTGTTGGGTTTTGGGCCTCAATTTTTAGGAGCAGATTTTTAATTTTAAGTTTTTTAGCTAGTTTTTTGCTTTTTAACAGAGGGGTTCCTCCCTCGCCTAACGTTAATAATTTTTCTTTCTTTTGGAATCCCAACAATTCCTTATATCTTAAAGCGTTGAAGGGTCTTTTAGAAAACAATTTTTTACTCACTATTTTCCTAATTTCTTCGTAGTTATAAGCGACTTCGGTTATACCCTTGAAGACAGTTATTCCTCTTATTTTTTCAAAACCACATTTTGGACAAACAAAGAATTTTGGATCGGAAGGAAATATTTCTCCACAGTTTATACATTTTAAACCTTCGACAAGCATGGTTTCGCTCACCCTTTTTGGATTGATATAGATAGTTCACGTTGCCTTTAAATGCTTACTCGTTGGCTTTCAAATTTTCCTATGCATCATTGAAAAACTTTGTGGAGAAAGAATAAACATTATTAGGTACAAAATTTAAAGTGATTTTCTTTACTTTAAGAAAAGGGGTAAAAGCCTATGCCTTCACTTAATTTACTTTCTAAAAGACAGAAGTATACAGTGCATCTGACGAGTCTGGATATTCTTCAAGAGGTTGGCGTTATAGTTCCCTATGAAGAAGCCCTCAGAAAACTTGAGGAGGCAGGTGCTGAAGTTGATTACAAAAGCCAACGAGCGTTTATTCCACAACATCTTTCTGAGGAAGCCCTCCAAAAAACGCCCCACAGATTCAGTGTTTACCATAGAGATCTGAAAACGAGGAAAATTTTGGGCGGAGACGAAACCCATTTTGGCACTGTGGGATTTGCAACCAACTTCTACGATGTAACATCAAGAACTTACAGAAGAGTTACGGTGCAGGATTTAGCGAATGCAACGAAAATTGCTGATGCTTCGGAAAATGTTGCACTTTACATGTGTATGGGTTCTCCAATGGATGTGCCCCACGAGATTGTTGATAGGTATATGTGGGCAACCGCTTTTGAGAATACAAGCAAACCCATAATAAATGAGGCTATGAGAAAAGAGGGCGCTTTAGACGCTATAGAAATGGCTTCCGTAATCGTGGACGGAGTGGAAGAGTTAAGGAGAAAGCCAATAATGCTTCTGCTGATGTCCATAACAAGTCCGCTTACATATGATAGGGCTACCCTTGAAGCTTTTATTGAAGCTTGCAAACTTGGTATTCCAGTTTTTGTGAATTCGGGTCCCATGGCTGGAGCCACAAGTCCCGTAACTTTGGCTGGAACTTTAACCCTAAACATGGCTGAGTTCATAAGCGCTTTGGTAATTCGTTATGTGGTTAACAAGGATGCTCCGCTCATAATTGGAAGTTGGGCTAGGGCTATGGATGTTAGGGAAGCCTCGGCGGTACTTGGAGGACCAGAATTTGCGTTACTTCATGCATGTGTTGCTAATTTGGCGCATTATTATGGGATTCCAAGCGCTGGTGGTGGTGTTTTGTCCGACTCCAAATCTTTAGACGCTCAAATGGGATATGAAAAAGCTCTGACTGGTGTGCTTCCAGCCCTTGCTGGTCTTAACTTGATATGCGGCATGGGTTTAATTGCCTCAGAAAACACCATGAGCCTCGAAGGACTTGTCATAGATAACGAGGTTGTTAGTATGATAAAGAAAATTGTGAATGGTTTTGAGATTACGGATGAAACTTTAGCATTTGACATCATTAAAAAAGTTGGACCGAAAGGAAGCTTCATAAGAGAACGTCACACCCTTGAACACTTTAGAAAGGAAATTTGGATACCAAAAATAACCAATAGAACATTTCCAGAAATTTGGGTTAAAGCAGGCGCCAAAGATTTATGGGCTAAGGCTAAAGAAGAGGCTGAAAAAATATTAAAAGACCACCAAGTTCTTCCACTCTCAAAAGACGCGAAAGATAAAATTATGAACATTATTAAAAGGAAAAAGGAAGGTGTCTAAAATGAGTGCAGAAAACGTTATCAAAAAATTAAGACTCGCAGTTTTAGACTATAACACTGAAGAGGCTGTGTCCGCTGCCAAAGAAGTCATAAAACTTGGAGTTGACCCCCTCAGGGCTATAGAAGAAGGCTTGGCTCAGGGAATAAGAGAAGTGGGCGAAAAATTTGCAAATGGAGAGATATTTCTTCCAGAACTAATTATGGCTGCGGAAACAATGAAAAAAGCCTTAGAAGTTTTGGAGCCTGAGCTAAAGAAGAAAAACAAAGAGCGTAAGACTCTTGGAAAAGTGCTTTTAGGCACCGTCGCAGGAGACATTCATAGCATAGGAAAAACCATAGTCGCTTCCATGCTAACCGCAAACGGATTTGAAGTCTACGATATTGGAGAGGACATACCAGCAGAAAGGTTCGTCGAGAAAATTAAAGAGTTAAAGCCAGACATCGTTGGATTATCAGCCCTCTTAACCACAACCCTACCCGAGCAAAAAACAGTTATTGAAACCTTAAAAAGAGAAGGCTTGCGGGATAAGGTTAAAGTGATTATAGGTGGAGCCCCAGCAAGTAAGGAGTGGGCTGAGGAGATAGGCGCTGACGGCTACGGAGCTGATGCAGCTGAAGCCGTTGAGGTTGTTAAGAAACTCCTAGAACATGTCAAGTAAAATTTTTCCCTAAATATTAGGTGTGGAGTAGCTCATGAGTAAAAAATTGAAACTCTCAAAACGTTCAAAGAAAATCCCAAAATCTGGAATTAGAAAAATGTTTGATCTCGCACAAAAATACACAGACGTAGTAAATTTATCAATAGGCGAACCGGATTTTGACACTCCGCCCCACATTATTGAAGCAGCTATAAAAGCCATGAAAGAAGGGTATACCCACTACACGGTAAATGCTGGTTTCCCAGAATTTAGAAAAGCAGTTGCAGAGAAATTGTGGAAAGAAAACCGCATAGACGCTGATCCGGAAAAGGAGATTATGGCAACGGCTGGAGCTATGGGGGGCTTATCCTTGGCAATCTTAACCCTAATAGATTCCGGTGATGAAGTGCTTATTCCAAATCCTGGCTTCCCAAATTATGCTGCTCAAGTTGTTCTTGCATGCGGCAAACCAATTTCGTATCCTCTTAAAGAAGAAAATAATTTTCGTGTAGATGCTGCTGACATAGCTGAACGTATAACGTCGAAAACTAAAGCGATCCTCGTTAATTCACCATCCAACCCAACAGGATCCGTGCTGAAGGAGAAAGAACTAAAAAGTATAGCGGATATAGCATTGGAAAATGACCTTTTAGTGATTTCCGATGAAGCTTACGAAGCCATCCTATATGATGGAATAAACCACATAAGTATAGCATCCTTTCCAGAAATGAAAGAAAGAACCATAAGCATATTCACTTTCTCAAAAACATACGCCATGACTGGGTGGCGCATAGGCTTCGCAGTAGCGCAAAAAGAGATAATAGAAGAAATGCTCGAACTTCAAGAACACATACTCGTGCATCCAAGCTCCATTTCTCAGATGGCCGCCATCGCAGCCATGCAAGGCTCAAAAGAGTATGTGCAAAAGATGCTTAAGGAATATGCGGAAAGGAGAGAAATTATAGTAAAAGAGTTAAACAACATGCCCAGAGTTACTTGCCTAAAGCCTGAAGGCGCCTTCTACGCTTTTCCAAGCATAAAGAAAACTGGCATGTCCTCAACCGAAATTGCAATGTATCTCCTCGAGAAGGCAAAAGTAATAACTGTGCCAGGAACAGCTTTTGGAGAGTACGGCGAAGGATACATAAGAATTTCCTATTCAACATCAAAAGAGCAAATAAGAGAGGCTATGGATAGAGTGAAGTTGGCGCTTGAAGAATTAAACAAAAAATGGAATAAATGAAAAATAAGTTATTGTCTAAGAAAGTTCGTTCTAAATTTTTTAATGATAAATTTTGCAACTGCGGCATCTTGTATTGCTAAACCAACAGATTTAAAAACAGTTATTTCATCATCGTCAACTCTACCGGATTTTTTACCTGTAACTATTTCGCCTAATTCAGCATAGATGTGTCTCTCTGTGATTGCTCCTTCCTTAATTGGCAGTATAATGTCACCAGCCTCCTCTAACGCTGCCTTTCGCAGATCTACAACCACCTTTGATTTCACTATAGTTTCAGTGTCCAGTTCTCTTGCGTTAGAATAATATGAACCTATAGCATTAATGTGAGTCCCCCAGCTTAACCATTCACCCTTAACCACAGGTTCAGCAGATGTGGTGGCTGTTATCACTACATCAGCATCCTTTACTACTTTTTGAGGCGAATCTACATGTAACACGTCTATCCCTAATTTTTTGGACATTTCCTCAGCGAATAGCTTCCTTACACTCGATACCTTGTCGAATGCACAAACTTTTTCTATCTCTCTTATTTCTCTAACTGCTAATAATTGGGTTTTCCCTTGCATTCCGCAACCTATTATTCCAACATTTTTTGAATCCTTTCTTGACAGATATTTTGTTGCCACTCCACTGACAGCTCCAGTTCTCAAAGCGGTTAAATATGCAGCGTCCATTACCGTAGTTACTTTCCCAGTTTCCAGATCATAAACGAGGAGGGTGGCTACCGTTGTGGGAAGATTATATTCAACATTTTTTGGAAAAATTCCAAAAACTTTTGTCGTGGCTACATTCATCCTCTTCAAGTACGCACTCATTTGAGAAATACTTCCATTTTTTAACATGAGCGTTGTGCGTTCTGGCATAATCGCTTCTCCTTGCTGGAGTTCTTTGAAGGCTTCTTCAACAGCGTCTATAGCTTCACGCATAGTCAAAAGTCGCTGTACATCACTGTCGCTTAAAAAAAGCGTTATGAAACACCCCTAACCTAATGAAAAACCATGCTTTATCGGATCATCTTTTTCTAAAATGCACCGTTGCAAACCTATAATATACGCTCTCGCAGACAATTTTGGTATTATTGCTTTGTATTTACCAACTTTTATTTCTCTGCAGATTTCGCCGATCATCGTTAAGTCTGGATTTACTAAACTCTCAACTACAAGACGGTTTCCAGCTTTGAATTCTCCCTTAGCCCAAAGCATAGCCAATTTGGCACTGACAGAAGTTCCAGCTGGGGAAACGCATATGGTATCAGAGTAGACATTTGCGTGCCTAAAATGATGCCCAGATTTTAGGGGTTTGGCTGAGAAAGTTACAAGTTCAATTTTATTCAGTTCTGGATTTTCAGGATGGACAACTTTAACTTGCTTATTTGCAGCGTTTAGTATATTCATGCCAACGCGAATTAGCTCTCTTGCATTTTCTGGTTTAACTTGAACGCCAACTTCATCGGGATTGACAAATACGTAGTACAATCCTCCAAAGGCTATGTCAACGTTGATTTCGCCGATTTCAGGAACTTTGATTTTTTTTGATTCTTGATAGAAGGATGGGATGCCCTCAAAGGATATTTCTTGAACTTCGCCATCTTTAACCTTCGCCTCTACTTTTACGAGCCCCGCAGCAGTGTCAAGAGTTACTTCGGTTATTGGTTCCTTAACCTCAACCATGCCTTGCTCAATTAAAACTTTGGTTACGCTAAAGGTGCTGTCTCCGCATGAATTGAAATAGCCTCCAGTATACGTGAATATTACTCCATAATCTGCTTTGGGATTAGTTGGTTCCGTGATTATGGCTCCCAATATGCCCGAGAAACCCCTAGGCTGCATCATGAGGGCTTTTCTCCAATCATCATAGTGTTCTTGGCAGTACTTTGTCTTCTCCCACATCGTTTTTCCCGGAATTCGAGGAAAGCCGCTTACCACAACTTTGGTTGTTTCGCCAGAAGAATGGGTTTCAAAAACCGTAATTATTCTCTCAACTTTCATGATCTCACCGATGTAGCTAAAATTTATTCTGTATATAAAATTTTATATTCAAAGAAATGGGAAAGGGATGTGTGTGATGTAAAATGTATGGTTGGAATGGCAAAATATTGAGGGTTAACCTTTCAAAAATGGAAACAGCAACACAAAATTACGACTTAGATTTCGCAAGAAAGTACTTGGGCGGAAGGGGCTTTGCCATAAAAATTCTATGGGATGAACTGAAACCTGGAACTGACCCATTAGGTCCAGAAAACAAACTTGTCATAGCTGCGGGACCATTAACTGGACTCCCAGGTCCAAGTCTTGGCAAACTTGTCATAGCAGCAAAAAGCCCACTCACTGGAGGATATGGAGATGGAAATGTTGGAACTATGGCGGCAGTGAACATGCGAAAAGCTGGATTTGACGCCCTAATAATAGAAGGAAAAGCGCAAAAACCAGTTTATCTTTACGTTGAAGAAGAGAAGGGTTACATTTTAAGCGCTGACGGCATATGGGGCAAAACAACCTTCGAAGCAGAGGAAAACATCAAGGAAATCCATGGAAAAGATATTGGAGCGCTTCTAATTGGTCCAGGTGGTGAGAACATGGTTAGATATGCAACAGTTGTCTCCCAAGAAGGAAGGGCTGGTGGAAGACCCGGAATGGGTGCTGTTATGGGTTCCAAAAAACTTAAGGCTGTTGTCTTTAAGGGAACAAAAGAAATTCCTTTGGCGGATCCAGATGGATATAAGAAACTTGTAAGCGATACTTATGCAGATATTAAAGCCAGAGACTATTATGGGTTCTGGATTAGGCAAGGTACCATGGCAACAATAGATTGGGCTAACGAAAACAGTGTTTTACCCACATACAACTTTAAAGAGGGAGTCTTCGAATTGGGAAATCTCATCAACGGATTTGCCATGGAAGCAGCAAAGGTTCAGCGAAGAGGATGCCCCTACTGTAATATGGCATGTGGAAACGTGGTCCTAGACAGCGAAGGCAAAGAATCGGAACTTGACTATGAGAATGTTGCTATGCTCGGCTCCAACATTGGACTAGGGCATCTTGGAAAAGTTTCAGTGCTTAACAGAATGGCAGATGAACTAGGCATAGACACCATTTCTTTGGGCAATACAATAGCCTTTGCCATGGAAGCGGCAGAAAGAGGACTTTTGAAAGATGGAATAGAATGGGGAGATTTCGAAAAGACAAAAACGCTAATTCAAGAAATCGCATACCGCAAAGGACAGCTCGGAAACCTCCTCGCAGAAGGGGTCATGAGAGTAAGCCAAAAACTCGGAGGAGAATCCCAAAACTGGGCAATACACATTAAAGGACTTGAAGCTTCAGCCTACGACTGCCACACAGTTCCAGGAATGGCTTTGGCGTTTGCAACTTCATCCATAGGTGCCCACCATAAGGAAGCTTGGGTTATCTCATGGGAAATAAGAACCGACAGATCCGGATATACAGAAGCCAAAGTAGACAAAGTAATAGAATTCCAGCGCATAAGGGGAGGAATGTTCGAATCTTTAGTTGCGTGCAGACTTCCATGGATAGAATTGGGCTTTGACTTAGAATGGTATCCAAGACTATTAAAGGCAGCATCTGGAATAGAGATTCCCCTCAACGAAATGTTTTATGTGTTAGCGGATAGA
The DNA here is from genome assembly GCA_038883775.1 of Bathyarchaeia archaeon. GTDB lineage: Archaea > Thermoproteota > Bathyarchaeia > Bathyarchaeales > Bathycorpusculaceae > JASEJA01. The sequence continues at coordinate 172,639 of JAVZLM010000002.1, forward strand.
ATATACGCCTTCATAAGAGCCTTCTGGGTGCGCGAGTTCGGTCAAGAGTGGAACCGCCAGATGGATTATCCACCAGTGCGATGGTTTAAGGAACCAATAACTAAAGGACCATACAAAGGTACGACGCTTGACAAAACAAAATTTGACACATTACTAGACATGTACTATGCTAAACGCGGATGGGACAATAGGGGAATACCAACCAAGAGCACATTTGAGAAACTTGGATTAAAAGATGTGGCAGAGCAGCTTTCAAGAAACGTCACACTTTCCCCATAACACAATTTTTTATTTGAATATTCTAAATAATGGATGATCCTTTATTAGTGGCCTTGTCCTAAACTCTTGGGATGCGGAGTAAGCAACATAAGCGTCAGCTAAGCCACAGTAAAAGTATGCGTATGGTGCGTTTTCAACAGGTCCATAAAGGATAAAGTTGGCTCCAGCAATTATGGGAAAAACGTTGGCTACGCTGCTTGCAAGCAAATACTCTGTTGCATCAAGTTTGCGTCTACTATTCCACCTCTCAACCGCATTATGTGTTCCAGCTCCAGCTGGCAACCCATACTTTTCCTTAACTAAATAAATGGTTCTACTAACTGGTCCCGGGTCTGGCAAGTCAAGAACTGTGGTGTCTACTAATATGTTTTCTATGCCCGCTTTTTGGGCTGTGGCTAATAATTCATCAAGCACTTGTAATCTTCCAGAAATTGTTGGGTTTTTGGTGTTCAAAGTCAAGAGTATGGCAGACTTAATTTTAGCCTCCTTAATCGCTGAGATTTCTTCCTCTTTAACATGGGGCGTTATGGAATTGTAAACAACTCTGTCCGACAAGCCTACATTCTTCACATATTTTGCTCCAGCAATTCTCACGTCGGCTGTGGCGCCATCAATCGCGAAGGGTCCATCAATATGATTTGCTGCAAAGTCTAAGAATTTTTCGAAGGCTTCGGGCCATGAACAGCAAACATCCACAATCCTCGGGTTTCCAGTTTTATCAGATATCTCCTCTTCTTTTTTCAGCACTTCTTCGGCTTTCTCTTTATCAAATTCGCCTTTTCGCTCGTCTTTCACAATCTTATGTTTATGATAGAATATGCTTCCAATCAACACTGTTGGAAGTTGCCCCGGCTGTCCTCCAACTTTCACGTTTGCAATATCAAAAATTTTCTGTTCCTTCTCAAATTTGAACATTTTTAAGCGCTCCTTAGGATGTCTCTTACTGATGGGAATTTATTTAAATTTTCATGCGGGATTAAAGTAGCTTTTAAAAATTCTTTTTTGAAACTGGGATCTGCAGCCAACTCTAAATAACGCACCTTTTTTGATATCGCATCTGCTTTTTTCCTAGCCTCCTCCGAGATAAGGACCATTTTAGCGCCTACTATGGCGGTGTTGCCGACAAATTCCACGTCCTCTGTGGGGATGTCGGGTATTAAGCCGATAATCTTTGCATTTTCTGGATTTATGTAATTTCCAAAGGCTCCAGCAATGAAGAGTTTGGCGATGTCCTTCTCTTTCAGTTTTTTCCTTTTCATTAATATTGAGCATCCAGTGTATATGGCTGCTTTGGCAAGTTGTATTTCACGAATGTCCCTTTGCGTTACTGTAATTTCCTTCTTTGTTTTAGTTTCGTTTCCCCAAGCAATAACAAATTCCCATTCGCCATGGCTTTTTCTTAATCTCGGAGTCTTAATGTCCCGATTTATTTTTCCACTCTGATCTATTAGTTTATGCTTAAACATTTCCGCAACCACATCAACTATGGCTGACCCGCACAATCCAACAGGTTTTTCATGCCCTATTGTTTCATATTCAACCTCAAAACTTGAGTCCATTCGAGCTTTCTCGATAGCACCAGTTACAGCCTTCATTCCATGCTTAACATGAAATCCTTCAAAGGCTGGACCAGAAGCACACGAACACGAAAGCATATCTTCACCGTTGCCTATGAAAATTTCTGTGTTTGTCCCTATGTCAATTAGGAGAGAAATATCGCTTGAATCACATATTCCGGTGGCTAAAACATCCGCCACAGCATCGGCTCCAACAAATCCCGCTATAACTGGTAAGACGGTTATGAGTCCAGAAGGGTTTATGCCTATTTTTAATTTGTTAGCCTTAACATTCAATTGCTTTTTTATTGCTGGTGTGAAAGGCGAAAGCGCCATGTATTTTGGTTGAAGTCCTAGAAACAAGTGGTGCATTGCAGTGTTACCGACAACCACAACTTCGTATATTTTGTTCGGGTCTATTTTGTTTCTTTTACATGTTTCATTTATGATTCTGTTTATAGCCTCTACGACGAGCGTTTGAAGAGTTTTTAAATTTTTAGGGTCAGCCATTGCGAAAGTTATTCTTGTTATTATATCTTCACCATGAGCAAGTTGAGGATTTTCCAAAGATTCCAAATCTAAAGTTTTGCCACTTATCAAATCTACAAGATAGCCCACAATTTTTGAAGTGCCTATATCCACGGCAAAGCCGAACAGCTCCTTTGAAGTATTTCCGGATTCAACAGAAATTATTCTGCGCTTGTCCCAAAGGGTTATGGTTGCCTTAAAATTTGATTGTCGAAGAACGTCTGGAAGCTCTTTGAGAACATCATAATCGATTTCTACATGTCCAAATTTTTCAACCTTCAATAACGCGTCAAAAAGCCTTTCATAATCTGGTCTTATGTCTGATAATGTGGGCTTTGGAAGCCTAACAAAAAATTTTTTCACTACGGGTTTTGGCTCTAGAAATCTTTCTTTTCCAGTTATCTGAATTCTTCTAAATTCAAAACTACTCTCGGGCGGAATTACAATCACTGTGTCTTTTAACACTTTAGCTTGACATGCTAACCTGTAACCTTCATCAATTTCAAATATGGTTAAATGCTTCCTTTCTGATTCTGTCAGTGTGCTTAAGTCTCTTGGTTTTTTGACCAGGATTCTGCATTTTCCACACAAGCCCTTTCCGCCGCACTCTGACCTAATTTCTATACCCGCATCTTTAGCCGCTTGAAAAACTGTGGTTTCTTTTGACGTTTGAACCCTTTTGGCTTGAGGTTCGAATAGAATTTTTACATTTTCGGGTAAACCCATTTTATTGTTCTATCCTGAAATGGTGTTATGCCTATAGAAATTTTAGTGTTTTTTAACGATGTCTTTCATGAGATTATCAAGGTTTTCTTGAACATCTTTTGGCAAGGGTTCTGGTTCATGCTCTTTCAGTTTTTTCTCAACGATTTCATGTGCTCGTTTCACAATATCTTTTTTCCCAGCGTCTCTCCAAACCTTCCATTCTTTACGATCGATAATTTCTGATGGTATAAACTGTTCTTTTCTAATCCATTCTAAAGTGTGCCTTTCTGCCAAGTATACTCCGCCTGGACCCACCTTTCTTATCAAGTCAAAGGCTAGAGTTTCATCTTCAACATTTACGCCTTTTGCAAGCCTTAATGCCATGCCGCAGATTTCATTGTCTATGACAAGTTTTTCTAAACTTTGGCAATTCTCAAAGTCTAACATTCCAGGTCCAGATATCACGTTTATTCCTGCCAATGCTCCTAACACTATGCCGAGTCCAGACTCAAAACCACATTGTGCATCTATCACTTTTGCATCGCTAAGTCCAATATACATATGCGTTGGCAGTCGGTAGCTTTTTGCAATTTGAGTGTAAGAGCAACCCAGAAGCATAGCTTCTACAGCTCCAAGACATGCTGTGGCGTATCTCTGATCTAAAACTGTTGGCGAACCCCCATAAATCACAGGCGCGCCAGGATTTGTTAATTGAGCAATCACTAAACCGCTCAAAAATTCGGCATTATGTTGAACAAGGGAGCCAGCTATTGTTACAGGACCAGTAGCACCCAATTGTGGCACTGGAATAATTTCGGCGGGTAAGCGGAATTTGGCGCAGTCAATTAGATTTTGAGCGTCGAGTTCGCTCCATTTTAGTGGAGCAGAAGGACAAATATCAAATATTGCCATTGGTTTTTTGGCTAATTCTTTCTCGCCGCCTACTACAATTTCAAGCATTCGTTTCATGTCATAAAGTCCATCAATGCTAAAGGCTCCTGTTATTATTGGTTTTGTGGAATTTTTCAGGACTATGTAAAGGCGGTAGCGGTCAACGATGGCTTGTGGAATATCTGAAACAACCATAGCTGTGCTTTGGGCATGTATATGTTCGAGAGCGTCGACTAATCTGACAAGGTCGGCTAAATCCTTCGAAACTGGCTTTTTAATCTCGTTTTCCTCATAATCTAAAATGTATAGTGCAGAGGAGCCCGGATTGAATGTTACCTTGTTTCCCTCTAAAATTCTGTCATGTTTTCTGTTTCGACCGTAAAGCTTAATGGTGGATGGTGCCTTAGATAATGCTTCTTTAACCAAATGTTGTGGGATAAAGGCAAGTTTCTTATTGGAATCCACCTCAACGCCGGCATCGCTGAGCAATTTTAACGCAGTTTCACTGTATATTTTCACGCCAACCTCTTCTAAAAGTCTAAGAGAAGCAAGGTGGATGGATTCGATTTCATGCTTGGATAATGGCTTAAATTTTGGAAGAGATGATTTAGACATAAATTTTCCCTTTTTGAAACTTGTAACAAACAAAGCATTTAATAAGCTTTTTAGTGCGCAATCAAATCTTTTTCCGCTTTTTTAATGATATTCCCAATTTCTTTTTGAACATCCTTCTCTAAAGGTTGGATTTGGTGCTTCTGAAGGATCACTTTAGCCTTTTCTCTAGCTATTTTCACCAAGTCTTTTGCGCCCTCTTTAAGCCAAGTTTCAAAAGAACGCCTATCAGTCAATTCAGGGATAAAATGTTCCCTTCGTAAGTTTTCAAGTGTATGCCTCTCCGCTAGAAAATGGCCGCTTGGACCAACCTTGCGAATAATATCAAGCGCTAGTGTATTATCGTTAACTTCTATTCCTTGAGCAATTCGAAAAACTATTTTCACAATTTCAGCGTCAATTAGAATTTCTTCAAAAGCAAGAGTTGTGCAGTCGTCAAGCAATCCTATTCCAGCAATCATACCGCAACCAGAGAAAACTGGAGGAAATCCGCTTGCAAACTTTTCATAACATGCTTGAGCCCCAGGCGTTTTTGCCGTTGAAACAAAACCTCCAACAATAGAAGGCATACCATAATACCTTGCCAACTCAGCGGCAGCAGCACCAGTCAACCCATGTTCTGGACCTCCTCCAGCACGTTTTAAGGTTCGCATATCGAAAGCCGCAATACCAGCGCCATAAATCACTGGTGCACCGGGACAAACAAGTTGAGTGATTACGAGACAGCCCAACACCTCAGCATTATTTACAACTAAAGAGCCAGCAAGCGTTACAGGCCCTGTGGCTCCTGGTTGAGGCATCCCAAAAAACATCACTGGAATGCCGGCTTTGGAAAATTCTAAGGCGGCTTCCATGCTGTTTCCATCCATCTGGAGGGGCGCACTTGTGCAGTGTAAGGAAGAGATTATGGGCTTTTTTCTGAGTTTCTTTTCGTCTCCAACGATTATAGAAGCCATTTCTATTTGGTATCTAGCCTCTTTAGGTAACATGGTTGTCTCGAAGGTTACGTGCTTTTCTGTGTTAGACAAAGAGGCTTCAAGTTCGTGAAGATGCTGAACATGGGCTGGATAATCATGTGCGCTTACCATGGGCCAATAAATGTCCACTGCGTCAATGGCATCTGAAATTATGGCTGATTTGGCTATATCCTCCTTTGTCGATGCCCTTCTTTTTCCTGTTTCCATGTCGAAGGTTTGGGTTCCAGTTCCGTCAGTCGTTATATAGACATGCTCTTGATCTAAAACTGCATCGTATTTTGGGTTTCTGGCGCAGAGGGTTATGGTATTCTGATTTTTTCTCAAAGCCTCTTTAACCAAATAAGGAGGGATAAAGGCTATTTGGTTTTTATAATCGACTTCGCAGCCTCCCTCTTCTAATATTTTGAGACATTTTTGGCTGGTGATTTTGAGTCCCGTTGCCTCTAAAACTTCAAGGGTGGCTTTGTGGATTTTTTCCAAATCTCCTTTGGAGAGTATGAAGAAGTTTATTCTCTGATTTTCTCTAGAGAAAACCATTTCAGACTTACTCCCTAACCTTAATAGGTAGCCTTTCAAATTAGGAGGCTTTCACTAGTTTCTTTGCAATTTCAACAGCTTCCATAGCGTCTCCGCCGTGTCCGTCTGCCCCTATCTCTTCAGCCCATTTCTTGGATGTTGGCGCTCCACCAATCATTATTTTAACTTTTTCCCGTAATCCTTCCCGTTTTAGAGCTTCTACGACATCTGCCATCTTAGCCATTGTAGTAGTCATTAGTGCAGACATTCCAACTATTTCTGGTTTGACTTCCTTAACTTTCTCTACGAATTTTTGGGCTGGAACATCAACACCTATGTCTATTACTTCAAAACCCGCCACCATAAGAAGGGTACTCACAATGTTCTTTCCAATGTCATGAATGTCTCCTTCCACAGTGCCGATGAGAACTTTGCCCGATGTTTTCTTTTCTCTAGCGCCTTTAAGAATTGCTGGTTCAAGCACTTTCAAAGCTTGTTTCATGGCTTCAGCTGCTATTACAAGCTCCGTTAAAAAGGCTTCTCCAGCGCCAAAACGCTCCCCGACAATTTTTACTCCCTTAGCCAAACCTTCTTCAATAGCTTCTATGGGATCAATACCTTTTTGGAGGGCTTCTTCAGCAGCTTTAACCGCTGCCTCGGGATCGTAAGTTAATACGGCGTTCATTAACTTGTTTAAAACTTCTTCTTTCATGAATTCACCAGCATTTCCAAACAGTATGAATCGTATATAAATTTATTGAGGGCAAAGAAGCGCTGTTTTTCATAAAAAAATAAATATAATAAGGTGTAGTAATTTTCTGAAGTGCTTGCTAATGGTTAACAAAGTTAGACTGTTTCATGCAGTAGATGTGCATGGAAGCGAAATGGTTTGGCGGAAGTGGCTCTCCATTCCCAAAGTGCATAAGGCAGACATCTTATTGTTATGTGGCGATTTAACGGGGAAGCTTATAATTCCAATAATTGAGGAAAGCCCTGGACGATATAAAACGATGGTTTATGGAAGGTGGATTAACGCCAGCGGCGAAGATGAGCTAAAAAAGTTAATGGACAAAATCACTTTCAGTGGATTTTACACTCATGTCTGCAACCAAGAAGAGTACGATGAACTAATGAAGAATCCTAAAAGAGTTGACGAATTATTCCGCAATTACATGAGGGAAAGGCTTCAAAGATGGCTTAGCATGGTAGACGAAAAACTGTCTAAGGAGGTCACTGTGGTAATGATGCCTGGAAACGACGATTCCTTTGAAATTGATGAACTAATAAAAGCTCATGAGGACCGCGTCATATACCCATTAGAAAAAGTTGTGGACCTTTGTTTTGACTATAAAATGCTAAGTTTTGAATGGGTTAACCCCACGCCTTGGGACACACCACGCGAAGCTCCAGAAGACGAGTTGTGGAAAAAATTAGAAAAGATAAAAGATATGTTTTCAGGCGACTGGAGAAAGGTTATCCTAAATTTTCACTGCCCACCATACGCTACGAAACTGGATTTGGCTCCAAAATTGGATAAGAATTTAAAGCCTGTTGTTTTCTTAGGAAGAATCATTTATGATAATGTGGGCAGCAAAGCCATAAAGCGATTTATTGAGGAAAATCAGCCTCTTTTAAGTTTGCACGGTCACATTCACGAATCCTACGCTTCTGATTATATAGGAAAAACCTTAGCCATAAACCCCGGATCAGAATACAGCGAAGGAGTGCTTAGAGGCTTTATTATTGACCTCACAAAAGATGGTGTGGAGAAGTGGTGGAAAGTGGAGGGATAACGAATGGAAGAAAAGGAAAAGAAGCAAGTATCATCTGAAGAAATTGTGAAAATTGCTTTAGACCTTATAGAAGAATCTAAGAAGGAGGGGCTCACGTTAAGGCTGATAGGCGGTCCAGCCGTTAGAATCCATTCTTCTCCTATGGCAATTGACCTTCACAAGAGACTTAAGAGGATTGAAGGGCAGGAATTTCCAGACATAGATTTTGTGGCTCCAGATAAAGAGAGGGCGAAAATTAGAAAATTCTTTGAGGTGAGGGGTTGGAAGTTTGATTCTTACATCTTTTTCTTCACAAGCGGAGTGGGAACAAGAAATCGCCAAGTTTACAGGGGAAAGGTAGATTTGGACATTTTTTATGATGAGTTGGATCTATGCCATAAAATAGATTTTAGAAACAGATTCCACTTAGATTACCCAACGGCATCATTAGTTGACTTATTGTTAACCAAGTTGGAAATTGTTGAATTCACAGAGAAGGATGCCAAAGATGTCATAGTCATTATCAGAGACCACAAAATCGGAGACAGCGACGCACCAGAAACGATTAATGCTAAATACATGGCCAAACTGTTTGCCAATGACTGGGGATTCTGGTATACGGCTACAACCAACCTGAAAAAGGTTAGGGCTGCATGTCCCATGTATAAGCAACTTTCCCAAGAGGATATTGCCGATGTAACTTCAAAAATTGATCAGATATTAAAGTATATAGACGATGAGCCTAAAACTAAGGATTGGTTGAAGAGAGCAGAGGTTGGAACAAAAAAGAAGTGGTATAAGGAAGTTAGGCTGTAAATTCTAACTTAAGTCTTATAATTGTATATCCATATATTATGTGCATTGGGAGTCTTAAACGGTAAAGTTTAGAGTTGGTAAACTGTGAAATGGACGAAGGAAGATTTGAAAAAGGCTGAGAAAGTATCGAATGAGTTGGTTTCTGTAATTAACTACTTTGATGGTTTAAGAAGCGTTTCAATACGTGATCCAAAGGAGTTGGTTATGAAAACTAAAACTATGGGTTTAGACTCGGCATATCTGAAATATTTTAGTAAAGAAACCCAGAAAGTTTTAAAGAAAATAGGACGGTCTGATAAGGTTAGAAAAATGATAAGGGTGAATAAGGTTCTAAATTTTGTTACGCTAGTTTATTTCATGATTGTGGTTGCCTTAGCCATTTTATGGCAGAGAGGCGTAACACCTCCTTCAAATTTTGGGTGGTTGTTGTGGCTCCTGTCATGGCCAAGCATAATTTTGCTTTTCATTTTAGCAGACGTAACTTTGCTCATGCTAAGCTTAACTAAGTATGAGCTTAGAAAAATTGCTGAAGAAGGCGGCGTCAAAGAGGAAGAAGCTACAAAAGGAAGGTTGAAGGAGGCCGTTCAACATCACATTAACAAGTTGAAGGCAAATGTTGAGAAGTATGGGTTAAAACCAGAAGATTACAAGATTAAGTTGCAAAGGACAGATTATGAGGGAATAAAGGTAATTAAGAAGCCGGGCATTTTGCGTGGATATTACCTTGCGATAGTAAATGCAAAAATTAAAGAAAAAATGGGTAGTTAACGTATATGCCATAGGCATAAGACTATTAAATTTGTGCATCTATATTTCTAACTGGGAGGAAGGAGAAATGACGAAAAGAGTGTTAGCCATTTTGATTGCTGCTCTTCTATTGCTAAGTTTCGTTAATATTTCTTTGGAAACACTCGCAAATAAAACGCCGAAAAATGACAACACGTTCGAATCGAGAAAACGTTGTACAACCATTATTATTGGAAAGGAAGCGAGTGCAGACGGTTCAGTATTACTTGGTCATAACGAAGAACTAGGAGATAGAACATGCATGCATATACAGGTTGCTCCAAGCATGTCATATTCGCCGAACGATGTAATTGAGACGTTCTTTGGCGCCAAAATAAGAGTTGGTGACATACCCTATTGGACGCCTACATCTTGCATCTACATTAGACTCGCCGCTTTTGATGAGAAATATGTCCCGGGCGACTTAGCGGCGGGTATAAACGAGTATCAGGTGTCAATAGCGAACAACCTTGCCTACTCGAAGGAAACATGGTTAAGAGATACTAAGGGGTGGCATGTTGCAAAAACAGGCGACATTCTTTGGAGCGAATTTATGGAAATCGCTTTAAAGTGGGCAAAAACATCCAGAGAGGCTGTTGAGATTATCGCTTGGCTTGCTGAAACATATGGCCTTGGATGCGATCCGGGAACAATGTTTGGAATAACCGATCCAAATGAAGGTTGGTGGATAGAGATAGGGTTTAAGCATTGGGTTGCAAAAAAGGTTCCAGACAACGCCATGGAAATGCGTGCAAACTATTTCAGAATAGGGACAGAATGGGATATGAGCTCCAGTGATCTGGTTGAGTTTGCAATAGAACAAGGATGGTACGACCCGAGCAGTGGACCATTCAATTGGACAGAAGTGTACGGTGATCCAAGCGGGTGGGGTTCATGGCAATACCTTCGTCACTGGCGTGTTGAATCCCTTTTAGAGGAATATGCTGATGGCGGTGTCTCCCTCAGCGAAATAACGAGCATTTTGAGGGATCATTATGAAGGAACATCATATGATACAACCAACATGTACGAGTACGGTTCGCCCCACAACACGCCTTACAGAACTATTTGTCGCGATTATACTGTTGAGAGTTTTGTTGCCCAGTCGAGAAACTGGATGCCTTCAGCAATTGGTGGTGTGATGTGGATTGCTCTGACTTCACCATGTTCAAGCGTCTATATACCATGGTATATGGGCATATTAAGCGTCCCCCAAGCATATCAGGTTGGCACTAACGGATATGATAAAAGCTCTGCTTGGTGGATATTCGAAAAATTATCCGATACTGTGGACAAGAATTATGACTCCAGAATATGGGCTGTTCGAAATGCGTGGCAATTATTTGAGGAGAAAGAATTTGACGATGTGCAATATCTTGAAGCCGAAGCAATGAAGCTTTGGATGAGCGGAAGTTATGATGAGGCACGAATGTGCTTGACATCTTACACATGGTACAGGGTGATGTCTGCAATGCAACTAGCCCTCAAACTTACAACAGAAATCAAACATCTAAAATAAAAACCCCACTTTATTTTTTACTCATAAGAATTTAGCCTTTAACTTATAGGTAAGAAACCAAGTATTTTGCATTGATATTGTCTTGCAATATTAAATGCAAAAGTTATAAAAAAATGGGTGATTAACGTTTATGCTGGTGGTATTTCGCCGTAAATGTCCTGTAACGCGATGCCAATTCTTCTGTTTCGTTCTGCAAAAGCAAACCATATTAGGGAACCAACGAAAACCCATAAAGCCAAATACGCCATGCCCCAAGCGCTGAGCCAAGATGCGGCTACTGCTAATCCCCAAACCCAGAAGAAAATTGCCAACGCACCGCATATACTTATGACGGGTATGCCAGCAAAGACTGCCTTAAACCCTCTTTCCCAAATGTCTGGACGTCTATAAGGCAGTATTACCCCTGCAAAGGCTATGAGTAGTTGGCTAAGGATGAAAATAAAGGTGGCATCTACAGTTGCGGCGAAAACATTACCAAGACTTAACGGTATAAAGATGTAGGCAATCACCGCTGTTAAAATAACTGACCAGTGAGGTGAGTGGAAGCGTTCATTTACGCGGTTAAAGGCTTCTGGGAAGAATCTGTCGAAAGCCCATGCAAATGGTTGTCTTGGACCCACAAGCAAGGTTGCACCGGAACAATTAGAAATCCATAGGGCTGGAATAAAAGCAAATATTGCTTGAAGCCACACTTGTCCATGTGCTAAGGGTACTGTGAATAGAGGCAGGCTTGGATCCATCATTGTCATCGTAGTTACTTGGTCAGTGTATCCTTCTCCATAGACGTAACAGTATTGGCTGACGAAATCTCCATAAGCGGTGTATACACCAATAACTGTTGCGACATACCAGAACATTACGAATAGTGTTGCAGCAAAAACGCCAACTATAAAGCCTGATTTTGGAGATTTCATTTCTCCACCAAAATAGCATGCTGCCGTGGTTCCCCAGTAAGCCCAGAAAGTGTCTACGAAATTAAGTATTGTTGCACCTCCAGCACCGCCAGCTTCTTCAGTGGCGCCTGCCACATAGTCAGCCCAACCATTATCGATAGCTACTTGTTGCACTTGTTCCCATGAGCCTGTGCCGTAGGTTAGATTCCAAGCTTCTTTTACATAGGCTGGGTTCATAATTCCGTAGAAGGTGGCACCCACCCCGAGAAAGCTTCCCACGATGCCTATGGCAACCAATCCAGCCACATACCACCTAAACACTCGTATACCTAGCAATGACAACAGTGTGTAAAGCGTAACTATTACCACAGCGATCATGCCTAACCCTGTATTATCAAGTGCAAACTCAATCCAAGCAGTATTGCCAGTGGCATTACCCAGCAGGTTAATCACTTTAACCCAGAATCCGGCCCCAATTACAGCTAACACTCCGGTGGCAAAATTATTAGCCACAAAATACAACCAGTCTCCGAGAAAGCCCACGTGTGGGTCCAACACTCGTGACACGTAAATGTAGCTTCCTCCAGATCTCGGCATCATTATTCCCATTTCAGTAATTACGTAAGCCAAGAAAATCGCTGGCAAAGCACCAATAATATACGCAATGGGAATTATTGATCCAGGATGCCAATAAGAGGCTTGCACAGACCAATAGTTTATTCCGCTGCCAATGGTGTAGCTAAGCGAAACAGAGAACGCTGACCACCAGCCTAGCTCCCTAACCAATCCGGTTGCCTTTCTTGGAAAAGCAAATTTAACTTCGGCCAAAGCCTTCCCTTCTTCGTTCTTTAGATACGTATAGATTTCTTTTTAAGCTTTGTTATTTAGCCAAAAACCCGAAGCCCTATCTTTAAAATGGTTAATAAGGCGCAAATTTTAGAAATAAAAGACAAAATTTATGACATCTAATAGATACAGAATAAACAGTGAAAAATATGATAATAATTACTGTAGCTCCAACAGGTTCAGGTCCAATGTGGAAAGAAACGTCCCATCTTCCAATAACCCCAGAGCAAATAGCTGAAGAAGCAGTAAAATCCTATGAGGCTGGAGCCGCCGTCGCTCACATTCATGTCAGAAATCCAAAAACTAAGGAGCCGTATCCAGACGTTAAACTATATGGTGAAGTTATGGAACGAATCAGAGACAAATGCGACATGATTATTCAGCTCACAACAGGCGGCGGCGGTCCCTATGGCATCTCCTTGGAACAAAGAATGTGTGCTCTCGAACTGAACCCAGAGTTTGCATCACTGAACGTGGCTACCATGACCTTTGGTAACGGCGTATTCCTAAACCCTCCAGAGGCTGTAGAGAAAATTGCCAAGGTAATGCTTGAGCGAAACATAAAACCAGAGGTTGAATGCTACGATGTTGGACACATAAACTTGGCACTTCAATTATTTGAGAAAGGATTACTGAGAGAACCATTAAGGTTTGGACTAGTTTTAGGAGTGAGAGGCGGAATCCCCGCAACCCCAGAAAACCTTATGCACATGGTGAAATCTTTACCAAAAAACTGCAGGTGGAATGTCATAGCCGTCGGAGGCAGAGTTCAATTTCAACTCCTAACCATCGGGATGCTTCTAGGCGGAGACGTTCGAGTGGGAATGGAAGACAACATCTATATCGCCAAAGGAGTCTTAGCCAAAAGTAACGCTGAATTAGTTACCAAAGTTGCTAGAATAGCTAAGGAACTTGGCATAGAAATAGCCACTCCCAGCGAAGCCAGAAAACTTCTTGGATTAACTAAAAAATCTTGAGTGATGAATATGAAAGAAATGGAAAAATCAAAGGAACTTTTTGAAGAAGCAAAAAAACTCACGCCCGGAGGAGTCCACAGCTCATTACGATTTTTCGACCCTTACCCTATCTTCATATCAAAAGCAAGTGGTTCAAGAATTTATGATGTGGATGGCAATCAATACATTGATTATCACTTGGCTTTTGGACCTGTAATTTTGGGACATGCCCACCCAAGCATTACCGCTGCTGTTAAAGAACAATTGGATAATGGCGTAATTTATGGTCTTTGTAACGAATTGGAGGTTAAAGTTGCCAAAAAAATTGTGGCTTACGTTCCCTCAGCCCAAATGGTTAGATTTTGCAATAGCGGCACAGAAGCCACTTATCATGCCATCCGTTTAGCAAGGGCTTACACTGGCAGGAGCAAAATTGTAAAGTTTGAGGGCGCATATCACGGATGGCACGACATAGTATCCTTCAGTTCAAGCCCAACATTAAAGGAAGCTGGATCAAAAAAGAGCCCAAAACCAGTTCCAGACACCGCAGGACTCACCGCTGATGCAGCGAAACAAGTAATTATCGTTCCCTTTAATGACCAAGAGGCAGTGGAAAAAGCAGTAAAAAAGCATCATAATGAGATTGCAGCGTTAATCACAGAACCCGTCCTCCATGGTAGCGCCACATGCATCACGCCAAAAGAGGGTTTCCTAAAATTTTTGAGGGAAATCACCGAAGAATATGGCATTGTACTGATTTTTGACGAAGTAGTCTCGGGCTTTCGTCACCATTTAGGCGGAGCCCAAAAGATCTTCAACGTGACGCCAGACTTGACAACATTTGCAAAGGCTATGGCAAACGGTTTCCCAGTAGCGGCAGTTTGTGGGAAAAAAGAACTTATGGAATATTTTAGGCCCACGGGCAATGTTGATTATGGCGGCACATTTAACGGAAATCCCATATCCATGGCTGCCACGCTAGCAACAATAGAGGAATTAGAGTACAACAAGGTTCATAAGCGTCTCTTTAAGCTCGGAGAGGAAGTTAGAAATCAGTTTAATGAAATTATTGCCAAATTGAAACTTGAAGCTCAAATAGTTGGTTTTGGGTCGGTTTTTCAAATACTATTTACAAAAAAGCAAGTCACCAATTACAGAGACACCTTATTCTCAAAAAATGATTTGTTCATGAAGTTTCAAAAGGAAATGATGAAAAGAGGAGTCTTCATTCTCCCCAAACCCAATAAAAGATGTCACATCTCAGTTGCTCATACAGAAGATGATATAAACTACACAATTGAAAATGCTAAAGAGGCATTGAAGAAAGTGAAATAAACTATCATGAAAATGTGAAAGGAGCATAGTAATTTATAAAAATAGTTAAATCATAACTTATGAGCCAAATGGAGGTTTGTTGATGAGCTATGATATCATAATTAAGGGTGGAGTAATTGTAGACGGAACGGGTGCTCCCTCTTTTAAAGGCGACATTGGAATAAAAGATGAAAACATTGCTAAGATAGGCGATTTAAGTGGAGTTAAGGCTGAAAAAATCTTGAATTGTGAAGGTTTGATTGTCACACCAGGCTTTATTGACATTCACAATCACAGCGACATTGATATATTGGCAATTCCAACAGCAGATAATTATATAATGCAAGGGGTTACAACCATTGTTGTAGGAAATTGTGGATCAACTTGTGCTCCACTCTCAGAGAAAAATAAGGACTTACTTATCAAATCATTGCCATCCTACGCTAAAGAACTTCAAGTTGACTGGAAAACCTTTAAAGAATACCTTGAAAGAGTTGAAAAAGTTTCTCCATCAATTAATTTTGTTGCATTGGTAGGTCATGGAACTGTGAGAAGCGCGGTTTTAGGCTTAGAAAGGAGAGAACCTAACAAACAAGAGTTGGAGGAAATGAAGTTTTATGTTCGAGAAGCAATGGAAGCCGGATGTTTTGGGTTAAGCACGGGTCTAATATATGATCCGGGAGTTTTCTCTAAAACGGATGAGATAATTTCACTTGCAAAAGTGGCTGCACAACATGGCGGAATCTATACTTCCCACATCCGAAACGAATCTGATCTGCTTTTAGACGCTATTAATGAAGCCATAACAATTGGAGAAACAGCAAAATTGCCAGTTGAAATTTCACATCTCAAGGCTTCCGCCCAAAGAAACTGGGGACTTGTAAAAACAGCCTTGGAACTTATAGCGCATGGCAGACATAAGGATGTTGAGGTAACATGCGACGTCTACCCATATAATGCTTGGATGACTGATCTTTTGGCGCTTCTGCCACCGTGGACACGGGAAGGAGGCTTAGAAAGTACTATTTCAAAAATAAGAGATGAAAATGATCGAAAGAAAATAATTGAAGATTTAAAAAAGCCCAGTTTAGAGTGGGAGAACACGCTATATGATGTTGGAATGGAGTTCATCAGGTTAGCTTACTCTGAAAAATACAAAAAGTTCGAAGGGAAACCGCTCTCTCAAATAGCAAGGGAACTTGGAAAGGATCCTTTTGAGGCGATTCTCGAAATGGTTGAAGAAGACGGCTATTCAGCTAAAATTGTCGGCGGAGGAATGAGTGAAGAAGATGTTGAATATGCTATAAAACATCCACTTTCAATGGTTTCAAGCGATGGAAGCATCACAAAGTTTGGAGAGGGAAAACCGCATCCGCGTCTTTACGGAACTTTTCCCAGAGTTATTTCGCGGTATGTTAAAGAGAAACGCATACTAAGCCTTGAAGAAGCAGTAAAGAAGATGACATGTATGCCTGCTTGGAAACTTAGAATCTGGAATAGAGGCATAATAAGACCTGGAATGAAAGCGGATTTAACAGTTTTTGATTATTGGCAAATTAGAGATACAGCTACCTTCGAAAATCCGCATAGTTATCCAGAAGGAATAAAATATGTGCTTGTAAATGGAAAACTAGTAGTTGAAGACGGAGCCCACACGGGAATGAAAAATGGACGTGTTTTGAGGAAAACCTAACCTTCCCTATTCTTTTTGAACAATGTAAGCTGGGTTTTTCAAAATTGGTAACTCGATGTAAGATGGATATTGGTGGTTATGATAAATTTTCTGCTCTGCCACAACGCTTTCCATGTCTGTTCCAATGTCCTTGCCAGTGTTCTGATTCTTAAGAAAGTAGGGAAAAGCGCTGCTTGATACTTCAAGTCTTATTTTGTGTCCTTTCTTAAACTGATTTGCAGTATTACTCATGTTAATATCGTACTCATAGACAACTCTTGGCTCTATTAATGTAGGCTTATTAAAAGATGTTCTATACCTCGCCCTAACGATTCCTATGGTGAGGTATATGGCCATGTCATTTGGATAAATGTCTACAAGTTTTGCCACAAAGTCTGTGTCCACTGCTGATGATGAGGCAAATATTTTGGCCTTAATTGGTCCAACAACGTTAATGTCTTCTTTCAAAGGAGGAGTTGTGTATACTAGAACGTCATCTCTGCGTTCAACGGTCCTCTGATCCAATATTACATTTTCAGAATCGCCTAATGGGAAGGGTGCTGGATTTTCAGGATCGTAAGTGTACTGGTCAAATTTTTCATTCCTTGGAGGTTCAGTGTTTAGAACCCCATCTCCGTATAGGCTATTTGCCTTTCCACCGCTATGTAAATAGTAGCGCACGAAAGAAACTCCTTCGGGAGGCCAATTCTGTGCTTTGCACCATTTATTTGCACCCATCAAAAAATATTTGACTGGTGGTTCTTTCATGATCCCCGTGTCTTTTCCTTTAAGCCAATAGTCGAACCACTGAAGCATAATCTCTTTTAAGTTAATGTTAGCTTCTTCTCCAAATTTTATCTCGCCGAAAGATGTTACTATTCTACAATGGGGCCATGGACCTATCAGAAGTTTATGATGGGTTCCAGCTGGAAGTTTCTTTCCTTTTTCCTTAACTCCGAGAAAGTTGTTTATTGTTCCGTCAATATCAGAGCTGGAATACCAACCGCCAATGTTCAGTGATGCTACTGCAACTCTCTCATGTTTATTTTCGTAGCTGAATTTTTCCCAGTATTCATCGTAGCATGGATGTTTGAAGTAATCTTTCCACCATGGAAAGTTAAATCCGAGATGCTCATCTAAGTTGATTAAAGGAAGCTTTTTGTAAGCCTTTCTCCAGTCAATTTCCTTTTCAAGCTTATTCCTTGATGTGCGGCCTGCTGTATGCACGCACCAAGATAGCCATCCTTGCACTACTCCTCCACGCATGAAGCCTCCGTTAAAATATGAGTCTGAAGTTGCGTCCCGCGGAGCAATACATTTTAGATGTTTGTTTCCAGAAATCGCAGCGGACCAACATAGACAACCAGGATAAGAGCAGCCGAACATTCCAACATTTCCATTTGACCATTCTTGTGTTCCACACCATTCAATAGTGTCATATCCGTCTTCAAAATCATAAATTTCAATGTAAAACTCGCCTTCAGAATCATACCTTCCCCGGCAATCTTGAATTACCATAACGTATCCTCTTTCAACGAAAAACTGGATAAATTCCCTCGTTTCATCGTTGCTTAAGTCAAAGTTGCATTTTCCATAGTAGGTACGCATGAGCAGAACAGGATATTTTCCTTCCTTATCTGGGAGATAAATGTCTGCAGAAAGTCGTACACCATCTCTCATAGGTACCCAAACATTGTAGTTTACCTTTACTCTATAAGTTGGCTTTGACAAATTCTTTCGCCATTCCATTTTATCAACCTCAATGTTTTTAACATTAATTAAGTCTTCGCCATAAGTATTTCCCAAAGTTTTCTTGCGTAGCTTGAAATGTCAATTTCCTTTGCTCTATGGCATGCTACTGTGTGGTTTTTTCCAACATCTATTAGTTGGGGTTCTTCCTTTAGGCATTTCTCCGTTGCATATCTACATCTTGGATGAAACCTACAACCAGTTGGAGGATTAATGGGACTTGGGGGTTCGCCACTGACAACAAAACGTTCTACATTTTTGGCTTCAGGCTTTGGTATGGGTGCTGCAGACAATAGTGCAGCGGTGTATGGATGCATTGTGTTACTAAATAATTCATCTGTTTCGGCAACTTCAACAATCTTCCCTAAATACATGACTGCAATTCTATCACTGACATGTCTAACCGTTACAAGATCATGAGTTATGAATAAATATGTTAGGTTAAGTTCTCTCTGAAGTTTAAGTAGAAGATTTAAAATCTGAGCTTGAACTGAAACGTCTAGAGAAGATGTTGGTTCGTCCAGAACCACCAGGTCGGGATTAAGAATTATTGCTCGCGCTACAGCCACCCTTTGCTGTTGCCCTCCGCTAAGCTCATGAGGATACCTTCCCAAATGTTCTTCTCCGAGCCCAACCATTTTGAGGATTTCTATTATTCTAGCTGTGCGCTCTTCATCAATTTTTATACCATGAGTGATTAGGGGTCTTTTCAAAGTTTCCTTGACGGTCATCCGAGGATTAAGCGATGATAATGGATCTTGAAAGACTATACTCATACGTTTTCTAAATTTCATCAACTCCTTTTGAGATTTCTCCGCGATGTTCACGCCATCAAAGAATATTTTTCCGGAAGTAGGATCGATTAATCTCAAAACTAGTAGCCCCACTGTTGTCTTTCCAGACCCGGATTCTCCGACTAACCCTAATGTTTCGCTCTTGTTAACATAAAAGCTGATGCCGTCAACTGCCTTAATATAACTTGGCTTTGCAAGAATGCCTCTCTTGATTAAAAAGTACTTCTTTAAATCTTCAACGTTAAGCAGAGAATTTTGCGTGTTCTAGCCTCCATAAAGGTGACATGCCACTGTATGATTTTTTCCAACTTCACTTAATTGAGGCTCTTCTTTTACGCATTTTTCAGTTGTGTATTTGCATCTCGGATGGAACCTGCAACCAATTGGAGGATTAATAGGATTTGGTAAAGTTCCTGGAATATAATCTATTTCTGTTTTACGTTCAAAGCCGACAGGTATACATCTTAGCAATCCTTGCGTGTAGGGATGCAATGGTTCATTAAAAACATCCCTTACTGAGCCTCCTTCAACAACTTTTCCAGAATACATAACTGCAACTTCATCTCCTCTTTCGGCAACCAAACCAAAATTATGGGTTATAAGCATTATTGACATGCTGCTCCTCTTTTTGATTTCTAATAGCAGATCCATTATCTGAGCCTGCACCGTAACGTCAAGCGCAGTTGTGGGTTCATCTGCTATTAGCAGCTTAGGTTCGCATGATATCATCATGGCTATCATAGATCTCTGCCTCATGCCACCACTTAAAACGTGCGGATAACTTTTAGCTCGCATCTCTGGATCCGGTATCTTAACCTTTCCTATAAGTTCAATTGCTTTTTTCCAAGCATCCTCTTGGGACGTGTTAAAATGGACTATTGGGGCTTCAGAAATTTGATAGCCGATGTTGAAAACCGGGTTAAGCGATTTCATAGGACTTTGAAAGATCATTGCAATCTCTTTCCCACGAATCTTCCTCATCTCACTTTCTGGAAGCTTGAGCAAATCGGTTCCGTCATAGATTATGTTTCCATCCACTATTTTTCCTGGATAAAAGATCAAACGCATTATGGAGAGAGCTGTTACGCTTTTTCCACAGCCAGTTTCTCCGACAAGGCAGAAAACCTCGTTTTTGTTTATCGTTAGGCTAACTCCATCCACAGCCTTTAAAACGCCCTTGCTCAGATAAAAATGCGTTCTTAAATTTTTAACTGTCAAAAGTGGAGCATCCAAGCAAATCACCTACACTTTGAGTTTTGGATCAAGTAAATCTCTTAAGCCATCCCCTAACAAATTAAAACCCAACGCTGTAATTACGATAAATATTCCAGGAAAAGTGGCAACCCATGGTGCTACCACAAGCTGACTTGCACCCTCAGAAAGCATAGCTCCCCAATCCGGCGTCGGCGGTTGGGCACCAAACCCTAAAAAGCTCAAGGCCGTAGTGGATATTATAGCTGAAGGCAACGTTAGTGTTGCTAAAACCAAAATAGTAGACATGATGTTAGGCAAAAGATACCTTAGCATTATGTTCAAGTCTGATTCACCGATTGATCTGGCTGCTAAGACGAATTCCCGATTAACCATAGACTGCACCTTGGCTCTAGTTATCCTAGTAAATCCGGGCCAACTTGTAACGGCGATGGCTACAACCACTTGAGTTATTCCTGGACCTAAAACCATTACAACTCCAAGGGCCAACACTACTGTTGGGAAGGACCACACTATGTCTGTGATTGCTGAGATTAGTTTATCTATTTTGCCGTTAAAATAGCCTGCTATTATGCCCAAACTTACACCTATCAAGGCTTCAACTAAAACCACAACAAATCCTACCCATAGGGCTATTTGAGCTCCATATACAACTCGGCTGAAAATGTCTCTTCCAAGCGCATCGGTTCCGAAGGGATGAGCAAGTGATGGAGGTTGAAGCTTGTTGGGCACGTCAGTTTCAGCATAATGTTTTGGAGCAATTATGGGAGCGAATATGGCGAGAAAAATTATGCTTATAACTATAAACAAGCCGATGCATGAAACTTTATAATGTAGCAGGAGGAAAAGAAATTCCTTAAGTCTACTTAATCTGAGCACGCTTTTTGTCTCAAATTTTTTAAAAAGAATACTTTTAATGCCTTCCGTTTTTATGCCTCCTTCTCCACTCGAATTCTCGGATCCAAAAATGCTGCAACAATGTCTCCTAAAATATTGCATAATACTGTTAGGATGGTAATAATAAACACTAAAGCTTGCACAACGGGATAGTCTTGTCTTATAATAGATTTGTAGAGGAGATTACCCATGCCTGGCCAAGCAAAAACAGTTTCCACTATTACGGCTCCGCCAATGATCCACGGGAGATCTAGGAAAAACATGACAGTGAGAGGGATTAAAGCGTTCCTGAGGGCGTGCCGCAATATTACTCTCCTTGGTGGAAGCCCCTTAGCCCATGCAGTTCTAACATAATCTTCTGTCAAAACTTCCAACATCTCCGTTCTTACAATTCTAGCGGACATAGCAACATAAGGTAGAGTAAGCGTAATTAAAGGAAGAACCATTGATTCAAAACCTGTTGACCCAGATATTGGAAACCATTGGAGGCGCAGTCCAAAAGTGAGCATGAGAATTAATCCAAGCCAATAAGTAGGCATAGAATAGAAAAAGGTTGCAACCCCTACTGTTATGTTGTCTACTACAGTGCCTCTTTTTAGAGCCGCAACTACTCCGATTGGGATGCCGAAAAAATAGGATAACACTAATGATGTGAATGTCAACTGTATGGTGTATGGTACCCTAGACCAGATGAGAAGGGAAACCGGTAATCTTGTTACATAGGAATAGCCAAAATCGCCCATCATTACATGAGATAGCCAATAAAAATACTGAATGTAAACGGGTTGATCAAGACCCCAACTTCTCCTAAGTTCTTCTATTCTCTCGGGAGTTACTCTTTCACCTGCAATCAGTTTGATAGGGTCGCCGGGTAACATTTGCATAAGCAAAAAAATAAAAAGGGATACGAAAAGTATTACTGGTATTCCTATAAGCACTCTTTTTACTGAATAGCGCAGCAAAGCTGACAATTTTGTTTATCCGCCCTTCACAACTTTAATCTTAACATCTTGTATGAACAGTGATCCGAATGGCGGCATAACTTTGAGTCCTTCCACACTCTTTCGTACAGCTGTATAGTTAATGTCCACATATAGGGGAAGCCAAGGTGTATCTTCTAACAGTATATTCTGTATTTCCGTGTATAACGCTGTTCTTTCAGTAGGGCTTAGCGCCGTGGACCTGTCTTCTTCAAAAAGGCTGTCAACTTCTGGATTGCTATATGTGTAATTTCCCATAGTGCTATGCAGAAGGTATGGCAAAATTCCAGCAGGATCGTGCCAAGAATAGGCTCTTCCTGCAAGGTCAAAATCCCATTCTCTGACTTTAGTTCTGATATAGCTGTAAGCATACTCTTTATAGTCAACATCTATGCCCACACCAGCTAATTGAGCTTGAAGTAAAGGTCCAATCCTCTTAAATTTAGGATCATCGTTTGGAATTAGTAATTCAAGTCTTAATGGTTGTCCATCTTTGTCAACTATTCCATCACCATTGGTGTCTGTCCAACCTGCTTGCGCTAACAGATTTTTAGCTGTTTCATTGTTGTATGCATATGTTGTACTTGCGTATTCTTCCACTGAGGCATTATAAGTAAGCATAGATGGAGACATATAGCTGTAACATGGCAAAACTGTATCTTCTAAAGTTTCTTTTATTTCGTTTCTGTTTATTGCGTACATCAAAGCTTTGCGCACCCTTACATCGTCTAATGGTGGCTTTCTAACGTTGATCGCTAGGTAATCAATGCCGGGAACTATGGCCTCGTAAAGTGTTACATCAGGATTAGTTTTTAGGTCTGCCACTGCATCTGAGGGGACTCCCCTTACTATATCTACTGTTCCTGCTAAAAGTTCGCTTATCCGTGTCAAATCCTCTGGAATAAATCTAATCATTACGGTATCTATGTAGGGGTTTGGTCCTTTGTTTTGGACGAAGGGTAAGTTAGTCTTGTAAAGATCATTTCTCTCTAAGAGAACATAGGAACCGTGGACCCATTCTTTAACCTTATAAGGACCAGACCCGACTGGGTTCTGATTGAACGCTGCGTCACCAACTTGTTCTGCAGCGCTTGCATCTACCACAGCTCCGTAGACAACTGGTATATCGTTAAACCATATATAAACGGGTGGGACATTGCAGACTATCTTTAGAGTACGGGAATCTATAACTTCGTATCCTATAACAGCTTCATAATCGCTGCTGTACGGACTTATTTGTCGATATCGTTCTATGCTATCTCTCACAATTTCAGCAGTAATCGGATTTCCATTAGAAAATTTTGCATCGGCGGGTAAGTATATAGTTATGTTATTTCCTTCCATAACTACATTTGTGGCAAGGTCTGGAACCATTCCCATGGTTAAATTGTAGTTCATAAAAGATTGAAAGATCAAGTCATGAACCTCGTTCTCCCCATACATTTGTTGAATGTCCAAGCCATCGGGCTCTTCAGGTATTGCTATCACTAAAGTTCTCTTATACTCAACGGGTGGCGGTAAAACGAAATAGTAGACGATTATGCCTATGCCAGCTGCAACTATTATTATTAAAGCAATGATTATTGCTTGAATTTTAGTTATAGCCTCTTTAGATTTCAATTTCGCAAGATTTTTTTTAATTGTTGACACCCACATAGTTATTCTTCCTTTTTACCCTCGCTATATCATGAAAATAGCGGTTACGGTTTAAATGTTTCGCATAGTTATTTAAATTTTAATCAAATTAACACATCTTCTAACAGAAATTTAAACGCTCATGAGAACCCCTTCGGATGCAAAATTTAGTTCAAATTTCTCTATTTGCTAAAGTTGTTTTGAAAAAGACACAGCGTAAAGGTAGGAAAACCGCCTATGACTTGATAGGTATATACCATCATGAAGAGAAGATTTCTGTGGATTCTCGGGTTCCGAACAAGTTAATTTTTAAAGCTTTGAAGAAAAAGCCTTAAAGGAATTTGCTCAATACTCCAAGGTAAGTCTGAACCATTTTATGGGCACATGCGTTTCGATTTTCTTTTAAGCAATTATGGAGAAGCTTTTCTTTTGGAGGTTAAGTCTTGCACCCTTGTTAAGGAGGGAATAGCCATGTTTCCAAATGCAAAAACGGAAAGGGGAGCTAGGCATGTTATGGAATTGCTTAAAGCCAAAAAGGAGGTTATAGAGCTTGTCTGCTCTTCATTATTTAACGAATAGATGCTTATGCCTTTTCGCCCGTTGATGATGTAGACAAAAATTTGGAGAGGCGTTACGAACAGCTTCTAAAGAGGGCGTGGAAGTATACGTTTACTCTTCTGAGTTTTTGGGAGACAAGATAATGCTCAGAGGAAGAGTCAGGGTGAAAGCGTTAGTTATAGGCGTTTATTTCCAATAATTTATGGCTTAGCAGAGAGCAAAATTGATAGCCCCTCTCTAGAATTTTAGGGTGTTTCGTTGTTTTGTTCAATTTTTGCATCATCTTTGTCAAAGATTAGGTATGTTGTCACGTTTGTTTTGTCTATGCCGTGCCAGTTGTAAGTGTTTCCTATGGAAATCAGTTTTTGTGCTGGCGCCACTATATTATAGTTATTATATTGTGGGTTATGTTCAAATAATGCGCCAATTAAGACTATTGTTTCTGCACATGGGTTTAAGCTGCTATAAATGTTTGGACTGGTATC
>JAVZLM010000003.1:0-180396 GCA_038883775.1 Bathyarchaeia archaeon
TCAAGTTTTGAAAAAGGAGTATGGCGAAGGAGTTTCTCCGGTTAAATTCAAAGAGTTTATGCTTGAGTTTGGCTTCACTGACGCTTTAAACAGAACAAAATTGAAGGTTCCAATTCCTGGCGATGCGGAACCGAAATCTCGTCTCTGCAACGTTTTCACTGAAAGGGTTTTGAGGAAACTTGGCGTTGAAGAGGAAAGGCAGACTTTACAAGAAATTCTCATCAAGGCTAGAGACTGGATTCTCAAAAACAAAGATGCAAACAGCCTCATCGACCTTTTCTCCTTAACAGAGTATGTTGCTAGTTTAACAGAAGAGGAACCCACAAAAATAATAAGCATTCTGAAAAATGACGGCTTGCTCTTCGATGTAGGCAAACCCGGAAAAATCGGAGCAAAATAGCAATGGTTGTGGCTCCCGCTTGCCCCTCATGCGGTTCAAACCGCCTCTATAAAGACGGCTTACGCTATTTAAGCGACGGCTCAAGCGTCCAGCGTTGGCTTTGCCGAAAATGCGGCTACCGCTTTACAGATCCTAACTATAAAGCTAAAACCGGATGGAGGAATCTTCCATCCGGCTTAAATTTGCCTTCCGGCTTATACTATTCTTGCCAAGGGAACGATGACCCAGACGGGCGAGTACCCTCCGCCACTGAGGCGGTGCAAACCTTGGCCGAAGTGTCCCAAGAGGAAAAGCGGGCTGCGGGAGCCACAGAGATCAAACCAATGCTTCCATGCATTGAGGGCAAACTAGTGGAATATTTGTGGAAGGCTAAAAAACATGGACTTTCAGAATTAACTATTAAACAGCGCGTTAGTAAACTTAGATGCCTTGTTAAGATGGGCGCAGATTTACTGAACCCTGAGAGCGTTTCAACCGCGTTAGCTATTAGTGAATTGACACCGATAAACAAAAAAGGCTACATTATTGCCTACAAAAGTTTCGCCAAAAGTTTTAATTTGCAATGGGAGCCGCCAAGAATAAGTGTGGAAAGAAAAGTTCCCTTTATTCCAACAGAGGCGGAGATTGACGCATTAATAACTGGGTGTGGACGTAGAACAGCTGCTTTCTTACAAGTGCTGAAAGATACTGGTGCAAGAGGAGGGGAAGCTGCGAGACTTAAGTGGACTGATGTGGATGAGAAGACAAACACCTTAAGAATAAATAATCCGTTAAAGGGTAGTTTGGCACGAGTGGTCAAAGTATCACCAAAGACTATTGCTATGCTAAATGCGCTTCCGAAGACTGGCGAATTCATATTCAACACGAACGTCTCGACTGTCCGCAAAAACTTTACTAAGCAGAGAAATAAGCTTGCAGATAAACTGCAAAGTCCACGGTTGAGGCAGATTCACTTGCACACGTTTCGCCATTGGAAAGCAACCATGGAATATCACAAGACGAAGAACATAAAATACGTTCAATACTTGCTTGGACATAAGAAGCTTGAAAACACAGACATCTACACTCACCTAGTGAATTTTGAAAGCGACGAATGGCATGTTGCAACTGCAAGAAACATTGAGGAAGAAAAGAAACTTATAGAGGCTGGATTTGAATTTGTCCGCTATAGCGAAAAAGACGAATTGGCTATATATCGGAAGCGAAAGTAGAATATCTCAGTGGGCCGGTAGTCTAGCTCGGTTAGGACATCCGCTTGACGTGCGGTTTGAAAGTGTTGATTGGAAGGCTTTTAGAACATGGGTTTTCAATAAATATGCTAAGAGCCATGCTCCTACGGTTTATTGTTATGCTCGCAAATACGCTTTCATGTTGAATGGTGATTTTAAAGATTTAGAAACCTTTAGCGATAGCAAAAGGAATAGTGTTTTGAAGGCTTTGATTTCGCTTAGCAAGTTTCTAGGCTTTTATGAACAGTTTAAGGTTAGGCTTCAGAATTGCGGTGTTAAGTTTGCTAGAGCAGACGCTTTCAATAGTTTCCTAAGGATAATGAACAATAATAATGAGGATTTGCTTGAGTGGTTCATTAAGGCTTATGCTCTGCTTAGGGAAAATGAAAAGTTGTTTTTACGGTATGCTTTAATTTCTGGATTAAGAAAGTCTGAAGCTATCAACAGTTTTAACCTAATCATAGATTTGGCTAAGAATGGAAGGCTAAGCGAATATTATAATGAAGATTTGCTTTGTCTGGAACATTTCCGTTTTAAACAGTTTTTCCTAAGAGGCAAAAAGAACACTTACATAAGTTTCATACCGAAAAGTATGGTTAAAGCGATAGCTGAAAGTGAACCCATAACTTATGAGGCTATACGGAAGAGGCTTCTAAGGAATGGTTTGAGGCTTAGGATTAACGAGTTAAGAGATTATTTCGCTACTTTCATGGTTAAACATGGCTTGATACGTGAGGAAGTGGATTTGTTGCAGGGAAGGATTCCGCCCAGCCTTTTTGTGCGTAGCTATTGGAGTCCCAGCCTTAGAGAGCTTAGAGATAGAACGTTGAAAGGCATAGTGGAGATTCAAAATAAAGTATAAAAAAGAAGGGTTTAGTGTGGTTTTACATTCCCCTACGGACATAGCTTAGTATTATGACTGCACCCACGATTATTGGAATAATCACTAATAACGTCATGGCAACCCAAATGTTGTTTTGAAGCGCCAGCCAAGTGTCGTTTGCAGCTTTACTCCAGCCCTTTTGGGTTTGGCTGCTGATTAGTGACATTATCACGATTATTGCGATGAGCAGTGAAACCATTATTCCAACCAGTGTACCGACTACTCCGCCTCCACCCGCAGTTGCTTCAGCCCGTTTATCTTCTAAGAATTTCTTCACCTTTTCAAACATTAGTTTTATCACCCCCCTCATGGTTTTCCTATTTTGTTGATGTAAAGAAAACAATATTTAAGTAAGATAGTATGATACCTATCTTAATATAGACTTACTTTTCAACTGTTTTCTAATTGTTTGGCTGCTTCCCTAAGCAAAACCGCACAAGCTTTCCTATATTTTGGATAAAGCAGTTCAGAAGCTTCCAGGTATTCCTTGAAAAGGCTGTCATCTTCATTTTGCGGATTCAACTTTTTAGAATGAGCTAACATAGGCGCCACGGCGCCATTACCATTCCTTTCCTTCAACTTTTTCATCAAAGCTGTATGGCTAACTTTAAAACCCATTTCCTCTAACTTTTGACTTATCTTGCGATAGCCTAAGCCTTGCCCTCGCAACTTTTCAACAATCCTTAAAGTTTCCTCATTCCACTCGATAGGCTTCAACTCTTTAGGCTGTTCCGCAGGCTTAGCCTCTGCTTGGCTATTAGTGTTCTTTTTGCGTAGAAAGAAACAAACCCTATTATTGTAACTGTTAGTGTAGATTTGAACCCCTTCACTCTTAAGCTGACTTTCCCACTCACTTCTGAAAACTTCTTTGGGAACGATTAGCACAAAACCGTAGGGATGAATGTCTTCCAAAGGGAAGCTTTCACATAACTCTTCATATAATCCCATTTTGCCCTTAAAATAATGAGCTTACATCAAATTTAAACTTTAACCATAAAGGTTTAGGCTTCTTTTTACGAAATATTCCATAAAAGTCATTTATCGATTCATAAATCCATTTTTTGAATCTTTTTCATAAAATAAGCCTAAATTAAGCTTCTTTTCGTCTATAAATTTAATAATAAAATAAGGAGAAGGCTTAACTAATTTTCTTGAAAACTCGGCGAAACTCTATCCGCAATTCCCTTTCTGAAGGCTCTGAATAGATGGTTGTGGTTTCTAAACGTTTATGGCGTAGCATACTCTTAAGCCTTAGAAGGCTGCCTCGGTTCTGAAGCCAAATGTGAGCGAAAGCATGGCGTAGTTTATGCGGTGTAATCTTGTAGGGCTTATCTAAAACGCCTTTAGTGTAACGGTAAAACCACTTTAAGAAAGTCTTGTAGCTGAACGGCAAAATTCTTCCTTGATGGTTTTCCGTTTCTCGGTAAAGTTGAAGGTAAAGCTGTTTAGAAATTGGGTTAAGCGGTATGCTTATAGGCCTATCATGTAGGCTCATTCCTTTAGGATAATATTTTTCACCCTGCCTTCTCTGAAGCGTTAAAGTGTTCTTTTCCGTGTTCACATCTTCCCAATATAAGCCTAAAACTTCGCTTACTCTTAAACCGTTGAAAGCCATGAGGCTAACGGCAAACTTGTATGAAGTTTCATAACACGCTTCTATAAGCTTCATTATTTCCATGCTTGTTAAATCCACTCGGAACTTGCTGAAGTCAGGCTTCACTTCCCTCAACAAAGTTTTCAGAAAACCCACATCATAACCTAAAAACCTAAGCAGAGCAGATAAAAACCGTTTAGCTGAAGCCATACTGTTAGCAGTTTCAAAACTGAAAATCCACTCTTTAAATTTTAACGGAGAAACATTTTCAAGGGTTAAACCGTTCTGGATTAAAAACTTTTCAAGGCTGTTGGCTAAGCTGAGATAAGTTTTCCGAGTGTTCACGCTTTTACCTAAACAAAACTTTTCCGCAGCTTCAATTACGTTTATGGGTTTCTCTACGTTTTTCATGTTCACTCCATCCTAACATTAATAGGAATAGAACCAAAGCAAAAATCAGAAAGAAAATATCAGAATTAGTCATGTTCAAAGAACCTCATGCAATTTTGTTATAGGCTTAACGGAAGGCTTAGCCTCAGCTTGACGCTTCCGCTTGTCAATAATGTTTAATTTTTTGCCTTTCCTATCAAGCTTATACCTTTCCAGAACCTTCTCGAAAGGAACACCACACGCTAACTCATTAACCGCATTAAGAAACATGGCTTTCCCAATATTGCCTTCAGCAATAGGATAATAGGAATCCTCACTATCCAAAACCGATTTTATAATGAAAAGTAATTCTGGAAGGCTTAAAGGTTCTGTGTAGGCTTCTACTAAAACGAGAATATCGTTAGGCCCTTTCTTGCCATTAACTAAATGCAGAACAACCATTACCGCTTAGCCTCGCCTTCCAGATAAAATTTCAGTTTAAACTCGAAGTCATCAGTTCTCAAAACCTTAACTTCATTACCTACGCAAACAAAGTTTTCCCAAAACTGCTCTGGAACACCATCAACCTCGATAATCCTATCTTTAGGAATAGCGTAGATAGACTTTAGAACCTCATCATCCAAATTAAGAGGCGTTTCAACAATAACGTATTTCTCGTTTTCCTCTATGATTTTCCCACTAAAAATTTCCGTCATGGCTTAACCTCTCAGCTTCTCAAACTCCCATGCCAAATCAACATGGCCGTTAAAATAGTAAAGCGTCCCTCTGAGAAGCAACCATTCTAAAGCCTCAACTATTTCCTTTTCACAGTAGCCTTTCCCTTTGAAAACTTCAACTATCCAATCGAAAAGCTGGTTTCCAGAATCAGCCAAAAACTCGATTATTTCCTTCTCAAGCTTGCTTAACTCAGTCATGGTTTAGCCTCGCCTTCTAAAACACAAATATCATTTCGTGAACGCATTCCCATTCCATTCGGACATAAAATACGGTAAGGATTAGCCTCATCCACTTTACCGCATTTTATACACTTTCGGATTATAATTTTAGGTTCAACTTTAGGCCACTCTATTTTGGCCCTATCAGGCTCAGAATCCAAAGGCTTAGCTAATAAAATCGACTTCTCTCTTTCGGTTAAGCCCTCATTCATTTTTAGCACTTCCTAAGCTGATTATTTGCACGTTTCCAAAACCATCATCTTTGAAGCGGTAGCCTCGCCTTCTCGCCTCACCTTGAATAAGCTGAGGTTTTACAACATCATTACCTAAAATTGCTTTACGATAGGCTTCCAAAAGCTCATTATCGCTAAATTTGGAATAATCAACCGATTT
This sequence comes from Bathyarchaeia archaeon, assembly GCA_038883775.1. GTDB lineage: Archaea > Thermoproteota > Bathyarchaeia > Bathyarchaeales > Bathycorpusculaceae > JASEJA01. The sequence goes on from JAVZLM010000003.1 coordinate 5,825, forward strand.
AACAACAACCGAGCTTCTTTCAACCTCTAATAGCTTTGCATGGCTAACCTCCACCTCAACTGAGGGCTTCTCCCTTTCCCTAACAACCTCGACAAGCTTCCGCATATACGCCTCTTTAAACTTCAAATAAGTTTCATCATCTATGAAACCTTGATTATGCAAATCCTCGTTAATGCTGTCCAGGATAGCTGAGCTTTTCCCAATTTCAAATTTCGCCATCTTCTTAATTAAACCCACATAAAGCTCTGTGGGAAGGAAAACCATGTGTGCGTTGGGCCTTTCCTCACTCATTGAACCACCCGCCGGAGGAAAAGTTTGTTTCTTTAGTGAAGGGGTTAGTTGTTGTTTGTGGGACTTGGGAAAAGACGACTTGACAGTTAGACAGACAACTGTCATTTTTAAAGAAAAGACATTTACACGCTTTCGCAAACGCTTTTTTCCTTCTTGTGCAAAGTTTTTTAAGTCGTAAGTGTTCATATACCATATTGCCCACCTTTCTTTTTTCTGTTTTTTTGTTAAACTTCCATGATTAGCTTGCTTGTGTTTGGGTTTGGTTTTTTGCGGTTAGAAGGTTTTTTATGGTTTCAATGATGGCGAATCGGTAGAATCCGCTTCTGCCTAAGCCTAACAGTTTCCGTGCTTCTTCTACTTTTGCGTCTAATTCTTTTGGCAGCCAAACTGTCCGCCTAATTCCAGATTCTTTTTCCATTTTGCTTTTACACCTCACGTTTAGTTTTCAGTTATAAAGTTATGCGGAAAGATTTATTAAGCTTTACCGTTATAAAGTAATTTTAGCACTTGTTAAGAAGTGAATCAGTATGGAAAAAGGCGTAGGCGAATACCAAATAAAAAAAGCTCAAACATCAGAGAAACAGATTCTCGAAATCCTTTCAGATGGAAAATGGCATAGGTATCAGGAATTACTTGCGAAAACAAAGTTAAGCACAGCCACACTTTCTAAGCATTTGAAAAGGCTTGAGAAGGGCCTAATCGAGAAGCGGTTAGATTTGGAAAGCGGAGAATACCCTTATCCCGTTTATTACCGTTTAAAGCCTGATTTACATTTTGAAGCAATTAAAGAGTGGAGAGATTTTCTGCTTAAGGAAATAACTGCAACTAAAGTCAATGTTCCTGAATACTATATCGAATTCTTAAACCAATTAGTAGGCCTTCAAGCCTTAGAGAACCTAAAATACTACTTTGGAGTTACTGAAAGCGAACAAATCTTTGAGCAATTGTTAGAATTTCAAGTTTTAAGCGTTTACAGAGAAGCCATCTACACTTTAAGAGAGAAATTGAAAGCGTCTGGAAAATCTTATCATGACTTAGAAATTTTGATAGGTGAAGCTGAAGAAAGAATGGCAACAGATTTCGAAAGAATGTTAAAGGCGAAACGCAAAGATAAGAAATTCCTAAAGAGGTGGGAAGAATGAGTGATTCGGGTTTGAACCTAACTTCCACGTGGAAAACTCAGCAAATTCCACGTGGAAAACACCACAACAAAACCCTAACCAAAACCACAGTTTCACTATACCTAAGCAAAAATTTAGTGGAAAAAGCTAAAAAACAAGGTTTAAACCTAAGCAGAATCACAGAGGAAGCTCTTTCAAGCATTCTAAACTATATGGAAGCTCAAAACATACAAACAAACGAAACCGAAAGCTCTAAATTTCTTAGTGAAGCTTCTTTTCTAAAGAAGGTTCGGGCCGGTAGTCTAGCTCGGTTAGGACATCCGCTTGACGTGCGGAAGGTCACCGGTTCAAATCCGGTCCGGCCCACTTAAGCTTAAATTCTGATATTTCCTACAATCTGGGTAAAGCAGCTTTGAGGCAAAGAACATTCATGCAAATTAAAGATGACCTAATTGCACGATACGTTCTTCATAAACATCATCTTTTGGAAGATTCCCAAACGGAAAGTATCCTTCAAGTTGTGAACGATGTGGTTGCTCTGCATGCTACAAGTGTAGGGACTCCTTATCTTTCGTTGTTTGCTCGCGTGAAAAACTTCCGTAGAAATCAACTGGACGAGGAACTTTACGTAAAAAGAAACTTGATTCGTTTAGAACTTATGAGAGGCACTCTTTTCATAGTGTCAACAGAGCTAGCTCCTATGCTTTTTCAAGCCACAAGGCTTTCGAAACCTCAACTCTTAAAAGTGATTCAAAATTGGGGGATTCATATAGATGAATATCGAACGCTAGCCAAGAGATTGATGGATGTTTTGAAGGATGGCGAGAAGACCCTCCAAGAAATTAAGAAGGTTCTACCGAGAGAGATTGTCAAGTCTGTTTCATTTAAAACTGGAAAGCAAATTTACAAAGCTACCAATGTGAGCATAGTTTTGCGAGTTTTGGCTCGACGGGGGGTCGTCATTACCGAAAAAATCCCCGGAACACTCAGTATTACAAAAGGCAATCGCTTTGCGCTCCTAAAGGAAAAGTATCCAAAGCTTAACTTAAACTCTGTTGGAAAAGATGAGGCCAAGGCAATGTTGGTCAAGAGTTATATTAAGGCCTTCGGACCAGTTATGGAAAAGGACATTACATGGTGGACTGGTTTTAGAACGACCGAAATAAAGAAGATACTTGCGAGTATGGAAAGGGAACTATTCCACGTTGAGATTAATGGTTTTGAAGGAAATTATTTAATGTTAAAGAGCGATTATGAAGGGTTAATAAAGTTTAAGCCCTCATTTGAGCATTTGGCGATGCTACTTCCTTTTGAAGACCCATACACTAAAGGTTACAAAGTAAGAAATAGACTCATTAAGTCCTCGCTTGAGAAAAAAGTATATATCGGAGGTGGAGTGCAACCAACTATACTTTTAAATGGTAAAATCATAGGAACATGGAACAGAAACATAGAAGAAGGCAGAGGGCCCATCAAACTGAATTTCTTTTCACACGTTAAAAAGAATCTTGAACAAAAGTTCATTGAAAAGGCGAAGGCTATAGGGAAAGTGATGTCTAATCAGGAAGTCAACATTGAAGTTGCATACACGGCCTTGGAAGGATTTGCTTAATTATTTAATTGCATACGGTCCGGCCCATTAATTTGAAGTGTTAATTTTTAAGCGTTATTTCGTTAGTTTTAGAATTTTTCCATTGCTCTTCTGTGAGAGGGAAGTTTGTACCTTGAGGTTGTCTCAGGTATTTCCATGGTTTTTAGTATAAGGTCTTTTTCGCATGTATCTTTAAGGAGTGGTTATTAATCATTGTTTTTAGATTTTTTATTTGAACGCTTTTTTCTTTTCGAATTTGCGAATGTCTTCCTTTTTTGTCCAGTATTTTTCTTGTTTTGGATTAAGAATCATTTTGCTTTGGTTTTCTGAGATTTCTCTATGGCGTATATTCCAGCTTTTTCTCCAGATGCCCAAATGGCTACCTTATCGCCTTTACGAATTTCCTTGGCATGGTGGCTTGTTAACCATTGTTCACTTTCGCAGTTTTCTTTAATCTAATCATGCCATCGATATACTGCGGGATTAAATTGAAAAATCCAGTACTTTAGGGGATGAAAAGGGTACCGCAGCTGGGTCAGAATTGCTAGACTGGTTTTAATGAAACGGTTTTTTCCACATTTTCGGCATCCAAATTCAACATCTAATGTCTCTTCCATAATATTAAGTGTAAATGCGCAATTTAAACTAATTTCGGTTTTACCAAAATAGATAAAAACTGGGTCAGCATCAAAAGTTTAAAGGTGAGATGCAATTATGCCTTCAGAAATCTTTGAAGCTGAAAAGTTCATTGAAATTAGTGGACGGGCAGATTACTGCCTTGTGAAGAGGTTGAAGGATGTTGTGAAGTTGAAGCTTCGCACTTCGAAGAGGCTTTACACTTTAAAGGTTGAGCCGGCTAAGGCTGAAGAGATTATTAAGAAGCTTCAATGTGAAATTCGAGAAATCTAAATTGTAAAAGCGCTTGAAAGAGTATGCGGTTGTTTTACGATAAAGAAAGGATGTAGTGGTTAAAGTTGTTAGCTTCTGAACTTTTGAAGTCTTGTTAACAGTTCTTTGTCTCCTTCATAGTCTCCAGCGCACGTGGCAATTAAGCCATCAACTAAGCCTTCAAGTTTTCCGGCAACCTCTTCGACGCGGTCCATGGATGCTGTGACTGGCCAACCTATCATTTTCACCATTTCAGCGTTTTTCGGTGTTCCTACGAGGAAGTATGTGTATATGGGTTTGTTTAGGCGTTTGCATTCCTTTGCCACTTGCTCCAGTGTTAGGAAAGTTTTTTCTTCCAGGCGCATGAAAAAGACGAAGTCCCATGGTTCTTTTGCGCGGGCGATCGTATCTTCGACGGTTCGGCGTGCGGTGAGCAAGCATCCCAGTTTAACGTTTTTTAGGCGTATTGTTGTTCGTAAAAAGTCTCGGGCTTCTTCTGAGGATTTTAACATTTTTATGGGCTCTCCGTATTTGGGAATGTCTCCCATGGTGAGCACAAGTCCGTCCAAAGCCACGGCATCCGCAGCTAAAGCCAAACCTCCAACTTCGACGGGCCCCTTGTAATGGAGGATGAATATTGGTATCACTATTTTTTCTGGATATTTAGTTTTGAGAACACAACCGACCGCTGTGCCGCTTGGCGCAGGCATTCCAGCAGCGCTGTCAGTTATGTTCCATCCATCAACCAAGTCCTTAACTTCTTCAGCAAGTTTGAGAAATTTGCGTGTTGGAACAAACTCATGTAATATTTTCATTTAGGCATCATCTACCCTTAACTTAAGAAAGATTGTAATATAATAATATATAATTAAAATTTTTGCATACAAGTCACAGAAACTGTAAGGTTTAATACGCTATTCGAGATTTTAATGTTTCACTAGCGAAGTTGGTTATAAAATGTTAGGCTGCTATATTACTGGAATCCTTCCAAGACCAAAGGAGCTTATTGAAACAACCAGAGCCTACGACAGAAAAAGAGTAGGCAAAGAAGAGTTGGAAAAAGCCTTCAAAGAGGCCACAGTCAAAGTCATAGAGGCTCAAATCACTGCTGGGCTTAACTACGTTACTGATGGCATGTTCAAGTGGCAAGACCTTCTGAGACCCTTCACTGAAAACTTGGAGGGCGTGAAAATTGGAGCCCTTGCCAGATGGTTCAACAACAACACATTCTATAGAAAACCAATAGTTTCTGGGGAGATACTGCACAAAAAAGACATTGCCTTGGAAATGGCGAATATGGAGTGTTTGCCGGGGAATGTTCCGTGGAAAGCCATTTTGCCAGCACCTTATACGCTTACAAAGTTGTCTGAAAACAACTTTTACAAGAATGAGGCGGAACTATTGTTTAGATATGCAGAAATCCTTAGAGAAGAAATTAAAAGCTTGGCTGAAAAGGGTTTCAAATACTTTCAGCTAAGCGATCCTGCGCTTGTCTATAACCCTTCAAAAGGCTCAATTTCAAAAGATACGTTGGTTGACGTTAAAAATGCGTTAGAAACGGTTGTGAAAGGCGTAAGGGTAAGGGTTTGTTTGCAAACGTTTTTCGGAGATTTTTCTCAAATTCTCCCCGAAGCCCTAAACTTTCCAGTGGACGATTTTGGCATAGATTTGTACGAGACAAGTTTCGAGAAACTAAAGGAGTATACGTTTGATAAGGGTGTGGCTTTGGGGCTTATTGACGCCCGCAGTTCCTTATTGGAAGACGAAAAGGAGCTTACAGCTATTGCTAAAGAGCTTATAGAATGCCTTTACCCATCAAAAATGTGTGACGTTTTTATTTGTCCAAACTGCGATTTAGAATTTTTGCCCTGGGAAAGAGCAAAAGAGAAAATTAAGATGGTAGCCGAAGTGGCGAAAAATCTCGAAAACGAGTTGAGCTGAAATGGATAAGCTTTTTCTAACACAAGAAATAGGAAGTCTCGCCAAACCAGTATGGAGGGTAAAAGGCTACAGGGGAGAAAACCTCTCAGAAAAAGAAATTGCGGAAGCGGTGAACTGGGGGAAAAAGCTAGGCATAAAAAATTTAGAGGCGCTTGTTAAAATTTTGAGGAAAAAGGAGCGAACTTCTGAAGATAAACGCGCTTTGCTTGAATGGTCGGCTAAGTTTGTCATCCGTTTTTTTGAAGCTGCTGGATTGGATGTGGTTTTTGATGGGGAGCAGTGGCGTTCGGAAATGTACGAGCATGTTATAAGAAATGTCAGAGGCTTCGAGTTTTTGGGTTATGTAAAATCCTTTGATTATAGATACTTTAACAAGGCTGCATGCATAGACAAGCCAAAATATACAAAATCCTTCTATGTTGAAGAGTTCGCCTTCACAAGAAGGAACACCAAGAAAATGGTGAAAGTGCCATTTACAGGACCTTACACGCTTGTTGATTGGACATTTAACGAATACTATGAAAGAAAGACTGGAACCAAAATAAAGGATTTTAAGCAAAGGAAAACAGCTGCGAGAAGGGAGTTCCTCTTTGACTTGATAAAGGAGGTTGTTAGACCAGAAATAAGCCGTTTAATAGAGGCTGGAGCCGAGTGGATTCAGATAGACGAGCCTGCGGCGACAACAACCCCTTCAGTTGAAGAAATGGAATTATTCGTAGAGGCTTTTAACGAAACTGTTAAGGGATTTAATTGTACTTTCAGCCTTCACAACTGCTACAGCAACTATAAGGTATTAGCTAAATATGCTAGTCAGCTTCGAAACTGTAGTCAATTAGCCCTTGAATTCGCTAACAGAGACAGCAGACAAGCGGGGATAGGCGAAAAGAGGGTTGGCTATACAGATTTAAAATTTTTTGAGGATTACGGTTTCCGTGGAAAATATGGGTTAGGCGTGGTTGATGTCCACACAGATTTCGTTGAACCGCCAGAGCTAATAAGAGATAGGATACTTCACGCTGTGAGCGTGGTAAAAGACCCAGGAAGGATTTATGTGAGTACGGATTGTGGCTTAAGAACACGGACATGGGAAATAAGCTTTGCCAAGCTTAAGAACATGGTTTTTGGAGCTGAGCTGGCAAGGAAGGAGTTTCTGTAATAGCTTTGTTTTAAGAAATGTAAATAAGCTTGCAGAATTTAACCAAAGCGGGGAAAAATGTGAAGATTGCGGTTTCTGGCAAGGGCGGTGTTGGAAAAACCTTAATTGCTGGCGGTCTCGCATACGCCTTTTCCAAAAGAGGATTGAAGACTTTAGCTATCGATGCTGACCCCTCGCCAAATCTTGCTTTAACTTTAGGTTTATCGGCGGAAGAAGCAAGCAAAATATTGCCAATTTCAGAAAATAAAGCCTTAATCGAGTCTAAAACGGATACGGGATATTCTGGCGTTTATCGGCTCTCCTTCACGGTGGATGATATTGTCCGGGATTTTTCTGTTAAAACCCCTTTTGACGTGAACTTGATTGTTATGGGAACCGTGAAATCCATGGGTTCTGGATGCACTTGTCCAGCAAATGCTGTTGTGCGTAATCTATTACGCCATTTAATCTTGGAGCGGGATGAAATTGTTATTCTTGACATGGAGGCTGGTGTTGAGCACATGGGCAGAGCAACAGCCAAGCATGTGGATATTATGTTGGTTGTTGTGGATGCGAATATGAAGGCGCTTGAAACCGCTAAACGCATAAGCGAGTTAGCCGTAAACGCTGGCATGAGAAGGGTTTTTCTTGTTGGAAACAAAATTGCCGACAAGACGCAATTGGAAGTTATAAAAAAATTTGCTGAGGGGAATAGTTTGGAAATTTTGGATTTTGTTCCTTTCGATTTGAAGGTTGTGGAGGCTGAAATGCGGGGAGAAACTCCGCTTAAATATTGGAAAGAATCTAAGGCTATTATTGCCATAGAAAATTTAAGCGAAAAATTATGGAAAAATGAGGTGCAAAAGTGATGAAAATAATTGTTACCATGGGTCGGGGCGGAACGGGAAAAACAAGTTTTGTGGCTTTAATGACAAAATACTTCATAGAAAACGGCGAAAAACCCTTATTGTTGGTGGATGCTGACCCAGACCAAAACCTCGGAGAAATGGTTGGAGTAGACCTAAAAGAGGAAGGTAAAAAAACAATTTCAGAACTTCTCGTAGAAACTTTTCTGGAAGAAGGCGGAACCACGGTTGGCGTTCCTCCAACAGAAAGAATTGAAAGCAGAATTTGGGCTTACGGCATGCACGAAGGCGAATTCTTCGATTTCATCGCTTTGGGAACAAAATGGGTTGAAGGATGTTACTGCCTTCCAAACGCTGCATTAAAAGGCGCTTTGGAGGCTTTAACAAAAAATTATAAGTATATTCTCATAGATTCGCCTGCTGGTTTAGAGCATTTAAATCGGAGAATTACCTCACGGGTGGATGACATCTTTGACATTATTGACCCATCAAAAAAATCCTTTGACCATGTGGAGCGGGCATATCGCATTGCCCAAGAAGTTAAAATTGCATTCAAAAATTTTTATGTGGTTGGTGGTTTTAGGTTTCCAGAAGATTTGGGAAAGCAAGCTCAAGAGGTTTTAGGGCTTAAATTTTTGGGCAAAATTGCCCGTGATGAAAGGGTTGAAGAATACGTTCTATCTGGGAAATCTCTTTTAACTCTTCCTTCAGAGTCTCAAGCTTATGTTTCTGTTAAGAAGATAATGGTTGAAGCTGGTTATAGTGAAAGGTGATTTTGTATAAGCCAATTTTAGTTCATGTTTAATGGAAGATAATTTCAGAAAAACTTAAAATAACACGCTAATAACCTTACATCTTCAAAACCTTTCGGTTGTGTTATGGTTGAGTCGAAAAGGTTTACGTGTAAAGATAGATGAAATGAAAACTGATGTGGGCTTAATCAAAAACCTTGAACTCTCCATTGGCAAAATAATCGAAGAAGCATGGACCGAAACCATGGGACCGACACCGTTTCCATCATTAACCGCCCTAAGAGAGTGGGACATAAAACTTCTTCAGCGTTATAAGCCATTTTACATGCCCTTCTGCGACGTTTGCTGCCTATGCACTTTTGGAAAATGTGATTTAACCGGAAACAAGCGTGGCGCCTGTGGAATAAACATGTCAGCCCAGCAGTCGCGAATTGTTCTTTTGGCTTGTTGTATAGGAGCAGCAACTCACATTGGACATGCTCGCCACTTGGTTGAGCATTTAATTGAAAAGTATGGCGGCAACTATCCCTTAGATGTTGGTGGATTAAATGTTGAAGTTGAAGCTCCAGTAACTCGCCTTGTTTGTGGAATAAAACCCCAAACCCTCGGCGACCTAGAAGAAGTTTTAGACTACCTTGAAACACAAGTTACCCATCTCTTGTCAGTAACGCACACGGGACAAGAAGGAAGCAATGTCGATTTTGAGTCAAAAGTTTTTCACGCTGGAATGGTTGACCAAGTTGGAATGGAAGTCGCAGATATAGCCCAAATTGCGGTTTATGGCTTTCCAAAGGCAGACCCAAACGCTCCTTTAGTGGATTTGGGTTTTGGAACCGTAAACGTGCAGAAACCAGTAATCCTATGTATTGGGCATAATGTTGTTCCTTCTGTAGGAATAATTGATTACATGAAAGAGAACGGGCTTGACAGCGAAATTGAGGTTTGCGGACTTTGCTGCACAGCCCACGACATAACAAGATATTATAATCGTGGAAAAATTATAGGCCCCATATCGTGGCAGCTGCGTTTCATAAGAAGCGGCGTTTCAGACGTTGTCGTTCTAGATGAGCAGTGTATTAGAGCAGATGCTCTTTACGAAGCTGAGAAGGTTAAGGCGCCAGTAATAGTTGCTTCAGAAAAGAATTGTATGGGCTTGCCAAACCGCACCAACGACCCAGCCGACGTCATAGTCGAAGATCTGATAAACGGAAAAACTCCAGGCGTACTAATCCTCGATCCAGAAAAGGTTGGGGAAGTCGCCGTTAAAGCGGCATTAAAATTTGCTCCGTTAAGGAAGAAGTTTAAGGCAATCCCAGAAGCTGACGAAGTTATTCAAAGGGCAAGGGAATGCAGACAATGCAATGACTGTAGAAGGGCTTGTCCCCAAGACTTGCACATTCCAGAAGCCATGAAAGCGGCAGCAGAAGGAAACCTAACACTATTTACGGATTTATACGAGTTCTGTGTTGGCTGCGGACGCTGCGAAGAAGCATGCCCAGTGGGCTTGCCAATTCACAGTTTCATTGTGAAAGCTGGGGAGAAAAAGCTGAAAGAAGAAACCTATAAGATAAGGGCTGGAAGAGGCGCAATTCAAGATGTTGAAATAAGGAATGTTGGAAGCCCCATAGTGCTCGGCGAAATCCCAGGCGTAGTCGCTGTTGTGGGCTGTGCCAACTATCCTAAAGGTGGGTTGGAGGTGGCTGAAATCTGCCGCGAATTCGCCAACAGACGCTACATAGTTGTAACTTCTGGGTGTGCCGCCATGTCAGCTGGCATGTTTAAGGACGAGGAAGGAAAAACACCATATGAGGCGTTTACAGGCGAATTTGCTGCTGGCGGAATTGTCAACGTTGGCTCCTGCGTTTCGAACTCTCATATTGCAGGTGCTGCAATAAAAATTGCAAACATATTCGCCAAACGCAATTTAAGAGCAAACTATGAAGAAATAGCCGATTACATACTTAACCGTGTGGGCGCCGTAGGCGTTGCTTGGGGAGCCTACTCTCAAAAGGCAGCGTCAATCGCAAGTGGATGCTGGCGTTTAGGCATCCCAGTAATAGTTGGTCCTCATGGAACAAAATACAGGCGAATGCTTTTGGGAAGGGCAGACCGCGAAGAAGATTGGTATGTTTATGATGCCCGCTCTGGCGAAAAAGTGTATGCGGGTCCAGCACCTGAGCATTTGTTTTATGCTGCTGAAACTAAGGAGGAAGCCATGGTTATGATTGCTAAGCTTTGTATGCGTCCAAACGATACTACTAAGGGAAGAGCAATAAAATTGACCCATTACATTGATTTGCATAAGAGGTTGTTTGGAACCATGCCAAAAGATATACACTTGTTTGTGCGTAATTTAGGCGACATCCCAATAACAATGAAAGATGAAATAATAAAGATTCTTGAGGAGAAGGGATGGAAGGAAACCGTGATTCCAGACCCAACTCTTCTGCCGAGATTGATCAGGAAGAGGAAGGAGTGAAAAGCGTATGGCGACGGCTGAGCCTTGGCAAACAGCAGAAATTCCAGGACCGAAAAAGGCTTTGGTAATTCCGAAACCGGATGTGGCGGCTGCGATGATAAAAAAGGCGAAACGTCCAATATTAATTGTTGGGCACAAGGCTGCAGAAATAGCCTTTGAAGACAAAAAACTCATAGATTATATTATTGAAATGGCAAGAAAAGCAAAAATTCCAATAGTAGCCACAGCCCACATGGTAAACGAGTTTTTAAAAAGGGGTTATCAACCAGCGGATTGGATGCCAGCCGTGGACATTGGAAACAGACTGACAGACGCTGCGTGGAAGGGTTTGGATGGTGGAGGGCAGTATGACTTAGCCCTATTTGTTGGGCTTCCATATTATATGGAGTGGACAATCCTTTCTGGACTCAAACATTTCGCGCCAAACCTAAAAACCATAACTTTAGACAATTATTATCAGCCTCATGCAAGCTGGTCATTCCCAAACATGCCGATTAAGGATTGGATGGAAAATCTTAAGGTAATAATTGAAAAAGTTGGAGGAGAATAAAATGTCAATGTTTAAAGACATACCAGTCGACGTAGGCGTAATCTACGAAGGCGAAAGAATCCGCAAAGAAGACATGTACGTGGAGCTCGGTGGACCAAAAGTCAAAGAAAAATTCGAGCTTGCAAGGGTGAAAAAACCAGAGGAAATTGAGGACGAAAAAATAAGCATCATCGGACCAGACTTGAAAGACATGGAGGAAGGAAAAACGTATCCCTTCGGCATCCTTATCGAAGTTGCTGGTTCCACGCTTGAGCCAGAATTGGAAGGCGTAATAGAAAGACGCATCCACGCCTACTGCAACTACATTGAAGGTTTCATGCACCTAAATCAGCGCTATGATATTTGGCTTAGGCTTAACAAGAAATCCTTCCAGAAAGGCTTAAACTCATTCCAATACATCGGAAAAGTTTTACATAGACTTTTCAAAAGTGAACTACCCATAATCGAGAAGATTCAGGTAACCTTCATAACAGCCCCAGAAAAAGTGAAAGAACTCTACAACGAAGCCATACAAATCTACGAAGCAAGAGACGCCAGAGCAAGGGGACTAAAAGACGAAGAGGTTGACAAATTTTACGGATGCATATTATGCCAATCCTTCGCTCCAACCCATGTCTGCGTAATAACGCCTCAGCGGTATTCAAACTGCGGAGCCATAAGCTGGTTTGACGGTAGGGCAGCAGCAAACATAGACCCTAAAGGACCAGTTTTCACGATTGAAAAGGGCGAACTGCTAGACCCTGTTAAGGGAGAGTTTTCAGGCGTTAACGATGCTGTGAAGAAAAAATCTTTGGGAGAAATTTCAAAGGTTTGGCTTTACACAGCCTTCGGTTATCCACACACTTCCTGCGGTTGCTTTGAAGCTGTAGCTTTCTACATTCCAGAGGTTGACGGTTTCGGAATAATTCACAGAGGTTATAGAGATATAGCTGTAAACGGTTTAGGCTTTTCGACGCTGGCGGATTCAACGGCTGGAGGACGCCAAGTTGACGGATTCCACGGAATATCCATAGAATACATGCGCTCTCCAAAGTTTCTGCAGGCAGACGGGGGGTGGAACCGCGTTGTTTGGCTGCCAAAAGAAGTCAAGGAAAGGGTGAAAGACTTCATCCCGGCGGAACTCCTTGACAAGGTTGCCACAGAGGAAGAGGCAAAAACAATCGATGAGCTTAAAACCTTTCTAAAAGAGCGCAATCACCCAGTTGTGGAAAGATGGAAAGAAGAAATCGTGTCTGTTGAAGAAGCAGCACCGGCCGAAGTCAAGGAAGAAGCGGCTCCAATGCCAGTTGTTACGGCATCCACTTTACCAATAACTGCTGGAGGCTTCAAAATAATATTAAAAGATGCAAAAATCTACGCCAAAAAAGTCATTGTTCGTTCCATGAAAAGCGAAAAAACAGAGAAAAGGTGAAAACCTTGGCGAAAAAAGAGAAAGAAGAAGTCTTAGGAATAAAACTGAGCCCCCGTTTAATAGAGCTTCTTGCCAAGCTTCAGGAAGTTGAACTTGAAGATTTTGAAATGAGTGTTGGCGACCTAGAAATTTGGATACAACCAGGCACGGTGGCAGCACCAGCCATCACAGTGCCAAAAATTGCTCCACCAGCCAAAGCCAAGCCAACAGCGATAATCGAAACGGAGTTTATACCACCCGTTGAAACTTATTCGGGCAAGGTTGTTGAAGTTAAGCTTGGAGCCACAAAAAGCGAAGGCGGCACTCGCGGAAAATCCATAATCATCGGAGGCGAAACAACCCCAGCCTTCTACACTTTTGAAAGACCCATGCCGCATCCGCCAGTCATAGCCATAGACGTTTTCGACATGAAAGTCCCATTACCAAAGGCTGTGAAAATGCATGTGAAAGATGTTATGGAAGACCCAGCTGGTTGGGCTAAACTGGCTGTTGAAAAGTTTGGGGCAGACCTCTTAACTGTGCATTTGATAAGCATAGACCCTCTCATTAAGGATGCTCCGCCAAAAGAAGCAGTAAAAACCATAGAAGAGGTTGCTCAAGCCGTGGATGTGCCCCTCATAATTGGTGGTTGCGGAGACCCGGTTAAGGATGCTGATGTTTTTGAGGCTGTGGCTGAAACCTTTGCTGGAGAAAGATTCCTCATAAGCTCAATAACCAGGGACATGGACGTGGAGAGATGCGCAAAATTTGTAAAGAAATATGGGCATGTGGCATTATCCTTCACGCCCATGGATTTGAACCTTGCCAGAGAACTTAACCGCCGCCTCTATGATTTTCTGCCAAAAGAGGACATAGTTATGGATTTGACAACGGCGGCCCTTGGTTATGGTCTGGATTATGCGTTTACTAATATGGAGAGGGCTAGGCTTGCAGCTTTAATGGGAGACCCGGAACTAGCTCATCCTATGTCTTCTGGAACAACAAACGCTTGGGCAGCCAGAGAGGCATGGTTAGAAATGGCGCCGCAATGGGAACCAAGAGAGTTGAGAGGACCCTTATGGGAGGTTGTTACAGCTTTGACGTTGTTGCTTACTGGCGTGGATTTGTTTATGATGATGCATCCAGCCGCCGTAAAAACCATAAAAGATATAATTAATCAGCTGTTGAGCGGCGGTTCGGGTAATGCTGAGCGGCTTATGGACTGGGTTTCCATGAAAATTTAAACTGGAGCAGATGAGCAGATGAGTGAAAGGGAAATTAAGGGAAAAGTTGGCATTAGAGAGCTAAGCCCAATAGACGTTTACAAGCTTCTTCCAAAAATCAACTGTAAGGAATGCGGCGAAGAAAACTGTATGGCTTTCGCAACAAAGGTTGTCAACCGTGAAGTAACCATTGAAAAGTGTCCACCACTTTTAACGAAGGAGTATGAAAAGGCTTACCGACAGCTAAAAGAAATGCTGAAACCAGCAATAAAAGAAATCGTCATAGGCACCGGCGACAAAGCCATAAAAATTGGCGGAAAACTTGTCATGTACCGCCACGAATTCACATATTTCAACCCAACAGCCATAGCCATAGACGTAACCGACGAAATGTCTGAAGAAGAAATATTAGAGAGAATCAAGAAGACAGAAGATTTTAGCTTCGAATACATTGGGCAAACATTAAAACTTGACATGATAGCTATACGCTCAACATCAAATAACCCGGAAAAATTTAAGGCAACTGTTAAGAAAGTGGCTGAAAACACACGCTTACCATTAATATTATGTTCATTAAACCCAAAAGTTCTCGAAGCGGGATTAGAGGCTATTCCAAAATCGAAACCGCTCTTGTATGCAGCAACAAAAGAGAACTGGAGGGATATGGCTGAAATAGCCATCACATACCAGTGTCCACTAACGGTTTTTGCCCCAGGCGATTTGAAACTGCTTAAGTCATTAACGAAAACCCTTCTTGCGTATGGTGTTGAAGACTTGGTTTTGGACCCCGGCACTTTCCAAGGCGAGGGTTTAGCGGATACGTTTAACAATTTTGTCATGATTCGAAGAGCCGCATGCAAGAGAGGCGATGAACTTTTAGGCTTTCCTTTAATGGGTGTGCCCATGATTGCTTGGATAGAAAAGGGTGAGTCTCCAGAGGAGATTGCCAAGTGGAGAGAAGCCTATCTGGCAGCAATGCTAATTGTCCGCTTTGCGGACATTATAATAATGCATAATGTGGATGGTTGGGCGCTTCTTCCGCCAGTAATACTACGCCAAAACATTTACACAGACCCAAGAAAACCAGTGGCTGTGGAGCCAGGCTTAAAAGTTTTTGGAACGCCAGACGAAAACTCGCCAGTAATGTTCACAACAAACTTCGCCCTAACATACTATACAGTAGCTTCAGACATCGAAAATGCAAAAATAAACACATATTTACTTGTAGTGGACACGGAGGGAATAGCCGTAGACAGCGCCGTAGCCGGACGCAAACTAACAGCAGAGAAAGTCGCTGAAGCAATAAAAACTTCAGGAATAGAAGGTAAGGTTAAACATAGAAAACTCATAATTCCAGGAAAGGCAGCCCGCATAAGCGGAGAAATAGAAGAGCTAAGCGGATGGCAAGTCTTAGTTGGACCACGCGACTCATCCGACATACCAAAATTCCTCCAAGAAAAATGGCAAACAAAAACCTGACAGTATTTTTTACTTCTTACATTTTAAAGGATTAGTTGAGTTATTATTAGAACCGCGATGAGTATTGGCAGTATTTTCAGTGCTTTCTTGTTGAATTTTTGGGCTTCTTCTGTTTTCTTTGCATCTACAAGTTTCATGATGTAAACAGACGCTGAGAGATTATAGAGGAAAACTGCGTATATGGCTAGCATCATTCTATCAGCTAAAGTAAGATAGCCTACTGGAGGTATGCCACTGAGCAGTGCCAAATGGAAAGCCGTTGCAGACATTAGAGTTGTGACGCCTAAGCCTATTCTTTGAGCAAAGTTTTGAGGCGATATGGCAAAAGCAAGCAAGGATATCATGGTTATAACAGAAACAGGTAAGACGCTTTTAATGAATGAAGAAATTGTAGGGCGTTTTAATGTGATGCTAAACACAAATCTAGAATATACTTCATCAATGTATGAATGCTCCATTGTGCTTGCCTCGAAATCTCCAATCTCCCATCCTGCCACATTTACGGCTTCGTCAACGGTTGACGTTGGGTCTGCTTCAAAGACTAAGAAAGAGGCGTTAAGATTTTTGTGTTCTATTTCTATTGTCAGCTCATGAGTTTCATATGGGTATCGAGAGAAATCGAAGGTTTTTATAAAATCTCCTCTAACACGGTATTCCAAATATCCCAACGTTTCGTTTACCTTGACTTCATATTTTGTGGGAAATCCGTTAACAAACTCAAACTCCTTCACATCGTCCAAACTTATTTCAGAAGGATTAAACCAGAACCATAGATAGAAGTCTAACCGATAACTGCTCGCAGCCAAATCCACTTTTTCCACATTTACAATCAAAACTCCAACTGTAACACTTGTAGAGTTGCTTGATGAACTTGCGGTTTTTACATTACGCATTAAAATTGAAAATAGGGCTAACGTTACCAATAATAGGAATATTCGCCAACTTTTCATGTATTTCACCTGCAAAGCAGAAGGCTGTTCTGCCTCATAAACCAGTTTATTATATAAAAATTTCGAGTATTCTGTAACCTTACAATTCATCTAAGTCAGGGACTCTGCAAAATCAAGAACTTTTGACAATAATAATTCTTGGGCAGTCGCTGTTCAGGAGTACGCTGTTCTGAATTTTTGGAAAATCTAGAGGGGAAGGGTCGCTATTGGCTGTTTTCACAACCAAAATTATGGAGGAATTATGGAGGAACCATTTGCGGTCTGTAAAGTATCAAATATTTCTCGGTTGTTGGGAGTATTGCCTTAACCCTTTCGTGGCGTTTTTTGTTGTTTATGCTATGCTCCAGCATTGTAAAGCTTCTGGGTGTGCTGAAACTTTCTATTTCGCCATTTTCTCTTTTCCGTGTTATCTTTATGCAATCATCCACTATGCAGCTTAAGACGCAGGCGCCACAATATATGCAAAGCTCTTCTATGAACCCAACCTCCCCCGCTTTCCAGTATAAAGCGTTTGTTGGACAAGCTTTTATGCAAAGTTTGCATTCAACGCCTTCGCAGATTCTCTTGTTAATTGTTATTTTTCCTTCAACGAAAAACTCTTTTACGCCCAGCGGCGCCAAAAGCGCTTCTCTACGCTTCTTTTTCTCTTTTTGAGCGGTTTCCGTTAAAATTTGGAATATGTCAAAGCTTGAAGGCTTAGCGAAATTGCGTTTTTTATGCATTGGCATCCTCTTTCTTAATTCATTAAGGATTTAACTGGTATAATGCTCATGGATTATAATTACTTATCCCAAATATGAATTAAAAATGCTTCAAACTCCAAATTTATAACTAACCTTTATTTTATTAGTTGCTGGTTGAATGTGAAATGTGCGAGTTTAACGTAATCCTAGACGGAAAAACAGTCTACAAAGACGTAATCCACGCCAAAACAGAAAGCAACAACGTAATAGTCAAAGACGTTCTTGGAAAATCTAAAGAGTTCAAAAACTGCAGAATCGTAGAGGTTGACGTGAACACAACCCGCCTAATCCTATCAACGATGAAAGGTTAGAATCCAAATAGCGAAACAAGAAAGCCAGCTGTCAAACCCAAAAATATCGGAAAAGGCAGTCCAGGAAACATACCACGCTTCTCCAACATTTTAAAAGCTAAAAGGCATCCGGCTAAAATGCCAATCAAAGAAGCTAAGCATGGAAGGAAGCCAAAGTAAAGGAGCATATGTCCAGAGAGCATAGAATAAAATGTTAGATCACCCAACCCCATTTGGATATCCTTAAAAGAGAAACTTAAACCCCGAAGCTGTTCTAAGCCACTATGGGCTATTTTTCCAACAGGTCCGTGATAAACGGCAAAGGCATCATAAACCGCCAAGAAAATCAGAATCAAAAAAGCGCTTAAAGTTGGAACCGTGAACCCCAAAAAAGAGCCTAAACCTCCTCCCAAACAAAGGATCATTACATTGCAGAGTTCGCTTCTTGTTCTAAAAATTATTAGGTCAGCCATCGCTGTTATGAAAATGGATAAAGACAAAATCAAAATTTCCATGTGTGGAGCAACAAAAATGGAGAAGGCAGCGCTTAAATAGACGATTGAAAGCAGAAAAACAGCCATCGTCAAAGCGAAACCAACAATCAATTTTATTAACCTATGATTTCTCTTCTTCAAAAGCAAATACAATATCGATGCGCCTAAACCCACAAGAATGACAAAATATAAGGCATTACCAACAGACCCGACGCCCTCAGAAAAGGGGGTTATTTCATAAGTTTCCATGGAAGATGCTGAAATCAGGAAAGCGCAAAAAACTCCAAATAATAAGCTTGCCAAGATAGGCGTCAAACGTATAATCCCCAAATCAGGTTTGTCCTTCAAGGCTCCTACCCTAACTTTTCAATAACTTTTTCAACTTTCAAGTAGCATTTGTTACAGAATAAACTTTGCTTTCTATCCGTGTCGAATATAGAATTGGAGAAAAACATAACGCAAAAAGGATTAGAACAATGCCTCAAACCTAAAGCGTGTCCAAGCTCATGCACCGCTTCTTTTGTGCTTCTCTCCAGAAAAAGCTCCATGTTTGGACGCTCACCATAAAATTCTGGCTTAAGTCTCCACAAAGATATTAATGCTGCTTTTCCTAGGCATTCTGCCTCTCCAAAAACAAAGTTTAACCCCGGAACGAAGATGTCAACATCCACAATCCCAAGAACCCGATGTAAGGCTTCCTCTTTTTCCGTATACTCTCGAACCTTGCTTAATATGGCACTGGAAAAATACTGATTTCTTGTTTTATCGAAGGTTTCTTCTGGAATTGGCAACCTTTTAGGGATAACTACACATGTGGTTTTTGGAAAAATCATTCTCAAGTTTTCCTGAATTCTTTGGATTATATTGGAATTTATTTTTCCAATTTGCAATATTCCAATTTTCATGCTTTCACTTTAAACTTCAAATACATCGCCAGCCCTTGGGGCGAAAGCTTCTAACCCTAATTCATTTCTTACCCATTTTGCAAACAATTCGCAGTTTCCCTCCGCCCCGTGAACCACGTAAACCTTGGGGTTTCCGCCGAGATTTTTAACTGCATCTTTAAGTTGGCTTGCACCGCAATGGGATGAAAAATCAAAATGCTCAACCCGTGCCTTAACCTTCCTAATTTTTCCATCAATAAGACAGACGCCCTTTTCCAGTAATTCTCTTCCGGGCGTTCCAGGAATCTGATAACTAACCAAAAATATGGCGTTATGCGCCTTCTTCCCAATTTTTGAAGTGTAAAAAACTGCTGGACCACCCTTAAGCATCCCCGCCGGCGAAATTATCACACCAGGCGTTTTAATTGCCTTTCTTCGGTCTCGCCAACCTTCAACCCACTCCACAGAGTGCATGGCATCCATGAAAAGTTTTGGATCTTTGAGGAAGTCCCTATAGTTCATTAGTATTCGGCTTGCTTCCCGTGCCATCCCATCCATTGTCACGGGATACTCAAAATGGTGTGCAGCTAAAACGCATGCAATTTCTTGGGACCTTCCAACGCCAAAGGCTGGAACTAGAACAGAACCGCCTCTTTCAACAACATCCGTCACTTCTTCCACAAAGCGTTTCTCTAGTTCTAAGCGTTCTGTATGGTCTTCGTCTGCATAAGTGCTTTCAATTATTACAGCATCTAAGTTGCCATACTCCATTTTTGCCCCTTTCAGAAGCCTTGTGTCAACAGTGTTGAAGTCTCCAGTGTAAAGAACCCGTTTTCCCTCAGCCTCAATCAGTATTTGGGCGCTTCCTGGAATGTGTCCAGCGCTGAAAAGTTGAAACTTCATATCGCCAATTTTTTCTTCGACGCCGAAATCCATATCCTTGTTGCTTCTCATCATGGATTTCAGTTCAAGATATTCGTAGGGTAAATAGTAACTGGAAAGGTGGATAAAATCGGAAATTAGTATTTGTGTTAGCTCCAAATTCAGCCTTGTAGTGTATAGGGGCTTTTTTCCGTGAATGTAAAATATTGGAACCGCCCCAGAATGGTCCAGATGGCTGTGGGTTAAGATTAGTGCGTCCACATCTTTTGGGGGTACATGCATTGGGAAGCCTGGTTCATGGTTTAACATGACGCCGTAATCAAGCAAAACCTGCGTCTTTTCGGTTTTCACTGAGATGGCTATTCTACCCACTTCTTGGGTTCCGCCTAGAAAGCCAATTTTTAATGAACTCATGCTTTTCAACCGCTAACGCAGTAATCATGCTCTTTGCTATTTTAAAAATGTATTGACTTCCCGGCTGAAAAAACCCTGACAAGTCCATTTTTTATAGCTTTCAAAATCTCATCAACATCGGAGGAAGCTTGAACCTGAGTGTAAACGCTCCACAACTCATTAACATTATGGGCATCGCTACCAGCAACACCCGGCAAACCCATCTCCTTAGCCAAGTTTTCAGCCATTCTGTTAAGTTGGGTTGATAAAGTGCCGTTTAAAACTTCAACGGCATCAACATGGTAATTTCTGGTTAAGTCACCTAGACCACGAGCTCTGTAGGGATGGGCGGCAATGGTTAATGCTTTTCTTTCACTTGCAAAATCAATAATACTTTCAACAGTCCAGGGCTTTGGTGGCAATTCTACAACGCCTAGAACTATTAGGTCACCATGAATGGTGCTTACTTCAACTCCGGGAATTATTAGAATATCTTCGTAGGCACGAGCCAGTTCTCGGGCTTTATAGTACCCATTAACTGTGTTATGGTCCGTTATCGCAACAGCTTTTATGTAGGGATGTGCGTGGAGCTCGTCTACTATAATTTTTGGTGAGATCGACGCGTCGGGTGAATAGTTTGTGTGGGTGTGCAAATCAACGCGAATCAAGACTTAATCGACTCAAGGTTTATGATGTTGAGTTGTCTGGTTAAAGTGTTTTTGGCTTCCGTTTTCTGTTTATAAATTGTCAACGCGCTTAAAATTGTTCAATGCTCTAACATTTCTTTTTTGGAATTTTTGGGCGCATGAAAAATTGTTTCATAAAGTATAAATAGAAGGTGCATTAATCAACGAATTGCGCTGAGTCTTTTTAGTTGGACGATGAATGCATATTGGTTGAGAGGAGAAAATTATGATGTTACGGAAATCCTTTCCAGCACTTGCCTTGTCGTTGGCTCTATTAGTACTGCTGATGACTAATTCTATGTCATCTGGGCTTGTACCTGTGCCTTTGCAATATGGTCCACGGGCTTCAGGGGTGGAAATTAGTTTCCCGCGCAGCTATGCTGATTTGGTTGCAGGAAAAGTTGATTACATTGGAGGGTTAAGACCAGCGGAATTTTATGATGCCATAACCAGGCCTGAGATAAACACCTATTTTGAGCTCACATTCACGGTGATTGGTGAAGCAATTCAGAGCAACTACACAATTCCATCATATCCGAACTGGCGCAACCCCATGAACGACGTGAACTTCAGAAAAGCAGTCTTTCATCTAGTTAACAAAGAATGGATCATTGGAACTGTTTTTAAAGAACTATTTGCGAAAAGAATCGATGTTCCAATCGCTGCGCCATCCCAAGGCTGGATGAATGGAAGCCTAATCGGAGCAAACTATCCATATCCATATAGCCCAATACTTGCTCTTATACACCTTACTGCAGGGGGATGGAAGGATTTGGAAGGAGATGGAATATTAAACTATCCAGAGGGTTGGTGGGGCAAACCAGGCAGGCCTAACTTGGACCCGCTCAAATACTATATTGTAGACGACCCCTATAGGTATATGTATGCGCACCAAATAGTAGAGAATTTGCGCAGTATAGGCATACCAGTAAACGAGCATGTTGTACCGCCAACAATTCTTGCCGAATTATGTTGGTATTATCGTGACTACCATCTCGCCTCAGACGGATGGGATGTAGGGGCAAAGGAGATAGGACAATATCTCAAAAGCATAGAAAGGATTCCTCGAGGAAGGTTTCCTCCAACATACCTTTATAAATGTTTCCACAGTCAAATGTGGCTGCCAGAATATGGCGGACACAACGACTACACACCGGGATATTCGGATCTCGACGAAGCCCTCGAAGCAGCAATGTATGCGTCTAGTCCAGAGGAGTCCAGACAGGCATGCATGCATGCCCAAAGCCTCATAATAGATAAGTATGCCCTTTGGATTCCCATTTTCACTAAAAATGTTCCTTATGCCTCTAGAAACCTGCTCGGCACAGTAAAATTCTTTGGCAGTAGCTTGTGGAACTTTTTCACAATGATAAGCGCTTTTCGCCTTTTAACTGCTATTAACGAACCAATTAAAATTGGTATGAATGCTCCGCTGGACTTTAACCCCCTCTATAGCATGTGGCCAGAGAACGAGATACTGTGGGAAATGATTCAGGGTCATAACCTAGTGCTGAACCCGCTGGATCCAATGTATGAAATGCCAGAAATTGCCTTGGACTTTGACGTGGATTTAGAAAAATCACTAGTTAAATGGTGGTGGAGACCAAGCGTCACCTACATAGAACCAATAACAGGCAACAAACTTGAAGACTTCACGGGCGCTTCTAACGTATTCGGCATGTGGTATGTGTACCAGACACCTGATGCTTTGTATTGGATTGACTTTAAAGACCTACACCACGTTAGAATAAGCCCAACAGATCCCAACTTCATGGAATGCTACTGGGACAACAAAAGCTGTTGGTTCTATCTCAATGCGCCTGGGTCCACAAATTTGTGCATTTACCCGCCAGCATATAAAGTGTATCCGTTATGCGAAGACCCAGACAACCCGGGAACAGCTGGACCTGCACACAAAGTGTTCGTTGAAGGAGTCAACATGACAACGCCAGGCGATCTTCCGCTGCCAGTGCAAGCCAAGTATGCACCAGTTGAGGTCGTCTCCATCGTACAAGACGATGTAATAACCTTAAAACAATCCGACACTACAGGCGACCACGACTACGAAATAGTGAAAGGCAAAATCCACATCTACAAAGACCTACCGAACGGGGCAAAGATAAATGTCACATATTGGGCTAGAGGTGAAGCGTACGGCATCACCCCTGGCAACCTTCCATTAAATGAAACCATGGTTGGCTCTGGCCCATACTACTTAGTCTCCTTAAACTCAACATGGGCATACTTTAAGGCAAACAGAAACTATTGGGCTGAAACTCCGACATTGGGCGAAACAGACTGGTACTGGTGGAGAATAGAAGGACCCAAACCCAGAGCCGGTTACATGCAAATCAACATCTACGACGTAGTAGTTATCACAGGTCCGTACGGAACCCAAGGCAGATATTGGCCAGATCCGGCCTACACTCCCACAGCAGACCTTGCTCCAAGCGCTGACGGGCTTCCATGCAAAATTGACATATACGACGTAGTCACGTGTACAGGAAACTATGGAACGAAATTCTGGATTTACCCATAACTCCCCTTTTTTCTCATCCTTATGATTTAACCAATGAGTTGTTAACTATGGAAATAACCTGTAGCTTTCTTCGGCATTTTCTTTTTCGTCACAGCAGCGAACAGGTTTCATAATCAGTCTTCTTTTAGCTTGGAATGATGCCCATTGTTGTTACCGAAACGTTCCTTTCTTCGAGTTTATGAATTAGAGGATTTATGCCTACAGAATCGCTTGCAATATGTCCAGTCACTATAAGGTTTCCTACACCATCAGCCTTTAGCTTTGCCAAATCAGCGGGGCTTATGTGAATGTAAATCACTGTTCCAATACCATGCTTAAAGTAGGTTTTTGCAATTTCATAGCCGCCATTTGTTCCTGCTCCATGGGAAACCACAACTTTTCCAGCTGGATTTTCGGGTTTTCCAAGGCGGACCTTAATGTCAGTGATGGCATTTTTAAATTCTGAAAGCTCTTTCAAGGCAGAAACAACATCTTTCACCTTTGAATTTTTTGTTATTTTGCTGTTTA
The DNA here is from genome assembly GCA_038883775.1 of Bathyarchaeia archaeon. Taxonomy (GTDB): domain Archaea; phylum Thermoproteota; class Bathyarchaeia; order Bathyarchaeales; family Bathycorpusculaceae; genus JASEJA01. The sequence goes on from JAVZLM010000003.1 coordinate 29,899, forward strand.
TTTTTTCGCTCATGATTCTTCTTCCAACTTCATCTAAGGGTGTGTGAATGTTCATGTAGGGCATTTTCAAAAATTTTGCCACATCCACTGCTTGAGCATAATTTCTCGTGTGAGCTTCCACTTCTAAATCTTCAAGCTTTCTTTCAACAGCTTTCTCTGCCTCTTCCTTCGGAATTCCAACGGAAACCATCTGCTGGACATGTCTTTTAAAAACTTTATGGAAATTTATTGCTGCAGTTCCGCCTGGTGGATGGTGGGCAATTACGGCGTCATAACCCAACTGTTTGGCAAGTAAAAGCTCCGGAACGCCAGCGTCTAAGCCGAAAAGGACTTTCCTGATTTTTTCGCCCTTTACATAGATGGCGCTATCGGCTGGAACTTCTTTTATTTCAGCAAGTTCTAAGGCTAATTTCATAATTTCTTCAGTATTCATCTATTTTCACCTTTTTAATTTCTTTTTAGAAGCGAAAATGTATAAATGTGATTTGGAGAAGAACATACACTATGCATGTTAAAACAAGGAAAATAGCCATTATAGAAGGTGTAACTGCCGGCATCCTCTTTGGAACTTCAGCCATCTTTATAAGGTATCTTCAAAATTTTGATGTATTTTCTATAGCTTTCTGGCGCTTAATCATCGCTTGCCTTGCATTAGTTATAGCGTTCTTTGTGTTTAGAAAAGTTTTTAGCTTTGCCCTCATCAAAAAGAATTTAGGAAATCTCCTTGTTCTCAGCGTTTTCCTTGGCTTACACTTCATATTTTTCATATCTGCCGTGAAGGACACAACAGTTTTAAACGCAACAGTTCTCGTTAACACAGCTCCAATTTTTTCCTTAGTTTTCTCAAGCTTCCTATATAAAGCTAAACCTTCAAGCCTTGCTGTTTTAGGCTTAACATTATCCTTTATTGGCGTTTGCGTTATTGCCTACGCTGAAACCCAAATGACTGACACTTCATTGGATAGTTTTTCTCCTAAACTGAAGGGGGATTTAGAAGCCACGTTAGCCGCTTTGCTTGAAGCCTTCTTCCTCACTTATGGAAGGAAGATAAGGGGGCGGATGGACCTTTTTTCCATCATGTTACCCATCTATTTTTTAACAGCGATAATTGTTGGTGTCTTAGGATTAGCTGTTGCAAACAAAACTTTAGAATTGCCAATAACCATAGAAAGCTTTCTTCCATTGGTTGGATTAGGCGTGTTGCCTACAGCTGTAGCCCGCACCTTAGCTTTTTCTTCTTTATCAAATCTAAAATCTTTTGAAACTGCGACCATGGCTTTGCTTGAACCTGTTGGCGCAACCCTTCTGGGATTAATTTTGTTTCAAGAAAAACCAGCGCCAATTTTTGTTTTTGGAGCTACGTTAATACTTTTAGGCATCCTTTTTGTTGCAAAGAAAGAAAGCTAATTTTGGCGAAACGAATAAAAAAGATAGAGCACGTATTAAAGTGCCGAAATGGTTGAGACAATGAGCGTTAATGAGAAAATATTGAAGACCTTAAAAAATGCCAAGAGTTACTTAGAAAAATCCATGACAGCGTTAAACAATAAAAATGACACCTTGTTTTCTGATAGCCTTTGGCATTTTGCAGCAGAACTAGAATATGCACTATTCTTATTCTCCATAATACTTCGAAGCGAAAACAACGGAGCTAATTGGAAACCAAATCCAAAAAAAATTGATGTTATACCTAACCGTCGCGAAGTGCAAACTTTACTAAACGAGGCTGAAAGGTTTGTAGCCGATGGAAAGCTTTTGGAAGCTTACAAGAATGTTTATGTGATAAGGCATTATACGCTTAAAATTCAAGAGGATTTAGCCAAAAAGAAGCTTGAGGCGATTAAAAAGAAATAGTGTTCCCTATTCTTCTTCGGTTTTCTTCTCTTTAACCATCAAAGAGCCTTCGTGGCTTATAACTCTGAAATACTCTTTCAATTCTATTTGATGTAAAAACTTCTTTAGAAGCACTCGCAAATATCTTTTGGAAACCTTTTCTTCTCCCTTTACAGTTATGAAGTCTGTGGCTGTTTCAACTTCAGCGTTTGTTTTTTCTTTTATGAACCCAGCCAATTCTTTTACTACGTCTTCTCCTTCACTTTTAAGTTCTGATATGTTAATTTTCACTTCTGTCATATGCGCCTACCTCATTTCCTAACCATTATAATTCTAACTTGGTCGCATGCATCTTCACATGCGTCTGCAATCATTTCTATAGCCTCAAACAATTGGCTTATTAAAACTGCTATTCCCGCCTTAGGTATTTCTTCTTTTCCAAGAAGCGCTCTCGCCTTTTCATGGATGTCATCAACCTTTTCCTCTTCCCTTTCCACCATGTCTGCCGCTTGGAGGGCTTCTTGGGGTTTCGTCATCATCTTGTTCACGCATTTCTGGAGGGAGATCGTGCATTCCTTTGCTCCTTTAACCATCTCTATAAATTCGTTTTTTATGGAGTTTGGCACATATGCCATTGAAATTGCGCCGAGCACGCGGGTAGATTCTCTGCTCCAATCTGCAACCATGTCCACCCTTTTCACTAGGTCCATTAAGTCCACCCTATCATTTGGGGGAAGTTCTCCCTTTGAAATTTCGTCCATAACTTTTCTTCGAAGTTTGTCCGCTTCCTTTTCACCGTTTGTCACCCTTTCTATGCATTTTTGCATTTCTTTTTCGCCGTTTTTTATGGCTGCAATTATTGCCTTTTCTAAATCCTCAACGATTCCAGTTGTTAGAGCCAAATGTTGTTGCACAGTTGCCAAAGCTTTTGTTTCCCTTCTCTTTTCAAACCATTTTATTAGTTCACTCAACGGCTATTTCCTCCTTCAATCCAACTTCTGGATATTTGAACGTATGGGCTTTTTCTGCTGGGAAGCAGACAGTTACTTCTTCGCCAATGTTAAACCATTCTTCTGTCAAGGAAGGTTTAACAATTACAACTAAATCTTGATTTTTAAGTCTAACCTCATACCTCATGTTTGTTCCTTCGAAGGTGATCCTTTCTATTTTGCCTGAAATGGCGTTTTTTATTTCCTTTTTTCCTTTTTCAATCATGAAGATTTCTGGTCTTATGGCTAAAAGCACTTTTTCGCCCTCTTTTACATCTTTATTATTAACTGCTTGAACCTTTATTCCGCCGCGGAGTTCAACAGTTGCTGTTTTGCCACTTATTTTTGAAACGTATCCTTCAAGAAAGTTTGATTCTCCAATAAAGTGAGCCACAAATATGCTTTGTGGATTTATGTAAAGCTCCCCTGGAGTTCCTACCTGCAAAATCTTTCCTTTCTTCATAACTGCTATCCTGTCTGAAATTGCCATAGCCTCAGACTGGTCATGCGTCACGTGTATGGCTGTTAACTCCAAATCTTTCGCCATCCTTCTTATTTCATAACGCAGTTCATTCCTCACTTTAGCGTCCAACTGCCCTAAAGGCTCGTCTAAAAGCAGTAATTTCGCTCCCGCTGCCAAGGCTCTTGCCACGGCTATTCGCTGCATCATTCCACCGCTTAACTCGTTTGGAAAGGCGTCCAAACGCTCATGCAATCTAACCATTTCCAACACTTCATGTCCTATCGTTTCAGCCTTTCTCGTGTCAAAACCTTTCACTCTTGGACCATAAGTCACATTGTCCCAAGCGGTCATATGCGGAAAAAGGGCGAAAGTTTGAAAAACGAAACCTATATCCCTATCTTCAGGCGGCACATCATTAACAAGCCTATCTCCAATGTAAATTTCGCCATCGTCAGGCTGGATTAACCCAGCAATAAGCCTTAAAAGCGTTGTTTTTCCACAACCGCTCGGACCTAAAAGCGAGAAATATTCCTTATCGCGAATGTGAAGGCTAACGTTGTCCACAGCCACGATTTTGCCAAACTTTTTTGTAACATTGACTAGGCGCACGTCCGGCATTAGGGTTCCTCTCCGAACGTCATGTTAATATCTTCCCTTACCCTTAACGATAAGTCTTAAGACTAATAGTATTATAAAGGAGATTAATATTAAGAAACCGCAACCTAAACCCATTTCCAAAGATGTGGCAATAACTTTTCCCTTAACCCAATCAACGAGAACCACAGGAGCCGTTTTAAGTTTGGTAACCGCCAATGTGGCGCCCGTTTCGCTTACACTTCTTGTAAAAACCATTATTGCGCCAGAAAACATTGAGTATTTAGTTAACGGAAATATTATAGTTCTGAAGACGCCAAAGGGCTTAGCCCCTAAAGTTCTAGAGGCCTCTTCCAATTCTAAGCCTATCCTTTCAACAGCCGCAGACATAGACCTCACAAAATATGGATACGTAATTGCTAAATGCGCAAAGACAAGAAGCCAAACGTCTGGTATGAAGGCTAAAGTTTCCTTCCAAAAGAATTTAAGAGAAACACCCAACGCCACTGATGGAACTATTATTGGGATATCCACAAGCATATTTAAAGCCGATGAAAAGTTTCCAAGTCTCTTTCTCGCAACTATTATTGCCATGGGCAAACCTATAAGAACGTTCAAAACGGTTACAACCGCTCCAAGAGAATAGGAGAGTAGGAGACTTTGCCAATAATCTGTCCAAGGCTCTACACCCGCTAGCGCTTTTGACAGCGCATCTGTTGAAAGGGCTTCAAAAGCTGGAAGCGCCACAAACAACGAGGGAATAAGCACAAGGATAAGGAAGATTAAAAGTGAAGTGCCATTCCGAAGAAGCGTTGCCGAGGAATAGCTCAGTTTTCTCTCCAATGTTGGCCAAGCTCCCTTTATTGGCAACTTTAGCCTACTTCCGAGAGTGCGTACTACTACAAAAATTAAACATGAAACAATTATGAGGATAAGACTCGCAAAAGTAGTGGAACCCTCGTAGACTGCTTGATTAATCTGGGGCGGTTGAGCTGAAAACGCGTCTTTCATGTTCTGTATGAAAACGGGTCCATTTTCAAAGACTCCGGCAACCATCATAGTCGCTCCAGTTTCCGAAATTGACCTTGCAAAGGCAAGTATGAACGCTGCAATTAACGAGGGCTTTATAATTCCAAGCGTAACCGTTCTAGCCGTTGTAAGCGGCGGCGCACCCAAAGTTCTCGACGCCTGCTCATATTCAATTTTATAATCCAGTAAGGCACCTACTATGACTCTTACTACAATTGGATAAGAAAAAGTGAAATGTAAAAGAGTGATAAGAAGCCATCCAGGCGAAACGAGTGAACCGCCAAAAAGGGCTGAAATTCCTTCAGGTTTATACCAGAAGAGAAGAAGCGAATAACCAAGCACAGCCGTGGGCACTATAAAAGGAACATCAGCGAGAGTGTCTAGAAAATTTATCCATTTAGATCTTCCACGAGCTATAAACCAAGCCATAGGAATCCCCGCTGCAACATCCAAAAGAGAGACTAACGCTGCTATCATGAAGGAGTTTTTCGCAGCGTTTAGAATGCGAGCTACGAGCTCACCATTTCCTAAAACCTCTCCCATCACATTCCACTTAATAATTATGCCTAAAATCGGAGGTAGCAAAATCAAAGCAAAAAAAAGTGCAACTGCGGTCAAATAAACTCCATATTTAACCATAGGTTTTGAGGAGAGTGTGTCAAGATTCTCCCTAAGTTTTCTGGGCAAACTTATCAGCCTAAGTCCATTAACAACTAAACATGCTTCTTTTTTCATTTGCAAAATTTGCTGATAAGCTTTCCGTATGAAAGGTGTCAGTTCGCCCGTCGAGCCCTATCATAGCAAAAGCTCTATTGACTCTCTAACTCATCATCCAAGAATAAGTGGTCAGTGCATAAATTTTAGGGTTTTGCAAAACAAATTAAAAGCATGTTACCTAAGGCTTTCCAAGAGTTCCTTCCCACATTTTTTCCAAAAACATTTTCAAATCTTTTTTTGACATTTTTCTTTTACAATTGCCAGAAAAGGCTTGGTAAGCTTTTGGATTTTCTGCTAATATTCTAACAATTTCAGCAATATCTTTTCTGTCTGCATTATCTATCATGTTAATTGAAGTGGGAAGGTCCAATTCCTCTAGTAGTCTTTTTACGGCATAAACTCCTTTATAGGCAGCCTTACGTTTCGTTAAACCATTAATGTTTTCGCCTAAGGCAACAGCTACCCGTACTAAAATATCTAAATTAACTGGTATATTCCATTCCATTGCATATGGTAAGGCGATTCCACATGCAATTCCATGGTGTATATTATAAAATGCCCCTATGGTGTGTGCAACTGCATGTGCCTCCACATCTCCTGTGTTGCCTTCCGAGAAAGCGGCAGCTAATGCTGCTAGTGCCATATTATAGCGAGCCTTAAGATTGGTTCCTTGAAATGTTGCGGTACGAATGTTTTCTGAAATCAGTCTTATAGATTCTAAAGCCAGCGCTTGGGTTAATGGAAAAGCAGAAACGGCTAACGCGGATTCTATAGCATGCGAGAGCGCATCGATGCCCGTGGCGGCAGTTAATTTGGGAGGTAAAGTTAGCGTCATTAATGGATCAACAATTGCCATTTTAGCGCGGACATTATCGAACCAATATTTGACTTTTTCTTCTGGTAAAGTTATGACGGCATCTGGTGTACACTCCGCTCCAGTGCCTGCAGTGGTCGGTATCGTTATAACTGGAACTCCAATTTTCTTAAATCCTCTTTTTAAATACTGTTTAATGTTTCCAGGATTAGTTACCGCTTTTCCAACGATTTTTGCTGTATCTAAACTGCTCCCTCCACCAATACCAACGACAAAATTAACCATAGTGTTTCTAGCAAAATCCACAGCTTTTTGTACAGACTCCAATGTTGGTTCTGGCACGACTCCGTTATAAATTTCTACATTGAATTCTGCATTTTTAAGTGATTTTAACACATTTTCAAGTAGTCCCGCTTTCTCGATTCCCATGTCAGTTATGATTAAACAGTTCTCTCCAACGCCTAGTTGATTGGCCTCCACGCCAACCTTTGTAACCGCATTAACACCGAATAAAACTTTTTCCACAGATGAAAAGGTGTATAAAACTTTCTGTGAATCACATTTCCAATCCATGTGTATCATCGTTTTGTTAATAAATTTATTTTAAATTTAATATAAAAGTGTCTCAAAAGAATATAAGTATTCGTAGATTGTCAAAGAATTGGGGCTGAAATTATGGACGTTTTAGAAGCGATAAAAGGAAGAAGAAGCATAAGAGCTTTCAAAAGCCAAGATGTTCCAGCCGAAATAGTGGAAAAGCTTATTGAAGCCGCCCGTTGGGCTCCTTCTGCTGGGAACATTCAGCCGTGGGAGTTCATAATTGTGCGTAAACCAGAAATTAAGAGACAGCTGGCGGAAGCAGCTTTAAATCAATCTTTTATTGAAGAAGCGCCCGTGGTAATTGTGGTTTGTGCAAACGAGAACCGCTCTTCTCAAGGCTATGGAGTTCGGGGCAAAACCCTATATTGCATACAAGACACGGCTGCTGCAATCCAAAACATTCATTTAGCCGCCTATTCTCTCGGTCTTGGAACATGTTGGGTTGGCGCTTTCCGAGAAGACGAGGCAAGGCAAATCCTAAAAGTTCCTGAAGGAATAAGACCCGTCGCCATAATCCCAGTTGGTTATCCCGCTGAGGCTCCACAACCGCGGAGTAGAAGACCGATAAATCAAATAGTTCATTACGAAACTTTTTAGGAGAATGGAAAAAGTTATGAAAATGCGAAGCTATCATCTTGGAAAATCACCATAGAAAGACTTGCAGAATTGTTGGCAGAGCTTGACAAAATGAAACTTTAACAGTCTATTTATGAAACAGAAAGCTAACACATTTTTAAGCATCCTTATATTAAATTAAAAATGAGGTTAGTTATTGAAGTACGCTGAAATTGCCGAGGCTTATGAAAAAATTGAAGCCACAACAAAAAGACTTGAAATGACAGATCTCCTAGTTGACCTTCTAAAAAAAACGCCTAAAGAAATAATAGACAAAGTCGTATACTTAACGCAGGGCAAAATCTACCCAGACTTTGTCAAACTTGAAATAGGTGTAGCCGAAAGACTCGCCATAAAAGCCTTGGCAAAAGCCTCTGGAATTAAAGAGTCTGAAATTGAAGAAGACTTGAAGAAGACTGGGGATTTAGGCGAAACAGCCCAAAAATTCATGGCAAAAAAGAAGCAGGTAACCTTCTTTCAGCAACCTCTAACGGTTCAAAAAGTTTATGAAACATTGGATAAAATGGCTAAGGCTTCGGGTTCAGGTGCTGTAGACTTAAAAACCGCTCTTTTAGCTGGGCTTTTGGCTGATGCAACCCCAAAAGAGGCAAAATACATAATGCGCACGGTAACTGGCAACCTACGCTTGGGTATTGCTGACATGACAGTTTTGGACGCTTTAGCCATAGCCTACGGAGGCGGAAAAGAAGCCCGCGAGCTCATAGAACGCGCCTACAACATTTCTTCAGACCTTGGAAGAGTTGCAAAAGCAGTGGCTGAAAAAGGTTTGAAAGGCGTCAAAAAGTTTGAGGTTTTGGTTGGCGAACCCATAAGGCCGATGTTGGCTGAGAGGCTTTCTTCTCCAGAGGAAATTTTAGAAAAGCTTGGCGGGAAGTGCATAGCTGAATACAAGTATGATGGTGAAAGAATTCAAATTCACAAGAAGGATGGCGAAGTAACCCTGTTTTCGAGGCGTTTAGAGGACATTTCAAGCCAATATCCAGATGCCATAGAACTCGTTAAGAAGCATGTTAGGGCGAAGGAAGCCATTTTGGAGGCTGAATGCGTAGCCATAGACGCTGACACTGGTGAAATGCGTCCCTTTCAAGAATTGATGCATCGGAGACGTAAATATGGAATTGAAGAGGCTATGGAAGAATATCCCGTATCGCTTTTCATGTTTGATGCGTTGTATGTGGATGGCGAAGACCTAACCTTAGAGCCCTATCCAATTAGGCGAGAAGCCCTTGAAAAGGCGATAGAAGAAAGCGAAAGGGTGAAAACAGCCAAATACATAATCACAAGCAATCCGAAGGAGCTGGAAAAGTTTTTCTTAGAGGCTATAGAAAATGGCTGCGAAGGCTTAGTATGCAAATCTATGGCTGAAGACTCCGTTTATCAGGCAGGTGCAAGGGGCTGGCTATGGATAAAATATAAACGCGACTACAAAAGCGAAATGACAGACACCGTAGACCTTGTAATAGTCGGCGCTTTTCATGGTAGAGGAAAGAGGGCGGGAACATACGGCGCATTACTATTGGCGGCATATAATCCAGAAAGCGACACCTTCGAGACAGTAACAAAATGTGGAACAGGCTTTACGGATGAGGATTTGGCGAAGCTTCCAGAAATGATGAAAAAACACGTTATACCACATAAACACCCAAGAGTAAATTCAATGATTGAAGCGGATGTCTGGTTTGAGCCGTTTGTTGTGATTGAAGTTTTAGGTGCTGAAATAACCCTAAGCCCAATCCACACATGCGCCATGAACGCCATACGCCAAGGAAGCGGCTTAGCAATACGGTTTCCACGTTTTACTGGAAATTACCGGCTTGATAAGGCTGCTGAAGACGCAACTACTATAAGCGAAATTGTTGAGATGTACCAGAAACAATTAAAGAAAATTGCTGAAAGTTAAGTAAAATTGTTTCTTTACTTAGGTTTAAACAGTTAACTTTTATCTGCATTTTTCATTAGACACGATTTCAAATCGTTAAGCATTTTGATTTTTGAGTTCATTTCTGCTATCGAGTTTTCTAAATCCTCCTTGGTTAGTGAAGGGTTTATGGTTATTTTGGCTTTTTCCAGCGATATGCCCGATTGTGGGTAGTAGCCGTGGTATTCTAGGAATCTTCTAATTGCGTCTTTTACAAATTCTGAGCGGCTTGAGTAGGCAAATTGCTCACTTTCTATTAATTTATCAATTAACCTAGCTAGCGTGTTTGGAATATGCACTGTAGTATATTTCATTTCGACTTTCTCATTAGGCATCTGTATCAGCGCACCGCATATCAGACTAGCAATTTTCCATTCCTTACTTATAACTATTATTCTCATATGATTCTTCAAAACGTATATTTCAAACTTATTTAGTAGTGTTAGTTTGAATCATTTGCAAAATATGAGATTTTCCAAAATAAAAAAGAGAAGGGAAGAAAGGGAGAGGAGAGGAAGGTGGAGGAGAAAGGAATTCAAACACCGAGGGATTCTCGGATGTGCGCTGATACAGACGCGTTAATCCACCTTCCCCTTCCATATTTTAATATGGAGAGGATGGAAATATAAGTTTATCTATGGATGGAGGAGAATGAAAGGAAAAGTTAACTGCGAGTTAATGGCGACTATGCTGCTTTTAATGCTTTTGGCGGGAACATTCAGTGTAACAATGAAGTTTACACCTGTTTCAGCGGAGACAGAAGTTAAGTATTTGACGATTTCATATTTGCCTTCTGAAATGCCAGAACCAGCAACCGTTCCATCAGTTGGGCTTCATGAGCTGGCGAAGGGTTGGACCGGTCCTATTGAAGCGCCTGACATTGTTGAAACTTCGAATCCTGGTATCCGCTATAAGTTTGTGCAGTGGGCGATATGGTGGGAAGAAACGCAAGAGTGGCACAACTTTACAGACAACCCTCACACAGTAGTTCTAGATCAAAACAAGACAGCATACGCGTGCTACAAAGTTCAATATAAATTGAGTGTAAGTACGCCGTACTCCACACCTTATTCGCAAGTTGAAGGTGAAGTTTGGGTTGCTCATCCACCGGACCGATGGCTCGATGCCGACACTAAGGTGAGGGCTGGTGTGCCAGTCTCCGAAGTTACGATAAGACCCAACATGAAGGCTGTGTTTGAGAAGTGGGTTATTAATGGGGTTGATGATGGAACAGATCGCATTAGCGATTGGTTCTTCATGGACGGGCCTAAAGTGGCCGTGGCTGTTTGGAAGATACGATATTATTTATACGTTAAGGCTGCTCCTCCCGAACCAAGACCAGACCTTGGCGGCTGCCTTACGCCTCCCGAGGGCGAGGGTTGGTACGATGAATGTGAGGAAGTGGAATTAGAAGCGGACGAGTTTCAGGCAGTTCACGACGATTGGCGATTAAGGTTTGACTACTGGGATGTCGATGGAGAACCCGTAGAAGGCAACCCCATATTCGTACATATGGATACGAATCACACGGCTACGGCGCATTACTGGCTACAATACAAGCTATGGGTTAAAACCGACCCAGCAGACATAGTGGAGATTCCGGGAACTGGCTTCTACGATACATGTACAGATGTACTTTTAGAAGCGCCAGAATTTGTCTACATCAGCGATGTCGCCAGATATCGTTTCGACAAATGGGTTGTAACAAACGTCGGCACATTTACGGAAAGGGAAATAGAATTCCATGTGCCTCACTACTTGCCAACTCTTCCTTTCGTTGCTACAGCATACTATAAATTACAATATTACTTGGAAGTGAAGGATAACATTGATGGCTTAAGCTGTGTTTCCACACAGAGCGGATGGTTCGACAAGACAACCACTGTGCCTTTGTCAGCGCCATCAACTGTTCCGGTAGATGAAGGCGCCCAATATGTCTTTGTAAAATGGGTTAAAGATCCAGGCGGCTATGTGGACACAAACCCAGACACAACAATAAAAATGACAAGTCCACGCGTTGCAACAGCCTATTATAAGCTGCAGTGGCTTGTAACTTGGAGGAGCGATCCAGAAGGCATTATTGCAGGAGAAAAATGGTTTGACAACTGCACTGTTGACTATCCATGGGCGCCGCCATTCTGGGATGATCCAACAAGCCCAATAGATTGGGTCTTCGACCACTGGATAGTTAATGGTGTTCCACGACCGAGAGGCCAAAACCCGATTCAAGTGCATTATGGTGAACCAACAGATCTAGTGGCTGTTTACCGTCAGATGAACGCCTTTGTCATAATTCCAGAATCCACTTTTGTAACAGTAGATCCATACGTTGACCCATGCACAAGAACTTTCAAAGTAAATGTCACAGCCTTGAACTTTGAGGACCTATACGGCATTGACATGAAAATAACATGGGACGCCAACCTCATAGAACTTGTCGACGTCGAAGTGGAACTTCGCGAGATATGGCCTGTGAACTTCTGGTGGGACGACTACGGCGACGGATGGTATCAGCTTGTTGGAACATCCCTAGATGAAGGATTCTATGGCTCACACAAGATAGTGACGCTCACGTTCCACATCAAATACGAGCCATGCTACCCAGACGTTTGCAGCACATCCATTGCCTTTGAACATGTCATTCTCAGCAACAGCAAAGCCGAAGAAATAATACCAGAACTGCTACTTGGCGCTAATTATCAAATATCCTCCGTTAAGCCAAAGCTTGAACTGAGACCAAGCGAAGTTGTGGCTAACAAATTCCCATTCAGCTTCACAGTTGAACTATGGGCAGTAGACGTAATCAAACTAAACAGCTACTTTGTCGAAATCAGCTTTGATCCAAGCGTATTTGAAGTCGTGAAAGTAGTAATACATGACGATTTCCTCCAAGGACCAACATTCAGAAGCCACAGCTATAGTATCTATCCCACTAGTATAGTAATCTGGGTGGAGCAAGCCGACGGCATGCCTCTGGCACGCGGCGAAGGACTATTAGCCTCGATTACCTTCAAACTGAAATATGGAATAATATGGAACATTAACGAACCAGAAATCCTCAGCTATATAGACTTCATCTACGCTGACATAGACGTGCTCTGTCCAAACTATCGCATATTGTATGCCCCAGATTATCTAGATGTGAAAGGAGTCACATTTAGATACTTGCCGAAACCAGGCGACGTTAACATGGACGGCGTCGTAGGCCTAGAAGACCTCCGCATAATAGCAGCGCACTACGGCGAGGGCTCATACAACCCATACGACCTGAACTTAAACGGCAAAGTAGACCTCTTCGACCTAGTACTAGTCGCCATAAACTACGAAGAAGAGTAGCCAAACACCCACTTCCAAAGCATCCCCCTTTCTTTATTTGAATCAAATATTAAAAATTTCGAAATAAGGTTGAAATACAATGTATAAAGAAATCTCCATAATGTCACTCTTAATGCTCATATTCCTCCTAACTCCAATCCCACTATCATTCTCCCAAACAACAAACGTCTACGTAGACCCCCCACTAACCATAACCCAAATAGACGAAACATTCTCAATAAACATAAGCATAGCCCAAGTAACAAACCTTGCCGCCTGGGAAATAAAACTATACTACCTAAACACTATGCTGAACGGAACAAAAGCCACAGAAGGTCCCTTCCTAAAAACCGCAGGCTTAACATTCTTCTGGGTCCTAAGCTTCACAGACAACTACAACGCAACCCACGGTAAAGTTCACATAGCATGCACCCTAACCGGCACAGGACCAGGCGCAACAGGAAGCGGAACCCTTGCAACAGTGACATTCAAAGCCAAAAACGCGGGAAATACACCTCTAACACTTAAAGACACGAAACTCCTAGACAACCAAGATCCCCCACAACAAATCATCCACACAGCAATCAACGGCGACGTCCAAGTGAGAGGCATAAGAGACATAGCAGTATTAAACGTTAACCCCTTCAAAACTATCGTTGGACAAGGGTACACGATACAAATAAACGTCACAGTCGTCAACAATGGCGACCAAGCGGAAACTTTTAACGTTACGCTTTACGCCAACACAACAGGAATAGAAACACGCCAAATCACACTAATAAACGGCGTATCAACAACCCTAACTTTCACATGGAACACGATAGGCTACCAAAAAGGCAGCTACACAATTTGGGCTTACGCATGGCCGGTCCAAGGTGAAACAGAAATAGACGACAATATTTTCATTTCGCCCACTATTGTTCATGTTGTTCTGCCAGGAGACGGTGACTGTGACGGAGACGTCGACATTTACGATGTTGTCATGATAACAAGCATATACAACTTAAAGAGTGGAGACCCATATTACAATCCAAACTTGGACTGGGATAATAACGGCGTAATCAACATTTACGACGTAGTCATAGCCACCAGCGTCTATGGACAGAAAGATCCATAAGTCGCTATTATTTTCCAGCCACAGTTAACTCTGAAAGCTTAACAGTTGGCGAGTAGTTTTGCACACTATTTATAAGGTCCTTTCCTACTATTTCTATTCCGCCTTTAAGCACTTCGTAAAAGTTTCCTGAAACAACAACTCCCTTGATTGGCTCTGTCAATTCGCCATTTTTTACTAGGAATCCATGGGTAACCGTAGCATTTAAGTTTCCACTCACAGGGTTAGAAAGCCATTCTCCAATAGTTTCCTCAATGTAAATTCCATGCTTTGTCTCCTGAATTATTTCCTCTAAACTTGCACTTCCAGGTTCTAGGATTAAGTTGTTCGGCATAGGCTGCGGAATAATCCAATAATATGGTCTGTTAGCGTTTCCAGTTGACTTCACATCATCCTTCAAAGCCGTGTAAGTGTCGTAAATATAGTTTTTGAGAATGCCTCTCTCAATTATCGGTGTTTTCTGTGTTGGATGTCCCTCATCATCAAAGGGTTTTGTCCGCCAACCTCCACGCAATAATCCACTGTCAACTATTGTTATGTTTTCTGAGGCTAACTCCATACCAAGTTTTCCAGACAAGGGAGATCTGCCCTTCTGAACCCAGTCCGCATTTATCGGCCCGCTTAAAATAACTCCTAAAATGCTGGCAAATATTTGGTTCTTAAAAATTATTGACATTTTTCCACTTTGAATAGGCTTTGCCTTCAGGAATTTTATCGCTCTTTCTGCAGCCCTTAAAGCTAAATCTTCGAAATTAATTTCCTTCCAGAATCTTGCCTCTCTATGCTCCGTTCCAGTACTTTTCGTTCCAGAATCCTCAGCTTTAGCTCTCATCCAAACCGCCAAATGAGTTTCATCCCTGCTACAAGTTTGACCAGAGCTGTTACTCAAAGAGGTGAATGAATTTTCAAGATTTAGAATCCCCCGCGTTGGCTTAACCCTTTTGTCAAAATCTTTCATTATATTAATCGAAGAAAGCAAAGTGTCAACAATTTCGCTGTAATCCAATGTCTCCAGCGTCTCATCATGATAGCCTTCTGCTGGTGCTTTTCCGAAGTTTGTGTTCATATGCCTCCAATTCGGATCCTCTGGTGTTACCTTCGCTATTTTAAAAGCTTTAGTCACAGCTTCGCTTGTTTCGTTTTCATCTAGTACGGAGGAAGAGTAGGTGGCGATTTTTTTGTTTAATGCCACCCTTACACTAAGCCCAGTGGACTCTGTCACCTTGAAACTTTCGATTTTTTCTGCGAACTCAACTCTAATTTGTTTACTTTTTTGCACATATGCCTCTGCTTCTGTCGCTCCAGCGCTTAAAGCTTTCTTTACAGCAAATTCGCAAAGTTCCATATCATCTCCCTCCAACAATCATTTCGCGAACTCTTATATGAGGACCACCATCACCCACTCTTACCATTTGGCCATCCTTTCCGCATCCACCAAAAGCGCTCGTTCTTATAGTTAAATCGCGTCCCACAGCATCTACGGTTTTCAATGTTTCAAGAATTAAACCACTTATAATCACGCTTCTCACGGTTTCGGCTAATTCGCCATTCTTTATGATCTTAGAGGGTCCAACTCCAAAAGTGAAGGCTCCCATGCCCACTTCAACTTGTCCTCCCGTGGATCCCTTGCCCTTTACGTATATCCCAAAATCTATATCTTCAATCAACTCTTCAAAAGTATAGTCCATAGGCTGCATGTAATAGTTTGTCTGTCTAACTATGGGTATATTCTCGAAGTCTTCAGCTCTTCCATTTCCAGTTGGTTCAGCGCCAAATTGTGAAGCTGAGTTTCTATCATGCAAATAGTTTTTTAAAACTCCCTTTTCAACAATGACCGTTTTACCTTTTTTAACTCCTTCATCGTCAAATGGATAAAAGTATCCTCCTCTAACAACACCTTCGTCAATAATAGTGACATAGTCACTAGCCACCTTTGTTCCGATTTTGTCGCGAAGCACCGATTCACCAGTTGCTACTAAGTCGCCCTCTGATGCATGCCCAAATGCCTCATGGAGAAGTAAGCCAACGACTTCGGGATCTACAACTACGGGATATGTTCCAGGTGGTGGAGGCTTTGAACATGCGGCTTCAATTGCAAGTTTAGATATATCGGTTGTGAAAGAATTCCAGTCTTTAGATGCTATAAATTCAAAACCAGCACACTCAGACTCTTGATAAGGAACCCTTTCCATGGCTCCATTCACTTTTGCAACGCTTTCATGCGAAAGACCCGAAATTGTTGTTTCAACCTTGACTCTGCTTTCTTCTGATGACATAAACAGTCTATAATCTTTTAATAAACAGAGACTTGTGACAGCGTTTTTAATCTTATCTACAGCTAATGAGGCTTTATTTGCGTCCACCGCTACCGAAACTTTTTCCTCTGGAGAAATATCCAACGGATTAATTTTTTCAGACGATTTAACCTCCGCCTTATTGACTGTTACTAATCCAAGAGATTTAATTGTATTTTTTGCGGAGCGAGCTGCTTTAATCGCCTTTTCTAAAGTTTGATTAAGGTTTTCAGAGCTTAAATCGCTTGTTGATGCATAACCTACGCCTCCTTCAATGGCAACTCTGACCCCCACGCCTTTTAAACGTCTTGAGGAATAGCTTTTTAATACTCTATTTTCAACGGTGATGATTTCATACTCATAGCATTGGTAACGGGCATCAGCGTAAGAAGCCCCCAACTTAATTGCTTTTTTAAGCAGATTTTCGATTTCAGATTCCATAATTGTGTCACCAAACTAAATTGATATTCACATCAAATTGTCCATGCATAAATACTTTTTTAAACACTTCTTATGTGTTAGATGACTCAACAATTTGCAATGTAAATTTTAAAATTTTGGAAGTAAGTTTTAAAAAGTGAATAATGGTTAATTTCTGAGAAGAAGGTGAAAAAATGGGAAAAAGAAAACTCTCACTTGAAACTTTGGCTCGAATACCGCAAGTTTTTCAATTTGACCTTTCACCGCAAGGAGATAAAGTGGCCTTCGCATGGAATAAAGAGGACAAAGTTGACATTTATGTAAAAAACCTAAAAACCGATGAAATTTATAAACTTACAGAAGGACCAGAATCAGCCTTAGAACCCAAATGGTCACCAGATGGCAAGACGATAGCTTACGTTTCAGACAGAGCTGGAGACGAAAACTTCGATATTTTCACGATTCCAGCAGATGGCGGAAAACCCTCAAGACTTACGGACGATCCATACGATAACCATAGCCCTCAATGGACCTTGGATGGTAAGTGGATCCTGTTTATTTCTAACCGCGGTGGAGACAACCTAAACTTGTTTAGAATATCTACAGGAACGGGTGAAATTGAGAATCTGACAAAAGGCGAAGATCCAGTATTTTCGTTCTCGTTATCTCCTGAGGGTCATCGCATTGTCTTCCTTAAGGGCTTTATAAATCGAAGTCTTTGGCTTCTAGATTTAGAGACTAAAACATCAAAGAAAATTTTGAGCCACCAAAATGCTGAAATCGGAACAGGTCCAGAGCCATGGGCGCCAAATAGTGAAAAAATAGTTTTTACATCGAACATAAATAACTTTTATGACATTGGAATCTATGAGTTTAAAAATGAAACTGAACAATGGTTCGAGAAGACACCTTATGAAAAAAGCTTTCCGATATGGTCACCAGATGGGTCTAAAATAGCTTTTACCGAAAATATGGAAGGAAACATACTGTTAAAAGTTAAACCCTTGAAGGGAGCTGGTGCAAAACTTTTGGGCTTCAGTGAAGGTGTGTGTGGCTTTATGGGCAATCTATGCTGGAGCCCGAAAGGAGACAGAATATTCTTTCTTTATTCTGGACCAAAGAATCCTCCGGATGTCTGGGCGGTGGATTTGGATGGCAATCTTGAACAAATAACATTTTCGCTAAAAAATGAAATTGACACGGAACAGCTTGTAAGTCCCAATTTTATAAGATACAAATCCTTAGATGGATTAGAAGTTCCAGCTTTAATCTATTTGCCTCAGAAAGCTACGGCGAAAAAACCTCCAGGATTGGTTCTGCCCCATGGTGGTCCTGAAGCCCAGTTTACAAACATTTGGAATCCATATGTGCAGTTTATGGTTTCCAATGGATTTGTCGTTATAGCTCCAAACTTTAGGGGAAGCACAGGCTACGGGCGTCAATATCAAAGAATGAGCGACAAAGATCTCGGAGGAGGAGATTTAATGGACACTGTGGCTGCCGCTAAATATCTTAAGGAATCCGGAATTGCTGATCCCAACAAAATTGGAATTTATGGTGCAAGCTATGGAGGCTTCATGTCTATGATCGCGCTCACAAAATATCCTGATGTATGGGCGGCTGGAGTAACTATGGTTGGCTTTTTCAACTGGAAAACAGAATATGAAACTGAGAGAGAATATCTTAGATATTATGATAGCCACAAAGTGGGTACTCCGGAAAGTAATCCTGAATTTTACTATGAAAGATCTCCCATAAACTTTATTGACAAAATAAAAGCGCCCGTCCTCATACTTCATGGAGCCAAAGACCCTAGATGTCCAGTTACTGAAGCGTATCAAGTTATAGATCTCCTTAAAAAACATGGAAAAACATTTGAATACAAAATATATCCAGATGAAGGTCACATGTTTAGGAAACTCTCGAACCGCATTGATTCATATAAAAGAATGGTTAAATTCTTAAAGAAACACATGAAAATAAGCCAAGCTTAAATCGCTTCAACTTTCCCTTTCCTTTTCTAATCATATAACGCGATAAGTTCATGCTGTTTTTGAGGAGTTGATGCAAATTTCAGCAAGAAATAAATATAGAGTCAGCAATATTCTGTGAGTTAATTTGATTTGGGATAATCATGAGGGATCTTCTCAAGAAAGTTGTTGATAATGCACTAAAGTTCGGTGCTGAATTCTGCGATGTAAGGGTTGTGATGAGAACAGCGACGCAAATGCGTATTGAAAATGGAATTGCAAAGGAACTGTTGGCCCCTCAAGATTTTGGCGCGTGCATCCGCGTTCTGTTAAATGGTTCTTGGGGCGTTGTTTCCATAAATTCCACAGCAAAAGACGAGCTATTCAAAGCATTAGAGGAAGCTATCTCTTCGTCAAAGGCTAAAAAGGGGCAGGAAAAGAGTCGCGTAGCTGAAATTAAGGCATGCGAAACTATTGTAAAAAGCAAATTTAAGATTGATCCAGAAAGTGTAGGCTTAGAGGAAAAGATGGATAAACTGTTAGAACTGGAAAAAGCCGCCAGAGAATATGACAAGAAAGTGAAAAGCACATCGTTAGTTTACCAGGATGAAAACATTAACGAAGTTGTCTGCAACTCATTTAATACTTTTATTGATCAAACTTTGACTCGGGTTTTGGCTAGGATAAGTGTGACAGCAAAGGAGGGAACCAACCGCCAGTCTGCACACAAAGTGGTTGGAAAACTTGCAGGATTTGAGGTGATAAATGACATAGAACCTGAAGAATTCGGTGTTGTAGCAGCAGAAAGGGCAGTAAACCTGTTAAAAGCAAAAAGGGCGCCATCCGGAAAATTTGTTGTAGTCATGGATCCAGAAATCACGGGACTGTTTGCACATGAGGCTGTGGGACATAACGCTGAAGGCGACCTTGTTGCCTTTCATGAAAGCCTCTTCGATGGTATGCAGAACCAAAAAATTGCAAGCAATAAAGTAACCATGATAGATGATGCGACCATTGAGGGAGCTTACGGCAGCTATTACTTTGACTCGGAAGGAACGCCTGCTTCCCGGAGGATAATAATTGAAAGAGGTGTTTTGAAAGGATTTATGCATGGATTGGAATCTGCAGCAATTTTAAATGAGAAACCCAACGGTAGCTGCAGAGCGTATTTACATCAAAATGTTCCAATTGTTCGCATGAGCAATACTTTCTTTGCGCCAGGTGATTACACATTAGAAGAGTTAATAGAAGATGTTAAGTTGGGAATTTTCGTTAGAGGAGCCCGTGGTGGGTATGTCTTCGTTGAAAGAGGCCAGTTTACTTGCAATGTTGAAGAAGCCCAGATGATTAGAAACGGTGAGCTGGCAGAACCGCTTAGTAATGTGAGTATAGGCGGGTTGACGCTTGAAATATTAAAGAATGTTGAGGCTTGTAGTAAGGACTTTGAGTTAGTAGACCCCGGATTTTGCGGGAAAAATGGACAGAGAATGTGGGTGGACGATGGTGGTCCTTACATCCGAGTTAAAGACATTGTTGTAGGGGGATACAAAGAATGATTTCAGCGGATGAATTGCTATCGCTAGTCCGTATAGGAGTTGACGTAGCTTTACAAGTGGGGACTGATCAAGTGGAGGCGTATGGAGATGTGTCCAAGCGTATTAACGTGTCCATTAGTGGCAAACACATTCACTCCATACAAGTCACGCATGATTCTGGTGTTGGAATAAGATCTTATGTTCATGGAGGCTTTGGATTTTCTTACACGATGCAACTAAACAAAGATTCCATAAGAACCGCTGCGGAAAAAGCCACCAAATTGGCTAAAGTGGCTCAAAAAGATCCTTATTTTAAGTCTCTTCCAGAACCAAAAAAGACAAAACATGTAAAGGGGCTATACGATCCAGAGTTAGCATCCATACAAGTGGAGGAAGCATCTAAAATAGTTGAAAATATGATTTGTTCAGCCCATGAAGTCTCAAATGCTGCCATTCTACGGGGAAGTTTAATGGTGGTTTCACGAAATTATGCAGTGGCAAATAGTTTAGGTGTAGATTTTGCAGAACCCACGACGAATATTTCCATTCACATCATGAGCATTGTTAGAAAAACTTCAGATAACGTTGGCTCGGGTTTTGAGTTCGACTATGCTCGAAATTTAAGAGACATCCACCCCGAATGGGTTGCTCATCAAGCTACAAGCAAAGCCGTCAATTTTCTAGGAGCATGTCAATCCAGAACACAAAAATGCGCACTCCTCTTGAGCCCGAACGCTACGTGGCGTCTTGCCTATGCAATGGCTTTGCCTCTTGACGGACAAAATGTGGCTTTGGAAAATAGCTGTTTAGCTGATAAAATTGGAGCTAGAATAGCATATGAAGGGCTTACCTTAATAGACAACGGCGTCGTAGAAAAAGGAATGCTTTCTTCAAGCGTTGATGCTGAAGGGACTCCTAAAAAAAGTTTTGCAATAATAGAAAAGGGCGTACTGAAGGCATACCTTCATAACTCCTACACTGCAAACAGGTTAAAAATGAAAAATAACGCTTGTGCAGCACGGGACTCATACAAATCTTCAGTTACGACAGCACCTTCCAATATTCAAATCAAGCTTGGAGATCAAAAACTAGATGACATGATAAGGGACATAAAAAATGGAATATACCTAGATTCTTTTCCAGCACCTGATCCAGTAACAGGCAACGTAAGCTCTATGATTGATTTTGGCGTTCAGATTCGTAATGGTGAGATGGCTGAACCCGTTAAGGGAACAATGATTGGCGCTAATCTTTTAGATTTACTAAGAAACATCAGCTCAATTTCAAAGGAGACAAGAAACACAGCAGGAGTGATGCTTCCTTACCTAAAAATTGAAAACGTTCAGATAGCAGGCAAATAATCTTTTCAACGTTTTTTGAAAAAGTTGACTGCTTGCAAAGTGGCTCGGATCATATAAGAGAGTGATCAAATTTTTCAGTAAAATATCGCTTCGGCACCCAAAAAACTATGAAAATTATCGCTAAAATAACCCCAACTAATCCTACGAATATGGGCGCTTTGAAGCCAAAAGAATCATACAGAAAACCACCTATGTAGGGTGCTGGAAAACCAGCTAAACCTCCAAAAAATGCCAATTTTCCAAGAGCTTCGGCTCTATTTTCTTCAGGGAAGTTGTTTGCTATCAAAGTTCTTATTGCTGGTGCCCAAGTTGCAATAACTATTCCCATTAAAACATGAAGTGTAGCAAAGGATTCAAAGGCTGTTACCGTCAACCATCCAACCATCAGTATTACGCCTACAAACTCCGAGGCAAACATGAAAATTTTGCAGCCAAATCGTTGAATTAGAATCCCTATAAGTAACTGAAAACAAATCGCCGATAAAGATGAAATGCTAGAAAGCATTCCAAGCTGGAAAGTTGAGAATTTAAAAGTTTTTGAAAGAAGTCCTAACAGAATTGCTGAGCCTACACCCCATGAGAAAGTATCTAAAGCTATTATGAAATAAAATCTCTTCATCTCTTTTCTCATTCTCAAGTTTAAAAAAGACCTTACAATATTATGTACTCTTAATGAATCCATTCTCCTAACCCGCAGAGTTTCTTTCGTGAGAAAAATAAATGGTAAGCTTGATGCCTGAAGAATCAAACATACGCAAAAGAGAAAGATGTAGCCAAAATTGTATGATAGATATCCGCCAACTAAAGGTGCAAATAACCCGGGAATCATCGTGAAAACCATAAGTACGCTATAGGCAACTCCCACATTATTTGCTTCGACGGATTCAGCTATAGCCGAATCTCTTGCTGGTATACTAATTCCCGTAAATAAACCGAGAGAAATCATTGCAATAATTAATAGCATCCAGTTGAAGTAATATGCCATTATAATTAGACCTAAAGCGTTTAAAGCAAATAAATTTCCAAGGATTAGGAAAACTTTTCTCCCTTTTTTGTCTGAAACTTGTCCTGAAATAGGTTGGGCGAAAGTTGCCATCAATCCATGCAGACCTCCTATAGCTTCCAGTACTCCCACAAAAGTCATTGAAGCCCCCAAGCTTAAAACAAAAGGCTGAAGGTTAACTCTTAGCATTCCAAGCGCAATTCCAGATAGCAAATAGGCTAGACAAATTAACAGGAGATTTCCTTGGAATAACGATGTTTTGGGCACTATTTTAATCAAACTCCCTTGTCTGATGCATTAACTATAGCAAGGCTCCTAACATTAGATGTACAGTAAGGTATTTCATATTGCGATGTTTTTCTTATAAGAATTTTCTGTCTATAGCAATAAACAATAAAATGTAACAGAAAAAGGAGGCATTGAAGCACCAGCTGCTAATTTAGGATTAATTCTTTTTCGTCTTTGCCGCCTTTTTCCGAGTATGCGACAACTTTTACTTTTGTCGGCGTAGTGGCCTTTACAATCCACTCAACTTTCTTTTTGTTGCCCTCATCCATAGCTGGTGTTGGAAGCTCTGGAAGTTTATCAAATCTGCCTTTTAAATGACCTACCTCAACCCATTCTCTACCAAAGAGAAGGCTGGCATCTCCACTCAATTCCAAATAAGCAATCACAGGCTTAACAGCATTTACTTGAATAGCTTGCTCGGAAATGTTCGTTGGGAGAAAGCCAAAATTTTCAATTGTAACTTCTACCTTAAATACTTCTTGAGCTACTTTAAGTGCGCTGGCATTTGTTATTTTAATCATTGGCAGCAAAGATGCATGTTTTAATGGAAACATAAAGACCTTCTTGCATTCATCTTCCAGGAATTTTCCAGGCGGAGGATTCCTCCACGTGAATTTTACATCCCACCCTCCTATTTCAACATCTCCAAGTTGAGGATGTTTGAACTGATGCCAATTAACAAAACCTTTGCCGTTTAACTCTTTATCAAGCCACTGGATGGCTTTTATAGCATCTTCTTCTTTTGCCTCCAGTTTGAAGTTTACTCCTCCCCTTTCTCTGAATCCTCCTATTCCAGCACGCGCCGCCAAATCCCATAGTTCAACACAAAAACCAGGAACGCCTCTGCTAATATATGTCCAACCGTCAAGACATCCATGTCTTGGTCTTTTTTTGTCCCTAGTAAGCTCTTCAAAACTGGAAACACAAGGATAGCCAGTAATCTCCGTTCCAATGGCGCCTATAGTTTTGAAAAGAATTAAATCCTTTTCGATGAACTCGGTGTCAGGTTTATTATCGAAGGCGCGAACTATTATTCCACCATGAGTATGATAAGTTGTCAAGCCTCCGATGTTTGGATGGTTCAACCAGAAATCTATAATTGCCCTAACTTCAGGCTCTGACATTGGTGTTGGACCGCTTCCAGATTGTATATTCTCAGGAACCCAATCTCCTGGAAAGTTTCTATTCAAATTCATTCCATACTTAGGTGGGGCAATTTTGATCTCTTCACCGTGATAGTTAAGCAGTAAACCTTCCACGTAAACTTTGTAATATATACCACCATTTTCTATGGGTCCTCTTTTGATCATTAGCCTAGGGTCTTTGTTTGAAATCTTCCAATCACCATTTGGATCTTTAATTCTCATTTGAGTTATACGTCCGTCTCCATCAATATCTTCCGGATAGAGTCCTTCCTTTCTTCGCCATTCTTCCTCGCTAAGTGGATAAAACTTTGCAGCAGAGTAAAAGAGTTCAGGTGTTTTAAGAAATTTTTCAGCTCCATCAACGTCAACTCGTGGTAGAATGTAAAAAACCTTAGAGTCTAGAAGGTCTGTTATAAAATCATCTTTACCATAATTGGTGAGAAGATACCAGATGGTGTAGAGGCAAATCATTGACCCCGTAACTTCGCTTGCATGAAGGTTCCCGTCTATGTAATATCCAGGTTTATCTTTTCCAATTCCTGTTTTGAAGTTTGTGATTTCTAGAAGCCACAAGTCCCTTCCCATAGCACTTTTGCCTATGCTATTCATTTTAGCGAGATTTCCATATTTTTCTTCCATGGACTTTAAAAACGATGTTAATTCCTCATATGTGTAGTAGTGACTGAAATCAAATATGTCTATGCCCATTTTTATTCCCCTCGCAGTGAGGTAAGATTTTTGTAAACTTTAAAGATAAATTTTTTGAAATGTTATTTCAATGGAAGATCCCTTTTTAAGCTCAGAAAGTGTAAGAAATAATAAGGTATAAGCTGTAACTCACTAAAATAATGCCGCTGAGTGCTTGAATTTTGGATTTATGTTTGTAAGTGACTCTTGTAAGCTTCGATATAGAACTGGCAACAGCTCCGATGGCAATAAAGGGTAGGATAACTCCTAAACAAAACAAAAAGAGTACTAATAGAAATTCAGCTTGTGCTAGCAAGGGGATCATAGCAAAAAAGATTGGTGCAATGCATGGATCAAGAAAATAAAAGAGGAAACCCAAAAGAAAAAGTCCTGTGTAAGTGAAAATGTATTTTTTTGACAATTTTTGAATTAGAGGTTTCGTTTCAATTTGTATTTTCAGCAATCCTAATAAATTAAGCCCAAAAAGTATGGCTAAAATGCAAACGATCCATGTTAAGGCTGAATGAAGTATCGGTAGGTAAAGAAACAATAACCCTACAGCTAATCCTAATAATGTAGCAGCTAAAGCGAATCCTATTCCAAAAATTAAAATGTATATAAAGCTCTTTTTAAAACTGCTTGTTTTTGCTACTGCAAAACTTAACACGAATGACAACAAGACAAGTAAACAAGGAGAGAAAGTGTCTAAAACGCCAAAGGAAAAAGCAAGTACAAAAATGCCAGTTAAGGGAAGGGGAGGTGAGGATGGAGGTGGAATTTTTCCTTCTAAAAAAGCATCAATAACCTCTCTAATGTAAGTTTCATTAAAGGCTCCTTCTATAATTTTGATGTTGCCTTTGTTATCCTTTATAACCAACGAATTAGATTGATTTAAATGGTAAAATTTTGCTTTTTCCTGTCCATATTCAGAGTAATATTCTATCCATTCAGTTGAAACTAATCCAGCATACTCTTGTTGGATTTCGTTTATTGTTTGATTTTTATTTAGAAATTCTTGATAAAGTTCTTGCCAGCAAAGTGGACAAGTTTTCCACAAAGGATGGGTTGATGGGTCCCAATAAAAAAACTCTACACTCACTTGTTCTGTTGAGTAAGCTATTCTCGTAAGTAGGAGTACGATAAGAATAATAAGCAGAAACTTTGGTCTTTTCAGTTTTGTATTGATGAATGAGTAGACGTCATCATTATACATATAAGTTATAGTTAACGTTCATAGTTAAGTGTATTTCTGTCAAGTTTACCAGCACCTTTTTCAGGAGTTAATTCTATGGCTTAAACACTTTACATTTCAGTCATTCGGTACTCTTTATATTCTCCTTCGCAAGGGTTTCCGCGACATAGCCACAACGTGAGATGAGTCAGATCAATTATCGCCGAATAAATTGTTTTTATTTCTCCTGCGCCATTAACCTCTCCACTTTTATGCCTACATATAGAGTAAGGAAAATTCACGTGATCTGTGAGAATTTTCTTAAAGTAATCTATCGAAATATTACGATTATCTATTCCCTTCTTCAATAACTTAAGAGCCCTGTTATATCTAACGATTGAATGAAAAGTTTTGTTCACATTTTTCTCGAATTTCTTCATTTTTTCTGTTACATAATGGTTTGTGTGAACTATATACCCGTTAATCGCATATATTGCCTCAAAATCTGTGGCTGAGCCTTCCAAACTATATATTTCTCCATCAGCGCTTGATACAACTTGATTGTAGCTGGATGCTCTCTTCTCCGGAAGCGCAAATTCCATGGCTTTGCCAATGCTCTCCGCGCTCAAAACTTTTCTAACGGTGAAACCTAGTGGAACCCCTATTCTCATATCCGTTGGAGTTAAGTGGTTTCCTGTAATACTTATGCCCGCAGAATTAAATCCTATTGTTGGGAATACGCCGCCATGTACTACGGCAAAGAATCTAGGCTTATTATTTGGCTTTGCGTCTAAAAGAAATGTAAACTCTTCGCCTGTAGAGTCATTATTGTGACCCACCAAAACTGACCTATCAGAAGTTAATTCGCCGCTAACAGCTATGTCCGTGCAAGCATTGGGAATTGTGGACGAAGCAGACCACGGAATTACATCACTTATTGTATCGCTGCAATATAGTGCAAAATACTCCTCAAACGAAACCTGTGCTCCTTCAGCGCATCCTTTAACTTCTTCTAAAAGTTCAGGGCAAAAATCTTCAGCGTATGGTAAATACTTTTTTGTCTCTAACACTATTCTTTTCCATGCTATTCTTTTTTCAA
This sequence comes from Bathyarchaeia archaeon, assembly GCA_038883775.1. GTDB lineage: Archaea > Thermoproteota > Bathyarchaeia > Bathyarchaeales > Bathycorpusculaceae > JASEJA01. Next base: position 56,894 of record JAVZLM010000003.1, read on the forward strand.
CTTTACTTTTGAAGTTATTCAAAGCTGCTTGTACAATATCTTTACATTTTGTTCCTACTTGGAATCCAATCTCATAATGGGAGCCGCTGACTTTTACGACAGGGAAGGAATGACTCTCTTCCATTTCAACGCACTTAACCCAATAGAGCACTTGTTTATTATTTAAGAGTTTACATGCACGCCACTTCAACGTTGTTCCCTAAAACAAAAGCAAATTTATATATGAAAATTTATTTAAACAAAGTAAATGAAATTTGAACTTTCAATAATCTACGTATTCTTTCTACTTTACCTTGTATTCGGACAGTCGATGAGCTTCACCAACACAGTGCTTCTTGAATTTTTTTACATCGACACCTCAAAATGTCCAAGCTGTTTTGAAGAGTACATTTATAAAATTGCACGAGCAGAAGCAATATTGGCTGAAATTCAAAATAAATATGGTCGTGCTATTGAAGTTAAACGGTGGGATTTTTCAAGCAACAACGGATCTACGCTATTCCGACAGTATAACCTCACTAAAATTCCAAGCATTGTGATAAATGCTAAAGAAATTCTTTTAGATCAAGAAATTACCCAGGACAAACTTCAAAGCATCATAAATTCTATATTAAATTATCCAATGTCCGAAGATCTACCCGGTATGATTCATCTAGGAGTTCTTTCTTTTCTGTCTCCAAGCGTTATAACCCTATTGTTCTTTATTATGAGCTACACGGTTGATGAAGATCTTAAAATGAAAAATTGGATTAAAAACGCAATAGTATTTAGTTTAGGACTTATAATTGCGCAGCTGGTCATATTCAGTCTTTTCTTCCTAAATTTTTCTTTTACCAATTTTCAAATTTTACTAAGATATGTCATTCGATTTTCTTCTATATGCCTTATTATTGGAGGATTAGAATTATTTGGGTTAACAAGATTCCCATATGAATTCAGTTTTCTGAAAAAGTTAAAGAATTGCAAGAATAATTTAAAATTTATTGGAATCTTTTGTATCGGGGGATTATTTTTTGTGATTGAAACGTTTAACACACCTTCTTTCAGTTACGCTCTTCTCAGCGCTACAAACTTACCTCTTCTGCTTGGTTTTAGCGTCGGTGTTTTAATTCCGTTCTTGACTGTTGGATTAATATGCATAAAGATCGTAGGCATTTTAATAGTAGCTATTAAAGGGGATGTTCAAAGAATGCGCTTAATAAGTGGCGCAATATTGATTGCTTATGCTTCTTGGTTAATGTTAAAAATATTGCTAAGGCAATTTTAAAATATGACCTTACACGTTAAAATTTCAACTCTAATGACGAGTTTAAAACTTGGAATTCTGTTAAATTTTCCGAAAGCTTTTAGTACCCTAACAGTTTTTCTTAATATTTGCCATGCAAAGCAAAAAGCTTTCTACCTTTAAAACGGTTCTAATAGTGTTTTTAGTTAGCGTCTGTGTATTCGGTATTATGAATATGGCTGCGCGGACACCAGGTATTGGTTATACAGCAAAATGTGAACAAATGGCACCACCAGAAGTTTTTTCCTTCGGGAGAACGCATACTTTTGGTTATCAAGAATTGGTCTATTTAAATATATCTTATAATCCCATCTTTTTCCCAATTAGTTATTTATCCGGAAGCGGTTCTTTTTCTGGCTTGACTATAGTGCTTCATTATCCAGAAGAAAAAGTAGAAACTATTGCAGCTCTAATGAGAGTTCAGGAAGAAATTGGAAGAAACCTTGTATATCTTATTACTATTAGTTTTCTTATAGGAATAATTATAGAAGAGACTGCTTTTCATTTGAAAAGCAAGTTTTCAAAGGCTTCTCAGTGACTTGTTCATTTTAAAACTAAGATTTCAAAAGGTTAATAAAATGCAAAGGTTTTATTAATAATCCTAGCGACAATCACGGTGACAGTTTTGCGAAGAAAGTTGCTGACACTTGGAATAGCTCTTCTATTCATCAGCGTAGTTCTTGTTTCGGGTTCTCGTGTACCAAACGAAAAAGTATGGAATGACGTGGTTAATCAAGATAACAACGTATGGGAATTGTCAGCTTTCTTTAACAGTGGCGACATTATGGTTGTATACTTTGAACCAGCAAAAAACTGTTCCAGACTTAATAATAATTGGTGGTACCTTTTTGTCCGTTCGCCTGATCCTGAGCATCGGGAGAATCTCAACTTTACAATATTCGGTCCAAGCGGTAAATCCGTATTTAATGTTACACTTGGCGGACCACGTCCCTCATGGGGAATTACGCCTGACCCTGAAACTGGAGAGGTTCCAGTGATTATATATAGCATCGAACTGATAAGCCAAGAAGGTTCCGATTTAGAAATAAGGAACCCTCCAGAGATAGGTGGTATTGTTAAGAAATCTGGCAACTATACTGTGAGAATTGAACCTAACGTATATTGGGATAGGGATAGAACTATAAATACTACTTGGCCGAAGGTGCCGCCGCAAGAGATAATATTTTACCGTGAAGTTCATGAAAAAAACTATCCTTATAGTTATCTTCTTCCTATAGGGGCATCTTTAAGCGTTACAGGGATTACTGTGTCAATTTTTGGAGCAAAAAATAAAGGGCGCAGAAGAAGATGGGGTGGAAGATCGTGACAATATTTTCTATTAGCTACTTAGTATGTTGTTTTCAAACAAAGCAAAGTAATGATCTTTTAAAGCCAAAAAGTGTTTATGAAGTTAAAGGTTATTAACATGGATAAGAAAAAAATCTTAGATTTAGTTTTTTTACTAACTTTAATTGTCCTTTCAAATTTATCCTATAACATTAAAACCATCAAAGCAAACTCTACATTAATCGTAGAAAGCGGCGCGTCTGAAAACTTTCAAAAAATACAGGACGCTATAAACGCTGCAAATCCTGGAGATGTTATCCTTGTGCGTAACGGGGTATACTACGAAAATGTGTGCATCAACAAAACAATATCGCTAATTGGAGAAGATAAAAATTCGACAATAATTGATGGTGGCGGTGTCGGCATAGTCCTTACAATTATTGCTAACAATGTCAAAGTTCAAGGTTTCACAATACAAAACGGAGGGACAAATTTACCAGATCGTACAATATTCGTGACAAATTGCCGTGAAGTTATAATTGAAAATAATATGATCAGAAATTCTCTTTGCGGTATAGAATTAAGGAATTCAAACGCCTGTAAGATTATTAATAATGTTATTATGAGTCATTCGTGGAAGGGAATTTTCATTGCAGGTAATGATAATGAAGTGTGTTGCAATACCATAGCAAATAATTCTATTGGAGTTTCAATCGCTGCTCCAGTTGCACCTCCTAATAGATTTTATCGCAATAACTTCGTCAATAACACACTCCAAGCTGAGGGTACGGCAAATTGGGATAATGGTGCAGAAGGCAATTATTGGAGCGATTATTCAGGTGAGGATATAAATGGAGATGGAATAGGGGATACTGAAACTCCGCATTTGGGAATAGATTTTCGTCCGTTGATGGAGCCGTGGCGTTCTTTAAGAACTTTTTATGTTCCACTTGGGCAAAGAATTTATTGTATCACAATTTTTAGCAATTCTACAATTGCAAGTTTCGAGTTTGATCATCTGTTGAAGAGAATACGCTTTAACTCGACCGGGCCTTATGGAGTGTTCTCTTTTTGTAACGCTTCTATTCCGAAAGAATTACTAATAGGTCCTTTTGCGGTTTCTTTAGATGATATTCCAATAACTTTAATTGTGAACTCGAATGAAACGCATTCCTTTATATATTTTAACTACACTCTGTCCACTCATAAAATTCAAATTGATGGTTCATACATAAAACCTGTAGCCAATTTTGCTCCCTCCACCTTTATTCAAGCGACACATGAACCTGTATTTTTCAATGCGTCATTAAGTTACGATCCTGATGGTAATATAACCATATACTATTGGGATTTTGGTGACGGTTCAACCCTCGAAAATAGTGCGTTTGTCTCGCATAAGTATGCTTTGTCCGGAAGATATCATGTGAGTTTAACGGTGAAGGATGATGATAACTTGACGGATACTTATGCAGTTGATGTCATTATAGGTGAGAAAATAGATGTTGAAGTTGATGTTGGCGTGTTATACTTTAAGGGGGAAACAGCCGAATTTTATGTTATAACTTCAATTTTGGGTCAGCCTTTGAATGTTACAAGTATTAGGGCAGAACTCTACTATAAAGGAACATTGTTTGCAAATTTAAGCGGTAGTGTTCAGCATGTTGCTGACGGAGTTTATCGAATAGTTTATAGAATACCTCTTCAAGCGGCTAATGGCACTTATGCTTTGGTCGTTGCTGTTGATTGTGGTTCGCTTAAGGGTTTCTCTCTTAAATGCTTCTTGGTTGATGGGTGGATTGAGGCTACTTTAGCAGATATTAAAAATGGAATTGCAACTATTATAGTGCCAAATCTCGGAGAAATCGAAGCTAACTTGACCCAAATTAATGCGAGATTAATTGGAATAGAGGGGGTCTTCGGAATACTGAATTCATCCCTGGGCGAAATCAAGGTTAATTTAAATTCAATTAATGCTTCAATTGTTGAGGTTAAGGGTAGTTGCGTTATTTTTGAAACAGGTCTTGGCGAGATTGCTTTCTCATTGGATGGTCTTCACTCAGCTGTTTCCTTAGGAATTGTTGTGGTGTGTGCGTTATCCGTGTTAACAGTCACTTTAACTTCGGTTTGCCTTGCACTTCTTAGAAGAAGGCGTTAGCTTCTTCTCAGTTGAAAATTCGCTTAAAGTGTGACGAGCAGTAAACTATAAAAATGTATGCTTGTATTACAGTTTAAAGATTTGGAAGGTGATAAAGCTATGCGTAAAAATGCGTTGAGCTTGCTGCTTAGTCTTTTAATCTTCTTTGACCTCATCGTCTTTGTTGCTGGCCTTTCGATAGTTAATCCTAAGACAAGTCCAGGGTTTTTCGTCAGCGAATCTGAACATGACATTAAAATAATTCTTGAGGCGCCCGCGAACATTTTGTTGGGATATTCTTCTCCATTAAAAGCTACTGCAGTTAACGTGGGTTCTTCTGCTGAGACTAATGTAACATTATGCCTATTTATCGATGGCGCTGTTGTTGCTTCAAAGAGTGCAGATTTGGCCGTTGGTTCTAACAGTTCTGTTTCTTACACTTGGGTTCCTGGCCTTACATTGGAACAAGTGGAGCTTCCCAGATGGATTAATGATGTAAGCTTCAGCTATAATATCACTGCTTATGCCTATCCTGTCGAAGGCGAAACCAACATTGCAGACAATGTAGAAACTAAGATAGTTAATGTGTGGAACCCTGTTTTATATGTGGAGTCTCCTCCGCCTAAGAATGTCGGTGAAACTTTTACCATATCCGTTAAAGTGGCTAATTTAACAGATAAGATGATTCCTCATCCTGATCCTGCTAGGGCAGCTATTGGAAGCAAGGCTAATCTCGGAAACTTGTACGGTTTAGACATTGAATTTTCTTGGGATCCAAATATCCTCGAGTACGTAAGTCACACACCAACTATACCCATAGAAACTTATCCTGGAGGAGTTTTACATGCGCCTCTCCTTGAGCCATGGATTAATAACACAGTGTATGCGAGTGATGGCTTTTACAGAATTACCGTTTCTTCTCTGTCGCCAGCGCCAGTGTTTAATAATCCATATGGGTCTAACACCGTTTTCAATATGACTTTCAGAGTGAAAAGTAAAGGAGGCTGTCTTTTAAAGCTGAGGTTCAGTGATCTCTCGCGAAAATGGGAGCTTGGTCAAGATTTGTTGATATTCCATGCTCGTCTTGATGGAGCTTTTGAAACGGTGGGGGCTCCCAAAGCTGTTTTCACATGTTGGCCACCAGACGCAGCTGTTGCAAATAAGACAGTGCATTTTGATGCATCTGGAAGTTATGATCCAGACGGATCCATAAATCTTTACATTTGGGACTTTGGGGATGGATCAAAGCAGAACACGACGGATCCTGTGGTGAGTCACAATTACACTAAAGAGGGACTTTATTCCATAACTCTTAGAGTGAGAGATAATGAAGGCTCATTGAGTGTGCCGGTGATTAAGCGTCTTTGGGTTGTGAAGAAACGAGACATAAAATTAGAAACTATCGGAGTTTCATCTAAATTGTTGCTGCAGAATTTGACGTTGACTATTAGTGTTAAAATAAAGAATTATGGAGATTGGGCGGAGAGTTTTATGGTTTCAGTGTACTACAATAAAACGGCTGTTGACACTGATACGCTTTGGGAACCTATAAGTGTGCAAAGTGTAGTTAAGATGGCTGAGTTAAGTGAGTTGACATTAAAGTTTTATTGGAATACAAGTGGCGTAACTCCAGAGGCATACTATTACATTATGGCGAATGCGACGGAACTTCCACATGAGGAGAGGGTGAATGATAATGTACTGCTTTCCTCTGAAGCAGTGTTCATCACTGCTGAGATACGTCATGACGTAGCGGTTGTAGACATAGACATTAAAGCATCCGTGGGAACCACAGAGTTTAATCTTCCAGTGTTGCGAGGTGAAAACGTGACAGTGCATTTAACTGTAGCGAGCGTGGGCAATGTTCCTGAAACATGTGATGTTACGCTTCATGTAATTGCTCCTAATGGTACGCTTTTGTTGAGTAAGACTTGGGAAGCTCTGAACTTAGATCCTGGCGACACACTGCGGTTAACGTATATTTTCAGCTCAGCTGATTTATTAGGAGGAAACTACACAGCCAGCGTTAGTGCCGTAATTCAGGAGGAAGATTATAATCCTGATGATAATAGCATGGATGAAATTTTCAGAATTATTACCCCTCCGACTCTAGTGTTTGAAGTTCCAAGCGAAATTCATGTGGGGGACACCATAACTTTCGATGCTTCTGCAAGTGAATTTCCAGATGGAGAAATAGCGGTGTTTGAGTGGACATTCTATCAAGGTGGTTTGCTTAAATGGATCAAACGTGGAGAAAGCGTGGATGTTACCTTTGACTCTATTGGTCCTTGGAAAGTTCGCTTAGAAGTATGGGATAACTATGGAATCACTTATCAGGCTGGTCGCCCTCAGACAAGAGCTTACCGTAAAGAAGTGATATTCGATGTTACAGGGAAGACGGGAGGATTTACTCCAGAGATGCTATATTTGATAATTGGAACCGTCGTGGTTGTAGTTGTTGGAGTATTTGCCTACTTGAGGTTGAGGAAGCCTAGGGAAAAGCCTGAAAGCTGAAAGCGTCGATGCTTTACTCCCTTTTTTATGTTATGATGTTTCTGTTGAGGATATAGAGAATTTTTCCAGAAAGCTTTTAAAGTTGTTTTCGGTAATAGGTTTTGGGAGAAAAGGAGAAATTGATAATGGATATTAAAGAGAAAAAAGCGTATAGTCTATTGTCTGTTCTACTGCTTCTCGTTAGCTTCTTTGCAGCGGCAACGCCTGTGCTTAAAGCTCAAGCTCCTGAAACCGCCGTGAGGGTGTTTGTGAATGCGCCCTATCAGAGTGAGATGACCCTCGGCGATGGGGTTACTGATGTTAGAGGAACAATTATCAGCATTGCTGTGGTTGTTGAGGATGTTGAGAACCTTTATGGTTTTGACATTAGACTGAAATGGCCTATGGAATACCTTGAATATGTTGACCACACGTTCACCATACCGTGGAATACGAGTCAAACGCCAATCGATCCAAGCCCCTATGCTGGCATTCTGTATGCGCCTGTGTCCCCTGTGCCTGGTCATGGATTGCACTTGGATGTGGGAGAAATTTGGGCTGTTATGGCTTCGCAGGCTCCTGCGCCATCCTTTTACGGTGACGGAACGGTTTTCGTTTTGAGGCTTAGATTGATTAAGCAGCAATACGCCTACGAGGGAGACGTTGAACTCGTTTTAAACATCACTACACATGACTTAGCCGGCAAAGTGCCGCCAGGCCCGCTCATAATTCCACACACGGCATACAATGGACGAATAATCCTTAAGGGAAGGGCTTTTGCTTATCCGCCACTTCCACTTCTGAAAATATTGCCAGAAACCATAAAAGACGTTAAACTCTGCGAGAACTTTGACATTAGTGTTTGGCTTATGGGTGAGGGCGGCGTTGACCTGGACCCATTCTGGGACATAAGCGGCTTCGACTTCACAGTAAACTTCAACTCAACCCTCCTAGAAGCAGTCGACGTCAAAATAGACCCAGCCAACTGGTGGCTAGGCTTCTACCCAGGCGGAGTCTGGACTACGGCAAAAGAAATTGACAATGTTACTGGAAGGGTTAGGATAGCCTTTATGGGTATACCTGACCCATCGCGGACTCCGCCACATGATGCGCCACACGGGAAGGGCATCCTTGCCACAATAACCTTCCATGTCATCTACGAGTCTGAGAAGTATCCTCCGCCTTCTGCGCCCATATGGCTTGAAAACCCGCTTCCACTAGCCCTCATAGACCTCTACAGCGAAAACGGCCTAATAAACCTCGGCAGCCCCGTATCAACAGACTGGCATGAAATCATGCCGGCATACTGTAAGCGTTTCGGCCTAACTTTCTGGGAGGATGTTGACGGCGACGGGCGCCTCAGCCCCAACGACCAAATCCGCCTCCTAAACAAAGAAACTGGCAAGTGGCTCCCCTACCGGGTCCACGCCGTCCCAGTAACCATGCGCGTTGACATCCTACCCTTCGAATACACAGACGAATACCACGAAGGCACAACAGCCTTCACAAACGCTTGGCCTCACCCAGGAATAGGCTCTTGGACTCCTCCAACGCCAATAACAGAGTATCCGCCTCCAGAAGGCTTCCCACCAGTTAATATATCCCTAACCTATCTAGCCCAAGAAGTCCACAGCGTTGAAGTATTATTCCCCAACGGAACAAGAAGACTCCTCAACTACGGAACAGAATGGGACTACTACCCAGGAACAAACCTAGTGGAAATAAAAATGATCCTTGGAACGCCAGAAACAGAATATTTCGTTGAAGACGTCAACATGACAACAGGCTGGGAAGGCTACGTACCCAAAGCAAGAGTCCTCTTAGACCCGCCGCCAACAGGTTGGATCCACCGCATAAGAGTCCAATTCCCAGAGGAAATACCGCCAGAATATCTAGACCTCTGGGATGGCTTCCAAGGCGAATACATAGAGCTTTTGCCATGGAAGATAAGTGGTGGATACCTATGGATGAACATGTGGGGCGAGCCAGGCTGGGACTATAACTGGGCTTATCACTACGCTCCAAACGTAGGCGTAGTAGCAATAGCTCCATGGGACAAGTTCCCGCCAGGCACAGAAGTTTGGATAGACTATTTTGCCCAGTCAACCCAAATATGGGTTAACTACACAGCCCTAGAACTAGAACCAAGATGGATTAAATCCGCAATAGGCGCAGCCGACTTCCCATTCACTGCACCATTAACAAGTGAATGGACAGAAATAATGCCGAATTTCGACAAAGAACATGTTATAACTGGCTGGACTGACACAGATGTTAACGGTCGCCTCAGCATAGGCGACATAATCCAACTCTACGACGTGGAAACTGGCGAAACCAAACCCGCCAACATAACACTACTGGCAACAGGCCTAACCGTAATCCAAAAGCCCGTCATCTGCACCTTCGACCTTGAAGACCCATTCTACGGCATGGTAGCCATAGTAGACGTGGCTGGCTTCCCCCACCCAGAAAGACCCATGTGCCCATGGCATAACCAACCCTACGCAGTCCCCATCCCCCACAAAACAGAACCAGCCACATACACAGCGCCTTTCAAGCCGCCAGGAAGATGGATAGACCTATACCTCTGGGGTATTGAAGCCTGCAACGGAACAAGATGGGAATATGCAGACTTCGCCAAAGGATTAGGCCCCAACGAACCAGCCGACGCAGTTCAACCACAAGCAAAAGTGGTCCTCCGCGCCTTTGTAACCTACAACTTCCAGCCAATAGCAGGAAAATCAGTGACATTCGAACTCATATCCCCAACAGGAGAATTCCACATAATCAGAAGCGCCATAACAGGAGGCTGGGACACACCACTATACGGCATAGCTGAAGTAATAGTAACAATACCATGGCCATACCCAGACCCAGAAGGAAGAGTCTTCGGAACATGGAACGTCATAGCCACAGTAGACATAGTAAAAGTAGTAATCAACGACACCCTAACCTTCAGATTAGGCTACCTAATAGACACAGTCTTCGTAATACCAGGCAAACAAACATACCATAAAGGCGAACACATGAACTTCACCCTAACATACACAAGCATATCACACCAAATCCGCACAGCCTACTTCACAATAGTAGTCTACGACGAACTAGGCGTACCAATAGCATGGCAAATCCTAGGACCCTTCAACGTCACCTACGGCACCCACACCATAGTATTCGAATGCATGGAAGTACCCCACTGGGCATTCAGATACAGATGCACGGCCTACGTCAACGCCCTAACAAGCCTGCCAACCCTCGGCGGAGCACAATACTGCCCAGAAATCTACGCAGTATTCGCAATAGAATAAAACAATAAAAACTCAACCCACCCCCCTTTTTATCATATCCAAAAATAACGTTTAAAAGAACAAGAACTAAATATTAATTGGGTTGAATTATGCCTGAATATACCAAAAATATGCCTATCAAAATTATCACAGTTTCCTTATTATTGTCCTTTTTGACAATAACCTTAGGCTGCGCCCAACTCGAGCCACTAAAAATAACCATCGCCACTGACAAATCTACTTATCAATATAGGGAAATTGTAAACATATATGGAAACGTGACGTATGAAGGCGCTCCCGTGGAAAGGGGGTTAGTAGCGATCAGTATAAGATATCCAAATGGTACAATAATAAGCGTGAGAACCGTTCCTGCCAAAAGCATCCCCTCAACTACTTGGAATGTTGGAATAACATCTTTTATATCTTGTGATCAAAATGGAAATCCAAAAAAGGACTTTAGGCGAGACTCTTTTGCATATTTTTATATGATCGCAAAAAACAATATTCCTTTTAGCTATACTGTTTTGCTCACAATTTCAGTTTATGATGTTGATCAAACTCCAATAGGAATCCTATGGCAAGGACCGGTTTCCGTGCCAGGTAATTCCGAAATTGGTTGGCTTATTGGAGTTTTAATCCCCACATGGGCGTCCACAGGAACCGGAAGGGCATACGCCAATGTGTACACAGATTGGCCGGAAAAAGGTGGTTACCCATATTGTCCAGAGTGGAACACTACTTTTAACATTGAACGTCAAACATCAATCCCAAATATTCCAAGTACAAACAATACTTACCAAGTATCATTTCGATTGCCCCCCTATGTACCTAGAGGCACATACCTAATTAATGTAAGCGCCTGGTATTCTGGATGGAAAGCTTTCCAATACACTACTTTCACGGTCGATTATAGGCTATTGGGAGACGTTGCCGAACCTTGGGGAATTATTAACGTATATGATGTGGTGATGTTAACATCCATATACGGCTCAAAAAGTGGCGATCAAAACTGGAATCCTGAACTAGACTTAAATTCAGATGGCAAAATAGACATTTATGATGTTGTGATAGTAACTTCACAATATGGAACAAGATATTAGACTTATGCCTTTGATGGAAAATTGGCATTTATGATGTTGTCGTTGCTACTTCTAGATATGGCTATAAGTATGAGTCGTAGCCTTCCTTAGTGTTTGAATGGAATTTAATTCCAAAATCTTTATACGGTATCGCGCTCGATATTGTTATGGGAGAGGGGGAAATATGCAAAAAAGGAAAATTTTACAATTTTTGTTTTTCTTTCTGATGCTGATTATATGTTTTGTTTTCGAGGAAGTTTCGATATACGCTAAAGAAAGCGTTTCTTTTTCAGCTGAGAGTGAAAAGCCACTAGTTTATGTGGATCCGCCGGAGGTTCGAAACTTGGCTGTTGGTAAAACTTTTACGATTAGTGTTAAAATCGCTAATGTTACAAACCTTTACGGCGTTGACATTGAGTTTCACTGGAACCCGACAATTTTAGAATATATGGAACATACTGTTTTGATTCCAGTGGACGATTATCCCGGCGGCGTTTTATATAAGCCCATTATGCCGATTGCAAATACGGTGAATGCCACTGGTGGAACATATAAGGTTGCTTATGCTTCCATGCTTCCTGCACCATCATTTGACGGAAGTGGAACAGTTTTCACGATGAAGTTTAAAGTGAAGAGCATAGGACGCTCTTTATTGGACATTTATACGAGTGATTTGTCTGGAAAAGTTCCTCCGGGACCACTTATCATATACCATGATGTTCAAGATGGATACTTTTCTAATTATGTTCCTTCGAAAGCGAAAATTTACATAAATCCTCCAAAAATAATAGATTCAACCTTAACGCCCACATCCAATTTCACAGTAAACGTAAACCTTGAAAACGTAGTTGAATTTGACACCTTCGAATTTTGGATAAACTATAACACGACAATTTTAGACGCCTTTAATGTCACGGTTAACCCAACATTTCCAGCGGCACAAACCAATTTACAAATTATGGAAGCAGAAGGCAAAATTCGAACCAAAGCTTGGCTTCAACCAGCATCCCCACCCTACACGGGCAATCTAATGCTTGCGTCAATAATATTTAAAGTGGCAGATATTGGCGCGAGCACTCTCGACTTGTATAATATTACGTTAGTGGATGCATGGAAAGAAAATATTCCATATCAAGAACCTGGAGACGGCTTTTTCAGTAACATGTTATTAACAAAGCTTTTTATTGATCCTAGCGAAATCATTGACCCCACGATACGTCCACCCATGACTTTCAATATTTATGTTAAAGCTGAAAATGTTATGGATATGTATGGTTACGAGTTCAAACTATCTTATGATACAAACGTTTTAACTGCTTTAGGCGTTAGGATTCTTCCGCCAACAAATGATACGAGCTTCACTGTTACTACAAGTATTGACGACCCATCGGGCTACATATGGATTAAAGTTCAATATTATCCGCCAGCCGTGCCCATCACTATAACTTCCGCAAAAGCATTAGTGGAGTTGTTGTTCCAAGTTCAATCGTTAGGAGTTACCGTTCTCGACTTGCATGATGAGAGGCTTACAGACGTAAATGGCAACCAAATCCGCGTAGACGAGGTTGGAGATGGCTTCTTTATGTCTATTATAAGAAATGTTGCTATTTTAAATGCTACAGCCACTCCGAACAAAGTTTATCCTGGAAGGATGGTTACAATAACTGTTTTGGTGAAAAACTTGGGCATTGGAATGAGTGAAACATTCAATGTGACCGTTTACTATGACAACAACCCGATTGCAACACAGATCGTCGCAGACCTTGCTCCCCAACACGAAACGACATTGACGTTTTTGTGGGATACCACCGGCTTACAGCCATGCAACAATTATACAATAAGGGCTGAAGCAAGCCAGGTTCCATTCGAGGTTAATTTGGAGGACAATATTTACTTTGATGGTTGGGTGAAAATTAAAATATGGGGCGATGTGGATGGCGACGGAGATGTTGACATTTATGATATCGCCCTGGCGTCAGCAGCCTATGGAAGCCGTCCCGGAGATCCAAACTGGAATCCAGAGGCGGATGTTGCACCGGAATGGGGCTTCATCAATATTTATGATATGGTGACAATTTCGTCTTATTATGGACAGACGTGTTAGCCTAATTTTTTCCATGTTCTCAATTTTAGACTTTTTATTTTCTTCCTTTAGGCTTAACTTAGTTAAAGATAGAAAAATTCAAATATTCATCGCTAAAATACATAGAGTCTGCGGTGAAAGAATGATGAATAATTTATGGAAAAAACTGAGTAACTGCTTATGGATTTCGTTGATTATTTCAGCGATGCTTTTATCCAATGTTCATGTGATGGCAGGAAATGAATATTCAATTCAGCAGGCACCAACAAAAGTGAGGGTAATACCCTCGCCTATAGAATTTAAAGGAGGAAACGCTACAGGTCAAGAGTTTGATGTTGCGGTTGTTGTTGAAAATGTAACCAACCTTTATGGCATTGATATCAATATGACCTGGGATATAACATACCTTGAGTATGTCAGCCACGAATTCACAATGCCAGTAACCGACTATCCAAATCCCATTCCTCCAAGCCCCTATCCAGGAATTTTAAATGGTCCATTAATAACCACCATCGAAGATGTTAACCCAACCGCAGGTTACATAAGAGTTGGTAAGGCTACAATGGCCCAACCTCCGCCTCCATCATTCAACGGAAACGGCACAGTCTTTGTTGTTAAATTTAGAGTGAAATATCATCCGCAAGAAGCTGACACAGTGACTTATCTACATTTGGCCTCAACAGATTTGGCTGGCAAAATGCCGCCTGGGCCTCTTATTATACCCCACGAGCGTCAAGACGGTGTAGTTATTTTACGCTCCTATTTTGAGTATCCACCAATGCCATTATTAGATTTGAGAATAAACGGAGATAAGGAATACAATGCTATAAGAATAGGCGAGCGCTTTAACGTTAGTGTTTGGCTTATGGGTGAGGGCGGCGTTGACTTGGACCCATTCTGGGACATAAGCGGCTTCGACTTCACAGTAAACTTCAACTCAACCCTCCTAGAAGCGGTCGACGTCAAAATCGACCCAGCCAACTGGTGGCTAGGCTTCTACCCAGGCGGAGTCCAAGTCTTTGCGGAGTCTATTGATAACACAGTGGGCAGAGTTAAAATAGCCTTCATCGGCTTGCCTGACCCAACGCAAACGCCGCCTCATGATCCTCCGAATGGTAAGGGTGTTTTAGCCATCGTGACTTTTCACGTTATTTATGAGTCTGAGACGTATCCTCCGCCTTCTGCGCCCATATGGCTTGAAAACCCGCTTCCACTAGCCCTCATAGACCTCTACAGCGAAAACGACCTAATAAACCTCGAAACTCCAGTCTCAACAGACTGGCATGAACTCACCCCCACATACTGCAAACACTTCAATGTTACTTTCTGGGAGGATGTTGATGGCGACGGGCGCCTCAGCCCCAACGACCAAATCCACCTATTAGACAAAGAAACAGGCAAGTGGCTTCCCTACCGGGTCCACGCCGTCCCAGTAACCATGCGCGTTGACATCCTACCCTTCGAATACACAGACGAATACCACGAAGGAACAACAATATTCACCAACACGTGGCCGCCATATCATGCGCTTCTAAGTGGGCTAAAGCTTGATCCCGCGTATCCCGTTATAACTTGGCCGCCAACATACGTTCCAGTGAACCTTACGCTGTCTTATGCAGCTTTGGACGTAAGCTCCGTTGAGGTTGAATTTCCAAATGGTACAAGAAGGCTGTTAACCGAAAACACTGAATGGGAATGGTTCTACGGGTCAGATCAACTTGAAATCAAAATACCGCTTGGCGTGCCAAAATCCTGCGCCTTCGTTGAGGGCGTCAACATGACAACAGGCTGGGAAGGCTACGTTCCGAAAGGCAGAGTTATACTCCCAGACCAAACAACAGGCTGGATTCACCGATTCGTCGTCACACCAGTCAAAGACAGAATAGACCTTTACGTAACCATAGTTGACAGCGCCGAATTTAATGTCACAAGAACCTATGCCATATACCTCAACGAAACACTAATAGAAACAGGAGAGCTAACCTATCTTGGAGAGCCAATAGAGCTATACACGGTCATAAATGACATAGACCCCGGATACTACGTCTTAAACTTCACCTTAGACAGTCCAGACGACAAACCATGGAGCGTAGAAATTTATGGAGCACTTTTCTACTCATATGAGGACGAATTCTACACAGAAGGCAACGTAACGATATCATCTCCACTAACAGTCGATTTCACTGCGGATCCACCAACCTTAACCGTGCTTCCATTAGGCGAGCGGGGCGGCTACCTATGGATGAACATAGATGCTGATGGAGACGGCGACGCTGAACCAGGATGGTACTGGAACATGGGATACGACTATGCCCCAAACAACCCAGTTGTTGCCATCGCCCCAACATGGACTGGAACAGAACCAACAGACAGATTCCCGTTAGGAACAGTTGTTACAATAGATTATATGGCTGAATGCACAAAAATGTGGGTTAACTACACAGCCATCGAGCCTACTAAATGGATTAAATCCGCAATAGGCGCAGCTGACTTCCCATTCACTGCACCATTAACAACCGAATGGAAAGAACTAATGCCATATCCAGACAAGCAACATGTTATAACTGGCTGGACTGACACAGACGGCAACCACCGCCTAAGCATAGGCGACATAATCCAACTCTACGACGTGGAAACTGGCGAAACCAAACCCGCCAACATAACACTACTGGCAACAGGCCTAACCGTAATCCAAAAACCAGTCATCTGCCTCGCCGACACATCAGACCCATTCTACGGCCAAGTAGCAATAGTGGACGTGGCCGGCTTCCCCCACCCAGAAAGACCCATGTGCCCATGGCACAACAAAGCCTACTCAGTCCCCATCCCCCACAAAACAGAACCAGCCACATACACAGCGCCCACACGGGGACCAATAGCGAATTTCACTTATACCCCAAGCGAACCAGTGCAATTTGAAGAAATAACATTCGACGCTTCTCTAAGCTATTCTCCAGCTAACAAGACAATTGTCAGTTATGTTTGGGATTTTGGTGACGGTTCTCCAGTTGTTGTTGAATCGGATCCAATAACAACCCATGCATACCTCAGTTCAGGAGACTTCCTTGTAAGTTTAATTGTAACAGATGAAGACTACGTGAATAGCTCCGCCTTTGTCGTCAGCATACATGTGGCTAGTTGGCCATCACCAGTAGCTAACTTCACTTACTCGCCTACCATGCCAATAGAATGTGAAACTTTAATTTTCGATGCTTCTCTAAGCTATTCTCCAATGGGCGCTGAAATTGTCAGTTATGTTTGGGATTTTGGTGACGGTTCTCCAGTTGTTGTTGAATCGGATCCAATAACAACCCACGCATACGCATACGCGGGTTCGTATAAAGTCACCCTTACCGTAAAAGATCTATACAACAGTACCAACAGCATTTCGACTCACCTGCTTATCACTCGTGGTTTTGCAGCCCTAAACGTTGAAACAGATGTTGGCTCGATCTATTTTGTAGGAGAACTAGCAGAGTTCCGATTCCTAGTAAGCTTCCTGGGCGAACCTAGTAACGCAACGAAACTTAGCGCCAAGTTGTATGGGCCGAATAAACAAATGATAGCAAAATACGTTTATCCAACCAATATCACTTTGTTCGCCACTGGAGTATACAGCATCACTTATGAAGTAGGTGCCGCTGCGGGGGTATACACATTAGTTGTTGAGGTTGAATATTCTTCGCTCAAGGCAAGCGGACTTAAAAGTTTTCTAGTAAGCGCTACTCTAAACAATTGGGATGCCATAATAACGGACATAAAAGATGAAATAGCGACCGTTGTTGTGCCAACCCTTGGAGAAATCAAGCTAAACTTGACTTCCATCAACGCAACATTATCTAATCTAATAGTTAATAGTAAAGGTGAAATCCTTGCAGAACTAGACACTGCATTAGGTTCGATAACCGCTAAGTTAAATACAATCAACACAGCCATAACTGCCATTGATGGCAACGTTGTAGACATCAAAACTTCTGTGGGCGACATACAAGCAACTCTCGGCGGGTTACAATCAACACTAACACTTGGTTTAGCAGCAACAGCGATACTCTCCATTATAGCAGTATTATTAGCTGCTCTAATCTTGTTAACATTGAAAAAGAAATAACCTTCAACACCCCACTTTTATTTTTCAATTTTTTAACTCTTAAATAAGAAAAGCTTAAAAATTAAGCTTCAACATAGTGGTAACACAAATTGCATGGTGAAAACATGATTAAAAATTGTTTAAAAACTTTCATATTTATTATGCTTCTGTTTAGCATAAATCTGGGAACCGTTAAAGATGTTTTTTCGGGCACCTCACCAAAAAGCGTTATAGATTATCCCATAGAATCCGTAGAGCATGAACTTATAGTAAATTGGATAACTCCACCTCAAGATCTTAATCTTAGAGAATCAACTATTATAAAAGTTAGCGTAACTAACAGCGGCTTAGAAAACGAGAGTGATGTGCAATTATCTCTTTCAATTAACGATAGTATTGTTGCTTCCAAAACTTTTCCGTTGTTAATTGCAGGTTCTATGGGCACTTTGGAGTATGAATGGACTCCTGCTGTGGAGGGACAATACAATGTTACTGCTTATTCACTACCAGTAGTTAATGAAACAGACACAGCAAACAATGTTGTGTCTAAAATAGTTCAAGTTTGTCGTGTTGTTGTTTGTGTAGAACCAGAAACGGTCACGGCGAATGTAAACGAAACCTTCACTATTAACGTGAAAATTGCTAACGTTACGAGACTTTTTGGTTTCGACATTCAATTCCGCTGGAGTCCAATAACTCTAAAATATGTCAGTCATAAGGTTAAAGTGCCAAAGGGTTCAACCTATCCTGACGGCATTCTTTACGGCTCTCCATTAATAATTAAAAATATGGTGAACGAATCTGGAGTATCTGAGGCTTCTCCAGGAACTCTCTTTTGGCTCTCTGTTGTTTCTTTTGGCACTTCTTTGTCGTTTAATGGAACAGGAATAGCATTCAATATGACTTTTAAAGTATTGCAAAAAGGCGAATGTGACATATACTTTACATCCGTGGATCTTTCCGATAAGAAAGGAAAGTCGATTCCCCATGAAGTTAGAGACGGCTACTTTTACATGGAAGGATTAGGCTCTGTGCCCGTGGCTAACTTCACTTGTTGGCCGTCGAAGCGTGTGGATAGCGTAGATTGCGTTGTTGTTGGTAAGTCTGTTGTTTTTAATGCTTCTTTGAGTTATGATCCTGATGTGGGTGGCGGAATTACCTTGTACATGTGGGATTTTGGTGATGGAACACGTTTAAACACAACTGAATCCCTCATAAACCACACATATGCTGCAGAGAAAACTCGAAATCCTGTTTCCTTAACCGTTGTGGATGTTGAGAATTCAACAAGTAGGCTGTTTTATCGGTTAATAGATATTGTTAACCCAAAGCCTGTGGCTAGATTCACGGTTTGGCCTCCTGATGGACACCCGGTTGTTGGTAAGTCTGTTGTTTTTAATGCTTCTTTGAGTTATGATCCTGATGTGGGTGGCGGAATTACCTTGTACATGTGGGATTTTGGTGATGGAACACGTTTAAACACAACCGAACCCCTCATAAACCACACATATTTGGAAGTTACTGGTATAAGTGCACGTGTAGTGCGGTTAGTTGTCAAGGACGCTGAAAACCTTACAAGCGAACCGGCCACTTTCTCTTTGTATGTTATAGGCTCGCGTGACGTTAACGTAAAGAATGTTGAAGTATATCCAACCTTGGTTATGCCTGGAGATGTTGTGGTTGTTAACGCTACCATAGCTAGTTTGGTAACACAATCAGCGTATAATTTTACAATGGGCTTTGATGTAAAGGTGTTTTGGACAGATTATAGTGAAATCATGCAAGGTGTGATTGATCAGAAAAAGGTTGAATTGGCCACAAACGTTAGCAAAATTTTTACTTTCTCTTGGAACACAACGGGCATGTCCGAAGGAGCTTATTGGGTTTGGGTTGAAGCCCTAAATGTTCCTCACGAAGATGATTTTACTAATAATATTTGGCGCAGTTCTGAGGCTGTTAATGTTACATTGAGAGAGGTTCACGATGTGGCGATTAAAGATTTAACCCTAGCTGTTAGTGTTGAAACAAAGGAATTTGCGCCGCCGGCGATTGTTGGAGAGAATGTAACTATGCGCGTTTATGTTATGGCAAATGGCACTGTTTCAGAGACTTTTAACGCCACTTTAAGAGTGATGGACTCGGAAGGTGAAGTTTTGTTTAGCAAAATTTGGCTTAATGAAGGTTTAGCAGCGCGAGAGACAAAGGAGTTAAAGTGCGTGTTTAACACGGAGGATGCGGCTGCTGGTAAGTATATAGTTTCTGTTAACGTCACAATTGCGGAGGTGGATGAGCATCCTGATGATAACCTTAGAAGTGTGGAATTTAGAATTATTAGGTCTCCATTTTTATTAGTTGAACCCTTGCCGAGCCTCATAGTTGTAGGAGATACCGTTGTTTTTAATGCTTCTGCCAGTTATCATTTAGACGGGGCTATTGTAGGGTATAGATGGGAGTTTTTTGACCCTAATGGATTTCTTAGGCGTGTGGAAACAAGTAAAGCTGTTGTTAACTTTACATTCCCTGAGCAAGGTGGTGTTGGGGTATGGGTTATTAAGTTGATCGCGGAGGATAATTATACAATAACTTACGGTGCTGATAGGCCCTTGACTGAGCCTTACCGCAAGGTTTTTGAGGTGAATGTTAAAGGAGCCAGTGTTATAGCTCTTCAGCTTAATCCAGCAACTATACAATATGGTCAATCCATCATTATAAATGGAACGTTAACGCCGCCCAGAGAAGGCGTGAATGTTACTGTTAGGGTTAATGGTACTGTTTTGGCTACAGTGTTAACTGGTGATATGGGCAACTTTACAATTACTTGGAAGCCAGACAAAGCTGGAACCTACCTAATCGAGGCATCTTGGCCTGGCGATGCTGAAACGGCTCCTTCGGCAGATGAAAAAATCTTGATAGTTAGTAAAGCAGTGAGCAGTATAACTTTAAATGTTTCTCCTTCAACGGTTTCTGTTGGGGAAAATGTTATCATAAGCGGGGTTCTTTCTCCAGAGGAAATCGGAGCTCATGTGAATGTTACTGTTAGGGTTAATGGTACTGTTTTGGCTACAGTGTTAACTGGTGATATGGGCAACTTTACAATTACTTGGAAGCCAGACAAAGCTGGAACCTACCTAATCGAGGCA
Organism: Bathyarchaeia archaeon; assembly: GCA_038883775.1. GTDB lineage: Archaea > Thermoproteota > Bathyarchaeia > Bathyarchaeales > Bathycorpusculaceae > JASEJA01. The sequence continues at coordinate 77,769 of JAVZLM010000003.1, forward strand.
TCTTGGCCTGGCGACGCCAATTCTCTTCCATGCTCATCGGGACAGCGGCTTGTGAAGGTTGAAGCTCCACAGTTTAATGTTATGCCTTATGTTGCAGTTGCAATAGTAGCAATAATTGTTGTTGCATTAGCCGTATATCTTGTCAAGTTTAGAAAGAGAGGGTGAACTCTTCCTTCCTGTTTGTTTGAAGGTTAATTCGGAGATCTTTGGAGGGGCTTCATTATGTTTCATAAAAAATTGTATAAGTGGATTTGTTTAATTTTAGGTTTTGTGGGAATGATTAATGTGGCTACTGTGGGGCTTTATTTGGTTGTAACATGCCTTAGTTTGTCTCCTTTTCCAGGGGGCGAACATTTTCTTTTTTATGCTTATGCGGCAGCTATTTTAGCGGTTGTTTCCATGTTGCTTCTGGTTTGTGGTATTTGCTTGATGTGGAGAGGGCGTTTGCGGATGGGAGGCGCATTTAATTTTTTTGCTGGAGTATTTTTTGTTTCCTTTTACTTTTACTTTTCATTTTTTTCTCAACCGTCGATGCTTGGATGGTTTTGGCCTTTTGGTTGTTTGCTTTTTCTTCCATTATTTTTGAGTGGCGTTATTGGAATGTTTGTTAAAGGTTAAATTTTGGCTGGGTTTTGGTATAGAAAAAAGTTTCAGAAAACCTTAAATGGCAATTCGCGTTACAATAGTTTTTGAGAGAAAGGAGAAAGAGGTTATGAATTCGAAAAAAGTTGCTTTGATGTTTGTATTGTCGCTGGTTCTCTTTGCTTCTTTAATGGTTCATTCGTCTCCTAGGAAGGTTGCATTGGCTGCCGAGGTTCAGAAGGGACCGCGGGCTCCAGAGTTTCAGATGATTCTTAAGGCTACGACTGAGGCTGCTTATGCCTCTTTGGTTGCTGGTGAACTTGAGTATATAGGCGGTTTGCTTCCAGCCCAATTTGAGGATGCTCAGAGGCGTCCCGAAATAACAACTTATCTCGAACTTATTTATAGCATGCAAGATGAAGCCATTATGAGCAACTATTCCATGCCCTCTCAGAAGTCTCATCCTAACGCTCCACCAGGCTCCAGCGGAATCCTCCGCAGTCCAACAAACGATGTGAACTTTAGGAAGGCTGTAAACCACCTGTTCAACAAGGACTGGATCTGCGAAACCGTTTGGAAGGGGCTTGTTGAAAGAATTGATGTGCCAATTGCTGCCCCATCCAAGGGTTGGATGAACACAAGCTGCTTCAACCTTTACCCATTCAGCTTTGAACAGGCAATAGCCAAACTCACGGACCCAGCCGTTTACGGAAGCGCTCAAAACGGCTGGTACGACTACGACGGAGACGGCATAAGAAACTATCCTCTTGACTGGCCGGGCGTTCAAGGCCAACCAGGCGTTAGAGACGAGCCAAACATGCTTCCACTTCAGTACTGGATTTACGACGACCCACCGCAGAGATACGAGTTCGCCCACAACGTGGCAGAAAACCTAAGAAGCATAGGCATCCCAGTAGATGAGCACGTTGCACCCTTCCAGCTTATAAACGACCAGTGCTTCTGCGCCTACGATTACCACCTAAGCTCAGACGGTTGGGCTGTGGGAAGGTTCCCAACATACATACAATTCTTCTTCGACAGTGAACTGTGGATTCCAGGATATTGTGGAGCCAACTGCTACACAGGTGGCAATGAGCCTTGGACTGCTGAGATAGACGAGGCTGTTAGGGCTGTAAGGTATGCTGCAACCCCAGAGGATAGCAGAGTAGCATGCCTTTACGCTCAGTGGCTGCTTGTGGACAAGTGGGCTGTTGGCATGATTCCGCTTTACACGCCTAAGGCTGCATACGCCGTTAGAAACGTTTTGGGCGCCGTCAAATTCTTCGGAGCATCGCCCTTCAACGAGTTAGCCATGATGAACATGTTCCGAATTGACGATCCAAACGCCCCAATAAGGATGGGATTCGACTTCCCACCAAACGTTAACACGATCTACTGCATGTGGGCTGTGGGCTACACAATAATGCAGATGACATGGGAATTCCCAATGCAGCTTAACCCATTAGACCCCATGTATGAGATGCCTTGGGGCGCCATAGACTGGGACGTAGGAACATGGGTTGATCCCGCTGACGGCAAAACAAAAACTGTCACCAAATGGTGGTTTAGGCCAGGAACCAAATACATAGCGCCGGTAACAGGAGAACCCTTAGACGACTTCACTGCGGCATCAAACATTTTCGGAATGTGGTACGTCTATCAGACGACAGATGCCTGGTGGTGGAGCGACTTCAGAGACCTCCACCACATAAGAGTAGACCCAACAAACCCATACTACTTCGAAATATACTTCAACAGGTTCAGCTGCTGGTTCTACTTGGATACGCCCTATTCCACAAACTTGGGAATCTACCCGCCAGCCTACAAGGTTTATCCGCTATGCGACAACCCAGACCACACGTACACAAGCGGGCAACCAGTAGACCCAATAGTTAGAGTGTTCGTTGAAGGCGAAAATATGTCGACTCCAGGCGACTTGGCATTGCCATGGCAAACGAAATATGCGCCAGTAGAAATAGTCTCCATAGTACAGCAGGGCGTTGGCCCACTAAAGCCGTCAGACACAACGGGCAATTATGACTACGAAATGGTTAAGGGCAAAATCCACATATACAAAGACCTGCCAAACGGAGCAGTAATAACAGTCACATACTACGGCAGAGGAGAAGCCTACGGCACAACACCAGGAGACATTCCATGGGACAAAATCTTCATAGGAGCAGGAAAATGGTACATGACCTACTTAGACCTACTGGCAGGCGCATACTTTAAGGCTAACAGAAACTACTGGGCTGAAACTCCGCCATTAGGCGAAACAGACTGGTACTACTGGAGAATTGAAGGACCCAAACCAAGAAAAGGCTACTTCCAAATCAACATATATGACGTGGTAGTAGCCACAGGCGCCTACGGAACCCAAGGCAGATACACCCCAGACCCAGCCTTCACAGTATCCGCAGACCTAGCCCCATCAGCCGACGGCCTAGGAGGCAAAATAGACATCTACGACGTAGTCACCATAACAGGAAGCTACGGAACCAAATTCTGGGAAATCAAATAAGCAATAAAACAACCAAACACTCCCCCCTTTTTATTTTAAAGCCAAACCTTAAATATTCACAGTTTCATCTCATAATAAGAGGGGAAAATGGGCTTCAAAACCTACCTAGTTAAAAGGACCATATATAGCCTAGCACTTTTATGGGCTATAATGTCAGTAAACTTCATAATCTTCTCCCTTATACCAGGAGACCCAATCGGCAGATGGGTTAAAAACCAAGAGGCAGCCATATCAAAAGAAGAAATAATGGAGTTAAGGCGAATCTACGGGCTGGATATGCCACTCCACGAAAGATACTTCTTGTATCTTCAAAACATGTTAACATGGAACTTTGGAAGATCACGATACACACAAGCAGACATAAAAACAGACATAATGAATAGACTTGGAAACACCCTCTTACTCTTGGGAATAGCAGACGGCTTCACAATATTTGCCGGAACATTGTTAGGCGTATTAGTTGCATACAAAAGAGGCTCAAAATTAGACACAGCATTAGTCACAGCCTCCCTAGGCACATACAGCCTACCAGTCTTCTGGTTAGGATGGCTAATACTCTTCTTTTTCGCCATATACCTAAAATGGTTCCCAGTTGGGGGAATATACCCAGCCGAATGGATGAAACAGTGGCCCACAAGCATAGTAGAAATAATTGCTGGAAGACTGAAACACATAGTCCTCCCAGTTTTAACCCTTTTCATCTTTAACGTAGGCGGATGGCTACTATTAACAAGGTCATGCGTACTCGAAGCCATAACCGAAGACTACGTAGTAACAGCAAGGGCAAAGGGATTAAGCACAAGAAAAGTCTTGTTAAACCACGTCTTAAGAGTTGCATCCCTACCAATCGTCACATCTCTAGCTTTAACATTAGCTGGACTTTGGAGCGGCGCAATTGTAACCGAAACCGTTTTCAGTTATGAGGGAATGGGAAGGTGGATTTGGAGGGCCATCGGATTACAAGACATACCAATCATGTACGTTGTTTTCTACATATCCGCCCTCACAATAATCATTGCCAACTTCATGGCAGACCTCATTTATGGAGTATTAGATCCAAGAATAAGAGTCGGGGGATAAACATGGCCACATACAAAGAGAGAGCAGCCTTCACACTTAAAAGACTAAAAAATTTCTGGAGGGATTTCTCCAGAAGCAAAAGAGGAGTCCTAGGAGTTGTCATCATACTATTCTACATTATAGTAGCCTTAATAGGTCCACTATTCATAACAATTGACCCCCTCTTTCCAACAATGCCAGGATACTACCCAGCAGGCCCAGCTCCAATAGCTGATGTTCTATGCAAACCCACATGGTACAAGTACTTTCCAGGCAGAAGCGGCATGTCAGAAAACATGAAGTTAATATCAGATCACGAGTTCTCCTCAATCAAAGCAATGGAGGCTTGGGATCAAAAGACTAACGCTCCAAACTTAATAAGCTATGCATATAACCCAACAGCGGGATCCCACAACAACGACGGATGCATCGAAATATCCTATAACCGCCCAGCCGATTACACTAGCACTGAAACACCATACCTTCAAATAACCCACAACTTTACCTATCCATACCAGGAAAGCCCAAGAAAATTCTGGATACACCTCTCCTTCCTCCTCAACGGCACAATAACAAGGGAAAGTTACGTGTCAATAGAAGTATCATTTTACAGAATTCAAACCCCCCCACCGCCATTAAATTATACGTACCCAAGTTCTCTAACAACGTACATAGACTCATTAATAATTTACAAATACCCACTACATAGCATAAATACAACTAGTCCCTCCGCAACCTGGACTCACATGTGGATCACCTCAACCAGAGACAGCATAATGTACGATCCAAAATACTACCTCAAACCATGCGCCATCATATTTCCAACATCAGGCAATTACACATTTGAAATTAAAGTAAGCTTTTACGACACAGCAACCACTGAAAGAGAAATAAAAGTTTATCTCGACAATTTAGACGTGCTAATTTACGGAGAAGCCTACGGCATACTCGGAACAGACTATAAGACAGGAGGCCCAAGAGACAACCTAATATCCCTCGTATACGGCGCAAGAATCTCAATATTCGTCGGTTTACTCGCAACCTTTATCTCCGTCAGCCTCGGCTTACTCGTAGGATTAACAGCAGGATACGTTGGAGGATTAGGCGACGAAGCACTAATGAGACTTGCAGACTTCCTCATGTGCCTCCCAGGCTTGCCATTATATATTGTGCTGATGGTAGTCTTAGGAAGCTCCATATGGAACGTAATATTACTCATGTCCTTCCTTGGATGGATGGGTTTCTCACGCCAAATAAGATCCATGACCCTATCATTACGCGAAAGAGCCTTCGTTGAAGCCGCCAAGGCCGCCGGAGCAGGCAAAGTCTGGATCCTATTTAAGCATATTCTCCCAAACGTCTTCGCGCTAGTTTACATAGCATTAGCAGTTTCAGTTCCAGGAGTTGTATTAACAGAAGCAACATTAAGTTGGCTCGGACTATTCGATCCAAAACAAATATCATGGGGAAGAATGCTTCACGAATTCTCCCAAGCAGGTGTTGCAGTTGCAAGAGGCATCGAAGATTACTGGTTCTGGGTGATTCCACCAGGCATAGCCATCGCCTTATTAGCGATAGCCTTCGTGTTGCTCGGCTACTCTTTAGATGAAATATTAAATCCCAAGCTTAGAGTAAGACGTTAAACCTTAACCTTTACTCAAAGAATCTATTTTTTCATCTAAAAATCTCCAAAAATCATCCTCAATTTTTTCCAAAGCCTCTAAAGACTTCAAACCTTTCGATAAAAACCATCCACCGCCCAAAAATGATGTCAACCAGCCAAACTTAACAAACGAACGAGAACGCCTTCCAGCCTCAAAAACCACCAAGAAATCATCAGGTTTCCCTCTAATAAAAACTTCAATGTGTTCGCATAAGTCATGAATGCGCCTAGGAGCTGCTGTAATCTTATACTCTTCCGATGAACACTGCATATTCGTCAAAAAACCCCTATGCTTAAAGAAACCCTCTAAAACTTCACACAGCAACTTTAAGTTAATATTTTTTCGAATCCACCGACTCTGCATGTTCCTCTAATTTGTAAATAAAGTTCTTACTAAAAAATTTTTGGAAAAGCTTTCCATCTATAATGGCTAAACCTTAAATAGCAATGCTTCCACTTAAAGCAAGATGGAAGGCAATCAGCTTTCAAACCTTGCAAGGGGAGGAAAACAAAAGACATGGAATTACTTAATGTCAACAACTTAAAAACTTACTTTTTCACACTGAGTGGTGCAGTGAAGGCTGTAGACGGCGTAAATTTTGTAATTGAAAAAGGAGAAGCAATGGGGTTAGCCGGAGAATCCGGTTGCGGAAAAACCACAGTAGCCCTATCGCTTTTAAGAATTCTTCCACCAGGAGGAAAAATTGTTGGCGGAAAAATCCTATTCAAAAACTTAAACATAGTCGACTTAGATGAAAGTGATCTGCGGAATAAGGTAAGATGGAAAGGAATTTCTTTAATATTCCAAGGAGCAATGAATGCGCTTAACCCCGTCCACAGGGTAAAGGACCAAATTATAGAAGCAATAAAGTTACACGAACCGCATGTAACAAAGGATGAAGCTAAAGAAAGAGTTTTAAAACTCTTTGAAATGGTAGGTTTAGATCCTTCAAGGGTTAACAGTTATCCTCATGAATTAAGTGGAGGAATGAAGCAGCGTGCCATGATAGCAATGGCTCTAGCGTGCAACCCCGAACTTTTGATAGCGGATGAACCTTCAACAGCATTAGACGTTATAGTTCAAGCTCAAGTCCTCCAACTTATAAAGCATTTAAAAGAAAAACTACAGTTATCCATGATACTTATATCTCATGATCTGTCAATTGTTGCCGAAACATGCGATAAAGTGGCTATTATGTATGCGGGAAAAATAGTAGAATACGGAGATGTCAAAACACTTTTCGAGGAACCTCTACATCCATACGCACAAAGTTTGATAAAGGCCTTTCCACACATTAAAGAAGCTAAGACCCGCTTAATTTCTATACCAGGCGCTCCCCCAGATCTAATAAATCCTCCCACTGGTTGTCGATTCCACCCCAGATGCAGTTATAGTATGGAAATTTGTAAGAAAAAAGAACCGCCTATGATAAATGTTAAGGGTAACGCGCATTACGTAAGTTGTCACCTTATTGGTTAAGTTGATGGAGAGATAACAAAATGAGCGAAACAATAGTTAAAGTAGTAAATTTGAAAAAATGGTTTCCTGTAAAATTGGGTTTCTTTAAAACATTAGTTTCCCGCAAGCAACTTTATGTTCGCGCGGTAGACGGCATAAACTTAGAAATAAAAAAGGGAGAAATTTTTGGACTTGCAGGCGAAAGTGGGAGTGGAAAGACCACTACAGGACGGTTACTTGTTAAACTTATTGAACCAACATCCGGACAAATTTTCTTTGGTGATAAAGATGTAACTAACCTTCCAGAAAGCCAATTTAAGCCTTTCCGTCAAAAAATACAAATAATTTTCCAAGATCCATATGAGTCGCTTAATCCTAGAATGACAATTTTTGACATTATAGCTGAACCTTTACGCCTTCAAGCTGGTTTAAGCGGATCTGAACTTGATGAAAAAGTTTTCAAAGTCTTAACCGACGTAGGTTTAGTTCCGCCTCATGAGTTCATTTTTAGATTCCCCCACGAGTTAAGCGGAGGACAAAGGCAACGAGTGGCTACGGCGAGAGCTTTATCGCTGAGTCCAGATTTCATAGTTGCTGACGAACCAGTGTCAATGTTAGATGTATCTATCAGAGCAGAAGTTTTAAATTTAATGTTCGATTTAATGAAGAAGTACCATGTGTCTTTCCTTTACATCACACATGATTTAGCATTAGCTCGACACATCTGCGACGAAATAGCTATAATGTATCTTGGTAAAATCATGGAAAAGGGACCTACAGAAAAAGTCATTTATGAACCTTTGCATCCCTACACAAAAGCCCTAATATCAGCTGTTCCTGTTCCTGACCCATCATCAAAACGAGCGGAAATAGTGATAAAAGGAGAAATTCCAAGTCCAGTTAACCCACCCCCAGGCTGCAGATTCCACACAAGATGTCCAGAATACATTGGCGACGTGTGTAGAACAAAAGAGCCAACGCTTATAAATGTGGGAAAGGCTCATTATGTTGCATGCCATTTATACTCTAAACCTTAAAATCTTCAAAATTTCATGAGCCTTGAAGCCCTTTAGTTCCTTGTTCTGATTCTTTTATTTTTGATAGAATCCAATCTTTATAGGCTGCCACAACTCCCCAAGCTATAAATATTCCAATTGTTGCTAAGGCATTAAATGGTGAAGGAAGCCATACAAGGGCCAAAACTAAAAGGAAAGGTGTTAAAGTTACCAAAATACCAGCAATCACAATAACCCAAAAATATTTGGAACGTAAGATAGAACCTAGTAGTCCCATATTTACGAACCATGTTTGCATAAAATAAAAAGGTTTCTCTTCTACTTTTAGTGCATTTACCTCAAGAATAAAATATTAATTGTTCTTATTATATTATAACATTTATTGAAAATATGGAGATGAAGGAACTGAATATCAAGATAGCAATTTTAGTAACGCTGCTAACTTTCCTGACATTAACATTAAATGGCATAAGCGTAATAGAGGGGCAATGCGTAAACCAGGCGTCGCTCGAATGGAATCAAAGAGACCTTGAACGGATTCTTGATCAACAAGACCGGTTGAAAAAAATTGCCTATGTGAAAAACGACCTTGTCAGGTTGGTGTTGGGAGTTGATGCTCAAGTTTCATATAGCTATTTTAAGCTGGAAAAAGTTGTTGCCGCTTATAGTGGGCGCATAGTTAATTTAATCTCGATGAACAGCGAAGTTAAAGCAGTAACTGTTGAAATTCCAATAAAGCGCTCTTCGATTTTTATGAGTGAAATAACTGAAAAAAAGATGGCAAAGTTTATTGAGCCTAACTTTAAATTTCAATGTCAGTTTGTTCCAAATGATCCTTATTGGACACTGCAGTGGGGACCGCAAAAAATAGAAGCTCCTTGGGCATGGAACATAACAGTAGGTGACCCCTCAGTTCTTGTGGCGGTTGTGGATACTGGAATAGATTATTCCCATCCAGATCTAGCTGCTAACTATGTCGCCCTTGGCAGGGATTGGGTGAACGGTGACCCGGATCCCATGGATGATGAGGGACATGGAACACATTGTGCAGGCATAATAGCCGCTGTATTAAATAACGGCATCGGCATCGCCGGGGTGGCTAAAATTAAAATAATGGCTGAGAAAGGTCTTGATAGAACAGGATCCGGATACACAGATTGGCTTGCGAATGCCATCATTCACGCTGTAGAAAAAGGTGCCAAAATTATAAGCATGAGCTGGGGAGGATACTACCACAGCAAACTAATTTATGAAGCAATTAAATATGCTTATGATTCTGGCGTGCTTTTAGTGGCGGCCGCAGGTAACGATCGAGTAAATGCAAAACTATTCCCTGCGGGTTATAATGAAGTTATAGCCGTTGCGGCAACAGACGATTACGATAATGTTGCTTCATGGTCCAACTTCGGCGATTGGATTGAATTGTCAGCGCCGGGAGTGCAGATTTATTCTACTTATCCAAGAAATAATTATGTGTATTTAAGTGGGACTTCGATGGCGGCGCCGCATGTAAGTGGTGTTGCAGCTTTAATTTGGAGCCAATTTCCAGAAAAAAGCAGAGACTGGGTGAGGATACGTTTACGATACACTAGCGATGACATCAGTTTTCCAGGTTATGATATTCGTTCTGGTTATGGAAGAATTAACGCAAGAAAAGCTGTTGAGCAGCCTCTGTTAAATCATGATTTAGCCTTTTACGATTGGGAGTTTCCTCCTTATGTAGAACCAGGAAGCACGGCAACGGTTAATTTTACAGTGTTGAATTTTGGAGCGCAAAACGAATACGATGTAACTATACAGCTGTTAATAGAGGGAGCCCTCACAAACTTTACCGTTATAAGCTTCATTGCTAATGGTACATCTGAAACAGCAAGTGTTAAATGGAACCCAGTTACAAAAGGAAATTATAACGTCACTTTATATTTGGTTCCCGTATCTGGCGAATTTTCCATCCAAAATAACAGAGTTACAAAATTTGTTTATGTAGATTTTCCAAGAAAAGCTTTGGTTCTAAGTTCAGAAGGGAATGTTTTAAGTTTTGTCACCCGCAATTGGGATGAGTTAAATGCGAAATGGTCTTCCTTTGGAGATAACATGATCTACATTGATTATACAACTTTAAACAAAGAAGACATAACGTACGAAGAGATTGCAACTACAAACGCAGACGTTTTAATAATTTCGAGTGCATGGACTTCCGAGTATGGATGGGAATTTACAGATTCAGAAATAGACGCTATAAAGAGATACGTGCTTGAAGGACACGGATTAATAGTTACGGAAGCTACATTTTATCATCCAGTTCAAAACAATGTTAAGTTAGCTTCGCTGTTAGGGTTAAACGACTCGTTAATCTGGAATTATACAACAGCCACCTCTCTCAATCTGATAGAACCTAGCCATCCGCTTCTACGTGGAATCCCAAATCCCTATTCTTTTCCGGAAGTAACAACTATGATTTCTTTAGACGGTTTATGGGATGACAATGAGTTAGAAGGCGGCAAATATATTGCGCTGGGAAGCAATAAGAAAACTGCAATAGTTGTCTCTGAACGTGGCCGCGTTTATATTTCGCCTTATCTTGAAAGTATAGATCCATCAGCAAGTCAGAATCATCTAAAGTTACTTTACAACGCCATTACATGGTCACCTCATGAACTTTCGGTATCATTGGATGCGCCAAATTATCATCCTTTAGGCGAATCATTGCTGCTTAATGCAACAGTTCATAACATTGGATCCGTAAATGAAACAAATGTTCTTTTGCAATTGATTATTAATGGTTCAACAGTCTGTTCCGCAGTTATTGCAGAGTTAAAAAGCAATTCTTCTTATACGATAAGCTACTTATGGACGCCGGAAGAGGGCGAATACAATGTTACAGCTTATGCTGCTCCAGTAAAAGGCGAGACTTTTAAAATCAACAATACTGAAACGAAAATTGTCAAGATATCGCGTTTTCGTGATGTGGCGGTGTTTAACATTTCAGCTCCGAATGCGGCTTATAAAGGAAGTATTGTAAAAATCGAAGTTTTGGCAGGAAATTTGGGAGAACTCAGCGAAACCTTTAATGTTACCGTATACTGTGACTATACACTTATAGCCACGCTTCCTGTGGTAGACTTACTCCCAAAACAAAATATAACATTAACACTTTGGTGGAACACTTCAGCGTTAACACCTTGTCATACGTATAATATTTGGGCTGAAGCAACATCGGTTTCAGGTGAGGTTAACATAGAAAATAATGTTTTCATTGGGGTGCAAGTGAAGATTAAAATGCTTGGAGATGTAAATGGAGATGGTAACATTAACATTTACGATGTTGTGTTGGTCGCGTCAATTTATGGATGCAAAGAAGGAGATCCCAACTGGAATTCAGAAGCCGACTTGGCTCCACCATGGGGATTAATCAACATATATGACATTGTAGTAATAACCTCCGTATATGGGCAAAAATGTTAAAGCGTATTAACCTCTTTATTAAAGTGCACTATTTTATCCTATAATTTACAAATAAGTTATACTAGAAGATAATTCCAAAAGTTTTAAATGTTTTGAGGCGAAATTATTTTCGGGGAAGGGAGAGATTGTACTCTTGGTTTAAATACTTGTCAGTTTTTTTCTTAATTGTATTTTTAGTGATGCCTTTGCTTTTCGTGTTTTCGGTCAACGCTTCTTCTAGTGTACGCTTATATCCTACTGCTGATTCTTGGGTTGAAGCTGAATATCCAAACGACAATCATGGCACTGACACTAGTCTGCGTGTCAAGTCCAATTCTAGGACTAGGCGGAGTTATTTAAAATTTGATTTAAGTTCTATTCCAAATGGTAAATCCGTAATTTCTGTGAAGCTTTATTTGTATTGTACTTATGCCGATGCTAATCCAAGTGTTGAGATTTATGTTCATGAAACTGGTGACGGTTGGACTGAATCGACCATAACTTGGAATAATGCACCCGCTGTTGGCGCTTCTATTACAAGCGTTTCTGTTGGCGGAACTGGCAAGTATTATTGTTGGGATATTACGCCTTATGGCCAAGCGCAGTATTCTGGTGACAAGATTTTAAGCGTTGTTGTAAAATTGCTTTTGGATGATCCTTCACAGAACAATCCTAGCTATACTAGATATTTTGCAAGCAAAGAATATAGTGGAACTGGGCAAGATCCATATTTAGAAGTAATTTATGAGAATACTCCTCCAACAGCTTTGTTCACTTATTCGCCTACTTATCCTGTGGCAAATGAGACTGTTACTTTTGATGCTTCTGGAAGTTATGATCCAGACGGGTCCATTGTGAGCTATACTTGGGATTTTGGGGATGGAAATATAACCACCGTGACAACACCAGTAATCGGCCATGAATTTATAACATATTCTAACTACACTGTCACGTTAACTGTTACTGACGATAACGGTTTGAGTGGTTCATACTCGAAGGTTGTGGAGGTTGTTGACCCGGCTATTTTGAGGGTTTATCTTCCCGAAGGCGTTTATGTTAAGAAAAACACGGGTGACCCGTGGATAGATGAGGGTTGGCTTCTAAATAAGACGGGTAACTCTTGGAGTTTCACGTTGAAGATTTATGATACAAGCAAATGCGTAACGTCTTATGATACGCATCTGGTCGTTGCCCTTAATGATGCTGCCTACAACAATCTTCAAACTTTAACTATAAATGGGACTTCTATACCCAAATCCACCTTCAAAAATGGTAAACCGAAGCCCTATGATAAAGGATACTGGCCTAACTGTGTTTATCCAACATGGTTTAACGATACATATATTAATGTTGGAACAATCTTGCCTAAGGGCACTGTGAGCCTTACTGTTTCTGTAACATTTTCTGGTGCCACTGGTGCAAGAATGCATTTTGACGCCTACGGTTCTGTAGTTAATAGAAAGCCATGTTCTTGGACGGAAGTTGCATATTCTCCAAGCTCTGAGGATTCAACGGTTCTTTATCAAGCTGCTCCCCAACCCCTCACGGTTTCCATAACCCCAACATCAGCCATTATCGATTTGGGACAATACATAACCTTTAATTCCATAGTTTCTGGTGGAACTCCGCCCTACAGTTATCAATGGTATCTTAACGGAAGCGCTGTGATCGGCGCCAACCAGAGCAGTTGGATTTTCACGCCTTCAATACCTGGCTATTATTTGGTTCATTTAAATGTGACAGATAATGTTGGCAATAAGGCGGAATCAAATGTTGCCGGAATCACAGTTAATCCGCCCATTTCAGTTTCAATTCAGCCTATTTCAAGTGTTATTGTTTTGGGCGAGTCGGTAAAATTTACATCAACCGTTTCTGGTGGAACACTGCCCTACAGTTATCAATGGTATCTTAACGATACGGCAGTGAGCGGAGCTAATGATCCGTCTTGGAATTTCACGCCAACAGAAGTTGGATATTATCTTGTTTGTTTAAAAGTAACTGATGGTTCGTCGGCAGTTGCGCTTTCAAATGAAGTAGAAGTCACTGTTAATCCTAAAACTTATACTCTTACAATCATAACAACTGCTGGTGGAACAACTACTCCATGTCCTGGAACGTATACCTATGTTGAAGGAACACTTGTTTTGGTCGCTGCCATTCCATACGTAAACTACAACTTTGGATATTGGGAACTAGACGGTGCCTATTACGGCACTAATAATCCAACAACAGTTTTAATGGATAAAAACCACACTTTAAAGGCGTTTTTCGCAGTAATTACTCGCACATTAACTATTACTGCCACAACCGGAGGAACAACCAGCCCGGCTCCTGGGACTTACGTATATGTTAATGGTACATATGCTACTGTCACCGCCATTCCCTCGGCTAACTATCTGTTTCATCATTGGATTTTGGATGGTTCTCCAGCTGGTTCCGTTAACCCAATTAACGTTCTAATGGACAGAGACCACAATTTGCACGCTGTTTTCGCCATAATCAATTATACGCTTACAATAACAACAACAAGTGGTGGCACCACTAACCCTTCCCCCGGCACCTATGTTTATGCTTCAGGCTCTACAGTTCAGGTATTAGCAATTCCAAATGTAAACTACAAGTTTGTTAGATGGGAGCTTAACGGCAATAACATAACAACTAATCCAATAACAATTCTAATGAACAAAAGTTACACCTTGCACGCCGTTTTCGCGCCTTTAACTTATAAACTAACAATTTTAAGCTCCACGGGCGGAACCACAAATCCAGCGCCTGGAACGTACACTTATCCTAATGGCACATATGCTTCTGTAACAGCCATACCAGATGCAAATTACCTATTTGACCATTGGCTTTTAGATGGTAACCCCGCAGGTTCAGCTAATCCAATTAACATTCTAATGACAGATGACCACACTCTACAACCAATATTTGTATTACGTAATTACACATTAACAATAACAACAACAGCAGGAGGCACTACCAATCCAGCGTCGGGAGTATACACCTATCCAGCTGGAACGGTTGTCCAAGTTACCGCCATACCTAATACTGGTTACAGGTTTGATTATTGGGTTTTGGATGGTTCTCCGGCGGGCTCAGCCAATCCTATAAGCATAACAATGAACAACGACCACACACTACAAGCAGTATTCGCGGAAATTCATATTTTGACTATTGCTGCGACTGCTGGCGGCACAACAAATCCCACGCCTGGAACATACACTTATAACGTTCCAACCAACGTTACTGTTACGGCTATACCCTACAGTAACTACTATTTTGATCATTGGGAATATGACAGTGTCAATATAGGCTCAGCTAACCCGATCACTATTTACGTGGGAAGCGTTCACAATTTACGTGCTGTTTTTATGCAGATAAAACGCACGCTAATAATAGAAACAACTGCCGGGGGTACAACTAACCCAACATCGGGAACTTACACATACTCCAACGGAACTACTGTGCAAGTCGCAGCCATACCCAGCCCAGGTTATCAATTTGATTATTGGGTTTTGGATGGTTCTCCAGCTGGTTCCGTTAACCCAATTAACGTTCTAATGGACAGAGACCACACCTTAAAAGCAGTTTTCAAAATTGCGCAACCACCGCCTCCATTTGGAGGGCGCTCGTTTTCGTTAGCTAAACCAGCCGCGACAATCTCCATCGCTACTTACTTCATTTTAGTCGCCTTGTTTGCTACGGCTTTAAGCTTTAGAAAACGCAAAAGAAAATAGATGTTTTCGCCATTTTATTTAGTGTTCACCTAGTTCGGAGTTTAGTTAATGAAGAAAAAGAAGGAGACTGTTCCAAAAAGAGAGAGACGGTTCACGAATAAAAAACTTGCAATAATTTCCTCAGCCATTATAAGCGTTATTGCTTTAGGAATAATGTTTTACCAAATTTTTATCATGGACCATCCGGAAATTAAATTTTCATTTAATGCTGCAATAATCGATCAGGTTGGAGCGAATCCTCCATCTGACCCTGAAAGTGCACGCGAGTTTAATGAAACTGTGACTAGAATTTTAGAAGATGCCGGATTTACGGTGTTTTATTATAGAAGCGGAAGTATAACTGTCAACCTTTACAAAGGGCTGGCAAAAAATAATTACGGACTAATAATTTTACGGGTTCACTCAGCTCTACGGGAAGGTGAAACTGAAATAGATTTTTTCACCTCTGAAAAGTTTGAAGACAACCGTTACAGAGACGAGCAGAATGAAGGCTTGCTAACAATGGGCAATTATAGCTGGCAACCTGGCGAATCCTATTTTGCAATTACACCAAAGTTTATAGAACGTTTAGATGGATATTTCCCCAAAAGTATAGTTATTGCAATGGGATGTTGGAGCCTAAAATCTAACTATGAGGAAATGGCACAAGCTTTTATCAAAAAAGGAGCCAAAGCCTATATTGGATGGACTGATGCCCTCAGCATGGCACATAGCGACAATTCAACAATAAGATTTCTTCAATACTTGCTGGAAAATAACATGACGATAAGTGATGCGGTAGATAAATGTAATACATTTCATGATCCAGTAATCTATTACCATGCAGAACTTTCTTATTATCCTTCACAAATCGGCGACTACAAATTCTCAGATTTTAAATTTGCCCTTGTGTACACATCTTCAATGGGAAGAAAGGGATTCTTTCAAAAATTGCCACTTAATTCTTTGAGGCGCTTAGCTACTACATTGTATAGTTTTTCTTTGAGCATAGTTCCAGCATAATTTAAACTTCGAAGATTTCTTATCTCTTTTGCCAGTTCTCTATCTTCTAGAGTTTCATCTATCCATTTCTCAAAGTCTCCCCTATATAGGTGAAATTCTAAGGATTTTATGTTCACTTGATTTATTTTTTCCATGAATTCTTTTAGGGACGCAGCGCTTTCGCCTGTGTAGTTTCCTATTGAGGTGAAAAAGTAGAAGGCTTTTTCTCTGGGAACAGTCCTTAAAATTTTTGAGGCGCTTTCTATGTTCATTTTATTTCTCTTCCTTTATTTTGTGTGTTTCCCTTATAAGTGTTAACTTCCGTGGGTCATTTATTATTGAAAATTGGGTTTCCTTGAACTTTTTCGTTATTATTGAAGTACGAATTCTTAGGACCCCGTGGAGGGGTGCAATGGAGTTGGCGATGAATGTGTGGAGGTTTTCCTGGTTTTCGGCTACGACTTTGGCTATTATTTGGAGTTCTTCTGATAGGGATGTGTAAACTTCTAGGACTTGGGGTGCTGTGCATAGTTTTTCTGCAACTTTTTCGCTTTCTTTTGGGTCTGTGTAAATGGTCATTATGGCTATGATGCTTTTTGCTCCTGTTTTTTCAGCATCTATCACAGTCGTGTACTTCTTTATTATTCCGTATTGTTCCATCCTCTTTATTCTGTCATAAACTGTGGAGTGGGCTATGCCTAAGCGTTTTCCTATGGCTGTGTAAGTTTGCCTTGCGTCTTCTTGCAAAACCTCTAAGATTCTTAAGTCTGTGGCATCTAATGCTAAAGCGTTGTTCTTTAATTTCAAGGCGCGGTTCTGCCTCTCGCTTATTAAGGTGTTGTTTTTGAATTTATTGTTTTTGTCAGAAAAATAAGGAAAATTCTACATTTTTCCTTCAGAATTTTATTCCGAGTCTTCCGTAAACTTGTAGACAATTAGCCATTTTATCTACAAACTTTCAATTTGTAATTGCTTTGTCGTACATTTTTACAGATAAATTGACAAACAAGTTTAAATTTATGTGTGTGTAATAGAATATTGTTCTAGAGGATTCTATCAGAAAGGTTTGTGATGGAAAGATGAAGATGCCCAGAGTTTGGGAAATCATTAAAAAGTTTAAGGATTTTTGCAAGTTTCATGGTTGGAAAACTTCTGAAACTGAAGATTGGGTAGAAGCTGACGATAAATATCACAATTTCCTCTGGACTAGGGATGTTCACCCATCCTCCTTCAAAAATATAGCTTCTCATAGACAATGCGTTGTTAGGGAAGGCTTGTCTTATCGGGTTGTTGAAGCCTATTACACAGCTTGGCTTTTCTCTGAAACACCATCAGAGACTCTTATGAAAGCAATATTTGAGAATCCAGATTTCTCCAAGAGAATAGCCATCTACGATTTAAGTCCATTGCTTGAAGGGAAAAACTTGTGCAGAAAACTTAACAATACAGACAGTTCTGTTTTTCAAGAATTTGAGAGTTTTCTAAAGAATGAGTTGAAGGTTGAACTCAAACCAATTTCGAATTTAGAGTTTTCTCCAGAAAGCTGTTCAGTTGCGGAGATGGCTTAACAATAAAATTGAAAGGTTTGATAAGGGAAAACAGCGCTAAATATTATTGTGAGATGGGATGTCTCAAGAAGCTGAAAAAATAAAGAAGCTCGTGGCTTTTAAGAAAAAGCTTGAAAAAAGGGTTGAAGATTTAGAGGCTGAGCTTAAAGAATTGCAAACAATGCTTGAGGCAGTGAACTCCATGCTACTCGAAAAAGGGTTTAAACGGGCAGAAATTCCAAAAGCCCCAGCTGAAGCGGAGGCTTTACCGCCAAAAGAAGTTCCAACTGAAAAGGCTCTTCCAATGGAATATGAGAGTGTTACGCCCTTAAAGGCTGCGGATGGCGAACTCCTCGCAAACCTTTACACAAGCGGAGACATAGTGCGTGTTGTGCCCGCAGAAGGCAAAAACTTTAACGTGAACACGCCGCCTTTTACGCCTTTTCTTGTGGAACGGGTTTTTGCAAAAATGCAGGAAAAAGACAACGAACTGTCCAGAACTGGGCAACTGGCACCCGAAAAAGTTTTTTCTTATAATATTGTTAGAGAAGGCGACACCATTCGTGAAATAATAATTGAGCATGTGGACCAAGACCGTTTAAGGGAGCTCAAATCAAGCATTCGCTGGACATTTGAGAAAATGTATGAAAAAATGAGGAGTCAAGGTTAAAGGCGATTATTTGCGGTCGAAGTAGATGCTTTTTCCTTTAGCTGATATAGGAATTCCCATTATAATTGTTGCTTCCGGCAGAAGCCCAAGCTTCATGGCAGCCGTGCCAACACGATACATTATGCGGTTGTCAACATTCAAAATGCTTGCAATTTTCACGGCTGAACCTAAAGCTATTCCAAGGTCTAAGGCTTTAAAAATGCATGTGGGACCAGTAAAATCTATTCCAAGCCTTCTCTTCGCCTTTTCAAACTCTTTACAACTCTCGTAACCGCAGGCACCACAGTTTAATCCAAAATTTTTGTTTCCCCTAACGCCAATTAGGATTACGGCTTCTGAATCCTTAACATTTTTGGCATCACGTTTAAAACCATCAATCTTTCTTTCTTCGCCTATTTGCTCCATTCTCTCGGCGATGGCATTTTTTTCGTCGCCATAAACGATTAATGTTAAAGTGTCGTCTATGCCACCAGTTTTTGGAGCGGTCCTTGAGGCTACCAGCATTAGTTTTGCTGCTTCTAAAAGCGCATCTTTTTCTGCATTTTTACTTTCAAATGTTGGGCTCATTTTGCACCCTTCTATTTTTATGGATTTGTTTATTTATGTGGAAGTTAGTTAAGAATCTTACAGTTTTCACAGTCCAGTAAATGCTTTTTTCAGCATCTCTAACAGAGTGTTTAGTTGTCCAGTGTAAATGCCGACAGCTAAGAAGGAAACTCCTAAAAGAAGGAGAAGCGCTCCTATAACCCTTCGCTCTGGAATCTCCATAGGATTCCTACCTCAAATGTTTCTTTAAAATGGCTTCTATATGTTTTTTGGGAACAAGCCCAACGATTCTTTCTGCTTCCCTTCCGTCTTTCATTATTATTAGGGTTGGTATGCTGAAAATTTGGAATTTCTCCGCAGTTATTGGATTTTCGTCCACATTAATTTTTCCAACAAAAATTTTCCCGCAATATTCCTTTGCCAACTCTTCAATTGTTGGAGCTAAAGCCAAGCATGGACCACACCATGGCGCCCAAAAATCAATCAAAGCCAAATGGTGCTGGTTTACTATTTTGTTAAAATTTGAATCAGTTACGTGAGCTGGTTCCGCTGACATTTCCTGTCTTTTCTCCCTTAATTCTCTAATTTTCTTTTCTCTAATACGCTTCAGTTCTTCATCTTCCCCAGATATAAACTGTTCGTGCCTTTCGCTCATGACCTTTTCATCCCTTACGTTTCAAGGAATCCTGTAAAGCTTTAAGCCTTACATAAGCCTCGTTTGGGTTTGAAATTTTTGTTGCCAATTTTTCGAAAGGGCATATTCCAGCCTTTTTAAAGTCAAGAATGTTTTCAACCAACTCATCCCATTCATGGTAAACTCCATGTTTTTCAAAAAACGCTTTAGCCTCGCTGCTCATGGTTATGGCATAAACCATTTTGACGCTTTTGTAAACGCATAACAATGCAATGGCTTTCCCAACAACTCTATCAGCTACAGAAGCCCCTTTAAGCGTGTCTCCAAGCTTTTCCACAGCATCTAAAAAGCCTAAAATTCCATGGGATGAAGTTTCAAAAATTATTTCTCCATTTTTCGCTATAGTAAGCGTTAAACCCTTTTCCTCTGATAAGCGCTTTTTTGCTATGGTTAAATCTTGCCTTTCCATGGCAATCGACAATTATGAATAATCAAGCCATTATTATTCTTTCATAATAAAAAGTTGGTTTTCCGGCATTCGGGCAATTTTCCATGCAAGCTCCTCATTTGATGCGCCTTCAGAAAGCTTTCTCATTAGGGCTTCTGTTATTTTTGGGTTAATAGCGATTGTTAATTTTTTGCCAATTTTTACGCACTGGAAATCTGCAGAGATTTCTTTTGATGAATTTTTGATTTTTAACTTTTGATTTCCAATCGTGCTTTGGGTTGCCACTTGGATTCCATCTAGCACACACGAGAAAGGCGTCAAAAATGGAACTTTGACGGTTACTTGTAAACTGGTTGTTTTCAAAATCTTTTTGGCGGTTTCTCCCATCTTAACGCCTAAAACAAGAAATGGACCTAAATGGCCGTGAAGTTTTTCAGCTTCTTTTATTGCCAATTTGAGTTTTTCTTCAAGCACTTTTAATCCCTTTCACATTTGCCTTTTCCAAAACGCCAATAATTGGAAATGTAACTACTATTCCGATTATTCCGCCTATCAAGTGCCACCCGCCCCAAAAAGTTAAAGCCCACTCTACTGACCTACTCATAAAGACTGTTCCAATGATTACTCCAGCAAAATACGCAGAAACGATTGTTACCAGGGCTGCTGTAATTAGATTGTAGGCTTTTAATTGAATTTTGTGTTTATTCACGGACATTAATATGTCAAAGAGTAGGGCGGATAAAGCAAAACCTATGTTATGCCATGAAGCCGTTATTAGCAAAGCTACTGTGGCGCCTATGATGCCAACAATAGATGCGGTTCCAAACTTGCCTGTAGCCCATGTGACAAGTAGAAGCGTTAAGAAGACGGAAACATCACAAAATATTGGAAGCCCAAACCATGTGAAACCTAGACGCCCCAATGTTAGGTTGAGGATAACCCATAAGGCGCTGAAAACGGCTACTAAAGCGATGTCAACCGGTGTAAGATATGTTTTGTTTTCCATCATTTCTCCCTTTTCGATTTGCTTATTGTTATTCCAAGGATAAATGTGGTGCAGAAGACTAGGATGACTCCGAAAATACCAGCGGCAATGGTTGAAATGTAGGGCGTTTCAATTATTGGCAATTGGTAGTCTGGCATTAAACCCTTCCATAAAGGCTCGTTTTCCTCTATTCCGAGGGTTTCAGCCACCTTTTCTAACCCGTCTGGAAATTCTGAAGCAAAAGGAATTAGAATTGCAAGACAAATCAATGTTAGAATTAATGTTTTAAAGTATCCCTTCACCTTGTCTTCCTCCAAGAATTGTTAATCCGTTAAGCACATGAGGTTGCAGTCTTTGAAGTTGAGATATAAGCGTGGTTGTTATGGCTGCTTCGCCTAAACCAATGAGCGCATGCCAAAAAAGCATGGCAGGAACCGTTACTGCTATTCCTCCAGCTTCAGAGAAAATTGGAGAAAAACCTATCTGTAAACCGCAAGCCAGAGCGCCTAAAACAACGGAAAGCCAAGAGACTACAAAAACGCTTAGGAAAAGCCTCTTTCCTCTTTCAAGGTCTTTTGTAAGGAATTTTATGAGGAAGAAGCTTAATCCGCCTATAACTGCCATATTGAAGACATTAGCACCGAAAGTGAATAAGCCCCCGTCTGCAAAGAATATGGCTTGCATTAATAAGACGATGCTCATGCTTAGGATTGCCGCATAAGGTCCTAACAATATTGAGAGGAACGTGACGCCCACTAAATGCCCGCTTGTTCCATAGGCTATTGGAAAGTTTATCATTTGCGCTGCGAAAACGAAGGCGCTTGAAACCGCCAACAGAGGGGTTAGGGCGCTTGAATAGGTGGCTTTTGCCTTTCGCCAAGACCAAATTAAAAAGCCTATGGATATGGCGTACATTAGAGCGCATATTGTTGGGCTTAGGAATCCGTCCGGGATATGCAAAGCTAAACCTCGGTAACACTTTTTAGTATTTTAGTGTTACCATATCGCATAAAAGCTTTATGGTTAACACTCCTACCTTAAAATGGGAAGTTTATGACAAAAATAATCCGTGTGGGAGTAACGTTTCCGCCAGACTTGCTTAAGGATTTTGACGAAATAATTAGTAAAATGGGTTATGAAAATCGTTCAAAAGCTGTTCAGGATGCTGTTAGGCTTTTTGTTTCTGAGCGAAAGTGGCTTCAGGAAGAGCGGGGCGTTCAAGCTGGAGTGCTTATGATGCTTTACGACCATGAAGTTAAGGGTTTAGAAAATACGCTAACAGATATTCAGCATGACTATGCACACATAATTTCCTCAACAATGCATGTTCACCTCAGCGAAAGAGACTGTTTAGAGGCTATTGCAGTGAAAGGCGAAGCCGCAGAAATTAGAAAGTTAAGCGATGAATTGGCAGCAAAAAGAGGCGTGAAAATCCTCAAAACAATGCTTGTTTCTCTTTAAGGCTTATCTTAATTTGTTAACTCAAACATTTTCTCCAGAGCCTTTCTAGCCTTTTTTGCTATGGCTTCTGGAACCGTGACCACATGTTTCTCTTCTTTTAAGGCTATGTAAAGCCTCTCCAAAGTGTTCAGTTTCATGTTTGGACAAACCGCTTCCTCATAAGCTAAAATAAACTGTTTCTCTGGGTTGTCCTTCCTTAAGCGGTGCAAGAGTCCCTCTTCAGTAGCTACAATAAAGGTTTTTGCGTTGTTTTCTTTTGCGTAGCGGCACATCTGTGATGTGCTTCCAATGTAGTCGGCTATGTTTCGCATTTCAAGGGTGCATTCTGGATGAACCATAACAACAGCCTCTGGATACTTCATCCTAAGCAACTGCACATCTTCGGGTTGGAAAAGCAAATGAGTTGGGCAGAAACCCCACTCTGGAATTGGAATTATCGTCTTTCCAGTCTTTCTTTGAACGTAATCTGCCAAGTTGCGGTCTGGTCCAAAAAGCACCGTTTCAGCATTGACAGCCTCTATAACCTTTACGGCGTTTGCTGAAGTGCAACAAACATCGCAGTAGGCTTTTGCTGAAGCTAAAGTATTCACATAAAGAACAACGGGCACAAGTGGATAAAGCGCCTTCCACCGTTTAATCTCCTCCACAGTAAGCATTTGCGCCATGGGACAACGGGCTCCCAAAGAAGGCAACAAAACCTTCTTTTCAGGATTCAAAATGGCAGCGGATTCCGCCATAAAATCAACGGCTGAAAAAACTATTATTTCTGCATCCTTTTCCTCCATGGCTTTTCTGCTCAACTCTATACTGTCGCCTACGTAATCTGCAATGTCTTGGATTTCTGATCTTTGGTAATTGTGGGCTAAGATTACAGCTTTCTTTTCCTTTTTCAACTTTAGTATTTTTTCAGCCAATTCCACGCCTTTCGCCTTTTAAACTATTTGTAAGGATTTTCTAACAGCGTCGATGAATATATCCTTTGCTTGTAACTTCCTTTCGTATAGGTCGGCTCCACAGTGGTAACATTTCCTTTTTATGGCACCAGTGGATAATGGTTTTCCACATATTGGGCATTTGTATTTTTCTTCACTTTTAACAAGCCACTCTTCAATTTCACCCTTTCTAATCCTTTCAAGATTAGCTCTCATATCGACGCCATCCTCTTCCAAGTAAGGCTTGGCTAGTTTCTCAAATTTTTCGCATGTTTCACTTTCGTATTCGCTGCATTAGTAACAAAATTCTAAGCCTATATCCCTTAAACATTGGACGATTCTGCAGTTATATCCCCAACATTCTTGGCGTTAAAGCCATGCACCCTTCGCATCGCACTTTTCTGGTGGGCATTTGAAGTGTTGGGCAAGTTTGGCTAAGTATTCTCTATTATCTTTGTATGCTCTATAGATTGCGCAGGCGCCGCAGTATAATCCGCATCTGCCAACAAGATTAGCATTAACCAAAGTTTAAACTTCCTTTCTGTGAATGCCTAACAGACTTTGGAACTGTCTTAAAAGCTTGGTGCTTGATTTTGTTTAATATGGTCTTTTTTGAATGAGAAGCTGATATGCTATAGGGTCGTCAACGATTAATTCAAATTCTAAATTACCTTTGTTTTTTTCATTTTTGTGTCAAGATTTTTTCTCATCTGTCATTCACCAATTTTCAGCCTATTATATCGCAAGTCTTAATAAACATTTCCGTTTAAACGCACAACAAAAATACGCCTAAAACAAAATTAAAGAATCCCCAAACGCACTAGCAGAGGCTCAACTCTCTTTTCATCATGATATTTGCTAACCATCTTTCTCAAATATTCTACGTCTACCTTCTCATTCTTTGTCATGCAGCGAATGTCTTCTATGTCATGTTTGTCCTGCTTTTCCGTTCTCTGAAGAATAGCCTTAAAAATTATATTGTCTTCAACTGGTATCAATGGAACCTCCACACCAAAAAGTTTTTCTCCATTTCTTTATCCATAAAAAACAAGCAACTCTCACTATTCACAACTATTTCCAAATCCGCTACGATACCTACATCCGCAATATTTCCTAAAACAGCCTTAGCCTTCTCAAAATCTACACTTTTAACTAAAATTTCAATGTCCGTAACCTTTCTCTTGCTCCCATAACAATAAGCAGCAGCTCCAGCAAAAACTGCCCAGCAAACACCAGCCTCGTTAAACCCATCCTTGACCTTACGAAGCCAAAACCAAGATTTGTATTATTCTGCAACACTATTCCTTCCATTTTATTTCTAATATTATGGCATAAAAAGATGTGCAGGGAGGTTAGGCTATACTGTTATTAATATGTAAGTTTTCTGTTTGCTTAATGAATGCCATGCATAGCATGTAGAGACACGCAGTTTTTAATTAGGCGCTTAGGGTAAACTGTGGGTTAAGTTAGGTGACGCTATGGGTTCAGTTAGCGATTTTTCCAAAGGCTTTCTAGTGATGATGGTTATTATTTGGATTTTGAATATAATCACATTTTTTGTTTTGGGAAAGACCTTAGCGGCTACGCTTTTTCTTTTGATTTTAGTAATTCCTGTTTTAATTGTAGCTTATGAAGGTTGGAGGTGGAGAATAAGAAAGGAAAACGTGAATCGCTTGGATAGACTGAAGCAAGTTCTAATTTCCATGTATGGTGTTTCATTTGCTTGTTGGACATTCGACGTTATCAGCACTTACTACGCAATTGACATTTTAGGAGTTGCCGCTGAACAGAATCCTTTAGGCTGGCCTTTTGGAGCTTTAGGCGCTTTAATATTTTATATTCCAGCAATGGCTTTCACTTATTTGCTTTTGCTCAATGTCAAACAAAAATATGCAGTCTTAGCTGCTGCCATAATAACTGTTTTAGCCTTATACCTTGGGTTCTTAAATTTTGTTGCTGGCAGCCAAAATTTCGGTTTCTTTACTGATTCAATGCCTTCGGTTTCTGAAGCTTATAGCTATCTATTCTTGACCGTAATTGTCATCGACATCATTTGTGTATTAGTCTTTGTGAAATTAACAAAACTAGCGATACCCATGTGGATGAAAACTAGACCAAACCTATCTGTAATTGCTGTTATTTTAAGCACAATAGCTCTTATCGTTAGTCTTACACAACCCATATACAACCTAATCATTAATAACAGTAAGCAACAAGGCAAGCCATCCTTCGAGTTGGCTGATTTCTACGTATCCTATACTTATACGCTTATTGAAATTCGAAATAATGGAACAGCAACAGCAAAAAACGTTATTGTAACATTCTATTTCATTAGACCGCCAAACTCAAATTCCACCTATCGACCTTTCGAATGGGCAACAACCGAATTTATAGAAGAAATAAGAGAAGGCGAATCAGCCTTCATGAGTGTTCCTGTGGGAAGCTATCATCTTGAATCAACCTATCAGGACATAAACGCCACAGACTATTCCGCTAAAGTGATTGTCCATTGCGAACAAGCAGAAAATCTTAACACAGTCTTTTATTTGGAACATTTCGAAGTATTACCTAATCCCTAAAAATAGTGTTTTAACCTTTTTTCTTGTACTGCCTATACTCATGTGCTATCATAGATAAAGGAATAAGCAAACCAATAAGAAATAGCAATGCCATTCCACTTTGCCCACTAAAAGTGAAATAAAGCAGTGCAACAATCCACCAAGCAACCCATGTAATAAGTATGGCCTTAGCCAAACCCCCTGTAAAACCCAACAATAACACCATGTAGAATAAATTCCTATAGCATGTATTAAAGCTTACGATACAGTGATTCGCTTTAGAGAGTACATTGTAAAATTGAACAGCAAATCCTTTATGGAATGTTACGTGCGGAAGTCTTATATTCTATAACTATAATTATAGAAATGATGATAAACATGCCCACCACGGTTCAAGTGGATGAAAAAACGCTTCAGTTACTTAACAAGCTAAAAGAAGAAATGAAAGCAAGAAGCCACGACGAAGTCATTAAGACACTAATTTCCGAAAGAAAAAGAATTCCCCGCTCAATGTTTGGAACAAATCCCAAATTGAAGCCTTTTTCAAAGAAAGACGAGGCCGAACGTCATGAGCTATAAGTATGTTATTGATGCTTATGCTTGGATAGAGTATTTTAGAGGTTCCAAATCTGGAGAAATCGTCAAAAGATATATAGAAAGTGAAGATTCAGCCACCCCTACAATAGTTGTTTCAGAAATTAGCAGAAAACTGCTGAAAGAAATTGAGCTTGGAAATGAAACTCATGAAGGGAGACTAAAACGCCTAGAATTTATAAGAGCAACAACTCAAATAATTGCCTTAAATTTTGAAATTGCAGCTGAAGCAGGCACAATAGATCTTGAAATGAAAAAGAAAGTGAAGGGTTGGGGGCTGGCAGACTCCATAATTCTGTTCACGGCAAGAGCAGCTAAAGGAAAAGTTGTCACAGGAGATCAGCATTTTAGAGGATTTAAAGAAACAATTTTCATAAAGAACAATAATGCAGCTTTCAAATTTGAACATTGAACCCATGTGGAATTTTAAGCTTTAAGTATGCGATCTTGGCTTTTCAGTTTTCGCCTTAAAAACAGAAGTCCAATTATGGATGCTAAGCCAACAAGCGACATACCACGGATTCCGTTTATTTCATGCAAAAACGCCAAGAAAATCAGAAAAGAAAGGGCGCCAGCAACTATTGCCAATTGGCTAGTAGCGGATTTTGGGTTATCCCAATCAAAACTATTTAACAACCTTAGCATGCCAAAAACTAATACTATTCCCAGAAGCATTAGAAAAATTGGAAAGTTTATGAAGTTGGGACCAGCCCAAAACAGCAAGAAAAAAATGATGGTGCTTCCCAAACCAGCAATCCACAAAAGTTTAGTCTTGCCAGTCTTCTTTTCTTTTACCTTATAATTTTTTGATGGAATTTTATAAGCTACGTAAATGAATAGGAACATCGCGAGAATAACCAGCAAATAATGTGTTAATGGCGGAATGTAAGGCGTTAAAAGGAAATATCCTAAGGCTGTCACAAACGTTAATAAGGCTGTGAGACCAGCGAATGTGCGCTTACCTATCCAAATGTCATTTTTTTCTGGATAAGCAAGTTCAACAAGCACTATGGGAATTGTTATGCTGAAAACAGCATGATAAATAATTAACATCTCACTCCAAACCCAGTTGACCCCCATCCACCTACCATAAACCCCCAAAATCCCCAAATCCACCCACTCTGGATCAAAAAAGCTCTTCACCATCAATCCCTCCTCAAGTATCCCATAGGCAGCTCCGAGCAAAAGCAACGCCCTAAAATCTTTTTTCCATCGAACTTTAAGTTCACGCATTATAACTGCGCCACTACCATACAACGCGACAAGCAGAAGAAAAACAATTGGATTAAAAAACTCCAATGGCGGCGAAGAACCTGAAAGAAGTTCGCTATCGCTGGAGCCAAAACAAAAAGAACAAGCGAAGGCGAAAGCTTAGGCTTCTTAATCATAAAACTCCCTTAGGTGAGCCTTTATGGATTTAAAGCTTATGATATGTTGATTCGCACTAAGCTGGTGCGGCGGGCCGGATTTGAACCGGCGAACCCCTACGGGAGAGGATGGCTCATAGGGTTCTGTTTTCCGATCTTGAGTCCTCCGCCTTTGACCTGGCTTGGCTACCGCCGCCCATTTTTCATTTTGGATAATGGGAATTTAAGCTTACCGACTCTGGAAAATCTAGAGGGTAGGGTCCGTATTGGAATAGAAATAGCCTAATAAATGATTAAATTTTTGGGCTAAAACGTTAGTGGTGCAAGAGAGAAGTTGAAGATGGCATGAAAAAGTTTATTAGTGAGGTGTGTGGTTTCTGTGTTTAGCTCTTATAAATTGGAGACAATTTTTCGGTTGGATGAACCAACTGTTGGAGGAAATTAAAAGTTTGAAAAAACCCGCACCACATAATTCCATCCACGCATGTTTAAGGGTAAAACGGCGGGGGTTTGTTAAAATTGGCTGAAATTTCAAGAGAAGACGCAAACCTTTTGTTAAAAGCGTTTTTTAAAGAGAAGGGCTTAGTCCGCCAACATTTAGACTCCTTCAACGAGTTTATTGATCATGGCTTGCAAGAAGTTATCGATGAGGTTGGCGAAATTCCAATTGAGGTTCCAGAAAGCCCATACAAAGTTAAGCTTGGACAAGTTTGGATAATAGACCCACAAACTCGAATTACTGGTCCGTATACTACGGAAGTTGATGGAACAAAACATGAAATATACCCGATGGAAGCGAGACTGCGAAACTTAACCTATGCGGCTCCAATCGCCCTAGAAATGACACCAGTTATCGACGGCAGAGAGCAAGACACAGAACTTGTTTACATCGGGAACATTCCAGTGATGCTGAAATCAAAGCTTTGCTTCTTGTCACAGCTTTCAAGGGATGAGCTAATAGCATGTGGCGAAGATCCAGATGATCCAGGCGGTTATTTCATAGTTAATGGTTCTGAACGTGTTATTGTGGCTATGGAGGATTTGGCTCCAAACCGTATAATAGTGGATATTGACGAGAAGGGCGCAACGCCCGTTTACATGGCGAAAATGTTCTCTACAACGGTGGGTTTCAGAGCAAGAATAGAACTAAAAATGAAGTCGGACGGCGCCATATACGTTTCAATGCCAGGTGTTCCCACAGAAGTTCCAGTTGTCGTGGTAATGCGTGCTTTAGGTTTAGAATCTGATAAGGAAATAGCTGAAGCTGTTTCGGTGGATAAGGAAATACAACGCGAATTGGAGCCATCCTTTGAAAAGTCTCTAGGCGTGGACGCGGTGAAAGACGCAATAATTTTCATTGGAAACCGTGTTGCTCACGGTCAGGTTGAGGAATACCGAATACAAAAGGCTGAGGCAATCCTTGACAAAAACTTCTTGCCACATATTGGCAGAACCAGCCAAAGCAGAAGGGACAAGGCTTTATTTTTGGGCGAAATGGTTTGCAGAGTAATTGAACTAAAACTTGGAAGAAGAAACGTAGACGACAAAGACCACTTCAAAAACAAGCGCCTCAGACTTGCTGGTCCGCTTCTTGCAGACCTCTTCAGAGTAGCCTTCAGAAACCTTGTGAGAGACATAAAATATCAGCTTGAGCGCATAGGCGTTAAAGGACCAATAATAACGGTTTCTGCGGCTGTGCGTCCAGGAATAATTACGGAAAGGCTTCAGCATGCCCTTGCCACTGGAAACTGGGGAAGGGGAAGAGTTGGCGTAACCCAGCTTTTGGATAGGACAAACCACATTTCAACATTAAGCCATTTGCGCAGACTCCAATCGCCCCTAAGCCGAAGTCAGCCAAACTTTGAGGCAAGAGATTTGCATCCAACCCATTGGGGACGCTTATGCCCAAACGAAACCCCAGAAGGCTCCAATTGTGGGCTTGTAAAGAATTTAGCCCTTTCAGCATGCATTTCTGTCGGTGTCAACCCTGAAAAAATAAGGCAGGTCCTATTCAGCATGGGTGTAATATCTGTTTATGAAGCAAACGAAGCCATCAAACTTTCTGGAGCCAAAGTTTTCGTTGATGGAAACCTCATTGGATATTGTAACTCTCCAGATGATTTAACACGAGAATTTAGGGAAAGACGAAGAAGGGGTGAAATTTCAACAGAAGTTAACATTGCCCATTTCTCCAAAGTTCATGGGGAAAGAGATGAGGTATACATAAATTGTGATGAGGGAAGGGTTAGGAGACCCCTCATAATAGTTGAGGATAGCGTTCCAAAACTTCAGCGGGAACATGTGGAGAAAATTGCTTCTGGAGAATGGTCTTGGGAAGACTTAGTTAAAAACGGCATAATCGAATATTTGGATGCTGAAGAAGAAGAAAACGCCTATGTAGCCATAAGCCTCGACAAAATCACTCCAGAACACACACATGTGGAAATTGCAACCTACACAATTCTTGGCATTTGCGCGTCCACAATCCCCTATGCAGAACATAACCAGTCACCCCGCAACTCTTACCAAGCGGCAATGGCGAAACAAGCCTTAGGAGTTTATGCTACAAACTTTAACCAACGCGTAGACTCCCGCTCTCACATTCTTCATTATCCGCAAACACCACTGGTTGAAACGGCTTTGATGGATATTATGGGGTATAAGCTTCGTCCTTCGGGACAAAATTGCATAGTAGCTGTATTATCCTATGAAGGCTATAATATGGAAGACGCCCTAATCTTCAACAAAGCCTCAATTGAAAGGGGTTTGGGGCGCTCAACTTTTTATAGAATTTATGAGGCAGAATGTCGCCAATACTTGGGAGGATTAAAGGACAAATTTGTTTTGCCAGAACCTGGAACCCGCGGTTTTAGAGGAGAACAGTATTATAGGCTTCTTGAGCCTGATGGCATAATAAGTTTGGAGGCAAGCGTTGCTGGTGGAGACGTTTTAATTGGCAGAATTAGTCCGCCACGGTTTATTGAGGAATATAAGGAGTTTGAGGTGAAAGGTCCCTCCATGCGGGACACGTCTGTGGACATGCGTCCTTCGGAGACTGGAATTGTGGATGCTGTCTTCTTAACAGAATCGGGAGAAGGAAGCAAACTTGTGAAAGTTCGCGTTAGAGACCAACGCATTCCAGAATTGGGCGACAAGTTTGCCTCCCGCCATGGACAAAAGGGCGTTATAGGATTGATTGTTCCACAGGAGGATATGCCCTTCACAGAAGACGGAATAGTTCCAGACATGATAATTAATCCCCACGCTATTCCATCAAGAATGACTATTGGACACTTTATGGAGTCTTTGGCTGGAAAGGTTGCTGCCATGCGTGGCAAACCAGTAGACGGTACACCCTTCACTAACGAAAAGTCTGAGGAACTTAGAAAAGCGCTAATCCAGTTGGGCTTTAGCCACACTGGAAGCGAAGTTTTCTATAATGGGGTTACTGGCGAAAAATTTGTTGCAGACATTTTTGTTGGAATTGTTTATTATCAAAAGTTGCATCACATGGTTGCCGACAAAATCCATGCTAGAGCCAGAGGACAAGTTCAGATGCTGACGAGACAGCCAACAGAGGGGCGGGCACGGGGTGGAGGCTTAAGGTTCGGCGAGATGGAGCGTGACTGCCTAATCGGGCATGGAGCTGCAATGCTATTGCGAGATAGGCTTTTGGAGGAGTCGGATAAATATACGCTTTATGTTTGTGAAAACTGCGGTTACATAGCCTACTACGACATGAAACAGAGAAAATACATATGCAGAGTGTGCGAAGACAAGGCGAAAATTTCCCCAGTGGTGGTTTCCTACGCCTTCAAACTTCTCCTTCAAGAGTTAATGAGTCTTTGCATAGCTCCAAAATTAAAGCTTAAGGAGAGGGCATAAAATGGCTGCTGAAGAAGTAGTTCACAAAGTTATAGACGGCATCCATTTCAGCTTATTCTCTCCCCAAGATGTGCGCAAACTTTCAGTTGTGGAAATTCAAACGCCAGACACTTATGATGAAGATGGCGCCCCAATAACAGCGGGACTTATGGACGGCAGGCTTGGAACTCTTGAGCCGAGACAAAGATGCAAAACATGTGGAAACACGGCAATCCGCTGTCCGGGGCATTTCGGTCATATCGAGCTTGCGGTTCCAATAATCCACATTGAATTCACAAAACTAATCTATGAACTTTTAAAATCCACATGCCGCAACTGTGGGCGCATATTGCTTCCAGACGAAACCATAAAGCGGGCTCGAGCCAGAATCGAGAAGACCCGTCAACTTTTGGGCATGGTTCCAGACGAAGTTTACAAATCCATAACGCAAGAAATAAAGACGAAACAGTGCCCCCATTGTGGAGCAGTTCAATATAAAATAGTTTTTGAAAAACCAACAAAATTCAGTGAGCAAATTCCCGAAAGCGGTTCAGAACCATTAACGCCAAGCATGATTAGGGAAAGAATGGAGCGCATACCAGACGAGGACCTTGAAATTTTAGGTTTCAATCCAAAAGCAGCCCGTCCAGAATGGATGATTCTTCAAGTTTTGCCCGTGCCACCAGTTTACGTTCGCCCATCCATAACGCTGGAATCTGGCATTCGTTCAGAGGATGATTTAACCCACAAACTTGTGGACATAATCCGCATCAATCAGAGGCTTAAGGAGAACATGGATGCTGGCGCTCCAACCCTTATAATTCAAGACTTGTCAGAACTTCTGCAATATCACGTTACAACATACTTCAACAATGAAGCTTCAGGCATACCGCCGGCAAGGCATCGCTCTGGAAGGGCATTGAAAACGTTATCTCAAAGGCTTAAGGGAAAAGAAGGCAGATTCAGAAGCAACCTCTCTGGAAAAAGGGTTGACTTTTCAGCCAGAACAGTTGTTTCTCCAGACCCAAACCTTGACATAAGCGAAGTTGGCGTCCCCATAGAAGTTGCCATGCGCCTATCCGTGCCAGAAAAAGTAACAGAATGGAACCTTGAAGACATGCGCCAACTTGTTAAAAATGGACCAGAAAAATATCCAGGCGCCCTCTACATTATAAGACCAGACGGCAAGCGCATAAGACTTGAATTTGTAACTGACAGGGAAAAGATTGCAGAAGCTTTAATGCCAGGATTCATTGTTGAAAGACACCTCAAGAATGGTGACATAGCCATATTTAACCGTCAACCTTCCCTCCACCGCATGTCAATAATGGCTCACCGCGTCCGTGTCTTGCCATACAAAACGTTTCGCTTGCACTTGTGTGTTTGTCCACCCTACAATGCGGATTTTGATGGAGACGAAATGAACCTTCACATTCCGCAGAGCGAAGAAGCCAGAACAGAAGCGCTTCTGCTGATGCAGGTTCAAGACCAAATTCTTTCGCCAAGATTTGGAGGTCCAATAATAGGAGCCATCCGAGACTTCATAACAGCCGCATATCTCTTCACAAGGAAAACAAACTACCTAACAAAAGAGGAAGTAAGCAGGCTTCTCATGGCAGCCGGCTATGATGGACCCCTACCAGAGCCCAAAATTAAAGAGCCCCAGCCGCTTTGGACTGGCAAACAAATTTTCAGTCTCTTCTTGCCAAAGGATATGAATTACGTTTTGAAGGCAAACATTTGCCAGGGATGCGCAAAATGTGAAGAAGAAAACTGTAAGTATGATGCTTATGTTGTTGTTAAAAATGGCGAACTCATAAGCGGCGTCATAGATAGGCGTTCCATAGGCGCTGAACAATCAGAAAGCCTCTTGCACAGGATAATTAAAGATTATGGAACCCAAGCGGGACGCGAATTCCTAAACAAAATAACAAGACTGTTAAAGCTTTTCATCACCATGCGAGGCTTCACATACTCCTACGATGAGCTTGTCTTATCCTCCAAAGCTGAAAGCAAAATAAACAAAACCATGGAAAAAGTTCAAAAGAAAGTAGAAGAGCTTATAGAAAGCTACCGTAAAGGCACATTACCAAGGCTTCCTGGACAAACCCTAGAAGACTCCTTTGAAATTTATGTCATGAACGAGCTTGCAAAAGCCAGGGATGATGCTGGAAAAATTGCTGACGAAGACTTCACATTGGAAAATGCTG
This sequence comes from Bathyarchaeia archaeon, assembly GCA_038883775.1. Lineage (GTDB taxonomy): Archaea > Thermoproteota > Bathyarchaeia > Bathyarchaeales > Bathycorpusculaceae > JASEJA01. The sequence goes on from JAVZLM010000003.1 coordinate 112,050, forward strand.
GCATAGTCATGACAAGAACAGGCGCAAGAGGTTCAAGCCTAAACATTGGACAAATGAGCGCCTGCATTGGGCAACAGTCAGTTCGTGGAAAAAGAATACTTCGCGGATATGTGGGTAGAGCCTTACCCCACTTTAAGTTTGGCGACCCAAGCCCAAAGGCGAGGGGTTTCGTTTACTCTTCATACCAGAAGGGATTAGATGCCATTGAATTCTTCTTCCATGCCATGGGTGGACGAGAAGGCTTGGTGGACACAGCTGTTAGAACACAACAAAGCGGTTACATGCAAAGGCGACTCATTAACGCTTTGGAGCACATACGCCTAGAATATGACGGAACAGTTAGAAACTCGGCAGGCGACATAATCCAATTTAGATATGGCGAAGATGGGGTTGACCCAGCCAAAAGCGACCATGGAAAAGCCGTTAACGTAAGCCGCCTAGTAGAACAGTTCAAAATTGCAGAAGAAAAGGGCAAACCAGCCCCAGCAGAATATATTAAAGAAAAGCTGGAAGAGGTCAAAGACCAGCTTACACCATTGCTCATAGAAGAACTCCAACAAAGCCTAGCCAAGGCAAAACTGAGCAAGGCAGGCGTTGACAAAGCCATCCAACTAACCGTTGAACATTATAAGCGTGCCCTAATGGAGCCAGGCGAAGCCGTTGGCATAGTAGCAGCCCAATCTATCGGAGAACCAGGCACACAAATGACCTTAAGAACCTTCCATTATGCTGGTGTTAGAGAACAAAACGTAACCTTAGGTTTGCCGAGGCTTATAGAAATTGTTGATGCGAGGAGAATTCCTTCCACACCCATAATGACAATTTACCTAACAGGCGAACATAAGAAAAGCAGAGAAGCGGCAGTGAAAATTGCGCGAAACATCCTTTACACAACTCTGGAGGATTTGGCTGAAACCGTTTATGAAGACCCCATGCATGAGGAAATAGTTGTGGAGCTTAACAAGGCAATGATGGAAGACCGAGGCGTTTCAATTCAAGAGTTGAAAGAGAAACTGCAGATACAAAACTGCACCATAAAAATAAGGGGTAACAGAATCCACATAAAGCCAAAAAAGGCCGAAGCCCTCAAGAAACTTTTAGACAAAGTTTCCTCATTCTATATTAAGGGAATTCCAGGCATAAAGCGGGTTTTAATCACAGAAGAACATGGAGAATGGGTTATACGCACCGACGGTTCCAATCTGCCAAAAGTCTTAGAAATCGGCGGAGTAGACACATCCAGAACAACAACAAACAATGTTCATGAAATAGCCAAAACCTTAGGAATAGAAGCCGCCAGAAACGCCCTAATCCACGAGTCAAAAGGAGTATTGGAAGACCAAGGTTTGGATGTTGACATCCGCCACGTCATGCTTGTTGCTGACATGATGACATCCACTGGCGAGGTGCAACAGATAGGGCGCCACGGAATAAGCGGCAAAAAATCAAGTGTTCTGGCTAGGGCTGCCTTTGAGATAACTGTTCCAAACATTGTTGATGCAGCTATAAAAGGCGAAAGTGACCCCTTAGAAGGCGTTACCGAAAACGTTATTGTTGGGCAATCCATACCTATCGGCACGGGACTTGTTGAATTATTCATGTCCACGGTGGACTTGGGAAGTGAGAACAAATGATAGACTTGGATAAGGCTATTGCAACAGCCGTAAAAACTGGCAAAGTAACCTTCGGAGCGAATGCCGCCATCCAAAACGCAAAAACTGGCAAAGCAAAAATGATAATTTTAGCTGCCAACTGCCCCAAAACAATACGAGAGGACATTGAATATTATTGTAAGCTTTCAAATGTTCCCCTAATAACATATAAGGGTTCATCCTTAGATTTGGCTTCAATTTGTGGAAAACCCTTCACAGTTTCAGCGTTAAGTATAAGAGAACCCGGCGACTCAGAAATTCTCGAACTAACACAAAGCGCTGAATCAGAAGAAACTCACGGAGGAAACGAATGACAAGCGGAATAAAATTCACAAGCACAGAAATGCGCTACATAGCATTGTTTGAAAGCATAACAGGCGCAAGCGTCAAAGACTGCGTAGTAGACGAAGAACAGGGACGCGTAATTTTCATAGTTAATGAAGGGCAAGTTGGCGTAGCCATAGGAAAGGGTGGAAGAAACATCCGCACATTAGAGAGAATGACTGGGAAAAAGCATGAAATAATAGAGTATTCAGAAGACCCAATCCAATTTATTAAAAACGCCCTAAAACCAGCAACCGTCAAAGAGGTTCGCCTAACAGAAAGGCCAGACGGAAAAACCATAGCCGTAGTCTCCGTAAATCCAAGAGACAAAGGAGTAGCCATAGGCAAAAATGGAAGAAACGCCGAGCGCTTGCGCTTTTTAGCCAAAAGATACTTCCAAATCCAAAACGTTAGCATAACCTAAGTGGTTGAACATGGAGTTTATAGACCAATTTATCGGCAGCCCCCTCCTAATTCTCACAGCATTCATAGTTATCGATTTGATAGCCTTCATCTACCATAAAATAAGAAAATAGCACATCATGTTTCTGTTCTCAAAAGCAACTCTATAAGCGCCTTCTGGTCAACTTCTGCCCGTGTTCTCCAATCCAAATATAGCTGCTCATTCTCATCCTGCGTTAAATATCCATAACGGATATAACGGTCAATGTTTAAGCCCACTTTCCATCCCGGAAGTTTATCCCGCAATAGTTCTTCAACCTCTTTTCTTGGCACTTTGCCCTTTTTTGATATTATGTAGGCGATTGTTATGGCTAACCCTGCCAAATCGTCTATGCGCCATCCTATCATTTTAGCCTCTTTAGGCGTCAAATCCCCCCTTAAAGTGATGTAGAATCTCGCCTTATCCAAATCCTCCAAAGTTGGCTTTTCCACAGCCTTTTCCTCTTCAAAAACAGTCTTAACCTGCAAATCCAAAACCTTCAAATAATCATCCAAAATCTTCAAAACTTTTGGATAATCTGCGCCTAAGGCTTTGCGGAGCTCCCAGCCTTTCACTCCAGGCTTTTTATGTCTTCTATAAAAGAGCATGTGGACTGCCCGTTTTATTTTGCTTGCGTAATAGCCCTTTCTTTTACTCACTTTAGCTCTCCCCTCTTCCACTTCGCCCAGTCTTCTGGCGAGACAGTTATGGGAATCGAAACCAACTGTTTCTTTCTAATTTTTGTTACGGGTTTTTCGTTTGGTTTTATGAAAATTTCCTCTTCCAGTGGGTGAATCTCCAATGTGGCGTATCCATATGTGACTAGGAAACTTGTCAAAAAGGCTCTATGTACTGTTTCCTCGTAGGTTTCAGCTCCAACAAAATCCCAATAATGAATTTTTCCCTTTTCTCCAACCTTAACTTTCAGTTCCTGCCAGAAATTTTCAAGCTCCTCTGAAAAGGCTTTGTCCCGCAAAATTCTCTGCCTAATCAGTTCTTCTCTTGTTGCAAGGCTTTTTTCAACTTCTGCTGGCGGAAAACCCTTCCACCTTTCTTTTAGCGGTAATAAGCTTTGCCAATATCTTGTGGCTTCTGCTATGCTGTGAAGCGAAATTTGCTCCATCTCCACTATTGGATGCCAAGCCAAGAGGAAAGCGTCAACAATCTCTTCCTTATCTATGCGTGTAAGCTTCTCTTCCAATAGGAATGGGTCCGTATAAAGGGATGTGGAGCGATGCTTAACCCATTCACTTTGAAGTTTTATAACAGAAGCTAAACGATGTATTGTTTCAGCGTCTAAGCATAGATCTTCTGGATTTTCCCACTCTGGAAAATACTCCTTAACTATACCTATTATTTCTTCAACATTTATTAGAAACGGGTCCAGAGAGCGTTCTTCCACAGACTTGCACATTTCTATTATGCGGTGAAGTTTTTCTCTTCCAATTTTGCTTCGCTCTCTTTTTGATTGTTTCTGCATTAGGCGGCGACCTCTCTGATTATGGATTTCCCTTCAATGTTCTGAACGGTAATTATGTTGGCCTCTTCCTTCGCGAATGTCACTTGGCTCGGTGTTATAACAATGTATTGGACGTTTGCATCCTTAACCGTTGAAATCAAAATTTTTGCAATTATTTCGCGGTTCTTGGGGTCCATGTGAATATCGTATTCGTCCACAGCTCTGAAAGGCGAGCGAACATGCTGCTGTAAAGCTAACAAAAAGCTCATGGTTGCCGTTGTCCTTTCTCCACCACTCTGCGTGTAAGCATCCAGTGGCACTGGTTTGCCGCCTTTAAAGCCAACATCAATTTCTAACCCCGCAGCTTCTATGTCATGTCCGTTCACAAGTCTAACTTCGCCGACTGCTTGGGCTTGAGCCAAAATCTTCTGGTACTCCAAATTTACACGGTCAAGGAGGCTTTGGATAACTGTTCGCCAATTCTGCATTCGCACTTTAACCTCTTCTAAAGCCTTCTCGCGGTTTTCGGCAACCTGCTGTGCCTTCTCTTTCAACTCCAAATAAAGTTTTGAGTAGGATTCGTACATGCGTTCTATATCCTCTGAAACATCCGCAAGCGCAGCCAAATGTCCATCAGTAACACGAAGCTCATCCAAAATTTCCCCAACACTCTTTACAACCGCAATTCTTAGACCAGTCTGCTCAGCCCTCGCCAAAGCCTCATTCAAATTCATCCTTGCACTTTTAAGTTCACCTTCAAGCTTATCCAATTCGGCTTTTAGGTTTTCTCCGCGGTATTGCAACAAAGCCAACTGGATGTGGCTGTCCACAACTTTGTTGCTTATTTTGTCCATGTTTTCTTCCAAAATCTTAGTTTTGTTCTGGTTCTCGTCGATTTCTTTGTTTAACTTTGAAAATTGCTGGCCAGAGTTTTGCATAAGCTCCCTCAAGTTTTCACTTTTTAGAAGTTTAAACTGCGCTTGGTTTTCTTTGATTGTTACGCTTGTTTGGATTGACGGGTTTCCTTTCTCAAGCAGCGCTGCCTCTTTTAGAAGTTGCTCACAAAATGAGACGATTGCTTCGTTCCTTGCTTTTTCCCTTTCGAGGCTTAAGCGTTCCGTGAAGAGGGCTTTCCATTCACTTTTTAATTTTTCAAATTCGTCCTGTTGGGCTTGCAGTTGTTCTTTGGCTATTTTTGTTTCTTCTTCAATTTGATTTAAAGCATCCAACTCTCTTTTCCTTTCAGCCTCTAAACTTTTAACATTCTCTTCCCTTTTTGCAACCTCAGCCCAGGCGAGTTCCCTCTCCAAGAATCTCCTTTTCGTCTGCAGTTGCTTCTTTGTTTGATATCTTTCGTACTGTTCCCTCCAATAATTAAGTGTCTGCTCAACTGACTCTAAAAGCTTGTTTATGGAGTCTTCTTGGCTTAATATTCGGGTTAACTTTTTCTGTGCATCCAAAACGTTTTGGCGGTAAGGCTCCAGCCCCACAGCTGCCTCAACCATTCGCAGCTTTTCCTGTTGAGAAAGCACTGTGAACTGTTCAACCATGTTTTGATGCATTATTATAAGCATGTTTTCTGGGTCAACACCCAACTTTGACAATAGTCTTTCCACATCAGTTTTTGTGGCAGCCCTATTCTCTAATTCAAACCAGTATTTACCATCCTTGCGCAAAACTCGGGTTAGGAAAATTTGGTCCTTATTAAATTTCGGAACGGGGCGCCTTCCACCCCTCTTCCTATTATCCAATATAAGCGTAACACGGGCTTGGTCTTTGCCCCAACGAATCAAATCGCTCAACTTTCTAGAGCGTTCAGTATAGGATTGTCCAAGGGCTACGGAAATAGCCAACAAAAGCGAAGACTTTCCAGAACCATTTGGTCCGCAAATTACGTTTACTCCAGACTTAAAGGGTACCCTAGCATACTCGTAACTCATGAAGTTTTCGAGGATTACTTCGCTTATCAGCATTTAAGCCCTTAGCCTCTCTTTGCGGTAAATAATAGAGGTGAAAACTCTCTTATTAAAGAATTAGCCAATTTATAATTAAAGCTCAAATCAAATTATGATAAGAATTTGACTAGTTGAAGGCTAAACTGAATGGGTTTTTCTTTGCGCTTTCATCTCCAGCAACCATTCCTTGGCTAGTTCTTTTGGAAAATCGTCAAACATTCTCTTTAACACGGTTATTGGCAGTTTTCCGAGGGGTTTTTGGCAAACAGCACATTTAAGCCTCAAATGTGTTTCTTCAATGGTCAAAAGCGGAGAATTGCAATAAGGGCAAAACAAAATTCCCTCTTTATAAATGGGTGATTTTAACTTATTTTCCACTTTAAACCCTCTCTATAATATTCTATTAAGTGTGATAGTTTTTCCTCTTTAGCCCTTTTAGTTAAATATTCCCAGTCTATTTTATCATGCATGTTAAGCAAAACGGACATTACGTCTGAAAAATCGAACGTGTCTGGTCTTCTGGCTTTTAGTTTAGTTATTATATAATCTTCTGGACATGGAACAGGTATCGTTAAATCGTCAACTTTCACTTTTCTAATGCGTTTTAAGGATTCTTGATTTAACCCAACAGTTTTCAAAGATAGAAGAATATCTACCCCTGTTTTAGTCACATTGTCAATAAACTTTAGCACGTTTTTTCCATCATAATACAAAACGTACCTATTAGCTAAAATTTGGTGTAATCTCTCTTTATCTTTGTGCGAGACAAGTACAACGTCTATGTCTGCGGATGTTCTGGGTCTACCGTAGAAATGTATTGGTATAGCTCCTATAACCATATATTTTACTCTATACTTTTTTAGTCTTTCAATTAAATCTTTTAGGCATAGTTTAACTTGTTCTGGTATGTGGCTCATGGCTGTCCAGAATTTTAGGCTGGAAGAATGATATAAGCGTTCTAAGCTTAAACTTATTATTGACCTAGAGTAAATGGTCAACTGCTGAGAAGAAAGGAAAGGCAAGTTAAATTAATCTTAAACTTCTTAAGCAGATACCATATATTCAAAAGTAGGTGAAAAGTGTGGTTGTTGCTGGTAAGGTTTTTAGGCTTTCTGAACCGCTTTCCATAGCTGAGATTGCTTCGGAGCTTGAGGGTTATCGTGTTGAAGAGGCTTATGAGGAGGGTGACTACAAGTTTACCCTTGTAAGCGAGGTTGTTGGGCTTCTGCCAAAGCCTAAAGAGAACATGCTTAGGGGCGTTTACTCGCATGATTATGTTATTCACGTTTTTCATAGGGGTAAGATGGCGCCTTTGCCACGCACTATTGAGGCTGTTTTCAGTTTTGCCCAGCATGAAGATAACACTTTCTTAACAATTGTTGAGAAGAAGCGCCTAGCCAATTTCATAGCCAACAAGCTTAGCGAAATCATTTTCGAAAAGGTTGGCGGCATAGTTGAAGCCAGAATTCCGCCCGAAACCTTGAGGGAGTTTCACTTGAAAAATCCTGAGGATACTAAAATCACTTTTTTTGACAATGTGGATATTCCAAATGTGAATAAGCTTTCGCTTTATGGTCCAGATTTGATTAACACTTCGCTTTTCGAAGACTATTGCAAGCATGGCGACTTATGGTATGTGGTGGCTAGGGCTAGGGAATATGGCTATGTTGTTGGCATAACAAGAGACGCTTCTGTGACGATTTTTAATTTGACTGATAAGGAAAAGTATTTGGAGTATGTGGCGAAAGAAGTTTACAAACTAATAATGAAATGAAAGCAAAACATACCTCATTGCAAATTTGTGAGCACGGATAATCAATGAACGACGCCGTTAGGGGTTTGTGGAATATTGTTTTAAGTGGCTATCCAAGATCTGGCAAAACAACGCTTGCCAAAAGGCTGGTTGCTGAAAACCAAAATTTTGCAAGGATAGGCGTGGATGAGTTGAGGGAAATGCTTTTCAATGAGGCGCCTCCATGCCGTGACGAATTTCTCGTATATTCAATGATTGCTGACATGCGAGATACATTGTTGGAAAAAGGTTATAGTGTCGTTATTGATTCTACTGCGCCCGACAATACCACCCGTCAATTTTTATTAACAACAAGAAGGAAGGATGTGAACCGCTTACTTATTATGCTCACTGTGGATAGGGATGTTTTAATTGAAAGGAACATTGAAAAGTTCGGCGACGCAAAGGCTGTTATTGCTTGGGACAAGCGCTGGCAAAAACCAGCTGGCAACATTCCAGTATTCAAGTTCAAAAGCAGCAATCCATTACAGTTTGAAGTCTATTACGCTAGGCTGACAGAGCTTTTGGAAAGCGAAACGCATCCCTACAAGCCAGAATTTCATCATATTCCTCAGCCTTTAAAGGAGGTTCGGGAAGCCCTCAAAAATCTGTTGAAGAAGCGTACTCCATGATTTTGGCTAAAATTCTATTCCCTTTCTTGCTTGGAAGCCCTTGTTGTATGGGTGTTTAATCTCCTTCATTTCTGTGACTAGATCTGCTGCTTCGATTATTTCGTTTGGCGCATATCGTCCAGTCAACACGAGTTCGACATGTTTTGGTTTTTTCTTAACCAGTTCTACAACTTTTTCAGTTTTAATCAGTTTCAAGTTTAGGGCTACATTAATTTCGTCCAAGATTACCATATCATATTCGCCGCTTTTGACGGTTTCTTCAGCCAATGCTAAGGCTTCTTCTGCAAGCTTAACATCCTCTTGGCTTGGCGGCTTTTCCGTTACAAATTTTCCTCTTCCGAAAGCCTTCAATTTTAGGTTTGGAAGCTTATCTACAATGTATAGTTCGCCATAGTCGAATCCGCCTTTTATGAACTGGATTATGTAAACCTTTAATCCTCTGCCTATGGCTCTTAGGGCAAGTCCAAAGGCGGCTGAGGTTTTGCCCTTCCCATTTCCAGTGTAAACCTGCACCATTCCTTTTTCAAGTTTTGGCATTATTTTTCCTTCTTAAATTTTGAATGTAAAAGTTCTTCGGCGGCTGAGGCTGGGTCTACTTCTTTCGCCATAATCTTTTTTAGGGTTTCTTGGAATTTTCCTTCTCTTTTCAACTCTTCAATTATGGAGTTTAATGCTTTTTCTTTTATGGCTTCGACAAGTTCGGTTTCTGCCCTCAAAAGATTTCTTTCCTCTGCTTTTTCCTTTTTAAGAAAGGTTCTGTGCTCTTCCAATTTTTCGATAAGTTGAGGGACGCCTTCGCCTGTGAGGGCTACTGTTTTAAGAACTGGCGGTTTCCAAGCCTTTTCTTTGGTGTTTAATTGTAGCATTGCTTGTATGTCTGTTACGGCTTTTTCTGCGTTTTCGCGGTCAGCCTTGTTAACAACGAATATGTCTGCTATTTCCATTAAACCAGCTTTTATGGCTTGTATGTCGTCGCCCAAGCCAGGCGCGTGAATTACGACTATTGTTTCTGCGACTTTGATGATTTCCACCTCTGATTGTCCAGCGCCAACAGTTTCAACAATCACTATGTCTTTGCCTGCTGCATCCAAAATTTTGACGGAGTCCCTTGTGGCTTTTGCTATTCCGCCTGGATAGTTTCGGGTCGCCATGCTTCTTATGAAGACGCCCTCATCCGTACTCAGTTCTTGCATTCTTATTCTATCGCCTAGGAAGGCTCCGCCGGTGAAGGGGCTTGTGGGGTCTACGGCTATGACGCCAACGCTTTTGCCCTTTCGCCTATATTCTCTAACAATTTTTTCGATTAGGGTGCTTTTTCCAGAACCGCCTGGTCCAGTCAACCCAATAATGTGGGCTTTTCCCGTGTAGGGGTAGATTTTTGCGATCAGCGTTTTTGCTTCTGGAGCATCATTTTCTATGATTGTTATTGCCCTTGCTATGCTTCTTCGGTCTCCAGCTAAAACGCCTTGGGCTAAATCCTCAATTTTTGACAATTTCTGACACGTCTTAAGCTCTTTTTGGCGCATTTTGCAAAACGAACTCTATTATCTTTTCCGTTGGCGTTCCAGGTCCGAAGATTTCTTTTATGCCCAGTTTTTTCATTTCTGGGACGTCCTCGTCTGGAATTATGCCTCCGGCGAAAACCATGACGTCTGTTAATCCCTTTTCTTTGAGGAGTTCCATTATTTTTGGGAAGAGGGCTTTGTGGGCTCCTGAAAGGATGCTTAATCCTATGACGTCCACGTCCTCCTGAAGGGCTGTTTCAACTATTTGTTCTGGTGTCTGCCTTAAACCAGTGTAGATTACTTCCATTCCCGCATCCCTTAGGGCTCTGGCTACGACTTTGGCGCCTCTGTCGTGGCTGTCTAAGCCTGGTTTTGCGATTAATACTCTAATTTTTCTTTTGCTTTGCATTTTCTCTGCCTCATTTTAGATTACTATTAATTCTTTATATTCTCCGTAAACTTTTCGCAATACATCGGTTATTTCGCCAAGCGTTGCATAAGCTTTTACTGCTTCGATTATTGTTGGCATAAGGTTTTCTTCTTTTTCTGCTGCGTAATGGAGTTTTTCGAGGATTTCCTTCACCTTTCTGTTGTCGCGTTCTCTTTTTAATTTTTGAAGTCTTGCGACTTGTTCTTTTTCAACTTTTGGGTCTATCCTTAAAAGTTCTATTGGGCATTCCTCCTCTTCTATGACGAATTCGTTTACACCAACTATTATGCGCTTTTTCTCTTCAACCTCTCGCTGGTATCTGTAGGCGCTGTCGGCAATTTCCTTCTGAAAGAATCCTTTTTCTATTGCGGCTACGGCTCCGCCCATGTCATCTATTTTTTGTATGTATTCCATGGCTTTTTCTTCCATCTCATTCGTTAAGGCTTCAACATAATATGAGCCTCCTAAGGGGTCAACAGTATTTGTTACTCCGCTTTCGTAGGCTATTATTTGCTGGGTTCTTAATGCAACGCGAACGGCTTCTTCTGTTGGCAAGCAGAGGGCTTCGTCGAAAGAGTTTGTATGTAAGGATTGGGTTCCGCCCAAAACAGCGGCTAAAGCTTGGATGGTTGTGCGTACAATATTATTTAATGGTTGTTGTGCGGTGAGGGTGCAGCCAGATGTCTGAACGTGCATGCGCATCCACATAGACCTTGGATTTTTTGCGTGGAATCGCTCCTTCATTATCCTAGCCCATAAGCGTCTTGCCGCTCTGAACTTAGCTATTTCTTCAAAGAAGTCGTTATGCGATGCGAAAAAGAAGCTTAGGCGATGGGCAAAATCGTCCACCTTTAATCCTCTTTCAAGGGTTGATTCCACATAGGCTATTCCATCATAAAGTGTAAAGGCTAATTCTTGAAGGGCTGTTGCTCCTGCCTCGCGGATGTGGTAGCCGCTTATGCTTACTGGGTTCCATTTTGGCAAGTGTCTCGCACAATATTCTATGACATCTGTTGTTAGTTTTACGGAAGGTTTTGGTGGGAAAATGCACAATTTTTGGGCGAAAAACTCTTTCAAATTGTCGTTTTGGGTTGTTCCGCCAAGCTTTTCCTTTGGCACGCCTTGCTTGTCGCCCACAGCAATATACATGGCAAGCAATATTGAGGCGGGGCCATTTATTGTCATGGAAGTTGTAACCTTGTCTAATGGTATACCGTTAAAGAGAACTTCCATGTCTTGTAGCGAAGATATGGCCACTCCGCAGACGCCCACTTCACCCCTTGCCATTGGATGGTCAGAATCATAGCCCATAATTGTTGGATAGTCAAAGGCTGTGCTTAATCCAGTTTCGCCCTCGCTTAACAAATACTTAAAGCGCTTATTCGTGTCTTCAGCCGTGCCATATCCAGCGAACATCCGCATAGTCCATAAACGCCCACGATACATTGTTGCATGCAAACCCCTCGTGAAGGGATATTCGCCTGGAAACCCCAAATCCCGCATATAATTCAATTCTTTGATGTCTTCTGGAGTGTAAACCCGCTTTATGAGCATGCCAGAGTGATTCCTAAATTCGGTTTTGCATTCTGGACATTGCCTTATCCAGTTTGGCAATGTGGTCTTTTCCCAGCGTTCTCTTTCTTTGACTATTTCCCCCATTTTCTGCTTATCAAACATGTTCAGCTAACCTCCAAGTATAAGCTGGTTTTGAACTAAATATTGGCGTCAAGCCTAAAAAGTTATTTCTCAAACAAACCATAAAATAATCATCTAAAAGGTGATGCAGATGGCTTCAAGGGATGTTGGCTTTTCAACGAAAGCTGTTCACGGCGGAGAAAAACCCGATAAGGGAAGCGTTGAAACACCAATTTATGAAACTTCCGTCTTCGCCTTCACCAGCACAAAGGAGCTTATTGAAGTCATAAGCGAAAGGGCGGAAGGCTACCTTTACACAAGATACGACAACCCCACAGTAAGGGCTGTGGAAAGGAAAATGGCTATTCTAGAAGGGGCTGAGGAGTCCGCCGCCTTTTCTTCTGGCATGGCAGCGATAACAACAACTTTGCTAACTTTGGTTTCGAAGGGAGACCATATTGTAGCTTCAAGAGACCTTTATGGTGGAACCCTAATCTTTTTCCAAGAAATGCTGCCACGTTTCGGTGTAGAAGTCAGCCTCGTAGATGCCACAAACCTAAGCGAAGTAAAAAAAGCCATGCAAAAGAGCACGAGGGTTGTTTTTGCTGAAACTCCGACAAATCCAACATTGAAAATTGTGGATATGCGCCGCTTAGCGGCAATAGCCAAAAAGTGTGATGCAACAGTGGTTGTTGATAGTACGCTTGCCACGCCATATAATTTGACGCCTATAAAGTTTGGCATAGATGTGGTTGTCCACAGTGCTACGAAATACTTGGGCGGACATAATGATGTGACAGCTGGAATAGTGTGCGGTTCACGGGAGTTCATCCAAAAACTGAAGAGGACAAGAAAAGTTCTCGGCGGAACTCTCGACCCTGTGGCTGCTTGGCTTCTACTGCGTGGTTTGAAAACCTTAGCACTAAGAATGGAAAGGCACAACAGAAATGGGATGCAAATAGCCAAATTTCTAGAAAAGCATCCAAAAATCGCCAAAGTCTATTATCCCGGACTGCCCAGCCATCCACAGCATAGGCTTGCCAAAAAACAGATGCGCGGTTTTGGTGGAGTTGTAAGCTTCGAAGTTAAAGGCGACTTTGGAAAGACTACGCAGTTTGTTGAAAACCTTAGGCTATGCCTTTTAGCCGCAAGCCTAGGTGGAACAGAAACTCTCGCCACACAACCAGCAACATCATCCCACTACTTCATAAGCCCAGAACAACGCCAAAAACTCGGCGTGAGAGATCAGCTTGTACGCCTAGCCCTTGGAATAGAAGACCCAGAAGACATAATAGCAGACATAAAACAAGCACTAAACAAAATCTAACAATCTCCGTTTTCCTTCCTATTCGGATGTGGATTTAGAAAGTTTAATTAAGGTATATGTCCATTAGCTTGCAAGGGAAGTTAATGAATAAAAATAGAATAGTTTATGGAATTATGCTGGCAGTGCTTTTACTGTTTGGTTTCTCCTTAACCGTCAACATTAAACCCGTCAAGGCTTGGAGTGGCACCATCACCATTAACGAGGATGGAACCATATCCCCGGAAGGTGCACCAATTATAACCAGCGACTACATCACGTATACTTTGACTGGCAACATCACAAGCTCCGGTGACGGCATTGATGTGGAGCGAAACAATATTATTATTGATGGAGCTGGCTACACCATAGAAGGCGTGGGCGACGGAGCAGCTGGAATAGCGCTTATCGAAATGGAGAACATAACAGTTAAAAATGTAATCATCACACGCTTTGAATATGGAATTTGGCTTGAAGACGCCGATAACTGCACCATAATTGGCAATACCCTAATAAACAACACCGAAAACGGCATGGAAATTTGGTGGGGATCCGACCACAACCGCATAATTGGAAACAACATAATAAACAACAACTGGACCGGCATTCATATTGGAGACTCCGATGATAACATTTTCTATCACAATAATTTCATAGGCAACAAAGAGCACGTGAAAAGCTACGATTCAACAAACTTTTGGAGCGGTGACTATCCATTGGAAGGCAACTATTGGGATGACTATGATGGCGAAGACTCCGATGAGGATGGCATAGGCGACACTCCGTACTCTCTCCCAGAAGGAAACGTTGACGATTATCCCCTAATGGGCCCCTTTAGAAGCTTCAGCACCCCGCTTGACTCCAAAGTGGAAGTGATCTCTAACTCTACAATAAACAGTTTTCAATACTTCCAGTCTAACAATTCAATAGTCATGTATGCTTCCGAATCAATGATTGGTCAAACCCATGGATTTTGCAGAATAAAAATACCCAAAAACCTAATCCAGCCAACCTTCACTATAAAAGTGAACGATGTTCCAGTTGAATACAAAACAATATTTGAAAACCAAACATTAAGCATAATCTACTTCGCTTACCATCACTCGACGGTGGAAATAACAATAGTTCCAGAAATTCAAACCATCATGGTTCCTATGCTGTTAGCGCTTCTGACAGCCCCTATCATAAGATTTGTGAAAAAGAGAAAGAAGCCATAAACTCAAAATTTGGAGGCAATTCTTATTTACATTCTTTATTATTTTTCATTTTAAGCTGAAAGTTTATGTCAAAGAAGAAACTCCACATCCGATACATTAGGCTGCCCAACCAAGTGTTAGATATCTATGATGATTTAATTTATAGGTCGGGAAAAATTATTGTAAGCAAGGGTCAAATTACATCCGCACACAGCATCATATTTGATGACGAAATTGTTTTAGCACATGGTTTTCAAATAGTTTATTTTGATTTAATTGGCAAATGGTTTGGCGTTGGCAAAATAAGAAACTTGCAAGGAAAGCATACTGGATATTATTGCGACATTGTTAAGCCTCCGCGGGTTTTGGCGGATGGCGGAATTGAGCTTACTGATTTGTTTCTTGACCTTTGGGTTTCGCCTGACTTAAGGTTTAAAGTGTTGGATGAGGAAGAGTTGGAAAACGCTTTACGTAAGGGTTGGGTTACAAAAGGGCTTTATGATAAAGCAAAGAAGGAACTAAACAAACTTATCAATATGGTCGAACAGGGAAAGTTTCCGCCCTACGCCATTAAATTCTTGGAAACGAAAATGGAAATTTAGCTATCTTTAAGAGCCATGTTTTAGTAAGCTTGCTGAAGCTGAAAATCCCCATCCATATCCAATCATTAAAATGATGTCGCCTTCTGAAAGTTTGTTCTTTGAAATTATCCTTTCAAGTATGAATGGTAGGCTTGCCCCTGCTAGGTTGCCATATTCCCTAAGCACTTCATGCGATTCCTTTATTTTTTCATGTTCGATTTTATGGTATTCTGCCAGGGCCTTTAGGATTTTTTCGCTGCCAGTGTGAATTGCAAATTTCTTTGCGGCTTTAATGGTTTCTTTCACATTTTTTCCAAGCAATTTCTTAAGGGCTAAACCAGTGTATTTAACCCCAAGTTGCGGAATTTCCTTATCTAAATATGAGTAAAAGCCAAATTTGAAAGGTTCGTTCAGCGCTAAAATTTTAGCGTAGCCCGCCAAATAATCCCTCTCACTCAAGTTTGTAACTTCCACACTTTTCTTAAAAGCTAAGCCTTCATCACCATTCGCTACAACTGCTGCAGCTACGCCGTCTCCGAAGAGAAAATACTCCATAACTGCAATCCATTTTTGCAGTTCCATTTGTTGTTTCGCTTTATCTTCTATTTGGCGTATTTGGCTAATTTCCATAACATCCTTTAAGCCTCTCACTTGATTTTGAAACCAGTAAGAGCTTACCCCAGAAACACATATTAACACATAATCTTTAGGATGGGCAGCAAGATAGTTTTCCGCAATTTCCAATGTTTTTGGAAAGGCTGTGCTGGCTATACCCTGAACGTTAACATGCCTAATGTAAGGGTTAAAACCAATATTGCGAATCAAAAGTTGGCTGAGACCTGGGCTTAAGAATGGATTTGCATCATAAGCTGCAATAAAAAATCCAAATTTTCTAATTTGTATGCCAACCTTTTGGATGACTTTCTGACAAGCCTCTATGCAAAGGTCAACCAATTCAGAAACTGAATTGGCGTTTTTGATGAGATAGCGCTTTAGAACTCCCAAGTTAAGCACATTTTGTCTAACACCTTCAGGAAGTTGGCATGGAAACGCTTCTAAGAGTTTTTCTGTGGAATACTCGTTTTTTGGTAAAGCAGTGGCTAAATTTAGCATTTGCATAGATTGAAATTGGTTGAAGACGTTATAAAAAGATTCTTAAACTGCTACATGCTTTTGGGTTCATTTTTCCACAAAAATCTTATAGTCACTCAACTCAATAGCTACCCTTCATAAATGAGGTGAAGAAGCTTGCCGAAAAAAGTTGGAATAGTCGCAGGAGGCATATCAAGGTTTGACAATCCACGGCATACGTTGCAGGAAGAGATGTGCGCGGAAGCAGTTAAAATGGTATTGGATGATGTGCCAGACCTTGAAATTGGAGACTTCATAAAGAAGGGGTATGCATGCTGCTACTCCTATTTTAGCGATATACTGGAACAGCAACAATGCATGCACTGGATAATCCACGACTACTTAGGATTCAGCGGCGTACCAGCCTTCCGTGTTGAATCTGGCGGAGCAACACCCATCGACGCCATAATAAATGCAACCCTATGGATTCGCTCTGGCATGTTTCCAGTAGTTCTTGTCGTAGGATGGGAAAAAATGAACGAACTGCCAATCCAAAAAGTCAACGAGGCAATAGCCATCGCTGGCGACACGGATTGGGACTTTGTCTCAGGTTTTACATACAATGCCTTTTATGCTACGCTTGAAACCCGGCGCATGCACGTATATGGAGAAACAGAAGAAGACTTGGCTGAAGTTGCCGTTCTCTGCCACAACAACTCCCTTGACAATCCATACGCCCAATGGCCAGCTCAGCATGGCTTCAGCAAAATCACGGTGGAAGATGTCTACAAGTCACGACTAATCTCTTGGCCTTACAGGCTGCTTGAATGCGCCATGACAAGCGAAGGGGCTTCAGCTTTGCTTTTGGCAAATGAGGAGATGACGAAGAAATTAACAGACAATCCCGTCTGGATAACTGGCGTCGGCTTCGGAACAGATACCATGCGTCCCGGAGACCGCCCGGACAATCCAGCATGGAAAGGATTGTATCCAGAAGACGAGAAAATATGGCCTAAAGAAATTCCACGTCCCATGTCGCCATACCCAGATTTAACAAACTTCGGCTCCCTTCGCGTAGCTGCAAGAATGGCTTACAAAGATGCTGGAATAAAGAATCCGAGAAAAGAAATAAGTCTCGTCGAAATCTTCGACCCATACGCTGGGGTAGTTTTAGCAGGACTTGAAGACTTTGACTTCTGCAAAAGAGGAGAAGGGAAGAAATTGCTTCGTGAAGGAGTAATCGCTCCAGACGGAGAACTTCCATGCCAGCTTAGCGGCGCCTTAACAGCGCAGGGACATGCGGTTGGTTCAACATCAATCGCTCAAGTTGTTGATGTCTATTGGCAATTAAGCAACCAAATAGGTAAGAAATGGGGTGCGCCGGGAAGACAATTAAGCAAACCAAAAAAAGGCTTTGTGCATGGACACGGTGGCACTGGTTGCCAAGCCGGCGCCGTGGTCTTGGAGGTGTAAAAATGAAACAGCCTGGACCAGAAAAAGTTTTGAAGGAACAAAAGATTGACGAAAAATACTGGGAAAAGTGGGAACGCGAAGGAGGATGGCGACCAGTAGGCTGGAAAATTGTGGAAATGAACGATGGTCCTACGCTTAACGATTTAAAATCTGAACAGTTTATGATTGTGCATAGACCTCATGCAAACTTTTACCATCATAGCTACGGCAAAGTTTCAAAGTTTTTCATGGGACTTTTGGAAGGCAAACTCTATGGAACAAAATGTCCAAAATGCGGATTAGTTTATTGTCCACCACGAGCGCACTGCTACAACCCAAAATGTAGGCTTCAAGAAACCAATTGGGTTGAACTTCCAAAGAAGGGCGAAGTTTACTCATACACTGTTATGGCTATTGCTTGGCCTTCAATGGCGCATCTGCAACCGCTTGTCGGCGCCATGGTGCGTATAGATGGAACAAACACGTGCTTGCCCATGACGATGCGAAACATCGACCCGGAAAAAGTGAACATAGGCTTAAAAGTAAACATACACATTGAGAAACAGCCAAAAGGCGACCTCCTAGACGTTTACGCAACACCAGCAGAAGAACCTAAACCGCCAAAAAGAACCTCAGAAGAGCTTAAGCGTTTCAGAGAAGATATGGAAAAAACATTGGCTTGGGTCAGAAAAACCTTCGGACCAAAATAGTCAAAGCCTTAAACCCTATATCCTATTTTTAATTTTTCTTCGTGAAAACAGCCGAAAAATGGTTAACATATTTAAATACTCGTCTTAACATTATTTGGTTTTCCATATTAACACGCTAACGAAAAGGAGACACCCCAGTTGAAGGGTAAACCCCTCGTTTCCATAGTTTCTGCTGGCTTATCAAAGTTTGGAAAAAGAGACGGATTATATGCTAGAGAACTTTTTGCAGAAGCCGCCAAAGAAGCCTTTGACCGCTGCCCAAAACTAAACCCTAAAAAAGATATAGAAGCCCTTTTTGTGGGGCATATGGGCGAATCTTATGAGCATCAAGGGCATAGTGGTGCCACTATGGCGGATTGGGCTGGATTACTGCACATACCAGCCACAAGAGTTGAAGCCGCCTGTTCCTCCTCTGGCGCTGCTTTGCGGGCTGGAATTTACGCTGTGCTTTCTGGCTTGTGTGATGTTGTTATGGTTGGCGGCGTTGAAAAAATGACCCATAGAAGCACGCCTGAAGTTACCGAGTATTTGGCTATGGCTTCTGATTATCCGTTTGAGCAGTGGCATGGCATAACTTTTCCAGGCCTGTTTGCTTTGATGGCTACGGCGCACATGCACAAGTACGGCACAACAGAACAGCAGATGGCTATGGTAGCCGTAAAAAACCATTATCATGGAAGCCTAAACCCCAAGGCACACATGCAGAAGGAAGTAACCCTCGAAACCGCTCTATCATCGCGGGTTATTGCTTGGCCCCTTAAACTTTATGATTGTTCGCTAATAACTGATGGCGCCAGCTGCCTAATCCTAACAAAGCCAGAACTAGCCAAAAAATACACGGACACACCCGTGCACATTATTGGAAGTGGACAGGCAAGCGACACTATTGGCATGTATGAAAGAGAAGAATTCACATCGCTTATTGCTGCGAAGCTGGCTGCTAAAAAGGCTTATGAAATGGCTAATGTAAGACCAGAGGAAGTTGATGTTGCAGAAGTTCACGACTGCTTCACGATAGCTGAAATAATAGCCTACGAAGATTTGGGCTTCTGCAAACCAAGCGAAGGCGGAAAAATAGTCGAAAAAGGCGAAACAAAGCTTGGCGGAAGAATTCCAGTAAACACAAGCGGTGGATTAAAAGCAAAGGGGCACCCTGTAGGCGCCACGGGCACAGCCCAAGCCTACGAAATCTATTTGCAATTGACTGGACAGGCGGAAAAAAGGCAGGTGAAAGATGCGGAAATTGGCTTGACGCATAATGTTGGGGGTTCAGGGGCCACAGCCACCGTTCACATTTACAGGAGGGAATAAAATGAGCGAGCAAGCGTCCTTCACAATAGAAGAGTTCTATAAGCATATGCTTCAGGGAAAGTTTATTGGTGGAAAATGCAAGAAATGCGGCAAAATCCACTTGCCACCAAGACCATTATGCGACAAATGCTTCTCAAACGAATTTGAATGGGTTGAACTTCCAAAAAATGGAAAACTCCTCACCTACACAATTATTCATGTTGCACCACCGCAATTCCAAGGAATGGCACCCTACGCTGTTGGCATAGTCCAACTTGAAAACGGAGTAAAAATTCCAGGAATGATTAGAGGCATAGCCTTAGAAAAAATAAAGATTGGCATGCCTTTAACATTAGACTTTGGAACATGCGCCGCCGCACAACAATGGCCCCAATGGCCCAGATACTATTTCAAGCCAGCCTAAAAGAAAATTTCATGTTTCCAAAGTTTTGTTTAGGTATTCAATTAGCGTGGGCAAGTCTGTTATTGAGGTTATGAGGTAGTTTGCGCCTGAGGCGATTAGCTCTTTTGGGTTTGAAACGCCCGTTGGCAAAGCTACAGCGACAGCCTTCATTTCCCTTGCGCATCTCATGTCGCTGGAGCCGTCTCCAACAACCATCGCCTCTTCTGGTTTAACATTTAAAGCCTTCAATGTAGCCTCGAGGTGTTCTGTGTTTGGTTTAACATATTTCACATGGTCCCGTGGCGTGATTGCATCGAAAAATTCTGTTATTCCAAACTTTTTTAGGATGTGGTTTGTGGATTTTTCGCTATTTATTGTGCATAAGCCAAGCTTCAAACCCATTTTTTTCAAGGCTTTTAATGTTTCCAAAACTCCAGGCAGAAGCCCTGTGGTTTTTGCTGCTTCCAACTCGTATTTTTCGGCTATTTCTAGGGCTTTGCTGCGGATTTCCATGAAAGCCTTTTCAGATTGCCCATTATTTTTCATGAAGATTTCTGTTTTCTTTAACATCTCGAATATGCTTTCGTTTATGGACAATACGGAAGCGGGCATTCCCGCTTTTATGAGGAAGCTTCGCACTTCAGCCCTAACGCTTCTATAATCTATGTTAAAGCTTGTAAGGGTTCCGTCCAAGTCGAAGATTACCGCTTTAACCGTCATTTTTTCACTCTTGCTCTTTTCTGATTTTGAAGCGTTTAATCACGCTGTGAAAGAAATATACTTTGCGGTAAAACTATTTATGATGACTTTTCAAGAATATTTAATGATGGGTGAAAATTTGTGGTGGTTATCGAAACAGAGCGTCTTAGGCTGCGAGATTTCGAGGAAGCCGACTGGGAAGCTGTGCATGAATATGCCTCTGACCCTGAGGTTGTTCGCTACATAGATTGGGGACCCAACACTTTAGCGGATACCCAAAATTTTATTAAAAGAGCCCTTGCCCGCCAAAAAGAACAGCCCCGCAGAGGCTATGATTTAGCAGTTGTGCTGAAAGCGCAGAATAGGATAATTGGAGGCTGCGGAATCCACATTTCAAACCCAGAAAACCGTGAGGGCTGGATAGGCTACGTCTTAAACCGTAAATTTTGGGGAAAGGGCTACGCAACCGAAACAGCAAAGGCTCTTCTCAAATTCAGCTTTGAAAAACTAAATTTGCATAGAATATTCGCCACCTGCGACCAGCCAACACGGCATCTATACACGTTTTAGAAAAGGTTGGCATGCAACGGGAAAGATGCCTTCGTGAATACAAATGGGTAAAGGGAAAATGGCGAGACTCGCTTCTATACGCAATTCTAGACCATGAATGGGACAAATTGAATATTTAACTTCTGACACAATTAATATTTTGATGCGCCATGAGTTTTGAAGAATACTTAAAAGAGAAATTGTGGCCCATCCTCATCGAAACAGTTCACGCATTAATCATGTATCCAAACCATAAAGCTTATACTCGCGAAGTTGTTCTCCACGAAAAACCAGACATAACGCCTACAGAATTAGCCGCAAGGCTTGGCATACCCTTAGGCGAAGCCCTCGTAATCTTGTATGAACTAAAGAATGAAAGGTTAGGCTCTTAAACGAGTTTACGGTTTTGTAACCATTCTCACTGTTGCCAAAATTAGGATTGTTCCAAGCAACACTTTAAGGATTTCTTTATCGATAACTGCTGCGTATGTGCCTCCAACCAAGGCGCCAAGAATCGAACAGACTCCCATTATTATTGCTATGATTGTGGCGCCTTGGTTTGTGTGTCCCATTCTATGATGTTTTATAAAGCCCATAGCAACAGTTGGTATAGAAACAAGGAGACTTGCCGTTCCGGCTACAATGATGTCGAAATTAAAAATGTATATTAAAATTGGGATTCTAAATTCGCCGCCTGCAACCCCGAGGGTTCCAGATATTATGCCTATGACAGCGCCAACAAAAATTGCTAAAACAATTTCCTCTAAAGCGCCTAATGTGATCTGGAATGGTAATGGCGGAGTTTGAATGAACGGCTCAAGCCCGATTTTTAATCCCACAACAACTAAAAATACTGCTAAAATCTTTTTCAGAGGTTTTTCTGGAATTTTGTTGGTTAATAGTGCGCCCAAATATGCACCCACAATGGAGCCTAAAGACATGGCAATAGCGATGTTAACAGCCTTCTCATTTAATAAGCCCAACTGAAACCTTTTAAGGAAAGAGGCTAAAACCGTCAAAAAACCCACGAGGAGATTAACAGCAACAGCCGTAACAACAGAAAGCCCAAGAATATAAAGCAGTACTGGTATTCTAAACTCTCCCCCACCAACGCCAATCAATCCAGCAGCTATCCCCATAAAGAAGCCGAAAAATAAGGCTGCAAACACTTTAGCTGCTGATACTGCAAGTTTTTGAGTTATTTTTAAGCACCCTCCCTATTTTGTAAAACGATGTGTTTTCCTAATCATATCGATTTAAACTTATAAACCTAATGCCACAAACAAGAATACATGGAAAGAAACAAAAGTAAATTCTCATACAAAATATGGTTAGAATATAAAGGAAAACCAGTTTTAGGCAAAGGAGGAGCCCAAATATTAGAGCAGATAGAAAAGGAAAAATCAATTTCAAAAACTGCACAAAAACTTGGCATGTCCTACCGTTATGTTTGGAGTTACCTAAAAAGAATTGAGAAAGTGTTGGGCGAACGAGTCATAGAAACTTATAGAGGTGGCAAATCTGGCGGAGGAGGCGCAAAACTAACGAAGCAGGGCAAAAAACTGCTTGAGGATTATAAGCGTGTTGAGGATTATTTTGCTAAAGTTCTCGCCAGTAAAAGCGAACATTATTCTACTACATATCTGTAGGCTATATGTTCTCCGGCTGTGGGACTTTTCCTTATTATGCGTAGTATGTCGCCTGGTTTTGCGCCTATGGCTTTAACTGCTGGGTCTGAAGCCTTGATTTGGGGTAGTTGGTAGGGCTGAACTTTGTATTGGGCTAATACTTTTTCTCTTTCTTCTTTTGTTAGGATTTCGTGTTTTGGGACTAGTTGGTGCTCGAAGATGTCAAAGGCTGGGAAAGTTCTGGGTAGAAGTTCGATTTTTCTTTTTTTGGCGCTTTGTTTTACTGCATGTGTGTATCTACCGCTTGTTATCATTATTCCAGAGTCCACGTTGGCTTCTTTCATGGCTTTTTGCATGAGGCTTATGGATGTTATGCCCACTGTGGTTTCTTCTGGGGCGCACCATATGAGGATTTTTTGTTTTTCTTTCGGGGCTTCTACAATGTAGCCGACATTGTCTTTATGCTTTTCCTTTTTAACAAGTTTGTATCCTCTGAGTTTTATCAAAACTTTTGCTTTGCGCTCTTCCAAACTTTCTTCTTCTATACTCAAACTTTAAACCTCATGTTATAGCGTTGAAACCTAAATGATGGGTTAAACCCTTAAACTTTACGCTATGCCAAAAGTTAAAAATGAAACTATAGTATTTAATTCCTTCCGGAACTGGAAGTGTTTATTATGAGTGTGGATTATGGAAAAATAGCGTTGGAAGAAGCTAAGAAAAAAGGCGCTTCTTATGCGGACATTAGAATAAGCGAAATTCTCAATGAAAGCTTAACCGTGAAAAACGGCGAGCCAGAAACTGTCAGCTTTTCACAAAGTAAAGGATTTGGCGTTCGTGTCATAGTGGGTGGCGCATGGGGTTTTGCTGGTTCCGTTGATGTAAACAAAGAGGAGATTTCCAAAACTGTTGATAGGGCAGTTAGCATTGCAAAGGCTAGCGCATTGCTGAAGAAGAAGGAGGCAGTTTTAATAAAAGAAAAAGCCCAAAAAGGCAAATACTCCACAAGTTTCAAAAAAGACCCATTCAAAATTCCATTAGAAGAAAAGCTAAACGTTCTTGTTCAAGCTGGACAAATTCTCAAAAACTATTCACCATTAATAAAGGCTTCCTATGCATTCTACCATGGATTTAGGGAAAACAAACTTTTCATGAGTAGCGAAGGCTCTCAAATAAACCAGCAGATAACATGGTGCGGAGGAGGCATATCCGCCATAGGCGTAAAAAACGGAGAAATGCAAAGTAGGTCTTACCCATCACCTTTTAGGGGAGATTTTGCAACAAGCGGCTACGAGTTTTTCGAATCCCTAGCCCTCGTCGACCATGCGGAGGAAGTTGGAAAAGAACTTTTGATGCTTTTTGAAGCTGAAAAGTGTCCTTCAGGGGAATTGGATTTGATTTTGCAAGGCGACCAGCTTGCGCTACAAATACATGAAAGTTGTGGTCACCCGACAGAGCTTGACAGGGTTCTTGGAACAGAGGCTGACTATGCAGGAACAAGCTTTTTGACGCCTGAAAAGCTTGGAAAATTTAGGTATGGCTCAGAAAAAGTGAACATTGTGGCTGATGCCACTGTTCCGAAAGGTCTTGGAACTTTCGGTTTTGATGACGAAGGTGTTCCAGCAAAGAAGGTCTACTTAATTAAGGAGGGAATTTTTGTTGGCTATCAAAGTTCTCGGGAAACTGCGGCTGAATTGAACCTTAAAGAGAGCAGCGGCGGAATGAGGGCTGATTCGCCTTTGGCTTTGCCAATAATACGAATGACAAACATTAATTTGCTCCCTGGAGAATGGAAGGCTGAAGAAATTGTCGAGGACACGAAGGATGGTATTCTCATAACCACGAACCGCTCCTGGAGCATAGACGACAAAAGAGTAAACTTCCAATTTGGCACGGAAATCGGCTGGAAAATAAAAAATGGAAGCAGGGAAAAAATGATTAAGAATCCAACATATATGGGAGTTACACCACAATTTTGGGGTTCCTGCGACGCCGTAAGCATGGATGACTGGAAAATGTGGGGCACGCCTAATTGCGGAAAGGGAGTGCCTGGACAAGTGATGTATGTTGGACATGGATGTGGAACAGCCCGCTTCCGCAAAGTGCGGGTTGGACTAATAAAGTAGAGGGGTGAAAAGGTTATGGTTACAGAAAGATTGAGGGAAATAGCTGAAAAAACCGTTAAGTATGCTGTTAAACAGAAGGCGGACCAAGCGCAAGCGTCAGCCTTTATGATGGATAATTCTTTGACAAGATTTGCCAACTCTCAAGTGCATCAGAATGTGGCGAGAAAATCAGGCGGAGTCAATATCAAGGTTGTTTTAGACAAGAGAATCAGTACAATTCAAGTTAACACTTTGGAAGAAAAGGAAATTGAGAAGGCTGTTGAGCAAGCGGTTAAAATTGCCAAGGCTTCACCTCCAAATAAGGAGTTCAAAAGCCTTCCAGAACCAGAAAAGTGGACGCCAATAAAAGGAGCCTTTGACGAGGAAACTGCAAACTGCGAACCCAAATATAGGGCTGAAAAGGTTAAAGAAGCCATCCAAACAGCCCACTCAAAATCCCACCTTGTGAGGGCTGTGGCTGGATACTTTAACACGGGCTCCCTAGCCTATGCAGTGGCTAACTCGCTTGGGGTTTCGGCTTGGGCTGAAATGTCCATAACCTACATGAAAACCACTGTTATTTCGCAGTCTGGAACCTCTGAAGGCTTTGGAACGGCTGAAAAATACTCTAGGCGTGTGAAGGATATTGAGCCATCATTTTTGGCTGAGAATGCTGCAGAAAAATCTGTTAAAAGCCTAAACCCAATCAAGCTTGAGCCCGGCGAATACGAAGTTGTTTTGTCGCCATTAGCCGTTTCCACCCTTATGACGTATATGGGCTACATTGGCTTTTCAGCCATACCATACCAGGATGGGCAATCCTTTGTCAAATACTGCTTAAACCAGCAAGTCTTCGATGGCAAACTCACTGTTAGAGATGATGCGAGACACCCGAAAACGCTTTATGCCTTGCCAATTGACGGTGAAGGAGTTCCCAAAAAAGCTTTGAATTTAATAAATAAAGGCGTTGTTTCAGAAAACAGCATTTGCTACAACTCTTTCACTGCTGGAAAAGAAAACAAAAAGAGCACTGGACATGCTTTGCCTCCAATTGGCGCATATTATAGTGAAAGACCAATGCCCTTCAACATGATAGTGGAGGCTGGAGACTCAACCCTGGAAGAAGCCATTTCAGAAACAAAACATGGCATATTCGTAACTACATTCCATTACGTAAATCCGGTGGAGCCCACAAAAGTCATTTTGACTGGACTTACTAGAGACGGCACTTTCCTAATAGAGAAGGGCGAAATCTCCAAGCCAATGGTTAACATGCGGTTCACTGACAGCATGCTCTCAGCTTTTAAGGAAATACCCTTGATTGGCAAGGATTTGGAAATGGTTGATGAAACAACTGTTCCAATGATGAAGTTGAGTAAGTTGCGCTTTGTCGGAATATCCGCCTACTAAAATTTCTCTCTTTTTTATATTCTAAGTATTATTCCATCCACATACTTTTTCATAACTTCGACAAAACCAGCAATTTTTTCCGGCGAGTAGGGTTTAAGCGTACTAAACGTCTTGTCCAACGTGTCTCCTGGAATAAATTGTTGGAAGGCGAAAGTTTTTGCACCTTTAACAAGTTCGCCTATTCTTGGAATGTCTTCAGCGTCCACAAACCCTGGAACAACAGTTGTTCTAAACTCATATTCGATTTTGCTGCTTTTCAAAATTTCAACTGAGCGCAGAAAATCCTTTGTGTCTTTTGCTCCAAGCTTTGCATATTTTTCCAATGAGCTTTTCACGTCTAAGGCAACATAATCCACGTATGGTAGGCTTTCTTCGAGGACGCTTGAATTAAGTCCATTAGTGTCAAGTTTGACTGCGAAGCCCCTTTCCTTAAGTTTTTTTAAAAATTTTGGGAGCTCCTTATAGGTTGTTGGTTCTCCGCCAGTTATGACTATAGCGTTCACGTATTTTTTTCGAGATTCAAGAATGTTAAGGGCTGTTTCTTCGTTTAGGAATGGGGGTTTTGGGTTTAAAACTATCCGCCAATTGTAGCAGTATGGGCAGCGCAAATTGCAGCCTGGCGTGAATAGGATTGAAGCTATTTTTTTGGGATAGTCTATTAGGCTTGTTTTTTGGATACCGCTAAACTTCATAAGGCTTTCACTTGGCTGGAACAACAGCTGTTGGCACAACAACCGATTTGTCAAAGGTTCTACGTATGGCAAATTCAGCCTGTTTTCCATCATTCCACTGGTCTACCGGTCTCAAATAACCCACAACCCGCGAGTAGACTTCGCAGTTTGCGTTGCAGATTGGGCATTGTTTGTGTTCTCCGTTTATATAGCCGTGGGTTGGGCATACGCTGAAGGTTGGCGTTAGAGTGAAGTATGGTAGGGTTGTGTTCCAAGCCACCTTGCGGATGAGTTCCGCCGCCGTTTCCCATGAATGCAATCTTTCGCCTAAATAGATGTGGAAAACTGTTCCGCCAGTGTAAAGCGGCTGAAGCCGTTCTTGATGTTCTAGAGCTTCGAATAAGTCTCCTTCATAATCCACTGGCAACTGCGAAGAATTCGTGTAGAAGGGTTCTGCTCCCTTGGCTAAGTATTTCTCATTAGCCACAATTATGTCTGGATATTTCTTCTTGTCTATGCGTGCCAACCTGTAAGAGGTGCCCTCGGCTGGTGTTGCTTCTAGGTTGTATATGTTTCCAGTTTCTTCTTGGAAGTCTGCAAGTTTTTCCCGCATGAAATTAAGCACTTTCCTCGCGAATTCTAAGCCTTCTGGAGCTGCTATATTATAGCCGAAAAGGTTCATTATTGCCTCATTCATCCCAATCAAGCCTATAGTTGAGAAGTGGTTTTTCCAGTATTTTCCAAAGCCTTCCTTAACATTGCGTAAATAGCGTTTGGAATAGGGGTATAGCCCGTTTTCTGTTAGGTTTTCAAGGGCTTTACGCTTTATTTCTAGGCTGTTTTTGGCTATTTCCATAAGCGCTTCTAAGCGTTCAAAAAATTCGTCTTCATCTTTGGCTAAATATCCAATCCTTGGAAGATTCAATGTTACAACTCCAATGGAGCCCGTGAGCGGATTAGCTCCAAACAAGCCTCCTCCCCGTTTTCGCAGCTCTCTATTGTCTATCCTTAGGCGGCAGCACATGCTTCTGACGTCTTCTGGTTTCATGTCACTGTTTATAAAGTTGGAAAAGTAGGGCACGCCATATTTTGCCGTAACTTCGAAGATTTTCTGAGTTATTGGCGAATCCCAGTCAAAATCCTTTGTGATGTTGTATGTGGGTATTGGAAAAGTGAAAACCCTTCCCTTAGCATCTCCTTGACCCATAATGTCCGCATAAGCCTGATTAAACATCTCCATCTCTTTCTCCATGCCACCATAATTTTCATCCATCACTTCCCCGCCAATAATCACTGGTTCATCTCGCATAAACTCTGGAACAGCTAAATCCAAGGTAACATTTGTGAACGGAGTTTGAAATCCGACGCGGGTTGGCACGTTCATGTTAAAGAGGAATTCTTGAAGTGCCTGTTCCACTTCCTTCTGGTTTAATCCGTCATAGTGTATGAATGGCGCTAGGTAGACGTCGAAGTTGCTGAAGGCTTGGGCTCCTGCGGCTTCGCCTTGCAGCGTATAGAAGAAGTTGACTACTTGTCCGAGGGCGGTTCTGAAGTGTTTTGCTGGTTTGCTCTCAATTTTTCCTGGGACTCCGCCAAAACCTGAAAGCAACAAATCCTTAATGTCCCAGCCCACGCAGTATGGTCCCAGTACGCCTAAGTTGTGAATGTGGATGTCGCCAGAAAAATGGGCGTCTGCGATTTCTGGCGGGTAAATTCTTGTTATCCAGTATTTTGCTATGACTGTTGAGGATAGGTAATTGTTTAAGCCTTGCAGTGAATAGCTCATGTTTGAGTTTTCGCGAACCCGCCAATCTTCAATGTCTAAGTACTGGTCTACCAAGTCTGCTGAGCTTAGGAGGGAGGCTAATTCGCGTAAATCTTGGTGTTGCTTTCTGTAGAGAATATACGCTTTAGCTGTTCTTGCATGTCCATTCTCTATCAGCGTTTTTTCCACTAGGTCTTGAATTTCCTCAACTGTTGGAACTCCGTCCTCTCCGAAACGCTTCTTGAGCTCAGCCACAACTTGGTCGCTTAATCTTTTTGCTAGTTCGCGGTCTTTTCCACCCACAGCCTTTGCGGCTTTCCATATGGCGTTTGTTATGCGTTCTTGGTCGAAAGCCTCTAATCTTCCATCACGTTTTCTGACAAACTTCATTTTTTCACCTCTAAAAGCACTTTGCGGAAATCTTCAGGCTCTTCAAATTGCCTATAAACGGAAGCAAAGCGAATGTATGCGATACGGTCAAGATTTTTAAGGTGTTTCATAACTAAATCTCCAATTTCTCTTGAGGAAACTTCGCTTTTGCCCATCATTGTTAACTCTTGTCTAACATGTTCTGCCAAACTTTGAATTTGCTCCATTGTCACGGGTCTCTTTTCGCAAGCTTTCTGCAAACCCCTAACAATTTTGTTTAGGTCAAAACGTTCAAGTCCGCCGTCTTTCTTTCTAACCATTAATTCAACGACTTCCACATACTCATAAGTCGTAAACCGTTTTCCACATTCCTCGCATTCCTTCCTTCTCCTAACTGTGTTGTCTAGCGAATCCCTTGTTTCGAGGGTTTTGATGTTTTCAGACCCGCAGTATGGACATTTCATGGCATCACATTCGCTTGCTTCACAATTTAGTGTTTTTATAACTAAAGTAGACACTAAATGTAGAGTTTGTTTATTTAAACGCTTTCCACAACAATGTTGCAATACTGAATTAAGCCTTTAGAGGAAAGCATGCTTTTATTAAACATAATTGCAGAAAACGGAAAATGGTAAAATAGGGTTTTTTGGGGGAAAAAGTTTCATTTTTTGGCTTTAGCTTGCATGTTTAAAATTTTCTATAAAACTAAAGCTCTTTTCTCATGCCAATTCTTGACAAAACAAAAACTGCGCACGAAAATAGTAGCACAAGAGTGAAGGATGGAAAGACGCCGCTATATTGCAGATTTGTTGCGAATATTAATCCACTAATTATCGGTCCAATTGTCTGCCCAACATCCATTATCATGTCAAGGAAACCCATGGCTGTTCCAACAAACTCCTTAGGTGTAAGCTCGCTGATTAATGCTGGCGTTGCAGCCGTTACTGCTGCGAACCCAACTCCATAAACAACTGAAAATAGAAGAAGAATGGGAAATTTGTGGGAAAATGGAATGGCTAAAAGTGGAAATCCGCTGATTATACAGCCTACCACTATTGGAATTCGCCTTCCAATTTTATCTGAAACTCTGCCCATGTAAGGTTTGGCAAAAATTGGAACAGCTATGAGGCTTGCGGTGATAATGCCGGTTAAAAGCCAATCAAAACCTATAAACTCTTTCAAATAGCCTGAAAGGTAAAATTCGAAAGCGCCATAAACATAGTACTGGCATGCTTGAACTAGGCAGACCGTTAGAACTGCACGGTTTCTAATGGTTGTTCTCCAGCCTTGAAACATCTGTGAGATGATGTTTCTTCTTTTTCGAATTTGAGGAGTGTTTTCTTTGCTTTGAATAAGAAATGGCATGGCGGTGATTAGAGCAGTTAAACCAGCCACGCCTACAGCCAAGTAAAGCATGTGAAAATTGCTGTTTGTTATGGTTAGTATCGCTGCGCCTAAAATAGGTGCTATCCCCCTCCCGATATATGTTGAAGAGGAGAAAAGCGAAATTCTCTCCCCAACTTTTGTTGGAAAAGCCTCAGCTATTGAAGCTTCTGCAACCGGGACAAAAATTGCTGTGGCAAATCCGTGGTAGAAGCGAACCATGATAAGCTGCCACCATTCAACTATCAAAATGTAGAGGAAAGGCGCCGAAGCAAAAACAAAACCCGCAAAAAACAGGAACTTTTTCCTTCCAAGAATATCTGATAGTGAAGCTGCAGGCAAACTAATTAGTATTCCAGGAATTGTAGATGCAGCGCCCACGATACCGCTCCACTCTGCTGGGGTTCCTAGGCTTGATGCGAAGGGTTTTAAAACTGGGTTCTTTGACATTGTGGAGCTTAGGATTGCAAACATGCCCATTATACAAATTGTCCAGAAAAAGGTTTTTCTCGTATGAAAAGCCATTAGGCGGTCACTTTTCGGAATAGCTAGATTATTGTTTCCTCGTGCAATTTTCTTTTTAGAAATTCATTTTGTTGTCTTGGGCTCATTTTCGTTAATTCATCTTTATACTTTTCGCGGAGCAACTTAAGCTTGCAGTAGCTGTAAAGTGCATCATAAACGTATCTAGCTTTCTCAACAGCCTCAAAATCATCTTCTACATTAAACCTTGCTCCAGTCATTATGGCGCTTAACCCGAAGCCTTCAATAGCTCCTTTTGTGTCATGTGTGTCTGCTGAATGGACAATTTTTGCAAGTTCATGAAGAACAGGGTCCTTAATCTTGTATTCCTCAATTATGGTTTCGAAACTGCACTTTCCATTTCTGTGCCCAAGCTTAACCCCAGGAGCATCGAAGGGTATTGCGCCTTCTCTTTCTACAACTTCCACAATTTTCTCAGTTGGCACAAAAATGAATTCTGCTTCTGGGTCAATGAACTTTTTAATTAACCATGGGCATGCTGTTCTGTCAACGTGAACAAATTCACGAGTCACCCACTTCATAACACTACACCCTTATCTGAAGTAAGCATATCTAATGTTAAAGTTTATCTTAATCAAGGTTCACCATAAACATTTATTATAACTCAATTGCTCCATTAAATATGAAGAGTAATATGGCAATCCGGATTCGCAGCTTTGAGAACAAAGACTTGCCAATCCTTGTTAAACTGCTTAATGAAAAGTATGTAGGTTCATACGAGTTTGTCCCTTACACTGTGGATATGTTCCTTTCCCGCATTAAGGAGGATAACCTTACTGTTTTGGTGGCTGAAGAGAACGGCGAATTTTTGGGTTCTGCTGCATGTGCTGAACGACATTGGGGAGAAGAAATAGAATGGCTTGCCGTTTTCAAAATTTCAAACCAAAAACTCGTAAAAGACGCTTTAATCAGCGAGGTTGAGAAACAATCCAAGAGTGAGGCAATTTTCACAAGCGTAGACTCTGAAAGCCAAGAAATTAAAGAGTGGATTGAAAGGGGATATAGCCCTAAGGGCGGCATGTATCACATGGTGGCTAGGCTAGATGGGTTAAAGTCTCTTCCAAAAGTTCCGGAAGGTACAGTTCTCCGAAGCCTAAAGCCAAATGAGGAGGAAAAGTTTGTGGAAGCAGTCAACGCTGGATTCGGACATGAAAGAGTTACAATTGGCAGCATTGCAAGATGGAAAAGTGAATCTCCACCGTTCGATGAAGAGTGGGTTCATGTGGCGGAAATTAACAATAAAATTGTTTCGGTTGTTGTTTCCAGACCAGACACAGAATACAACAAATTTTTCAATGGCAAAAGAGGCTATTTGGGTCCAGCAGCCACCCTTCCAGAATATAGAGGAAAAAATCTTGCATCAGCCCTAACATGCCGAGCCATGAACTTCCTCTATGCTAAAGGAATGGATTCCGTGGCGCTTTACACTTCGGAGGAAAACATTCCATCCATAACCCTCCTACAAAAATTAGGCTTTAAAGTGGGACATCACTGGAAGTTTATGCGCAAAAATTGGCTAGACAGTAAAGGGCAATATTAAAAATTATTAAAAGAGTAAAGACGGAAATCGTGAAAATTTGTTGAAAAATTAGTGGCTCTTCCCTGGAGCCGCTTTCTTTTCCACCTCTAATTCCCTCACTCTGGTTTCTATGAATTCGGCGACTTTCTCTTGACTATACCTCTTCTCTTCCTCTTGCTTCCTTAGTTGTTCTCTTATTGTTTCTAAAACTTTGTCCATGTCGAAGGGCTTCACAATGTAAGCGTCTGCTCCCCTGTTCACAGCTTCTATGGCATTCTGCAGTGTTGGATAACCAGTGATAATGACTTTTCGCATTTTTGGCGTTGTCTCCTTCATTCGTGTTAGGAGTTCTATGCCTTCCATGTCTGGAAGTCTAATGTCTATTAGGGCTAAGTTGTAGAATTTTTTCTTTGTCTTTTCTATGGCAGCTTTTGCCGTTTCCGCCGAGTCAACCCAGTATCCTTCTTCTTCGAGGATTGCTGTTAAAACTTTTCTTATGTTTTCGTCGTCGTCAACAATGAGGATTCTAGCGGTTTCATCCATATTTTTTCACCTCCTTCTTTCATTTTTGGCTGGATCGGAACGGTTACCGTGAAGGTTGTGCCCTTTCCAAGATCACTTTTTACAGAAATTGAGCCGCCATGGGCTTCTACGAAACGTTTGCATATGGCTAAGCCAAAGCCCATTCCCTTGGCTTTTGTTGTGAAGAGGGGTGTCCACAGTTTCTCTAAAGTTTGCTTTGGCATGCCGACACCAGTGTCAGTGAAAACCATCTCCAAATTTTCGCCTACTGCTCTGCTTTTTATGGTTATTTTACCGCCTTTTGGCATAGCTTCAATAGCATTCCTAATCAAGTTTACAAAAACCCTCCTTATCTTTTCAGTGTCAACCCTAATTTTAGGTTTGTTTTTTGTCAAATCCAATACTTGGACATTTTTCGGAATTTTCACAAGCCCTAAAGCCTCTTTCACCAACGTCTTTGGAGTGCTTTCAGAAATTTCAAGCTCTATCTCCCTTGAATAATCCAAAAGGTCATTTATTATCTTGTTTGAGTAGGCTATGTTCCTTTCTATTAGGTCAAGCATGTCCCTAATCTTGTCATTAGCCTCTAGGCTTAAACGCTTCTTCAAATAATATTGCGCCCCAGCAATGCTTGTTAATGGATTGCGAAGGTCATGCCCCACCATGCCAGCCAATTCGCCAATAACAGCCAACCTTTGGGCTTTAAGCAGTTGTTCTTGAGACTTCTTCAGCTCACGAGTGCGTTCCTCAACTTTTTGTTCAAGCTGTGAAGCATACATCTCAAGCTGTTTTCTAGCTTCTCTTAGGCTTTCAATGAGTTGGGCGTTTTCAATGATTATTGCAGCTTGGTGCAGGAAAAGCTCTAAGGGAACGAGAGATTCTCTTGTCGGTTTTCGACCATCCACTGGGTCGTCCATGCTTAGAATGCCAACAATCCTACCCTCTGGAGTGCGAAGTGGCGCATAAAGCATGTCCTGTGGGTGCCAGTCAACCATGTTATCCTCAGAAAGACGGCTTGGGACAGCATCTATGTGCTTTATTGCTTCTTCTGTTGGCATATCTGGTGGAACATGGAAGAAGTGCTCCCTAGCCCACGGATCCCTCCACGGTATGTAGTAGAATTCGCCAATCTTGTATTTCTCAAACTTTGGTCCCAGGCTTTCCTTCCAAACCTGTCCTGAAACTTTTCTCTCCTTAAGGAGTTTAATTTCTTCCCTTGTTAGGCCTACTGTAATAAGTTCTTTTCTTTCAAGGTTTTCGTCTACGCGGCCTATTACTACTCTTCTCCATCCAAAATTTTGTATGGTCTTCGCTATTATTTTCAGTTTTTGATGCATATTTTTGGCATGCATGATTTCAGTTGAGCTTTTCATTAAATTGGTTATTTTTTTGGAGAGAATCATTAGTCTGTCACGTCTTTTTAGATTGCTTATGGCTGTGGCCGCATGCGAAGCCAACGTTTCTAATAGTTTCTCGTCTTCCTTATCAAATGCTGCAATTTTTTTACTCTCAACGTTTAAAACTCCTATAACATTCTTTCCCACTTTTATTGGAACCGCAAGTTCCGAACGTACTTTCTCTCCACCTCTAACGTAGGTTTTTTCCTTTCTGACATCTGGGACGATGACGGACCGCTTCGTTCTTGCTGCTCTGACGGTTATGCCTCTTTCTCCATCTAGGGGTAATTTAAGTGATGGAACTTTTGAGTATCCTCTGTAAGCTACCATGCAAAGCATTTTTCCCTTTACAATGAGAATGGAAGCGTACTCGAATCCTAACGTTTTTTCCATAGCATCTAAAGTTAGCTTGTAAATTTCATCCATACTTTTTGCCATATTTAGGTTTCTGCCATATTCATTTAATGCGGACAATATTTCTCGCCTTTTTAGGTTGCTTAGGGCTATAGCAGCATGAGAAGCCAATATTTCTAATAATTTCCTATCTTCTTTGTCAAAGGCTGAAAGCTTTCTGCTTTCAACATTCAAAACTCCTAAAACATTCTTTCCAACCTTTATTGGCACTGCAAGTTCTGATAGTACACCTTCTGAACCTTCGCCGATGAAAGCCTTTTCTTTTCTTACGTCTGGAACTAAAATGGACTTTTTGGTTCTTGCCGCCTTTACGGTTACACCTCTTTCTCCATCCAATGGCAGTTTTAATGACAGAACTTTTGAGTATCCCCTATGGGCTTTTAGGCAGAGCATTTTTCCTTCTATTATGAAGATGTCAGCGAATTCGAATCCCAATGTTTTTTCCATGGCATCCATTGTTAACTTATAAATTTCTTCCATGCTTTTTGCCATGTTCAAGCTTTGGCCGTACTTGTTAAGTGCGGAGAGTCTTTCTTCGAAACGTTTTCTTTCATTTTCTATTTTTTTCTTTTCTGTTATGTCAAGCAACTGTGCTATGCTGCGTAGTTTGCCACTTTTATCCCGTATTACTGCAGCTTTAATCTCAACGTTTCTTTTCTCGCCGTCTTTTCGAACTATCTTAAACTCATATCTTGGAGGGATGCACTCCCCCCTCCTTCTTCGAAGATATCTTTCTTCGACAAGTTTTCTGCTTTCTTCGTCGAGGAAATTCCTAAAGTCTTGTCCAACAATTTCCTCTTTTGGATAACCACTTAAGGCGACAGCCTCATTGTTGGCGTAGATTATCTTAAACTTTTCATCTATTAGGAGTATAGTATTGTGGGAGTTTTCAACAATGGAGCGGAAGAGTTCCTCGCTGTTTTTTAGGGCTTCCTCCATCTTCTTTTGTTCAGTGATGTCTATGGCTATTCCATACTTAACATACTTGTTTTCCAGCCACCTTATGGCTTTGCATGTTACCTTATACCACTTTTTGTTCTTTTGATCTTGGTAGTTACGAGTGTAGACTTTTCCAAGGTTTTCTCCGAGGACGTGCTTATTATTGCATGAAGGGCATGGCTGGTTTAGGTTTTCAAAAACCCTATAACATTTTTCGCCTACAATCTCCTGACCGAAAAGCTCTCTGGTTTTGCTATTGGCAAAAAGTACCTCAAACGTTTCTGGATCTATAACATAAACTGCTTCTTCCATTCCATCGCTAAGGGCGCTCAAACTTTCAAGAACATGTCTAAGCTTTTCTTTAGCGTCCTTTTTCATATCGTAACGCATTCTCCTTTAACCACTATTCGCTTCTTCAAATTGTCAACACATTGCAAAAAATCCAAGCCTTCCATTTCTTCAAATTTTAAGCCAAGCTTTTCGTAAAGTCGCTTCACAATAAGCATTTCAAGGTATGAGGCGCCAGGTCCAAAGATTCCTTCCAAGGCTTTTGTAAACTCTGTTAGGTTTGTTGGAATCTTTTCCCTTTTTAGGTTGAAGGAAGCCTCTAAATGGAAGAAAATAGCCTGTTTGGGAGAATCTCCCAAGAGGGATAGGCTCTCTTCAAGGGCTGATAAAAAGATTTTGCTAAAGTTATTTTGAGTCAAAGGGTTTTCCCTCGAGGGATGAATAGGTTTAAAAAGAGATTCATGATGCTTTGATAAAATATTTGTGAACTCTGAATCTGAATTTGAAACCCGACAGCTTTTGTCATTAAACTTTCTTTTTCTGGAAGCTCTCTTTTGCTGCAGTTACATAATCAAGAAACACGAGTTCTTTGCTTTCGTTCCATTTTAGTGGTTGCCCAATCTTCTCATACAACTTTTTCATTATTAGAATTTCTATAAAATGGGCACCTAAACCAAAAATTTTTTCGAGTCCATCCGTAAACTCTTCGAGACGATTTGGAATTTCCTTTTTCGTTATTTTAAATTTGTCTTCAAGGTGATAATAAATTGCTTGTCTAACTGATTCTCCAAGGGAGGCTAAGGCTTCGTCTACGGCTTCTAGCAAAAGGGTTTCGAAGGCTTCTCTTTTCCTCTTCAATGAGGGGGCTCCTTTTTGGAGAATATTTGTTAACGAGACTTATATGATAATAAAAGGATTTTTGATTTTTAAATTTAATTATTGATTTCGCTGATTTCGGGTTTAAATCTGATTCAAAATTGGAATTAGACAAAAATTTTTAAATTAATTGTTTGCCCAGCCTATGCATTCTTTCCGTTATGAGGCTTAGTTCTTTTGCATAGTCCATTAAAGCCATCCGTAAGGTTTCGCTTTCGCTTGTTCCAAGACGCCTTGCAAGTTCGGTTAGGATTTCTTTTTGTTCTTTGCTTAAGACAACTTTCACTATGCATTTTCTGGGCATCCAACCACTCCCTCAGCCCCTCCTGTTGGTGCTTTTGTGGGCGTTTTGGTTGTACAATTTGCCTTTTCATTTTCTTCGTATATTAGTTTGGTGTTAGTTGTGTGAGGTTTGCGAAATGCCTTGGGAAATAACCGACCAGTATATTCGCAGCGGACACCGCAACCCAGAAGAGTTTGAACAAAACAGTTTACGCACAATCACGCTTAGTGAGGATGATGGGATTAAGGCTGTTGTCGGCAAGCCGAAGGGCAACGAAGGGATGGCTGTTCAAAGCTACCTGTTTGAAATTGCCAAGGGCTGGACCCTTGAAAAAGCTAAGGCATGGTTTGAAAGACATCAGAAAGGCGAGGACTCTTTCGCCATCAAGGTTTTGGAAAAAATCGTTGACAAACCATTAAAGATTCGCGGCATTGCGCTTAGGGCTGGCATGAGCCGAAACCTTAACATTTACACCCCTGAAGAGTTACAGGCCTTTGCTAAGAAGCTTGTTTCTGCGCCCGTTTATGTTGAGCATGTGACTGTTCCAAACGCTGTTGGAAAAATTGTTAAGGCTGAATGGGATGGCACCAACCTTTGGTATGAAGCCGAAATCTATGATGATGAGATAGCTGAGAAAATTCGCAAAGGCTTAATTGGGCATGTAAGCGTAGGCGCAGACTATGAAACCATAGACTTCGTGGATGGAAAAATTCCCCATGGTTTACACAATGCAGAACTAAGCCTTGTAGCTGTGCCAGGCGTTCCAGAAACAAACATCCAAATCATGGAAAAGCTAAAGCTTAAAGAACAAGAGTTCGAACCCATAATTTCCGGCGAGTATATCCTTGGCTTTTATCAAGACGTTTCCGCTTTCTTGCCCGAACATTTTAGCACCGTGTGGCTTGACAAAGAAAATGGCATCCTAGCCCTAATCGGAAGATTACGGGCTGAGCCTGAAACTCGGAGGGTTCAGAGCATATTCTTCGCTAAAGAGAAGATGTGGAATATAAACAAGATTCGAGATTGGCTTCTTCTGCATCCACATTATATGGCTTCGGCGGGTACTTCAGCACCTCTACAGACTCCGCTGAAAGAGCCTAAAAATGAGGTTAAAGTTGCCGAAAGTCTCGTAAAAAATTCTAGGGCTATGATACCAGTAGAAGAAGCCATACGCATGATTCAGAACGTTTTGCCAAGCCCGATGGTGGAGCGAAGCTGGGGTTTGGGTCCGCAGAGGCTTTGCCAAGAACTCCGCGGTGTCATATTAAACCTTCGTAGGAGGGTGAAATCTGATGGTTAAAAGTGGAAGTATAGTTTTTGGAGTAAGCCAGGATGAACTGGCTGAAACAAATATGGATTTGAGGAGTGATTTTTATGGCAGATAACACTGGAAAAACTTGGATGAGCATTGGCGAAACAGACGACCCAAACGCCATAATCGAAACTTTCGTGGCTAACGCAGCCATAACCAAAGGCGACCCAGTTTACTTAAGCGCTGACGACAAGGTTAGCCCAGCCACAGCAGCCCAAGACTGCATTGGAATAGCCCTAAAAAGTGCTGCTCAAGGCGACCCTTGTCCAGTCTTGATTCGTGGAAGGGTTAAGGTGAAGGTTGGTGGAGCAGTAACTCGTGGAAAGGCAGTTTATGGCGCTGACTCTTCAAAAAGAATTCTTCAACTAACAGACCAGTCCGTAAATGAGGGTGGAACAGCCCAATACACCATTTACTATGCCAGAAAATTGGGAGTAGCCCTTGAATCCGCTTCGGCTGCAGACGACCTAATCTTCATTTATGTGGAAAGGTGATTGCTATGCGACCAAAACTTTTTGAAAGCCTCATACACTCCGACCCAGAATTTAGGCAGCTTATGGAAGAATTAAAGCATAAGGCGGTTACGCATCCCTTTCTCAAGCGTTACTGTGAAGTCGGCATTAAAGAACAGTTGTTCAGCGACATGACCGGCGCCTTGGGACGCATGCACGACACCCTTGTTGAAGCGGCAAACCCTGAAATGATAGGTAGAGAAATCATAACAGTTAAACCAACAACAGAAGCCATGGAGCGCTTTCCGCTTGATGAGAAGACTATTGCGTATCGTTATGCCGAAGGCGCCTATACCAGGCTTAGCGGCAAGAAAATCAGCACGGTTGACGTTTACACAAATATTATTGCTGAAGCCTCTGAAGAGTGGACGAGGGAGTTTTTGGAAGATGCCACATGGAACGTTATGGAAAGCATGACCGAAAAGGTTGGAAGAGCCCTGGGCGAGGCGGAAACAAACAAAATACTAGAATTGTACGGCTCTATTGCAAATGCGGATTTGGCTGGCGGAGCTCCCATAGACAATGGTGGAAACGCCATAAACTGGTCCGGCGTGCTAAAACTTCATAACGCTGTTAGAGGCGAAAATTGGCGCCCAACAGTTTTAGCCGTTAACGAAATCCAATTGCACCAGCTTTTAAGCGACGACAAATTCATCCATGCCCAATACTTACCCTCAGAACAAGTGGACTTAGAGCGTGGCGTTATCGGCAGCGTCCTCGGAATGAAGGTTTTAGCCAGCACTTTGGTGCCTAACGGAACAGCCTACGCCATAGACACCCGTGTGGCTGCGGTTATGCTCTTGCGAAGAGACATAACCGTCGAAGACTGGGAAGACCCAAAAAGTGGCAAGTTCGGCGTTAGAGCAACAACACGATTCGGCTTAGGCGTCCTAAGAAGCAAGGCAGTTGCAAAAATGGTCAACATAAGCACTTCGCTGTAACCATAAAAGCGAATAAGGCTAGGTTAAAATGTTAAAGTTTGAAGGCAAATGCCCTTCCTGCGGAAAAACGCATTATTCAAACCGCAAGGATGACATTGTTGTCTGCGACTGCTATAGGCTTTGTCCATTATGCGGAGCTGAAATGGAGCCTTACCCTTCAGACTTAGCACCCAACACTTATGCGGCGGATGGCAAAAGAGACTTAGCCATTCTAATGGTTTGTTCCCACCATTCTCCCCCATTTTTTAGCACCAGAAAACCTGTGGAGGTTGTTTGCACATGAGAAATTTGCGGGATAGATTACATTTAGCCAAAACAGTATTAAAGGAGCTTAGTAGGCAGCCACTTTGCAGAACAGAGCTTGAGAAGAGAACTGTTAAAAAGTTTGGAACCCACGCCACTTTTGAAGGCATATTCCACTATCTTGTTCAGAATGGTTATGTGCAGAAGAGCGAGCAGAAGCATCGGGCTCCTTACGTGATTACTGAGAAAGGTGTTAAACTTTTGGAGGGGTTGGAGTGAACAAAATTTTGAAGCGTCTAATTGAGGCTTTTTCACTTAAAGCCCGAAGCGGTTACACTTATCCGCAATCATCAACTGTTTATGAAACTCCAAGCATACCGCTTAGCGACGTGATAAAGCTTTATGAGCGAGACCCCACATGTAAGGCAAGCGTTGACTTGTTGGCTGCATCCGCCGTTGGCATGGGCTTTTACACGACTGTTAATGAGGCGTATGAGCGGGCTGAAGAAGCGAAAAGGGTTGTGGACAAGTTTAACGAAAATGTTAATTTGGATGCGCTTCTCTGCGACATGGCGCGAATCTTAATTGCTTGTGGAAACGAGTTTTGGCTTAAGATTACTCCTGAACGCCTAACGGAACTGCATAGGCTTCCAGTGGACGCTGTGGAACGCATTGAACAAACCTACATTCAAGATGGCGCATTAAGGCTTCCCTACAAGGTTGAAGGCTATAAGCTTAGGCAAAGTTACGGCGGCGAAAGCCTAAAGCCCGAAGCCATAATCCACTGGAGAATAAACCATATTGGCTTTTCAAGTTTCGGAACAGGCGTCTTACAAGTGCTCTTGCACTCGCTTACGTTTCAGTCTGATAGGCGTCCAGCCTATGCTTGGATGAAAGCAAAAATTGAGCGGATAATGCCAAAAATTTTTGAAAAGTATGCGGGACCAGACGTTTTGGCTCTGCTGGAAAGGGCGGACGAAGCAACAATCCAAAAGTTTGAGAAAGCCATAAAAAGCCGAGGCGAAGAAGGCGCCTGGCTTTTCTACAGCGGAAAAGGAGACATAAAACCGTTAACGCTTGACCCGAGAGCCCGCTTCGAATACTACATTGAGCACATAATAAACCAGTTCTATCTTGGCTGCGAAACGCCACTACCACGCCTTTTCAGTACGCCGGGCTTTACTGAAGCCTCTGCCAAAGCAGCCCTAGACCTCCAAAGCATGCTCATCAAGCCTATTCAGCGATACATTAAGCGGCAAGTTGAACGCGAAATCTTTAACCCAGTTTTGGCTCAAGCCGGCTTAAACCCTGCTGAGGCGCAGGTTCGCTTAAACTGGGGAAGTGAGAAGGTGCCTGAAATTGTTATGGCTGACATGCTTAAGGCTGCAGAGTTGGGACTTATTCGTCAAGAAGAGTTTCGCAAGAACGCTGTGAAATTTGGTTGGCAGCTTTGGGAAATGCCTGAAACCTCCATGGAAAGCGCCACAAAATGAAGCTCTTTTTCTCCTTTCTCCTCACGGATTCAAATATCGTATGCGCTTTCTGGAGGCGGGAAACAAATTAAAAGCCTAAAAAGGGAGGTGAAAGAATGAATGTGTTAAACATAGGCTTGGGAGTTTGCGCCGCCCTAATCTACGCTTTCTTGGGGT
Source organism: Bathyarchaeia archaeon (assembly GCA_038883775.1). GTDB lineage: Archaea > Thermoproteota > Bathyarchaeia > Bathyarchaeales > Bathycorpusculaceae > JASEJA01. The sequence continues at coordinate 153,899 of JAVZLM010000003.1, forward strand.
ATGCAGCACAAGATAAACCATTCAATTGGAATAAGTTTCTGCGAACCGTTGCCATCGGCACATTTTCAGCCCTTGGGTTGGATATGACTGGATTGACCTTCGACGTTTACACAGCCTTGGTTGGTCCAACAGCCATAACGGTTTGGTTGCAGAAACTTGTTGACACCGCAAAGCCCTAACGGCCTCTTTTTTTTAAATTGGATTTCCGCAAGTTATAAAAGCTGAATCAAAGAAAATGGTGGCGATGCCTATGAAAACAAAATATTTTTTGGTTCTAATCCTAACTGCTTTGCTGTCTGCCATGCTCCTCTATGGGTTTTATACCGTTGAAGTCAAAGCGCCAGATGGCGTAGACCAGCCACTTTCAAAAATTTATGAAATAAAAATGCTTTGGAACAATTCTATGAGCGTATATGACGTGGCAGTTTCAAAAGACGGCAATTATATAGCCGCTGTGAACGAGACTGGCTTGTACTATTTTGAATGGAACATTTCAACCCCAAAATGGTGGTATCCAGCAACAACAACGACGCTTATGTCTGTGGCCATATCCGCTGACGGCGAATATGTGGTTACGGGCAGCAATGATGGGTATCTCCGTTACTTCAACAATTCCCGTGCAACAACTGGTGAGCGCTTAACTCCCACATGGACAAGCATGTGGCTTTTGGGACCCGTGGAAAGGGGCACATTAGACATGTCAGATGACGGAGAATATATTGTAGGAGGTGGCACGGGACCAAATGTGTGGTATTACGCTGGGTGCACCAGCAGATATGGCGAAGACGAACATTACACATGGGGTAATTGGCTACCTGTAAATGATATACGAGCCGTCGACATGTCTCCAGATGGCAAATATGTGGCTGTAGGAGGGGAAAACCGTAGCGATTTGCATAATGGTTTTGTAGCCTTTTACGAAGATGCAAATACCGCATCAGGATACTATGATCCCATTTGGATTGCTCATAGCGCATTAAATTATAGTGGCTGTTACGTAGTGGATATTGAAGTTTCTGATGACGGTTATGCTGTTGCGGCAGTAACCAACTATGCGACAACTCTCCACTATTGGGCAAACGCCACAAACTTGACAGGCGACCCAGAACCTTCATGGAACCATTATGAATCATTTGTCTGCGTAGACATAAGCTCTGACAGCAACGAGGTTATAGCTGGCTCCGATGACCTATACCATGGAGGATTGTATTTCTGGTCTAATGCAAGGACTTTGTCGGGGTGGATAAGTGAGGACTGGCATAGCCTCAATAGTCAGATATTTGATGTTGCCATAAGTGATGATGGCGAGTTAATATGTGCCGCCGCCCGTTTAGGAGTTGCTTCCGAGTATAAAGCGTACTTCCTTAAGGGTAATGGCGAAGTGATAGAAGAATTTGATTTACTCCAATTAAGTCCATTGGTTTCTATGTCTGGAAATGGCATTATAACGGCAGTGGCGGGTCCTGGCTATGATAGCCTTTACGTTTTCCAAACTCTAGTGGATATTACTCCGCCTTTGATAGAGAATGTGCATCAGCAACCAGCTAACGACAGTGTTTATCCAGAGGATGAGGTTATGGTTTATGCTAATGTTACCGATGACCTAAGCGGAGTAAAACAGGTAACGCTAAACTACACTTACACTAATGCCACTGGAACATGGAATGGAACGGTCATCATGGATAATCTTGAAGGAAACCTCTACAACGGCACAATACCAGCCCTTCCCTACTGCACAAACGTAACCTACATAATCATAGCTGAAGACAACTTCAACAACACAATCACAACCCAAGATTTGGGACAAGAATACAAGTATCACGTAATTCCAGAATTCTCGTTGCAGCTAATATTTCCAATACTTGCAGCATCCACGATGTTTGCAATTCTGATTCGCAAAAGAAAACGTTAAAGGCAATTAAAGATAGCAAAGCACCCAATTTTTATTGTTGTTTTGGCTCTTGCCACTTCTCGATGATTAACTTGTCGTCTCCAAGCTTAAAACTCACTTTAACAGCAATAGAATCCGTGCCTCTCTTTGTTTTTGTGAATTCTTTGAATGGAAACATGCTGTCTTGAGCCAAATCAAGCGGTAAATAAATCAAGTATTTGCCGTCTTTTCTTCTGAACAAGCGTCCTTTCCCCTCATTAACCATACGTCTCACTCCCAATTAATTCATATCAGACGGAATTGATTAGCACAGAAATTATTTAAATCTTGTTCTTTAATGAAAACATTACTGGTTAAGTTAACCCGTGGAGAAGAACATGTTGAAAAGGAGAGTTATATTCGTTTTAGTCGCGTCTTTGCTTCTTGACTCCCTAATATTACGGTTTCAAGTTTCTCCCGTTTCCAGTTGGGGTAATGGTGGTTATAGTGATAATCCTTCCAACCCAAAATATGGGACTCACGATTGGATTGCAGAGCATGCTTTGGATTGGCTACCAAGGGCGGAGAAATGGTTTATTGTTAAGAATCTTGCGGCTTATCTTTATGGCACTGAATTGCCAGACAATGGCACGATTCTGTATGGTATAGGCGACACTGGTAAGCATCACGTTTACTATTTCAGTAATGGTTCGTTGCAAGATGATGCTTCTGCAAAGAGGGCAAGAGAGGAATACGATAAGGCTTTTGAACTTTTCAAGAGTGGAGATTTAGCTAATGCCTCCTTAAGGCTTGGCGTCATGACCCATTACATTGCTGATTTGGCAGTTTTCGGTCACGTGATGGGTTCCGGCACGGATTGGGGAGCCGAAGTACATCATAGTGATTACGAAAATTATGTGCTTACAAGAACAGACGCTTATAATGACGAATTCAATGTTTTTCTTAGCTTTGATGGTGAGTTAAGCCAAATTTCCGCTTATGATGCCGCACTTGCGCTTGCTTATGATACAACATTTGACTTGGACGGGGATTTAACGTGTGTCTGGATGGACCAAAACTACAATTGGAGCGATACAACTTTTAAGAACCGTTGCGGAGAATCCCTAAACTTAGCTGTAAACTTGATCGCTGATGTTTTGCACACGTTTTATTTGGAAATGCAAGATGTGGCGCATTTTATTGATGTTCCCTTCCACTACCAAGACGTTGAATATTATTGTGGTCCTGCATGTCTTGAAATGGTTTTCGACTATTATGGAGAAGACATAAATCAATCGGAAATAGCGGATGTCGCAAGAACTTTTCCATACGAGACTTTTACTGATGAATTACGAAGGGCTGCCCACTTCAGCAGCATCAGCATATCCATGGGCGCTGAAATTCCAGACTACAACATTACTGGCTATACTTTACGCAGTTTAGGCTACGCAGCCTTCGAAGCGCATAATATGAATTTAAACCAACTTAAACACTACATCGATCAAAACAAACCGCTAATTCTGCTCATGTGGTATAGCGAAGCCCATGTTTACGGTCATTATCGTGTTGTGACAGGTTACAATGAAACACACATTTTCATGCATGACCCTTGGGTATGGCTTGGGAAATATGGCGGTCCAAACATTGCGCTTAATTACACTTTATTTTTGGATCTTTGGTCTTACTCCGGCTACTGGGCGCTTTATACTTTGCCATGGATCATAAATGTCTCAGCACCAACTTATATCAGACCTGAAAAACCTTTCCAAGTAAACGTTACAATCACTTATCCAAAACCGCTTCCAAACGCCTTAAACGATTATGATGCAACTTCATGTAATGCAACCATAATATTGCCTCAAAATCTAAGCTTAGTTGCTGGAGAGACCCCAAAGAAAACGGTTAGTTCAGGTTTTTTGGAGGCTGGAGCCAGCACCTCAGTTAATTGGACTTTGGTAGCAGATGATTATGGAGTGTACGCGATTGGCGTTGAGGTTGAGGGTCTGGTTTCGGGCAGCGTTTGGCCTCATGGAGATTATCCCGCCTACAATTATAATGATAGAATTGGCGCAAAAGCCAACTTCACAATAGAATTTAGGGAAGACAGCCATGCCCCAATTTTAACAAACCTTATCAGATTTCCAAGCGGAGATGTGCAACCAGACCAAGAAGTGAAAATTTCAGTCAACGTCACAGACCTTGAAAGTGGAGTAAAAAATGTCACCCTATTCTACACAACAAATGATTGGGTTACATGGGAAAACAAAACAATGAACCTAAACCAAACAACAAAATTGTATGAAGCCACAATCCGTGGACAGCCTGCGGAAACATGGGTTAAATTCAAAATAGTTGCTTATGACTATTTAGAAAATAATGCAACCCTTGACGGAACAACGCCGCACTGCATGTACTACGTAATTCCAGAATTTCCATCCCTTACGGCTTTATTACTCTCCACAATGCTCACAATGCTTTTCAGTGTCTACTTAAGAAGAAAAGAACAAAAACTTCCAAATGCTTTTGTAGACTGTAATTAATCTTTTCCTTTCTGCTTTTTTTCAAAATAATTTTAAATTTTCCTTTTTTATTGTGAAAATTGTTTAAATTTTCCTATTTTCCTTTTTTGTTTGAGGTTAAGGGTTTGGCAAGCGTTTCACCCGATGATGTCCGTGACGTGCTTAATCTCAGTTCGGCTGATGTTCCAGACGCTAAAATTGTTAAGATGATTAAGCGAGCTGAGGTTACATTGGAGCTTGAGCTCGGAAAAGAAATCGATTATGCCGATTGCACTGAAGCGGAGAAGGAGTTCATAACCGTTTTAGCGGCTATTTATGCCATTTGCTATTTGACTGGTGGTTCAGCGGTTGGCTTAAGCTTCAGCCTTGGAGACCAAAACATAAGCGTACTAAGCAAGGCTCCGCCCTTGGATGTTTTGCAAGCTGAGCTTGAAAGGATTTTGAATGGCTTAAAAGCGCCTCATGTGGGGTATGCCTAAATGTTCGATGAAGCCTTGAACGTTTATTTGCAGTTTATCTTGGACAATGCACCATACTTTTATTATGTGCCAGGCTCTGGCGTTTCTGGTGAGCGGGGCGTGGCGGCAGCCGCTTTCGCTATAGACTTTCTTTATGAAGCCTATTCTGATAGCCGCTGCATAGCAAAGAAAAGCGAGGTTTATGACAAGATTGTTTCTTTGGCTGATTGGATTTTAACACAACAATGTACGGACAATGCCAAAAACGCTTATGGCGGCTTTAAAAGTAGCGAGACAAGCGATTATTACTATGCCGTTGATACTTGCCGTGTTATCCCGTCCCTTTTGAGGGCTTACGCGCTGACCAAGGATTTGGATTATTTAAGTGCTGCAAGGCTTGCTGGCTCGACGTTTTTGAAGGCTATGCAGGATAGACAGAGTTATGGCGGTTTTGCAAAAGCTGTTACCATTAATGGAGATTGGCTTCTGCAGTTGGATATTGAATGTCTTTACGGGCTTTTGGGTTTGAAAATGCTTGCTGAAACCTATGACACCGATAATGCCAACACTTATCAAGACATGATTGTTAAGCTTGTGGATTTTCTCCGAAGCGGTTTTGAAAACTTTTGGCTATACTATGACCCAGCAGACAATAAGTGGCATAGAGTTGGAGTGGAAGAAGACCAAGTCTATGATGACTCTTTCGCTTATGCCCTGTTAGGACTTTACAGTTATGAGGGTTGGAGCCCCACAGTTCAAAGGGTTTATGAAACTTTAAACGCCATTGGACCAAGCGCAGATTATGCTGGATACAACCCAAGTGTTTGTTGGGCTGGCTACATAGATGTTGTCAGGCGGAAGGCTGCATGCGATTACTATGATAGCGTCTCATGCGGCGTATTGCATGACATTCGTGCAGCAAGGGATAAGCCAAGCCTCGAGTTGAGCGTTCAGATTTTGGATAGGCATTATTCTGATTTTATGTTTTGGGGAGTAAAATTCAAAGACTTGAGCCATGTGGAAAACAAGCAAAGTATCATTACGGTTTCTTGGCTTGGACTTTTGCTTTTGCGTTATTCGCCTAAGCATACGCCTTTTAAGGCAATTTTGGAAAAGTATGGCGAAAACCTAACCTTATACCCAATTTTAGAGGTTAGCGAAACAGTCTCTTATGGTGAAGGAATAACGCTTAAAGCCATGGTTAAGGTTGAAAACCCAACAGAAATCATTATTGAGCCAGGCTATGCAATAACAGACTACATAACCCTTCAAACTTTTTTGCCCATAAGAACCCGAGACAAGATTAGGCGGGGCGGCGTTGATTTTGAAGCGGGTCGAGTCAAGGTTTATCGTTGGATGGGTGAACCCGCCTATTACCAAGCCACATGTAGGAGGCTTATAAACCAATGACTGCCACAGAAAATCCAGTTTTAACGTTTATTCGTTTACTTAAAAGGTACCTGTCAGTTGTTAAAGAGGATGGCGCATTAGCGAAAATTTATGTTGGACAGGAATGGTTGGACCGTGAACTTCTGAAAAGTTTTGATGGACAAATCACCGTTGGGCTTGAAAGGGGCGAAGACGAAAAGCTGAGTTTTGATGGAAGTCTTAGGCGGCTTTGCCATTTCTTAAGGGTTAATGTTTGGGCTTCTGATAGAAGCATTCGCGAAAAATTGTGCAGCGAAATCAAACGTGTCATTCATGGAAAACGGAATACGCCAAACAATGTGAATTACAATTTCTATGGCGTCGGCATAACTTCCGATACGCATAAAGCCTTTCATGGCGTTTCAGCCTCTGATTTGCCACCTAACAATGATGCCTGGAATGAACTGGCAGATAGTGAATATCAGAAAATCTGGTATAGCGACGACAACCGTCTAAGCAAAGCAGCCTTAGAAAATGGGAAATACGCCTATACGCTTTTCCGCTTCAAAATAGACGCCGACGAAAACTTTCTTAAGCGTTTGGTTTTGAAGTTTGAGGGTTATGGTGATGCGCCTTCTGGAAATGGCGCAACAATAAAGGTTTGGAACCATTTGGCGAATGCTTGGGAGAATGCTGTTTCTGGGAGCAGCGCAACAGATGAAATTTTAACGATTAACTTGTCTTCTAACCTGCCAAATTATGTTGATGCTGATGGCTATGCCTATTTGCTTGCCAAGACCGCTTTCCCAAGCGACGGCGAATCGCAAGCGGTTCTTTATTGTGATTATGTTGAGGTTGAGTTTACTGTTAATGGTATAGCCTACGTGGATATTGTTGGTTTTCGTGATGCGGATGAGGTAAGGGTTAAGCCCTTCTTGTGGCACACCGAATTCCTTGTAAAGTCATGGTTTTTTGAAAATGTTACAATAATGGAGGAATAAAGATGAGTATGCCCTATGGCGCACATGAAGCAAAAATCTATTACGTGGAAGAAACAAGCTACGGCGAAACACCATCAAACCCTGCGATGCTTGGCATTAAAGCCGAAAGCGTCGAACCCCTTCTAAATCCAAACCTAATCAAGGTTCGCGGGGTTGGAAGCCGAGATTTACAAGCAATTAAGAAAGGTTTGAGGGATGTTAGTGTAAAAATCGCCTATCCATTGCCAAGCGATGCTCCAATAAACTTCCTGCAGCACATAGCTACATTGAATTCTTTGAGTGTTGAAGTATTTTACGAGAAATCTTCTGGAATCGTTGATTTGCTCTTTAAAGGGTGCAGGATGGATAAGGCGGTTGTTGAATGCGGCATCGAAGACATTGTTAAGGCAACGGTAGAGTTAGTTGGGCAAAATGTGGTTGTTGGAACTTCGAAGATAAGCGGAGCCACATATGCGGATTATGCTGGTGCAATTCCATACTATGAAAGTTTTGTGCAACGCGGAGCAGGGGATGGTTCGGGCTTAACGGCTGTGGAAAGGGTTACGGATTGGAAGTTCACTATTGAAAACAATCTTAAACAAGTGCCAGTAATCCGCTCAGCAAACGGCGAAATCCTCAAGTATTTGCCAGCCCGCCACCGAAACCTAACTGGCGAGTTAATCTTCGAGTTTGAAAGCAAACAAGAATATGATGATGTTGTGAATGACAGCGAGTTTAGCTTAAAATTTGGTTTAGGCGGAACAAACAGCGCCCTATTCAAATATTGCAAATGGGAAAGCGTTAGCACGCCCACAAAGGTTGAAGACCTTGTGAGTTTGAAAGCCTCTTTCGTGGCGCGGGATGTGGTGATAAGCTAATGCGAACGGAAACCGTTGTTATTGGCGAAAAGTTTGGCAGGGAATACGCGGGCAAATATGTTTTTAGTGAAATCTCCTGGGCTAAGCGTAGCCGCATCATCCAAAAATATACGCGGTACAGCCAACAAACTGGGCAAGTTATAGCAAGCGATTACATAGCAATCCAAGCGGAAACTATAATGGCTTCGCTTAGGGAGCAACCGCCGCATAAGCCCATAACCCTTGAGAAGCTTTTAAGCGAGGAAGATGGGGTTCCTATTGGTTTGGGCGAAATTTTCAGCCAAATCGTTAATAGACTTAACAACGTTAGCCTTGAAGAGTCTGCTTTTTTATCCGCTCCATCCGACGCCAAAAGCCAAACGCAGTTCTCACAGAGTTTAGGCTCTGCAAAGAATTCGGTTGGACAATCACAGAACTGCGAAGACAACCAGCAAAGGCAGTTCAGCAATTCATCGTTATCCTCAACGAGTTAGACCGTCAAACCGAGGAGGAAAAAGCGAAGGCGGAGCGGGAGGCGAAATGTCGGTTGAAATAAACTGCGTTGTGGAAGGCGTTGAAGAGTTTAAAATGGCAATGGAAAGGTTTGATTCCGCCATGCAAGAGCATGTGCAAAGACTTTTGGCAAATTGGGCTGAAGACGTTAAAGACTATGCAAAACAGCTTGCACCCGTTAGAACTGGACACTTGCGGAGTTCCATTTATGCCAAAATTCAAGATTGGGTTGCCCAGATAGGCGCTGAAGCCACATACGCCTTGTTTGTTGAGTTTGGAACCCGCCACATGCAAGCCCACCCATTCCTTTACCCAGCAATTCAGGAACATCTGCCAAGACTTGAACGAATTATCTGCGAGGCTATTGACCAAGCAAAAATGGAGGCTGGCTTAAAATGAGTTTTCGTGAAATTGCAATAACAATTCGTGCGGTTAACCGTGCAAGCCATGAGTTTGCAAGAATCCAAACAGATGCTGAAACCTTAAGCGTTCGCATTAGGGCTTTAGGCTCCGCCATTGCTGGTTTAGGGGCTACTGGCACAGCCATTGGACATATAGCCCACCAGTTTGGCTTATTAAACGACCAGCAAGCTCGAGTTTTCAATTCCGCTATGATGGTTGTTTCGGTTATGGGCATGTTTATGCGCACAAGTTGGGGCGTTGCCATAGCCCAAAAGGTTTATGCTGCAGCCTGTTGGATTGCCACAGCAGCCCAAAACGCCCTGAATATTAGCTATGCCACTTTTCTTGCTTTAACTGGTGTTGGAATAGCTGCCATTATAGGCGCTGCTGCAGCCATAGCATATTTCGCCAGCCAAATGAACGCTGCCACCGCATCTGTTCAAGGTTTCAATGAAGCTGTGGCTGAAATTCCAGAACGTGGGCGAAGCATTCGCAGGGCTGGAGAAGAAGAACTGTACAGGCGAGGTTTAGAATAGCCATGAGTGTTGAAATTCCTAAGATAGCTGTTGTTTTTGGTTCTGTGACTCCACCTCAAGGCGATGTTATCCAATGCCGTGTTCATTTGGGCTGCACAAAGGAGATCAGTAGCTTTGAAGTGCTTTTGCAAAATTGGAATAAAAAGTATAGTCCAGGCGGCGCATATCCGATTAATGTTGGCATGGATGGAAGCATAAGCATAGGCAGAGGCGCAAACTGTCCGCAGATAATCACTTGCCGTGTTGAATCTGTCAAATATGAATCCACTCCAACCGAGAATTATCTCCGTGTTAGCGGCAGATGCTGGGGTGAAAGACTTTTCCGCAGGGTTTTCACGGGCACATTTCAGAACATGAAAGGCGAAGACATCGTCAAACACTTGCTTGATTACTATGTTGGTTTAAGCCACGTCAGAGACGGAACGGAACTCGTGGAAAACACTGACACCACCTACGCAAAATTGGAATATGAAAACACGCCAGTTTTCGACATAATCAAATACATTGCAGAATCAGCAGATAAGCAAGGCGTTATTGGCTATGATTTTCGTGTAGCCCCAGACGGCAAATTCGAGTTTTTCCCACGCAACAGCAAAACCTCACCTGTCAGCCTTTCAGAAAAAATTGAAGAGTATGAATATCGCAAGGACATTCACGGCATCCGCAACAAAATCACAGTTTATGGAATTGCAGAGAAAAGTGCTCCAAGCGACAAGGACTCTTGGACGGAAAGCCTAGCGCCTTCGGATGGAAACTGGACCGCCATTTCCGCTAGCACAGTAAGCTTTGACGCTGAAAACAAAGTTAAGGGTTCTGGAAGCATCAAAACCTATGGCAGTGGAGAAATAACCGATGTGGGCTGCATCTTCACACTAAACAGCGGCAAAGAAGTCAACACAAACCTTTATCCGCTGATAAGTTTCTGGGCATACCGTGAAAACATCTTTTACGCAAACCTAAAACTCACCCTCTACGACATTGCAAACAAAAGTGCGGGGCATACATTCAACATTGGACCAGAAAAATGGACTCAACTACAAGTCAAGGCTGGCAAAGAAAACGCTGATTTGTGGGATGCGGAAAACGGTTTTGATTGGACACAAATAAAAAAGCTACGTTTCGACTGTTGGCTTACAACCACAAGTCCAGGCGGCTTCTGGATTGACTGCCTATTCTTCGGCGGATGCCGATACAGCAACACACAAGAAGATGCCAACAGCCTAAACGCTTATGGTTTAAGGGAGCTTGTGGAAGTTGACGAAGAACTTTACAGCGATAACGAATGCATGTTAAGGGCTAAAGCCATTCTTAACCACCTAAAAAATCCAGCAGAATACTTGACAATAAGAAGCACAGTAATAGGCTATGGCAATACGCCACTTCTGCCAGGAGACAAAATCCACGTGACACTGCCAAACGAGAACGTTGACGCAGATTTCCGCCTCGAAAGTGTTGAATATCGCGTGGACGCAAAAACCCAAACCCTCGAAATCACATTAGAGCTTGGACGCGAAACACCACTTTTAGCCGATTATCTTTGCGCTTTAAGAAGCAAAACAGACCACGTTAGCAGATACAAAATTGCGAGGCTGATATAATGAGTGAAAGCGTTCCTTATGGACGTTACGAAGAAGCTTATAGGGCTATCCACAGCGCCCTAAGCGGAATCATGGCGCCGCCATCTGGAAGGAAAATTACAAAGCTAAGTTTTTCATGGAATGCCGATGGCACATTAGCCACATTAAAAGCCTACGAAGGCAATAATGAAATTTTCACATTAGTTTTCACATGGAATCCAGACGGCACTTTAAAGGAGGTTAACCGAACAGATGCCTGACAAAGCCCTAATAATCCGCGACGACAAAGAAAAGTTTAAGGACATAGGCGATGTCTTAGCAGTAGCCAGAGCTGAAGGCAAAAAACTCTTCAAAACCCACGAGAACATTTTGGTTGTCCGCGTCTATTATGATGGTGAGGTTGGCTGGATAGCGGTTGTTCGCTATCCCAAAGCTGAGGTTGGATGTTCAAACATTGCTGGTGTAAGCGGAGGAGAAAAAATTGAGAAATGAGCTTGAAAAAGAAAGCTGGAATAATAGTCGGAGTGCAAAGACGTATAGAAGTTTGGCGAAAAGGCGAATTGGTAGATGTTGACGAGAAACTGCTTGATTTTAAAGACTTGGTAGTCGACGCTGGATTAGATGCTTTATGCGGTCAAGCCTTTGACAATAGCGCAAACAGACCAGCCGTGTTTAATTACGTGGCTATTGGCACCGATGGAACAACTCCAAACTCTTCGCAGACAGCTTTAGGCGCAGAAGTGATGCGTGTTCAAGGAACTTATAACAAAGATGCTAATACAGGTGAGTGCAGCATGGACGCCACATTCAACATAACCGCCTCCTACACACTAAACGAGTGTGGTTTGTTTAATGCTTCCTCTGGTGGCACAATGTATTGCCGAGACACATACACAACAAAAAATGTTCAGAACGGCGACACAGTGAAAATTTACTACACGCCTAAGTTCCAGAGACCAGCTTAAAACGATATAATTTTCTGAGGCTTGCTGATGGGTTGGCTTAGCGGTTGGCAGTATCGTAAAAGTCACGTGATTAACAGCGCAGGCGGTGCTGGGACAAACTATCAAGTTCGCATAGTAGCGCATTATGGAAGTGGAACAGACAGTGGCGCAGACGTTTACCTTAACAGTCACTGCCGCAGTGATTTTGGCGATGTCCGCTTTACGGATGATGATGGCACTACGCTTTTGGACTATTGGATGGAAGAGAAAGTTGACAGCGATTACGCCATATTTTGGGTTGAAGTAGCAGATGACTTAAGCACAAATCCAGCTACAATCTACATTTATTATGGCAAATCAGATGCTACAACAACAAGCAACGGCGATAACACATTTCTGTTTTTTGACGATTTTGAAAGTGGAACTTTCGGTAAATGGAACACTTATGGCAGTTGGACAATAGTTTCAGACGTTGTAAAACAAGGAAGCAAAGCAGCTTATCATCCTGGGGGTGGTTCAACAAGAGTTTTAGAAAAAACATTACCTAACACTTACGATAATGTCATGATTCACCTTTGGGCGAGAGTATATCAAGTAGTTGATTATTCTGGGTATCCAATAATACCCAAAGGGTCAACTGATGTGCTTGTTTATAGTATGGTATTCATGGCTACTGGAATTAAATATTACCAAGCTGGATATCTTTCATGGCCTCAAAATTATAATTATTATGCTAACACTTGGTATAGGCTAGAATGCGGATATAGATGTTCAGCTAACAGTCAAGATGGATTTAAAGACAGAGCTTCTATGGGTTCAATACAAGCAAAAGACGCTAACGGAAATCAGATTAGTGGTATAAAAAGCGTAACCATAATTGCTTCACCCGACGCAGGTAAAAACATGTGGATTGATGTTGTTTATCTTAGAAAGTATGTAAGCCCTGAACCATCGCATGCAAGCTGGGGAAGCGAAGAGCAAGTAAGCGGCGGACAAACTTATGAAATTTACGTTAATGCCGTAAGCCAATCGCTTACCACACCAGCCTATGAAGCTACATATAACATTATGAAAAATGCGGACGTATCCAGCCAAAGCCTAACAACTTCAGAAACAACATTTAATATTTCTAAAGATGCTATTGTAAACGTTTTAGCCGACATGCTTGTTGAAGTTGTAACGGGCGTAATAGAGATTTTCAAAGAAGCCTTAACCACGGCGCAGACATTATGCCAAACTGAAACTGCATTTAACATTAGCCGAGACGCCTTGGCGCATGCGTTAACGCAAACGCTTTTTGAATTGGGCGTAGCCAAAGAAGTGGTTGTTAAAGCTTCAACCACAAATGCTTTTGAAGTAGCTTTTACGCTTCCCCTAGATGCAATAGTGAAGGCAGACGCCCTTTCCATTTTAGAGTCAACCTTTCGCATAAGCCAAGAAGCTTCCATAAAAGTGTTTGCAGAAGTCGCCGTATTAAAGCCTACAGAAGTGAAAATTACAAGGCTTTTTCTTGTTTTGGGCGATTTAGCCATTCAAATCCAAGGCAACTAGGAGTGGCTGATTATGGGTAAAAGTGCCAAGAGAACTGTTGTCGAAATCCGCGAAGACCTGCATAGGGAACTGCGTAAGTTGGCTTTGTTGAATGATTTGCGGATTTATGTGGTGGCAAACGCCATAATAGAAGATTTCTTAAAAGACCAAGAGCGGGTGAAAAATCTAATTAGAAAGTTGAAGCTTTAAAGGAATAATTGCTAATAGTATCTTGGATGCGGGATATGTCTGATTGGCGTAGGTTGAAGCGTGAAGACCGTGTGAATTTAGCAATTAACATGAGTGACGTTTGTATTAGAATTTGCGCCGAAGGCGTCAAGGACCAAAATCCAAACATAAGCGAAAAGAAACTTATTGAACGAGTGCGAGAAAGGCTTATGTTTGATAGCCGAAGGAAGGGAGGCGTTTAAAAGCTGGAAAGTTTTGAAGCTCTTGTTAAGCGGGTTGTTGGAAGTTTTAATGCTTTTGGTTTGGATTACATGTTTACTGGAGCCTTGGCGGCAAGCTTTTATGGTAGGGCTCGCACAACAAGAGACATTGATGTTGTTGTTGCTGTTGTTGGCAGAGATTGGAAAAGTAAGCTTGTTTCAGCTTTGAAGAGGGCTGGTTTGGTGGTTGAGGAGGAAAAAATTGATGAAGCTTTAAGGTCTGGCTATAAAATAGCTACTTTTAAAAATGGCAAATCTCCGCTAATGGTTGACATAATATTTTCTGACACGAAGCTCGAGAAAAAGGCTGGGAAAATTTTGGGCATGCCAACATTTTATCAGAAGCCTGAAGATTTGGTTTTGGCTAAACTGCGAATGATTAAGGCAACAAAGCCACGAGAAAGAGCCTTAAAGGACGAGGAGGATGTGAGGGCTATTTTAAAATTCACAAGAGTGGATTTAGACGAGCTGAAAAGGCGGGCGAGAAAAGAAAATACGCTTTCAATCTTTGAGGCTTTGATGGCAGAATAAAAGACTTATGTTTCGCCTATCCATAATGTTTCTTTAATATTTTTGAAGTGTTCGTCTCCTGTGATTATTTTTGCGTTTAAGGTTTTTGCTGTTGCTAGTATTATGGCGTCGAAGAGGCTTGGCGGTTTAAGTTTTTCTTTTTTAGCTTTTTCGGTTAGTTGCATGTAGCATTTTGCTGATTCTATGGCTGTTTCCTTGTCTATGGGGGTTATTTCTGAGGTTTCTTCTATTGTTTTTAGGCGTTCGCTGATTGTTTGTTCTTTTGCGCCTTCGCGTATGTATTTGCGGGCTATTTCAGCCAAAACAATGTCTGGCGTGTAGGCTTCTTCAGCTTCTTGAAGGATTTCTTTGGCTTTTTCTCCTTTTTGGCTTCCTATGAAGATTTCAATCCAAGCGTAAGCGTCAATCACCACTGCTGTTTTCACCGCGGTCTTCCTCCGTGAAAGACTTAATTTTGCCCTTGTCTATGCCGAAAACTTCGCTGAGCCTTTGTCTGCGTTGTTGCGCAATAAAAAGCCTTATAGTTTCGTCTAGGGTTTGGGCTCCCAATTTTCTGCGGAGCCTCTCCAACATTTTTAATGTGCTTTTTGAAACCCTAATGGTTGTTGCTTCACTCAAATAGTTTCACCATATACAAATATATTATATACAAAAATATAAGTATACTGCAGATTTAGGCTCTTATATCCATATTGTTTTGGTTTTGGAGGTAAAGGCGTATTGTTGAAGCGCTTAAAATGTTAGAAATGGTTAAAAGCCTTCGGATTTCTGGAGTTTGCGCATTGGCGATTACAGAACCATATATGAAATTGACAAAGCTAATGGTAGAGTGATAGTTTTGTTTGTTGGACATAGGCGAAAGGCCTACGAAGACCTAACGAAAATGTTCTAGAGCTGATTACATATGGTTTGGGGTTAAGCCCTTGGAGTGTTGGTCTTCTGATGTGAGTTTTGCGTTTATAGCTTTCGCCATTGTCATTATTATGGCGTCGAAGGACTTTAGGGAAAAATTAATAATTGTACTGTGGTTTTATATGATTGAAAGAAAATGCATAGAATGCTCTTTAAACTTTCATGTGCGATTTTATTTTTATTAGCTGCTTTTTCCGTTCCGTGTGTAAATGCAAGAGGTGGTGTTTTCGTTATCGGTCCAATGCAGAAGGAAGTTGAGACTGTTGAACTAACGGTTTCTGAAAGTATGCATGCTGATGTTTGCGGAAACATTTCGGTTGTTAACGGTTACATAGACTTTTATGTGACAAATCCTTCGGGAGGTATCATTCTTTGCTATAATAAGGTATCCTTTGGCTGTTTTAACTTTTCTGCTGTGGAAAATGGAACTTATGTGTTGCATTTAGCGAACGCAGAATCCGAAAACGATGTGACAGCAACACTGAATTACGGCGTGAATTTTAAAGTATTTGTTCAGGAAACGCTCTCTTGGCATACAGTTGCGACATGGCGAGTAGAAGTTACTCCTACTTTTCCTTTTGATATTGTAGGGATCCTAACACAGATTATTGTAAGTATTACACTCCTTTACTATCTTGCAAGCTTAGGTGAAAAAATTGTGGGGCTCATTCGTTGGTTCTATTGGAGAGCAAAACACGGAAAGTCAAAGACACCTGTGATACTTAAACTAATTAAGCCGGCAAAGAATTTAAAGTTATTTAATTTCCTTGCAATTTACATTAAAACAATACTTATATGATGCCGTGAAAAATAAACAACTTAAGGTTGTATGTTAAATGTCATCTAACTACATCATTGAGAAACTCTTAAAACTGAAAAATTGGAAAGAATTGAATATAACTCAACGTGAAGCTGTAAAAGCTGGCATTTTGAATTTAAAAGATAACTTTGTCATAATTGCTCCCACCTCTTCTGGTAAGACTGGAATTGCTCTCTTAGCAGCTTTACAAATGCTCGAAGTTGGCGGAAAGGTATTGTATCTTGTTCCAATGACTGCACTCATAGCTGATAAAGAACGTGATTTTAGCGATATATCAGATAAAATTGCGGGGCTTAATTCATCACTATCAGATTGGGATAAAGCAGACGTTGTTATCACGACATATGAAAATTTCTATAAAAACGCATTGCTGCATCCGACGTATGTCAAGGGATTTACTTTAGCGATTGTTGACGAATTTCATGTACTGTATGATAAGTTGCGTGGTTTCAATTTGGAGAAAGTAATCACCATTTTGAAAGAAATGAACATGAGAATAATTTGTCTTTCAGCCACATTTGAAGATAAACAAGAGATTAGCGAATGGTTAAATGCGAAGTTGGTCGTAGTCCCCGAAAGCGCAAGAGAAGTTAAGCTTACGTATGGTATCATTGATATTTCACAAACACCCTCAGCTAAACAAAATATTGAACTTTGTAAGAAACTCCTTGAAATGAAAAAAGAACCATATCTTGTATTTTGTACAAGTAAAGATTCTACAGTAGCGAGAGCCAAAGAAATGTGTTCTTTACTAGATAAAATTATATTTGATGAATCAAAATTGCGTGAGATATTTGCAAAGCAAGTCCGCAGAAAAAGATTTACAGCCCAAGAAGAAGAACTTCTAAAGTGTTTATTAAAAGGCGTGGGTTTCCATCACTCAGATCTTGATCAACAATTAAGGTCCTTAGTAGAGAATCTTTTTGCGAACAAAGCAATAAATTATTTATTTGCAACAACAGGCTTAGCCTATGGTGTTAACTTCCCTGCAAAAACAGTAGTACTTGCAGATTTGTCCTTTTATGATCCGTATACCGGAAAAAGAATACCGGTGCCAAATTATATGTATCTACAAATGGGTGGTCGCGCTGGTAGACCTGGTTTTGGCGCTGAAGGATACGCTTATGTTGTTAAGAAAAAAGGACAAAATGACGCAGTAAGATATAAAGATGGAACAATAGAGAGAGCTATTTCACGCGTCCGGGAAGATGAAAACTTTAGGAAAACTATCCTAGAGTTAATATATTCCGGACGCTGTCGCGATGAAGAAATATTGAATTTCTTTAAGAATACCTATTTCAATTTCCAGTCTGAAAAAGAAAAAGTTCGATTCATACCCTTCGACCTCTTTAAGATCCTAGAAGGACATGTAAAATACCTTTATGACAATGGTTTTATAGAAAGCACAGGTGTAGCCGGGTATAAACTTACAGGACTTGGCGAGGTGACAATGGATTTCTTATTTAGAACATTTGCTGATTATCAATTAACGCCATTTAAAGAGCTTAATGATATTCTAGAACGAGATAAGAGAATCAGAATGGATTTTGATATCATTTATGAACTTTTCCGTTTGTTTGAAGGGGCTTGCCTTAGCAGACATTCACGGGGAAAATCAGAGGAAATAGCAAGTTTCTACGAAAAAAGGAGTATCCCTGTGTCTGATCAAAAAGATCCAGAGTATTCGGCATACGCAATTTATCATGGTTGGATGGAAAATCAAGAGATACCCGACATCGAATCCAGATACAAGGTATATGCAAGCAAGTGTCCTCAAGTGGCAAAAGAACTCTTTAATCTTTTAAATGTTTATGAACGCCTTGCAAAGAAAAAGGGTATAAGTATTCCGGCGGGTTTCAAAGACTTTAAAGATAGAGTCAGATACGGTGTGACTACCGAAGAACTCCCATTTAAAAGGTTAAGAGGAATCGGTAGAGCAACTACTAGGAAAATGAAGAAGTACTGTGATATATTCAGAAATCCTCCATGGAACCTTTCTGGTTCTATGCTTGAAATTTTTGTTCAAATATATAAAAGGGATGGTGAAAGAAAATTTTCAGAGACTTTACAGTTTGTTAAAGGTATTGGCAAAGGGAAGAAACATGAAAAAATCCTTAAGCTAGTTAAAAGCATTGCCGAAAAGAAGTAAATTGTTTGAAAATTTTGGGAATAAATTTGTAAATTTCTGAATTTCGCCCCTCCTTATATTTTCTTTTTCTCGTTTTTCTTTTGAGGTTTAGAGTGTATGAGGGATGTTGTTAGGCAGGTTAAAGAGCTAAGCCTTGGCGACCTCATCCGTGTTGAGTGGTTTGATGCTAGCATTGGCAAGAGTCTCAGCGGCGGTTTAAATGGTATTGATGTTCCTGTTACTAGTTGGGGCATTTTCCTCGGCGTTTTAGGCGCCAAAAACAAGCACATAATCCTAGCCCAAAACAGTTTTCGTTATGCTGACGGCGTTCATGACATTGATTATACTGCTGTTCCAACAGCTTGGACAACAAACATAACCGTAATAGCCAAAGCACATGTTCCCCGCGAAACAGCCGAACAACTCTTAAACAGCTTTTTGGTAGGCGGAAAACGCACAGCCTGCAAACGCCTAAAACAACAAAGAGTGAAAAACCATGAACGACTGGATTAAAAAAGCCCTCACAAAAAGAACACGCAGAGGCGAAATCCAACCAGACCAACGCCTAGTCTACGGCGTAAAATTCGCAATCGCAATGACCCTAAGCCTATCCGCCCTAGAAATCGCCCACCTAGCTTTTCTTGGCAGGTGGAACAGCGAAATCTTCGCCGCCATCACGGGCTTAACAGGCACAGTAAGCGGAATCCTCATCGCACAAAAAACCTAGAGAGGAAGGGGTAGGGAAAATGCCAAAATTTTCTCGTCCATTTTCCATAACCCGAAAAATCGCCCAACTAAAAGAAAAATTCAAAATTGACACCCAAAAGATTAGGGAGAAAATCCTCGAAGACCTCCAAGCCATCTTCGAAAACGCCGTCAGCATGGCAAAGGGCGAAACAACGGTAAACAAGGAAACATTAAACATAAAACAAAGACAAGCATGGGCCCGCGTAGCCGCCTACACAGCCCAAGTAATCCAAAGCATAGCAAAAGGCTTCGACGAACGCCAAATAGACCAAGATTTGGCAAAACTGGAGGAACTCATAAATGAGGCAGCAGCAAAGACAAAAACTGCGCCAACTGGAACAGCGACTTGCTGAGACGCAAGAATCCTTCCAAATCCCAGAAGACCCAACGGAATTCTGCACAAGAATTTTGGGCTTCCAGCCAACCGCCTACCAAGAAGAACTCATAAGGCTTTTCCAAACAAACCAGTTTGTAGCCGCCAGGTGGTGCCGCCAAAGCGGAAAAACCCAAACAATAAGCGCACTACTCCTATGGCATGCACTAAAAAACCCAAAAAGCCATATTGGCGTTGTGGGTCCAAGCTGGCGCCAAACAAAACTTGTCATACGAAGAATTAACACTTTTTTGCGGAAATTACCCAAAAACTGGTACCAAAAACCCCTACACACAATGGTTAGACTCACCAACGGTAGCCTAATCGAAGCCTTCCCAAACAATCCCGAAACCATCCGCGGACCAACACTAGACTTGGTTTACTGCGACGAAATGAACTTCATAGCAAAAGACGAAGAACTATACGACGCTGTACTTTTCACACTTGGCACAACAAACGGAAAATTCATCTGCACGTCAACCCCGTGGACAACAGACTCCATCTTCTACAAAATTTGGCACGACCAAGCTTTCAACGACTTCGCAAAAAGCCACGTCACATGGCAAGACGCTGTTGAGCCCAAAGGACCATTAAAACGCAAAATTTTAGCCAAAATTAAAAGACAGTTAGAAGGCGACCCTTGGCGTTGGCGCCGCGAAATGGAGGCCGAGTGGGCTGAAGACGAAAGCGTCTGGCTACCGCAAGCCTTAATCACAAGTTGCATTGACAGCCAACTTGAATATGCTAGTTTTGAAAAGGCGGTTATAGGCGAGTTTTATGCTGGTTTGGACCTTGGCAAACATCAGGATTATAGCGTTTTATCCATAGTGCAGATGGAAGATTCTTCTATAAAATTAATCTATATGCACCGTTTTCCACTGCAAACCCCATATGCAAGCGTGATCGGTTATGTCAAAACCCTATGCGACCGTTGGCAAAAGATACGCAAAGTTTTGGTGGATATGACTGGTGTAGGCGATTATATAGTTGAGGACATGGTGAATGCTGGAATAAGCGAAACAGAAGGCGTCAAGTTCACGCAGGAAACTAAGGAGGGGCTTGCTGAGTGGCTTAAAAGGTGCATGACTGAGAAGAGGCTTAAGATTCCTTATGATGGCGAGTTGATTGCTGAGTTGAATGTTGAGCGTTTTGAATTGACGAAAGAGGGCAAAATAAAATTTAATCATCCAGAGGGCACTCATGATGACCGTTTTTGGAGCCTAGCCTTGGCTTGTTATGCCACAAGAGGATGGAGCGCTGCTCAGCTTTGGGTTTTGCCACGTTTGGCTTTTGTTGGTAAGGCGAAGTTGGAGCGTTTGCGGAAGAAACTGTTGAAGCATTTGGTGGTTGGCGTTTTGAGATGAGAAGGCGTAAGCGAGAGTTTTTTAGGATTCGGCAGTTTAAGCGTCGTTATGATGCTCATGAAGGAAAGTTTGTGATTAATATTGCTTATGAGACTGCTGCTGTGGCGACGCCTCGGACTTTGGCGGTTGCTGAGGCTTTTGGTTTGGGTTTGGATGAGCATAAGCGGTTTATACTTTATGATGATGTGGAGTTGAAGATTGGCGAAAGAGACATTGTTTATATTACTGGGGAGAGTGGTTCCGGCAAAAGCGTCTTGCTGAGGGCTTTGAGGCGTGATTTGGGCGATAGCGCTATTGACTTGGCTGAGATTCAGCCAGAAGCGGATAAGCCTTTGATTGATACTGTTGGCAGAAGCTTCACTGAAGGTTTGGAATTGCTTAGTCGGGCGGGTTTGAATGATGCTTTTCTTTTTGTTAGGCGTTTTAGCGAATTAAGCGATGGGCAGAAGTATCGTTATAAAATTGCTAAGCTTATGGAAAGCAATAAACAATGGTGGTTTGCTGACGAGTTTTGTAGCGTTCTTGACCGTGATATGGCTAAGATTGTGGCTTTTAACCTCCAAAAAGTTGCGAGGCAATTGGGTAGAGCGGTTGTTGTGGCTACTACGCATTTGGACTTGTTTGAGGATTTGAAGCCTTCCGTGCATATTCATAAGCGTTTTGGAAGAGAAATAACTGTGAATTATTATGGGAATGAGCCAGCAAGGGAGTGTAGCCTAGTAAGGGAGATGAGGGTTGAAGAGGGCGATTTTAGCGATTATAAGCGGTTAAGCGCTTTTCATTATCGTTCAAGCAGGTGTCCGCCTCCGCGTAAGGTTTTTGTTTTGAAGCGTGATAGCGAATTGTGTGGGGTTATTGTTTACAGTTTTCCGCCGCCTATATGTTTTGGGCGTAGTAGGGTTTGGAGGGGCAGCTTTTCGGAGTTGCAGAGGGATTTTAGCCTTATATCGCGGGTTGTTGTGCATCCGAAATATCGTTCTATTGGTTTGGGCGTGAAGCTTGTTAGGGAAACTTTAGCCATGGCGGGGACGCCTTTTGTTGAGGCTTTGGCTGTTATGGCGCGGTATAACCCATTCTTTGAGAGGGCTGGAATGCAGAAAATAGCCGAAAGCAAGCCAAGCGAAGGAATTTTGTGGGCTTTGGATAGGCTTCGCCTTTTAGGTTTTAATCCAGCCATGCTTGGAAGCACAGAACAGAATCTATCAGCCATCAGGCGGGTTGGGAAAGCTAAAATCATAAAAATTTTATTGAAACTTTCGGAGCGTGAAGCGTCTGTGAGGAAAAGGCTTATGGCTGGTGGCGGAGCATATCCAACCCATGAAGAGTTTATGGCGAAAGTTAGAGGGTTTAGCGAAGAGGGCTTGGCTAAAGCGTTAAAGACGCTTGGTTTTTTGGCACAAACAAAAGTCTACTTATTCTGGAGAAAATAAACATTTTTTGGTGCAAAAACACGCCAATACAGACCCTACCTCTAAATTTTCTGCAATTCCGTCTCCAAAGAGAGTATTAAATTTTATACCCAAACTTTCGTATACATACAATCATGTTCTCCAACAATATAGAACATGTTTACTGGCAATAGGATTTATGTAAATTCTAAATTAAAGAAAAAAGAGAAAATGTATGCCTATTCTGGTATTTTCCATATGATTACACGAACATATGCACATTCATCGCTATGTGCATATCTTGTAACCATGATATAGTCTCTCGTTAGTTGACTCCACCATGCTCCACCCCACCAAGTTCCACTATTTTGTCCTCCATACCAATGGTGATTTATGTTGCTTCCAACCCTGTCATTGGAAAAAACAAGATATACTATCACGTTGGTCGTATTCAAATGGTGGTCAAATCTCCAAGGAATATCTGGTTGTAAATATTGCCATCCCCCTACTTCTGGGTCTTCAAAGCTGTCATAATCTGGTTTTCCTAATTTAGTAGCATTTAGAATGGCGATTTCAGTTTCTAACTCTGATATTCTGGCTTGTTGTTCAGCAATTATAGCTTCTAACGCAAGCAGTGAAGCATTTAAACTTTCCATTTTCTCTAATACTTCGAGTAGTAGCTGTGTTTTGTTTATTGGAGTTCCCTTAGCGCCGTATATGCTTGTTAAGTAAACCACATCATAAATATTTATGACTCCGTCATCGTTTAGGTCTCTCCAATGGTCATATTCAACTTGGCTTGTCGTCTGACTTCCACTCAACGGAGCAAAAGCTAAACTTAATATTAAAACACTAAACAATAATGCTATCAAATAATTTTTCATGTTCACAACATTCACCTCCTTTCTCCTTCTAGTTCTTAAAAATTATCAATTAACCATTAAAACTTTTACCACGCACACCAAAAACCCAAAAGATAGAGAAAAAGAAGAGATATTTAATTGTTTAGTTGTATGATGCGTGGAATCCATGAAGGCTGTTCATTGCGTAAATATTTAGCAAATAAAAGAGCTTCTTCATTAATCAAAGTTTCCATTCGCTGTTTTTGGTTTGCTGGTTTGGTGTAATACTTTTTCTATATAATATTTTCTTATTTTTTCTGGTGTTAATCCAGTTTCCCTTTCTATTTTTGGCAAGATTTCGCATCATAAAGCTATAACCGCTATCAATCTTCTTTTAAAATCTTTAACAGAAAAGTCTTCAATCCTCATTGCTTCTTTAATGAATTTTTTATAGTTTTTAGGAAGCCATTTTAGGCTGTAAGAGTGGTAGAGTCTCCATTTTGGCGCTGGCAAAAACTCCCTATTCAAAGCATAAACAACCCTAATTAGCAGTTCTACTGCATAGTTTAGGCAATAATGCGCAGAAACCAAATCACCCCGCTCAACCCAACATTTCCTTTAGCTTATAAGCGCGTTTATGGTCTTCGCCAAATATTGTATGGACATTGGTTCCAACAGTAGCTTCCACCCTTAAAGACGCAATTTTTACATTCTGGTCTGTCAAAAAGTCTCGGTCTACTCAAGCCAAAATCACATTCCACTACAATATAATGAAACACTCACTTTTACTTTGCGCTCCCCACAAAAGTTTACTTAGCCTAAGAATTTTGAATCCATAAACTCTTTTGACTACGCCTAACCTATGCTATAAAATGGAGCAAGTGCGCTAATGAAAGTGGAATCCGCAGCCATAGCCATCCTAACCCTATGCATATTCCTAACCTTCTACTTCTCATTCCTATCCCTCCAATCCCTAGACGAAAACATAAAAAAACAACTCGTAACCCTAGCCATATACTCAATCATAACAGGCATAATAATCCTAACAAGCCTAATAATCCACATAAGCATAAAAAAGGCGCTAACACCAATCGAAACCCAACTAAGAAGCCACAAAAACCAAAACTAATTATCTCTTGCTATTCTCTCTTTCGGCTTCTTTTCTCATAGGCTTCCTTCTGCTTAACATATTCCGCATACTTTTCCAACAAATTCTTAATCTGCTGCTCAATAAACTCGTTAACACTTAAAAATGGCAACTCCATATCCCTAATCGCCTGCTGAACCTTTTCGCACTCTTCTCTCGGAATCTCTACATACTCATAATCCTCCCTTAAAAAGCGAAGCCTCCAACGGACAGCATCCCTAATAAACTCTTCTCGAGTAGTGAATCCTAAGTGCTTATTCCTTTCAATAAAACTTTCAATTTCGTTTAGAAGTTCAGGAGGCAAAATCACAGACTGCGAAAGAAGACTTTCAATAGCATCAGTATAAGTCTGCATCTTCATCGTTTGAGCTGTTAACTCGCCAAGCAAAGCCGTCAACCTCTGATGAGCATCATCCGAAATCCTCAAAGTCTTCATTTAAACACCAAAGTATAACTTGTAGGATAAGACTAATAAAGCTTTTCGGTATAATAAATATACAAAATACGCGAGGCATACGATATGAAACACCACATCGGCCTAACAATAGACTCAAAACTCCTAAAAGAAATAGAAGAACTCAGAGGAAGAGAAAAACGCAGCACATTCATAGAACACCTAATAAGGCTCGGACTAAAAGCCTACACAAAAAACGAGGAAAAAAGCCCATGCAAAGTTTAACTATGCCTATTCTATGCCCCACTTTTTGGTTATTTTCACAAGTAAGAAAACGACAAAGGCAACAATCAAGAAAGTTATTAGACTTCCAATAAAATGACCTATGCGAAACGGTCCAACCTCTATCAACTCCCATGCAACTCCAGGCGTGGCAAACTGCACAATAGGCATTATCAAATCATCCACTAACGCTTTAACCAAAGCGCCAAGATACAAACCGAGAATGAAAGCCACAGCCATCCCCAAAACCTTATACTTAGAAATAAAATCTATAAACTCATTCCACAACCCCTTCTTCGGCGGCGGTGCAGGCGGCGCAGGTTTGGGTTCCAACAAAGCCTTAATTTCTTTCAAAACCTCCAATATTTCTTCATCTTTAGGCACACAATCACCAATCCCACTTTTATGTTGCAAAATACATTTAAGACTTGCTAAATGATAGGGCAGTTTCGAAAGCTTTAACAGCTCACAAACAAAACAACATATTGTAATTTGTGGAGGTGATTTTATGTGTGAAAAAGAAAAGAAGAAGGAAGAAAAAGGCAAAGTTGAAGAAGCAGCAGAAAAAACAGGCGAAGCCGTTGGCAAAGGCGTAAAGAAAGGCTTCGGAATAGTAAAGGGCGTTGGAAAGGGCTTAATTAAAGGCGTCAAAGGCGAAGAAGAAAAGAAAAAAGAAAAATAGGCAAAAGCCTCAAGTGGGCCGGGAGAGATTTGAACTCTCGACCTTTCGGTTTCTGCGCATCCACTGCGCCTATCAGCCGAACGCTCCAACCAAGCTGAGCTACCGGCCCAACAACAAAATATAAACTCAGCAACCATTTTTAAGGATTTTCCGAAGCCCTTTTAATCAGTTATAGGCTAATGTCTTTTCGTGAAGGGTCCGTAGCCCAGCACGGATCAAGGCGCCGGCCTTCGGAGCCGGAGAACGTGGGTTCAAATCCCACCGGGCCCGCCACCTTTTGGGTTCAGAATAAAGGTGTTAACATGTCAAATTTTCTCGTTTGTGAACTATTTTTCTTGCCGCTTCAAGGATTTCCAAAGTTTGTTCTTTCTTTAGTTTATGTCTTTTTTCGCCTAACTCTTTTATGGCTGATTCTATGTCGGAAACTTCAATATAGCCCCTGCTTAGGCTTTCCAACAAGATAGTCCAAGTGTTCCATGCTTTAAGCCCAAACATCCTTGCAAGATTCGAAAGAGCCTTCTCATCAACCAAGACTTGGGCTTTTCTCTCCCTTGCAAACAATAGCGTCTCCGCATCCGTCAGCGATATGTTTTCATCCAGAGCCAGCCTTTTGGAAGCCTTAGCTAAACGTTTTGGAAATTCTTCAACCTTAATCCATCCTTCTTCTATAGCTTTTCCAATTATCCTGGCATCGGAGTGACCGAGCTTGATGCCTTCGTCAACGGCTTCCCGCTTCACATTTGGAGTTATTATTACTTGGTTGAAAAGCTTCTTGAGAAGGTATAGCTTGTTTATTTGGGCTAAATGAATGAGCGGACCAGCATCAGAAACCACGGCTGGCAAAGGGGTTAATCTCAATACTTCGCCTTCAAATATTCACGTATA
>JAVZLM010000004.1:0-177441 GCA_038883775.1 Bathyarchaeia archaeon
AGAATTGAGGGCATTAAAGAAACATAGTTTTGGTTAAGTTTTGAGCCAATACGAGCCCTAGCCCCTCTATGTTTTTCCCTACCCCTTCCCCCTCTAGGCTGCAGATCCGCGCACCCTAGGCCCTGTGGAGATATCTCCCGCAGCTGCGGAATCCACCAAAGTTTTCCATGGAAACATTAATAATATTTTCTCGGGCTGCTGCAAGCTGCCTTATTTTGTTTCTGGACGTCTGAAGGCGTCTAAAGAATTCATACGCACTCATTAAATAGCGCCTAAGGCTACGTTCTTTTCGCAAAACGGAGCTTGGGAAAATGCAGAAAGCTAAAATTAACGTTAAAGAAGGCGAATTTGGAAAAGAACGTAAATGCCAATATTGCGGGGAATGGTGGATTCAACGCTTCAGCCCAGAACGGTGTCCACGCTGCGGTTACCCAATAAATCCAACGGAGCAGTGAAGCCATGGCGCTAACCTTCAAACGCCCCCTCCTTTCTCTAATACTGCAAGGAAAGAAAACCCAAACCCGCCGGCTGCCAAACAACCGCCAGCTCCAGGAAGGACGCATATATGCCATAATGGACGATTGGACGGAAGGACCAAAAGGCTATGTAAGGATAGTAAGGAAGTTCCAGCAGCGCCTCGGCGACATAACAATAGCCGACATACGCAAAGAAGGATTCAACACCCTGGAAGAATTCAAAGCCACATGGGAAAAGCTATACGGCGAATGGAACCCAAACCAAACAGTAATCGTCTACGAATTTGAACTCATAGCCTAACCCGCCCTTTTTTGTTTTATTAGAAAATAAAAGGGGGCACGGTGAAGGCTGGCTTTAGGAGCTTGGGAAACTCAAAAAGGAGCAGCCCTCAACCATGCCCCCAATTATTCTTCTGCAGATTCGTACTTAAGTTTTATATAGGGATGCCAAACAGAAATAGAACCTTGCAGGAGCTTGGGAAGGATGGAAGACAGAGAGAAAGAGGAAAAGCAACCAGCGGAAGACAAGAGGCTAAACGACACCCAGACCCAGAGCCAACAACCAATAGAGGAAAGAACTCAAGGGGTTCAATTCCCGGCGGGCCCGCCAAAAACGTACAAATTTAAAGGAAAGAAGTAGTTCATCTTCTAGTCATATGTCGTTTGTTGAAATATCATTGATATAACTTGCCAAGGGCGTAGGTTTTCGGAGAGGGCTTTGAAAAACAAAAATAAACCCGTAGAAGATGGTGATGAGAAGTCTCCTCAAACATCGGAGCGCTACACAATTTTTCACGCATTATTTGAAGCTTTGAAGGAAAAGGAAAGAAAGCGTAAGAAAAAGTAGTTTTTATTCACTATTCGTTTTTTGGTATGCATCTATTAAGTAGTTGAAAGTGAAGTGTTTTAGCACGACGCTTCCTGATAGGCTTACGAGGAATATTTTGAAATCTTCTAGGTATTTGCCCCAGTCTCTTCTGAAAACGTGGTAGAATTTTACGAAATCTCCATAATCCTTATGCACAGAAACCATCAAAGCATCCGAATCCATCCCTTGACCAGTACAAACAAAAACAACATTTGGTTGCTCCTTCGCCCATTCTCTTCCCTTGTCCCAAAGCGGATGAACCAGCTCTTTTGTACGGCAAAATGTGAAGGCTACAAGGTCAAACCCTAAATAGGTAAGGTTTGGAATTATAGTGTACTGTTGTATTGCTTGGTTTTCCAAGACTTTCCTTAAACGAGTTATTGTAGGCTGGGAAATGTCCAAGATTTTCGCTAAATCCCTGTCGCTTCGCTTTGAATTTTTGATAAGCTCAAAAAGGAGTTTAAGCAATTTTTCCTGTTTCATAAACTCATTTAAGCGATAATTCCTTATGAAACTTTCTTAAATTACAGATTTTACAGCATTCACTGTTCTTTTTAGAAGAAGCTGGGCGGCCTCCTGTGTTGGCCAACCGCCTAAACCGCAGTCTGGTCCTGTAAAGGCCATTCTTTCGCCATACTTCTCTCTGGCTTTTAGAAACCTTCTCTGGATGGTTTCTTCGCTTTCAACTAATTGTTCAGCATTTGGTTTAGTTATGCCTTTCTCGTATAGTTCCGCCGTAATCGAGTCTATGTCGGTTCTTGATATGCCAACCCTTATTTGTTTGTCCGTTTCTTCCAACATTTTTTTGGAAACTGCTTCTATGTTTCTGGGGGAAGCTGCATACTCAAAAGATAAAACGTCAAGATTTTTAGCCATCAACAAATCTGCAACTCTGGATGAAGAGTGTATGTGAATCTGTTTTACAACGCCTGAAAAGTCAAAGGCTTTTTCCAACACATCCACGATTGCATCCCTATCTGCTGTGATGTCTTGAAATCCGAAGCTTGGTTCATCCAGCGAAACCACTTCGGTCTTTACATACTTGGAGTTTAAAATGGAGTTTTTTGCGAATCGCTTTACGGTTTCTGCAAACATTAGGAGAACATCCTTGTAAGAAACGGTTCCAACCATTTTTAGGTAAAGCTCCATTGGACCAGTAACGCAAACGCGAAGCGAAATTTTCTTCCCAAATTCTTTGCTGAGCCTTTCAGCTTCTTCCCTGATTACGTATATTTCAGGTATTGTTGCGCTTTCTTCTTCGACTATGTATGTGCCTTTATTTGTGGCTTCTTGGATTACTTCTGTAAATTGCCTATGAATGTCGTAATGTTGTGGATAGTTTATAACGTCTAAGCCCGTCTCCAACTTTTTCTTAAAAGAGTTCACTATGACATTATAAAAGTTGTTTAGCAAAAATTCTTCCTTTTTCATGTCTTTTCCTTTTATTATGGCTTCCCTTGCGAGTGCATATGCTCTATCAAATAATTTTTTATCTATGGAATTGGGCAGTGGATAACTTCCCACATCATCAACTAACACGTTCATATCAAACACTTTTGCTGTTGAGTCATTTAAGAGTAGTTGTTGTTTTCCGCAAAAAATATAAGTTACCGCTCACCCGTGAACTTTAATTGGTGTTAAGAATGAGCATTTGGAAACTTCGTCTATCGCTATTTGGTTCCTTAGCCATAATAATAGGGCTTTCCACATTGTTCCTAACTTTGGTTTTAAGCTTACTTGGCATTATGGATTTTTTAACTCTTGGTGTTTTGGTTGTTGCCTTTAACATTTTTCAATGGTTAATATCGCCGTACATTATTGATGCTCTTTACCGTGTGAGAGACATTCCAGAAAGCGAAAATCCAAAGCTTCATGAAGTTGTTGAAAACCTAAGCAGGAAAAGCGGAATTAAAAAGCCTAGGCTTATGCTTGCCCAAATTCCAATACCAAACGCTTTTGCTTATGGTTCGCCCATAGCTGGCAACCGCATAGCAGTCACAACTGGACTTTTGAAAACATTAGATTTTGAAGAGGTAGAAGCTGTTATTGGGCATGAACTTGGACATTTGAAGCACAGAGACGTTCAGGTGATGATGTTTGTTTCGCTTTTGCCAGCCCTATTCTATTATTTAGGGTATTCACTTATGCTCTCATCCATGTACAGTAGAAGAAGAGAGGATGCAGGCGGAGGCGCCGCAATAATAGGCATAGTTCTCTTAGCTTTCTCACTTTTCTTGAACCTTATTTGCGTAAGATTTCTAAGCCGCACCCGTGAATATTATGCTGACAGGCATAGTGCATCCATAGTTGAGGAAGGTCCCCGAAAACTTTCTGAAGGCTTAGCAAAAATAGTTCACATGACAAAAAACATGAAATACATCAAAAAGCAGACTCAAAACATGTATGCCTTCAAAGCCCTATTCATTGCAGACCCAGACCATGCAGAAACCGATTCCATGGCAATTTCCACCATAACGGCTCCGTCGGACCAAAAACTGGTTCAAGAATATCTATCAAAGGAGCTAACTTTAGCAGATAAGATTGCAGAAATTTTCTCAACCCATCCAAACATAATTAAACGTCTTAGAGCTTTGCAGGAATTAAGCTAAAACTTTTATATTTTTTGGAAAACGTTAAAGCCATCAAGGGCATTAAGTTTAAAAGTTAACGGATATGGTGCATATGGAATTTCAGAAGGTTTCCATGGAAATTGAAAACTTGAAGAGTGAAATGGTTCAAGCGCTTATGGAGCTTATTAGCATTCCAGCCATTGCCCCAGAAAATGGCGGAGAAGGAGAATACAAGAAAAGCGAAAAACTGCTACAAATTTTAGCCTCTGTAGGCTTTGATAAGGTAGAGCGTGTGGATGCCGAGGACAAGCGGGTTCCCACGGGGAAAAGACCAAACATCATAGCCTACCTTCACGGAGAAAGCAATGCTGAAAGATTGTGGATAATAACCCACCTTGACATTGTTCCTGTCGGAGAAGAATCTCTTTGGACTGTTACGAAGCCTTTCAAACCAACAGTTAAGGATGAACGAATTTATGGGCGGGGAAGCGAAGACAACGGACAATCCATGATTGCCTCAATCTTTGCTGTTAAAGCCCTAAAGCGGTTGGGCATAAAACCCAAAAGAACGGTTGCCTTAGCCTTCGTAGCAGACGAGGAACAAGGAAGCAAATATGGAATTCAGCATTTAATAAATCAAGGGCTTTTCCGAAAAGACGATTTAATAGTTGTGCCAGACAGCGGAAACGAAAATGGAAGCTTCATAGAAATTGCTGAAAAAAGCGCTTTATGGTTTAGAATTCGAACAATTGGAAAACAAACCCACGCCAGCAGACCCCACATGGGCTTAAACGCCCACCGCATAGGAATGGAATACGCTTTAGCCTTAGACAAGATGCTGCATGAAAAATATGCGCTCAAAGACCCATATTTCGACCCGCCAGAAAGCACTTTCGAACCAACAAAGAAGGAAAGGAATGTGGATGCGGTTAACATTGTTCCAGGAGAAGACATAACATGCTTTGACTGCAGAGTATTGCCAAACTACAACATAGACGAAATACTAAAGGATATTCAAGTGCTGGCAGAAGAATTTGAAAAGAAAACAGGAGCCAAAATGAAAATAGAAATTGTCCAAAAAAGTGCTGCTCCCAAACCCACAGACCCAAACTCAAAAATTGTAATTATGCTAAAAAACGCCATAAAAACTCTAAGAGGAATAGAACCAAAAGTTGGAGGAATAGGCGGAGGAACATGCGCCGCCTTTTTCAGAAGAATAGATGTTCCAGCAGTGGTCTGGAGCACAATAGACGAAACAGCCCACCAACCAAATGAATACGCAAAAATACAAAACATGGTTGAAGATGCAAAGGTCTACGCCTATTTAATGAGTTCTTAATGTTTTAGAGCGAAAGTTTTATATGGATGGATTATCCATCCAACATACATGGGCAAACACAAGGCTTCGACTCCAAAAATTGCCCTTTTCAGCGTCTTGGCGGCCATTTGTTTAGCTTTGCAGTTGTCGCCAAGACCACCAAATGTCGAGTTCACATCTCTCTTTACCTTTATTATTGGCTTTATTTATGGCTCTCAAGCTGGAATACTGTTTGGTGGTTTTGTTATGTTTGTCAACGGATTTTTTTCTCCATGGGGCTTTGCTGGTTTAAATTTGCCTTTCCAGATGGTTGGGATGGGACTAGTTGGTTTAGCTGGAGGTTTATACCAAAAGTTTTCAAGAGGCTACCTTTCGATAGGATTTTGTGTTGAAGTTTCAATTTTGGGAGCTTTTCTAACCGCAATTTACGACCTTATAACAAACCTTGGAGTTGCTTTTCAATTTGTGCTTTCTGGTACACCAGCTGTTTTGGCTGTGCCAACAGCCCTGGCTTACGGAACGCCTCTTTCGCTTATTCATATTTTTTCAAACATAGCGGTCTTTGGAGTTGCCTTCTTTCCGCTGGTTAAGGCAGTAAAAAACGTTATGGTGGTTGAAGCCTTTGGTTGAAAAAAGAACATTAACCTTCGCAGTATTGGCGATTTTGACGTGGGCGCTAATTGCAACAAGCGCCATGGCATACTACTATTTAGAGCAGTTGAGATATCAAAGTCAACTCGCTGAGACGCAAGGTTTGTTGACGGAAGTAGCTGAAAACTATACAACGTCCATGGCAAAACAGGATATGTTATTGAGAGATTATAATGCATTGTTCGGTGAATATTACCAGCTTTATCCAGAAAACTGCTCTATATTTATGGATGAATATTGCCAATTGCTCTCCAATCTTGAAGGCAACTACACGCATATACTGAATACTTTTCCAAAATTAAATGAAACATATGCTTACTTGCTGAATCAAGCTCAAGCGCTTGGCACCCAAGATATGGTAACGAGAACAGAATTTGAGGCGTTACTCAGCGAATTCCACAAACTGTTGTCAGAACTGGCAGCAAAAGAATTGGAAAACTCACTAGTCAAAGTAAGTTTGATACATGTAAACCTATGTATCGATTATGGAAACGAAACCATAGTTTGGTACAACGTCTCCACATCTCCTGGCATGACTCTTTTCGACCTAACAAAAAACCTCACCAAAGTTGAATATGGGTATTACCCGTGGATGGAGCCTGGTCATGTGCTTGTAAATTCAATAAACGGCGTTGCTCCTGAAAATGGAATATACTGGTTCTGGTACTATTGGGATGAGACAAGTCACGAGTGGGTTTTTGGACAGGTTGGATGTGATGCTTGGATTTTGAAAGATAATGGAACCTATAGATGGATATATAAGGTTTGGGGACCTTAGAGACCGAATAAACCAAAATGATTTATCTTAGTAAAAAATAAAAGAAATTAACATTTTAGAAGGTGCAAACTTTGACTAAAACCTCTAAAATATTCAGTGAAACACGCAAAGAAGGAAGGAAGTTCTTACTTGAACCTGAGGCTAAAGCTGTTTGCATGGAGTATGGGATTCCAGTCACCAAGTTTGAGGTTGCGAAAAGTGAGGCTGAGGCTGTTAAGTTTGCGGAGGCTATTGGTTTTCCTGTGGTTTTGAAAATTGTTTCGCCAGACATTATTCACAAGTCTGATGTTGGCGGCGTCATTGTTGGCTTGAAAAGTGCGAAGGAAGTTAGGGATGCCTATAAAAAGATTTTAGAAAATGTGAAGAAGCATAGGGCTGATGCGAAAATTGTCGGTGTTCTTGTTCAGGAGATGGCTCCCGCTTCAACAGAAGTAATCGTAGGCGCCATTAAAGATCCACAGTTTGGTCCCGCTT
The DNA here is from genome assembly GCA_038883775.1 of Bathyarchaeia archaeon. Taxonomy (GTDB): domain Archaea; phylum Thermoproteota; class Bathyarchaeia; order Bathyarchaeales; family Bathycorpusculaceae; genus JASEJA01. The sequence continues at coordinate 7,136 of JAVZLM010000004.1, forward strand.
TAATGTTTGGTTTAGGCGGAATTTTTGTTGAAGTTTTAAAGGATGTTACTTTTCGGATTGCTCCAATAACAGAGGATGAAGCCCATGAAATGATTAGAGAAGTGCGGGCGTATCCACTTCTGAAAGGGTATAGGAATTTGCCCCCAGCAGATATAGACGCCATAATAAAAATCTTGTTAAACACTTCAAGACTTGTTATCGATCACGAGGAAATCAAGGAAGTGGATTTAAATCCCATAATGGTTTATGAGAGGGGAGCAAAAACAGTAGACGCAAGAATCATCCTCGAATAAGCTTTTCTTGTTGTCAAATCTTGGCTAAAAGGGTAAAACTTTAATTTCAAAAACCACGTGAAAAGACGGTAGGTGATATTATTGACCAAAGAGATTGAGCTTTTGGCAAAATTGTCAAATGCTTTTGGGCCTTCTGGAAATGAAGAAAATGTAGCTGAAATTCTTAAAAAAGAACTTGAAGAATACGCTGATGAAACACGCATTGACAAGCTTGGAAACATATTCTTCTATCACCATGGAAAAGCTGGTTATCCAAAAATTATGCTTTCAGCGCATATGGATGAGGTAGGCTTCATAATCACCTTTATAGAAGAGAATGGTTTCCTTCGGTTCGACGCGATAGGTGGCATAACCAACAATGTTATGCCCGGACAAAGAATACTCCTCAAGGGAGAAAAAGGATATGTCAAAGGAATAATTGGCACAAAACCTCCTCACATTATGACGCCTGAAGAACAGAACAAGGTTTTGCCAAAGGAAGACCTTTTCATAGACATCGGAGCCGACAATATTAATCAGGCGCAAGAAAAGGGCATAGATGTTGGAGCCCTGGGCGTTTTTGATGTTGAATTCGCAGATTTAGGAGACGGATATTTCAGAGGAAAAGCATTTGACGACAGAGCAGGATGCACGGTTCTTGCGGAAGTATTCAAAGCTATAAAAGATTCTCCATATAACATTGTAGCTGTTGGTTCTGTCCAAGAAGAGCTTGGCATAAGAGGAGCAAGAACAGCAGCTTGGCAGGTGGACCCCGATTATGGATTAGCCCTAGAAGGAACTTTTGTTGCTGATGTTCCAAACACAAGACCAGATAGGGTTTCTTCCAAGATTAAAGGCGGACCGGTCCTAACAATATTGGATAGAACAACTTTCACCCATCCCACCATTCTCAAAGCCCTAGTAAAAAGTGGAAGAGAAAACTCAATTCCATTTCAGTTCAAAAAAGTGCCAATGGGCGGAACAGATGCAGGCGCAATCCATTTAACAAAAGCGGGCGTGCCAAGTGGAACGGTGGCAGTGCCATGCAGGTACATTCATGGTCCAGCATCCATCATTCACATTGAAGATTTGAAGAATACGATACGACTAGTAACCGAATTCATAAAAACCATTTCATCTTGTTGAGTAAAATTATGATTAAACAAAATTTTTCCTCAAACAAAAACTGGCTTAAACATGAAATTTTTTCAAAAACTTGCATTCCGCCAGAAACCCCATTTTTCCTAAGAATGGATGGCTGGAAATTTAAGAAACTTTCTGAAATCGTAAAAGCCGAAAAACCCTTTGACAAGGAATTTGCAAAATGCCTCGTTTCCTCTGGAAAAACTATCTTTAAAGAAGGATTTAATCCAGCTTTGATTTACGTGGTTAGCGATGAACTGAACATTTTATTTCTTGATGCTGTGCCTTTCCGCGGAAGAATTGAGAAAGTAAATTCTGTCCTTGCCAGTTTAATTTCAAGCGCCTTTACCATATGCCTCAAAAAAGGAAAAATTGCCGCCTTTGATTCTCGTGTTGTTGTAACCGCGAATGATGAGAAGATTATTGAATATTTGGCTTGGAGGCAAATGAATGCTTGGAGAAACCATAATAACGCTTACGCCTATTGGGTTTTAAGAAAAATTGGATATAAACCATCAGAAATTTCTAAAAAACTTAGGGGATTAAAGACCCAAGAGCTTCATCAGCTAATGTTTGAGCATGGCATAAACCTATCAAAAACTCCTCAGTGGCAGAGGAGAGGAATTCTATTATACAAACAACCCTTCATAAAGAAAAGCCATAACCAAGTTGTGAAAAGGTGGAAAATAAATGAAGAATGGGACTTGCCGCTTTTCACGGCGAGAGAAGGAATAAAACTAATCAGAGAGCTTCTAGAATTGGCAAGGCAGAAGAGGAAAGAATAATTGGTTGGACAAGAGAAAATTCAGGATTTAAACCAAAGGCTTTCAGAATTAGAAGAACAAAAAAGAGAATTCACAGCGAAAGCAAAGGAATTGGCGGAAAAAAGAGATGGGTTAAATAAGCAGTTTAAGACTTTGCGGGCTGAAATAGTTAAGCTCAAAAGCGAAAGGGACAAATTAAATGAAAATGTCAAAGAGTTAAAAAAGCAAAGAGATGGAACCAAAATAGAAATTAGAGAAAAAATTGCTGAGCTAAAAAAGGTAAACCAAGAAATTAAAGCCTTAAATGAGAAAAAGCCTTCGAAAAGTCTTCAAACATTACAAAAAGAGTTTGACAGCATTGAATGGAAGATTCAAACATCATCCTTAAGCCTAAAAGACGAAAAGAAACTCATAGAACAAGTTAAACAATTGGAAATCCAAATTAACATATACAAAAAACTTGAACAGCTAAAACAGAAAAGTGTTGAACTAAAGGCTGAACTTAAAGCCCTTCAAACCAAAAGTAAAATATTTCATGAAAAACTAACGGAGACAGCGCAAACAAGCCAGAAAATTCATGAGCAGATGCTGAAAAAAATTGAAGAGTTAAAGCGAGTGAAAATTGAGGCTGACGAATTCCACAAGCTCTTTTTGTCGGAAAAAGAAAAAATTGAGCCCATTCAAGAAGAGATTTCGAAAATTTCAAACCAAATAAAAATGTTAAGGGAGGAAGAAAGAAAGAAAACAGAGGAAAGTCTCCGCGAAAAACTCGAGAGACAGGCGAGGGAGAAGTTGAAGCGTGGCGAAAAACTGACATGGGAGGAGTTTCAACTTCTTGCGGAAAAAGGGATGGAAGCATAAGATTAAAGTGAGTCTACATAAATAATAGTGAGGAACAGAGGGCTGTATGGCTAAAGAAGAAACCGCCGAAAAACAGGAAAAAAGAATACTCATTTTATGCGTTGACAGGGATGGCGATTTAGGGACAAAGGCTGAAATAAAAACCCCAATTGTCGGCAGAGAAGCAAATCTAAACGCTGCAGTAGCCCTAGCCCTCCGAGACCCAGAAGAACCCGACGCAAACGCCATGTTTGAGGCAGTCCGCGTTTATGACCGCCTAAAAAGTGAAGGCAAACCAGAAGAAATTTTTGAAATAGCAACTATATCTGGTTCTGAACTTGGCGGGGTTGGCGCGGATAGAAAAATTGTGGCTGAACTTAGCGAATTGTTGAGTTCTTTTTCGGCTAATGAAGTTATTCTGGTTACTGATGGCTATTCAGATGAAGCTGTTTTACCCCTTGTGGAGTCAAGGGTTCCAGTTTCTTCTGTTAGGCGAATAGTCGTAAAACACAGCGAATCCATCGAAGAGACAGCCGCCATTTTTACACGATACTTAAAAATGATAATGGAAAATCCGCGTTATTCCCGCATAGCCTTAGGCTTGCCAGGGCTGCTTTTATTAATTTTGGGAGTTTTATCAATTTTTAACTTGCTTTATTATTATTGGGTGGCTTTCATTTTTGTTTTCAGCGGTTTTCTGCTTGTGAAAGGCTTTGGCGTTGACAAAACCGTCAAAAACTTTTACCAGTGGATGAAAGAATATTCCCCACCACCTCTTCAAGTGCAAGTTTCAAATTATTCAACCATCGCTGGGGCTTTATGCGTATTTGTTGGCATATACCTAGGATGGGTAAGCGTTTCAACAAGTATTCCAGCGCAAGCAGATTTGACGGCTTGGCTTAGCATTTTACCCCAAATTTTCGGCTACTTTATAAGAGGTTCCATAGACCTAATGGTTGTGGGCATTTGCGTTGCTTTGGTTGGTAGAGCCATCCGATGGTATATGGAACGCGACGCTAAATTGTTAAGAAACGCTGCTCTTATAGTCACCATTGCATGGTCAAGATGGATTCTTGAAGGAACTTCTGCTGTGCTAATTAAGCCTGAAATGGGATATGAGAGGCTAATTTTCTCCATTATTGTTGGTGTTTTAATAGGCATAGCCTCTGTTTTAGTAATATTCGTTGTCCACAGGTCTGCGAGAGAGTTCTTTAAAGAGACAAAAGAGCAGGCTGAAGAATTTGGAGAAGGCTAAAATAGCGGTTATTGGCGGAACAGGCTTCGAAAAACTGTTTAAGAACACCGAACAAATACGTTTAGGAACACCTTACGGGATTGCTCCACCAATCACTTTTGGGAGAATAGAGGATAAGGAAGTGGTTTTTCTTCCTAGGCATGGTCCAGACCATTCCACTCCGCCACATAAGATAAATTATAGAGCGAACGTTTACGCGTTATACGAATTAAATGTTAAGCGAATTGTAGCAGTAAATGCTGTAGGCGCCATAAATAATAATTTTAAGCCAGGCGACATAGTTATTCCCCACGATTTTATCGACTTCACGAAACTTCGCATAACAACATTTTATGATGAATCTCCCGTAACGCATATTGATGTTTCTCAGCCATACTGTCCAGAAATCCGCAAATTCCTGATTGAAAATGCGAAAAAGTTTGGAAGGCGTGTGTGGGATAAGGCTGTTTTGGCTTGCACTGAGGGTCCGCGGTTTGAAACTCCAGCGGAAATTGAGATGTTTAGGCGTTTGGGTTGTGATATTGTTGGAATGACTGGTGTTCCAGAGGCGGTTTTGGCTAGGGAATTGGAAATTTGTTATGCCACTGTTTGTTTTGTTTCGAATATGGCTGCTGGCATGCAAGAGCGGCTAACGCCACTAGAAGTTTCAGAAGTTTCCAAGGAAATAACGCCTATCATGGAACAAGTTTTAATTGAAACTGTAAGGGCATTACCCATTCAACGGAGCGGCAACTGTCCATGCGTTGATGCTCTTAAAAATGCGAGGTTTAGAGGATGATTAAGGCTTTTCTCTCATTAATTGGCGCATATAAAGTCTATGAGAAGTGGCTTTGGCATCAAATAAAAAACGGCGGCAAACCAGAACACATAGCAATAATTTTGGATGGAAACAGAAGATGGGCTTCTGAAAAGGCTCTTGAACCATGGTTTGGCCACGAAAAAGGCGCCGAAAAGGTTGAGCAACTCCTCGATTGGTGTCTGAAGTTGAATGTTAAGTCCATAACGCTGTACGCTTTTTCCACAGAAAATTTCAACCGCCCAAAGGCTGAAGTTGAAGAAATCATGCGAATCGCCGAAGAAGAATTTCGCAAAATCTTAACCGACGAGCGCATCCACAAAAACAGGGTGCGCTTAAAAGTCATTGGCAGAGTGAACTTACTGCCAGAAAGCCTACAGCAACTTGTGAGGGATGTGGAGAAGGCAACACAGAATTACAATGAACACTTTTTGAATATTGCCTTTGCCTATGGGGGACGGGCTGAAATTGTTGATGCTGCAAGAAAAATTGCAGAAAACGTTCAATCGGGCAAGCTTGATGTGCAAAATATTGATGAGGGCTTATTTGAAAAATACCTTTACACTTCCCACATGCCAAAGCAAGACCCAGACCTCATTATTAGAACTTCTGGAGAAGAAAGACTAAGCGGCTTCCTATTGTGGCAGTCCGCCTACAGCGAATTATGCTTTTTAGATGTTTACTGGCCAGATTTTCGTTTAATAGACCTCTTAAGGGCCGTTAGAACCTTTCAGAAGCGGAAGCGCCGTTTCGGCGCATAAAGCGTGTTTAGGCTCTTTTTTTGGCGCTGACTATTGAGATGACATCCCTATCTTTTAAGATGTAGTCTTCGCCAACCCGTTTTCTTTCTCTGGCTTCCACCGCGTAAATGAAAGTTTCTCCAAGTTCTGTGTGAATTAGGTAGGCGAGTTGGCGGGCTGTCGTTCCATATGGAACAAGATAAGCGTCGGGCAAAACTCTTCCGTTATGGTCTGAAAGATGCTCTAAGTCTTCTACTGGGTAGACTGTTATCATGTTTAGAAGCTTTGAATAAGCCATGTTTATGGCTTCCTGGACACCTGTTGACCCATGTTTTAGAAGGATTTTCTCCCTTATGGTTTCTAATGCCTTAATTTGGCTTTCTGTTAGTTTTTCCGGATGCGTTATCTTAAAATTGCAGTCTCCCGGCGTATATTCTATGAATTGTTTTTCTGCTGCTCTTCTTAGGGCTAGTTCTGCCTCTGCGCAGCATGGAACAACTACATAATTTAGTTTTTTCAGTCTTTCCAGGTTTTCTTCGGCTTGGGGGATGTCTATTTTGTTTGCTGCTATTAGCATGGGTTTGGCAATCTGCCTCAGCGTGTCAACAAATTTTATAAAATCTTCTTCGCTCCATTGAGTTGGTTTTTCGGCGTTTAACCCAGCCTTTCTCACTGCTTCGAAAATTTGGCTTCTTTTTATGGCTAAACCGCTCAGTCTTTCCTCCAACATTGCGTAAAGGTCTTTTGTTTCTGATTCGGCGGTTCTTGCGATTTTTGGCCAATCCCTCTTTAGAATGTTTGCCATCCACATGGTTATTTCCCGCTCTAAGAAGCGCACGTCTTCTATTGGGTCATGTTCGCCGGGCTTGCAGAGTCTCCCTTCAGAATCTGTTCCTCCAGAAGCATCAACAATATGGATTAGGGCGTCAGCCTTCCTAATCTCATCCAAAAACTGATTTCCTAAGCCTCTCCCTTGCCATGCGCCGGGCACAAGGCCAGCACAGTCTATAAATTCTACGGGTATTAGGCGTACTCCGTTTAGGCATACGGAATTAACAGGATTATCTTGAACACCGAATTCTTCATGAACGCATGGCGTACGAACATAACCAACGCCTCTGTTAGGCTTAATAGTTGTAAAAGGATAATTTGCAATTTCAGCCGGTGCAAGGGTTGCTGCGCTGAAAAAGGTGGATTTTCCAGTGTTAGGTTTCCCAACAATGCCAAGTAGTCTTGCGTAAGATTTTTGCATTTTAATTCCTAACAATTATTTGTTAAGATGATTGTATATGTTTTTAGATGTTTTCAATCAAGTTTTCATCAGTTTCGATTTCTTAAGGTATAGATAAAGTATGGATATTACTGGCACGACAAACCCTAAAGCTGCAGTATATTGAATTGTAAAGCCCCATATGTCAAAAACTATGGTTGCAATACTTGCCAAGATTATACCCCAAAATCCCCATTTTCGCCTCATCAAAAGACCAAAGGCTGCGATAAATCCACAGATCCCCAACAACAAAAACATTACAAACATCACCAGAGATGTTTCATATGAAATGGGCACATCCAAAAATTGACCCATCCCTCCAGGTGTGCCAGCGATTGCAAAGAAAAGTCTGCCAAGAGATTGCACTAACCACAGAATGTATATAAGAAGAGTTCCACTTTTCTCACTCACCATACTTATCAACTTTCCCAAGTTGAGTTGCTATTTTCTCTCCAAATTCTTTGCATTTCGAAAGTTCGCCTTCCACAATGGGACTTTTCATTCCTTGAACCTTTATCGATAAGCCTGGGGCTATTTGTTTCAATTCCGGAACTTTTTCGCTTATTCTTCTCTCCATCTTCTTTACTGCTTTTTCAAAATCTTTTCCAAGGTAAGTGTCAAAAACGGCAAACATTTTTCCTTCCAAATGCAAGCTGCCAAGTTTGTCAATAAAGCCTTTAATTCCTCTCGTTGGTCCGCCCATATGATTTGGAGATCCTATAAGAATAACATCATAGTCGGCAACTTCTTTGAGGTTGACTTCTTTAAGTTCTTCAATTGAAACTTCTATTCCTCCAACCTTTTTCATACTTTCTAAAATGGTTTCTGCTACACGTTTGGTATTACCGTACTTCGACTCATAGACAATAACTACTTTCACCATGCAATAACCACATTACATTGTCTTCTGTTTTAGTTTTAAGATTTGTTATGCGCGCCAATGCTGCAGAAGATTTTGTGATTGGAAACATATTCCAAGGCGATTTTAATTTTTCTCAATAACAAAATAATATAAGAGTATGCGTTTATAGAAAGCACGATGATTCCTTAAAAAGAGGGAACAGATTGACATTAAACTTGACCAAAGATAAGCTTGTGTATATGTTTAGGAAGATGCTTGAGATTCGACTCTTTGAAGAGAAAGTCTTTGACTTATATGCTCAGAATCTTGTTCCTGGAACAATTCATCTTTATGCTGGTGAGGAAGCAGTTGCTGTTGGCGTTTGCAGTGCACTGCGCAGGGATGATTATATTACGAGTACCCATAGGGGGCATGGTCATTGTATTGCTAAAGGTGCTGATTTGAAGAGGACTATGGCTGAGATTTTGGGTAAAGCGACTGGCTATTGTAAGGGTAAAGGCGGCTCCATGCACATTGCAGACTTCAGCATAGGCATGTTGGGCGCTACTGCTGTTGTTGGCGCTGGAATCCCAATCGCTGTCGGTGCAGCCTTATCCATAAAACTCCGAAAAACAACACAAGTTGTCGCGTGCTTCTTCGGCGAAGGCGCCTCTAACCAAGGAACTTTTCATGAAGGCATTAACATAGCTTCCGTTTGGCAGCTTCCAGTAATCTTCATCTGCGAAAACAACCTTTACGCCATGGGAACCCGCCAATCAAGAGTCATGAACATCGAAAACATTGCTGATAGAGCCGTAGCCTACGGAATTCCAGGCGCAGTTGTGGACGGTAACGATGTTTTGGCAGTTTACGAAGCCTCTGTGAAGGCTGCGGAAAGGGCGAGAAACGGCGAAGGACCAACCCTTATTGAATGTAAAACTTATAGGCATAAGGGTCATTCGCGAGTTGACCCAGCACGATATAGACCAAAGGCTGAAGTGGAAGAGTGGTTGGCTAAAGACCCAATTAAACGTTTTAGAGAAAAGCTTCTTCAAACAAAAACCTTAACAGAAGCCGAAATCCAGCAAATTGAAAGGGAAGTTGCGGCTGAAATCGAGGAAGCCGTCAAATTTGCCATGGAAAGCCCATATCCAAAGCCAGAAGAAGCTTTAGAAGACGTTTACGCCTAAACGAGGGATGGCGTTATGAGAAAGATAAGTTATAGGGAAGCCCTCCGCGAAGCTTTACGCGAAGAAATGCGCCGAGACTCAACAGTTTTCCTTTTAGGTGAGGATATTGGCAGATATTGGGGTGGGGCCTTCAAAGTTACTGAAGGTTTGGCTGAAGAATTCGGCGAAGAAAGGGTTAGGGACACGCCCATATCCGAGTCAGCTATAATTGGAGTTGGCGTAGGCGCAGCTATAACTGGAATGCGTCCAGTGGCAGAAATCATGTTTGGCGATTTAACGGCTTTAGCAATGGACCAAATTGCAAATCAAGCTGCAAAAATTCGCTATATGTTCGGCGGACAGATGAAGTGCCCCCTAGTAATTCGAACACCCTTCGGGGCTGGCGTAAACATTGCCGCGCATCATTCGCAAAGCTTAGAAGCGTGGTTTATGCATGTGCCTGGTTTGTATGTGGCTGTTCCCTCAATACCCTACGATGCAAAGGGACTTTTGAAATCAGCCATTAGGGGCGACAATCCAGTCATGTTTTGTGAACACAAACTTTTGTATCCAATTGAAGGAGAAGTTCCAGAAGAAGAGTACACTGTTCCGTTTGGAGTGGCTGACATAAAACGTGAGGGCGAAGACGCAACAATAGTGGCTACGCTTTACATGGTGCATAAAGCACTAAACGCAGCAGAAACCCTCGAAAAGGAAGGCATAAGCGTTGAAGTTGTTGACCCAAGAACATTAACGCCATTAGACAAGCAAAAAATAATAAGTTCCGTCAAAAAAACTGGTAGAATAGTCATAGTAAGCGAAGACTGCAAGACGGCTGGCGTAAGCGCAGAAATAGCCGCAATAATAGCCGAAGAAGCCATAGACTATTTGGATGCGCCAATAAAGCGAATCGCCGAACCAGATACGCCAATACCCTTCAGCCCACCATTAGAGCACTATGTAATTCCAGATGAGAAAGCGATAATTAAAGCCGTAAAAGAAGTTGTTTAATAACTATGATTTTATGTTGCACAGAACTCTGATAATCTATACGTGTCCTATACAAAGTTGGTATGTGACAATGTTTAACTTTCTGCCCCATGGCGCTTCTATTATGGCTTCCTTTATAATTTTGAAGCCATTTTTCTCGTAAAATCGTCTGGCGTGAATTTCTTCTTTTTCTGTGCTCACAAATACTTTTTTCACTCCGTTTTGTTCTAACTCTAATAGGATATGTTGCAGCATTTGGGTGCCTATTCCTTTTCTTTCATACGACGGAAAGATTACGATTCGATCTAACTCCGTAGTGCTTTCATCTTGTTGTATGGTTTGGGCAAATCCTATTATGTCGTTGTTTTCAAATGCAAGGTAAAATGCTGCCTTGCCTTTTATAATTGCTTTTTGTAATGTTTCTTCTGCAAAAGCTTTTTTGGCATACTCATCTGGAATGCCAAATTTAACAACATTATCTAGATAAATTTTGCTTTTCTTGTCTTTCAAGAGTGATAGAAGCTTTCTACTGAGGGCTTTAATGTCTTCACTGTCTGCTCTTCTTATAACGACCATGATTAGAGAGGCATCCTCCAATTAGCCAAATTTTATCAGGGACAGATAGCAGATACAAGGGCATTCATAAAAAGATTTTGTGAAATTAAAACTGTTTTGTAAGCGAAAATGAAATAAGAAACAAAAGGGACATGACAACGACGGCGAATTAACATGGTTACGAAGGTTGTTATGCCAAAACTAAGCTTAACAATGAAGGAGGGAACGGTTGGCAAATGGTATAAGCGTGAAGGCGAAACTGTTGAAAAGGGCGAACCTATAGTGGAAGTGATTTCTGAAAAAGCCACTTATGACTTAGAAGCCCCAGCCTCTGGCGTTTTAAGAAAAATTTTTGTCGGAGAAGGTGTTGACGCTGCGGTAAATGCTGTTCTCGCGGTTATAACGGTTCCAGGCGAACCGTTTTCAGAAGCAGAAATTCTTCAACCGGTTGAGGAGAAGGAAAAGCCAGTTTTGGCTTCGCCAGCTGCAAAACGCTTAGCAAGGGAGCATGGCATAGACTTGTCCCTTGTTGAGGGCACTGGTCCAGAAGGAAGAATTGTGGAAGAAGATGTTAAGCGATACATTGAAAAAACAAGCCTTGTTCAGCCAAGAGTGAAGGAAATAATCCCATTAACTGGTTTTAGGAAAACCTCTGCGGAAAGAGTCTCCATAAGCTTCAGAACTGCGCCCCACAGCACCATAATAATGGAAGTGGACGCTTCATGGGCTAGGGAAGCCTATGAGAAGTTTCATGTTTCGTACACAGCTATCATTGCTGCTGCTGTGGTAAAAGCTTTACAAGAGCATCCCATACTAAATTCGACTTTGGAAGGGGATAGGATAAAAGTTTTTGAAGATATAAATGTGGGTGTGGCTGTTGCCACTGAACAGGGTTTGGTTGTTCCAGTCATACATAATGCTGACAGAAAATCTTTGAAGGAGATTGATGTAGCCATTAAAGATTTAACCGAGAGGGCTAGGTATGGAAAGCTCTCTAAGGAAGAGGTTAGCGGAGGAACATTCACAATAACAAACCTCGGCATGTACGGCGTAGAATTTTTCACCCCAATAATTAATCCTCCAGAGGCTGCAATACTTGGCATGGGAAGGATAAGAGAAAAACCAGTTTTGCTTGATGGAAAAATATGCGCAAAACCCTTTATTATGTTGAGCCTTTCCTACGACCACAGAATTGTCGATGGCGCTCCAGCAGCCGAATTTTTAGGAAAAGTAAAAGAAAAAATTGAAAAAGGCTTAGTTTAGGATTCTTTGATTTTTTCGGCTTTTTCAACAGCCTCTTTTAGGCTTTTGCTAACAAGTTTCAATTTGGTCTCCTTAATCATTGCTATGCCGCGACTAGTAATTATTGAACCTGTCCAAACAATCACGATAAAGATGAAGAAGAAAACGCAAACATTGCTGAAAACTGCTATTGCCTTAACAAAATCGTTGGCGCCTTCTGGGATTTGGACAAACTGTGGAATTTGCGATTGGCTAACAAACGTGATGAGTGCTAAGATGGCTGGAATTACTATTAAGATTAAGCCTAATGCAAGCAGTACATAGCCAATAATTTTTTCCACTTTCTTTTCTGGTTTCATAAAAGTAACTAGCTTCTTCATTTTATAAAAAGTTTTATTCCAAAAATCATTTTCATAAAACAAAATTAATTATTTAATTTTAAAGTGTTTTATTTTAAAACTAGGATAGGTGAATCTATGGGAAATGGAGAAAATTACCGTTTAGTCATAACAGTTAAAGAAATGCGAGGGAAATGTCCAGTCTTCAAAGTTGGAGACAAAATAACAATAGAATCGCCGAAAATTGTTATTAACAAAACTGATAACCTTTGCGTTCACGCTTTTGGCTCATTGCTTTCAATGATTGTTCCATTGAGCCATGGAATAAGTTTTAAACAATTAGGCTTGTCGAAGGAGGACGGAGAAAAGGGTTATATTCAATGTTTAGATCCTGGAAAACCATACACGGATGGCGGAACAGTACTCTTCGAGATAAGGCGAGAAAAAATCTGAAGTTATTGTTCAAAAAACTTTTATTTTATGGTGTTGAATAGGCTAACCATTAAGTGGTTAACATGACTTTCATAAGCATACTTCGCTTTGTATTGCTTCTAAGCATTAGCATGATTGCGAAGAGGGGAGGATCTTGGTGGGATAATATTATCGGCGAACTTGGCAGAGGACTTGCAATAATCTTTTCCTTAGCTCTTTTCTTTGTCGGTTTATTGGGATTAACCGTCGTTCTTTATCTTTCTGGACTGATTGTTGTTGGTGAAAAACGAGCCCGTTTTTCAGATGCCTTCATCATTGCTCTTCTTGGAACCGTTTTGTCAACGCTTTTCTTTATGTTCATCCCCTATCCTCTACTAGGTTTAGCGCTTAGCATTATCACTTGGCTTCTTCTGGTCAAAAGTCTCTATGAAACGGGCTGGCTTGGGTCGTTGGCTGTTGGCATACTGGCAATAATCATTTACTTGACTGTGTTCATTCTATTGGCTTTATTCTTTGGCATTCTCGTCATCATAATTGAACGTCTCCTCTCCTTCATGATTTTAATCCTTTAGAGGTTTCAAATTGTTTGGTGAAAAAACCAGAACTGTATTTTTAGGTTTAGCCTTTCTAATTTTTCTGCTACTTTCTTATGTTGAAAACACAGTTTTCTTTCAGAGTTTGAGTATAATTCTCAGTAATCAACTTATAGCGGTTGCCGTGTTGTTTATCCATAACCTTCTTGTGATTTCGCTGATTCTTTTGGGGATGAGTTTCTACGTTAATTTGGTGGTTTTAAACTTCTTTAAGAGGGAAAGGTATGGAAATATTGTCCTGGAGCATCCGAAAACCTTTGCGCTAGTTTTTACGGTTATGATTGTTTTTTTGAGCATTTTGAGGGGAGGTTCTCTGCTTGGCGGGATAACTGTTGAGGCTTTGCCTTTGATTCTGCTTATAAGTGCTCCCATAGGGATTGTTGAGGGTTATGGAATTTACTTGACAATAGAGAAGACTCTGAGCAGAACTATGTCTATGAAGGATTTAGCGTACATTTACGGCATATTCCTAATTGCAGCAGTCATAGAAGTAGGCTTTGTAAATTTGCTTATAATTGTTTTGAAAGCGTAAAACGTAAAACCTTAAAATGTTTATTTAAGCTATGTTTGGAGCGCCAAGCAAATGAAGAGGTTGTTCCATTACGCTTCAGATGAAGAAATAAAACGCGGCGAAACCACAGACATATACTTCGTTAGAACAAAACAAATCATGGAAGCGAAAGGCTTAGACAAAACGCCAGTAATCGCTGATGTCACGCCCGGCAAGCTTCCGCACGGTTGGTCTTGGGGAATTTTATGCGGAATCGAAGAAGTCGCCCACCTATTTGAAGGCATAACGGCGGATGTTTATGCTATGCCTGAAGGAAGTGTTTTCCGACATGAAGATTTTAGAGGCGTAAGAGAACTAGTCATGCGCATTGAAGGACCCTATGGCAATTTCTGCCTTTATGAAACGCCTCTTCTCGGCTTGATTTGTCAAGCTTCTGGCGTGGCAACAAGGGCTGCGAGGATGCGCAAGGTTGTTGGGGATAAAACGTTAATTTCCTTTGGAATTCGCCGCATGCATCCAACGCTTTCTCCCATGATTGACCGAGCCTCCTACATAGGCGGTTTTGACGGCGTCTCAAGCCTAAGCGGAGCAAAAATTTTGGGAATAGAACCTTCTGGCACTATGCCCCACGCCTTAATAATAGTTTTTGGAGACCAAGTTAAGGCTTGGAAAGCCTTTGACGAAGTAATATCGCCTAAAGTTCCAAGAATTGCATTGATAGACACTTATTCTGATGAGAAGATGGAGGCTATAATGGCTGCCGAAGCCCTAAAAGAACGCTTATACGCTGTGCGCCTTGACACGCCAGCCTCAAGAAAGGGCGATTTTGCAGAGCTTATACGCGAAGTAAGATGGGAGCTTGATATTAGAGGGTTTAATCATGTGAAAATTTTCGTTTCTGGCGGATTAAACGAGGAAAACATGAAAGAACTATGCGAAGCGGGAGCCGAAGGCTTCGGTGTTGGCACAGCCTTAAGCAATGCGCCAACAATTGATTTTGCCATGGACATTGTTGAAATTGATGGCAAGCTATGCGCTAAGAGGGGTAAGATGGGCGGCAAAAAACAGGTTTGGCGGTGCCAAAAATGTTTGACGGATTTAGTTTTACCTTTTGATAAAGCGCAGCCTAAATGTCCAATTTGCGGAGGCAAAACTGAAGCTATGCTCAAACCATTAGTGAAGGATGGAAAAGTAGTTGGTAAATTGCCAAAGCCCGGTGAGATTCGTCGGTATGTGCTGAAGCAACTTGAGAAGCTTGAAGTTGAAGAAAAACTTGCCTAAATAAGGCTTGTTCTAAACAATAGACTTAAAAACTTCATAATGAAATCAGAATGTGATGGCTAATGCCCATATTCTATGCTGTTAAGCGTGTGTTTCGTTCATGGAAACTCTTTTTGGCATTATTGATAGGAATAACTTTAGCATCGGCATTCTTTGCAGGAATAGACATCAAAGCTAATGCAACTGCAAGACAAGCCCTTGACCAACAACTTAGAAATGTGTACGTTGACATGCAAGCAAACATACAAAACCTTAGCAACTTAACAAAGTTACTTACAGTTCGTGAAAAAGTTTTAGATGTAAGTGGAGTTGTGGATGCTGAAATAATTTCAAGGGTTTATTGGGTTCCAATAACAATTTCAGATGAAAATGACTTAGCGAAGGAGGATATAACAAGAATAACAGCCATAACAAATTATTCGCAAGTTTACAAGGGATGGTTGAACAGACCAGCGGAAGAAATCGGGGAAAATGAAACCTACATTCCAGAGAACACAGCTTTAGCAAGCATAGTGAAAATCAACGATATAATCCAAGTAAACTTTTCCACCTATAATCCCCGAATCAATATTAATGCTCAAACCAATATGTTATTAAATCTAACAGTGAAAGGTTTCGCCCAGTTAGATGATAAGGCTTCTGCAATTGCTTCTGGTTATCAGCAGTGGTTTGGAACGCCTTTTCGAACAGATATTGTATCTCCAAAAACTCAGATGGATTTTCTCCTTCTTATAAGCTGGGAAAAAACAATGCAAAAAATTTTGGCAGCAATACGAGATTTATCATATTTGCCGTTGGAAACAAGCCTTCTCGTTTACTTAAACCGTGACGCTTTGATAAATCCATGGGACATAGGCACGTCCCTAAACAAGATTGAGAGGGTAAAAAACAGCATTGAAAACATAATATATTATCATCTTGGCTCTGGCGCTATGAGTATTCAGAACAATTTGGAATGGCGTCTGCAAACTTTTCAATTCGTATCTATAGGCATAAGATTCATGTTTACTCTTGTTTCTCTTCCAATATTTTTTATGGCTTGGTATCTGGGAACAACCGTTTCAGACGTTTCCTTCAATTTGAGGAGACGAGAAATTGGGCTATTATTAACAAAGGGTTTTTCAAGGGGTCAGATTCTACGCACATTCTTGACTGAGACTTTGCTGATAGGGTTGATTGGCGGAGCCCTTGGAGTATTCTTAGGCTTTCTCTTAAACCCGTTATTTACACAGTTCAGCACAGACATGCTGTTTAACCTAAATCTAATTAGCCCCTTCACTGTAAGCTTCACAATAGCCTTCGGCGTTATCATGGCTTTCCTCTCAACCTATAGCTCAGCAAGAAAGGCTTCCCAACTCCCCACAGTAGAAGCACTCAGAGAATATTTACCAATGGAAATAGAGAAATCCTACAAGAAAAGGTGGCCCATGGTTGCGTTAATTCTGGGAACATACAAAATAGCAGTCTTTCTAAGCGGCGTAAACATGACTGTGGTTTTGATGAGAATAATGTTTGGTGGCGGAAACTTCATTCTCATGCTTCTTGTTGGAATTTTCATGTTCGTAGATTCGATACTTAACTACATTGGACCATTGCTTTTCTTTTGGGGATTCACAAAAATGTTTATTCAAGGCTCATTGGAGTTTCAGCAATTAACAGCGAAGGCAGCAAAGTTCTTCGGAGATTTAGGCGTTTTAGCTACAAAAAACGTTAGACGAAACCCCGCCCGCTCTGCAGCCATCGCCTTCTTAATCGCTTTGATAGTCGGCTACAGCGTTCAAGTTAATGGGCAATTAGCCAGCGAACAAGACTACGCCATGAGAAGAATATACTACCAAGTTGGCGCAGACATCGCCGTTACTGTTCCAAACGCTAATGATGCACCAGAAATTCTAGACGCTATTATGGCAAATGTTTCCGAATTTGTTTATAATGCTACAATTGAATATTCGTTTTCACGTGGCAACATTCTCATGAAAGCGGTAGACCCAGATACTTGGTTAAAAGTGGCCTATTACGAAGGTGAATGGTTCAGCGGAACAGCTGTGACAACAGCATTCAGTAATCTAGCCGCAGATAACCACACAATCATTTTAGAACGTTACGTCGCCGAATCATATGTTAATCTCACAATCGGACAAACCCTATACTTAAGCTTTGATTCGCAACCCATAGGGCTTAGAGTTGTTGGCTTTTTCGGACCAAGCTCAGAATCCCAATCCCAAATTTACCCATTCCAAATGCCCATAAGCAGATACTGGTCCTATGTTTCTCAAGGATTCATGGAAGAAATCAGCTCCTACATAAGTCCTTCAGCAAAAATCCTATTAAAGTTAAAGAATGGAGCAGAGGGAAAAACTGTTGCCAATAACATTCGCAACTTAGAATTGCCTATCACTCTGGTGCAGTCTTTTGCTGAGGAGTGGGAGAAGGCTCAAGGAAATGTTATTGAAATGGGCACATTGGACGTTCAGAGGTTGGGCGTTGTTTTCGCGGTTTTAGCAGCCTCTGTAGGAACAGCCCTCATAAGCGTTGTCAGTTTAAAGGAGAGAAGTCGCGAAGCCACAATAATGAGCGTTAAAGGCTTATCCTATAAGCAGTTGGTCATAATGTTTTTGACGGAAAACCTTGCCCTAGTAACCTTTTCTGTAATATTTGGCATTTTTGTAGGCGTTATAATTGTGTATGGAAATATTTCCTCTTCTAACGTCATGATCTCAGAACTTGTTAAGAGGCGCCTAGTCTTCCCATTAGACACAACTTTAATGCTTGCTTCTTGTTTGGCGCTTATTTTTGCAGCAACAATCCTTCCAATCCTAATCATGTCAAGAAGATACGTCACAAAACTGGAAAGGATGGTTCGCCTAAGATGAAAGGTTTAGACATAAAAATTAGAGATTTAGTGAAAGTCTATCGCATTGGCAAGATTGAAGTGCAAGCCCTAAGAGGATTAAGCATGGACGTCAAAGCCGGCGAATTAATATCCATTATTGGGCCGAGCGGAAGCGGAAAAACAACACTTCTCAACATTGTAGGCGGCTTAGACCAAGCAACAGCTGGAAAAGTGCATGTTGGCGAAACAGAAGTAACAGCCCTCCCGACAACACAGCTCGTTAACTACCGAAGAAAAATCGTCGGCCACATATTTCAAACACTAAACCTAATCCCAACATTGACAGCCGCAGAAAACATCGAACTTCCCATGATAGCCTTGGGCGTTCCAAGAAGCAAAAGAATCGAACGCACTCAAGAACTACTAAAAATCGTCGGTTTAACAGAAAGAGCTCACCA
The DNA here is from genome assembly GCA_038883775.1 of Bathyarchaeia archaeon. GTDB lineage: Archaea > Thermoproteota > Bathyarchaeia > Bathyarchaeales > Bathycorpusculaceae > JASEJA01. The sequence goes on from JAVZLM010000004.1 coordinate 25,459, forward strand.
CAAACCAGAAGAACTAAGCGGAGGAGAACAACAGCGCGTCGCCATAGCAGCAGCCCTTGCAAACGATGCCCCAGTCCTCTTAGCGGATGAGCCCACAGGCGAGTTGGATACTGTTAATGCAAAAATAGTTGTCGATTATTTGGTTAAAGTGAATAGAGAGCTTGGCAAAACAATAATAATGGTAACTCATGACCCAAGTGTTGCAAGAGCCGCCGACAGAATCTTAAGAATAGAGGATGGCGTAATAAAAATGGCTTTAACGCCATCAGAAGTTATAGCAGAGGAGAGGGCTGTTTCCTATATTGACCAATTGAGGGCAAGAATAAAGGAAATAAACACTCAATTACAGCAGCTTGATGAAGACTTTAAAGTGGGCAAAGTGACAGGAGACGAATACGTGCAAAGGAGACAAAGCCTCAAACAAGTTATGGACGGTCTAAAAGAAGAATTGCATAGAATGGGTGTTGTGACATAATTAAGCAAAGTATAGTTTGATTATGAATGGAAAATTTGAAAATCTTATATACTCCCATGGCAATTGTAGATTTGAGCGTCATGGCTGAGATTTGTCCAATATGCGGGCTTCCTAAGGATTTGTGCGTTTGCAGCGAAATCGAAAAGGAGCAACAGAGAATCCGCATAAGACTTGAAACACGCAAATTCGGCAGACCAACAACCATAGTGGACGGCATAAACGACAAAAACACAAATTTGGCCAATATAGCCCAGCAACTAAAAAGCTTCTGCGCCTGCGGAGGAACAGCGAAAAACGGTCAAATAATGCTACAAGGAGACCACCGAGAGAAGGTTAAGCAATACTTAGTGAAGCTTGGATATCCAGAAGAAAACATTGAGCTTCAGTAATTGCCGTAAGAAGGAGTAAGCCCAATTGAAACTGCTTGAAAATATACGTGAAGTATTTCGGATGCTAAAACATAGACAACCGTCAAAAATTTATTGTCCCCGATGCGGAAGCCCAAAAATTCATCTGTCTAGCAGCCTCGATTATTGGCTTACACCAAAAAAGTATGTTTGCGAAAACTGCGGATACACTGGTCCACTAGTCATGGAAATCGAAAAAGAAGAAAGTTAAAACTGCATAAAGCGCAGTTATGACTAATCAGGCAGTTCAAGATTCAATTGCTTCTTCAATGTTTTGTAGCGGTTTCTAACAGTTACTTCTGTAACACCAGCAGCCTCAGCAATATCTTTTTGAGTCTTCTTTTCATCGCTCTGCAAACAAGCGATATATAAGGCAGCAGCAGCCAAACCCATAGGGTCTTTTCCGGCAGCAGCCCGCCTCTTTCTTGCTTCCCTCAAAATCTGAACAGCCAAACCCTGGGTTCTGCCGCTAATCCCCGTTCGCTCAGCAATTTTTGACACATATGTTAGCGGGTCCGCAATGGGCATTTGCACATCCAACTCTCTCAAAAGCAACCTATAGCAGCGGGCTACATCTTTCCTATCGACAAGGCTTGCCTCGGCAATCTCCCTAAGCGTTCTTGGTGTCCCGCTTCCACGACAAGCAGCATACAAGGCAGCAGCCGCTATCGCAGCAATGGATCTTCCACGAACCAAACCCTTGTCTAAAGCCTTGCGGTAAATTACAGCAGCTTTCTCCTTAATTGGTGGAGGGATATACACTTTATCAGAAAGTCTATCCAACTCAGCCATAGCCTGAGCCAAGTTCCTATCAATAGAACTGTGCACACGAGAGCGAATTTGCCATTTTCTCAAGCGCCACATCTGCAACCGTGTGGAAAGAGGAAGTTTCCTTCCAAAGGCGTCGCGGTCAACCTGACTTATGGCAGTTGACAACCCTTTATCATGAACAGAATATGATGTTGGCACTCCAACACGGCTTCTTGAAGCCTTTTCCTCTTGAGTGAAAGCTCGCCACTCGGGGCCTTTATCCATCATTTGCTCATACAAAACAAGTCCACAATCGCCACAAACAGTCTCTCCAGTATCATAATCATGAATAAGGTTTACACTACCGCATTCTGGGCATTTATCGATTAGACGTTGGCGGGTTCCACCTTCTTTCTTGCTCATTTTCCGTCACCCTAATGTTTGCAGAACCGTCACCTTTCGCATTCCTCATCTGGGACTTCGGAATTAGAAAACAGCACATCCGGCCCCCGGTGAGCCTAATTAGATGAAATGTTTCAATATATAAATTTTGCGGTCTGGTTGAAAATATCTAGCTCACAAATTTTGAATACTTATATAAGCTACAACTTCGTAGAGGCAAAGGCGAAGGGAAAACCATTGATAAAGCTTCCAGAGAAAATAAGAAGAACCCTGGAAAGGATAGTGGCAGAGTTTAGGGTTAAAGAAAACATTTATGGTATAGGATTGTTTGGAAGTTGGAGCCGAGGAGATGCTGCATCCTCAAGTGATGTTGACCTATTCTTTCTTGACAAAAGCAGCATTCCCGATGAGTATGTGGAAAGGATGGAAGTTAATGGATTATTCATAGATTTGGACCATGTTCCCAAAAAATGGATTCATGGGCCCATCCCTCCAGAAATAGACCCGAAACTTTATGAGATGCAAATTCTCTACGACAGAGACTGGTCATTGACAAACACAAAAATTCTTATGACTAAATCCTATGCTTCACCTGAAAGGGTTGACATTAGAATCGAAACCCACATTGTAGACGCCGACATTTACCTAAGCCGTGCCACTTCAGCCTTCTCCAGAGAAGACTTCCGCAGTGCACTTCTTTTTGCCAGTTTAGCCCTGGAGAATATTCTTAAAGTTTTAGTTGAAATAGCCCTTCAACCTCTTTCAAACAGTCGATTTTTAGAAAACCTCGAAGCTTCAGCAACAAAACTTGGAATGGAAAGCCTTTTCAAGGAATTCATGGAAGAAACAAGGTTGAAAGAAGCAAATGGTGAAAAAGTTAAGGAAAAGCTAAGGCTTTTCAAAAATATCTGGGATGAGATGCAAGCCACCACAAGACAGAACATGCAAACCCTCGATTCCATTCACTTCAAAGTCAAAGCTAAACTCAACTATTATCTGAATCCAGCCTTTCTGCAAGGCGCCATAATGCGCACAAACTCTTTAATAGAAACTGAAAAATTCTCAGAAGCCTCCCACTATTTAAAGGACATACTCCTCAGCACTATTGAAAACTATGTTTGGCTAAAATCCACCATTGAAAAGGTAAAGATAGACTATACAACTCTAATGCGCTCCTTGGAAAAACTGGAAGAGAAAAACCCAAAAAACTATGAACGAATAATAAACTTTCTAAATCTAAACAACATCGACAAAAGCAACGCAAATCATATTATTAACAAAACTCGTGAAGTAATCTTTAAAATACGCAAGAATAGGAAAGTTTTAATCAAAAATCACTTAATAAAAACTTAGCTTAACAACATGTTTCAAGGAAGCCCGGTGGTGTAGTGGACAAGCATAGCGGGCTTTGGACCCGCAGACGAGAGTTCGAATCTCTCCCGGGCTACCAAAAAGCTTAGGGGCTAGGAGAGATACGAAATGTTTAAGGCAAACCACGTATATTCTAAAATTTTCATTTGGAGCGATCGGATACAAAAATGAGCATATCAAAAATTGGAGAATACATTTACCTTATTGACGTTCAAGTTGAAGGAATAAAGAATTTTATTGGCAGTTACATACTGAAAGAAAAACAAGTGGCAATAATTGAAACAGGTCCCACATCGTCTGTGCCAAATCTGCTTTCCGGCTTAAAAGAATTAAATGTTAAGCTTGAAGAGGTAGCTTACGTGGCTGTTTCTCATGTCCATCTTGACCATGGAGGAGGCGTTGGAACACTATTAAAGTTTCTGCCTAAAGCAAAGGTAGTTGTTCACCCAAGAGGAGCACCTCATCTGGTGAATCCGGAAAAACTTTGGCAACAATCAAAAGGCGTTCTGAAGGGCATAGCTGAAATTTATGGCAGACCAGAGCCAGTTCCCGAAGAAAGGATCATTGCTGCCACGGATGGCATGACATTTGATATTGGAGAGGCTGATGTTAAGTTAAGAGTTGTGGAAACTTTGGGACACGCTTCCCATCACCAAAGCTATTATGAACCATCAAGCAAAAGCCTTTTTCCAGGGGATGCTGCGGGCATTTATCTAAGCGAAATCGACGCAATCGTGCCCACAACGCCTTCGCCTTTTCGCTTGGATATCGCCTTAGCTTCCTTAGATAAGCTGATAAGCCTAAAACCTAAAGTGTTATGTTATACTCATTTTGGCAGAGCAAGCAAGCCTCTAGAAAAACTTCAGACATATTCACATCAGCTTAATCTTTGGGCACAAATTGTAAAGCAAGGCTTAGAAAACGGGGAAAGTTTGGAAATGATAAGTGAGCGAATAATTAAGAGCGATAAAGCTCTTCAGAAGGCTTTGGCGTATATTAAGGTTCATCCAGTTTTAAGCCAAACGGTGTTAAACGAAAGTTTGCGGGGTTTTATTGATTTTATAGAAAAATTCGGATGGAACCCGCAGTAATTGTTTTGGTATAAACGCCAAAATTGTTTATATTCCAGCCACAATATTCGTATAAACTGGTGAAAAAATGAGCGAAGAAGAAAGCCGTCCACCTCCAGAAAAAGTTCCCTTAGAAAAGATAGACAATTACACATGGCGCATACCAAAATACAAGCCAGGCATGCGAGTTCCAGGAGTAGTCTTTGCCAATGGCGAGTTACTGGAGAAAATGCAGACTGATAGAACACTTTGGCAATGCGCTAACGTTGCCCATTTACCAGGCATCTACAAATACTCCATAACGCTTCCAGACGGGCATGAAGGTTATGGTTTCCCGATAGGCGGAGTAGCTGCAACAGATTATGAAGAAGGCGTAATCAGCCCGGGTGGAGTGGGTTACGACATAAACTGTGGAGTTCGCCTATTAACAACAAACCTTTCAGAACAAGACATACGCCCAAAACTCGCCCAACTGACGAATACTATTTTCGAAAATGTTCCGTGCGGGCTTGGAAGTCGCAGAAAAGATTTCAAAGCCACAGCGCATGATTTGGAAAGGCTTGTTACCGAAGGAGTTCAATGGGTCATCGATCAAGGGTTAGGCTGGTCTGAGGATGCTGAACATTGCGAGGAGCGCGGGTGCATGAAAAATGCAAATCCAGACAAGGTTTCAACAACAGCCAAAAATAGAGGCGTAACACAAATTGGCACCTTAGGCTCTGGAAACCATTTCCTAGAGATTCAAAAAGTAGACAAAATCTACGATGCCAAAACGGCTAAAATTTTCGGAATCGAACATGAAGGACAAGTAACAGTCATGATTCACTGCGGCTCCAGAGGCTTCGGCCACCAAATATGTTCAGACTATTTGCGGGTTATGGAAAGAGCTGTGCATAAATATAAGATAGTTTTACCAGACCGGGAGCTTGCATGCGCTCCGGGAAAAAGTAATGAAGCAGAAGATTATTATCAGGCGATGGCTTGCGCTGTTAATTATGCCTTTGCCAATCGTCAAGCCATAATGCATTGGGTTAGACAAAGTTTCCAACAAGTTTTCAAAGAAGACCCGGAAAGGTTTGGTTTAAAACTCGTTTATGACGTGGCTCATAACATTGCAAAAATAGAAGAGCATAGAATCAATGGAGAAAGAAGGAAGGTTTGGGTTCACAGAAAAGGTGCAACAAGAGCCTTTCCGCCGGGGCATCCCGAAATTCCAGCCGACTACGCTTCAGTAGGTCAGCCAGTGCTTATACCAGGAAGTATGGGGACAAGCTCTTGGCTTCTGGTGGGTACTGAAAAAGCTATGCAAATAAGTTTTGGCTCCACTGCTCATGGCGCTGGAAGAATGCTAAGCAGAAACGCTGCTAAAAGGAGGTTCTGGGGTGGAGACGTGAAAAAGGCTTTGGAGCAGCGAGGAATCTTTGTTAGGTCTGAAAGCTCTGTTGTTTTGGCTGAAGAGGCAGATCCAGCCTACAAAAATGTTGATATAGTTGCGGATGTGAGCGATAAAGTTGGAATAGCCACGAAAGTTGCTAGGTTTGTTCCAATAGCCGTGGTAAAGGGCTAACTGTCACCGTAAAGGGATAATTTATTTCCTTTTCCTGAAGAACATCAGCCCATCCTTCTCACATACGTATTCAAAGCCCACCTCAAGCAGCCCTTTGATTTCCTCAGGCGTCCTTGCAGTCTTCACGGTGAACTCGTCGTTTGAATCCTGGAATATCGTCCTTTCAATCTGAATATATAGCAAGGTAGTATCCAGTTTTTTGTGTCCAAGGAGCTCCTTAACGTAAAGAGGATCCTTCGTCCTGTGGTATTCCACCGTGGCTTTCCAATGCCTAAACGTGTGGAAGCTTATTTGCAGAAGCCTAGGGTTTGCAAGCTTCACCGCAATCTTTTTCCTAGCTAACATGAAGCTGCGTTTCATGGCATGATATGTTATTGGAAATATCCTCTCGCTTTTCCTCGGCAAGGCGTTAAGCATTCCAATAAGCTTTGAACTAACCTTAAAAACCCGAGGTTGACTCCCCTTTTCCGGCTGATTCAATACTATGATTTGCCTTTCAAAGTCCACATCTCTCCAGTTCAGCCTTAACGCTTCACCCGCCCTCATTCCAGTCTCCTTCAGAAGCTGCAGGAAAGCTGCAACCTTTTTTCCTGCACCAGCCACTAGATTATCAAGTTCGTTTTCAAGGGGTATAAAGGGAAGTTTCCTTTGTCTAACGCATTTAGGCTTTTCCCACGTTAACCCATGCATTTTCAGAAAGGCGTTTGCAGCACATATGGCATGATGCTTCCAGGAGTTGCTTTTATTCAGCCTAGCCAGAACATCTTTGATGCTTTCAGGGTTTAGGATATTTGCCGTGTTTTCAACCATCATTTTTAGGAATTCCACGTAATTCGCTATCGTATGCTCAGAACGCCCCTGCTTTTTAAGCCACCAGGCGAACTCTACGAGTCTTCCTTTAATGTCTGATGAAAGCTGTGTGGCCCCCGCATCCTGCCTTTCACCCTTCAATTCAAGGGTCAATGGGGCCCTCTCCAATATTATCGACTTGTGGTTTTGCTTTTGACTTTTATGGCTTGGATCCGTGAAGCGGTGTCCACAGTTTCGGCAGACAAACCTTTGAGCTGCTGAGCCATCTGTTAGGTAACGCATTCCATTCTTCCACAGAAGCGGTGAACCACATTGAGGACATCGAATGGGCTTATCCATCGACCTTTATCCTTGGCTTGCTTTGTGTTCAAGCATGTGGTTCCATTGGTCGCAGATTTGCCATGCAAGTTTCCAGAAGCTTACACCGCCTAATGGAGCCCTTTTTGGTATGGGCTGCTTTATGAGGACGTATGCTTGAACTATTTTGCCTGTTTCCCTGTCGCATATTTGCTGTTGGCTTATGAAACCGAAGTCTAAGAGGCGCCTTAAAACCGTTCGGTATAGGCTTGAACGCCTATAACTGAAGCCCTTTTCTGCTTGGCCTTTCTGAAGCTTCCATGCGAAGCGGCTCAGCTGCGTGGATTTTGCATATCCTCCTCTCTTAAGCATCCAGTTGAACAGCAGCCTTGAAGCATACACTGTTTTGCGGTTTCTGAAGAGAAGCCTGAAAACGTCGCCGTTTTCAGAATTAGCCTCTTTTAAGGATTTAAGGCTTCTCACCTTTCGTAGCCTCGAATTGCTGAGGATTAGGCTGCAGTCCTATTGTAATGGCAACCCGTAGATGCCAAGTGCAACCCATAGACGATGAAAATTTTAGCATTGAAGGGTCTAGGCTGTTTGTTCACCATTCAGCCTTTCCAGTGTGGTATTCGCCTTCAAGTAGGCGTATTCCTTCAGCCTCAAGCCTTTCAGCAATCCGCCTTTTGGCTTCTTCCCTATGCTTTTTAAGCTCCTCCGTCTCGCCATCAACAGCTAAGCCCTGATAGTATGTTGTTTCGTAGCGTAGTATTAGCCCATAATATGGGTCTAGGGCTGTTAGCCTAAACTTTCGGCGTTCAAACAATTCTTTGCGCTGAAGCCAATCGCTAAGCCTTGCTTCGCTTAGGTTTCTACGCTTTAGCTCCTCAATGAAGGTTTCAAGGCTTGTTAGTTGCAGGTAGACTAGAGGTTTGGAATCCATTCGTCGCCTTCCCTTTTTATGGCCTTTAAGTGTTCAAGGTAGTTTAGTCGTCTGTAAATTGTGGCTGGGCTGTAGAGGCTTGAAAGCGCGTCTAGTATGCGGTTTGGTGTTGCTGGAAGCGTGAGCATTATGCGGAAGCTTGGCTCGTCTCCGCTGTATGGGCTTAGCCATAGAACGCTTAGGGCTTTGAGCAGTTTAACGTCGCTCTCGTCTACTTCCGTCCTGTTTCCGCGTAGGGCTGAAGCCTTAGCCATTGCCAAGACGTGGCGATGCGACCGGAAACGCGTTTCATCGCGGTTTACAGCCGCTATGACTCTTCCTAGGCGCATCAGGGCTTCTTTATGCTTTTCCGGAATTGCGATGCACACAGGCTTTTCCGGGAAGTCCAGCTTTACTGGTTTAAACGTGGGTTCAGCCCTGTATAGGGCTTGTTCCCCGCGGATTATGTCTTCAGGCGCGATGTGATAGCTTATTGGGACTGCTCGGCTGAGAAAGCCTAAGCGTATCCATTGTTTGCGTCTTGCTTTCCATTCGTCCGTTGTTAAGGCTGTTATAACGCCCGCCTTGACCGGCGTTGGCGAGTGGAATCGTATGTGGAAGGTGTCTATGTTTTGGACACCCTCTTCTATCAAAGCGTTAAGCGTCAACAGTATTTGGTGCCACACAGGGTTTCCTCTGGCTGTAAGCCGGACTAGATCCGCAACCATGACATGGCGTATAAGCCCGGCTTGGATTTGTCCAAGCAATCCCGTAAGCCCATAGCTTGTGAAATCGTTGTAAAGCGCGATGCCTCTGTTTTCTGTGTAAGCCTTAAGCAGCTCTGTTTTTCCGCTTCCTACAGGCGCGATGATAAGCATGCTTAAAGGGTCGTATGGCTCAATGTAGCCGGTGTAAAGGGCCAGTTCAACGCTTACGGCTGTTGGAAGAAGTCCGGGCGGAAACTCTCTCAGAACAGTCGATGTCTTCTCAGAAGCGCATATATCACTAGAGATACATACACGCCTGAGATAAGAAAACTTCTCTGAGAGAAACCTTTCCAAAAGCCTAAGCCTAACCAAATAAGCCTTCTCAGCACGCATCTCTAACCCTCAAAGAAGTATCGCGTAGGCGTTGTCGGGATTTTGAAGGCTCTGCCTTCGCTAACCAAAAGTTCAAAAGCAGACGTTATTACATCATCAGGATAGCCCAATCCCGCACTTTTGGCATCAGCGACAGTATACGCTTTGCCTTTCTCAAGGGTTTCAACTAATCGTTTCTTGCAAGTTGATATCGAATCCTTTTGTGCTGCATCTGATGAAATAACAGCCTCAACTTTCCTGTCCCTATGCTTCCAAGCCAAAAACTTAACTTTCCGGCCGACCCATAGGTCCGTGTTACGTCCAAGAACAGAAATGAAGGCTCCGAGCTTAGAGTTAGGCCCAACGCGCTCCCTCTTCCATAACATCGTCGCACATAAGCTTCCATCCCTGACATTACAAAGCGTAGCCCGCCATGCCTCAAGGCCTCGAAGCGGTGTTTTATTGATGTGCTCTACTGTTTCTATAGCGTAGGTTTCGCCTTCCTTTGGCTCCGGCAGAGGTTGGATGAACTCAACGTCTATCTCAGGCATTTTTATCACCTAGTTTTTCTATGTTTGCTAAGCCTTGGATGATAGATTGCCTTATAAGCTCGCTTCTGCTGATTCCCGTTTTGCGCTTGAATTCATCGACAAGCGACAGTAGCTCAAAAGGTATTGAAAAAGTTATAATTGCCGTTTTTCTTGGCATTTTTTCACCATTTTTAAATAAAAGGTAAAATTTAAAGGCTTTTTCTTAAAATAAGCTCATTATGTTAATATTAACATTTTCTTCTAATTTCAATATTGAAATTACGCCGTAAGTTTAATATTGAAATTGGGACAAATCCTTTACAAAAACTTTAAAGTTATTACAGACGTATTTAAATTGATGAATTATCTTAAAATTAAAAGAAAAAGTCGAATTCAGAGACTGGTCAGGATAATTCTTCACTTGACCCATTGCGAAGATTACTTAGAGAGTATGCTTACAAAGTTCCGGCACTGTCACAATGAGGTAAAGGAAAGAACCTTATTATCAAAGGATATCAAATACCTAAAAAAAATGCGTATAATTAAGATCGCACGGATAGAGAAGGGTCGCGGGCTACCCAAGAAGTATTACACGCTGAATTTAGACGTCGTTTTAAATGTTCTGGGTCAAGGTAGAATTAAAGGAGCGGAAAAGCAAATAATTATCGAAGGATGCAAGGCAGCTTCAAAAATGATCAACGCATTGAAGATCAGAAACTCTTCCAAACTAGACACTCAAATTATTTTAAAAGCTCCTTTTATAGCAACGTTGCATATGGGTGAAATGGTGAGAAGCCCACCCCTTATTAAACTTCCACAATACCCACTAGGCAGTGAAAGTACTAGAAATGAGGAAAGGGATTATTATAAGGCTGAGATCGGTGAAGATTCAGCAAATTGGTTTTGGAATGATGAAAAATGGAGTTCTTTCGAGAAAGCTGTTAAAAAATTTGTTACCGAAAGGGACGTAAAGGTTTTTTATGACGCCATAAGCGAAATTCCGAATGGTGATTTGGAGTCATGTTTAAAGGTTCTCTCGAAGTTTTCCTCAAAGTTTCACGAACCCCTTAAAGTAATAATTGACATCTTTTCACGGGCTTGTTAAGTATATTGCTACATGAACGGTCACCGAATAGCTATTTAGGTTCGACCATGACCAATATAATTTTGGTCCAGCTATATACCTCGTACTCCAGCATTCAAATAATGTTGGAAAAGTAATGTCTGGAAGATATACAGGGACATCCCAATTCGCAAATATTATAAGACCACTTGTTGATGTAAAACCGAAGGCAAATCTGACGTTAATCGTATCACCACTAGCCGCGGGCCCTTCTGCTCTGACAGCTACTGTTATTGTTTTATATCCCGTTAAATTCCCTAAATACGCGTAGCCGATCATGCCCATGGCAGGAGGTATCGTCCAATTTAATGTGATTTCTTTGCTTAAAGTTTCCATTACTACTCGTTTTGCTGGGGGTCTCCTGTTTTTCCATATGCCTTCCATATTGCCAACGCATCTAATCCATCTATTCGCCCATCATCGTTAACGTCCAGCCATGGATCATAATCGCTGGTTCCAGCCTTGCCAGAGGATTGGCTGCGCAATGATTGACTTTCAGAAACGCATATGAAACCTAAAGCCAATATTATGGCACTGAGGCAAACAGATATCGAGTATTTTTTCCAATTCAAAATATAATATCACCTCCTTTCTCCTCTCAAATCAAATAATGTTCAAGGTTAAGCAAATTTTAAGTTTACGGGACAATAAACTACCCGCCCCTTTGGAGGCCATTCAGCAAATGGATCCTCTTAATTGCTTCTTTTAAGCTTATTTATTAGGCGTAATGCTTCAGTTATGGCTGGATTTATCACGCCTTCATCCATCATTATGTGGTTCGCTGCAGAAATGTATGCTTTCCAGTCTCCACCTGAGATTATGAAGGTTTCGAAAGGCGTTTTAATAGGGTTGTGGCGCATCAGCCTATGATTTTTGCCTAAACGCTTATATGGCTCATCCATCCACTTATGGAGCCAACTATAACGTTTACCGAAAAGCAGCATATCCAAATATTCGTGTATACGTCTAGAGGGCATATTTTATCCACTTAACGCTAAGGCGTCGATAAATATAAACGTCGCGAAAATTGGGTTTAAATTTAAGCTAAAAAGCGTTTTGAAGCCGTTTCAGGGTTTAAAGCTTAAATTGAAGGTCAAACTCCATATTTAGCGTGTAGGAGATGGACAGGCGTTACCCATCCTATTACAAGGTAAGCGAAGTTGCGCAAATGCTTAACGTGACAGATCAAACTGTCTACCGATGGATTAAGAAGGGCCTAATAGTTTGCATTAGGCTGCCCTCCGGCCATTTAAGAATCCCCAGCAGTCAGCTTTTCAAAATTTATGCGAATTATAGGCTTAATCGTAGACGAATAAGGCGCAAACTTTATCATTTTATATAATTTAACCACAAATAACTTCAATTGACTTGTTTTGCTATAATTGACCCAAAACTTGGATAAGGGTGTTTTCCACGATGAGCTCCAAGATTATTTAATTTTAAACAGGTTAAACCTTCAAAATAGGAAAAATTGGGTTACGGGTCCTTTTCTCCGTATCTGCTTGTTGCTATGACAATATCGTAAATGTTTATTACGCCATCGTCTAGCCAGTCAACATTTGGGTTATAGTTTGGCTGTCCGATTGTGGAGCCATATGTGCTTGTTATCAAAACAACATCATAAATGTCTATGTCTCCGTCAGCGTCAGCGTCCCCTGGTGTCACTATGCAAACCCATCCGTTGATGTAGTTGTTGTTGGCTTCCTCTGTTTCGCCCCGAACTGGGGGGATGTAAGCTGTTATTGTATAGTTTCCTTTCGTGAGACCTGATGGGTGCCAACAGATTATTACTGTTGTCGAGTTTTTACCGGTTATGGTTAATTCGTACGTGCCTATGGTTGTTGTGTTAGCGTAAAGTGTTAAGTGGAAGGTCTCTGTTATGTCGCCATTATTTTGAACTGTTACGGAGATTTTCAGTCTATAGCCTTCTCCGACAAGCGTTTTTTCGAGGTGGACATCTGCGATGGCAATGTCGCAGATGATGACTTTAACCTCAACCATGCCGTTAACATAATGATTATTCTCCGCATTTCTTTCGCCGGAGATTGGAGACGCATATGCGCTTATTGTATAGTTTCCCAACGCAATATTTGTGGCGTTCCATAGGAATGTTATTGTTTTTATGTTGTCCGGTGCAAGGTTGGAGACCGTTTGCGTTCCAATGGGGTTAGAATCGTAGTAAACGGTGACGTTGAAGGTTTCTGTGAAGTATCCCAGATTTGCAACAGAAACATTTATGGTCAAGAAATCCCAACCCTGCCCTAAAACGGTTTTTGAAGGAGAAACATTCGCTATGGAAACGTCGTGGAAGGGCATAACTTTAACAACCCAGAAATCACTCTTACCAGCCCCATACGAATATGTGTAGCCAGCTGCCACATATCCTCCATCGCTTGTCTGCTGAACAGACAGCGCCCCTTCCGATCCAACTCCGCCAAAGGCTTTATTCCATTCCATGTTTCCGTAAGCGTCAACCTTAACAAGCCAAGCGTCATATTCCCCAGATCCAATTGATTTCGTTTTTCCAGCAATTATGTACCCTCCATCAAAGGTCTTCTGAATTTCACATCCAACATCATCTTGACTCCCACCATACGTTTTATTCCATTCCATGTTTCCGTAAGCGTCAACCTTAACAAGCCAAGCGTCATATTCCCCAGATCCAAAAGACTTTGTTGAACCAATAACGATGTACCCTCCATCACTCGTCTGTAAAACATATGAAGCAAAGTCGCTCTCGGCTCCACCATACGTTTTATTCCATTCCATGTTTCCGTAAGCGTCAACCTTAACAAGCCAGAAATCTTCCATTTGACCAACTGCACTAGTGTAGCCGGCCATTATGTATCCTGTGTCACTTGTTTGTTTAACATCCCACGCTTCTTGGAATAAAGCATCTCCATACGTTTTATTCCATTCCATGTTTCCGTAAGCGTCAACCTTAACAAGCCAAGCGTCATAGTTGCCAGCCCCAAACGACCTAGTCCAGCCAGCAACAGCGTACCCCCCATCGCTTGTCTGCTGAACAGAATAGGCCAAATCCCAATCCTGTCCGCCACAGGTTTTATTCCACTTCACGTTACCCTCTGAATCTACCTTAACAAGCAGAAAATCATCCCGTAAAGCTCCTATTTCAGGGATAAAAACAGCCGTTCGTCCAGCCATTATGTATCCTCCGTCACTTGTCTGCTGAGCCGAATACGCCATGTCTGCGTATGTCCCACCGTACGTTCTATTCCACAACGTGTTTCCGTACGCGTCGGTTTTAATCAGCCAAAAATCTGAAGATCCAATGCTGAAAGAGCCAGTCCACCCAACAATCGCGTAGCCTCCATCACCGGTCTCATGAACCCAATAAGCTACGTCAAGTTGGCTTCCACCATACGTTTGGTTCCATTCCACAATCGAATTTTGCACCAGTACTTTTTTGGTCTCGCCTACACCAAAGCTTAAAGCCTCATCAAGCCAAAAGGTGTCACGACAAAAATTAACCAATAACCCTGCCAAAAGAATCATAATAGAAGCTAAGACAATAGCGATCTTCACCAATCATCTCCAACATTCTTAGAGAGGCAACTCTTATTTTAGGATAACGTTGCAAAGCTTAAATATGACATAAGTCAAAAATATTGAAGAAATGTATATGTGTATATTAAAAAAAATTGATCAACAAACTTGTGCTTGCCATGATTCTGACAAGCTCATTAACATCTTTTAATGTCCCGTTTATAAAAGCACAAATTAGGGATAAAGCGACTGCAATAAAGTTTCTAGAGGATATTGTAGGCCTCAAAATGGATGCTTATGATATTTGGTTTGAAGCTGAAGGCAGTTACGTTTCAGAATTCTCAGGACATTTGGAGACCTATTTTAATATAAGACTTCGTAGTGTAAATGGAGAACTTTGCGCCAATTTTGTCTTTGTAGATGGCAATGTATACTTCTACGCGTTGGAGAGAACATCCTCAAATGCGCTGTTGATGTTAGACTATTCTGAAAAGGATTACGTTTATATTGTAAATAGGGCACTTCAACAATATCAGCTCAGCTTTAATAAACCCTACTACGCTGGCTTCGCCAAAATGCTTGAAAACGTCACGATCTTTCAGAACCAAACAATAGAAATAGACTCTATTACCCTTACATTGATGCACACAGAACATGACATTTGCCTATACTGGTGTAGCAACATAGATGGCACAGAAGTTCCAGACAAAACCTTCTCCATGCGCATATCTAAGGATGGTTTCATCGATAGGTTTTCGGATGGTTGGGAGATTAACAAGATAGCCACTATGAACGTTAATGTGTCAAGAGGAGAAGCGCTGAACTTTGCTTACGGCATTGCTAAACCATATGCTGACAAAATTGGTGCCAAAATAGTGGCTAATGAGACAACGCTACATTTTTCAAGGGACATTTCACGAAAGCGCGATGATTATTACGTGATCTATCCTTTATGGACGGTAAACTTTGAATTTAATAGCGCCGTCAAAGGCATATGTGGATATTCAGTGGGTATATGGGCAGATAATGGCGAACTTTATTATAAAGCTCCGCAAGCGTTCTATGGGCGTTCAGCCACCATACTTGGCTCATCAGACCCCTTAGACGAACAATTACGACAAGATGTTACATTGTGTATACAAAGCAGTTTCATAACCGACCCTGCTTATGATACTGTATACTATTGGTACGGGGACAACACCACAAAGGAGAACATATATATTGCTGCTACAGGGGCCGGACGAAACTATTCTATATCATTTTACGTAGGCCATGGCGAAAAATATACGGAAACTGATGGAACTACACATTGGAGAATATACGATCATGACTGCACCCAAGTAATAAGGGATACGGATATATTTCCATACTCTGTTAATCAGCGAGTAAGGTTTGTGTTTTTATGGGCTTGTTATCAAGGGGACTACATTGGAGGAAATGATTCATCAGGTAATCCTCAAGGAATGCCCTATGCGTGGCTTCATACAACAAATCTGAGTAAATATGGGTACAAGACTCCTGATTATGGCGGCTATACATTTATAGGATTCTATGGTCTATCTCCAGCCTTAACAACGCCACTGGATGGTAAACCTAACGCCAGTTACTGGTTTTTACGCTACTTCTACAATGAAGCGTTGTACCCTCGAGCTTACAATTTGAGAACCTCCCTTGATCGCGCTTCCCTTGAGCTATGGGGTAAGTACTTTGGCAGCTGTATATTGTATAACGGATATGCGTGTCCTCAAGGTCAAGGTCAAATGGTGGTTTACGGCGACGGATCTATGTTCATTGGCACAATATCACAACTAACAGTGCGAACATACGCGCGCAATGAAATCGGTGAACCTTATGAAGAGATCGAAAATGTGACAGTTTGGGTGAACGGAACAAAATATCTTTCTCCAGCTTTCGTCGCAGTCCATGAAGGAATATACAACGTTACCGTACCTTTAAAGTCTTACTCTCCTCAAGGGGACTTACTTTACAAGTTTGAGCGTTGGGAAAACCACAACACAAACAATTCAAGGATTCTGAACGTTAAAAGCGACACGAGTCTAAGCGCTTATTATTTCGCGGAAACTAACGATTCTCCATTAACTCCGCATAAACCCAGCGGCAACACTTCAATATACACGGTCCAACAGTACGCGTATACCACTAAGACCATAGATCCTGAAGGCGATTTGGTTTACTACAACTTCAGTTGGGGTGATGGCACTTATACTATGGTGGGTCCGTTTAAGTCGAATGAAACTGCAAGTGCTTCTCATACATGGGATCTTGGCGGAACATATAACATTACAGTTAAAGCCATAGATCCAGGAGGAAAAGAGAGCAGCTGGTCTGAACCGCTAGAAGTCAGCACTATTAATAGGCCGCCAAGCATTCCCTTGAAACCTTGGTGCCACACTTACACTGGATATGTTGGCGTTTCATACACGTGGAGCACAAGCACAATAGACCTTGAGGGAGACAACGTTTGTTACCTTTTCGATTGGAGCGACGGCTCAACAAGCTTAGTGGGTCCATACGCTTCGGGCGTTACAGCTTCAGCAACCCACAATTGGACTTCAACGGGAACATACTACGTTAAGGTTAAGGCCAAGGACGTTCATGGAAACTGGAGCGATTGGTCTCCAAGCCAAACCATGAACATCATAGAAACGCCACCACCAAGCGGCTGCCCATTTGTCTATGTTTGGAACGGCACGCATTATGTCATTGATAATAACGTTTTGCCAGCTGCTGAAGACTCTGGCGGACTTGATGTTAATGATTACTATGTGCTTCATCAGCCTCTCACTCCAACATTTCAAGGCGCATACCACGCGATTTACTCGCTAAAATTGTGCGAATTTGGACAAGAACACGACTATATAGACCGGGTTAGGCTTTTTGCTGTTGATCACGCTGTAGGCGTTAATGTGGCAGTTAGCCCATACGGCGAAATCCTAACATACGCCAATCCAGCCTCGCCCACAACTGCTGTAGATAACAACGGCATTGACGTTTTATCGTTGTTGAATGCTATGGATGGAAGCTATTATCAGGGCTATAATGGAAGCTACGTAACATTAACATTCGCAGGCTCTGACGTTTCCAACGGCGCAAAACTTGTCATAAGGGAGGACGGACCAGTGAGAAAATGTCCCATCCACGTTCAAGTGTTGAATGTATCTGGCTATTGGGAGAATGTGGCCACATTCTATACTAGGCATTATTGGACCACCGACGTAATCAACATGACTGGCTGCTTGCCGGACGCTGAAGGAAAAATGCGCGTCAGACTGTGCTTCGTGGACGTGGACAGAATAGACTATGTAGGCTTAGACACAAGCCCACAAGCAGAAATCCAAATGCAAGAGGCTTATCTGGTTTCAGCATACCACTCTCAAGAAGGCCTTGTAACGTTAAAGCTGCTCTGTAACGACAACATATACGCAGAACTAACTCCACAACAACAAATAAAATTAACATTCATCCTACTCGCGCAACCAAATGAAACCAGAACGTTCATATTCTACGCTGAAGGCCACTACTACACCATAACAGGCTAAAATCAAAGAAAAAGTGAGTTTGCGGGGGAGATTTCGCCAAGCATGCCGATAGCCGTGGTAAAGGGCTAACCGCTAAGCTTTCCTTTTCCTTGTTTTCAGCTCTTGTTCTCCGTAGCCTTGTTCAGAACTTAGTTTCCTTTGGATTTTTATTCGCTTTTCTTCTATCGAATGCGCCTTATGTATTTCCTTCATGTACCATCCTCTTTCCCTTGCATAATGAACGCTTACCATGATTCCAGCTAAGAGTAAGACCAAACCAATGGACGTTAAAGTTAAACCTAATAGGCTGTAGGGATGTGGTGTCAAATGGTATGGAATTATCAAAAGCCACTCTGGATTCTCAACTTTTATAACAGTTTCAAGTAATCCGCCCACAAAAAATATGGAGCCTATTATGATTATTAAATAGCCAACCGTTTCATTATGCCTTGATTCTTCCGCCTTTTCATGCAAATATTCGCTAAAAAGCATCAAAATCACGGTTTGAGCAGCGGCATGGTTATCTATAAACTTTATTGCGACTTCCGAATAGGTTTATAACAAATGCCTCAAATAGTTATTAAACAAATGCCTTGCGTTTACTTGGGGTTTGGATGCCGTTAAAGGATGAATGTGGAATATGCGGCAGGGTTCTTCCTTATGCCTATCTTAGGCGCTGTCAAAGATGTGGAAAACTTTTCTGTAAAGATTGCATGGTTCCAGATGTTTCTACAAGTGATCCCACAAGAATGTTATGTCTCCATTGCGCAAGAAAAATAGTTTCGCCGAAATCCACAACAAAATATGGAGCGCTTACAAACTATCTAAAATTTAGGGCAACCTTCACCAACACCGTTAAGCTTTCCCTTGCTGAAATAGATGGGATAATAAAGGATAACCTGCCCATAAACGCATATAAAAACGAGGAATGGTGGAATAACAACCCAGCAAACGCTCATGCTAAGGCTTGGATCGACGTCGGATGGAAGGTGCAAGAGACAAATTTGAAAGAAGGCTATGTGATCTTTCAAAAAGTAAAGGAAGTAAAGGCAAAAGGGTTTAAGAAAAAAGCCAATGGGAAAGAAATCAAAAAGCCTTTTACACCCGTTTCCGCCCGGTTTCCAAAAAGCAAAAAACCATCAAAAACAAAAGTTTCAAAACTCTATGCCAGACTAAAAAATATAGAAAGACAAAGAAAAAACATGCCAGTATATCCGGGCAGTTTCAAACCAAAACCCACCCACGAGAAAAAACTTTTCAAGCCAGAAAAGAAACCTCAATCATAAAAAGAAATTTTATCTATCCCCGTTCTAAATATTCAATACAGAAAATGGTGAAAAGCGGTCGTCGTCTAGTCTGGTTAGGACACAAGCCTTCCAAGCTTGCGATCCCGGGTTCAAATCCCGGCGACCGCACCACCATCCTTGGTTTGGGTGAGATAAGATACTTTTATTATATTGCTTCGTAAACTTTTTCGCCCTTCAAAAAAACCATTTCAACTTTTGATTTCACTTTTAATGGATCATCTGAAAACACAACAATGTCAGCATCTTTTCCAGGCTCCAAACTTCCAACCTTGTCGCCTATTCCTATAGCTTCCGCCGGGTTTATCGTTATAGCTTTTAACGCTTCTTTACGATTCATTCCATTTATAACAGCCACAATAGCGGATATTCTCAGGTATTTCTCTGCAATTACTGGATGATCTGTCATTATAGAAGTTTTAACTCCCTTAGATGATAAAATAGCAGGAATTTCATCTGAAACATATTTATACATTTGAGAGAGTCTAGCTATCATAAGAGGCCCAGATATAACTGGAATGTTTGCTTCAGCAAGCTTTTCAGCTACTATTTGCGATCCAAAGCCGTGGTCTATGGTTACCTTAATATTAAATTCCTTAGCTATATTTATAACAGCTAATATTTCATCAGGATCCAAAGATGTATGGATTCTGGCGGGAATCTCTCTTCTTAGAACTCTTGACAAGGCTTGATAGGCAATTTCTTCCTCTCCTACTATTTTTTCAGTTTTAAGTTTTCCTTCCATGTATCTCTTTGCGTTTTGGAGCATACTCCTTAGCAATGCAATTGTACCCATTTTGGTGGTTGGATACGGTAGTTTTGACTTCATCTCTCTCTTTCTTTTTGCGCCGGTAGCCATTTTAACACTCGCGAAATCATTTACTATCATCTCTTCGGGAGTTTTTCCAAATGTTTTGAGAATTACGCCTATTCCTCCAATTACATTTGCGCTTCCTGGTCCTGTGTAAACTGTTGTAACTCCTCCTTCAAGGGCATCTTTAAAACCCGGATCAAAAAGGTTCACTGCATCTATAGCTCTAAGGTGTGGAGTTAATGGACTGTAAAAGTCGTTGGCGTCACCGTATTCCCAATCTAACCCCTCAGTGGTCATTCCAATGTGACTGTGCCCGTCGACCAATCCCGGTGAAATGTATTTCCCTTCAGCTTCCACAATTTCAGCCTTTTCTGGAATCTTTAAATCTTTCCCAACTTCTAATATTTTTCCTTCATCGAATATTATGACACCTTTAGGAATTGTCTGCTCTGGAGTTAATATTGTAGCTCCCACTATGGCTTTCACTTCAGCTCCCTCTATGAACCACTTCTCCATCTACTATAGTATACAGAACTTTGCTTTCAACCTCTGTTGGATCTCCGCTAAAGACTGTAATGTCAGCGTCTTTTCCAGGCTCCAAACTTCCCACATAGTTAAACACTCCAGCTATCTTCGCTGCATTCAATGTTATTGGTTTCAGTCCGTTCTGCAATCCTTCTATCTCAGCCACTCCTGCTAGTATTCTCAAATATTGTATTGGAAGGGTTGGATGATCTGTGGTTAGAGCAAACAACACCCCTGCCTTCTCCAGAATTGCTGCAGATTTTGCTGAGAGGTTAGCAAGTTCTGGTCCTCTTTTTGAAAACAATAAAGGTCCAAATACTACTGGAATTTTTTCTTTTGCTAACGTCTCTGCAATGATATAAGCTTCAGTAGCATGTTCAAATATTACGTCAAAGTCAAACTCTTTAGCCAATCTTAAAACCGCTGTCATATCTCTGGCCAGGTGAGCGTGAACCCTTGCTGGAAATTCTTTTTGCAAAAGTCCCTTAAGCGCTTCTATTTTGGGATCTTCCTCAATTTTTTCTTCTTGGAGATTCTCGTCTTGCTGCTTTTTTTTCTCCATGGATTTCTTAGTTTTTTCTAAAATGGCTCTTATGGCAGCCATTATACCCATTCTGGTGGTAGGTGAAAGTTTGAGTTCAGCTAAATATCTTTTTGGATGCTCCCCCACAGCCATTTTGATGCCTACACATTCTTTGACTATTCTTCCGTTAATCTTGACGAAAGCGCTTCTTCCAGGAATTATGGTTATAGGTTCTACTATCTGTCCAAAGGACATAGGTGAACCGGGATGAACAACTACAGATGTGATTCCACCCTTTGCCGCGTCAGCAAAAGCAGGATCAAATGGATCCAAAGCATCAACTACACTTAGTTGTGGTGTCAATGGATCTGAAGTCTCAACAAAACCTTCGGTGGTTCTCTCCAAAGGTAAAACGCCTATGTGTGTGTGAGCATCTATAAGCCCAGGAGTTATCACTTTTCCTTCAATTGTTTCTGCATCGTTTGGTATTTTGACCTCTGTGCCGACGTCAACGATTTTTCCTTTTTCCACGAGAATTATTCCGTTATTTAATGTTCCCTTTTCTGAGAGAGTTTCTATTTTTTCTCCTTTTATTGCTAACATTTTACTTCACCTTTCAATTTTTGGAGAATTTGAAATTTTGTGACAAGCTACAAAATGACCCTTTTTAACTTCTAACAGTTGGGGTTCTTCAGTTTTGCAAATTTCTTCAACATAAGGGCATCTTGGACCCAATCTGCAGCCAACTGGATTAATGGAAAGATGAGGTTCTCCTGAAATTTTTATCTCAACTTCTGGAGCTTTTGGATTCGCCGTAAGAACACTTCCGGTGAGAGCAATCACGTAAGGATGCATCGGGTTTTCTATTATTTCTTCGGTCTCAGCGATTTCAACCACTTTTCCTAGATACATAACCACTATTCGTTCACAAATGTGTTTGGCTGTTGCTATATCATGTGTGATGAACAAAACAGTGGATTGGTGTTCGTTTTTAATTTTCATTATAAGATTGAGGATTCCTACCCTAATACTTGCATCGAGCATAGAAGTAGGTTCATCTGCTATCAAAAGTTGTGGATTTAAGATCATAGCTCTAGCGATGCTTGCCCGCTGGAGTTGTCCGCCGCTCATCTCATGAGGATATCTATATAGAAATTCTTCGGCTGGAAAAAGCCCTACTTCTTCTAGGATTTTAGACATAATTCCTATTTTTTCCTCTGGCGTTTCACCAATGTCATGTGTAGTTAAAGGCTCGAGTAAGCTGGAATATAAGTTATATCTTGGATCAAAAGACGTATATGGATTTTGAAATATCATCTGAACTTTCCTTCTGAAAACCTTAAGTTGTTCTCCCTTAATTTTGGTAACATCTTCTCCACAAAAGAATACTTTTCCATCTGTAGGATCTTCAAGTTTTGCCAAAACTTTTCCTAACGTTGTTTTGCCACTTCCACTTTCTCCAACTAGACCAACTATTTCTCCAGGATTCAAGGAAACAGTTACGCCATCCACGGCTTTTATGTAACTTTTCACTTTGAAAATACTTTTTTCATATGGAAAATACTTTTTAAGATCAACCGTCTTGATTACCTCTACCATTCTATTTTTCCTCCCACGTCGAAGTGACAAAGTGTAAGATGTTCTTTTTCTACCATTTTTAATGGAGGAGTTTTTTCTTCGCATATTTTTTTGGCATAAGGACAGCGTGGATGGAAAACGCATCCTTTTGGCGGATTTAAGAGATCTACAGGTGAACCTTTAATTTCTTCAATGTCTCCCCTTCTTTTTTTAATGTCCGTGTGGGATCTTAGGAGCATGAAGGTGTACGGATTTCGTGGATTTAAGAAAATTTCTTCAGAAGGGCCATATTCAAAGATATATCCACCGTATAGGACTGCCACCAAATCGCTTACGTAAGCGCAGGCGGATATATCATGGCTGATAAAAATTATAGTAATCCCCGTTCTTTCTTGCAGAGACCTAAATTCTTTTAAAAGTTTGTATTGCAATATGGCGTCTAAACCTGTTGTTGGTTCATCAGCTATTGCAACTTCCGGATTGAAAAGGAGGCTGGCGGCGATGAGGGCTCTTTCTTTCATTCCACCGCTCAGTTCGAAAAAATATCTGTTCATCATTTCCTCTGAAAGCCCCACTATTTTGAAAGTTTCTTTAACTCTTTGGATGGCTTGATCTTTATTTAATTTCATTCTCTCCATTAGCACTTCAGAAAGCTGGTTTCCTAATTTATGAATTGGGCTTAAAGCATTCAAGGCATTTTGCGGTATCAATGAGATATGTTTACCTCGTATTTCCTGCATTTCTTCTTCTGATAATTGAATGAGATTTTTATCGCGAAAGAAAATTTTACCTTTAACAACCCTTCCGTTTGGCGGCAAAACTCCCAATATTGTTTTTGCTAAAGTTGACTTCCCGGATCCCGATTCTCCTAAGATTGCTGTTACTTTTCCTTGTGGAATGTTGAAGGAAACGTTGTTTAACGCTTTTACAGTTTTTCCCTTAAAATAGTATTCCACTGACAGCTCTTCAATTTTAATTAAACTCATTTTGCCACCATTCCTTTTGGAGAGAGAATCCTTGCAACAGCATCTCCTATCAAGTGAAGCGCAAATGTTGTTAGTAAAAGCATTAATCCTGGAAATAGGGAAAGCCACCAGCATGTTGTTATGAAACTCTGTCCATGGTAAATCATCTTGCCCCACGTTATTGCGTTAGGGTCTCCTAAACCCAAAAAACTTAATCCAGCTTCGGTTATCATCGCCCCAGCACTTTGGAGAATTGTGTTTGCTATAACTGGTTGAATTGAGTTGGGTATAACGTGGTAAAACAGTATTTTAAAGTTGCTTACTCCAATAACTTTGGAGGCTTGAACAAATTCTCTTTCTTTAACTGTTAAAACTTGTGCTCTTGTAATTCTGGCATTGGACGGCCAAATTAAAAACCCTATAACGATCATCACATAGAAAATATTTCCTCCATAGATTGCAACTATAAAAAGCGCCAAGAAAAAGACAGGAATAACTAGAAAAATGTCCGTAATTCTGCAGAGAAGATCATCTAATAATCCTCCATAATATCCAGCCACTCCTCCAAGGGTCAACCCTATAACGAGGGATATAAACGCAGCCATAAATCCTATAGCTATCGAGGTTCTGCCTCCCCATATGACTCTGCTAAGGAGGTCCCTTCCAAGAGCATCTGTTCCCATGGGATGTTCAAGAGATGGTGGTTGCAAAGGTGCATACACCAGAACAACGGGATTTGCTATTGGCAAGTATGGAGCTAAAATGGCTAGTAGGGCAATAGTGCTCAAAATTATTAATCCAATAACTCCAAATTTATCTTTAGAGTAACTTACAAAAAAATTTTGAAGTTTTTTGAGGACTGTAAACCGCAACTTCTTCTTTCACCTCTCAATCCTTTATCTGTATTTAACTCTGGGATCTAGGAACGTGTAGATTATATCTGTTATGAAGCTAGCCGTGGTCACCCCTATAGCCATAATTAGGTAGATCCCCATCAAGAGGGGATAATCTCTGTAGTTGGCTGCATTGAGCATTAGCCTTCCAATGCCAGGCCATGCGAAAACTGTTTCAGTTAATGCGGCGCCCGTTAGCACAAAGCCGAGTGATATTCCGAATATAGTTACTGGTGGTAACAGGGCGTTTCGTAGGATATACTTTCTAAATATTTTATTTTTAGGTAATCCATAAGATTGAAATGTTGACACATACTCTTCATTAGACTGCTCCAAGACGCTTGACCTTGTAACTTTATAGAAAACTGGCGCATACGCACCAATGGCTAAAACGGATGCTGGAAGAATTAAATGGTATAAAACGTCTAACCAATATCTTATACCCGTATAGCTACCTCTTGGATCCAGCATTCCAGCCACTGGAAATATTCGAAGGTGAACCGAGAATATTAAAATCATTATTATAGCAAACCAGAAAACCGGCATAGAATACAGTAGCAAGGCTGAAAATGAGAGTCCCGTATCTATTCGTGATGGGAATTTTCTTGCCGAGAAAGCTCCTAGAAGAACGCCTACCACGAAACCTATGGGTAGACTGGTTAGCGTAAGAAGTAGTGTTGGAATCATTCTCTCCATTATTAACTCAATGACAGGCGCTGTAAATCTGTATGAATAGCCAAAATCTCCCTGAATCAGATGGGACATATAAATAATGAACCGTTCATAAATTGGTTTGTCCAATCCCCATCTTTTTGTCATGGCCTCCAGATACTCTGGATCTGATACTGCGTATTCTCCAGCCATATATCTTACTGGGTTGCCTGGAGCTAAATTTATAATGAAAAAGTTTAATGATAAAACGAATATTATCGTTATAACCATTTGAATCAGACGTCTTACGATATAACGAGTCGTTCCGCCCATTTTAATTTCCCTTACAAAAATAAAAAAGGGATAATTTAAGTTTTCTTCTTTTTTGTGTAATAGATTCCTATCGCAAGCACTACGATTACGATTATAACAATTGCCGCTACTATCAATTCAATGGGATACGCTGGCGGTGGGGTTGGTGGAGGAGGTTGTTCCGGTGTTGTTGCACTTTCGGCTGCTGCTATAGCTTGTTGACATAGGGTTGCTGCAGCTTCGTAGTCTCCTTCTTCAAAAGCGTCAAGTGCTTGTTGATAAAGTGTCCTAGCTTGGTCGAGGCCTACTGATCTATTTTCAGCTTCAGCTTCAGCTATTGCAGCTTCTACATCATCAAAAGTTGTAGTTGAGAATCCTTGTTCCCACCATGTGTATTGGTAAGAACCGATGCCGACTGTTCTGGACCATGGCCTTTCAAACCATAAGTCATGGAAATATGTGTGCCAAATTCCGAAGCCTGTTACTTCAAGTATCCATATATATGGAAGATCCCTTGCCACTATACTTTGTATTCTATAGTATATTTCTTTCCTAGCTTCTAAGTCTGTTTCTTGGAGACCTTGATCAAAAAGCTGGTCAACTTCCGTGTTATTGTAGCCTGCAAAGTTAATGTATTCCTTGCTTCCCACTCGCAATATGAAGTTGGCTGGATCTGGACCTTGGAAACCGTCACAGAGCGCTATGTCATAGTCGCGTTGTTTAACTACTTTTTCCTCCCAGATGTTAAACTCAGACACTCTTAAAGTAACTTCAATTCCAACTCTTGCCAACTGATCCCTTATCACTTCGCCTATAGACTCCTCTTCGGGGCCAGTCCAACAGTCATATGTTATAGTAAACCTTATACCAGTAACTGGATCTTTAGGATAGCCAGCCTCGTCCAGCAGTCTTTCGGCCTCTGTAATGTTGTACTCTGGCAGTGTTGCACTTTCATTTATTGCCCAAGCCACCGCAGGCGTGTAATGATATTTCGCTGGAATATTCCAACCTTTACAGGCTACTTCGTTTATTTCAGTTCTGTTTATGGCGTATGCCAAAGCAAATCTCACACGAACATCTTGGAATAAAGTTCTGTTAAGGTTCATTCCTATATACCATCTGCTCGCAGTTGGATAGCTTCGAACCCTTGTATCTACAGTTGCGTTAATCAAAGGTATTAACGAAAGCTCAGGTCTTTGTGTTAATATGTCTCCTTCTCGAGCTTGGAAAGCTTGAAGGGCCACGGATGCGTCTGGAATTATTTTGAAAACTACTTTGCTCACGTAAGGTCTTCCCTTATGGTAATCATAGAATGGTTCCAGCGTTATATGTTCTCCTCTCATCCATTCCACTAACTTGAATGGACCGCTTCCTATGGGCTGAGTTAAATATGGAATACTTGCATCAAGCCAATTTCCTACCACACTCCAGTCTCCGTTAGGGTTGCAAATTGGTTCCCATATGTGCGCGGGCATGATCCATGTGCCATACCAGGACACCATTGTTAGGAAAGGCGCATATCCAGTTTTTAGGTGAAAGACAACAGTATGGTTATCCGGACACTCTATGCTTTCAATGTTACTAGCTTTTATTCGACCATAAGATACTCCTTTCGAATAATTAATGGCTTCGAAGGTGAACTTGACATCATGGCTTGTTACTGGAACACCATCATGCCACGTGGCATTAGGATACAAATAGAATGTCCAATTTTTAGCATCAGGTGAGGCCTCCCAAGCGTAAGCTAGGTCTGGAACCACGTCGTATTCCCTTGTTAGCACAAATAACTGATTGTAAATATTTCTAAAGATAGCTGCACCTGCATCATCAACTTGCGCATTGGGGTTCATGCTTTTAGGATCTTCCCAGTGAATTACCACAAGGATACCGCCATATCTAGGTCCTTCTACAGTAGATTCAGCAAAAATCGCCGTATAATTCAGAGTTGACAATAGGCAAACTAGTACAAGCGAAAAAAGGCTTCTTACTTTCTTATTCATATTGATATTCTCCTGAAACCATTTTTTAATAGTTATTTGAGAATTTAAATTTTATTCCCTTTATTATCAAATTAAACTGCTTAAACAGAAAAATGCATTTTAAAATTTGAAAAAGATTCTTTATCTATAACAAAAACATAGAAGAGAGAGTCTATGCTGATTTGATTTCACACAAAATTTGATGCGATTTGTTTATGTTTAACTAATCACGCTAATATTCAGAGCCAAAAGTAAAGGTGAAAATAATTGCAAACTAATAAGGGTAACATAACCATGTTGCATGGCGCCGGCGGAACCGTCATGCATGAGCTTGTTAAGAATTATATAGTTAAGTATTTTGGCGGTTTTGGCAATGCCGAGGTTCCATTAGAAGCTTTAGATGATGCAGCAGTTGTAGGCGCTATAGTGCTTAAAAGCGATTCCCACGCCGTAAAACCTATCTTTTTCCCAGGCGGAGACATTGGACGCTTGGCAGTTTCTGGCACAGTCAACGACATTGCGGTTTTAGGCGCCGAACCCTACGCTTTAACCTGCGGCTTTGTTTTGGAAGAAGGCTTAGCCATATCTAATTTTGAAAAAATTTTGGCTAGCATGCAAAAAACATGTCGTGAAGCAGCCGTGAGCATTGTTACTGGCGATACGAAAGTTGTGGAGAAGGGGAGCCTAGGCGGCTGCATAATAAACACTTCTGGGATCGGCAGAAGAACCCAAGCCCTAGAAGAAAATTTTAAGATTGTTAAAAAGTTTAGAAGGGATTTTAGTGCTCGTTGGGTTTTGGATTCAAACCTTAAAGAAGGCGACAAAATCATATTGTCTGGAACAGTGGGCGATCATGGCTTAGCAGTTTTATCAGCCCAAGAAGGACTAAGCTTCGGAAGCAGCATAAAATCTGACGTCAAACCCCTAAATCGCTTAATTCAACGCTTATTGGGCGAAGTTGGCGGCATAGTCGCCATGAAAGATCCAACAAGGGGCGGCTTAGCTGACGCCTTAAACGAGTTCAGCGAAAAATCCAACATTGGCATACTAATCCATGAAGAAAAAATTCCAATAAGGGAAAATGTGCGAGCAGCATGCGAAATGTTGGGATTAGACCCCTTAGAAGTTGGAAACGAAGGCAAAGTAATCATCGGAGTTGTGAAGGAAAAAACTGAAGAAATTTTGGAAATGTTAAGGACTACAAAGGAAGGGAAAGAAGCAGAAATCATAGGCGAAACAACAAAAGGTTTCAAAGGCGTTGCCATGCAAACCGTTGTCGGCGGAAAAAGAATAATAGCCAGACCCATAGGAGATCCCGTTCCAAGGATATGTTAACTATCATGAAATCATACAATTTTTAATCAAATTTTACAAAACGAGAATGTATAGTTTTGTTTCTGAATAAGCTCTAGAAAAATAAAGAAAGTGAAGGATCATGGTGGAGGCGGAGGAGGTTGAGAAGGCGGTGGAGGTACGGCAGATATCTTTATTGAGAAGAACGCTACGGCAACAAGTATCCAAGCTACAAGCATCAATATTGCGCCGATAATTATTATGGTTAAAATGGCGCCTATGAGTAGCAGTAATCCAGCAGTATCAAACATTTTCTCTCCGGACTTCATGGAAAGAATGTTAAAAGATTTCTTAAAGAATATAGCGCCAAGTAAATAGAAGATGAACATGAGGACCACAGCGAAAATCACGCCTCCAATAAATGCGAGGGGATCTGCAAACATACCGCCGAAGAAAGCGCCCACTAAAACAAAAGCAGCTGCTACAACTGCTATTATATAAAAGATGATCCCATAAAGTGCATTTTGGAATATAGCGTTTTCTTTGTAGTATTCAGCTAGGCCCTTAAGGGCTATCATCACTAGTATTATGCCGATAATGCCTATTATTGGAACTATAGCTCCTATTGCAACTAGTAGCGCGCCTATGCCGCCTAATGTTTTGTTTGATTCTAAGCTCATTTATAAAACCTCGGTGAGTGGTTTGCGTCTTTTAAATAAAAGCTTTTCTATAAATTCAAATTAAGGCAATTTTCGCATCATCTTCTCTGAAGATAATTGTAGAGTTCTCTTGCATAATTTGCAAGGCTTTCAACACGTTTACTCAACTCTTCAACCCTCACTTCAAGCTTAACAATTCTCTCTCGAAGCTCCAAAAGTTCCTTCTTTAATTCCTCTTCAGGCATAAGCACCAAATCCAATTGTTATTTATTTTATCTTGTTATATTTATCGCCTTCGCCCATATGCGGCATGTTCCTTCTATGCTAACCATGCAAGCGCCAACTGGCTTTTGTGGCGTGCACGCCTTCATGAAAAGTGGGCATTCTGTTGGTTTTATTTTCCCGATGATGACGAGGTGGCATTTGCAGCCATGTTGTATGTCAACGCCGCTTTCAACTTTAACATCATATTTTAAATGAGCATCGTATGCCGCATACTCCTCATTCATGGCAAGTTTGGAGGAGGGAATTGTTCCTATTCCACGCCAGTTGCCATCCGCAACACTGAAAACTTTCTGCATAATTTTTTGCGCTTTCGTGTTGCCTTCCCAACGTACAGCCCGAGTATACTCGTTTTCCAGGCGTGGTTTGCCTTCGCTTACCTGTTTCAGAATCATGTAAATGCCAAATAATACGTCTATTGGTTCGAAACCAGCCACAACAGTTGGCATGCCATAATTTTTTGGAAAAATTTTGTAAGGCTTAAGCCCAATAATTGTGCTGACATGCCCAGGGGCTATGAAACCGTTTAGGCTTAAGTCTTTCTTTTCAACGAGCACTTTCATTGCTGGAGGAATCAAACGATGCGAAACCAAGAAGCTAAGATTTTCGGGCGGCTTTTTCAGAATCTCCACCGCTGTGGAAGGCGCGGTTGTTTCAAAGCCAATGGCGAAAAAGGCAAATTCTTTATGCGGTTCTTTCTCAGCCATTTTGACAGCATCGCTAACGCTGTAGACTATCCTGACAGCGGCGCCTTCAGCTTTAGCGTCTAAAAGCGACATTTTCGAGCCTGGAACCCGCAGAACATCACCAAAACATGTTATAATAACGCCTTTTAGGGCTAAACGTATTGCTTCGTCAACTTCTGATGCTGGTGTTACGCAAACTGGACAGCCTGGTCCAGCGATAACTTCAACATTTTTGGGTAGGAGGCTACGGATGCCATAATGCGTGATAGTCCATTCGTGGGTGCCGCAGACATGACAAATCTTTATTTGAGCTTCTTTTGGTGTGGTTTCATGGATTTTTTCTGCTATGCGCTTCGCCAATTTTGGGTCTCTAAACCTTAACTTTTCAGCCATATCCCTTCAACTACTGTTTAGCTTCAGTTTCTGCTTGGAGGATTTCATTCCATACGCTTATTGTTTCCAAAGCCTCTTTCTCGCTTAATACTTGAATTGCGTAACCAGCATGAACAAGAACATAATCGCCAACTTTGGCATCCACAAGCGTTACATTAACTTCTCTTAAAACACCCTCGCCGAAATCTACTTGGGCTTTATCTTCTTTGATGTTTATGACTTTTGCTGGGATAGCCAAACACATCTTTATCACTAAACCCGAAAGATTAACAAAAATAAATTGGTTATGGTTTCAAAGGAAAAATCCGCCAAAAACCGCTTGACCAAAAGACACGCCTCCATCACCAGGCGGAACAGCCTTATGAACCACAAAACGTAAGCCAGCCCCTTCCACAATTTTTCGCATAACCAAAGACATAATTTGATTACAAGCAACTCCACCAGAAAAACCAATGGTCTTAATGCCATTTTCTAAAGCTTTTTCTATGGCTAATGCAGCCAAGCCTTTAGCTAAATATGCATGGGCTGAATAGGTCAAATCCGCCTTAGATTGCTTTTCTCTGTTCAAGAATATTTCGTATAACATTTGCGTGGTATCCAACACTTCACCTTTTATTACTGGTTGCATTTTCAGCGCATCATTACCTTTTATGGCGGCGGATTCAAGCTTCATGGCTGGTTCACCCTCATAAGTGCGTTCATAACATATTCCCAAAACCGCCGCCACAGCATCCAAAACTCTTCCACAACTCGTCGTTTCAATAATATTACGGCTTTTTTTAAGCTGTTGGAGAATTAATTGAATTTCACTTTCTCCGTGTGGAAAGTGCTGCTTGTTTTGCCAAAGCCAATTTTCCACATTCACGATCTTGTGAAGTATTCCAACCGCCATTCTAAGCGGATAACGGGTTGCCAAATCTCCACCAAGTAAAGGCTGCCTTTGAAGGTGAGCAACTCTTTTGAAAATTGCGCTTTCTCTCGTGCCGAGTATTATTTCGCCACCCCATGCTTCGCCGTCAATGCCGTATCCATATCCGTCGCAGCATATGCCAACAATTTCGTTTAGGTTATGTTCAGCCATCAAAGCTGCAACATGCGCATAATGATG
This sequence comes from Bathyarchaeia archaeon, assembly GCA_038883775.1. GTDB lineage: Archaea > Thermoproteota > Bathyarchaeia > Bathyarchaeales > Bathycorpusculaceae > JASEJA01. The sequence continues at coordinate 57,273 of JAVZLM010000004.1, forward strand.
TTGAACTTGGATTAGTTGCCAGCCATTTTCTTGAGCTAATTCTTGGGCTAGTTTTGTTGTTGTGAATTTTGGATGCAAATCGCATGCTACGGCTTCTACTTTGCTGTTCGTTAAGCGAATTAGGTGGCGGGTAGCGTTTTCCAAAAAATCCCTTGTTTCAACATTTTCCACATCGCCAATATGCTGAGAAATGAACGCCTTATTATCAAGCAAAACACAAGCAGTATTATTCAATTCCCCGCCCAAACCAACAACACAACGCTTCGCCCTTTCTTTAAGAATTATGGGTGCTGGAGCATAACCACGAGAACGCCTAATAAAAACTAAACTTTTACCGTGCATGCGCACAACAGAGTCGTCACATCGGTGGGCTATTTGGCGATTGTGAAAAAGAAAATAATCAACGGTATCGCCCAACCTTTGCAAGGCTTCATCATTATCCTTTATTATTGGCTGGTTAGGCGGATTAGCGCTTGTCATGACAAAAGCTGGCTCATACACCCCATCAAAGAGCATGTAATGCAAGCCCGTGTATGGCAACATAACGCCAACATTATGCAAACCTGGAGCAATCAAATCTGAAAGATAATAATTCTCATTTTTGTTGAGCAAAACAATTGGGCGAGTATAAGAAGTTAAAAGTTTTTCTTCATTTTCGCTTACTTCTGCAAAAGTTTTAATGGCTTCCAAACTTTTCGCCATAATGGCAAAGGGCTTCTGGCTTCTATGCTTAACCCTTCTAAGCCTAATAAGAGGCGCATCCTTCAATGTGGAGGTTGCAACATGAAAACCGCCATACCCTTTTATGGCAACTATAAAACCTTCTGAAAGAAGCTTACCAGCCTCTCTAATCGGGTCTTTACACTTTAAGAGTTGACCATCATTGTTTGTAAGATATGCTTTTGGTCCACACTTCGAACACGCAACAGTTTGAGCATGAAAGCGCCTATTCAACGGATTCGTATATTCGCCATGGCAAAATGGGCACATGGTGAAATCGCGCATTGTCGTGTTTTCACGGTCATAGGGCAAAGCTTCAATAATCGTGTATCTTGGACCACAATCAGTACACGTTATAAAAAAATAGTCGTGCCGCGGGTCTTTTGGGTTTTTAAGCTCTTTTAGGCAATTGTCACAGATGGCTATGTCTGGCGGAATAACAGAACCAGAAAGCTCCATCTCTTCAGAGCTCTTGTAAATTGTGAACGTATTAAAAGTGTTTTTTCCACCCAACTTTTTTACAAGAATTTGGTGAATTTGCGCCAGAGGAGGCTTATTTTCCTTTAAATCCTTTAAAAAATGTTTTATTTGACTTTCTTCTCCTTCCAAAAGGATTTCTACACCAGCATCACCGCGGTTTCTAACGTAACCCTTTAAACCATTTTTTATGGCAGTGCGGTAAATGAAAGGACGAAATCCAACACCTTGAACTATGCCTGTGACGTTAACTTTGACTCGCAATTGGGCATCTCTCATTTTAGGCATGTATTCTCTCATATATATGAAAATGCCTATGAAAACCGAATTAAACATGAAAAATAGCGTTTAATAAATGGAAATGGAGATTTAGGCTTTTGCTTCTGCCTTTTTGCGTTCTTCTTCTTGGAGTACCCTTTTTAGGACTTTGCCAACCAGCGTCATGGGCAGTTCTTTGCGAAATTCTACTTCCCTTATCGCTTTGTAGGGCGCCACCTTCTCATTCACGAAATCCATGATTTCCTTTTCCGTAGCTGTCATTCCTTCTTTTAAAACAACAAAAGCCTTTGGAATTTCACCCGCCACTGGGTCTGGTTTGCCTATTACTGCGCAGAGTTTTACGGCTGGATGCTCATATAAGACGTCTTCCAATTCTCTTGGGTAGACGCTGTAGCCCTTGTATTTTATTAGGTCTTTTTTGCGGTCTGTTATGTAAAAGTAGCCATCCTCATCCATTTTACCAATATCTCCAGTGTAAAGCCAACCATCCCTCAAAACCTGCGCTGTTTCTTCAGGCATTTTCCAATAACCCTTCATAACCTGCGGTCCCTTCACAACCAACTCGCCAATCTCACTGGGTGCAAGCTCCTTCTCGCCCGTTTCAGCATCCATTATTTTCGCATCCGTATCCGGCCAAGGAATGCCTATGGAACCCACTTTTACGGTTTTCATTGTTTTGTCCAGTGGGTTGCAGTGAGTTACTGGCGAAGATTCGGTCAAGCCATAACCTTCTACCAAGACGCCGCCAGTTACTTCCATGAATTTCTTCTGAATTTCCGGCGGAAGCGGCGCAGAACCAGATATGCAGAAACGCACAGAAGTGCAGTCGTATTTGCCCAAATCTGGATGAGCTAAAAGCATGGCGTACATGGTTGGTGCTCCACAGAAAACTGTAACCCTATACTTTTGTATTGCTTGGAAGGTGCTTACTGCATCAAAGCGTGGGAGCAAAACAATTCTTCCGCCTATGTAGATGGGTGCATTCATGCCCGTTGTCATGCCGTAAATGTGGAATAGGGGTAGTACTGCCAAAAAGGTTTCTTCCCCTTCCATCACGTCCTTAAGCCAAGCCTTACACATGACAGCGTTTGAAACCAAGTTCATATGGGTTAACATGGCGCCCTTAGACGTTCCAGTGGTTCCGCCAGTATACTGCAGCGCCACCAAATCCTCTTTGGGGTTTATCTCCACCTTCGGCGGGTTTGGCGGATACTTATCCACAAGCTCCTTAAAGAAGTAAACGTTAGGTTTACGTTCAATTTTTTGAGATGGAATCTTCTTCAACAAAGAACCCAGAAAGGCTGTGGCTCCAGGCATATACTCTTTCAAACTTGCCACAATTACCCTTTTCAATTTTGTTTTCTGCCAAACCTTCTCCACGATGGAATAGAGGAGGTCTAAAACAACTATTGTTTCGGCTTCGGAATCGTTAAGTTGATGCTCCACTTCCCGCTCCTTATATAGCGGGCTTATGGCTGTTGCGATAGCTCCAGTTTTTATGGCACCATAATATGCCATTATAAATTGAGGAATGTTTGGCAAGTAAATAGCCACTTTGTCGCCCTTTTTCACGCCGAAATCTGTGAGGGCTGTTGCAAACTTGTCCGTAATCGTATCTAACTCCTTATAACTGATTTTTCTGTCAAAATAGACTATTGCAGTTTTTTCTGGATATTTCGCCGCCGTGTCTCTAAGAAACTGGAAAAGCGGAATTTCAGGATAATCTATATGTTTAGGAACCCCTTCAGGCCAAAACTTATACCAAGGTTTTTCGAGCGCTTCCTTCCTTTCAATTTTTTCTTCTTTCACCTTTCTTCTTCTGGGACACATTATACAACCCTAATCTTAAATATTAGAGGCGATGGGGTAATAATACTTTCTACAATGGGGTTGCCTTGAAAACTGAAACGGTTTGGATAGATTGCGGAGACTTGCGACTTTACGGCGAATTGTATATTCCAGACCATGTTCCAGCACCAGCCTTACTCATATGCCACGGCATGAACGCCCAAGGCTTTCACGCCATCAAAATTTATGAAAAATTAGCAAAAAAGGCATGCGAAAACGGTTTTGTAGTGTTGCTCTTTGATTTTAGAGGAGTTGGAAAAAGCCTTGGAAGTTTTGACTATGGCTTTGGCGAACAGAAAGACGCGAAATGCGCCATCAACTATTTAGCCTCGCGGGCAGAGGTTATTTCTGATAAAATTTTTGTTGTGGGACACAGTTTGGGCGGAGCGGTTTCACTTTATTCTGTCCAAAATGATAAGCGCATTAAAGGACTTATTTTGTGGTCCACACCAAACAACCATGACTACAATGTTAGAAAGTTCATTACTCACACAAGGGGAAAGAGCGGCTTACATTGGTTTATGCTTTTCTCTTGGATTGACAAGCTTTTTGACACTTCAAAATTGTTTAAACTGGAAGTTTTTGGAATAAAGTTACGCCCAAGATATGTTAGGGAGAAACTCATGAAGTTAAACGAATGCGAAGCAGTAACAAAATTGAGTGCTGTTCCCTTGTTAGTTGTGATTGGTGATGCTGACGTTCTCGTGGGCGTTGAAGAAGCCCGCCAAGTGTTTGAGTTGGCAAAAGAACCAAAAACTTTCTTGATAGTTAATGGCGGCGACCACATTTATAGTGGGAAAGAAGAAGTAGTTATAACTGAAACTTTGAATTGGATAAAAAAGTGGAAATAGAAACGCATTTTCAGGGCGGAACAAATTCGTATGTGGCGTAGCCTTCAGGCGAAATTTTCGCCACAAGCTTAACCCTCATACCAACGCTGATTTGCGATAATTTGAAACCCGTCAACCAAGCCAAAACACGCACACCTTCTTTTAGCTTGCCAATCGCCACGGTATAAGGCTTATAATGCTGAAACGTTGTGGGTCGGATAACTACATGCGTGAAAGTTTCGATTTCTGCTTCGCTGCTTAATTCGATCCAGTCCATTTCAGATGATAAGCATTCTGGGCAGTCAGCTGATGGCGGAAAGTACATTTTTCCACATTTTTTGCATTTTGTTGCGTAAACCTTCCCTTCCTTTAAGCCTTCCCAAAACTTTAATGTCTTGCTTATTGGTATATCTTGAACAATTTTTATTTCCCTAGATTTTATTGTCGGCATTCCTGACATATCCATCATCTCCTTAATATGGTAACGTAGCAGTAATGCCCAGTTCCACCCACGTTATGCGCTAATCCCACATAATTTTTCAGTGGAACTTGCCTTCCGCGTTCCACAGCCTCTTCACGAAGCTGTTTTGTAAGCTCGTATATCATGGAGCAACCCGTCGCGCCGATCGGGTGTCCTTTAGCCTTTAAGCCTCCGTCCATGTTCACTGGAATTTTTCCGCCAATTTCCGTCTGCCCTTCACGAATGAGTTTGGCGCCTTCGCCTTTTCTGCAGAACCCCAAATCTTCATAAGCCATTATTTCAGCTATCGTAAAACAGTCGTGAACTTCTGCGAAGTCAACCTGTTCTGGGCTGATTCCAGCCATTTTGTAAGCCATTTTGGCTGCGTGCACGCTGGCTTCTAAACTAACATAATCAAGTCTTTTGCTAAGGTTTGCTGTTCCAGAGGAATAGCCAATTCCCGCAACCCAAACTGGCGTATCTACGCCTAACTCTTTGACTTTCTCCTCTGAAGCAAGAACCACTGCTGCGGAACCGTCTGTCATTGGGCAGCAGTCGAAGAGTTTCAATGGCGAAGCTATAACCATGGAAGATAAGACATCATCAACCGTTATTCTATTCTGAAGATGGGCTATGGGGTTCATAGAACCATACTTATGGTTTTTAACAGCCACCAAAGCCAAATCCTCCTCCGTAGTTCCGAACTTTGCCATATGCGCAGTGGCATGCAGAGCATAATAGGCTGGAAAGGTTAATCCAAAATTGTGAAATTCCCATAGGTAGTATCCAGCCCTGCCAATCCACTCCATAGCCGTTGGCGTATCAATTTCCCTCATCTTCTCAACACCCAAAGCCATAGCAATTTCCGCCTGCCCACTCGCAATTGTGGAGTACGCTGCTTGGAAGGCTGCGCTACCACTTGCACATGCCGCTTCGCATCGAACTAATCCCGCCCTTGTTAGACCACAGTATTCAGCTGCCACAACGGCTGGAAGCAGCTCCTCATACCATGCTCCAGCCCCCGTGGTTCCTAACGCTACAAATTCTACATCTTTTGTGGTTATTCCAGCGTCCTCCAAGGCAGGCTTTACAGCTTCGAAGGCTAATTCCGCAACGTTCACGTCGCTTCTATTTCCAAACTTGGAGTTGCCAACTCCTATAACAGCTACTTTCCTCATCCCAATCCCTTTTTGATTTATTATTAATATAGTATAGAAAAGAGGGAAATATTAGAAAAGCGTGGTTATTTGCCTTTAAACTCGGCTTTTCTCCTCGACATAAAGGCTTCTACGCCCTCTTTCAAATCTTCTGTGGAAAATGTTAGTCCCATCAGCCCAGCCTCAAGTCTTAATCCAACTTCTAATGGCACCTGTGTTCCAAAGTTTAGGGCATGCTTTGCATATTTCATGGCTATGGGCGGGCCTTCTGCAAGTTTTGTTGCCAAGGTGCGGGCTTCTTCTCGCAATTTTTCGTAATGCACAACTTTATGCACAAGTCCTATTTTTAAGGCTTCTTCCGCTTTCATTCTGCCGCCGAGCATAACCATCTCTTTCGCCTTCGCCAAGCCTACAATTCGCACAAGCCTCTGGGTTCCACCCCATCCTGGAATCAAACCTAAGCCTATTTCTGGGCTTCCAAGCTCGGCGTGTTCGGCTGCTATCCTAAAGTCGCATGCTAAGGCTAGTTCTAAGCCTCCTCCTAGGGCGAAGCCATTTATTGCAGCTATTACTGGTTTTGACATTTCCTCTATTTTGCCGAAAACTTTCTGTCCAGCCCTCGAAAATTCCTCCGCCTTTGTTGGAGTAGCCTTTGGAAACATTGTCACGTCTGCCCCTGCACTGAAGGATCTGTCTCCTTCACCTGTTATTATTAAGCATCTTATGGAGGGATCTTTTTCAGCCGTGTCTAATGCGTCAGCAAGCTCTTCCATTAAGACGTCATTGAAGGCGTTTAACCTATGGGGCCTGTTTAGTATTATCCACAAGAGATTTTGTTCCCTTTCAATTTTTATTGTTTCGTAGGCTTTACTCAAATTTTCACCACACAATCACTTTTGTAACCGTTACATATATTATTTTTAATTCACTTTCCTAGTACTTTCTCAATAGATATTTGAGAACTGTTAGCTTCTGGATTTCGCTTGTTCCTTCGTAAATTTCGGTTATTTTCGCATCTCTATGATACCTTTCAACCCTATAGTCACCCAAGTAACCATATCCCCCAAGAGTTTGAATAGCAAAATCTGTCACTTCCATGGCTACTCGGCTTGCGTACTGTTTTGCCATGGCTGTTGCCATCGGATCCATTTTTCCAACGTCCACAAGCCAAGCAGCCCTATAAGTTAGCCATCTTGCGGCTTCAATTTTTGTCATGGCTTCTGCTAATCCGCAGCCTATTAGTTCGTGTTGGAGTATGGGTTGTCCGAAGGCTTCTCTTTGTTTGGCGTATTTGAAGGCTATTTCCCATGCGCCTTGTGCCATGCCGACTGCTTGGGCTGCAACGCCCACTCTGGTTTTGTCAAAGAATTCCATGGAACAATAGAAGCCTCTGTTTAATTCGCCTACAATGTTCCAGTCCGTCACTTTAACATTATTGAAGACAACTTCACCAGTCACTGAACATCTGATCCCCATCTTGTTATGAAGTTTTGTTGTTTCAAGTCCAGGTGTACCTTTGTCCACAACAAATAGGGTTTCGCCTCTGTAGGTGGGTCTAACTTTTGTGTCTGTCTGTGTTAAAACAACTATGAAGTCGGCAAGGGTGGCATTTGTTATGAAAGTTTTTGTGCCATTTATCCACCATTCATTTCCATATTTTGTGACTGTTGTTTCCATGCGTGTTATGTCGCTTCCACTAACGTTGGGTTCTGTGAAGGCTGCTGCTGACATTGTTTCACCTTTGCATATGGGTGGAAGATACTTTTCCTTCTGCTCTTTTGATCCGTAAGCCAAAATGAGTTCGCTGCCAAAGTTTCCACTCGAAATAGCCACGCCAAGGGAAGAATCAGCCCTGCACATTTCTTCAATGACCAAGCATGTTTCAAGCAAGCCGCATCCTTGACCGCCATACTCTTGCGGGAAAAACATGCTTGTGAAACCAAGCTTTGCAGCCTTCTTGTAAAGCTCAATAGGATATTCCTCTTTCTTATCCAGTTCCAAGGCTAGTTCTGGCTTGAACTCTTTTTCGCAAAACTCTTTAACAGCATTTTTTATTGCCAACTGCTCCTCTGTCAACTCAAACTTCATTAATAGAACCCCCTTCCAGACTTTTTGCCAGTCCACCCCTTGCTAACATACTCTTCTAACAGTGGGCATGGCTTGTAAAGCTCCAGATTATATTTCGCATACAATTCCTTAAGCCTATTAAGCATAGTATCCAAGCCCATTCTGTCAGCATACTCGCAAGGTCCAGAAGGCCAATAGGTTCCCAACTTCATTCCAGTGTCGATGTCTGCTGGGTTTGCAGCATCATCATGGATAAGCCAAGCGGCTTCGTTGGCAGCCACGGCCCATGACCTTTCAACATCATATTCCTCGAGAAGATTAAAGGGTATTCTTGGTCTTCCCTTAGTCCAGTCGTAAAAGCCCATGCCTGTTTTTTGTCCAAGCTTGCCTCCTTTCACTAAAGGTTCTATCACTTCTGCGCATGGTTTCATTCTTTCGCCATAAGCTTCATACAAAATTTTGCCCACTTCGTAGGCTATGTCTAAACCAACAAAATCCGCCAGTTCAAACCAACCCATTGGAAAGCCGCCGCTATATTTTACTGAAGCGTCTATTCCCTCCTTTGTGGCTTCTCCTCTGTGGAATGCCCAAAAGGCTTCGTTGAAAACTGCGCCCAATATCCTGTTCACTATAAAGCCTCTCACGTCTTTTCGCACCACTATGGGTGTTTTTCCAAGTTTTTTGGCAAGTTCCACAAGCATGTTTATGGTTTCTTGGCTTGTGCTTTCGCCCTTTATAACTTCAACCAAAGCCATTAGTTGGGGTGGGTTAAAGAAGTGCATTCCAGCCACTTTTTCTGGACGTTTTGTGGCTTTTCCCATTTCCGTTATGCTTAACGTTGAAGTGTTTGATGCAAATATGGCATGAGGAGGCGCCAACTGGTCAAGGGTTGCGAAAACTTTCTTTTTTACCTCAATATTTTCTACAACTGCTTCTATGGCTAGGTCTATGTCTTTCGCTGCTTGCTCATAACTTGTTGTCGTAGTTATCCGAGCTAAAGCTGCTGCTGCATCCTCTGCCCTTATCCGCTTTTTTTCAACAAATTTATCTAAACTCCATTTAATCTTCTCTTTTCCCTTTTGCAGAAGTTCGTCGCTTATGTCTACCATTGAGACTTCCTGGCCAGCCATTGCCAAAAGCTGAGCTATTCCATGACCCATTGCTCCAGAACCTATAACTGCCGCTTTTTTCAAATTTCCAATCGCCACAAATTTTCCTCCTTCTAATGCATAATGCTGAAGGAGGGCAAAGGTAATAAGATTTTTGAAAATAGAAAGCCGATTTATCAAAGACAGAAAAGAAGAAAAGGCTAAGTTTGTTTTTGTAGGAAATTGATTATGGTAAGTTTTTGAATTTCGCTTGTTCCTTCGTAAATTTCAGTTATCTTCGCACAGCGGTGAAAACGTTCCACGTGATAGTCTGCTAAATAGCCGTATCCTCCAAATATTTGAATAGCCTCATCTGTGACTTCCATTGCTACGCGGCTGGCGTAAGCCTTTGCCATAGAAGTTGCCATTGGATTTGGTTTTTCCTTATCGTAAAGCCATGCAGCCTTATACGTCATTAAGCGGGCTGCCTCTATTTTCATAGTCATCTCAGCAAGTTTGAAGGATACTCCCTGAAAGTTTATTAGTGGTTGGCCAAATTGTTTGCGAGTTTTGGCATAGTTTAGGGCTCTTTCGAAGGCTCCTTGAGCCATTCCAACCGCTTGGGCTGCGACGGTTATGCGGGTTCCATCGAAAAGCTCCAACGCATAATAGAAGCCTTTGTTTAATTCGCCAACCAAGTTTGTTTCTGGCACTTTTAAATCGCTTAGAGAAAGTGAGCCAGTAACGCATGGTTTTATGCCCATCTTTCCATGAAGTTTTGTGGCTTCTAATCCTGGCATGCCCTTTTCGGCTAGGAATAGGCTTTGTCCTCTGTGGGGTGGTGTTGCATTTGGGTCTGTTTGGCACAGTATTATGAAAGTGTCTGCTATGGGAGCGTTTGTAATGAATTGTTTATCGCCGTTAATAATCCATTCATTTCCATGTTTGACAGCTGTTGTATCCATGCGTGTTATGTCGCTTCCATGCTCCGGCTCCGTGAAGGCAGCAGCCGCAATTTTCTCTCCTTTCGCAAGTGGCGGAATGTATTTTTCTTTTTGCTCTTCGCTGCCATGTTTTAGAAGCACATCTGGCACCATAAGATTTCCGAGGGATACTGCCACTCCTAAACCTGGGTCGACACGGCACATTTCTTCAACGACTATACAGTCCTCTAGGACGCCGTAGCCTTGTCCGCCATATTCTGTTGGTATTCTCATGCTTGTAAATCCAAGTTGAGCAGCCTTTTTGTAGAGTGCCATTGGAAACTCTTCTTTTTTGTCGTATTCTAAAGCGAGTTCTGGCGTGAATTCTTTTTCGCAGAATTCTCTGGCAGCACGCTTTATTTCTTGTTGTTCTTCGTTTAGTTTAAACTCCATTTTCAGTTCTCTCCTTTTAAGGTTTAGAGTTTAGGCTTTCTGTCCCTTCAACTCATAAATCTTGTTTTTCAAAGACGGCACAATTTTGAACAAGTCTTCAACAACGCCATAGTCTGCGAAACTGAATATTGGGGCATTTGGGTCTTTGTTTATGGCTATTATTAAGTCAGAGTTTTTCATTCCCAAAACATGTTGGAAGGCGCCGCTTATTCCCACAGCAATGTAAAGTTTCGGCTTTACGGTTTTTCCTGAACTTCCAACTTGGCGATCGTTGGGAAGCCAGCCCTTATCCACTATTGGACGTGAACATGCGAGGACGGCGCCTATGATTTTGGCAAAATCCTCTATTAAAGGTATGTTGCTTTGGTCTTTTATTCCGCGTCCTATCCCAACAAGTTTTTCTGCGGCTGTTATGTCAACTCCGCCTGGTGGCGGCAGTATATACTGGATGAAGCGTTTTGTGGTTACCTCTTCTGTGAGGGGCGATGGCTTTTCTATTATTTCTCCGTTTGCTGGCGTGGCTGGTTTTTTGGCGGTAAAGGCTGCTTGGCGAACTGTTATCATGTAGCTTTCTGCTTTGCGCATGGATGCGTTTACGTTAACTTTTCCGCCATACATTTGCCTCGTAACATTCAGTGTGTCACCCTCCAATGTGAGGTCTATGCAGTCTGTAGAAAGTGGAATATTCAAGGCTGCGGCAAGTCTTGGAGCTAATTCAATGCCATAAGACGTGTGCCCAATCATTGTTAGGGTTGGCTTATATTCCCTAATGAGGTTTGCGAGCACTTTTTGATAAGCATCAGAATTAAAGTTCTCAAGTTTTGAGTCTTCAACAACCAAAACTTTTTTGGCATACTCACTCAATGCTTTCGCTTTTTCCTTAACTTCTTTACCGAGAATCACAGCGGTCAATTCCATGCTTGCTTTTTCTGCGGTTTCTCTGGCTTTTGTCAACATCTCATAAGTTATGTCACGGATTTGTCCTTGCCTATGCTCAGCTAAAACAAAAATTTCTGGCATTTATATCAGCCCCCTTGCCTTTAAGATTTCAGCAATTTTCGCAGCAATCTCATCGGGAGTTCCTTTGAGAAATTCTGCTTGCTTTTCTGCTGGCGGCACGTAAAGCTTTTCTATTTTCAGCCAAGAACCGGCTTCGCCCACTTCTGCCTCGGACAAGCCTGTATCCGCCAAAGTCATAACTTTTATTTCTTTTTGCATAGCCTTTCGAATGCCCATTATGGAAACGTAACGTGGCTCATTAATGCCCGTTTGAACCGAAATTAGTGCTGGCAATCGTATTTCAAGCTGTTCTTCTAATCCTCCTTCAAGTTCACGGTTAACTTTGGCTGCTCCAGCCTCTAACTCAATTTTTTTAACCATCGTTGTATGGGGGATTCCAAGCATCTCAGCCAATATTGGACCTACCATGGCGTAACCGTCATCGCCAGCCTGCATACCAGTCAAAATCAAATCATAATGAAGACTTTTAATGACGCTGTGCAAAATTTTCGCTATAGCATAGGCGTCTGAACCAGCAAATTTTGGGTCTGTTAAGCGTATGGCTTTATCTGCTCCTCGGGCTAAACACTTGCGCAGTGTGCTGTCCGAATCTTCAGCGCCTATGGTTATGGCTGTAACTGTTCCGCCAAATTTCTCTTTAATGCGCACAGCCTCTTCCAAAGCATAATCGTCCCACTCGTTAATGTCAAAGACCAAACCAGCCTTTTCTATGCCTTTGCCGCTAGCGTCAATTTTTAGTTCTGCCTCTGCAGTTTCCGGAACATGCTTAACACAAACAATAACATCCAATTCATTTTACTCTCCATCAGACTTTGAGTTTTGATTACACTCGCATTTCATATAATTTTTGCTTACAAAACACTTTCTTGAACATCTCAAATAGCCATAAAACCTTAATAGCAAAAATCTAGAGGGGGGAGGTGCTATTGGTTTATTTTTTATTCATTAAATATTGGTGAATTGCCTTTGCAGCCTTTTTGCCGGCGCCCATGGCGCTTATTACTGTTGCTTCGCCAGTTACGATGTCTCCGCCCGCGTAGACTCCTTCGATGCTTGTTTTTCCATTTTCATCCACAACTATTGTTCCCCATTTTGTAACCGCTAAGCCTTCTGTTGTGCGTTGGATTATTGGGTTTGGTGTTCGCCCAATGGCGACAATAACCGTGTCCACGTCCATTATGAATTCTGAACCCTTAACTGGAACTGGTCTTCGTCTTCCGCTTTCGTCTGGTGGTCCAAGTTCCATGCAGATGCACTCCATCTGTTTAACCCAGCCCTTCTCGTCGCCGATAAACCTTGTAGGGTTAGCCAAAAACTTGCAGATTATCCCTTCCTCTTCGGCGTTCTCTATCTCTTCTTTGCGGGCTGGCATCTCCTCCCTTGAACGCCTATAAACAATGCAAACTTCTTCCGCGCCCAAGCGTAGAGCAGAACGAGCGCTGTCCATGGCTACATTTCCGCCGCCAATAACCGCCACATGCTTACCAATTCTTATAGGCGTATCATAAACTGGAAAGGCATAGGATTTCATCAAATTAACCCTAATTAAAAATTCGTTTGCGCTGTAAATTCCACCCAAGTTTTCGCCGGGCACACCCAAAAACTGGGGCAAACCAGCACCAGTCCCTATGAAGACGGCATCAAAGCCCTCTTCCTTAAGCAGTTCTGGAATCGTGTGAATCCTCCCAATCAAATAGCCCAAACGCAGTTCCACACCCAACTTTTTAATGTAATCAACCTCCGCCTGAACAATGCTCTTTGGCAAACGAAACTCTGGAATTCCATAAACCAAGACGCCGCCTGGCAAATGCAAAGCCTCAAAAATCACAACATCATGACCTAACTTAGCCAAGTCTGCTGCAGCCGTTAATCCAGCAGGTCCAGCGCCTATAATTGCCACCTTTTTACCTGTAGGTGGAGCTTTCTCTGGAATTGTAACGCCCTTTTGTCTTTCCCAGTCAGCTACAAACCTTTCCAACCTACCAATGTTTACTGGGTCTCCAGCTTTTCCCAAAACACAGTTCATTTGGCACTGTTCTTCTTGGGGACAAACCCTTCCGCAGATTGCTGGAAGGCTATTTTTCTCCTTAATCTTCTTTACTGCTTCGTCAAATTTTCCTTCCCTAATAAGTTTGATGAAGGCTGGTATGTCGATTTCCACTGGGCAGCCTGGAACGCATTGGGGTTTGGGGCATTGTAAACAGCGGCTTGCCTCTTCTATGGCTTGCTCTTCAGTATAACCCAAAGCAACTTCATTAAAGTTGTGTCTGCGAACTTCTGGCTTTTGTTTTGGCATGGGCACGGCTTTTTTCTTAACCTTTGGAGTAGGCTTACTTTCCGCCACAACCGCAACCTCCTAGTTTTTCCCACAATAGCGAGCTAAGCCGCTCTTCTGGCAGAAACATTCTCTGCCTATTAATTAATCCGTCAAAATCCACATTGTGCCCATCAAATTCTGGTCCATCAACACATGCGAACTTCATTTGCCCGCCCACAGTAACTCTGCATACGCCGCACATTCCCATTCCATCAACCATTATAGGCGTTAAAGTCACAATAGTTGGAATGGCGAAGGGCTTGGTGATTTCGCAGACTGTTTTCATCATAACTACTGGTCCCATGGCAATGCAACGATCAAACTTCTCTTTTTCAATAAGCCCTTTCAGAAACCCTAAGCCCCTATAGCCTTTTGAGCCATCATCTGTTGCTACATAAAACTTGTGGCTTAAGGCTTTCATTTCATCTTCAAAAAACAGCAACTCCTTTATCCTTGCCCCAATAACGGCTGTAATGGTGTTGCCAGCCTCCCTTAAGGCTTTAACTTGCAAAAGCATTGGGGCGATCATAACTCCACCGCCGATGCACAGAACATTTCCAAAATTCTTAATTTCAGAGGGATTTCCCAAAGGTCCAGTAATGTTGGTTATGCCGTCTCCTTCTTTGAGAAGCCCAAGCTGTTTTGTTGTTTTCCCAACCTCGTTGAAAACGAAGGTTATTGTTCCCTTTTTCCTATCATAACCAGCTATTGTTAACGGTATACGTTCGCCCTTCTCGCCAAGAATTAATATTATAAATTGTCCAGGCTGCGCTTTCTCAGCTATGTCTGGAGCCTTTACCTCAAAAAGCTTAATTTTTGGGGCTAACTCCCTCTTCGTGACAATTTCATACAATTTCTTTTGCCTCCACAGCTTCAATTTTTAATGGTGGCATAGCAGCTATTTTCTTGAAAAAATTTTCAAATTTCTGATTAAATTCTCCCACACATCTGGGCGAAACTGTAAAAAGTTCAAATCGCTCAAATAGTCCTGTCTTTTTTATGAAGTTTTTAAGCACATCCATATTTCTGTCGGCTGTTTCTCTTCCCTCTTGAAGTTTGCAGTCTTCTGCCGAACAAACAACAGCCATGACGCCGTCAAAACCGCTGTGTAGGGCTTCAACAACGTGAACTGGGTCAAGAGCCTTAAAGCATGGAATTTCCATGACTACAGCCTTCTTCTTAAAAAGTAGGCATTCTGGGTCATCTAAACAGGAAAATTCTGACCATTGACAGCAGAAAACAAGTATGGATGGAAAGCCGGCTTCAGTTTTCATTTTTTTGGCTGCTTCTCCGTAAAGCCTCACTAATTTGCTAATGTTTTCGAATTCGAAACCCTTAACTTGGATTGCCAAATGGGGACAAACAAGTGCGCATGCTCCACAACCCATGCACCTTTCCTGAATTATTCGTGGCGTTGCAAACTCTTCAGCTTCTATTGCGCCGTAGGGGCATATGAAAACGCATTTATCGCAACCAACACATTTTTCTGTGTCATAAACAGCCTTATGCGAATACTTGATAACCTTCAAAGCCTCTTTGCTATAGCCTAACTGCTCCAAAACAACCTTTCCAAGTATAAGCCTCCTAGTGTTAATTTTTGTTCCCCTTTTGAAGCGGCAAAACTCATCTTCACATTGAATGGAAACAATGTTCTTTATGCCAGAATTTAACGCTTTAAAAATAAATTCTGTGGGCACTCTTCCAGAACAAGGTATACGCAATGGAATATAGTTCCTTATGTTTAAACCTTGACTTTCAAGAATATCCTCAATTTCGCATGTAGCAGGAGAGTTTCCCCTACACATGAGAACAAGCGTATCACCCTTTTCCTTTTCCCTCATACAATTAACATAGTTCAGCAAGCTTTCATAATTGTAATAGACAATTTCTATCGCTAGGGAGGGACATGCGCTATAGCATATTCCGCAAACTTGGCATTTTTGAAGGTCTATTTCCACTTTTCCCGTTTCAGCATCACGTTTTATAGCCTCGTAGGGGCATATGGAATGGCATATTGAACATCTGCTGCAATAGTCTGGGTTAATTGTTACTGCGGCGGCGCAAGGTTCACTCATCTAAATCTCTCCAAACGCTTTGCGTTAAACGGTTTTGCTTTAAATTTGCGTTAAGGTTTAGAATTCATGAAAAGAGCGTTCCAAAAATATAATGATTTTGGAGTGATTCTCACGGTTTATAATAATAAGGTCTTCGAATGTAACCATAAGCCTCTAACGCTGCAGTTATACCTTGTCCCACAGCTGTTCCCACCTGCTTAACCGGATGATTCGTAACATCGCCAGCAGCATAAACTCCCATAATGTTTGTTCTTTGGCGAATGTCAACCAAAATATAACCATCCTCATCAACAGCAACCCCCGCCTCTTTGGCTAGTTGACTGTTTGGGTCTTCTCCAACCTGAACAAAAACGCCGTCAACAAGCAACTCCTTAGTTTCGTTAGTCTTTTTGTTGAAAATTATAGCTTTGTTAACTAATCTTTCGCCCTTAATTTCAGTAATTTCCGTGTTCCACAAAATTTCAACATTCTCCTTAGCCTTCAACGCCTTTACAAGCGCTTCTTCAGCTCTAAATTCTTCCCTGCGATGAGCAATTTTAACTTCTGAGGATAAATCTGCCAAGTACAAGGCTGTTATGACAGCAGAGTTTCCGCCACCAATAACAAGCACACGTTTACCCTTAAACAATGGTCCATCACAAATGCCACAGTAACTAACGCCTCTACCACGAAATTCTTTTTCTCCTGGAACGCTAAGTTCACGATAATGTGAGCCAGAAGCTATTATAACGGCTTTTGCTTCATATGCAGTTTTACTTGTCTTTACAATTTTTTTATCGCCTTTAAGGTGCATTTCAACAACTTTTTCAAACTCATGAATTGCGGCGCCAGCTTTTCTGCAGTGAGTTACCATTTTTTGGGCTAATTCCATCCCGTTTATGGTTTGAAAACCTGGATAATTCTCAATTAGAGGCGCATCAGCCATTGTTCCTCCTGCCAATTTTTCATCCAAAACAAGCGTTTTCAATCCACTTCTTGCACCATAAATTCCGGCGGCTAAACCAGCGGCGCCTCCGCCAATTATTATTAAGTCCCAATTTTCCATGTTCAACAACCCAGAGACAGAATAGTTTGGATTGCGTTTAAATGGGTTATGCCTAATATTCTTCGTCTTCGTAATCCATGTCCGCTATTTCTATTTCATAACATTCTTGGCATAAGCCATCAAAGTTTTCGTATTCTTCTTTTGTGATTTTTCTGCCACACATTATACACTCGTAAACTTCTTCTTTCTCATTCATTCTACATAACATCTCCAAACATCATGAGCGATTCTTCAGTCATCTGGTCATCCCAGCATTCCCAGCACATTTCATCATACGCCTCATACTCTTCTCGGCTAATTTCTCGACCACAAACAGAACAATAATACCTTTCTTCATCTTCCCTCTTTTTCCGTTTTTTCAATTAAAATCACCAAATGAGCATCCGATTACTTAAATGAAAAGATAAACCCTAAAAACATTATGAATTAGAAGCAAGTGTTAACACTTCTGCTATGTCACTTTTGGTTATTTTGGTTTTACGCCGTAAACTGTTATGCTTGCAATCGAACTGGTAAATTTTTTCGCTTCTTCCATGGAGATATTTAAATCTTTCACTATGTCTTCTGCACATGAGTCATTAAACAAAAAATCCATAGGAAAGCGGTTTTCTTCAACCAGTTTAACATCGCTAAAGCCTGCATTTTTTATTAGTTCAAGATACTCTTCTTTCATCATCGCTCCGGAAACACAGCTAACATACGCTTTCTTGCTTGTCTTTATTGCTTTGGGCAGTTCTTTCAGTAAGACAATGTCAGAAATCATTAATCTACCACCAGGTTTTAGCACTCTAAAGGCTTCTTCGAATACTCGCTTTTTGTTTGGTGAAAGGTTAATGACACAGTTTGAAATTACAATGTCAACACTGCTGTCTGCAACTGGAAGGTTTTCAATTTCTCCAAGTCGGAATTCCACATTTTTGTATTTGCCTTTTCTACAGTTTTCCCTAGCCTTATCAATCATTTCAGGCGTCATGTCAACACCAATAACGTGGCCTTTTTCTCCAACCTTCTTTGCAGCCAAAAAACAGTCAAGCCCGCCACCACAGCCAAGGTCGAGAACTGTTTCGCCCTCTTTAACTGATGCAAATGCTACTGGATTTCCGCATCCAAGACTGAAAGCGGCACTTTCAGGAATGGATTCTATTTCTTCTTTGCTGTAGCCAATTTTCTTGTTACATTCGCAACTACAACAGCAAGATTCCTTTTTGGCTGCTTTGGCGTAGCTTTCTCTTACTATTTTTCTAATTTCCTCTTCTTTCACGTCTTCCACCTTCTGTTTGAAAAATCTCTTTCAATACTGGTCCAAGCGTATCCTTTACTGTGTTTTCAAAATTTTGGGCTTTGACCATCATAATACAGCATAATTCACCGTTACGTTCACATCCGATTACTACCAATTTATCGTTTGGTTTTAGCTTAGCTTTTTCTCTTAGGTCTTTTGGAAGAACAATTTGTCCCTTTGAATCGACTGTGACTACAGCATCTACTTTGCAGCATCCAACATTATCAGTCATTTTTACTCGCTCATGAAAGACGTGATCGGAATATTTAGCTTTTTCGTAAAAATCAGAATATTCAGAAAATCCAACAATGTTCTAGAATAGCATAAATAATATTAAATGGCTAAAGCGAGCAGTTCTGCAACATCCATTACTTGGATTTTGCCCTCATTCCCAGTTGTCTTAACCGCATCTTCGATAGTTAACAAGCAGAAGGGGCATGCCACAGCCAAAATTTCTGCACCAGCAGCAACAGCATCCTTAACACGAATTTCTGCTAAGCGCGGTCCTGGAATGTCAACCCACATTCTTCCGCCACCGCCTTCGCAGCATAAGCTTCTTGCCCTTGAACGATCAAACTCCAACAGTGTTACGCCTGGTATGCTTTGAATGACTTTTCTGGGTTCTTCGTAGATGTTGTTTTGTTTTCCAAGGAAGCATGGGTCATGATAAATAACTCTCTTTTTTACTTCTTTCGAGAAAGTCAATTTTTGTTCATCAATTAGTTTTGCAAGCAATTGTGTGTGATGTTGAACTTCAAAGCTTGTTTGGTTGTAACGATTTTTGAAGGCATGAAAACCATGGGGACAATTTGTCACTGCTTGTTTTATGTTGTATTTGTTGAAGATTTTCATGTTCTCTTCGACGAGAAATTCGAATAAGCCCTTCTCGCCCATGCCGTAAACTTCGCTTCCACAACAGCTTTCTTCATCGCCTAAAACGCCAAAATTTAAACCAGCCTTTTGAAAACATGCGACAAGGGCTTTGGCTACGTTTTGAACTCTTGGGTCGTAGGCTGAAGTGCAACCCACATAATATAGGATTTCTGCGCCCTGAGAAACATGTTTAACGTTTAAGCCTTGAAGCCACTCTGAACGTTTGCTGCGAATTCTAGCCCAGGGATTACCATTTTTGAATATGCTTTCAAGGGCATCACGGATGGTTGGGGCAATCTGTCCATCTTCAACCGCCATGCTGCGAATATCAATCAAAAATTCGTAGGGGTTAAGGTCTTTTGGACATCGAACGCCGCAGGTGGAGCATGTTGTGCAACTCCACAATTCATTCTGTGGATGTATTGCTAACTTGCCCAAGGCGGAAACTTCTCGCATATACCGCCTAATATTCAAATTAGCTTTCTTTGAAACTGGACAAGCGCCCGTGCACATTCCGCATTGGATGCATTCTAGAAGCTTATGTTTTTGAATGAGTTCTTGAACGTTCATTTTCTACATCACTTTTGTTGCCTTTAAGAGGTAAGATTTTTAATAAGTCTTATCCTTTCTATCAATCCAAACGTATCATGAAAACTGGAGATAAGCGCCGATGGAAAAGAAGATGCCAAGAATTGGAATTTTTGTCTGCGAATGCGGTGGAAACATAGGCGATGTTGTAGACGTTAAAGCTGTTGTTGACACAGTTAAAAACTGGGAAGGCGTGGTAACCGCAAAATACCACAAATATTTATGCAGCAAACCAGCCCAAGAAATGATACTCGAAGCCATAAAGAAAGAGAACCTTGACAGAGTGGTTGTCGCCAGCTGCACCCCAAGAATGCATTTGGCAACATTCCAAAACGTTCTGGAAAGGGCTGGCTTAAACCCTTACATGCTCGAGTTTGTAAACATAAGAGAGCAAGACTCATGGGTTCATGGAACACATGGATTATCCGCGGAAGCAACAAAAAAGGCTATAAGCCTAATAAGAGGCGGATATGAGCGAAGTTTAGAGCTTGAACCCCTCCAGCCCATAAGCGAGAAAGGTTCACGGGAAATCCTCATTATAGGCGGAGGAATAGCCGGCATAACCGCTGCCCTCGAGCTTGGCTATTTAGGCTTTAAAGTGCACTTGGTGGAGAGAAAACCAAGCATAGGCGGAAACATGGCAAAATTAACAAAAGTTTTTCCAACATTGGACTGCGCCCAATGCATACTCACGCCGAGAATGGCGGAGGTGGGAAGAAACCCCAACGTGAACTTGCTGACTTATGCTGAAGTGCAAGAGGTCAGCGGAAGACCAGGCAATTATACAGTTAAAGTTTTCATGAAACCCCGTGGCGTAGACGTCGAAAAGTGTAGAAGTTGTGGCGTGTGCGCAAAAGTTTGCCCCGTGTCTGTTCCAGACGAATTCAATGAGGGCTTATCCCAACGAAAAGCAGCTTACATAGAGTTTCCACAAGCGGTTCCATCCGCTTATGCCATAGACTTTAATGCATGCACAAAATGCCGAAAGTGTGAACAGCTCTGTCCAGCCAAAGCTATAAACATAGACGACCCGGGCAAAATTGTTGAGTTAAATGTTGGAGCAATAATTTTGGCTACTGGATACGAGCTTTATGATGCGCATAATTTGGAAATTTATGGGTATGGCAATTATAAAGACGTTATAACAATGATGGATTTAGAAAGGCTCACTTCCGCAACTGGACCAACAGGCGGCTATGTTAAGCGTGCCGACGGAAGTGACGTGCGTAAAATGGCTATTGTTTTGTGCGCTGGTTCCAGAGATAAGAATTACATTCCCTATTGCAGCCGAATCTGCTGCATGTACTCATTAAAACAAGCTTTCGTGCTTAAGAAAATGTTAGGAATAGACGTTACAGTCTACTATATCGATATAAGGGCTACGGGAAAAGGCTACGAGGATTTGTACTGGCGTGACCAAGAAGCCGGCGTCGTTTTTGTAAAGGGAAAAGTTGCTGAAATTTACAAGAACAATGAGAATGGTAAGCTTGTTGTTTTGGCTGAGGATACGTTAACTGGCGAGATGCGCGAAGATGAATATGATATGGTAGCCTTAGCCACACCCATGATTCCACCATCTGGATTGAAGGAGCTAGCTGAAAAACTAAAAGTTCCATTGGGCGAAGACGGCTTCATTACAGAAAAGCATCCAAAACTTGACCCAGTGGATACGCTTGTTACTGGAATATTTGCAGGCGGCTGCGCCCTCAGCCCAAAAGACGTGCGTGACACTGTCTCTGATGGTTTAGGAGCTGCTGCTAAAGCATCATTATTCCTCAAAAGCGATTATGTAACCACAAGCCCAGAGAAAGCCTTTGTAATTGCCGATTTGTGCAATGGCTGCAAAGCATGCGTGCCAATTTGCCCAGTAAACGCAATAACCATGCAAGAAGACAAAGCAAAAATTGACCCATTCCAATGCATTGGTTGCGGCGCATGCATCCCAGTCTGTCCACAAGAGGCTATAGACTTTAAGAATTCAACAAGTAGGCAGATTGTTGCCGAATTGCGGGGTGTTTTAGCTGACAAGACAGCAGACGAGGTTAGAATTGTAGCCTTTGTGGATAAGAATGTGGGTTATACGGGCATGGACTTTTTAGGGCTTGACCGAGCAGTTTACCCAGAAAACGTGAGAATCGTGGCTGTTCCATCCACAGCAATCTTAGGTCTAAAGCATTTACTAACAGCCTTTGCCTTCGGCGCCGACGGAGTCCTAGTCATCGAAGGAAGCGAAGAAATCGATGAAAAATTCACTAAAAAAAGAATGGTTGATATGACAAGAGAATTAGCCAAATATGGCGTTGAAAGTATGCGAGTACGTTACAGTTATGTGCCCTTACCAGTTTACAAGAAAGCCGCCGAACTTTTTAACATGTTCACAGACAGAATCAAAAAATTCGGTCCATTAACGGAAGAAGAACGTGACACAATAAGACAGCAATTGAAAATCTGAATAGGCATGTTGAAATTGTAGTTTCAAGTCGCAAAGTTTAATTTTCATGTCGAACTCAACACTCACAAAAGAGGTTATCCTACCATGGTTACTTTGTATTTGGATAAGATTTTTAATCCAAGAAGCGTCGCTATAATCGGCGCCAGCGACGAGGAAGGAAGCGTAGGCTATGCTTTAATGAAAAATTTTATTGATTTAGATTTTGATGGAAAAGTTTATCCTGTTAACATTCGCAAAAATGAAATTTTAGGTTTAAAAGCTTACCAATCTGTAGACCAAATTCCAGAACCCATAGATCTTGCAGTCATCGCAACTCCAGCGAAAACTGTTCCTGAAATTGTTGAACAGTGTGGAAAGGCTGGAATAAAGGGTATAATCATAATTAGCGCGGGCTTTAAGGAGGTTGGCGCTGAAGGCAAAGCCTTAGAGGAACAAATTCTTGAAATAAAAAACAAATATGGCTTACGCATTATTGGACCAAACTGTTTGGGCATAATCCGCCCAAGCATAAAACTAAACGCCACATTCATTAATAAAATGCCGAAATCGGGCAACATAGCCTTCATAAGCCAATCTGGAGCCTTAGGCTCGGCAATTTTAGACTGGGCTATTCGGGAAAACATTGGCTTCAGCAACTTCGTATCTATAGGTTCAATGTTGGATGTGGATTTCGGCGATTTAATAGACTATTTCGGCACAGACCCCCAAACAAGAAGCATACTAATGTACATAGAAGGTTTAACAGACGCAAGAAAATTCCTGTCCGCCGCCCGCCACTTCGCAAGAACAAAACCAATAATTGTGGTAAAGGCTGGAAAATTCTCGGAAAGCGCAAAAGCTGCAGCCAGCCACACGGGTTCTCTTACGGGCGAAGACGTGGTTTATGATGCTGCTTTTAAGCGTGCTGGAATCGTTCGAGTAGAAGAGATCGCCGACTTGTTCAATTGTGCTGAAGTTTTGGGCTTGCAGCCATTGCCGAAAGGTCCAAATCTTGTCATAATAACAAATGCTGGTGGACCAGGAGTTATGGCTACTGACGCGCTCATAGCTAGAGGCGGAAAACTGGCGAAGCTTAGCCAAAAAACAATGGAATACCTCAACAGCATTCTTCCTCACTATTGGAGTAGGGGAAACCCCGTTGACATTTTGGGAGATGCAAAAGCGGATCGTTACAAGGCGGTTTTGGAAGCTTGTCTTGATGATGAGAATGTGGATGGCGTATTAATTATTTATACTGCTCAGGCTGTGGCGGAACCTGTGGAAATTGCAAAAAGCATAGTTGAAGTATGCAAAAACAAGGGTTACCAAAACAAAACAGTTCTAACCTCTTTTATGGGTAGTGGGGTGGTGGAAGAGGCAAATAGAATTTTTAATCAGAATAGCATTCCCACTTACGCTACTCCAGAACAAGCGGTTAAAACGTATCTTTACATGTACCAATACAAACGCAACCTTGAACTGCTTTATGAAACACCTGAAGAGTTGCCGGTTGATGCTGCCCCACCCAAACGTCCCATAATGGTAATAATGAGAAATGCTGCCTTGGAAAATCGTGAACTTTTGAATGAAGCAGAAGCCAAAAAACTATTGGAATATTATGATTTTCCAGTTGTGAAAACTGCAGTGGCTAAAACACCTGATGAAACCGCAGCTGTAGCCATGCAAATCGGCTATCCAGTGGTTCTTAAAATTTTGTCCCCTCAAATAGTTCATAAAACCGAGGCAGGCGGTGTAATTCTTGACATAAATTCTGAGGCTGAACTTAGAGAGGCTTTTGAATGTATCATGGAGAGAGCAAAAAAGTATAATCCAAATGCTGAGATTTTGGGCGTCACGGTTCAGAAAATGGTAAAGAGGCGGGGATACGAGATAATAATTGGGGCAAAGACAGATCCGCTTTTTGGTCCAGTTATCCTATTTGGAATGGGCGGAATCGGCGTAGAACTCTTTAAAGATTTTTCAGTTGGGCTTCCACCTTTGAACCAGACATTAGTTAGGAGGCTTATGGAAGAAACTAAGGTTTACCAGCTTTTGAAGGGTTATAGAAATGTGCCTCCAGCCAACCTTAAACTTCTTGAAGAGTTGATAGTTCGTTTCTCCCAACTCCTCATAGACTTTCCACAACTAAAAGAAGTCGACATTAACCCGCTGTTTATAGATGAAAACGACGCCGTAATCATAGACGCTAGAATAGTTATTGATAAAGAAAAAGTGTTCCAGAAACTTGAGCCTCACCAACATCTGGTAATAAGCCCCTATCCTAAGAAATATGAAACTTTGTGGAGAATGCGAGATGGGCGCATGGTTCTGCTTAGGCCGATAAAGCCTGAAGACGAGCCTCTATGGTTGGAAATGTTTAGGAATTTCTCCGAGGAATCTATACGTTTTAGGTTCTTCCAGATAATTAAGGATACGCCTCATGAGGTGCGGGTGAGATATTGCAATATTGATTATGATAGAGAAATAGCAATAGTTGCAGAACTAACAGAAAATGGACAGAGAAAAATCCTCGGTGTGGTGAGAGTGAGCTTAGAACCTGACAGAAAAAGTGGTGAGATAGCCTTTATTGTGGCTGATCCATGGCAAGGTTTAGGCTTGGGAACAAAAATGGTGGATTATACAATTGAAATCTGCAAGGACATTGGAGTCGAAGCTCTCTACGCCATAATGCTTCCAGACAATTATAGAGCAATAAACCTTACAAAGAAAATGGGCTTTACGCTTAAGTATCAAGAGGATGGCACGGTTAAGGGAATTTTAAACTTGAAGGAAGAAGCAACACGAAGTCAAGAAGAGAAGCTTAAAGAAAAAGCGCAGGTTGTGGCAGCACCCTCTGAACAAAAAGAGCAAAGAAGAGAAGCAGAAACCGTTAGCAGTTAAAACATTATACTACAATTTAAATTAAACATAACGCAAAGATTTTCATAGTCTTTTTTCTATTTACGAATGGCTAAATTTAAATTATAGAAATGCGATTATCTTTCTCTTTCATTGGAAAGCTTCACTTAGTTTGGTGATGAGATGGAGAAGTTAAAAGTAGCCTTTTACTGGGCTGCAAGCTGTGGGGGCTGCGAAATAGCTGTTTTAGATATAAACGAAAAAATTCTCGATGTAGTAGCAAAAGCAGACATTGTCTTCTGGCCGGTTGCCATAGACATAAAATACAAAGATGTTGAGGCTATGCCAGACAAAAGCATCGATGCATGCTTCTTTAATGGTGCAATACGTAACAGCGAACAGGAGCATTTGGCAAAACTGTTGAGGCAAAAATCAAAGATTCTCGTGGCTTTCGGCTCATGCGCTTGTGACGGGTGCGTTGTGGGATTAGGAAATCTTTGGGGCAAGAAAGCAATTTTTGAACGTGCATATTTTGAAACGCCTTCCACTAAAAATCCGCAATCCGCAACGCCTCAAACTCGCCTCAAAGTGAAAGAAGGTGAGCTTGAACTTCCAGAATTCTACGACACTGTAAAAACCTTAGCTCAAACAGTTGAAGTGGACTATTTCATTTCAGGCTGTCCACCACCAGTTCCGCGAATAATTGAAGCTTTCGAAGCAATACTAAGTGGCAAGTTGCCTCCAAAGGGCTCAAGCTTCCTATTAAACAAGTCCATATGCGACGAATGCCCCAGAGAAAAGAAGGATAGAAAAGTTGCCCATGTAAAGAGAATCTACGAAATAGAGGACGATTTTAAAACATGCTTCTTAGATCAAGGAGTCGTATGCATGGGTCCAGCAACCCGTGGCGGATGCGGCGCCCAATGTTTAAAGGCGAATATTCCATGCACTGGGTGTGGTGGTCCAGCCCCAAGAGTGGCGGACCAAGGCGCTGCGATGATAAGCGCATTTGCCTCCATTGCAACAGAACCCAAAGTTATAGAACAAGTTGTAGACCCTGTTGGAACTTTCTACAAGTATTCCCTTGCAAATTCCATTCTGCGAAGGAGAGTGATTAAATGAAAGAAATAGTGATAAACCCAATTACGAGATTGGAAGGGCACGGAAAAATAACAATCTTCTTAAACGACGAAGGAAACGTAGAAGAAGCCTACTTCCAAGTCCCAGAACTTAGAGGCTTCGAAAAATTCTGCGAAGGAAGAAGAGCCGAAGACTTACCAATAATAACCACAAGAATTTGCGGAGTCTGCCCAGTAGCCCACCACATGGCAGGAGCCAAAGCCTTAGACGCTGCCTTTAATGTGGAACCTCCAGAAACAGCCAAAAAACTTAGGGAGCTCATGTATTGCGGTTATTACCTTTACGACCACACATTACACTTCTACTATCTTGGAGCTCCAGACTTTGTCGTCGGACCAGACGCCCCTCCAGCGAAAAGAAACGTTCTCGGAGTGATAGAAAAGGTTGGTCTTGAAATAGGCAAGGAAGTCATAAAACATAGGGCTTATGGACAAAAAATAACAGAAATATTGGGCGGTAAGGCAACCCACCCCGTAAGCGCTTGTGTTCCAGGCGGAATCACGAGACCATTGTCTGAAGAGGAAAGGCAAGAAATTGAGAAAATGGTGCGCAGCTTCATAGAATTCGCAAAGTTCACCCTCAAAATCTTTGATGACGTTGTCCTAAAAAACACTAACTATGTAAACCTAATCAAAAGCGAACCCTACACCCTAAAAACCTATTACATGGGAACAGTTGACAAAAACAACCACGTAAACTTTTACGACGGCAAAGTCCGCGTCGTAGACACGCAAGGAAAGGAATTCGTGAAATTCTCTTCAAAAGAATACTTAGACGTTATCGAAGAGCATGTTGAACCATGGACCTATGTCAAATTGCCCTACCTAAAAAAGGTTGGATGGAAAGGACTAGTTGGCGGACAAGACAGCGGACTTTATAGAGTGGGTCCCCTTGGAAGACTCAACGCTGCGGAAGGAATGGCAACACCCATAGCCCAAGCAGAATACGAAAGAATGTATGAAACTCTCGGCGGAAAACCCGTCCATAATACTTTGGCTTATCATTGGGCTAGAGTTATAGAGCTAATGTATGCGGCTGAAAGAGCTTTAGAATTGATAACAGATCCGGAAATAACTGGAAAGGACATTAGAAACAAGCCTGGAAAACCAGGCGAAGGTGTTGGCATAGTGGAAGCAGCAAGGGGCACACTTATTCATCATTACCAACTGGATGAGAACGCTCTTGCCAAAAAAGTCAACTTGATAGTAGCCACAACACACAATGCACCAAGTATTTGCATATCCGTTAAAAATGCGGCAAAGAGCCTCATACAAAATGGCAAGGTTAATGATGGAATATTAAACATGGTTGAAATGGCATTTAGAGCTTACGACCCATGTTTCGCATGTGCAACCCATTTTGCAGTTGGACAAATGCCGCTAACCATTGAAATTTACAATCATGAAAGGCAATTGTTAAAAACTATAAGGAGGAAGGGGTGAAAATGGATAAGGTTAAGGTTGGCGTATTCCTTTCAGACTGCGGAAACCAAATATCCCAAATCCTTGACTTCGAAGCCCTAATTGAATATGTAAAGGAAATTCCGGGGGTTGCGCTTGTTGCTAGAGCTAGCGAATTTTGGCGTGGCGAAGGATTAAAAACAATAGTCGAAGCCGTTAAAGGCAAAAAAGTAAACCGCGTTGTTGTGGCAGAAACAATTCCAAAACTAAGCGAAATAAACATTCTCGAGTCTGTGGAAAAAGCTGGGCTTAACCCATACTTAGCGGAGATAATAGACTTGAAAGACCATTGCGCATGGCCCCATAAAGACTCGCCAAAAGAAGCCACAGAAAAAGCTAAAGCAATGCTTTTGTCCGCCATTGAACGGGCTAAACTTCTCGAACCCATAGAGAAACTTGAGTTTCCAGCAACCAAATCCGTTTTGGTCATAGGCGGTGGCATAGCGGGAATACAAGCAGCTGAAGACTTGGCGGAAATGGGATTTGTAGTATATTTAATTGAGAAGGAACCATTCCTCGGAGGTTTGGCTGCCCGTGCTGGACGCTTCTTCCCCACTGATGATTGTGCCATATGCATACAGTCTCCAGCTTCAGACTTGAAAACTGTGACCCATACTTCCCGCAAATGCGTTTATCGTTCGGGGTTCACGGAAATTCCAAACCTAAACGTGCTAACAAATTCAAGGGTTCTAAAAGTTGAAGGAGTTCCGGGAAACTATAAGGTTACGATAGAGAAGAAGCCAAGATATGTTAATGAGGAAAAATGTGTTGCCTGCGACTTATGCACAACTGTTTGCCCAGTAGAAGTTCCAGACGCATATAATGCTAATCTTAAAAAACGCAAAGCCATCTACATAAACACGCCAATAGTTTATCCACCAGTCTACGCCATTGATGCCAGCGCCTGCAAATTTGACGAATGTGCCAAATGCGTGGAAGTTTGTCCAACAAAAGCTATAGAATTAAACCAGAAAAGCAAGAAAATGACGTTAAACGTTGGCAGCATAATAGTTGCCACGGGCTTTAAAGAGTATGACCCAAGCGTAATAAAGGAATACCATTACGGTGAATACCCAGATGTAATAACCCAACTTGAACTGGCAAGGATGATTGACGGTTTTGGTCCCACAAAAGGCATGATAATTAGACCTTCTGATGGAAAACCAGCAAAAAGAATAGTTTTCGTGCAATGTGTTGGTTCCAGAGATAGACGTTGGAACCCATGGTGTTCAAGCATCTGCTGCATGATATCACTAAAACATGCTACGCTAATTAAATCGGCCTATCCAGACACTGATGTCACAATATGCTACATTGACATAAGAACAACTGGAAGAGAACACGAATACTATTACGAACGGGCAAGAGAGATGGGAGTAAAATTCGTGAAGGGTAGACCAACAGAAATTTTGCATGACCCAGAAGCGAACGTTTTGGTTGTTGATGTGGAAGATGAGCTTCTGCGAAGGTTCTTAGAATTGGAAGCTGATTTGGTGGTTTTGGCGCCTTCCATGGTTCCAGCGGATGGCACAAAAGAGCTTGCTGAAATTTTAGGTTTAGAATTGGACGAGGATGGTTTCTTTAAGGAATATAACGCCAAGCTTAGACCAACAGAAACCAAAAAGAGGGGAATCTTCCTTTGCGGCGGAGCCACATTTCCAAAGGATGCTCCGACAACATCCCTTCAGGCTCATTCAGCAGCTATGAAAGCCGCCAAGTTCCTTAACATGGGCAAAATAGTTAAAGACCAGAGAACAGCTGTTGTAAATGAAGAGTATTGTGGCGACTGCGAATTCTGTCCGGTCACTTGTCCCTATGGTGCTATAACTTTGACTCCTAAAGGTGACGGGCATTTTGTTGCAAAAATATCCGACCTCCTATGCGAGGGATGCGGCGTCTGTGTAGGCACATGTCCGGTTAACGCTATTGAACTCCGACATTCCAGACCAAACCAAATGTTAGCTCAAATGAGAGCTCTCCTCTCAATAAATGGAACATCAAAACCACTAGTTCTAGCCATAACCTGCTTAGAATGCGGAAATGCCGCTGTGGATTCTTCTGGCATGGCTATGATGCAGTATCCAGCCAACGTAAGAATAATGAGGGTTCCATGCACTGGAATTTTGCAAGTTCAGCAAATCCTTGAAGCCTTTAGGGCTGGCGCCCAAGGAGTCATGGTTGTTGGATGCAAAACCGACGGCTGCCACTATGAAATTGGGAGTCAAATAGCCCAAAGAAAAGTGGAATTGGCAAAAATGTTGCTTAAAGAGTATGGCATAGAACCCGAACGGCTGGAAATGTTCAACATGGTTTACATTGAAGGAGACAAATTCGCCGAAGCTGCAAAAATGATGACTGAAAGAGTAGAGAAACTTGGTCCCATCAAAATAACATCATCTTAACAATGGAGATAAATGGAAATGGCACAACAAAAAACCTCCCCAAAAAATTTTTCCAAAGAGATAACAAGCCGACTTGGCGGCGAAACAATAACCTTTTGCTATCAATGCGGAACATGCGCCAGCAGCTGCCCAGTTGCCAAAATTACGGAAAAGTTCAATCCAAGAGAAGTTATTAGACTGGCGCTTTTGGGAATGAGGGATGAGGTTTTAGCTGGCGATGCCATTTGGCTTTGTTCTTCATGCTACAACTGTCAAGAACGTTGTCCTCAAAAAGTGGAAATAGCTGATGTCATCTATGCCTTAAGAAATATAGCCATACGAGAAGGGCACATTCCAAACATTTATTCAGAGTTTGCAGCTGGACTAATGAGTGAAGGACGCATAGTTCCAATCTCCAAATTTTTAGAAAAGAAGAGACCAGAATACGGTTTGCCACCCCTAAAACCAGCAGGAGTTGAAGCAATAAGAAAGATTCTTTCCGCCACTGGTTTTGACAAGATTCAATTCAAAAAAGGTGAGACGCCATGACCACATACGCTTTATTCCTCGGCTGCACGATACCAGCCCGCCAACCACACTATGAATTGTCTGCAAGGAAAGCCTTAACAAAATTGGGAATAGAACTTGTCGACTTAGATAATATGACATGCTGCGCTCCTCCACCATTGCAGTCAATAGATTTGGAAACAAGCTTGGCTATTGCCGCGCATAATATTTGTATAGCTGAAGAGGCAGACCTTAACATAGTTACTCTTTGCACGGGCTGTTTCGAATCCTTGGCGATGGCAAATGCCATTTTAA
The DNA here is from genome assembly GCA_038883775.1 of Bathyarchaeia archaeon. Lineage (GTDB taxonomy): Archaea > Thermoproteota > Bathyarchaeia > Bathyarchaeales > Bathycorpusculaceae > JASEJA01. Next base: position 87,868 of record JAVZLM010000004.1, read on the forward strand.
AAGAGAATGAAGAACTGAAAGCGAAAGTGAACAAAATCCTTTCCAGTGTCGGTAAAGAGTTTAAGGGCAACAAGGAAGTTAGGCATTACCTTCAAGTTTTGATGAATGATGTAGGCTTAAAGCGCTTAGAAAAGAGCGTAGTTAAAAAATTAAATAACTTGAAAGTGGCATCCTTTTCTGGTTGTCACCTTCTCAGACCCAGCGCGCTTTTAAAATTTGATGATCCAGAACGCCCACGAATATTTGATAGCCTCATTGAAGCCTTAGGCGCGAAAAGCATTTGGTATCGAAACAAGCTAAAATGTTGTGGAGGACTTTTGAGAGGCTATGCCGATGATGTTGCCTTAGCCATCGCAAAAGACAAAATTGTAAACGCTACAAGAGCTGGCGCCGATTGCATATCAACCCTTTGTCCCTTCTGCTTCTTAACATTAGATCTGGGGCAGATGCTCATAAAATCCACCTACAAAGAAGAATACAACATGCCAATCATTCACTACTCTGAACTTCTAAGCCTAAGTTTGGGAATAGACCCAAAAGAGCTTGCCCTTGACTTTCACAAGGTAAAAGTGGACCCGGTGCTGAAAAAATTAGGTTAAGCCAAAAATTTCGTCTTTACAGATGGAAAGCGTTAATAGTTTGAAACTTCACCCAATTTTTGGGAAGCATAAAATGAAAGTAGTTGCTTTAAAAGAGCATACTTGTTATTGTTGTGGAGAAACAATAAAAAAGGGTGAAGAATGCATCGCCTTATTTGTAAACCCTTCCAACCCAGCAAAAAACGAGTTTGATGTGATTTACACTTGTCTAAAATGTTTCGGAGAAGAAGCTTGCAAGCTTAGAATAGAGAAAAGGAAAGCAGTTCAATAACGCTTTAGTTACTATTGTTTACTTTTGGAATGTAAACTTCAAAAGCCTCATTATTATTGCACTTCATAACCATATCTTCAATTTTTAAATGCTTAACTGGAAGGTTTAGTTTTTGGCATTCGTCAACGCAAACCTCTATTCCATTCGAGTCTTTGTGGCATTTTTTCTGGCAAATTTCTAAACCGTCCACACCTGTATGAAGTGTAACTTTTTGGTCCTTGCAGCGGCATTGCATCAATATCCTAACGTAGTTTTCATCTTCGAAAACATCAATTAATGGTTCTTCCAATTGCGGAAGGGGAATAAAATGTTTAACTGGGCTTGGTTCAACTTGTTCGCTTATTATGTATTTTCTGTAAAGAAGTCTTTCCATCGGTTCCACAACAACATCGCTCTTTTCTTCCTCTTCAGCAATCTTCCTAGCTAAGACCTTGCAGAAAACATCGATATTTCGTAATGCTTCTTCAAAATCATCCAAGGTCTCGACGCCCTCTGTATTTATGTTATTTACTTTTATCCTTAAAAGGCTTCTTATGTTATAATTAACGCATAAACCATTTATGCTTACGCCTTCTTTTTCACTGGCAATGGTGCGGTTCGAACGTGCTTCACTACCCGGATAATATGCTCCACATCTTTTCTCGGCTGCTCCAACGCTCTGTTTATTGCTATATCTGCAATTGTCGCCCCTTTATCTGCAATCTTGTTCAGACAAGAAATATTCGCCCTTAAATATGGAATTTCAGGAGCTTCTCGCATAAGTTTTTCTGCCTCCATTTCCAACACATTCTTCATTTCCAACACTCCATTGGCAACTCTTAGGTCTCGTGTGAAGATGCAGTCTAAGGCTTTCTGGAAGATAGTCTGCGTTAACTCGCCCATATGATAAATCCTTTCCACAATCTCCTTTGGAATTCTATCTCTATAGGGTTCCAATTCGACAATTTTTCTGGCTATGTCCTCAGAATAGTCTGCGATTAACTCTAAATACTGCAATATTAAACGGGTGGCTGGAATGAAGAGGATGTCTGTTGCGCCTATTTGCTCTGCCACAGCGGGTTTTGCTTGTGCAGAAAGGAGCAGACGCACCGCCAAATAATAGATAGTGTCTGCTTCGTCTTCTCGGCTTACCGCCTCATTGGCTAAGGAATAATTTTTCTCCAAGAAAGCCTGCATGGCTTCAGACAAAATTGTTGAAGCAATTAGGGACAATCGTCTAATAAGCATGTCAATTTTAAACTTGGCTGGGTCCACGGAGCATTGCAACAAAATATTGTTTGGTGTTTCTTCCAGAATACCTAAACCAATGAGTTTCCGAACAATTCTCCGAATTTCATCCACATGCATCTTCCCTATTCTGCTTGAAGATGTTATCCTTATAACATCCCGTCCGAGAATGTAGCTTCCAACAATTATTCTTTCCAGCATGCCTTGCTCATCGCATGCGTCCGCATTTATTATGTATTCTTCAGCTTCCTCTTTCAGCGCCATTTGACTTGGCACAATTTTTAATGTGCCGTCTCTTTCCGGGATGAGGAAAACAGGGTCTCCGGGGTTAATGTTGTTTTGTTTTGCCCATTCGCTTGGAAGCGAAACCGTCATTGTTGAGTATCCTACTTTTTGCACTTTTCTACTTTCCAAAATAGATTCCTTCGCATGGTATTTACTATTATTTGTTTTATATGCATTACGCATATCTCTTCTATTATGTTATGTATTAGCTAAATATTGAGTAAAAATGATAAAATGTAGCGAAATGTTGAGAAGGGTAGTTTATGATAGAAAAACCTGTTAGAAGTTTAGTTAAAGCCATTTCTTGGCGAATTGTTGCAACCATAACCACTATACTCTTGGTTGTAGTTTTCAGTAAGGATTTGGCTTTGGGTACGATTGTGGGCATTACGGAACTTGTGGTGAAGACTATTGTTTATTATGTTCATGAGCGTGTTTGGAATTTGTCCAACTTTGGTAGAGAAGTCAAAAGCAAAGTGCAGTGATTATTTCAATGTCGTCTAAATATGGTATTTACTATTATAATTTATAAATGCACTAAGTATATATTTAATTCTTGCACTATATATCACTCAAGGTTAAAGGAGGTTGATAAAAAATGACCGAAAAAACATCAGAATGGAAAACCGTAAGCATAAGACAAGAACTCATAAAAGAAATAGAAGAAGCCATAAAAACAGGACGTTACCGAAGCATTTCGGAATTCGTCTCAGAAGCCATCCGCCTACGCTTAGAAGACCTAATGCGGGCAGAAGGAATCCCAATTGAAAAACGCAAAGAACTTTTAGCAAAACCAGAATTGCTACTCTACACGCCTAAACACACATGGGCTCAAATCACTCCTGAAGGAAACATAAGAGTCGGCGTTTCCGAATATGCCCAAAAACACTTGAAAAGCATAGTTCGCGTATTAACCGAGCCAGTAGGAAAGGAAATCACCAAAATGGAGCCCTTCGGAGTTGCCGAAACCTGGATGTTCATGTTCGACCTTTACGCTCCAGTTAGTGGCAAAATAGTCAAGGTCAACGAGAAATTGAAGAACGAGCCCAACATCATAAACGAAGACCCCTACAATGAAGGATGGATTATTGAGATAAAGCCCAAAAACTCTTTGGTTCTGGAAGAGGAACTTAAAAAGTTACTTAGCGCAAGAGAGTACAACAAGTGGATAAGCAAGCTTGAAGGAAGATTACGCGAATAATTTCCCATCTCCCCCTTTTTATTTGCTGCATTTTTGATGCGTTATAATTGTGTTAAGTTTAACTTAGGTGGCTTAATATATTAGGCTTATAAAACTTTACATAGGTAAAGCTGGTTCCATAATGGCAGCTAAAACTGAAACAAAAGTGAGAAAACTTCCACCATGCCGCGCGGCATGCCCAGCCCATGTCAACGTTCAAGGATATGTAGCTTTGTTGCAAATGGGAAAATTCAAGGAAGCCGTTGAAATCATAAGAAGGGACATGCCCTTTCCGGCAATATGCGGAAGAGTCTGCTTCAGCCCATGCGAAGATGCGTGTGCTAGAACCAACGTGGATCAAGCAGTAGCCATACGCGCCCTAAAAAGACTTGTCGCTGATATTGAAAGAGAAACTGGAAGAGTGAAGGCAGAACCCATACCGAAAAAATACAGCGAAAAAGTCGCCATAATAGGCGCAGGTCCAGCGGGTTTAACAGCAGCTTACGAGCTTGCAAAGCTTGGTTATCCAATAACAGTTTTTGAGCGAATGAGCGAGGCTGGCGGAATGATGCGTTATTGCATACCCGAATTTCGACTTGAAAAATTTGTTGTAGCCAACGAAATAGCCTACATAAAAGATTTAGGCGTCGAAATTAAAACAGGCGTGGAATTTGGAAAAGACATAACTATCCAAAGTCTGCAAGATGAAGGTTACAAGGCTATTTTCTTAGCCATCGGAACACAACTGGGCATGAAGTTAAATGTACCAGGCGAAGATTTAGAAGGCGTGATAAACGCTGTTGACTTCTTGAGAGCTGTGAATTTGGGAGAACATGTTAAGGTTGGAGAAAAGGTTGCGGTTGTTGGAGGTGGAAACACTGCTATTGACGCTGCGCGCACGGCGAAAAAGCTTGACGCTAAAGAAGTTATGATATTGTATAGACGTTCCCGCGAAGAAATGCCAGCCTTGCCCCATGAAGTTGAATTGGCTGAGAAGGATGGAATAAAGTTCTATTTTCTTGTTGCTCCAAAACAGATTATAGGTGAAAATGGCAAGGTTAAAGCCATTGAATGCTTAAGAATGCGGTTGGGCGAACCAGACGAAAGCGGAAGAAGACGCCCAATTCCAATAAGCTTTTCTGAACATCAATATGAAGTTGACATGGTGATTCCAGCCCTTGGACAAGTGGCAGAAATATCATGCATACCAAAAGAACTTCTAGACAAAGAAACAAGAGCTCCATCATTAAAAGTTGACCCAACAACCCTAGAAACAAACATGCCAGGCGTTTTCGCAGGAGGCGACATAGCCACAGGACCAGCAAGCATAATTGAAGCTGTAGGTGCTGGGAAAAGAGCCGCTGTTTCAATTCACCGTTATCTTCAAGGGATAGATTTGCGAAGTGGAAGAGAAGAGGTTGAAGAAACAACATGGGTTAAAAACTGGGGATACATTAACAAAAAAGAACGCAGATATGAGCCTCCAGTGGAGAAGCCGCGGCTGAGTTTTGAGGAGGCAATGGAATATTTAGAAAAGATAAAACAGCAAGCCATGTTTGAAGCTTTTCGCTGCTTGGGATGTGGACCTTGCGCTGAATGCTTGGCAAACTTGGAATTATGTGAGGGTGACAAGGCTATTATTGATGAAACGTTATGTATAGGCTGCAATGTCTGCGCTGTCGTCTGTCCATTTGGAGCAATTAAAAAGAACGAAAAGGAAATCGCCCAAGTAAACGAAGACCTTTGCAAGGGCTGCGGAATTTGCGCGGCAAGATGCCCAGAACAAGCCATAACAATGAAGAAACTGCCAAACGAGAGAATTCTAAGCCTCGCTTTAGCAACTATTAAGGGGTGATAATTGAATGGAAGCAGACAAATACAACATTGTTTGTTTCATGTGCAACTGGGCGTTCTGTGAAGAGGAAATGCAAATCCCATCAGACGTGAATGTTGTCCGCGTAATGTGTATTGGACGATTAGACCCAGTTCTAATTCTGGAAACCTTTGAAAAGGGCGTAGACGGCATCATGCTCGTTGGCTGCAAACCACCAGACTGCCACTACATTGACGGAAACCTTCACGCAGAACGTACCGTGAAAATGTTAAGAAAACTTCTTAAACTAACTGGCTTAGAAACAGAACGCATAAAACTCCTCTGGTATTCTCCCACGGACGAGAAAAGTTTTGGGAGTTATGCTAAAAAATTTTTGAAAGAAATTAAAGAAATTGGCTTTTCTCCACTAAGAAGAGAAGCGCCAAAATCTACACTTTTGGTTAATGTTCTAGCAGCTAAAAATGCCGCCTCAGACTTTAGGCTAAGGGTTTTGCTTGGAAGAGAAAAGGAGTTAACAGAAGGTGTGAACGTTTACGGCGAAAAATTGTCAGCAGAAGAGTTTGATGCTTTATTAGATGAAATTGTCACGGAAGAATTTGTTCGACACAAAATCCATGTTCTAACCAAAACCGAACCCCTCTCTGTGAAGGCTTTGGCTGATGTCCTTGAAATGAAAACTGCAAACGTTCTTAGGCACATTGTGAACATGCGCAGAAAAAACATGATAGCCCTAGACCATGTGGAGGGCACAACTCCACTTTACAGGGCATTGGAGGTTAAATAAAATGACAGAAGAGAAAGTAGGAGCAGTTCTCGTTGTTGGCGGAGGAGTAGCGGGAATACAGGCGTCGCTGGATTTGGCGGATTCCGGCTTTAAAGTGTATTTAATTGATGAGGGGGCAAGCATTGGCGGAGTGATGGCTCAGCTTGACAAGACATTTCCAACAAACGATTGTTCAATGTGTATTTTATCGCCTAAGCTTGTGGCAACTGGGAGACACCCAAACATCACAATTTTAACTAACACTGAAATATTGGGTTTGAAGGGTGAGGCTGGAAACTTCGAAGTGAAACTTCGAAAACGTAGCCGTTATATAATCGAAGAGAAATGCAACGGATGTGGTTTATGCGCACAAAAATGTCCCATCGAAGCCGTGGACATGTATAATGAGGGTTTAAGCGAAAGAAGCGCAATTTACGTTGATTATCCCCAAGCGGTTCCACTAAAATACAAGATTGACCGTGAAAAATGCATTGGATGCGGAACATGCTACGAAATCTGCAAAGCAAAGGCTGTAGCCTACGACCAACAAGACAGCGAAGCCACCCTAAAAGTAGGCTCAATAATCCTTGCGCCGGGATTTGAACCCTTCGACGCCAAATTGAAAAGTGAATACGGTTATGGACGCTACTTAAACGTGGTTACAAGCATAGAATTTGAACGCATCTTAAGCGCTTCTGGACCTTACGGTGGACTTGTTTTAAGACCTTCGGATGGCGAAATTCCAAAAAAGATAGCGTTTATTCAATGTGTTGGTTCCCGCGATTATAAGCTTGGAAACAATTATTGTTCTGCTGCATGTTGCATGTATGGAATGAAAGAGGCAGTAATAGCAAAAGAACACACCCCGACGAAGTTGGATGCCACAATTTTCTATATGGATTTGAGGGCTTATGGAAAAGAATTCGATGCTTACTATGATAGGGCAAAGGAAGAGTGGGGCATACGGTTTGTAAGGTCAAGAGTGGCCTCAATAACAGAAGACCCATCCACTGGAAATCTTTTCGTTCATTACGTGGAGGATGAACAGCCTAAAACAGAAGAATTTGACATGGTCGTCCTATCCATAGGCATGCAACCGCCAAAAAATGTTGAAAAAATAGCCAAAGTTTTAGGCATAGAACTTAACAAATACAAGTTTTGCGAAACAAAAACTTTTTCACCATTAGAAACATCAAAACCCGGCATATTCGTCTGCGGAGCCTTCAGTGCACCAAAGGACATCCCAGAAAGCGTTGCCCAAGCAAGCGGCGCCGCAGCAAAGGCAATGAGCATAATTGCCAGTGAAAGAGGAAAGCTTGTAGCAGTTAAGGAATATCCGCCAGAAAGAGATATTAGCCAAGAAGAACCCCGCATAGGCGTTTTTGTCTGCCACTGTGGCATAAACATAGGCGGAGTTGTTAACGTTCCAGAAGTGGTGGAATATGCAAAAACTTTGCCAAATGTGGTTTATGCCGAAGCCAACCTATACACATGCTCACAGGATACCCAGAAGCTGATTAGAGAGAAAATCCAACAATACAAACTTAACCGCGTTGTTGTAGCCTCTTGCACACCGCGAACGCATGAGCCACTATTTAGAGAAACTGTTCAAGAGGCTGGCTTAAACCCATACCTGTTTGAGATGGCAAACATAAGAGACCAGTGCAGCTGGGTGCACATGCACGAGCCAAAAGAGGCAACAGAAAAAGCAAAAGACCTTGTCCGCTCGGTTGTGGCAAAAGCCAAACTTCTCAAACCACTGAAAAAGCCAGAGATAAGCGTAACACCAGTAGGCTTAATCATAGGCGGCGGCGTCGCTGGAATGACAGCAGCCTTAGAACTGGCAAAACAAGGGTTTGAGGTGCATCTTGTTGAAAGAGAAAAGGAGTTAGGTGGGCACTTACGCAAAATTTACTATTTGTTGGAAGGCGAAAACCCAAAGGAAATTTTAGATGCGCTAATTAATGATGTTATGGAAAATGGTAAGATACATGTCCATCTAAACTCGGAAGTAGCGGAAATCAGCGGATTTGTTGGCAATTTCAAATCAAAAATAAAACATAATGACGGCAAGGAAGAGGAAGTTGAACATGGCATAATAATAGTTGCCACTGGCGCAACAGAATACAAACCCACAGAATATCTTTACGGCAAAGACCCTCGAGTTATGACACAGCACGAGTTGGAGGAAAAAATTGCAAAAGGCGACTTCAAAGCTAAAAATGTTGTCATGATTCAATGTGTTGGAGCAAGAAATGAAGAAAGACCCAACTGCGCAAGAATCTGCTGCGGACAAGCCATAAAAAACGCCTTAAAAATTAAAGAGATAAGCCCAGAAACAGAAGTTTACGTTTTGTATAAGGATATTCGCTCCTATGGCTTTAAGGAAGACTATTACCGCAAAGCCTCAGAAGAAGGCGTCCTATTCATAAACTACGAGGATGGCAGAAAACCGCAAGTTAGGAATGAGAAAGGAAAACTGGAAGTGACCTTCTGGGAACCCGTAATAAAGCAAGAAGTAACCATTGAACCAGATCTCGTAATCTTAAGCGCTGCCACAATCCCAAACCCAGACAACAAACGAGTGGCAGAAATGCTTAAGGTGCCATTAACAAAAGACGGTTTCTTCTTGGAAGCGCACATGAAACTTAGACCCGTGGACTTTGCGACAGATGGCGTTTTTCTGTGCGGAATGGCTCACTCGCCAAAATACATAGACGAAAGCATAGCCCAAGCTTGCGCTGCAGCAGCAAGAGCCACAACCATACTCTCAAAACCCACACTTGAGATGGAAGGGATTGTGGCAAACGTAAACGAAGATTTATGTAGTGGTTGTAGAATTTGTGAATATCTATGCCCATACGGGGCAATAGAAATGAAGCAAAAAGACGATAGGCTTATCGCAAACGTAATCGAAGCCTTATGCAAAGGCTGCGGCGCCTGTGGAACAGCATGCCCAACCAAAGCCATCACAATGGGGCATTTCACAACAGAAGAAATCATAGCCCAAGTTAAAGCTGCGCTCTTGGAGGTTAAGGCATGAGTGAAAAAACAGAATTTGAGCCGAAAATAATTGGTTTCCTATGTAATTGGTGCTCCTATGCAGGCGCAGACTTGGCTGGAGTAAGCAGAATCCAATATCCACCGAACATTAGAATAATTCGTGTAATGTGCAGTGGCAGAATTGACCCCATATTCATTCTCGAAGCTTTGAAGGATGGCGCTGATGGAGTGCTTGTTGCTGGATGCCATTTGCCCTCAGATTGCCATTATATTAGTGGGAACTTTAAAGCTTTAAGAAGGATAACTCTATTAAAGAAAGTTCTAAAAGATTTCGGGATTGAACCTGAACGTGTGCGGTTGGAATGGGTCTCCGCAAGCGAAGGAGACAAGTTCGCCGCCATAGTTCGGGACATGGTTGAGCAAATAAAAAAGTTGGGACCAAACCCATTGAAAATGGGAGGAAAAAGGAATGAGTGAAACACAGGAATATGTTCCAAGCGTTATAAAAGCTGAGGAAATGAATCCAAAATTCAAGTATGAAATTAGCAAGAAGCATGGCGCAGAGAGGCTAATGCTTTGCTTCCAGTGTGGAACATGCACTGCTGACTGCCCAATCTCAAGATTCAGCGACTTTTACAGACCGAGAAAAATAGCGAGAATGGTGCAGTTGGGACTGAAGGATAGGCTTTTGTCAGATGAAGCCCTTTGGTTATGCTCATCATGTTTCACATGCGTTGACCACTGTCCTCAAGGGGTGGAAATTGCTGGCATAGTGCGAGTTTTGCGAAACCTTTCGGTGAAAGAAAAAGGTGTCATGCCATTAGTTTACAGAGAACTTGCCTCTAACCTTTTGAAAGGCGGATATGTATACGAAATTGTGGAGTCACGCCACAAAAAACGGGCGGAACTTGGGCTTCCACCATTGCCAAAGCCTAATCTTGAAGAAATTGCCAAAATTTTTGAAATTACTGGTTCTTCGAAAATGCTTGAAAATGTGAAAACTTTCGAGAAGGTGAAAAGCTAAATGCCAAAATACTTGATATTTTTGGGATGCGTCATCCCGTATAGGCTTTCAAGCTACGAGATTTCTGCAAGAAAAGTTCTAGACAAGCTAGGCGTGGAATTGGTTGAAATGCCAACGTATAACTGTTGCGGGTATCCCATGGACGCAATAAACCATGACTTAATGTTGACTTTGGCTGCACGAAACCTCTGCGTAGCAGAACAGCAAAACCTAAACATTTTAACCCTCTGCAATGGATGCTTCTGCAGTTTAAATGAAACAAACAAGATATTGAAAGAAGACAAGAAATTGCGGGAAGAAGTGAACGCTCATTTAAAAGAGATTGGCATGGAGTTTAAAGGAACAATAGAAGTTAAACACCTCGTGCATGTGTTGGCTGAGGATGTTGGTTTTGAAAAGATAAAGAATGCGGTTAAAAAACCGTTAGCGAATCTTTTTGTGGCTCAGCATTCTGGATGCCACCTTGTTCGTCCAGCAAAATACGTAGGCCACGGCGAAGACCCAGAAAATCCCACTTTGCTTAAAAACTTGATTAGGCTCACTGGCGCCGAATGTTTAGATTACATGGATGAGACTCAATGCTGCGGAAATCCAATAATTGGCGTAAACGAAGAAGTCCCATTCCAGATGGCTAAAGAAAAACTTGACCACGTTAGGGCTGTGAAGGCTCAAGCGTTAATTACGGCTTGTCCCTTCTGCCACATGATGTTTGACATGAACCAACCACGAATAGAAAGAGCCTTCAACGAAAAGTTTGGCATACCAGTGCTGCACTATCCCCAACTTTTAGGCTTGGCCATGGGCTTTTCACCAGAAGAACTTGGAATAAACGAGCTTAGAGTTAAACCATCCGAACTTTTAAACCAAATTCAAAAAGGAGAAAGCTAAAATGGCCAAAGAAAAATTAAAATTTGCCTTCTATTGGGCTGCGAGCTGTGGAGGCTGCGAAATTGCCGTTTTAGACATAAATGAGAAAATTTTGGATGTTTTACAATTAGCTGACATAGTTTTCTGGCCTGTTGCTATGGACATAAAATATAAGGATGTCGAAAATATGCCCGATAAATACATAGACGTTTGTTTCTTTAATGGCGGAATCCGCAACAGTGAACAAGAACACATGGCTAAACTTTTGAGGCAAAAGTCAAAAATACTCATTGCTTACGGTGCGTGCGCCCACCTCGGCGGAGTACCAGGCTTAGCAAATATTTCCAACAAAAAGGAAATTTTTGAAAAAGTTTATGGCACAACATTTTCCACTGTAAACCCGGAAAAAATAACGCCAAAACCGAAAGTAAAGGTGAAAGAGGGCGAGCTTGAAATTCCAGAATTTTATGACACTGTTAGAACTTTAGACCAAACAGTGGATGTGGACTATTATGTTCCAGGCTGTCCACCAGCCGTTGAGCGTACATTATATGCTGTGGAAGTAATCGCCAAAGGCGAATTGCCACCAAAGGGTTCTGTACTTGCCCCATTAAAATCCGTATGTGATGAATGTCCCAGAAAGAAGGAGAACAAGAAAATCTCCAAAATATACCGAGTTTATGAAAAGGCGCCTGAACCAGAAAGATGCTTGCTTGAGCAAGGCATTATTTGCATGGGTCCAGCAACCCGTGGCGGATGCGGCGCCAGATGCTTAAAGGCGGATATGCCATGCACTGGATGTGGTGGACCTTGCCCCAACTCTCCTGAACAAGGAGCAGCCATGATAAGCGCATTAGCTTCAATACTTGGTTTAGAAGAGGAAAAAGAAAAGTATACCGAGGAAGAGGTTGAGAAGCTAATAAGCCAAGTCAAAGACCCTCTCGGAACATTTTACATGTACGCCTTACCAGCCTCGATTCTTAGGAGGAAGGTGATGAAGGAATGAAGAACATAATTATTGACCCAATAACGAGACTTGAAGGTCACGGAAAAATCTCCATATTCTTGAATGATGATGGAGAAGTTGAAAACGCTTACCTGCAAATTCCAGAGCTTAGGGGCTTCGAAAGATTCTGTATTGGAAGAAAAGCCGAGGACATGCCCCTTTTGACTAGCAGAATATGTGGTGTCTGTCCAGTTGCCCACCACATGGCTGGAACAAAAGCCTTAGACGCCGCCTTCAATGTGGAACCGCCATCTGCAGCGAAAAAACTCAGAGAACTCATGTACTGCGGCTATTACATTTACGACCATACACTGCACTTCTACTATCTTGGCGGTCCAGATTTTGTGGTTGGTCCGGATGCTCCGCCTGAAAAGAGGAATATCATTGGCGTCATTGAAAAGGCTGGGTTAGACGTCGGCAAAGAAGTTATAAAGCATAGGGCTTATGGGCAGAGAATAACAGAAATAATTGGTGGAAAGGCAACGCATCCCGTTTGTGGAATTCCGGGCGGAATTTCTAAGCCATTAAGTGAAGAGGATAGGCAAGAAATTGAGAAAATGGCTTCTTCAGCCGTAAATTTTGCAAAGTTTTCGCTGAAACTTTTCCATGACATTGTTCTTGGAAACAGTAAATATGTTGATTTGATTAAGAGCGATGCTTATACGTTGAAGACTTATTATATGGGTTTGGTTGATGAAAACAACAAAGTGAACTTTTACGATGGCAAAATTAGAGTAGTAGACCCAAACGGCAAGGAATTCGTGAAATTCGAAGCAAAAAACTATCTTGACCACATTGCTGAACATGTGGAAGAATGGACCTACGTCAAATTCCCATACCTAAAGAAAATTGGCTGGAAAGGCTTCGTGGATGGCCCACAGAGCGGAGCATACCGTGTTGGACCCCTCGGAAGGCTTAACGCTTCAGACGGTATGGCTACACCCTCTGCACAAGAAGAATACGAGTTTATGTATAAAACCCTTGGCGGAAAACCAGTACACTCAACACTTGCTTACCATTGGGCTAGACTTATTGAATTGCTTTATGCTGCTGAAAGAGCCTTGGAATTAAGCAAAGACCCAGAAATAACAAGCAAGGATGTGCGCAACAAGCCAGGCGAACCCGGCGAGGGCATAGGGGTTGTTGAAGCAGCTAGGGGAACTCTAATTCATCATTATGTTTTGGATGGGAATGCACTGATAAAAGATGTGAACTTGATAGTGGCAACTGTCAATAATAGTCCATCAATAAACATGTCCATTCGGAATGCTGCTAAAGGCTTAATCCACGGCGATAAAGTTGACCAGGGAATACTCAATATGGTGGAAATGGCTTTCAGAGCCTACGACCCATGTTTTGGATGCGCAACACATTTTGCAGTTGGACAAATGCCATTAACAATTGAAATTTATGATAGTGATAAGAAGCTCTTGAAAACTGTGCATAGATAAACAGTTTCTCCTTATTTCATTTTGTTTGATGGCGTTTCTTTTGGGCGAAAGAAAGAGCGAAATAAAAAAACAGTTGAAGAAGTGGTTTTCAGACGCTGAAAGGGTTGTTGTAGCTGGAATTGGAAATCCGATACGCATGGATGATTTTGTAGGCGTATTCGTTGTTCAAAGTTTGCGTGGAAAAGTTTCTGATAAGGTTTTGTTGATCGAATGTGAAACTGTTCCCGAAAGTTACATCCAACAAATTATAGAGTTTAACCCAACACATATTCTCTTAATAGATGCTGCAATCTTAGGATTACAACCGGGAGAAACAAAACTTTTAAAACCAGAAGAGTTGGCAAATTTTCCTGCATTCACAACACACATGCTTCCTTTGCGAATTTTCTGTGAATATTTGACCAAAATGACAAGGGCGAAAATCGCTTTGCTTTTAATAGAGCTCGAGAAAACCGATTTTGGAGAAGGCTTAACTGCTAAAGTTGCAGACTTCGCAAAAAGGCTTGTGGAGATATTATCTATATTGCTGAGGTCATAATCGCCTTCTTTTGCTCTTTCCTTCAGTAGGCGTATATTTAACATGAAGGGTTTTGGCTAATTTTTTCAAATCCTCTTCGCTCATCCACTCAGTTTTAAGGTATTGCAGTATTTTCTCATCGCTTAATCCTAAACGCTTTGCCTCGTCCACTGCAACACGGTAGGCTTCGATTTCTGTGGGTCTTTCAACATAGCTGAAATTGTCGTCGAAAAGTTTTTTCCCGTCCATAAACTGTTTCACATGCACAAGCTCATGGATTATATCAAGGTAAATGTCAACTAAATCGCCATTCTTAAGATAGTCTGCGCTAATGAATAAGTGTCCATCTTCGTCACTGACTCCCATGTAGCCTCTTCTTCCAAAAAACTCAATTCGAAGATTACGCAAAACTTCCTCAGTTTTCTCGCCAAAAATTCGCCTAACAGCCTCAACATTTTCAAAGCCTTTGAAGTAGTCGGTGAAGGGATAAGTTGTTATCTTGGCTTTGCGAATTATCTTAACATTTAATTGCGAATTATTCACTTTACATTTCTTCTCCATAGAGCCAATGTAACATTAATTTAGTAGAAAATTCAATTTCCATTATAAGGCTTTTTATATAAGTCAACTCAATCTCAGATACATCGCGGGGATACTCACATGTTCCTTGTAAGGAAAATGTCCACGGATGATTTGGACTTTGCTGTCCGTCTCACCGACACTAAAAACTGGGGCTTAACCAAAGAGGATTTTCTCTTCATGATGGAGTTAGAGCCGGATGGCTGTTTTACGTTATTGGAAGGTTCTGAAAAAGTTGGCATTGTAACCTCAATAAATTATGGAAGAATTGGTTGGTTTGGAAACTTGATAGTGGAGAAAAAACATCGCAGAAAGGGGGCAGCTTCTCTGTTGGTTAAACAAGTTATTAATTACTTGATGGGGAAAGGAGCAGAAACTGTTGGTTTATACTCCTACATGGATGCTGTAACATTCTACAGAAGATTGGGTTTCGGAAGTGATGAAGAGTTTACGGTTATAGAAGGAAAAGCCCGAAAATCCGAGAGCGAATCCTTTGACGTCAAAAGAGTGGAAGGTAAGGAGGATTTAGAAAAGATTATCGAATACGACATTTCATGCCTAAATATTTTGAGAAGAAAATTGCTTGAAGCTATATTTCGTAAACCCGAGAATTTATGCTATTTTTCAGTAGAAAATGGAGAAATTTGTGGGTATATTATGGCAAAAGTTTATGAGGGTTTTGCTGAAATAGGACCATTAATCTGCAATAGGGAAAGTACAGTTGCAGCTCTAAACCTTATCGAAGCTGTTTTGAACATGGTTGAAGGTTCCCATGTAACTTTGTGTCTTCCAAAAAAGGAAATATCAATAAGAAACTTTCTTAACGAAAGGGGATTCAGCGAAAGTTTTGATGTTGTTAGGATGTTTTTTAAGCCGATAAGCATTAAAGATTACATTTACATTGCCGAATCTTTAGAGAGGGGGTGATGCTTATTGGCTAATGTGGATTTGGCAAAATTGCTTGTTACCGATTTTCTTAAAAGTTCATGGAAATGCGTTGAAGTGCTTGTTAATGAGCTTGCAAGTTTCAGAGAAAGAGAGGATGCGAGTAAGAAGAAAAATGTTAACTTATTCTATTTTAAGAATGGAAAAAGAAATGACGTAACGGTTGAAGGATGGCATTATTTCATCAGAACTTCTGTTGAGTATTCGAATCCTCAGCTAACGGTTGAAGAAGTTCAAGGAATTATTGCTGCTCGATTATTAGAAGCATGCGCAAACCACTTTTACTCAGTTGGGCTTCGTGTAGCAAACGATAGAGATGTTGAGGAGATATGCCAAAAATTGAGAAAACCTCCAGAAGGCTTAATCATCCCATTTTTGCTTAACACAGATGACATTGAACCCGACAGGTACTCGATGAATCCACTTAAAGAGTCAATAGTTAGCAGTGGACAAAGCGCATTTCCTGTAGCTACTGTGACCACGGAAAAGCTTGAGGTAGACCAAAATTTTGTTCAGAAATATGAAGGCGCATTAATATGCAAGAGTGACATTGAACTTATTAAGAGTTATCTTGAGCGATACAACTGTTACATGGATATGGTAGATGCGGTGAAGTATGATCTTCTGGAAAAATTTTCAGAAATTTTTGGAATAAACCTTAGCTTGCATGCCTTGCGCATGCCGCTTACAGTTATGAAAGACGAAACTTCGGATGGGTTGTTACATCACATTATACGGGAAGTGCATAAAGACTATGCCTCAATAGAGACTGTTTATAAGTGCACAGGTAGAAGCCTCAAAAGTCGAACAACGCTATTGACGATACCTCATTCGCCAAAGGGTTATGGCTCAAAGAGGGCTGCAAAAGGAAAAATATACTTGGAAAATAATGTGCTGAAGGATGTGAAAGTGGATTATGAGACAACATTGCTTTATCCAAATGCTATTGACCCAGCAGACGTGAGCATTGCGAAAGCTGACGACCACTTTAAAGTCAAGGGCGAAAAATTCTTTAATTACAGTTACGCTGAAACGCCCTCCTCTCCACAGTTCTTCTTGTATATGTTGGCTTCGCCTGAGAATGCTGCGTTATGGCATGGTATCGGCGCCTTTGGCGCTTCACAACTTGTTAAGAGTTACATTACAGTACGGTTCATGTGCGGTAAGGGTTTGTTAATAAGAAACCTTGAAACTTATGGCATATCCACAAGAATTCCTTTGCAATTTAATCTCGTGCCAGAACACATGTGGGCGCATCCAATACACCATAACATTGATGCAAGCATAGGCTGTGTTGAAAATTTGAACTATTTTACACAATTAGGCATGAAGGTGGAAACGCTTCCTGCAGCAAGTTTTATCCGAGAATAGCGGGGGAGCCTTAAAATGTTTTTCAAGCAGATAAAACAACACGGCGACAACTTCTCTTATATAATCGCAGACGAAACAACAAAGGAAGCGGCAGTTATCGACCCAAGTTTTAATGCCAAAATTTTAACAAAACTTCTGAAGGAGAAGAATTTTCACTTAAAATATGTCATTAACACACATGGTCATGGCGACCACACAACAGGAAATGAGGAAATGAAAAAAGCTTTTGATGCCAAAATAGTTGCCCACAAAATTTCAAGAATAAACAAGGACATAAGCATAGAAGACGGCGACCTCTTAATGATTGGTAAAATTCCAATAAAAATCATTCACACTCCAGGACACACGCCAGATAGTATATGTCTCCTTGTGAACAATAAACTGCTGCTTACTGGCGATACGCTATTTGTTGGCGAGTGCGGCAGAACTGATCTGCCGGGTGGAAGCGCCAAAGAAATGTATAACAGTCTTTTTCATAAGTTGATGAAACTTGATGATAACATTGAAGTTTATCCAGGACATGATTATGGACCAAAACCACATTCAACCATTGGAATTGAGAAAAGAACAAATTACACCTTAGAAAAGCGCACAATTAAGGAATTTGTAGAATTTGTGGAAAGTTAATAGGGTTCAATGAAGGAAAAATTGGGAGGTTAAGGAACGCTATATAGCTTTCAAAGCTTCTTGGAAAAGTTTCTTTGTGGCGGCAATCCTTGCCTTTTGAGCTAGAACATCACTAGTAACGAGGTCTAAGGCTTCTTCTGGACACCATTTGACACACTGGGGTTCGCCTTTGTCTTTACATAAGTCACAGACAAAAACAACTTTCCTATCTGGATGTATCATAATTGCTCCATAATCGCAAGCTTCAATGCACCATCCGCAGCCATTGCATTTGTCCTCATCAACCATTATTATGCCCGTTTCCTCAGACTGTGTTAAGGCATCTCTTGGACATGCAGCAACACATGGTGGATCTTCGCAGAGTCTGCAAGCAATTGAAACGTTTACCAGCGGGTTTAACCGCACAACCCTTATTCTTGATTTTAACGGGTTAAAGGCTTTTTCTTTCTCAAAGGAGCAAATGTACTCGCAAACTTGGCATCCAACGCATTTGTCTGGATCCGCTGTGACAAATTTTCTTTCATGCACCTTAACCATTATTTTATTCCTCCGTCTTCTTTGTTTTCTCTTCAACTATGTAGATGAGGTCTTCCATGCCTAGTCCTTTCAGTTTCTCTATTGTGGGTATGCCTTCCCTGTTCCATCCGCGAGCCATGTAATAATCATCCAATAATAAGTCAAGCTCTTCTTGGCTTACGTAGGCTCCTTTTGATGGTCCCTCATCCGGAATTGGCTGGTGCATAACCTTATAGGGTAATGTGTCATCCTTTCTGCCTAAGCCTTCTCTGATGTTGAATAATCTGGCAACATTGTTTATTCTCTCGCCACAGCGCCTTATCTCTTCGGGTGAAGTTTCGAATCCAGTAACCAACGAGTAAAGTTTAGCCAAGTCTTCCGCTTCTTTATAGTATGTTCCCCTTGAGAATTTGCAAATGATTAAGGAGTCAATAATAGTGTACATGTCCTCCATGTCCTTAACCATTCTTCCTCTGCCTTTCTCAGCTACTAAGCGGTTGACTTTGCCCTTTACGTCGAAAGCGTAGGCTCCATGTCTATTGTGGTCTGCCCCACGGAAGGAAACGGCAAAGCCTAAGGCAGCTGTTTTTAAGGCTCTTAGGTCGTAACCTGTAACTTCTACTCCCTTGATGTGTTGAGCTAATTTTTCTGCGCCTTTACCTATTTTCTCTCCTGCAATTTTTACTCCTTCGGCCAGTATGTCGCCTATTCCTTCCCGTTTTCCTATTTTTTCAATTAGTTTAACTAGGGCTTCGTGATTGCCGAAGCGTGCTTCTATTCCGTTCATGTCTTTTTCAGTTAATATGCCATTTTCGTAACAATCCATGGCGAAACCAACAATTACGCCGGCGCTTATGGAGTCTATACCGTAATAGTTGCAGAGTTCGCATCCCTTTATTATAGCGTCAAGGCGATCTACTCCACAATATGGTCCCAATGCCCATAATGGTTCATATTCAACCCGAGACATGGCACCTTTGTATGGTCCTTCTGGAACAACAGCAATGTGTTCACATCGCATGGCGCAAGAGCTGCATCCTATGATTTTGGCAACAAATCTTTCATTTAGGGTTTCCCCGCTGACTCTTTCTGCTGCTTCAAAGCGTGAATTGTTGTAGTTTCTTGTTGGCATACACGAAAGCGCATTGTGAACCAAAACATTTTCCGGTGTGCCTAAAGTTCTGTATTTTTGTGTGGCTGGGCCTTTCATTCTTTCATGAAATTCCTTAACAAATTCCATAAATTCATCAGGTTTCGCCACGGTAATGTCATGAGTTCCGCGAACGGCGATTGCCTTAAGATTTTTTGAACCCATAACTGCACCCAGTCCGCATCTGCCAGCAGCCCTTGTCTTTTCGTTAATTATACATGCTATTCTAACGAGTTTTTCTCCTGCAGGTCCTATAGCTGCAACACGAATGTAATAGTCGCCTAACTCTTCTTTTATGGTGTCTTCTGTTTCGGCTGGTGATTTACCCCACAAGTGTGAGGCATCTAAAATTTGAACTGAATCATCGTCTATCCAAACGTAAACAGGTTTCTCAGCTTTGCCCTTGAAAATCACCGCGTCATATCCAGCCCTTTTTAGTTCTGTTCCAAAAGACCCGTGGGACTTTGACTCTCCGACTCCATGGCTTTGAGGCGATTTTGAAACAAAGGCATGTCCGTTTCCGCCAGTTGGCCAGACTGTTCCTGAGATGGGTCCTGTTGTTAGGATTAATGGGTTTTCTGGGCTGAAGGGGTCTACGCCAGCTTTTGAGTAGTCAAGCCAGAGGCGCATTCCTAAGCCTATGCCGCCAATATATTTTTTTGCGTAATCTTCATTTAATGGTTCAACATGGGTTTTTCCTGTTGTTAGATCTATGTGGAGTACTCTTCCAGCATATCCGTACAAGATTTTTCCTCCAAGCTTAGCTTAAGAAAAGTATAAGGTGTAAAGCTGGTTATATTAATTTAATGGTTCGCTTCGCTTAAACCGCTTCTTTCAAGAGTTCTAATATATCTTTCACCACAATCTTACCTTCTACATCCAAAACCTTCACAGCATCCTCCAACGTTGTCACACAAAATGGGCAAGCGGTTGCTATAACTTCAACGCCCAAGGCTAAGGCTTCTTTAAGCCGCTCCACACCGGGTCTCTTTTCTGGAACCGCCTCCTCAGTCCAAACTCTTCCAGCACCTCCACCGCAGCAGAAGCTGTTTTGTCTTATCCTTTTCATTTCTACAAGTTCTAAGCTATTTATGGACTGTAGAATTTGTCTGGGGGCATCGTAAATGTTGTTTCGTTTTCCAAGGAAGCATGGGTCATGGTATGTCACTTTTTTCTTTATTGTTTTAGTAGGTTTTAGTTTACCCTTGTTTATGGCTTCAACTAAAAACTCGGTGTAATGTTGAACGTTAAGTCCCGCATCCTTGTAGGGCTGGTCATTTTTGAAACTATTATAGCAGTGGGGCGACAAAACCACAATTCTTTCAGCATTAAACTTCTTTAAAAAGTCAATATTATGTACTGCTAGTTCTTCGAAAAGCCCTTTTTCGCCTAATCTGAGGATGTGGTCTCCGCAGCACCACTCCTCAGCGCCCAATGTTGCATAGTTAATGTCCATTTTATCCATTAGCGACGCCATAGATTTAGCCATCTCTTGATTTCGCATATCATAAGCAGCGGAACAACAAACGAAATATAAAATGTCAGCCTTTGCCACTTCTGGAAAAGTTTTAACGTTTAAGCCCTTAGCCCATTCCATTCTTTTGCTTTGATGGGTTCCCATGGGGTTATGATATTTGATTACGCTTTCCAAAACATCCTTAACGGTTCTGGGTATGACTCCGGATTCTACGAGGAGGCTGCGGTTGTCAACTATGGCATTGGAGCAGTTAACCAGTTTTGGACAGAACATTGTGCATGAATTGCATGAGGTGCAAAGCCAAACGTTGTCTGCCATGGGTTTTAACCTTTCATCTAAACCTTCATCCCTAGAGTCAGCTATAAAGCGGTAGTTAGCAGTTAATGTTGATGGACCAAGGAATTTTTGGTCGATGGCTGCTGGACAAGCGGAATAACAAATGGAACATTTGGTGCAAAGCGTCAAGTCCCAATACTTTTTCAAGTCCAATTGACTTTGCACGAATTCCACAAGCTTGTTAAGCTCCGCCTCGGGCTTTATCAAAAATTTCTTAATTTTCTTGAAAGTGTCAAAGAAGGGTTCAATGTCAACAATTAAATCTTTTATAACTGGCAGGTTCGATAAAGGCGCCAATTCAAGCGTGTCAACGCCAAGGTCGAGAACCTGCGTATAACATGCTAGCATTGGTTGCCCATTAACGTTGATTCCGCAGCTTCCACAAATACCCATCCTACAAGAATGTCTGAAGGAGAGCGTTTCATCAATATTGTCTCTGATGTATTGGAGGGCCTCAAGGATGCTTGTTCCCTTGCGAATGGGGACCTTATATGTGGATACGTAATGCTTTTTAGTTTGAGGGTCAAAGCGATTTATCCTAAACTCAACAATTTTCTCCACTTTAGAGCTCATACACGCACCACCTCTAATAGGTTCTCGCTGCTGGCTGCCACTTAGTTATCGTGACAGGAATATACTCCAGCCTTGGTCCTTCCTTCGTATAATACGCCAACGTATGTTTTAACCAGTTTACATCATCACGTTTTGGATAATCAATTCTCGAGTGAGCTCCTCTGGATTCGATTCTGGCAAGCGCACTTACTATGGTTACTTCTGCAAGTTCCAACATGAAATCAAGCTGCAAGGCATCCACCAAACCAGTGTTGAATGGTCCACCTTTATCCTGAACCTTTATATGCTTGAACCTCTCCTTAAGGGTTCTTACTTCTTTTAAGGCGCTTTCCAGTTGGTCGCCTCTTCTGAATATCCAAACCTTCTCGTTCATAATGTGCCGCATCTCATCCCTAATAACTGGAACTCTTTCGCTGCCTTCGCTGCCCAAAATTCCATCAAAAACCCTTTTTTCCTCCGCCAAAAGTTTCTCTTGTGATATTTCTTTTAGACTATTTGATAAGGCATGTTTAGCCGCTTCTTCTCCAGCCACCGCTCCAAAAACAAGACATTCCGCTGTTGAGTTTGTTCCAAGCCTATTGGCTCCGTGAAGGCTTAGGCATGAGCACTCGCCAGCAGCATACAAGCCAGCAATTGGCGTTTCAGTTTTTATATTAGCCCTTATCCCTCCCATGGAATAGTGGGCTGCAGGTCTTATTGGAATGGGCTCTTTAACAGGGTCAACTCCGCCAAGTTTTATGGCAACTTCCCGAATAAGCGGCAACCTCTCGTTTATTTTTTCCTCACCCAAATGCCTCAAGTCTAAAGCTATATAAGGTCCATAAGGGCCTTCTAATCCGCGGCCTTCGTTAATTTCTGTTTGTTCAGCCCTTGAAACCACATCTCGGGGAGCCAGCTCCATTTTTTCTGGAGCATAATTTTTCATGAAACGTTCGCCTTTTGCGTTAATTAGGTATCCGCCTTCGCCTCTGGCTCCCTCAGTTATCAGCGCACCAGATGGAACCAAACCCGTCGGATGGAATTGGACAAATTCCATATCCATCAATGGAGCTCCAGCACGGTAAGCCATAGCCATTCCATCACCGGTGGTTGTGTAGGAGAATGTTGTAAACTCATATATGCGCTCGTGTCCTCCAGTTGCGATAACTATGGCTTTAGCTTGAAAGGCATGCATTTCTCCAGTTTTCAGTTCTATGGCTGTTAAGCCAGTTGCTGTATTATTTTCAACTGTTAGGGATGTGGCGAACCATTCATCATAAAATTTAATGTTACTGTATGAGGTGGCTTTTCCGTAAAGCGTGTGCATTTCATGAAAGCCAGTCATATCAGCTGCAAAACAAGCTCTAGGATATGTGTGACCTCCAAATGGGCGTTGGTCTATTTTCCCATCTGATGTGCGGCTCCAAGGCAATCCCCAATGTTCTGTTAAAACTATTTCTTTAGGCGCTTGTCTTACAAAAAATTCCACAACATCTTGGTCTGCTAAATAATCAGCTCCTTTAATTGTGTCGAAAGCATGTAAGTCATAGGAATCCTTTTCTCGCATTACTGCCGCCGTGCCGCCTTGAGCGCAAACAGAATGGGAGCGTAAAGGATGAAGTTTGGATATTACTGCAATGTCAAGCTTATTGCTTACTTCAGCCGCTGCAATGGAAGCCCTTAGACCAGCCAAGCCAGCTCCAACAATGATTATGTCGTGGGCATAATTCTCCATTATTGTTCACCATTTAAGAGACTACGTAAATTTTGCAATCCAGCCTTTATATTTTTCTGGTTTTGTACGAAAATCTTATTTTAAAGTGAAATTAAGTGCTGGTAAACTAAAACGCGCAATCCTTGGGGAGACTTAAAATGGTGCAAAAAGTGCCTAAAATAGAAATTTCGCAGAAATTGAAACTAATGCTTCAGAGGGCTTTGGAAAATCCCGAAAACTTCTGGGGCGGAATAGCTGGGGAGTTGCATTGGTTTAAGAGGTGGGATAAGGTTTTCGAATGGAACTATCCAAACTTCACTTGGTTTAAGGGTGGAATAACAAATCTCTCTTACAACTGCACAGAACATCATGTAGAAAATGGAAGGGGTAATCGTACTGCAATAGTATGGGAGAACGGTGAAGGATTACCTTCCCGCAAACTAACCTACCAGCAACTTCTGGACGAAGTTAAAAAGTTCGCTGCTGGGTTGAAAGCATTAGGAGTTGAAAAAGGCGATAGAGTAACAATATACATGCCGATGATTCCAGAAGCAGCAGTCGCCATGTTAGCAACCACAAGAATTGGAGCAATCCACTCAGTCGTCTTTGGAGGCTTCGGCTATGGCGCTTTAGCAGATAGAATCGCTGATGCAGAGCCAAAAGTTATTGTCACGGCTGATGTTGGTTTCAGACGTGGAGAAACAATTAACTTAAAGACCGTTGTGGACGAAGCTCTGAAAACTTGTGGAAAAAGTGTGAAAAAGGTCATTGTCTTGAAACGAGGTGAGCATGATCCACCAGTGACCTTGGGAAGGGATATGCTTTGGGAAGAAGTCATCGAAAAAGGGAAAGACATAAATGCTGAAGCTAAAAAGATGCGAGCAGATGAGTTGGCTTTTATCCTTTACACTTCTGGAACCATGGCTAAGCCTAAAGGCACAGTTCAACCCCACGGAAGCTATCAGGTTTACATTTACGCCATGGGCAAGTGGGTTTACGACTTAAATGAGAATGATGTTTGGTGGTCGACCTCTGACATAGGTTGGATTGTGGGGCACAGCTATGTTGTTTATGCGCCATTACTTTTTGGCTGCACAACAATAATGTATGAAGGAGTTCCAGACTATCCCACACCAGACGTTTGGTGGCAAATAATCGAAAAGAATCATGTTACAAAACTTTGGATATCACCCACAGGCGTACGCACTTTAATGAAATATGGTGATGAATGGCCCAAAAAACATGATTTAAGCTCCGTCAAACTCGTAGTTTGCGCAGGGGAAGTTCTAAACCCGCCAGCTTGGGAATGGCTTCAAAAGAAAGTCTTTCAGGACAAGGTTCCAGTCATTGACCACATGTGGCAAACCGAAAGCAGCGGTCCAATGGTTGGCAACCCTTACGGCATTGAGCTACTACCTACAAAACCCGGCTCCGCAACCATTCCGCTTCCAGGAATTGACGCCGAAATAGTTGACGAAAACGGAAAACCAGTCCCTCCCGGTGTTGAGGGAATATTTGTATGCAAAAAGCCCTTTCCAGGTTTGACGCCTACTCTTTGGCGGGATCATGAACGTTATGTAAATGATTACTGGAATAGGATTCCAGGCGTTTATTATACCGGCGACGCAGCAATTAAAGATGAGGATGGTTACATCTGGTTTTTGGGAAGGGTGGATGAAGTTATCAAGATTTCAGGGCATAGAATTGGCACAATTGAAATTGAAA
Source organism: Bathyarchaeia archaeon (assembly GCA_038883775.1). GTDB lineage: Archaea > Thermoproteota > Bathyarchaeia > Bathyarchaeales > Bathycorpusculaceae > JASEJA01. Next base: position 112,887 of record JAVZLM010000004.1, read on the forward strand.
GCGCTCTGCTTGGGCATCCCGCTGTTGCTGAGGCAGCGGTTGTGGGGCGCCCAGATCCTTTAAGAGGCGAAACCGCCTGTGCATTTATTGTTTTAAGGCATGGATATGAGCCGAACAGTTTATTAAAGGATGCTTTGCGAAAGTTGGTTAAGGAAACTTTGGGACCAATAGTAATTGTTAGCGACATATTCTTTGTGGCTAGGCTTCCTAAAACAAGAAGTGGTAAGATAATGCGGCGTCTTATTGGAGCATTAATAGCGGGCAAACCTTTAGGAGATTATTCAACGATCGAAGATGAAACAGCTATAGAAGAGATTAAAAAAGTCATAAGCCAGCATTAAAATATGCCTCATTTTTGGTAAACGCTTTATAATGTGTTTAACATGACATTTAAAAATCTATGAGAGGTGAAAAACGATGTTTATAGGCGTTGACCATGTGGGCGTGGCAGTTAAAAATCTGGACGAGGCTATTAGCATTTACCAAAATGTTTTAGGCTTTGAACTCGAAGGCGTTCACGTTTTAAGTGAGAGGAAGGTTAAGGTTGCTTTTCTATTTAGCGGCGGCGAAACCAGAATTGAGCTTTTAGAGCCTTTGGGTAGCGATAGCCCAGTTGCCAAGTTTCTTGATAGTCGAGGTGAAGGCATTCATCACATCGCTGTAAAAGTTGAGAATATTGAGGCTGTTTTGGATGATTTTAAGCGTAAAGGTGTGGTTTTAGTTGATGAGAAGCCAAGAATTGGAGCTGAAGGCGCAAAAATTGCCTTTGTTCACCCGAAAAGCACAAAGGGAGTGCTTTTGGAGTTAATAATGAAGTAAGTGATTGTTTGAATCAAACTAAAATTGCCCTTTCCATCCAATTCTTCCACTCCTTTGTCAGCGGCATTCTTGGAGTCGCCATACCCTTAATGATGAAAGAAAGGAATGTGGATGTTGTCGTTATAGGACTTATCTTCGCGGCTATGCCCTTGATTATGCAGTTTGGGCGAATGTTTTTTGCAACACTTTCAGATTTTTTGGGCAGAAACCTCTTCTTTATTTCTAACGGGGTTTTAGGCGTAATTTCAAGTCTAATCTACTATGTTGCGCGGACACCACTAGAATTCTTGTTCGGCAAACTAATGGAGGGAACCAAAGAGGGTTCAATTTGGGCTGTGAACAGGGCTTTTCTTTTAGAGAGAGAAGGGGGTCACTGGAGAATTTTAGTTTACCTAAGAACGGTAGTTTATGTTGGCTTCGCCCTTGGAAGTCTGCTTACTGGCTTTTTGGTTGCTTGGCTATTTTTTGATGGAACAATGTTGTTATGCGCTCTTCTTGGAGTTTTTGTATTCTCGTTGGCGCTGTTGCTGCCTAAAGAAAGAAAAGAACAGTTTAGCATGGTGAAGGCTTTGCAGTTTCTAGATTTCAGAAAGAAAAAGAAAATTTTCAAAATCTTCCTCTTTCTGTTTTTTATAATAGGTCTTTCCTATGGGTTTCGAGGAAGCTTTGTCATACCACTTTTCTTGGACATGTATGGTTTCGACACCGAAATAATTGGACTAATTATAGGCTTACAGATCTTGTTTGCTGGCTTTTCTTCATACCTCTTTTCGAAAACCACTAAGTTAAGGCAGATGATTCTTCTACAAGGTATTCTCTTTTCCACAGTCTTCTTTTCGCTTGGCTTTTTAAGTTCTATAGTTGCCGGGGTTCTTTTGGTTGTTTATGGCTTTATTGAGGGAATGTCAGGCATCGGACAAGAGGGAATTTTGTCCAAAATCTGCGATAAAGAGTCTTATGGAACCGATATTGGCTTGCTAATGTTTGGGTTGCATGTTGGCGAAACCATGAGTTTGGCTTTATCAGGCTTTCTTATTGAAAGATGGGGTTTCCTTGCTCCCTTCCTCTTGGCGGCTTCAACATACGCAATTTTCTACATACCCTCATACACTATTCTGAAAGAGTGAACAATGTTGAAAATTGACAAAATTCAAGAAAAGCTTCAAACCAAAAAAATTGGTAAAAAAATACTATACTTGCACAAAACTGGCTCCACAAACGACATAGCCAAAAAATTAGCTAATTATGGAGCCTATGAAGGAGCAATTGTTATAGCGGAAACCCAAACCGCCGGACGAGGAAGACTTGATAGAAAATGGTTTTCGCCAAAAGGCGGACTATATTTTTCAATTATTCTAAAACCAAAAATAAAAGCAAAAGAATCCATTAAACTCGTGTTCTTGGCTGGTTTGGCTGTAGCAGAAGTTCTGCATGAAAAATATGGGTTGCATGTGGAAACTAAGTGGCCAAACGATGTTTTAGTGAGGGGACGTAAGATTTGCGGGATACTAAGTGAAATGAAGACAAGAGGCGAAAAGGTGGACTATGCAGTAATAGGCTTAGGTATAAATGCAAACGTTGATGTTAAAAAAGAGTTTCCGGAAGAGCTGAAAACTGTTGCAACATCCATTGAAAATGAGTTAGGTAGAAAAGTTAAGCTGGAAGAACTGCTTAAAGTGTTGCTTGAGAAATTGGAAAATGTTTATGAACAGTTTACAAAGGAAGGATTCGCTCCAGTTTTGAGGAGATGGAAAGGATATGCGAGTTTTCTTGGCAAAAATGTGGAAGTCATAAATGATGTTGGAAAGATGTATGGTTTAGCCTTAGATGTTGACAATGATGGAACATTGCTCGTTAGGCTTGAAGATGGAAGAGTAGAGCATGTGTTTGTTGGGGACGTTTCTCTGCAGATAAATAAATGAATCTTTCGTAACTTTCGTTTTCATGGATTTAAATCCTTAATTAAGCCAGAACCTAACCGTATCTTTAGCCTTTCCGTATATTCTAAATATTTGAGCTACATTACCTAAAAGCAAGAGGGATTTGAAATGGCTTTGGCGAAAGAGCCTAGTGTTGAGGAAAAGATTAACCGTTTAAGGGAATTGAATGAGCAAGCTAAACTTGGCGGTGGACAAAAGCGCATTGAAGAGCAACATGCTAAAGGTAAGTTAACAGCCAGAGAACGTATTGAATTGTTGCTTGATCCTGGCAGTTTCAATGAGCTTGACCGTTTTGTGGTTCATCAATGCACAGAATTTGGCATGGCGGAACGCAAATATCTCGGCGACGGCGTTGTAACTGGCTACGGCACAATTGACGGCAGACTTGTCTACATTTTCAGTCAAGACTTCACTGTTTTTGGTGGTTCCTTGGGTGAAATGTTTGCAAAAAAAGTTTGTAAAATAATGGATTTAGCCATAAAAGCTGGAGCGCCAGTCATAGGCTTAAATGACAGCGGTGGTGCACGCATACAAGAGGGCGTGGCAAGCCTTGCTGGTTACGGAGATATTTTCTTCCGCAACGTCATAAGCTCAGGTGTAATTCCACAGATAAGCGCTATAATGGGTCCATGCGCTGGCGGAGCCGTCTATTCGCCCGCACTAACAGACTTCATAATTATGGTTGACAAGACAAGTCACATGTTTATCACTGGTCCAGATGTGGTTAAAGCTGCTTTGGGGCAGGAGGTTACGTTTGAAGAGTTGGGCGGCGCCATGGTGCATAGCACAACCAGCGGTGTAGCCCATTTTATAGCCCAAAGCGAAGAGCATTGTATGCAGATTATTAAGAAACTTTTGAGCTATTTGCCAAGCAATTATCTTGAAGACCCGCCAGCAGTAGAGCCCACAGATGACCCAGACCGTACCGATGAGGATTTGGCGAGAATTCTTCCAGATGACCCGGACAAGCCTTATGATGTTAAGGAGGTTATTACTCGTGTGGTTGATAATGGCGAATTCTTTGAGATTCAGCCCCTTTGGGCGCAGAACATTGTTATTGGTTTTGCAAGGTTGAATGGCAAAACAGTAGGCATAGTGGCTAACCAACCGTTGCATTATGCTGGAGCCCTAGACATAAACAGCAGCATGAAAGCGGGACGCTTCATACGCTTCTGCGACTGCTTCAACATCCCAATAATAACATTCGTAGACGTGCCAGGATTCTTGCCAGGTCTTGAACAGGAACACGGCGGAATAATAAGGCATGGCTCAAAACTTTTATACGCTTATTGCGAAGCTACTGTGCCAAAAATCACCACTATACTGCGCAAAGCTTATGGTGGAGCATATGACGTTATGGGCTCCAAACATTCAGGGGCAGACATAAACTATGCTTGGCCAACAGCCGAAATAGCCGTTATGGGACCTCAAGGCGCCATAAACATAATTTTCCGAAAGGAAATAACTGAGGCTGAAAACCCAGAGCAAAAACGGATGGAACTTGTAAGCGAATATCGCCAAAAATTTGCAAATCCATATGTGGCAGCCCAGAAGGGCTATATAGATGAGGTGATTGAACCAGCAGAAACAAGACCAAAACTCATCAGTGCATTAGAAAGCCTAATCATGAAAAGAGAGCCTAGACCATCCAGAAAACATGGAAATATACCATTATAGATTAATAGTAGCTCAGCCATTCTTTCAAACTCTAAAAATACTAGAGGGGCTAGGCAATTTATGGCTTCGAAACCAGTTAAAATCACCGACACCACATTTAGAGACGCTCATCAGTCGCTTATGGCTACAAGGATGCGCACTGATGCCATGCTTCCCATAGCTGAAAAAATTGACAAAGTTGGCTTTTTCTCTTTGGAAATGTGGGGAGGAGCCACATTCGACGTTTGCATACGCTATTTAGGCGAAGACCCGTGGGAAAGAATACGCCAACTAAAACGCCACATAAAAAGAACCCCGCTTCAAATGCTGTTGCGGGGACAAAACATAGTTGGCTATCGCAATTATCCAGATGATGTTCTCATAAAATTTGTTGAGAAGGCGGCTGAAAATGGCATAGACATATTTCGAGTTTTTGACGCCTTAAACGACGTAAGAAACATGGAAGTGGCCATAAAAACCGTTAAAAAAATGGGCAAACACGCTCAAGGAACTATTTGCTACACTATAAGCCCAGTTCACACAATCCAATATTATGTTAAAGTTGCAAAAAAATTGACAGAACTCGATTGTGATTCTATATGCATAAAGGACATGGCTGGAATGCTTGCGCCTCAGCCAGCCTATGAGCTTATAACTGCCCTAAAAAAGGAGATAAGCCTACCCATACATTTGCACAGTCACAGCACAAGCGGCATGGTTATGATGACATACCTCCGAGCATGCGAAGCTGGAGTAGACATAATAGACGCAGCCTTTTCACCTTTCGCATGGGGTACATCACAACCGCCAGTAGAATCCATCGTAGCTGCTTTAAAGGGAACCCCGTACGACCCGGGACTTGACTTGGAATTTTTAAGCGAGATTGCAGATTACTTCCGAGAGTTACGAGAAAAATATTATGACCCTTTAAAGTTAATAGATCAAAAAGCTGAACGGGTTGACACGTCCATCATTGTGCATCAGATTCCGGGCGGAATGTTCTCCAACCTTCTCGAACAATTAAGGGAACAAAAAGCGCTTGACAGGTTAAAGGAGGTTCTTGAAGAAGTTCCGAGGGTTAGAAAAGAGTTGGGTTATCCTCCTTTAGTAACGCCTACAAGTCAGCTTGTGGGTATACAAGCCGTTTTTAACGTTATTTCTGGTAAACGCTACAGCATAGTGCCAAAAGAGATAAAGGATTATGTGAAGGGCTTATATGGAAGACCGCCAGCCCCCATAGACCCTAAAGTGAAAAAGAAGATAATAGGCGATGAAGAACCCATAACTTGTCGTCCAGCTGACCTTTTAGAAAGTGCCCTTGACAAAATTCCTGAAGAAGTAAAACCCTACATCGAAAGTGAAGAAGACAAGATAACTTATGCGCTTTTTCCCCAAGTAGCCCTAGAATTCTTTAAAAAGAGAAAAGCAAAAAAGGAAGAAGCCAAAGCTGAAATTCCAACAGAAAGAATCACAGAGCTGGAGGACGTTGCCGCAGTCTCTGTGGCTGTTGTTACCTACATTAAAAGTTTGGGAAAAGCCAAAGCATTAATACCCGTGCGACCAAAGGGAATAACATCTGCTTGGGTTTTAGCTGGACGAAAAAGCTTCGAACTTGGTGTTTAAAATGCCAATTTACGAAGTCCTCATTGACGGCAAACCGAGAAAAATCGAGTTGACAAAGACTGGAGAGAACACTTTTTCAGTTATACTGGATGGAAAGCCTTTAAAGGTGGAGTTACCAGCTGAAAAGCTTACATTAGAAAAGGTTTTTTCAATAAAAATTGATGACAAAACATATCAAGTAAATTTGCCCGAACTAAAAAGGGAAGAGCCTTTTTCGGTCAAAGTTGAAGAGGCAGTTTTTAAGGCTGAAGTCAAAGCACCAACAAGAAAACCCATACCGACAACTTTTGAACCCACCACAGTAACGCCTACAATAAGACCGGTAGAAACAAAGCCAGCAGTGGAAGGAACTGTGACTGCGCCCATGACTGGAAAAATTCTTTCAATAAAAGTCAAGAAAGGCGAACAAGTGAAAGCCGGTCAGGTTCTCTGCATTCTTGAAGCAATGAAAATGGAAAACGAGATTGCAGCCCCAAAAAGCGGAACCATTCAAGAAATACTCGTTTCTGAGGGTTCTTCAGTCAACGAAGGAGAAGCCCTCTTCATTATCGTTTAGAAAATGGAAGGTGGTTTATACTCGCCGAAAACTTCCCGCAGAGTGTCGCAAATTTCTCCTATGGTTGCGTATTCTTTCACTGCTTGAATCATTAAGGGCATCAGATTCACATCTTCTTTCTCAGCAGCTAAGCGCAATTTATCCAAGGCTTCTTTAACTTTCGCCTGGTTTCTTTGCCGTTTTATTTGTTTTAAGCGTTCCACAAGCGTCTTTTCTATTTCTGGGTCTATCTGCAAAATTTTTATCGGCGTTTCCTCCTGCGTCACAAAATCGTTTACGCCAACAATTATGCGCTTCTTTGTTTCCACCTCTCTTTGGAAGCGATAAGCACTTTCCACGATTTCTCTTTGCATAAACCCTTTCTCGATGGCGGCAACAGCCCCTCCCATTTCATCAATTTTTTCAATGTATTTTGCCGCGCGTTCTTCTATCTCATTTGTCAAGTACTCCACATAATATGAGCCTGCAAGGGGGTCTATGGTTTCGGCTACTCCGCTTTCATAAGCTATTATCTGCTGGGTCCTAAGCGCAACCGTAACGGCTTGCTCGCTTGGCAAGGCATAAGCTTCATCAAAAGAGTTTGTATGCAAAGACTGGGTTCCACCCAAAACTGCAGCCAAAGCTTGAATGGCAACTCTGATAATGTTATTGTAAGGTTGCTGCGCCGTTAAGGCAACACCAGAAGTTTGTGTGTGAAAACGCAACATCCAAGATGCAGGGTTTTTGGCTTTGAAATGTTCTCGCATTATTTTAGCCCACAGCCTTCTGGCAGCTCTAAATTTGGCTATTTCTTCGAAGAAGTTGTTGTGGGCTGCGAAAAAGAAGGATAATCTTCCCGCGAACCTATCCAAATCTAAGCCCTTTTCGATGGCTGCTTGCACATAGGCGATGGCGTTTGCCAATGTGAAGGCTACTTCTTGAACGGCTGTTGCTCCCGCCTCGCGGATGTGGTAACCGCTTATGCTTATAGTATTCCATAGAGGCATGTGTTGAGAGCAATATTCGAATATGTCTGTGACTAAACGCATTGAGGGTTTAGGTGGAAAAATGTACATGCCCCTAGCTGCATACTCTTTCAAAATATCATTCTGCACTGTTCCCCCAAGCTGGGATGGTTCGGCGCCTTGTTTTTGTCCAACTGCTATGTACATGGCAAGCAAAACGGTTGCTGGAGCATTAATGGTCATGGAAGTTGTAATTTCTTTTAAGGGAATTCCGTCGAAGACTATTTCCATATCCATTAAAGTGCTAACGCTTACGCCAGCCCTTCCAACTTCGCCTCGCGCCATGGGGTGGTCGCAGTCATAACCCACTTGTGTTGGAAAGTCAAAAGCCACGCTTAAGCCTCTTTGACCTTGTTGGAGCAAGTATTTGAAGCGCTGATTAGTTTGTTCAGCCGTTCCAAAACCAGCATACTGCCTCATAGTCCATAGTCTAGCCCTATACATGGTCGGATAAACGCCACGAGTAAAGGGATATTCTCCAGGAAAACCCAAATCTCCTAAATAGTCAAGTTTTTCAATGTCAACGGGCGTATAAACCCTACTTACTGGGATTTCTGAACTTGTTAAAAATTCGCCTTTTTCTGGAAGCCTTTCAAGACTTTTAGATACGGTTTCTTTCTCCCACTTTTCCCTACGTTGTTTAATTTCTTCCATCATTTGCTTGTTAAACATCATTGAAAACACCTAACGAGCCTGTTTAGGCATCTTCAATTGTTTCATATATTTAGACATTTTCTTAAGTGATGCGCTTATAAGAAGCTATTAGCGTCTAATAGTCTTCAACGTATTTTTCATCATAAATCCAATAGAAATCATTTTTGCCCAACAACAAAAACGAAATTATCAATTTGTTTTATCCAGTTGCCATACTTTCTCTTAACTCTATCTCGAAAAAATTTAAATCCTTTTTGAAAAGAATCTTCGCTGAGCAAGGTCAGGGTAGATATGTATTTGTTTTTAACTCTCTTCAAATACTCTTTTGTAGAAATGTATCCCCTATCATATCTAAGGATATGATAATGAACATCCTTGAAGTCGACCATTTTCATCATCCTCTTTAACGAAGGAATGGTTGGAAACCTTTTCAGGTCTATCGCTAACACTCCTGGGAAATAACGGAGAACATGCTTCTTAATTCGTGCATGTGAGTTCGTCATAATTACACATTTTCCATTCTTCTTTAAGACGCGATGAATTTCTTGCAACGCCAGCTTTTTATCTTCTATGTGGTGAATAACTAGTGTCATGTAAACACAATCAAAAACGCTGTCTCTGAAAGGTAATCTTTGTCCATCCCCTCGAATCCACAGAATACGTTTAGATTTATCTTTAGCTAAGGCTTGTTTAAGCATATCAATCGAAAGGTCCAAAGCATAGAGCAAGCAGTTTTTAGCAACAAACAGAGATATTGAAAATCTACCCGTGCCGCATCCAACGTCCAAAACCGCGCATTTCTGTTCAATTTTTCCGTATTCAATAATTTTTGAAAGCCAATAGTCAACATCGCTCATTCTAAATCTATCATAATGTCTCGCAATTTTCGAATAATCAGTCTTCGGAATCCCAGAGTTATACATCGTTCCTTCTAAGTTTCACTTTATTGTCGCTTATTATTTATTATTACTATCTAATGCTCTTCCTTCATCATTCTTACAGCTTCTTTTAGAAACTTTTCAAAGAAGCTTCTTTTTAGTTTTGGTCCTTTGCCAATGTTTGGGCACTCATTTGTATATATAAATTTGAAACAGCCATTTTTACTGCTTTCAAGTTGGAAGGGGTAGAACTTGCATATTAACGGTCTTATCCTATAAATGGAACATAGATTATCTTTAAGGAATACACATTTTCCCTCGGCAGTTTTTCTCATTTGATAAACGTAAGGCTGAAAGCCTTTAACCTTTTCAGCAAAATCTTCAACATTTTTAAAAGCTTCACTTGCTATGCGTTCAGCCTCCTTCTTTAAAAGAAGAATAGACCTAACCCTTTCTTTAGTGTCGCCGCAGCATATAGCGCATCTTTCGCATTTGAAATGAACATTTTTAGGATATTCAAAAATCAAGCGTTTTCTCTCTCAGAAACTTACGTTTATGTTTTTGCATGATATTAGTATTTGCTTATTTCTTCTCCAACTTTATAGAAGAAGCCATCTTCTCCTATCCACTTAAACAGCAAACCCTCATTCCACCTGTAACCTTTGCGAACATGAGCTGCAACCACTTCGCCTATAAACCAAACATGGTCGCCAACTTCCACCTCTTTAACAACCTTGCATTCAATGCTGACGGGGCTTTCTTTGATGAGTGGTGCGTTTACTTTACTTCCCTTTTCAGGAGTAAGCTTAGCCGTTTCAAATTTGTCTACTTCTCGCCCAGATTTTTCTCCACAAATTCGTGTAGCCTCAATAAGTTTTTCATCAACTGCATTAACCACATACTCTTTGCTTTGGCGGATTAGTTCATAAGAGTATCTTGAAGGAGCTATGCCAACCCCAACAAGGGTTGGTTTTCCGGAGAAGAAGGCGAACATACCGATTGTTATGATGTTCTTTTTGCCTTTATGTTCCATGGAAACCAAATAAACTGGTCTTACTGGAAATTGCCTTAACCCTTCGGAAACTGGAACCTCCTCTTTCATTCATGCAAACTCCTTAATAGCGTGAAAATGTTAGCAGCACAACCCGATATTAATTTAGCGATTAAAATTGTGATAAATGATTATATTAATGAGTTTGAACCATGATATTATAGAAGCTTTCGAGGTTTCGCCATTGAAGGTTAAAGTGGAATACTTCGGCCATGTAAGAAATATCATTAAAAGTGGTCGAGAAGAAGAGATTGAAATTCAGGATGACGCTTCCATAGCAGACTTACTGCTTAAGCTTTCTGAAAAATACGGCGAACCCTTCCAAAAGGCTTTTTACGAACCAAAAGGCAAGGATGTAAAAACAAACTACATAATCACAGTGAACGGCTACTTACTGAATCAGCTGGATGGCATAAAAACAAAACTTAAAAACGGAGACCATGTGGCGTTGCTTCCCATAGTCAGCGGCGGATAAAAGCCAACCCTTTTGCAAAAGATTTTAAACCAAACACTAATCTATGTTTGTTTCTGGAAGGTGAAAAAGTGGATAGGATAGAAGCTTTAAAACAGAAAGCTTTCGAACAAAAAGGCTTTGACGGATTTTTGATTGTAAATGAAATTAACGCTTTATACCTTTCGGGGTGCCCCGGATTAGCATGCTTGCTAATACCAAAAAATGGCGAGAATAAGGCATACGTTTACAATGTCAACTATGAGCAAGCGAAGGCCGAAGCCAAAGGTTTTAATGTTGAGTTGGTGAAGCGCAGCGAAAATTTGATGGCAAAAGTTGCAGAGCAAGCGAAAGCTTTCAAAATAAAAAAGTTGGCCATAGACATGCTAAATGTTGAGAATTACCGCAAACTTGCAAAGGAGTTGAGGGGCAAAGTAAAGCTAAGCTTTAAAGGAAATCTTGTCTGGGAACTGCGCAAGGTTAAGGATGAAGAAGAGCTCGAATATATGCGAAAAGCTGGAAAAATAACAATGGAAGGAATGAAGGTAGCCTATGAAGTAATTAAGCCTGGCATAAAAGAGATTGAAGCTGCTGCGGAAATAGAATATGCCATGCGAAAGAGAGATTCTTGGGGAACAGCCTTCGACACCATACTGGCTTCTGGCGTGCGTTCAGCCTTCCCTCACGGAGGCTGCACAGACAAAGAAATTAAAAATGGCGACTTGGTTGTTGTTGACGTAGGAGCAGCTTACAAGTACTATCGCTCCGACATGACAAGAACCATTGTAGCTGGAAAACCATCAAATAAACAAATCAAACTTTACGAGGTTGTTAAAGAGGCGCAGGAAAATGCCTTCCAAGCAGTAAAGCCAAAAGCGAAAGCAAAGGAAATAGATAATGCTGCCAGAAAAGTCATAGAGAAAGCGGGATATGGAGAATATTTTGTTCACGGATTAGGCCATGGCGTAGGCTTAGAAGTTCATGAACCACCAACGCTGAATCCGGAAAGCAAGGATAAACTAGCAATTGGAAATGTTGTTACGATAGAGCCTGGCATATATATTATTGGTTTTGGAGGCGTCCGCATTGAAGACACGGTTTTAGTTGGGAGGAGTAAGGCTGAAAAATTCACAGAAGGCTTCTACACTTTAGAGAGTGCGAAATGATTAGCTTAAATATGACATAAGGCATAATCAAAATTGTTAAAGGTGTCGCACTTTGAATAAAAGTGCAGTAATAATAATCGATATGCTGAATGATTTTGTTACTGGAGACCTAAAATGTGAAAGAGCCAAACACATAATTCCAAACCTTAAAAGACTTGTAGAAACTGCCCGCAAATATGACGTTCCGGTCATTTACAGCAATGATGCTCACTACCCAAACGATCCAGAAGTCATCCATAAGTGGGGAAAACACGCCATAAAAGGAACAAAAGGCGCAGAAGTTATTCCAGAGCTTAAGCCTAAAGAGAAGGATTTTATTGTTGAAAAAAGAACTTACAGCGGGTTCTATGAAACGGGTTTAGACCCGCTTCTTAGAAGCCTATACAACGGAGAAGGAGCAAAAACAGTGATTTTGGGCGGGTTGCACACACACATATGTGTAAGACACACGGCAGCAGACGCTTTCTTTAGAGGATACAAAATAATAATAGCGAAAGACGGAGTGGAATCTTTTACGCAAGAAGACCATGAGCAAGGATTGAAGTATTTGGAATATGTTTACAATGCAAAAATAATGACAGTTGATGAGATTATAAAGGAAATGGGCAAGAAAGCTTAAGCGTGAATCGCTATGGAGAAAAATGTGAGAATTGAAAATATTCAAGATTCAAACATAGAAGACCTCATTTACGTTTGCTCTTCTAAAAGGCTAGGAGACCCAATCCATCAGCAAGGCATGGCGCTGAAAAGACAATGGGTGCATAAGATGCTTAATACTTGGGGGTTATGCGCAAAAATTGCTTACTACAACGAAAAACCTGCCGCCCAAATACTCTATTATCCAGAAGAAGCTGACATAACCAAAGGGTTTAGGCGGGAAGGCGTTCTAATAATAAACTGCATTTACAATCCCACTTCTGAAGCGCAGAAAATTGGAATAGGCACAAGATTATTGCGAGAAGTAATTTTGGATGTTAAAAGGAAGAGGTCATGTTTGGGCGATAAGTCATGCAAATTTATTTTGGCAAAAGCTTTTAGCACTGGCGAATTGCTTCCAATGCCAGAATTTTATAAGAGAAATGGTTTTCTCCCAACCCCGGAAGGAGGCATGTTATACCTTCCAGTTGAGGGCAAATATGAACACGTTCCAAAAATGAAGTATGAGCCTTTAAAAGAGGATAGGGGTAAGGCAATAATATTTTATGGTCCAATATGTCAGTTTTCTTATCCCTTTGCAAAAAGAATAGAGCAAATTATCAGAGAAGTTTTACCTAACATAAAAATTGAAATGATAAACGAATGGGAAAAACCTGAAGAATCAATAAAACGCAATTGGTGGCTAATAGTTAATGCCAAGCCAATACAAACTTTCTTTATGGACACAGAAAATTTCAAAAAAGAAATAAAAGAGGCTGCAAGCCAAAACCTCTAATTACCTACGAAATTATTAATGAATAGTTGTGACTGGCATGGCTAAGTTTCTTATTCTTTATTATAGCCGAACTGGGAACACTGAGAAGATGGCTAAGGCTGTGACGGAAGGCGCCAAAGCTGTGCAAGGGGTTAGTGTGGAAATAGCTTATTATGTGGCTGTTGAAAATTTAACAAGTTTTGACGCTTTAGCCTTTGGGGTTCCAACTTATCATCATGACATGCCTTTGAATATGAAGAATCTTTTAGAAGAGGCAGCAGTTAAGAAAATCGCCTTAAAAGGAAAAATCGGAGCCGCATTTGGTTCTTATGGTTGGAGCGGTGAGGCGCCACGTTTGGTTCTTGAAATTTTGAAGAACAAGTTTGAAATAGAAGTTGTTGAGCCGCCACTTCTAATCAAGTACACACCAGACAGTGATGGTTTAGAAAAATGTAGAGTGTTTGGAAGGAAAGTTGCCGAAAGACTTATGCACCTAAGCTAACATGTTTTAGTGAAGGCGAATATTATGAAAACGAAAAATGAATTGATCGAGTTTATGAAGAGGCAGATTAAGGTTGAAAATGAGATTGTGGACTCGCTGAACAATGCGTTAATTGACATTAAAAACCCGCCTGTAAAAGGAGTTTTGAAGGGCATATCCTTAGACTCTTTGAAGCATGCTGAAATGTATGCTGCAGCCACAGAATTATTGACAAGGGTTTCCCAGGCCATAACGCAAGAGCAACTGGACAAGCAGAAAGCGGTTGTGGAAAAGCACATACGTATGGAAGCTGAGCTTATCAAGAAAATTAGTAACGTTTTGCCAACGGTTGAAGATGAGAAGGTTAGGCTTCTTTTGAGCGCCATTTTGGAGGATGAGAAGAGGCATCATGGACTGTTGAAAATGGTTTTGGAGATTCTTGTTCGCGGTGAAGCCATAACAGAGGCTGACTGGTGGGATTTGCTTTGGAAGAATGTTCCGTTTCATGGTGCTCCTGGAGGATAAAACCACATTATTGACTAAAACGTGTACTCTTTTTCGGTTTTGTTAACCGATAAGCTTTTTATGACGTATGGCATACTAACAATTGATGCTGATAAAGTGATAAAATGCACCATCAACACCATGCCCACCACATCCAAGAATTCAAAAACAAGTTCTGGATTTCCCTCATCCTGACAATACCAATTCTGCTTCTATCAGAAATGATACAAACATGGTTTCCAATTCTCCAAGCATTACAAATGCCATTCAAAAAAGAAATCCTACTCTTCCTATCCCTAATCGTTTACGTCTATTGCGGATTACCGTTTCTAAAAGGATTAATGGATGAGATAAAGGCTCGCCAGCCAGGAATGATGACCCTCATAGGAACAGCCATAACAGTAGCCTTCACCTACTCTGCTGGAACAGTTTTCCTTCCATTAGGCATGGACTTCTTTTGGGAACTTGCCACGCTTATAGATGTTATGCTTTTGGGACATTGGATAGAAGCCAAAAGCGTCATGGGTGCTTCAATGGCGCTGGAAGAACTGGTTAGGATAATGCCAACCACAGCCCACCGTATAAAAAACAGCGAAGTCGAAGACATCCCAGTTTCAGAGTTACGTGTCGGCGACAAGGTTCTTGTTCGTCCAGGCGAGAAAATACCATCAGACGGCATTGTTGTTGAAGGCGAATCCTCAGTCAACGAGGCGCTGTTAACTGGAGAATCCAAACCCATCCCAAAAAGCGTGAGAGACAAAGTTATTGGTGGCGCAATAAACGGCGAAGGCGTTTTGAAAGTGCGCATAGAAAAGACTGGGGAGGAAACCTACCTATCCCAAGTTATAAAGCTTGTTAGACAAGCTCAAGAAAGCAAGTCGCGAACTCAGGATTTAGCGAATAGGGCTGCAGCCCTTCTCTTTTATGTGGCTCTTGGAGTTGCAATAATAACCTATACAGTTTGGTTTTTTCTGGGATTTAGCGACGTAGCCCTTGAAAGAACAGTCACAGTTTTGGTTATTGCATGTCCCCACGCCCTCGGTTTGGCAATTCCATTAGTTGTTGCCCTTTCAACTTCAATAACCGCCAAAAGTGGGATACTTATTCGTGACAGAAAAGCCTTTGAAATGGTTAAAGACGTAAATGCCATAGTCTTCGACAAGACTGGAACATTGACTTTGGGCAACTTCGGCGTCAGCGACATAGTTTCTTTTATTCCAAAAAATGAACTTTTAAAACTAACATCAAGCGTCGAATTGAATTCGGAGCATACAATAGCCAAAGCCATCTTAGAATATGCAAAGGAAAATGGCATCCAAATTCCAAAAGCTAAAGAGTTTAAGGCATTACCTGGAAAAGGCGCTTATGGAAAAGTTGGAAAAAGCGAAGTTTACGTTGGAAGCGTAAACCTTCTCAATGAAATGAAAATAAACGTAAACGATGAAAGAATAAAGGAGCTGCAAGAACAGGGAAAAACTGTAGTTTTTACTGTGGTTGATGGGAAGCTTGCTGGTGCCTTGGCGCTTTCCGACAGAATAAGGGAAGAATCTTTCGAGGCTGTTAGAAAGCTTAGGGAGAAGGGATTAAAGGTTTACATGCTCACTGGGGATTCTGAAGATGTTGCCCGTTGGGTTGCGAAAGAGCTCGGCATAGATGATTATTTCGCCCAAGTTTTGCCAGACAAAAAAGCAGAAAAAATAACATATCTAAAAGAAAACGGCTATAAAGTCGCAATGGTAGGCGACGGGATAAACGACGCTCCAGCCCTCGTCACAGCCGATGTGGGCATAGCCATAGGCGCCGGCACAGACGTAGCCATCGAGAGCGCAGACATAATTCTAGTAAGAAACGACCCAAGAGACGTTCCAAAAGTCATAGACCTTTCCAAAAAGACATATTCCAAGATGGTTCAAAATTTATGGTGGGCAGCAGGCTACAACATAATCACTTTGCCTTTGGCGGCTAGTAGTGTAAATCTAAATCCGGCAATAGGAGCAATTGTTATGTCTTTAAGCACCATAATAGTGGCGTTTAATGCTCAAACCTTAAGAAAATATGAGCCGGCGGAGGTGAAGTTGATGGCGAAAAAGAAACAATTAGTCACAGACCCAGTTTGTGGAATGAAAATAGAACCAGAAATAGCCTACAGCAAAATTGAATATGAAGGGCATATGGTTTATTTCTGTTCAAAACATTGTGAAGAAGAGTTTAAGAAGAATCCAAAGAAATACAAAACAAGAAAGTAGAAAGGTTTAATTGCGCCTGAAAGTTTATTCACACGGGTATAAAGTTTGGTTAAAATAGTAATTGATTATGCAAAATGCGTTGGAGACGCCGACAGAATCTGCGTTGAAATTTGTCCAGTTTACGTTTTCCGCGATGAAAAGACAAAGAAGCCAACTGTTGTAAACGAAGAAAATTGTATTTTGTGCAGAACATGCGAAGTCAACTGTCCAAGCCAAGCAATAAAAATTCAAACCTAAACTCACAAAACTCACAAAATTCTCAACAATTTGCCTTCCTTGCTTCTTATTTCAACCATCAATCTCTCATTAGCGTTTCTTGTGGCACATTTTATGCAGGGGTCGTAAGCCCTTATCACCATCTCAATCCTATTCAAGAGACCAGGCTTAATTTCGCCTTTTTGAATGAACTCCATTGCCGCATCTTTCACATTAACGTTTATAGCCGCATTATTCACTTGAGTTGGTATTATCAACTTCATATTTTTTAGACGTCCATTTCTGGAAATTTCATACTCGTGGGCGAGGGTTCCCCTTGGAGCCTCAACAACTCCTATGGCTTTTCCGCCTTTAGGTTTAACTTTAACTCTAGTGTTTGTTCGTGTTATGGTTTCGTCTTCTAAAAGTTCTTTTACCTTTTCGCATGCATAAATTAGGTCTATAAGGCGGGCATAATCAAATAGGAGAGTGGCATGGGCTGGAGTTCCAAATTTTCTTTTAAACTCTTCCAGTTCTTTTTTGGCGATGTTTGTTGTGGTTTTTTTGTTTATGTTCATTCTGGCTGTTGGTCCAACTTGAACTATGCCTTCTGGCAAGCCTAAGGTTTTTAGGTAGGCAAATTTTGCATAGGTCCATTTGTAACGTTTTTCTTCTATGTGTTGCATGTAATCTTGCGCTGGAAATTTGTATAAGGTTTCGCCTTGAGGATTAATGATGCATATTTCGCCATCATAAAATTCTAAGGCGTCATCCTTCGTCAAAGCCATGTAATGGGTTTTATAGTCTCCGGCTTTTTTAAAATCTTGCCAGTTTTTGTAGAAAAGTTCCTTTCCAAGCTCGAAAGCTTCCTTGGTGATTTCACATGCATCTCGTGCCTTTTTTAGAAGTTCTTCTCTTTCTCTTTCCTTTAGCGGGTTGATTAAGCCTCCTGGTATGGTTGAGATTATGTGAACTTCCCGTTTTCCGACAACGTCTAATATTTGTGCTCCAAAGCTTCTAAGCATGATGGCTTTTTTTCCTATTTCTAGTTTTTCCCGCATTATTTGGAAAACATTCCTCTTTGAAGGATTTTCTTCTGGAGAAAACCAAAAGTCTGGGAGTGTTAGGAAAAAGAAAACTAAAGAGTGGTTGCTTATTATTTGTCCCATGAGTAGGAGTTCGCGAAGTTTTTTGGCTGTTTCCGTTATTTCTGTTCCATAAATATTCTCTATGGTTTTAACAGAGGCAATAATGTGGGCTGTAGAGCAGACTCCGCATATTCTAGAAATTATGAATGGTAGCCTTTCCGCTTCCATTCCCTTTACGAAGTAGTCGAAGCCTCTGATTTCTGTGGCGTAAAAGTATGCGTCTGAAACGTTGCCGAACTCGTCAAGGATTATTGTTACTTTTCCATGACCCTCAATTCTTGTTGTTGGTGAAATTGTTATTTCTTTATGGCTGCTCAAATGATCCTCTCCCTTGCTTTGGAACGTGCGAATTTTGAGAAAATGAATGTGTGGAAAATGAAGGGGTTGCGGTAAAGCTCCTCTTTCACCTTCTCTTCTGGAATACTGGTTCTTTTTGAAATTACTTTGACGAGAAAAGCGTACATATCCCTCGACCTATATAATAAGGAATCAGCGGGACCCCTACATCCGAAACATGTAAAACAAGCCCTTGGACATGGTGCTCCGCATCCGTCCCTTGTAAGAGAACCAAGGCATATGAAGCCTTGGCTTACTAGGCATAATTCTGGATTTGCTTCTTTCTCGTATATCCCATAAAGGCGGTCAAGTTTTGCTGGAATGATTTTTCTGTGGCATTCTGTGCAGACAACGCTTTGATGTCGAAGGGGTGCTTTTCCGCTTACTATGCTTTTTAAACTGTGGACTATTAGGAATGGCATGGGTGGGCATCCTGGAATATAATAGTCGACATCGACGAAATTACATATGGGATACATTAAATCCTTTGGTTCTGGAAGTGTGCTTGAAAGTTGGATAGAATATTCCTTTTCTAAAAGCTTCTTAACGGATAACAAATTGCCAAGGCTTGTTATTCCGCCGTGGGTTGCGCATATTCCTAAAGCCACGAGAATTTTGGATTTAGCCCGCACCTCTCTAATCAATTTTTCGTCATCGGTTGTCCGAACTCCACCTTCAACGATGGCTAAGTCAACTTCTGAAATTTCCTTCAAATCCATAAAAGTTGGGGAATAAACTATCTCGAAATCTCCTAAAAGAATTTCGTATAAGGCGTCACCAGCGTTTAAGAAAGATGATATGCATCCGGCGCAGCATGTCAAAGAAATTATGTTAACTTTCACTTGTGTATCACGCTCAATTTAGAATTATCGTTATGAGTTATGTTTTGAGATTCTTAAAATTTTTCTGCTTAAAGTTTTGGCGTATGCCACGACTTTTGAGGAGAAAGGAGAGTTTGGTTTAAAATTAGATTAGTTATTGTTTGGTTTGTCGTGGCATACTTAAAGTGTTATGACATACGTCATGCTTAAATACTTTTCCCAACAAAATATCTGAGCGGTGCATAAAACTTGATAATTCCATGCGAAATCGCTGTAAAATCCGTCATACCAGCAGTAAAGGCGTTAATAGCAATACAACTCGTGGAAAAGCATGGTCTAAAACAGGAAAAGGTTGCAGAAATTTTGGGAATATCTCAAAGCGCCGTAAGCAAATATGCTCGAAAAGTTAGAGGTTACGCAATAAAAATTGACAGCATAGAAGAAGTAGAACCCTTAATAGAGAAAATGGTGAATTTTCTTGAGAATGGGAATTATCAAAGAACGGAATTTCTGAAAGTTTTCTGTCAAACATGCATGGTTATAAGAAAAATGGGCATCATGTGCCAATTCTGTCAAAAAACGGAGCCAAAAACAATCATAAGAGAGTGTGATTTTTGTTTAGCGATAAAAACTTATTAGAATAAAAAATGAAAGGTTTAGAGGTGAAAGTGATTGCCCAATTTTGATGAAGAAGCCTTTCTCGATATATTAGAGAAGGTGAGCAAAAGCGTCGTCAACATAAGCACAATAAAACTTGTCCACCACGTATTTTATCAAGTAGTTCCAGTAAAAGGGATGGGTTCTGGAACAATAATAGACCCTAAAGGGTACATATTAACCAACAATCATGTGGTGGGAGGAGCAGAAAAAATCTCAGTAACCTTATGGAATGGCGAAATATTAGAAGGAAAATTGGTAGGCTCTTGCACCGTGCATGACATAGCAGTTGTAAAAGTTGATAGAGATTCACTTCTATCAGCTGAGCTTGGAGACTCGGACAAGCTTAGGGTTGGGCAGAGAGTCTATGCCATTGGAAACCCTTTTGGGTTGGCAGGAGGCCCAACTGTGACCACAGGTGTCATAAGCGCTGTAAACAGAACCATAGAGTCTGGAAACGAGTTTTTGGAAAACCTTGTGCAGACTGATGCTGCCATAAACCCTGGAAATAGTGGCGGCCCCCTAGTGAATCTTGAAGGTAAGGTTGTGGCAATAAACACTGCTATAATCCCGTATGCTCAAGGAATTGGCTTTGCCATCCCAATAAACTCTGCTAAAAAATGCGCAAATGAAATAATTACAAATAGAATTTCCACAAGACCTTGGCTTGGAATAATAGGCTTAAGCATTACTGAAGAGATGGCTCGCTACTACGATTTACCGGTAGAACATGGTGTGCTTGTAACTAGGGTTGTGGATGGAAGCCCAGCGGACCATGTTGGAATGACTGCTGGCGACATAATTTTGAGGATGGACGGAACAACCATTTACACTATTGAAGATTTGGTTAGGGAACTTCACAAGAGGAGAGTTGGAGACAGGGTGAGAATATTTGCTGTCAGCCAAGGTTTGGAACGGCGCTTTGAAGTAACTTTGAGCAAAATGCCTTGAGCAAGTTTAGGGGTGCGTGCAGAAAATCTCTTCCGAAGAAATAGTGAAAACCAAACCTAACCTTTCCTTGTTAGCCCTTATTTCTTTTGTTACCGCTTTTGTGGTTGCAAGAATATTTACAAGCTTATATCCAAAGGTTTTTTGGGAAATCAGCGGGTTACACATTCACCATTTTTGGTATGGTTTAGCCATGCTTGCAATAGGTGGTTGGCTTGGCATAAGCTATGAAAGCGAACGAATAAACAGAGTGGCAGCGATTCTTTTTGGCGCTGGAGGCGGACTTATAGGAGATGAAGTTGGGCTTTTGCTAACTTTAGAAAGTGAGAATTATTGGGCTGGAATAACCTACACAATTATAATAACATTTCTTGCCCTTGCATCACTCCTCATTTTGTTAAATAGATATTCGAGGCTGATTCGCATGGAATTCACTCAATTTTTGCGCAGCAACGCAAGCCTATATTTTGGCGTTTTCCTTGCTGCAGTCTCCGTAGCATTCATCTTAGAAACAGAAAACATCATAATCATCACTGTATCAAGTGTCCTAACATTTGCAGCTTGCGTCATAATTTTGGCTTATTTTGCTCAAAAAATAAAAATAAGACATTAAATAGCATAGGCAGCGTGTCTCAATGCACAAAAACAGTTGCCCAACGAGAAGCGTGAAATACTTAAAAATAGCTTTAGGCATTACCCTATCATTCTTCATTATTGAATTGGTTGGCGGAATCCTAACAAATAGTCTTGCCCTTCTAGCGGATGCTTGGCACATGTTAAATGATGCCGCAGCCCTAATTTTCGCGCTTATGGCTGCATGGATTTCCGTTCGCCCAACCAACGTGAAAAAGACCTTTGGATATTATAGGGCTGAAATTTTGGCGGCTTTTTTGAATGGTGTCTTCTTATGGGGTATTGTCATTTTCATTTTTTACGAGGCAATCCAGCGATTTCAAAATCCAATTCAAGTGGAAAGTTTAAACATGCTCATCATAGCCTTCTCTGGTTTGGCAGCCAATGGATTGTCAGCCATCACCCTCTCCAAATCTAAAAGCGAAAGTTTAAACGTTAAAGGCGCTTTTCTCCATGTTTTAGCTGACGCTTTAGGCTCTATTGGAGCAATTTCCGCTGGAATAATAATGTATTTTACAGGGTGGTATCAAGCCGACACCATCATCAGCATGATGTTGGGCGCATTAATCTTTTACAGTTCTTGGAAACTCATCCGAGAATCCATAAACGTTCTCCTCGAAGGAGTCCCCTATGGCATTAACTTGAATGCTGTTGAGCGGAGGATTATGGAGCAAGAAGGCGTGAATGAAGTTCACGATCTCCATGTGTGGTGTATTACTCCTACTAAGATGTGTTGTGTGAGCTGTCATATTGTGGTGAAAAAGGATGCGGATAAGAGGAAACTTCTTTCGGATTTGATGAAAATTTTAAGTGAAGAGTTTGGGATAGACCACACAACCATTCAGTTAGAAGATGAGGGGTATCCGAAGGCAATTAGCGAGCATTGAAAGGCGTAGCTTTGCAGAAAACTTTTACTCATCAATCCTTTAATAGAAGTGTTGTGAGGTGAAAGCGTTTGAAAGCGAAATTAATTGTGGATGGCGAAGAAATAAGCCTTAACGAGTTTGTTGTAAAAATCTTAAGCGGAACCATTGTTGGAGCAGTAACTTCCCTTAAAGGGATAAAGAAGGACTGGAAAGAGATTGAAATAAAAGTCACAAGATAAACGCAAGTGTTATCCGCTTAAAATTGTTGATATTTCTATGGGAGCAAACATTTCCCTCTTCGCCTTGCAGATGGGACAAATGTAGGGTGGGTCTTCCCGAAAAACCACGTAACCGCACTGTTTGCAATACCAAAGTTTCAGCTTTATCTCAGAAGGCTTCTTAGCAACTACTGCAACAGCCTCAGAAGTTTCTTCGGCTTTTCCATAAGCCCTAGCTTGCTTTTCTAAAGGTCTACGTTCAGGAACAGGCATGAGTGGAGTTTTGCCTTCATACACATCTTTTCTAACATAAAGTGCGCAGTAGCAAGCCCCAAACTCTTCAACGTCTAAATCTCGATAATCGCATGGGCATATTATATCTCTATCCCACTCAAATTTTCCTGATGCTAATCTGCAAGGGCATGAGGGATACCCATAACGTTCCTCATTCCTTTTTAATCCTTCAAGTAAGTCTTTAAGGAAATCTGGGTTTGGGTTTAAATAGTAGCCGTGGGTTTTTGCGTCGCTTTCCACTCTTTGGCGAACTTTTTCAATTGTTATCAAATTTCTAAAATCTCCTTCAGTTTATCTTTGCGGAAACCATTAATCAGAATTTTATCGTCTATTATTATTGCTGGATAGCTAAGGCTTCCCTTCCTAGTCAAAATGTCTTTTCGAATTTTTTCTTTATCTTCATCACCGCTGAGGTCCACATCCACATACTCATATTCAATTTCGTTCTCTTTCAGAAACTGTTTTGTTAATTTGCACCATGCGCATGTGCTTAATGCATAAACCAAAACCTTATGCTTTTTGTTTTTTCCTGGAACCTTAACGATGTTCATTTTCTCAGCTCACGCATTTCCTTTAGGTTTAGCGCATAATATAACTATTTGCCGTGTGAGAGGCTTAAAAATTAGAAAAGCTAATATTTTTACGCTTTAACCTATGATTAGGTGAAATTGTTTGCCAATAGACCAAGATTTTCAAAAAAACCGAAAAGTTGTCGGTGAACATCAAGGACACAACGTTTGGGGACCTGTTGAGCCTCCAGCTAAACTTGGCATTCATGGAACTAATGTGGCTGTTGACTGGGATATATGCACTGGAGACGGCGTCTGCATAGAAGTTTGTCCCGTCAGCGTTTTTGAGTGGGCTGATGCCCCTGGACATCCAACTTCTGAAAAGAAGTCTGATCCAGCCAGAGAAAAGGATTGTATACAATGTCTTGCATGCGAAACTTCGTGTCCAGCACAAGCAATAAAGATTACTCCACCATAAAGGCGAATCATTAACTTACTCTTCTTTTTCACACTTGATGTTACAGACTATTTGATGTCATTGTTTCGCTTAGGTTTACACATGCTTATTTTAGCGTTTCTTCTAAACGTTTGTTTACTTCTTCCCAGTTAACAATGTTCCAGAAGGCTTCAACAAATTTGGCTCTATCATTTTTATAATCTATGTAGTAGGCATGCTCGAAAACGTCCAAAACCATGAGGATTCTAAACATTGGATAAACGTTTGCGTTGTGCTTTTCTATTTGCATTATTATTGGTCTGTTAGTTTGTTTGCAGAAGGTTAATGCTGCCCATCCAGAACCTTCCACGCTAACAGCGGCTTGTGAAAATTCTTTCTTGAACCTTTCAAAACTTCCAAATTCTTCATTTAAGGCTTCCCCTAAAACTTCGCTGGGTTTTCCACCGCCCTTGCTTGGAGGCGCCAAGTTTCCCCAGAAAAGCGAATGAAGCAGATGTCCGCCTATGTTAAATGAAAGTTCTTTTAGGGTTGATTTGATGTCTATTTCCGCATTTTCCTTTCTTGTCTTATCAAGCCTTTGAAGAATTGTGTTGGCGCCGTTAACGTAGGCTTGATGATGTTTACTATGGTGTATTCTTAACTGTTCCTCAGACATGTAAGGCGCTAAATCCTTATAATCATAGGGCAATGGTGGTAAAACGTAAAATTTTGTTTTCTCCAACTTTCACACCTTTAGCTTTCTATATAGGCTTATGGAAGCTTTATATTTTGTCCTTGCACTTCATATTAGAAAATAAGCGGTGGATAAATTGGATAAGTGGGAATGCACGGTTTGCGGTTACATTTACGATCCAGAAGTTGGAGACCCAGAACATAACATAAAGCCTGGAACCCCCTTTGAGGATTTACCAGAAGATTGGATTTGTCCAGTTTGTAATGCGCCTAAAAGCCAATTTGTTAAAAAGGAATAGAAGACATTAATTTTCAAACTTTTTATATTATGATTTTGTTATTTTTGAAATGGTTACCTCTTATGTCTATTGCGAAAATAAGGAAGAGAGACGGAAGAATTGTTGATTTCGATTCTTCAAAAATAAAAGATGCAATACATAGAGCGTTTATTGCTGTGGAGCTTGAGAATGGTGAAAGAGCGGAAAGTCTTACAAAGGATGTTGTTAGGCTTCTTGAAGAAAGATTTAAGGAAAAAATTCCGTCGGTTGAAGATGCCCAAGACATTGTTATTGAAGTTTTGAAGAAAGGTGGTTATGGAAAAGTTGCAGAGGAATATGCGAGCTATAGGAAAAGGAAGGAGGAGATAAGAGAGCTAAAAGAGAAGTTGGGAATTGTAGAACCAAAATTAACTGTTAACGCTCTTGAAGTTTTGAATAGGCGATACCTCTTAAAAGATGAAACGGAAAGGATTATAGAAACTCCAGCGCAAATGTTTGAACGAATAGCCAAAGCCATAGCAAGTGTTGACAAATTATACGGCGAAGACCCACGTGAAAGCGCAAAAATTTTTTATAATATGATGACACGGCTTGAGTTTATTCCAAACTCCCCAACCCTTTTCAATGCTGGAACAGAGCTTGGCCAGTTATCTGCATGTTTTGTTTTGCCAGTGGAAGATTCTTTAGAAAGCATCTTCTCAGCCGTCAAAAACATGGCTTTAATAGAAAAAAGCGGGGGAGGCGTAGGCTTCGACTTTTCAAAATTAAGACCAAACGGGGACATTGTAAGATCAACGAAAGGCGTAGCCTCTGGTCCTGTAAGTTTCATGCGTGTTTTTGATACGGCTACTGAAGTGATAAAGGCTGGTGGGAAAAGGAGAGGCGCTATGATGGGAATTTTAAGAGTTGACCATCCCGACATTCTTGAATTCATAACCTCAAAGCAAAAGCCAGGTTTTCTTTCAAACTTTAACATTTCCGTCGCTGTGACAGATGATTTTATGAATACCTTGGAAGAAGACGGCGAGTATTGGCTAATAAATCCGAGAAATAAGGAAAGGGTGAGAAAGCTTAAAGCCCAAAATGTTTGGAATATGATGATACAATCCGCTTGGATGAGTGGAGACCCTGGCGTTATCTTCATAGATGAGATTAATAGGCATAATCCGACGCCAGCGGTTGGAAGGATAGAGGCGACCAACCCTTGCGGTGAGCAGCCGCTTTTGCCTTATGAGTCTTGTAATTTGGGTTCAATAAATCTTTCAAGAATGGTTGAGGATGGAAAAATAGATTGGGAAAAATTGAGGGGAACGGTGAGGAATGCTGTTCACTTTCTTGACAACGTTATTGATGCTAACAAGTATCCCCTAAAAGAAATAGAAGTCATAACCAGAGCGAATAGGAAGATAGGCTTGGGGGTTATGGGTTTTGCTGACATGCTCATAAAACTTGGGATTCGCTACGACTCTGAAGAGGCTTTGGCTCTTGCTGAAAAACTTATGAAATTCATTGATGAAGAAGCACACAAGAAATCTATGGAAATAGGTGAAGAAAGGGGTTCATTTCCAAACTTTGAAAATAGCATTTGGAAAGATAAATACAGGGCTATGCGAAACGCCACCGTAACGACTATAGCGCCGACTGGAAGCATAAGCATAATAGCCGGCTGCTCTTCAGGAATCGAACCCATATTCGCCATTTCCTTCATAAGAAATGTTTTAGGCGGAACAAGACTTTTCGAAACCAATCCATTGTTTGAGATGACAGCAAAGGAAAGGGGATTTTACAGCGCCAAACTTTTGGAGGAAATTGCCAAAACGGGTTCTGTTCAAAAAATCGATGAAGTGCCAGAAGACGTTAAGAAAGTTTTCGTCACAGCCTTGGACATAAAACCTGAATGGCATGTGCGGATGCAAGCTGCATTCCAAAAGTACACGGATAACGCGGTTTCAAAAACCGTTAATATGCCAACAGAAGCCACAGTAGACGATGTGAAAATGGTTTACGAGCTTGCTTGGAAACTAAAATGTAAGGGCGTAACCGTTTTCAGATATGGAAGCAAACCAGAACAAGTGCTATACATAGGAGAGATAAAAACTAGGGAAAAACAGTTTGTTACGGCTGAATCTGAATATGCTGGTGGGTGTCCAACAAAAACATGCCCCTTCCCAGGCTAAAACACGTGAAATGGCGTTTACATTTCTTTTTGGATGATGATTTCTCTGCCTTCGAAAATGGCTCTTATGAGTTTTTCTCTTGCATTTTCAACCAATCGCCAAACAGTATTCCTTGAAACCATCATTCTTTCGCCAGCTTCTTCAAAAGACAATTTTTCCAAATCTATTAGCCTCAATGCTTCTATTTCGGCTTGTTCCAAGTAAATGGGTTCTAAACTTTTTTTGGGTGTGGGTTCAAGTTTTTCTGTGGTTGGGTTTGTGGTTACTGCTATGGGTTTTGGTGGTCTTCCAACTCTGCCGTGTCTTCGTCTTTTGCGCCATTGCCATCCTGACATGGTTTATGGGATATATCACAAAACTTAAATAGTTTATGCTCCAACTATTATGTGACATATCACAAAATAGAGGCGAAACCAAAATGAGAGGATGGCGCTACAGACCAAGAGGATGGTGGTGTCCAAGACATCCGTGGCCTCCACCTTGGGCTCAAAGTCAGTATTATCCTTATCCAGCTGACCCAAACGAAGAACTGAAAGCCTTAGAGGATTTAAGAAAGAGCATAGAATTGGAACTTGCAGACTTAAATAAACGCATAGAAGAGCTTAGGACGCTGATTCAAGAGAAAAAGTGAAGCTTAATGGCAGTACAGCCTAAGAGTTTAAAAGTTGCCATTGCAACGACAAGCGAAAAGGGACTTGAAGATACGGTTTCGCATGAATTTGGCCACGCAAAAACCTTCACAATTATAGACATAAAAGATAATAGCGTAAAAAATGTGGAGGTAATAGAGAATCCAGCTGCGTCGCTTAGTCATGGCAAAGGACCAGTCGTGGCAAAATATTTGGCAGACATGAAGGTGAACGTGGTCATTTCAGGGGAAGTTGGACCTGGTGCCACAACCATGCTTAACGAACTTAAAATAAAAATTTTAGCTGCCAAGTCTGGTGAGCAAGTGATAAACGTTTTAAGAAGTAATTCTCTGATTAAGTGATGCGCATCTAAAACAAGAGTTGGTTTTAAGTCGTGGTTTTCATTTTGTAGCTTGTTTTGACTCCTGCTTTTTCGAAAAGTTTTCCAACTGGACAGTTTTCTAATGTTAGTTTGAAGATTCTTTGAATTCTATCTTCTGGAGCGTCAGCTTTGACTTGAATGTCAAAGTTAGCTTCTGTTATCGTGCCTTCTTCTTCTGATTTTACTGCTTCCAATTTAACGTCTAAATCCTTCAGTGGAACACGCATTTTCTTGGCTGTCAAAGCGAAAATGGTTGCAAAGCATCCAGCATAACCCATCACAGCGCATTCCAAAGCCGTTGGTCCCATGTCTGAGCCGAGTTCTGGTGGAAGGTCAAGGCATATGCTGTGCGCCCTGCCATTGTCAACGGCTATCCTTAAATCCTTAACCAACTTTGCGTTTGCGTAAAGTTTTTGTGCCAAATTTTCACCTCCCTTTGAATTAAAAAAGAAGGGTTTAGGGGAGTTTCTTTTTGCATAGGAACCAGTCCACACATTCGTAGCCTTCTTGCAAGCGTTTTTCTGCTGCATCCTGCGTGAGTGGCGGTGGAACGATAACTGCCTCGCCTGGACGCCAATTGGCTGGACAAGCAACTTTGTATTTGTCGGCTGTTTGTAAAGCGTCAACAACCCTCAGAATTTCGTCCATGTTTCTCCCAACATTTAATGGATAGTATATCATGGCTCTTAACGTCATTTCTGGATCTATGAAAAAGACGGCACGAACGGCGGCGGTGGCGCTCATTCCTGGGTGAATCATGCCGAAAATTGTGGCAACTTTCATGTCTAAGTCGGCTATTACTGGAAAGGGAATTTCCACTCCTAACTTTTCCTTTATTCGCCTAACCCATGCTATGTGAGAGTAAACGCTGTCTATGCTCAAACCAATTAGCTGAACATTCCGTTTCACAAGTTCATCGTGAATTTTTGCAAAGGCAACAAACTCTGTAGTGCAAACTGGTGTGAAATCTGCTGGATGAGAAAATAGAATTATCCATTTTCCCTTGAAGTCTGAAAGCTTAATCTTTCCATGCGTAGTGACAGCTTCAAAATCTGGAACTGGTTCGCCTAATCTCAATAAAGGTCTTTTTTCTTCCATTTTATCAACCTCCATTCGTTTTTAGGAACAAAAAACTTTTATCTCAGACTGTTTTATATATTTTTCGGATAAAAATAGACGAAATTCAGATAAAAAAATACTGAAATAGGAATGAAAGCATATGTCAACGCTGGATAAAATTGACGAAAAAATCCTTCAAATATTAGAAGAAGATGGGCGAAAATCCTTCACAGAAATAGCTGAAAAACTGAAAATAAACGAGTCAACAGTCAGAAAACGAGTTTCAGCCATGCAGAAGGAGGGGATAATAAAAAAGTTCACGGTTAAAGTTGACCCAAGAAAACTGGGAATAAACACTGTTGCCATAGTGGGATTAGAAACAGACCCCACGAAACTTTTAGAAGTAGCTCAAAAACTTTGCGAATTTTCAAAAATTAAATGTGTTGCGACATCTACTGGAGACCATATGATAATGACAGAAATCTGGACAAGAGATGGAAGGGAACTTACAAAACTTATATCAGAGAAAATTGGAACCATTGAAGGAGTGAAAAGGATTTGTCCAGCAATAATTTTAGAAAAATTAAAAGAATAATGAGGAACGGTGAGCATAAGTGAGTTTAATACCTGAAGAACATAAAGAGCACATTAAAGCTGAGCTCCAAGAGAAAATGGAGAATCTAGTAAAAATCATTATGTTCACTCAAGAGGTTGAATGCCAATTTTGCGCCCAGACAAGACAATTAATCAATGAGTTGGCAGCCTTAAATGATAAGATTAAGGTTGAAATTTACGATTTTATTGTCGACGCGGATAAGGCTAAAAGATATGGCGTCGACAAGGTTCCAGCATTAATCATTGTGGGCGAGAAGGATTATGGAATAAGGTTTTATGGACTGCCCTATGGCTATGAGTTTCAAACCCTTCTGGAAAGCATAATAAACGTTTCTAGGGGAAGAACAGACCTTTCGGAAGAAACAAAAAACAGACTTAAAGAAATTAAAGCTCCAGTTCACATTCAAGTTTTTGTAACCTTAACATGTCCATACTGCCCAATGGTTGCAAGCACAGCCCAAAAGTTTGCTATAGAAAATGATTTGATAAGGGCTGATGTGATTGATATAAGCGAATTTCCCCATTTAGCCCTAAAATATGCGGTTATGGGAACGCCAAAGACCGTTATAAATGAGAAGGTAGAGTTTGTCGGAGCCTTCCCAGAAGATCTATTCTTGGAACACATATTGCTTGCCGCCACCTAGGTTTTAAACTTGACAAACAAAGAAGCCTTAAACCTAATCTTCATTTACAGTGGAGAATTTGCAGAACGCGTAATAAGAAACTTGATAAACGACCCGAGCTTCTGCAAATCATGCGGGCTTTACTGTGATTCATGCAAATATAGCGTTTACAGTTTTGTCCGCAACATTCGAGCAGCAATACAACTTCCAAATCCTACAGAACTGCCAGCTTTCATAGACAATCCAGAAGAGTATATGCCGAAGAAAATTCCAAGGGCTGATTTATGTATATCTTCTGGACTGCACAAAGACTTGCTTTTAGAACTCCCAAAACACATAAAGAATGCTGGAATTAAAGGGTTGATTGCGCCTATAGAAGATTTTAACGAAGTCCCATCAGGCTTAAAGAAGCAAATGGAAGAAAAATGTTTAGATTTGGGATTGGAATATGCTTTTCCGAAACCCTTTTGTTCTTTGGAACCATCGAAGGATAAGCCTACAATTTCAAGGTTTATGAATGAAATGAAAGTTGGAAGACCATCATTGGAGATAACAATTGCGAAGAGGGGTAAACAAGAAGTTATAGACTCTGCAATGGTCAGGCGAAGCGCTCCATGCGGTTCCACATGGTACATAGCAAAAAAGCTTGTTGGAGTAGAATTGAAAAAGGAATTTCTTTATGATGCAATAGCAAAAGCCCACCACAGTTACCCTTGCACAGCAACAATGAACGTAGACCCTGAAACCAAAGAACCCATACTCCACATAGGCGGCTACATAATAAGAGAAGAAGTAGAGAAAGCTTTGAAACGGATAACTTAAATTAGGGACTTGAGAAGGCTTGTTTATGCATGAATGGGCTTTGGCTGAAGCAATCATCATAACGGCATCGCAAATTGCAGAAAAGGAAGGATTAAGCGAAGTTACTGAAGTTAAAATAAAGGTTGGCGAACTGCAACAAGTTGAATCAGACATTTTAGAATTTGCGCTTTCGCAGTTGAAGTCTGGTAAGCTCAAAAAGGCAAAATTTCTAATAGAAGCTATGAAGGCAAAGCTGAAATGCAGAGTCTGCGGAAACCAATGGTTCTTTAGCAAAGAAAATTTGGACGAAAAAACAACAGAGGCCATACATTTTATTCCAGAAATCGCCCACACATATATCAAATGTCCAAAATGTGGAAGCCCAGACTTCGAAATACTAGAAGGACGCGGAATCTGGCTTGAAAGCGTTAAGGGAGTGATATGAACATGGCAGACCCGAGAATAAGTATAATAAACGAGCGTATAAAGGAAATTGGCAACATAATTGCTGTCTCAAGCGGAAAGGGCGGAGTTGGCAAAAGCTTAGTGGCATCAACCCTCGCACTAACACTAGCAAAGAAGGGTTATAGCGTGGGGCTTTTCGACTTGGATTTTACAAGTCCGTCAACACATGTAATATTGGGCATTGAGGGCGTACAGCCGAAGGAAGATAAGGGGTTGGTTCCGCCATTCGTGCATGGTTTGAAGTATATGTCAATAGTTTATTACTCGGGTGAGTATGCATCCCCATTAAGAGGAGTAGATGTCTCAAATGCTTTAATCGAGTTACTTGCCATTACAAAGTGGGGTAAGCTTGATTTTCTGGTTGTGGACATGCCGCCTGGCATTGGAGACGCAACCTTAGACTTGTTACGTTTAATTAAAAATGTAAAATTCCTAATCGTAACTACATCTTCTCTTTTAGCTTTTGAAACGGTCAGAAAACTCGTAAGCCTACTAAAGGCTTTGAATGTTCCAATTATCGGCGTTATTGAAAACATGAAAATGAACAATTCTAAGACTATACAACAAAGAGTTCAAAGTTTAAGCGTACCATTCTTGAGCGAAATTCCCTTCGAAACCAAAATTGAAGAGTCCATAGGAAAAACCAACAAGCTTTTAAAAACAGCGTTCGCAGAAAAAGTGGGTGAAATAACCTCGAAAATTATTTAGGCTTTCACCCTTTTTTTCTTAACCACATTTTTCACAGGCTTGTCTTGCAACATAGCCTCTTCCAAAGAATTTGCCTTACGAAGCTCCTGCATATACCAACTTCTATCTCTTGAATAGTTTATGCCAGAAGCTATTCCAAAAACCATCAAAGATAAACCACAAATTATCATGGCTAATCCCAAGATTGCACCTGGATGCGCTTGTGCATAATATGGTATGAAGATGAACCATTCTGGTTGTCCAGATAAAATTACTTTAGCCAAGCTTATGGTTTCTAACATTCCTCCAACAAAAAATACTACGCCAGCCACAAACATGAGGTAGGCTACAGACTCGTTGTGCCTTGATTCTTCAGCTTTCTCATGTAAATATTCTCTGAAGGACATGAATGTTCAAATATGTCAAATTAGCGAACGTATACGTAAATATTATTATATGGAAATAAACATTGCAGAAATGAATTAGTAATAAACAAAAGTGAAATGGTGCATTGGCTTGTTGCCTATTAAAGCGATAATTTTCGATTTCATCGGCACATTAACAAACGTTAAAAATTACAATTTAGAAAATTCAAAAATGAAGCTGTATAAGGCTTTAGTGGATGCAGGCTTTAATATTGGCATAGAAAGCTTTTTAGAGGCTTACACCCAAGCCCATGAGAAATACCGTGTCATAAGATACGAAAAATTGGTAGAAGTAACAAATTCCATTTGGATTTCAGAAGCCCTAAATAACCTTGGGTTTAAGGTAAACTCTGAAGATCCACGCATAAAAACAGCCGTAAATATATTCTTTGAAGATTATCTAAACTCGCTAGAACTTAGACCATGCGCAAAAAAGCTCTTGGAAGAAGCCTCTATAGAATGCAAGTTAGGCTTAATTTCAAACTTTACATATGCACCCGTAATTTACGCTGGTCTCAGAAAATTGGGCATAAACCGCTTTTTCCATGCAATTTTGGTTTCTGAAGATGTGAGTTGGCGCAAACCTCACATAAAAATTTTCCAAGAAGCTTTACAAAGGCTTGGAGTGAAAGCAGAAGAAGTAGTTTATGTGGGAGACAGCCCAACAGAAGATATTATGGGAGCCAAAGCTGCCGGAATGAAAACAGTTTTTGTTCCATCACAGTTTTACTCCTATGAAGAGTTGAAAAAAAACCAACAAAAACCAGACTTCATCGCAAAAAACCTCTGCACACTTTACAAGGTGTTTCCAAAAATTTTAAACAAAATAAACAATTAACCTTCGCTATTTTCCATACTTTTGGTTTAAAATCAAACCAATAGGAGGACCTACCTCTCCAGGTTTTTCTGCAAAACTTGCCGTATTTATGTGGTTTATTAATGCTTTTACAGTTTAAAGTGGTCTAAAACGGCTTTAACTAACGGAAAACATATAAATCGCTATAACGCTGTTCAATTGCACAGTTGGAGCGAATACGAAGTGCCAAAATGGGGATACTCAATAACAGAAGAATTGGACCCAGAAAAAACCTTGAAGGCAAGCGAACGAGAAGTTAGGGTATCCCATAAATCGGCACGGGAAGTATGCAGAACAATTAAGGGAATGAACCTTTCCCAAGCAAAACAATATTTGAGAGATGTCATCGCCAAAAAAAGAGCTGTGCCCTTTCGAAGGTTTAAAAAGAAGGCTGGACACCGTCATGGCTTGGAAAAGGCTTTTGCAGGCAGATATCCAGTGAAAGCTGCAAAACACATTCTTAAACTATTAGAAGGTGCAGAAGCCACCGCTGAATATAAGGGCTTAGACACGGATAGAATGCGCATAATCCACGCTGCAGCCTATCCGGGAATGAAAATTAAACGATACATGCCAAGGGCTCATGGAAGAGCCACACCAGATTTTGAAACTCTCTGCCACATAGAACTTGCCCTAGAAGAACAACCGGAAACAGGGGAAACTTGATGGCATCCGTTCAACATTTTATAACAGAGTCGAAGAAAAGAACAGAGATCGACGAATTTCTGCAGAAAAAACTTGAAAAGGCAGGTTATGGCGGAGTATCAATATCAAAAACCCCATTGGGAACACACATTGTAATTTACGCGATGCGTCCTGGACTGGTTATAGGACGCGGCGGAGAAACCATAAAGGAACTTGCAAACATTTTAGAAGAGAAATTTAAGATTTCAAATCCGCAAATTTCTGTTTCAGAAATTGAAATTCCAGAACTGAACGCTTACGTTGTTGCCTCACGCGTTGCTTCAGCCCTTGAAAGAGGCGTGCATTTCAGGCGGGCTGGATTTTGGGCTTTAAACCAAGTTATGGAAGCAGGCGCCTTAGGCGCAGAAATAATCATAAGCGGCAAACTGCGAACCGAAAGGGCACGATTTGAAAAGTTTAGGGCTGGATACATGCCGAAATGTGGAGACCCAGCATTAAAATATATGCGCAAAGCTGAAGTTCACGTCCAACTAAAACCGGGAATTTTCGGCGTAAGAGTTAGGATAATGCCTCCAGACGCAGTTTTTCCAGACAAAATCCAAATAGCCGAAGCCCCACCACCAGAAGAACCAGCAGAAACGGCAGAAGTGACTGCTGAAGAAAAAAGGGAAGAAGAAACGGAGGAAAGCGAGTAAATGCCCATAATGCGTCTTAAAGAAATCCGTGATATGTCTTCAGAAGAGCGGATGAAAAAACTTACAGAACTTAAAACAGAACTCCAAAGACTAAAAACTATGGTCAAGGCAGGCGGCACCGTTGAAAATCCAGCGAGAATTAAGGAATTGCGTAAGACTATTGCCAGAATACTAACCATAGAAAGGGAACAAAAGATTGCCACCAAAAAAGTCGAGAAGGGGAAGAAAGAGAAATGAAAGTAACCCCAGACATAATCCGCAGCGAATTCATCGGAAAAGAAGCTAAAGTCGCTAAAAGTACGCATTCTGGTTATGTGGGATTAGCGGGCAAAATCATAGATGAAACTCGAAATACTTTCACAATTTTACATGAAGGGAAAAGGAAGAAGATTATAAAAGATTCAGCCATTTTCCATTTCAAATTTTCTGACGGAACGGTTGTTGAGATTGATGGTAAACTTCTTTTAGGAAGACCTGATGATCGCCTCAAAAAACGTGTTAAGAGGTTATGGTGATGTCGCTCACTTTTAAAAAACCCAGGAAAACTTGCAATGACAGGAATTGTCCCTTTCACGGAGAACTCCCAATAAGGGGTCGCATATTAGATGGTTACGTTGTCAGTGCGAAAATGGATAAAACTGTTATTGTTAAAAGGGATTATCTTCATTACGTTCCAAAGTTCATGAGATATGAAAGGCGACACAGCCGCATTCCATCCCACAACCCGCCATGCATAGACGCAAAAGAAGGCGACCGAGTAATAATTGCTGAATGTCGACCCATAAGCAAAACCGTGTCCTTTGTTGTTGTAGAGAAGATGGAGGAGAAGTAAAAATGGCGGCAAAGGCAAAACAGAGAGCTTTAGTTGCTAAGGGAATGATTGGATTTGGACCAAAAATTTCAAGGGGACTTCCAGTCGGCTCAATCTTAAGGTGCGCTGATAATACTGGCGCAAGAGAACTGAGATTGGTTCAAGTTATGGGATATAAGGGAAGACTGCGCCGTTATCCAGCTGCAGCCGTTGGCGACAGAATAGTGGTCTCTGTTAGACATGGAACGCCCGACATGAGAAAGAAAATTTTTCAAGCCGTGGTTGTAAGGCAAAGAAAACCTTTCAGAAGGAACGATGGCGTTTGGGTTCAATTTGAAGATAATGCAGCAGTAATAATAACCCCAGATGGAGAAATGAAGGGTTCAGAAATTCGTGGACCAGTGGCAAAGGAGGCTGCTGAAAGATGGCCAAGAATAGCAAGCGCCGCGAGCATAATAATTTAGGTGAAGGCATATGCAAACAGTAAAGGCTGTAACAAAACCAACAAAACAAAGAAAAAGGCTATTTCAAGCCCCAGACCACATACGCTACAAGCTCTTTGCCGCTCCGCTTTCGCCAGAACTTAGGAAATCCCATGGGGTTAAAACCATTCCAGTAAGGAGCGGCGATACTGTGCGAATCATGCGGGGAGACCACAAGGGCTTTGAGGGAAAAATCACCAAGGTTGACCGGGAAAAGTATAGGATTTATGTTGAAGGTTTAACAAGGGAAAAGGTTGATGGAACCACAACCTTCGTTCCAATACATCCGTCAAAAGTTATGATTACCCGCTTAAATCTTGATGATAAATGGCGAAAGAAAATTTTGGCAAGAAAGAAAGAGGCGAGAAAGAAAATAGAAGAGGCTGCAGCAAAAAAGGTTCCAGAAAAAATTGAAGAAGTCAAAGAGGAAGTTATTGAAGAAAAAGTTGTGGAGGAAGAAAAACCGAAAAGAAGAAGACGAAGGCAAAAAGCACCAAGAAAATCAGTTAAAAAAGCTGAAGAATTTAAAGAAGAAGAGAAACCGAAAACGAGGAAAAGGAGAGCCAAACGCAAAACTGCTACAAAGAAAACTGAAGGAGGAAAATAGTTTTGGGCAAAAAAGGAGAATCAACAGGGCTGAAGCGCAAACCAGCTCCGAGATTTTGGCCAATCCACAGAAAAGAATTTGTTTGGGTAGTTAAACCATCGCCTGGACCACATTCTCTTGAAACTTGTTTGCCGCTAACCATAATTTTGCGGGATATTTTGGGTTTCGCCAAAACAAGGAAAGAGGCTAAAACCATAGTTTCTGAAGGAAAAGTTTATGTAGATGGGAAGATTAGGCGTGAAGATGATTTTCCAACGGGTTTGATGGATGTTATTTCCATATTAGATGTGGATAAACACTTTCGCTTATTACCATCCAAGAAGGGCTTAATCCTTCATCCCATCAACAAGGATGAGATTAGCTTTAAGCTTTGTAGAATAGAAAACAAGACAACTGTAAAAAATGGGCATGTGCAGCTTAATCTTCATGACGGCTCAAACATTTTAGTGAAAGTTGCAGATCCAAAGAACTCACAAGAAGACGTCTACGAAACCCTTGACACATTAAAGATAAGTCTTCCAGAAAGGCAAATTCTCGAACACATAAAATTGAAGGAAAACAGTTTCGCCATAATAACCGGTGGAAAAAACATTGGAAAATATGGCAAAATAGTGGAAATTGAAAGTGCAAAGGGGAAGAAGCGGCGAAATACCCTTGCAGTAATAGAAGATGAGAAAGGCAACCGTTACCAAACAATTTTGAACTTCGTTTTTGCAATCGGCGAAAAACAACCACTAATATCGCTTCCGGAGGCGGCTTAATTGTCTGAAGATGAAATTCGTAAAATCTGGGAAGAAAACCCAACACTTAAACCAAAAATTGAAAAGGTTGTTGTAAACATTAGCGTCGGAAAATCTGGAGAACCATTAGAAAAAGCCTCAAAAGTATTAAAACAGTTAACAGGTCAAACTCCGTGCAAAAGGAAGGCAAAGAAAACCATAAGAGATTTTGGAATAAGAAAGGGCGAACCGATAGCTTGCATAGTAACCCTCAGAAAACAAAGGGCGATAGAGTTTTTAAAGAAAGTCTTGCCAGTGATTGACAACAAAATTTCAAAAGAACGTTTTGACGAACATGGCAATTTCTCCTTTGGAATAAAAGAGCATATCGAAATTTCAGGCGTAAAATACGACCCAGAAATAGGCATATTTGGCATGGACGTCTGCGTTTCGCTCTGCCGTCCAGGATATCGCGTGAAAAATCGCCGAAAAAGGAAAGCACAAATTGGTTCAAAACACATTCTAACGCCCGAAGAAGCCATAGTCTTCGTTAAGGACAATTTGGGAGTTGAAATAGTATAAAAGAGGAGAGCGGCATGGGTAAACAGAAACCTAAAAAGGAAAGAAAATATGGAAAGGGAGCGAGACCATGCAGCCGATGCGGTTCCTATGGTCCAGTGATTCGACGCTACAATTTATATTTATGTCGCCATTGTTTTAGGGAAGTAGCCAAAAAACTCGGCTTCAAAAAATATGAGTGATGGCGATGGACACTTTGGCAAATGGTTTAATAACAATCATGAACAACGAACTGCGCAATAAACGCGAATGCGTAATTAGCCCTGCCTCTAAACTTTTGGGAAGGGTTTTAAGGATTATGCAGTTGAACGGTTACATTGGAGAATTTGAATTTGTGGATGATGGGCGTTCTGGAAAATTCAAAGTTCAGCTTTTAGGAAGAATAAACAAGTGCGGAGCCATCAAACCCCGCTTCGCAGTTAAAGCTGACGAAATTGAAGAGTGGGAGAAAAAATTCCTTCCATCAAGAGATGTTGGCATATTGATAATTTCAACACCAAAGGGAGTGCTATCCCATAAGGAGGCAAAAGAAAAACACTTTGGGGGCAGGCTAACAGCATTCGTTTACTAAAGGAGGGCATTTAAGATGCGTGCCATTGAAATCTCCAGAACCATTCAAATTCCAGAAGACGTAGAAGTAACCCTTCAAGGAAGGAAAATAACAGTTAAAGGCGCCAAAGGAACATTAACCCGCGACTTTTCCTCCGCCCCCGTATCAATACAGTTAGATGGCAAAATCCTTCGCATATGGGCTGAATGGCCACGGAAAAAGGAAGCAGCCATCGTAGGCACAATTTTTTCGCATATCCAGAATATGATTACTGGAGTTAGGAAAGGTTTTACATGCAAGCTTAAGATAGTTTTCTCCCATTTTCCAATATCAGTTAAAATAAAAGATAAGACTGTTTTAATTGAAAATTTCACGGGCGAACGCAACCCAAGAAAGGCGAAAATAATAGGCGATGTGCAAGTTAAAGTTCAAAGCGAAGACATAATCGTTCAAGGAATAAACTTGGAAGATGTGAGCCAAACCGCCGCAAACATTGAACAAGCCACTAAAGTGAAAAGAAAAGACCCCAGAGTCTTTCTTGATGGCATATACGTTTATGAAAAAGTTGAGGGAATGCAAATATGACAGAGCCGTCAACTACAGAAAAGGCATTAAAACTGAGGGCGCAAGTGAAGAAGCGAAAGCCAAAATTTGTCAGACAAGAAAGTTGGCGATACAAACGCTTGAAAGAAAACTGGCGCAGACCAAAGGGCATAGACAACAAAATGCGAAGAAAAATAAAGGGTTGGCCACTCACAGTAAATGTTGGATATAGAGGACCAAAAGTTGCCAGAGGACTTCATCCATCGGGTTACAAAGAAGTTTTAGTACATAATGCTGAAGAGCTAAAGAAAATTGACCCGAAAACCCAAGCAGTGCGGATTGCCCACACTGTTGGAAAAAGGGAAAGAATCAAAATCCTCACCGAATCGAGAAAGAGGAAGATAACTGTTCTGAATGTTAAAGAAATTAAGGAAACTGTTGAAGAAAAGGAAGAGGAGAGACCTGAAAAAAAGGAAGAGATTGAAGAGAAGGAAAAACCAAAACCAAAGCGAAGGAGAAAAAAGAAACCTAAAGAAGAAGGGAGCGCGGAAAAGCAATGACGAGCCTTAAAAGTCAGCGGCGCATTGCAGCAAAAATATTGAAGGTTGGACAAAACCGTGTATGGATAGATCCAAATAGAATGGAAGATGCCGAAACAGCAATAACAAGGGAAGAAATCAGAAAATTAATTCACGAAGGCGTAATAAAGCCTCTTCCCATAAAGGGCATAAGCCATTCGAGAGCAAGAATTTTGCATGAGAAGAAAAAGAAGGGTAGAAGGCGTGGTGTTGGCTCCAGAAGTGGTGCAGCCCACGCAAAAATTTCTAAGAAAGATGTTTGGATGAGCAGGATTAGGGCTTTAAGAAAGAGACTTCGCGAATTAAAAGCCAACAAAACCATCACGGAAAGTACGTACCGAAAATTATACAGGATGGCAAGCAGCGGAAGATTCAGTTCTGTCGCTGACTTAGAGCGTTATCTCAAAGCCCATGAACTCTGGAGGAAACGTTAATGGCTAAAAGCTCACGCTACTGTGTCCCATTTCGGAGGAGAAGGGAGGGGAAAACAAATTATAAATCAAGAAGGGCATTGGTGCTTTCTGGAAAACCTCGCTTAGTAACTCGCATCACACTCAAAAATGTAATAGCCCAAATAATAACGGCAAAACCCCATGGAGACGAAGTTTTAGTATCAGCCCACAGCAGAGAACTGACAAAAACCTATGGATGGAAAGCCTCCAAGAAAAATCTTCCAGCCGCCTATTTGACTGGGTTTCTTTGTGGATTAAAAGCCAAAGCAAAAGGAATAAAAGAAGCAATTTTAGACATTGGACTGCATTCACCTTCTAAAGGAGCAAAGGTTTTCGCCGTCTTAAAGGGAGTGTTAGATGCTGGAATAGATGTGCCCTATGGCGAGGAAAAACTACCAGACGAGAAAAGAATAAGGGGTGAACACATTGTGCAATATGCGCAAAGTTTAGCCTCCTCTAACCCTGAACAGTACCAGATTAGATTTTCACAGTATTTGAAACAAAAATTCCCTCCAGAAAACATCAGCGAACACTTTGCGAAGGTCAAAGCAGAAATTGTTTCCGCATTCAAGAAGGAAGGAGGTAGAAAGAAGTGACAGCAAGAGAAAAATCACCATCAGAAAGTTTGGAACATTGGGTTCCAAGAACCCGCCTCGGAAAAATGATTCAAGAAGGCAGAATCACATCCATAGAAGAAGTTTTTATGGGCGGATTACAAATCCGCGAACCCCAAATTGTGGATGCTTTGCTTCCAGACATACAAGAAGAGGTTATAAACATAAACTTGGTTCAAAAACAGACAGACGCAGGAGAAAAATCAAGGTTTAAGGCTATAGTGGCTGTTGGAAACAGAGATGGCTACTTAGGATTAGGCTCTGGGAAAGCAAGCCAAGTGCGAACAGCCATAGAAAAGGCAGCTGCAAATGCCCGCCTAAACCTTATTCCCGTAAGGCGGGGATGCGGAAGCTGGGAATGTGGTTGTGGAAAACCCCATTCGGTGCCCTTTCAAATTGAAGGAAAAACTGGAGGAGTAAGGATAGTGATTGTTCCGGGACCGAGGGGCTTAGGTCTTGTGGCAAGCGAAACTGCGAAGGTGATTTTGGGTCTTGCTGGAATAAAGGATTGTTGGACGAGAAGTTATGGTTCAACAAGGACTATTCCATCCTTCTCATATGCCATTTTTGATGCTTTAAAGAAAACATACAGCCTCATAACTCCAATGGATTGGGTGAGATAGGTGAGCGAAGAGAAGCAACAACGCAAGTGCTTGGCGGTTGTGAGGGTTCGGGGAACAATAAGCGCTCCCCGCCATGTGAGAGAAACATTGCAAATGCTTAATCTAACAAGAAATAATTATGCTGTGCTTATTGATGACCGTCCATCTTTTCTCGGGATGTTAAAGACAGCGCAAAACTTTGTTACTTGGGGTGAAGTCACAAAAGAAACCGTTAATGAACTCATAAGCGAAAGAGGAAGGCTTGCTGGAAATAAGAAGTTAACAGACGAATACGCACAAAAGATTGGTTTTAAATCGTTAGAGGAGCTTGCAGAAGCAGTTTTTAATTGTAAAATTGAGTATTG
Source organism: Bathyarchaeia archaeon (assembly GCA_038883775.1). Classification (GTDB taxonomy): domain Archaea; phylum Thermoproteota; class Bathyarchaeia; order Bathyarchaeales; family Bathycorpusculaceae; genus JASEJA01. The sequence goes on from JAVZLM010000004.1 coordinate 154,320, forward strand.
GAAACTGCCAAAGGTGCAGCCAAAATTTAGGTTGCATCCGCCGACAAAAGGATTTAAAGGAAAAATTAAGAAGGGTTATGGTGTCGGCGGCGAATTAGGATATAGAGGCGAAAAAATCAACGAATTAATAAGGCGGATGATTTAGGCTTTTAAATTTTTTGCGATATGTTTTATAACCGCTTTTGAAATGCCATTGTATCTGAGGAGAAGGAGAATTTGAGCGTTAAATGGCGGAGAAATAAAAAAGTTTCAAAAAAATTCAAAATAATTGACACCATAAATAGGGGTAAAAGCAAAAAAACTCCCCGAATATTTTCGATAAAAAAGTCGCGAATTAGAAAATGGAAGGTTCTTCCCAAAATTGAGTTTCAACAGATTTACAATGGAAGAAAATGGAGGGCGCTCGAGCCCTTAATTGATGTTTTAGAAGAAAAGGATGAAATAGTAATCGTTGCAGAAGCTAAAGGAGTTAACAAGGAAAATTTGAAAATTCAAATAGAAAATCAAAGGTTAACTTTGGCTGCTGAGGCTTTAGAGCACAGATATCGTAAAAGTTTAAATCTTCCCGCAAGAGTCATTCCAAACACTATGCGTACAAGATATAAGAATGGTGTGCTTGAAATAAGGTTAAAAAAGGCTGTTGAAGATGTCACCGAAAGAGTAGCTGATTAAAATGCCGCATAAACTGAGAAAAATCAGAAAGAAACGCGGTTCCAGAACGGTAGGTTACGGAAGGGTGGGTCAACATAGAAAGTCAGGGTCAAAAGGAGAGCGAAAGGCTGGAAGACATAAACACTTATGGTCTTACGTTTTAAGGTATGAGCCAGAATATTTCGGCAAAAGAGGATTCACTTCGCCGAAAAGCCTCAAACAAAAACAAAAGGTCATAAACATCGGAAAACTCGAAGAGTTAGTTAAAGCCACATCAGAAGAAAAAGAGGGCAAAATTTTCATAGACTTAGAAAGTTTGGGCTATACTAAACTTTTGGGCACGGGAAAAGTTACAAAACCGTTAATTGTGAAGGTAGCGTCATGCTCCAAATCTGCGGCTGAAAAGATAAAAGAAGCAGGCGGACAAGTTTTGATGGAAACTCAAGAAGAGGGAGAGTAAAGGTTAAGCCATGGCTGGAAGATTCCTAAACCTTTTCAAACCTATTGCAAGAGTCGTACCGGAAATAAAGGCTCCAGAACGCAGAGTCCGATTTAACGAGAAAATCTTCTGGACAGCCATTGTATTAATAATTTATCTCATAATGTCAGAAGTCCCATTATACGGAATCCCAGCTGCAACCCAAGAAAGCTTCAGCGCCTTAAGGATAATTTGGGCATCTCACCGCGGCACCCTCATGGAGCTTGGAATAGGTCCCATAGTCACGGCGGGATTAATACTCCAGCTTCTGGTCGGCTCAGGCATGATAGAATGCAACATGTCAAACCCAGAAGATAGAGCTCTATTCACGACAGCAAGCAAAGTTTTTTCCATAATCCTAACAGGAGTTCAAGCCTTCGCTTATATGGTTAGCGGAATGTATAGTGTTCCTTCCGCCGCAATTGCCATAATCGTTTTCCTTCAGCTTCTAGCCTCTGGAATAATTATTCTGCTTATGGATGAGCTCATTCAGAAAGGTTGGGGATTAGGAAGTGGAATAAGCCTTTTCATCATGGCTGGTGTCGCACAACAAATCGTATGGCAATGCTTTAACCCACCCACAGGCCTTTTTGTTGGCGCTTTAACGCTAGTATTAACGGGCCAGCATGATTTATCTTCGTGGATTGTGGGGAGCGGCGCATATCCATCCTTAATTGGTTTCATAGCTACAATTTTTGCGTTTCTCGTAATAATTTATATGGAAGGCGTAAGAGTTGAACTGCCAATTTCATATGCAGGTTACAAGGGTTACCGCAGCCGATACCCAATAAAATTGCTCTATGTTTCAAACCTTCCGGTAATTTTTGCTTCAGCTTTATTCGCTAACGTTTATCTTTTTTCACAATTATTTTGGAGCATGAACGGTCAACCTCAGCCAGGACGTAACTTTTGGCTTGACCTTTTAGGTCAATTTCGATGGAGTGAAGATCAAAGTGTTCTTGAACCAGTCGGTGGACTCGTGTATTATGTTACAGCCCCTCATAGTCTCACGGATGCATTAGCACATCCAGATAGGGCTTTGGGTTATATGGCGATCCTTATCATTTTCTGCGTTATTTTTTCGCTTACTTGGCTTGAGGTAGGCGGATTGGGTCCATCAACAGTGGCTAAACAGCTTGTTGATGCTGGAATGCAGATTCCCGGATATAGACGTTCTGGAAAAGCTGTGGAATCCATCCTTAAACGTTACATCCCAACAGTAACCGTTTTAGGCGGAATAATTGTGGGGTTGATTGCTGCGGTTTCAGATTTCTTTGGAGTTTTTGGTTCAGGAATGGGTATTTTGCTTTCTGTGGGAATTATTTATCAGTATTATGAGTTGTTAATGCAGGAAAGGGCAGCTGAGATGTATCCAGCTTTTAGGCGTCTATTGGGAGGCTAAAAGGCAAATTCATAAATATTTTGAAATAATTTGTGAAAATAGTTATTAATGCGAAAATAAACAAAGAAACAATTAAAATGTTTGAGGAGAGATTATGGACTTAATCGAATTGTTGATGAAGCCAGAACCGCCTGGAGCCACTATAACAATAATGCTAATCTGTTTCGCTATTTCATTCTTAAACTCCGCACTTAACCGTCTTTTAATTCACCGCTTTGTTGGATGGTCCCAATATAAAGAAATGCAGAAAGAAATTGCCGAATACCGTGCCCAATTGTTCCAGGCGCAGCGTACACAGGATAGGAAGCTTCTTGAGAAATTGAAAAAGAAAGAAACCCAAATTTTTAATATGCAGAAAAAAATGGCAAAACCCCAATGGATCCTTATGGGAATTACCTCCAGCTATATTTTAATATGGTTTTTTGTGTTAGGACCCTTTTATGGTGCGCACATTGTGGCGTACATTCCTGGAATTGGACCGCAATACATATTCATATGGTATCTTATCTGCTCCTTTCTTTTCGGGTGGACTGCATCCCGCGTGTTAGGTATTATGCCAATAGAATAAAGGGAGTGAAAGAATGCCGCAACCTCACTTGCGTACAAGAAGCCGAAAACGCTTAAAAACTAAACTGCCAGGCGGAAGAGGTCAAATTCATTATAAAAAGGAAAAGACAATAGCGCCTTCATGCTTCATTTGTGGCCAACCCTTAGCTGGAACTCCACGATGTGGGTCTACGGAAATACGTAAACTTAATCGAACCAAAAGAAGAATTTGGCGTCCCTTTGGCGGACAAGTATGCCACAACTGCCTAAAAATAGCTTTAAAACAGGCTGCAAGAATAATCTAAGCCTAAATTGAGGAAAACAGATGAGCAAAAGAAAAAAGTCCATAGTCATCTGCATATGTGGAATGGCTGGAAGCGGAAAAAGCACACTAGCAAAAAAGCTTGCAGAAAAATATGGATTAAAATATTATTCTGGCGGAGACGCACTAAAAGCCCTCGCCATCCAAGAAGGCCATAAGCCATCCCAAAGCGGATGGTGGGAAAGCGAAGAAGGAAAACGTTTTCTACAAAAGAGAGGGAAAGACCCAAAATTTGACAAGGCTGTCGACAAAAAACTTTTGGAACTTGCAAAAAAGGGAAACGCAGTTTTGGACAGTTGGACAATGCCATGGCTTCTAAAAGAGGGCTTCAAAGTTTGGTTAGAGGCTTCTCCAGAAAAGAGGGCAAAGCGAATAGCAGTTAGAGATGGAATGGATGTTAAAGAAGCGTTTAACGCTTTAAAAAACAAGGAGGAGCGGACAAAAGTCATATACAAAAAGCTGTATGGTTTCAGTTTGGGAGAAGATTTTTCCCCCTTTCACTTGATTTTGGACACTAACTTTTTAGAGGCTGATGAAGTTTTCCAAGTTTTATGCATGGTAATCGACAATCTAATCCTCCATTCCCAGAATTATTAGAACCCTCACTATGCATAAAATTATCTTAATTAAGTACACGGGTTTTTGCGCAAAATTTAAAACTATTCAGAATTATCTTCTAGATTGCTTTTCTATAATTAACCTCTAAAAACTTTAGTGAGGCTTGGAGAAATGGAGAAAAGCGGATGGAGAATTGATCATTTAATTTTTGGATTGCTCATCGGGACAGCGTTTTCTTCCTTGCCCCTATATTTTTTACATATTCCTTTAGAGCCCTTGGTCACGCTTATGCTTTTTAATTTCCTCTTCTCTTCTCTAATTTTTCCATTAAACGGAGCTCTCCCAAAGAAAGTATTCATCCTCGTTATTGGCGATGTTATGGGTTTAGTTTGGAATTATCTTTTTTATTTGTTTGCTTATACGGCAGCTGACACTCTGGGAAATCTTTTCAGCATTCCCTACATAATTTTAAGTCCTTTCCTAAACCTTGTGTGGGTTGTCTCCTTTTGGGCTGTTATCCTAACATGGTTAACAACTTCTAAAGAAAAGTCGAGGGTAAAATTTGATAGCTGAACTTTTAGAAGCCCTGCTACTATTTTTAACAGTTTTGATAACTGCATACCTAATCCGCCATTACATGTTCACTTTAACAGTTCTCAAAAATCACAAAAAGAAAAATGCCAATGGAATGGAAAATGTAGCTTATCAACCAACAGTTTCTATCCTAATTCCAGCACACAACGAAGAACAGGTGATTGGAAGAATCCTTCAAGGAATGACTAAACTAACCTATCCCAAAGACAAGTTGCAAATAATAGTTATTGATGATGCCTCAACGGATAAAACGGGAGAAATAAGCGAGGAATATTCGAAGTATTCTTACATCAAAGTTATACACCGAGACCCAAAAGAAGGGAAAAGGGGGAAAGCTTCAGCCTTAAACGCTGGATTTAAACATGCCAACGGAGAAATAATCCTCTGTTTTGATGCAGACTATTACCCACAAAGAGATATTGTAGAAAAACTTGTGAAGGAATTTGTGGACCCAAAAGTTGGTGCAGTGCAAGGCAGAGTTGTCGTTTTAAACGAGCCTCAAAACTTGGTGACAAGACTTGTTGCTTTAGAGAGAATAGGTGGATACTGCGTTGACCAACGAGCAAGAAATACTTTAGGATTAATTACACAGTTCGGCGGAACTGTTGGAGGTTTTAGGCGTGAATTGTTAGAAAACCTTGGAGGATGGGATGAATCAATTCTTGCAGAAGACACGGACTTAACTTTTCGCGTATACCTTGCTGGTTATAAGATTAGTTATGTGAATGATGCAGAATGTTATGAAGAGGCTGTGGAGAGTTGGCGAGCCTATTGGAGGCAAAGATATAGATGGGCTAAGGGGCACATGCAATGCGCCATAAAACATTCCTTTAAAGTTTTGAAAAGTAAAAATTTAAGTTTAAAACAGAAAATTGACGGCTTGTTTTTATTAAACCTGTATTTCATGCCAGTTTTGGTTTTGTTTTCATGGATTATTGGAGTTTCACTGTTTTTCCTAAACTCTTCCTCATGGCTTGGCTTATTTTGGAAATCCATCCCAATTTCCTTTTCTCTTTACAGTTTCGTTGGAAATTTCGCGCCCTTTTTTGAGGTTGGGATAGGCGCATATTTAGATGGTAGAACAAGGGCGCAGTGTCTAATCCCATTTCTAATATTTACATTTCTATACAACATACCAATTTGCACCAAAGCCCTCACAGATTTGCTTATATCAAAAATTTTCAGAAAAAATTGCAATAATTGGACAAAAACTGTTCACTCTGGAAATGGAAACTGTTATATTTCCAGTTGATAGATAAATTCCAAAAAGATAAGGTATGATTCCGAATCCGACTCCAACAACGCTTATCCTGCTAACCATGGGAATTTCAACATTCATCCTCATCATGTTTTTACCCGCACTTCTCGAACTGAAAAAGCCTAAAGACGCCGGACCCAGAATCATAATTGATAATGTCTCTGAAATGCAAACGTTATGGAAAGAACCCATACCAATAGTAGATATAGAAGAAGAGCATATTTTAGATAAGATGCTTATTAAGAAAATATTGGACGTTATCTCTGTTTTACCAAACTTAGAGGTTTAAGAGGCTTTTTTCTTAAGAAAAGTCTGGCGCTTCTCCATTTTTCTCTGGCTATTTCCAAATTGCCAACCACACTGCCATGAATGGAATAAACAATATAGCAGAGATATATACACTTAGAACATTCACTGTAAATTTTACGTAAAGCATTAAAATTCTCGCTGTTCCAGACCTCTGGCAAATCAAAAATTGACGCTATAGGTGGGTTGAGATGGCAGCTAGCAACCCGCCCTAAATGGTCTATTATGAAGAAGTTTCGGAGGGCACGACACTTCCATATTCTGTTACCATTCAAGTAAAGATTTTTTACCGCCCTTAAAGTTTTAGTTGTTATGAGGACATTACTGTTTTTCCTTTCCATATCCATAAGCGTATCACAAAGTTCAACCATAGCCTTATTATCAGCGATTAAAAACTCGTCATTTTTTCTGCCAATTTTGAAAAGCTGATCTGACTCGTCAGAGGGGTCATAAGAGTATAGGCAATACCAAATAGGAATTTCCTTTTCTAAGAAGTGTTTGGTGAAATCCACCATTTCGTAAAGGTTGAATTGAGAGATTGTTGGCGACACGCCAACACGAATTCCATTTGCATGAAGTTTTTCGATGGTTTCCATAGCTTTTTTCCATGATCCCTTAACGCCCTTCACGTAATCATTTTTCCTTGAATCCAAGCTGTCTAGGGAAATAGCAACAAAATCCACCGTGCGTAAAGCATCAATTTTCTCTGCTGCCATACTGCCATTATCATAAACAGTTGTTATAAAAAAGCGTGAAGCATAATCTAAAATTTCGCCTATATCCTCTCTTAAAAGCGGATTTCCCCCTGAAAAAACTATTTCAACAACGCCAAGTTGCCTAAGAATATCCAATCCTTTGAGGATTTCTTGTGTGGATAATTCTTTCTCGTCTTGTTCTTGCCAAACATTGCATCCTCTGCAGCGATAGTTACATTTTCTTGTTATCATCCACTGCACGTGATAAGGCTTATTTGGAGCCATTGAATATCTGGCAATTCGTGCAGCCTTTTGTAGCGTTAACCCCAAGGAGTTTCACTTCACATTTTAGAATTTTATTGTGGATATTTTAAGTTAGCGCAAAGAAAAGCTAACTTTTTAGGGCAAGCCAAAGATGGTCTGAAACAGGCCTTAGCAAAGTTTGAATTTTTCCATCTTTTAGCATAATCCTATGCTCCCGCTTATTTTCCAAGAATTCACCAATAATTGAGGCATTAATATTGTTCCGTTTTAACTCTTCAATTATTTTTTTCTGCAAATTCCGGCTCCACCGAAATTAGTAAAGCTCCAGAGCTGATGAGCTGTAGTGGGTCAATTTTAAAGTATTCGCATATTTTTCTGGTTTCGAGTTGTATGGGAATTTTTTCTTCACAAACTTGAAAGCCTACCTTTGAAGCTTCTGCCATTTCGTGAATCCCACCACTTATACCCCCTTCAGTTGGATCGTGCATAGCATGGACTCCACCAGTTTTTACAGCTATTAGCGCGTCTTTAACAACGCTTATCTTGTTATAGAATTTTTTAGCACTTTGCAGTAGGGTTGGTTCTAAGGCTCTTTTTAGTTCATCCTTTTCGGTTGCAAGGATGGCTGTCCCTTCTATTCCTACATGTTTAGTCAATATAATTTTGTCTCCGGGTTTGGCATATCCTAAATGCTTAAAAACTACCTTCTCCAAAATGTCAACTGGAATTTTCCCAAAGGGCAACTTCATTTTTGATTCTCCATTAAGTTAAATCATTTAATTTTAGATTTATTTATTGCATAAACTTGGCTCTTAATTTTATAATGAATCTTTCGCATTGCAACATTTGAAAGTTTAAAAGGCAAAACTAAAAGTATTTGACTAAAATAAAGACAGACAATACCACAATTAATGGAAGCTTGTTAAATGTTAATCTATATAGTTACTGCTTCAATAAATCAGCTACAAAACCTGAAAACCATTAATAATGTATCCGTCAATCCTCACGAAATTAAGATCTTAGTAATAGATGAAGGCAACAATCAAATTCGCAAAGAGAACAATAAGCTTTTATCTCATATTCCGCATGAGTTTTATGGACCTATTGAAAGAAAACAATGGTTTAAAAAGAGATTTGGACGAGCTTTCAAGAAGTATTTAAATTTGATTCCACAAAAATGTCATGCTGAGACTTCTTTTGGCTTTCTAAAAGCCTATGAAGAACACGCAACGGTTGTGCTAGAAATTGATGATGACGTGTATGTTTCAGAGAACTTCTTAAATGAACACATAAACAATCTGTTTAGTGAAAAAGGAATAACGGTGAAATCTCAAGTAAAATGGTACAATACTACCCAAAATCTTCATCTCAGTGCAGATCAGAAAATTTTTCCAAGAGGACATCCTTACACCTCTCCATGTAGAGATGAAGATTACGTCTGGCTTGATGAGGGGGGAAAGTGCGTTTTGAATATGGGTTTGTGGAGTGGTCAGCCAGATTTAGATGCGTTAACTATTCTTTATCACGGCGGCTTGGATGGAAGGTGCAAAATAGAAAGTAAAGGGTGTAAAAAAGAAAAAATTGTTTTGGGGAAAGACACATATTTTGCCCTTTGCAGTATGAATACAGCATTTTTAACCAAAATTATTCCCGCTTTTTACCAACTCTACATGAACTTCATGGGCATAGACAGGTTTGATGATATTTGGTCGGGAATATTTCTTAAAAAAATAGCAGATCGCATTGGAGATAAATTATGCCTTGGCAAACCTGTAGGTTTGCATCTTAAAAGAGCACGCAATATATTCAAAGATTTAAAAAGTGAAATTAACGGACTTGACATTAACGAGTATATTTGGAGAATATGCGATGAAGTTGAGTTCTCTGCAAAAACTTACTCCGACTGCTATGTTGAGTTGGCTGATAAAATAAAAGATAACCTTCCCAAGAAAGTGAAAGACTATAGGCAGATTAAATTTTGGGATGTGCAGACAGAAAAAATGAGAATATGGGTTGAGGTTTTAGACAAAATATCGTAGTCTTATTCAGGGTTAGAGGTATCTGAGTTGAGACAAAAAATGCCTAAAGTTTCCGTAATCATAATCAATTTTAAAGGGACACAACAGCTCGAAAAATGTCTGAATTCTCTTAAGCAAACTAATTATCCAAATTTTGAAGTAGTTGTTGTAGACTGCCTCACAGATAATTTGCTGATGTGGATGAAAATTTTCTTTCCAAAAGTTAAAGTTATCCATTACGATAATGATATTGGTCCTTCAGCATCCCATAACGTAGGAAAATATGTCGTAGACATTCACAGCAAGTATCTCGCCTTTCTCGATAATGACGCTTATGTAACCGAAAACTGGCTTACAGAATTGTTAAAGGTTATGGAGAAAGACGAAAAAATTGGAATGGCTCAAGCAAAGCTAGTTTTATTGAAAAATCCTAGATTGTTAGACCATAGTGGAATGGCAATTGATGCCTTGGGCACATGGTATACAACTAGAGGGTTAGAAGCGGATAAATTCAAGGAAGTTTCTGAAATTTTTGCATCATCATCAGCTGCATGCCTTGTTCGACGCGAAGTTTTCGATGAGGCTGGCGGCTTTGATTCGGATTATTTTATCTACGATGATGACACGGACTTCTCTTTTAGACTAAGACTGTTAGGATACAAGATAGTTTATGTTCCATCAGCCGTCGTATTCCATGAGGGAGAAGCTGCTCGTTCATTCAACCCCCAGAAAATGTATCACGGAATTAAGAATAGAATGTGTACTATGCTTAAGAATTACGAATTGCAAAATGTTTGGTGGCGATTCTGTTTATGTATTACCTTGACATTTTTTGCAGGAATAGGTTTAGCTTTAGCGAAAAGAGTTAATGAAGCTAAGGCAATTTTTAAGGCTGCCGCTTATCCAATAGTAAATATTAGAAAAATATGGATTAAACGAATTTTGATACAACATAAAAGACGTACTGATGATCAAGAGTTATTCAGTAAAGGTTTCTTAAAAAATGATATTCGCCCGACTTTACTTGATCTTATGTCAAAACTTCAATATTTTGGAAAATAAACGGCTCAAAATCTTTAATGATTATTTGCACCAAAATCATATGGCACTCTTATGAAGTTCCATAAACTATAACTACTAATTGCTTTAAAAACAAAACCAAGATATTACCAACCAAACATTAGAATATTAGCAGCTAAGTGGGAAAAACATGCCCTCAGCATACTCTTCTCAAAGGATCTTTATAACAGGGGGAGCAGGCTTCATAGGAAGCCACATTGTTGATCGATTAGGCCAAAAGCGGAAAGAAGTAATTGTCTTCGACAATTTTAGCTCTGGAAAACTTGAAAACATTAAGCAGTGGCTTAAAAACTCAAACTTCACCCTTGTACGCGAAGATCTCTTAAAACCAGCAAGCATTCTAAAACCCTTATCTGAATGTGAAACTGTTTTCCATTTGGCTGCAAATCCAGAGGTTAGAGTTGGAACTGCTGATCCTAAAACGCATTATAAGCATAATGTAACTGCAACTTTCAACCTTCTGGAAGCGGTTCGTAAGGTTGGCTGCGTTAAGAATTTTGTTTTTACATCTTCATCAACCGTTTATGGCGAAGCAGAGAAAATTCCAACACCGGAGGATTATGCGCCCCTAAAACCAATCTCTATTTATGGCGCTTCTAAGCTTGCTTCTGAGGCTTTGATAACAGCATATGCTTATACTTATGGATTCAATGCTATAATTTATAGACTAGCAAATATCATAGGCCCCAGGGCGCAGCACGGCGTCATACACGATTTCGTAAACAAACTTTCTAGGGATTCGAAAAAGTTGGAAATTCTCGGCGATGGGACTCAAAGAAAATCTTACTTATACATCGATGATTGCATAGATGCTATGCTTATGGGCGTTAGTCATTTGCATAATCGAGTGGAAATTTACAATGTGGGTTCAGAAGATCAAATAAATGTAAAAGAAATAGCTGACATGGTCTGCCAAGAGATGGGTTTGAGAAATGTTGAGTATATTTATACTGGCGGTGTTGATGGTGGAAGGGGTTGGAAGGGAGACGTGAAACTCATGCTTTTAAAAATTGAAAAAATTAAAAGCCTCGGATGGAAACCCAAACTAAATAGTCGTCAAGCAGTGCGAAAAACTGTAAAAGCAATTTTGCATGAAAGAAAATTAATTTAATGAAGGCAAGGCCCTTGCATGGGAAAGATGCATATTACCCGAAAGTTTCAGTAATAGTTCCCGTCAAAAATGGAGCTGCATACATAAGAGAGCTTCTTGATTCTCTTATGCAAGTTGACTATGATAGGGATAAGTTGGAAATTATCGTAGTGGATGGAAATTCCACAGACAACACAAGAGAAATAGTTTCGCAGTATCCTGTCAAACTTTTGTTGGAAGAAAGACCGGGATTGAACGCGGCGAGAAATACTGGTGTAAGAAATAGTGATGGCGAAATTGTTGCCTTCACGGATGCTGATTGCATCATACCAAAAGACTGGTTAAGTAGGATAGTTGAAAATTTTAGAGATTTTCAAGTGGGTTGTGTGGGAGGAAGCGTGGTGGGGTATTATGATAGTTTTTTGTCCCGTTATTCTGATGAAAGCTTCATTCCAGTCATGAGAATTTTCAGAAAAAAGGAAGCGTTAAGCTCGGTTAAGCTCCCCCAAAAATATCCGGCTGGCTGCAACATGGCTGTGCGGCGAGATGCGCTAAACAAGGTTGGACTGTTTGATGAAGGCATTAAGTATGGTTTTGACGAGGACGAGCTTGTTGAGAGAATCTGCAGAAGAGGCTACAAAATGGTTTTAGACCCAGAGGTTTTAGTGAAGCATAAGCATAGGCCAGCGCTGAAGGAACTTTTAAAACAAAATTTCAGTTACGGGCGAGGTTTGGGTTTAATGTTAAGAAAGATGGGGACAAAAAGCGCATTTCCGAAATGGATTCTTCTCTGCATAATCGGTTTTCTCATATGGAGCTCAGCAATATTAGCGTTGATAATACACGCCTTTTTGACCAGCTCATTTACATCTCTAATAATTCTATTAATGATGCTGCTGCTTCCGTTTTTTGGGCTTATGATTTTTTATGGATATCAAACCATTAAGAAAGGAGACAAAAAATACCAAAGAATAATCCTCTATCCACCAATAGACATTGCAAGAGCCTTAGCCTTCATTTTTGGAGGAATATACCAATTAATTAAAAAGTCATAGGATTTAACGGAACCAAGGCAATGTTCTTTCAACAATCTTAACTATTGGTAATCCTACGGCTATTGAAATTCCAGCTTGAAGGAAAAGGTCTTGAATGAAGGAGATTACGGCAACGGGATAACCTTTAATGAATATGTTGACGAAAAAGTAGGTTGCAGCCATAAGAAAGCCGCCTATTATGCATGCAATCAATTGTAACACAAAATTTTTCTTCTTTGTAAATCCTGGTATAACGCCTTCCAGCCCATGCGCAATGATTGAGACATACCAACGAGGATAAGCAAGGTAAAAATCTGCTACGACCGCGCCCACAACTCCAACGAGTCCTCCTACTTTTACCCCAAAAAGTAAAGCAACTAGGAACACAACAAAGTCTCCGAAATGTAGGAAACCTCCAGTTGGTGATGGAACAGGGTATATTTGAAATGTAAGAACTATTAACACAGCGTACAAAGCCGAAAACAAAGCCACAACAGCAACTTCTACGCTTGTTAAAAGTGGTCCCTTCAACGCTGTTGATGGCATAGTGAAAGCAATTACTGCACTGGTTCCCATAAAAATCATGCTAATTATCATGCCAACCAGAAAGATGCTAGATTGAACCGATCCAAACATGTTTGGGGTTATAAGCCCAAGTAATGCTGAGATAGCTCCTGCAAAACTTGAGATAGAGCTAGCCTTTGTATGCCCTTTGCGCATAAAATAAATACTTGTCAACTCGAGAATAGCGCTAAATAAGCCAAAGAAAATTAGAAGGCTGATGAATATTTTTTGGGGATCTGTTAGGCTTATTTTCTCAAATATCACAAACCCCATATCAGATAAGATGGTGAAAACTTCTAGAATTGAAATTGCCGCTGCTAAAAATCCGCCTATGCCTGAAAATGCTTTTACTGCTACTTGCTTGTTCATCAATAAACACCATTCAAGAGAAGAATAGTATAGTTATAACTATACTATATTAGCTTTTCGACTTAAAAGAGAAGTTTCAAATCATCCATCGCTTGTAAAGCTTTTCTGCCGCGCTCCGTTATTTTAAAGAATCTTTTCCCATTTTTTGTATAGCTTATTATCAGACCTTTCTCTGAAAGTTCGTTTAGGTGTTGGTATATCGCGGCGCGTGTCATTGTTTTTGCGAGTTTTTTCCATAAATCGTAACCATAAGTATCCTTTTCGTTTAGGATTCGTAGTATTTTCTCTTTTGTGCTTAGTTCTAAGCCTACTTTTGCTGTTTTTTGTTTTTTGGTTAAGGCGTGGAGCACATCTGTGGCTTTTAGTCCGCTTCCACTGATTAAGCAGACAACACTATTGCTTTTATCAATTTTTTCAGTTTCAATAAGCTTTTTTAGGGCTGCGACTGTTGCTGAGCTTGCTGGTTCGGCGAACATTCCTTCGAGTTTGGCTATTTGAAGTTCTGCTGAGAAGATTTCTTGGTCAGAAACTGTTAAGGCTAAGCCCTCTGATTCTTTTATGGCTTTTATGGCAAGCTCACCCTGGAGCGGTTGGGATACTAAAACGGCTAAGGCATGGGTGGACGGCTTAGAGATTTTCAGCATTTTTGTTTGTCCTTCTAAAAATGTTTTGACTATGGATGAGCTTCCTTCTGGTTGAACACCAACCATTTTTGGCAGCGAATCTGCTATTTTGAGCTGTTTAAGTTCTTTAAAGCCTTTCCAGATGGAATAGATCGTTCCCCCGCTTCCCATGGGAACTATGAAATAGTCTGGAACACCCAACTGTTCATAAACTTCATAAGAAATTGTTTTCTGAGCCTCAATTGCCAAGGGGTTTAATTCGGCTGTGGCTTGATACCAACCCATTTCCTTTGCCAAGGTTTCAGCTTTGCGTATGGAGTCGTCTAAAATTTCTCCAAACTCTTCTATTGTTGCGTCATAAACCAGCATCTGCGCCAATTTTCCAATATCCACAAGTTTTGGCACGATCAAGTGGCAGTTTAGTCCAGCTTTAGCGCAATATGCAGCCAAAGAGGCGCCCAAATTTCCATTTGATGCACAAACCAAAGTGTCATGGTTAAGTTCAATAGCATTTGATACATAAAGCGCGGCAGCTCTATCCCTATAAGAGTTTGTGGGGCTTCTGGTTTCATCTTTCAAATACAATTTTTGCAAACCCAAACTTTTGGCAAGTCGGGAGGCTTCGTGAAGGGGTGTACCGCCTTCGCCTAAGCTGATTTGATGGCGTACTTGCGGAAGTAGAATCTTATATCTCCAAAAACTGAATCGCCCAGAAAACTTGATTTTGCGTTTTTTTGGCAACACCAAATCGTATTCAAGTGTTCCGCCACAATTTCCACATCTGCCAAGTAATGGTGAATATGGGAATTTTGATTCGCATTTAACACATTTAAGAGTCATGACAGAGTTTCAGCCTTTCATTTATTTTTGTCGAATAATTTTTGGAAGTTTTCGTAGAAAATTTTTCTCCTAGTTTTGTGCGAAATTTCTGCAGCCTCAACAATTGCTATTTGAGTTGGATAACGATAATAGGGAATATCAGAGCCAAACAATATTCGATTCTCGTCTATGTCAACTGAAAGTTCAATGAAGTCTGGCAAGGTGCCTGAGGTTTCAACATAAACGTTTTCGCATTCTCTTAAGGCGTTAACAGACGCCTCTCTCAAATGTGCAAGAATTATTGGAAGCTTTGGATATTTCTTAGCAATTTTTAGGATAAGCCCGGGAGAGGAAAATCCGTCTCCGGAATGGAAAAGTATTGGAAGGTTTAGGGCGTTAGTTTTCTTGAAAAATTTGTTAAAGAAGGGATGGTCTGGTCTGAAACATTCCACCATTGGATGCAACTTAATTCCACTTAAGCCCAGACCGTTTTTTATGCGCGTTAACTCTTTTATGGCATCTTCCCTTCTCGGGTCTACACGCCCAAACCCTATCAGCCTCTTTGGATATTTCTTAACTGATTTTGCCATGTAATCGTTCATTTTTGGATATTCATCGCCAACATTTGGGTTTGGAAAAACTATTGCCCGTTCAACATTATACTTGTCAAATAGACGAATAAGCTCATCCAAATAAATTGTGGGATTTATGTATGGTTGCCAAGGTCCAGACTTTCCCAAATGCACGTGAGCATCGCAAATTTTCATGCAGTTCCCCTTCAGCCAATTTTTAACATCTACAATTATATTAGAATTGTTTAAATGCGTAAAATGGGAAAACCCTAAATGGAAGTATTATGCTCATAAATAGCAAAATGCGAGTTGAGCATTTATGAGCGAAAAAGTTAAGGAAGACCCGGTTAAACTGCACAAGGATGCAAATACGCTTTATGAAACTGGCAAATACAAAGAAGCCATGGAAAAATTTCTGCAAGCTTCAGAATTATACCGTAAAGCTAACAACTTCTTTGACGCCACATCCATGCTTTTTAAGGCTGGAGAATGCGCCTACATGCTCAAAGACCATGAAAAGGCTGTGGAAAATTTCCTCAAATCCGCAGAGCTATCCTTCAACAAAGGCTTTGACAGGTTCGGGGTAAGCGCCTTAGAATATGCCAGAGACTGCTACATCGCATTAAAAGATAAGGAAAAGGTTGACGAACTGGAGAAGAAAATAAAGGAAGTTAAGGAAAAACTGGAAGCCTCATTCTAAACAATTCTTTCCCCTTTTTGTCCTAAAAGAACGTTTATCTCTATAATCTATTATTGAAAATTCGAGAAAAGGTTAACCCTTATGCAAACTTCTTTCAAAGCCTTAGCTGAACTTTGTGAAAAACTGGAAGCCACAACTAAACGACTCCAAATGATAAGCCTTGTCGCCGAATTCCTTAGAAATTTAGATGATGGTGAGGTTGAGCCAGCTGTCTACATGATTCTTGGAAGACCATTCCCAAAATGGAGCAAACAGACGCTTGATGTTAGTTGGGCAACCCTAAGCGAAATAATAAAAAAGATAACAAAGGTTGAATGGAAAGCCTTCATAGACGCCTTCAGCAAAACTGGCGACATAGGCTCAGCCACAAAAACTGTTTTTGAAGAAAGCAAAATCAAAAGGCAAACCACACTCTTTGAAAAACCATTAACAATAACCGAAGTTAGACGCCAATTGGAGGCTATAGCAGAAGCCACGGGATACGGCTCTAGGGAAAAGAAGGAACGCCTAGTAGAAGCCCTAATAAGCGCTGCTTCGCCCTTAGAAGCCAAATATTTGGTCAAAATTTTCATAGGCGAAATGCGAACAGGCTTCCATGAAGGCTTAATGGAACAAGCCATTTCAAAAGCCTTCCAAATTCCACTGAAAGAGGTGCAGAAGGCAAGCATGACCTTAGGCGACATTGGAGAAGTTGCCGTCATAGCCAAAAAAGAAGGCAAAGAAAGCCTACTAAAAGTTGGCTTCAAAGTTTTTAGACCTGTAAGGCTTATGCTAGCTCAAATGGCAAACGATATCGCAGAAGCCCTAAAAGAACATGGAGGAAAAACAGCCCTCGAATACAAGTTGGACGGAGCCAGAATCCAAATTCACAAACTCGGCGATAAAATTAGAATTTTCAGCAGAAGACTTACAGATGTAACTCAGAGCTTGCCAGAAATTGTTGAAAAAGCCAGAGAAAATGTTAGAGCAAAAGAAGCAATTTTTGAAGGGGAAGTAATAGCAGTAGATAATCGCGGCTATCCAATCCCATTTCAGCACCTAATGCGAAGATTCAAAAGAGTCCACGCAATAGAAGAATTGGCTGAAAAAATTCCCGTGCAGCTTTACCTCTTCGACATCCTATACCTAAACGGTGAAAGCCTGATTACGCTTCCATATTGGCATAGAAGAAAAATCTTGGCTGAAAATGCTGGAGAAATACCCCTAACAAAACAAATAATTACAGACAAGCCAGAAGAAGCAGAACAATTTTTGAAAGAGGCCATAGACGCTGGACATGAGGGGTTGATGGCAAAAAGAATTGACAGCCCATATACGCCCGGAATCCGAGGAAAACATTGGCTCAAAATAAAACCCATCCTCGAACCCTTAGACTTAGTTATTGTCGCAGCCGAATACGGTTATGGACGAAGGCATAATTGGCTTTCAGACTATTATTTGGCGGCACGGGACGCTGAAACGGGAGAATATCTAACTGTTGGCAAAACATTCAAGGGGTTAACAGACGCTGAAATCATTGAAATGACGAAACGCCTTAAAGAGTTAACTATAAAAGAAGAGCCAAGAAGAGTTGTTGTGATTCCAAAAATAGTTGTTGAAGTAACCTATAACGAAATTCAGAAAAGCCCAAAATACAAGTGTGGAATGGCTCTGCGTTTCGCGCGAATAAACCGCATAAGAGAAGACAAAACTCCCGAGGAGGCAGACACAATACAGCATGTTAGAGAAATTTATGAAAAACAGTTTTTGAAAAAGGGTAGATATAAAACCAGTTAAACATTATAAATGAGAGGAAGGCAAATGCCAAAGAAAAAACCCATTTACGAAGAATTTTACAGTCGCCAAATAATCCTAAAAGAGCTAGGCAAAGAAGGACAGGAAAAACTTTCAAAATCCAAAGTCGCCATAGTAGGACTTGGAGGACTAGGCACAGCATCAGCTCTTTATTTGGCTCTTGCTGGAGTTGGACACCTACGCCTAATAGACCAAGACACTGTGGAAATACACAACCTTCACAGACAAGTCCTATACACACCAGAAGACTTACACTATCCAAAAGTTGAGGTCTCAGCAAAAAGGTTAACCAAAATTAATCCACTAGTGAAGGTGGAACCCGTCCCAGAAAACCTGAACACAAACAATGTTGAAAAGCTAATTTCTGGAGTGGACTGTGTTGTGGATGGCTTAGACAACATGCGAACCCGCTACTTGGTTAATAGAGTATGCGCAAAGCTTCAAATCCCATACGTTTTTGGAGCAGCCATAGGAATTGAAGGAAATCTCTCCGTCTTCGCCCCGCCAGAAACCCCATGTTTAGAATGTATCCTTCCAAATATCGATGACAGCAACCTATTAACGTGCGATGTGCGCGGCGTATTGGGAGTAACTCCAGGCATTATTGGGACAATGCAAGCTATGGAAACCGTAAAAGTTCTTACGGATATGGGTTCTACTTTGAAGGGAAAACTCATGATCTGCGACTTCAGCGACATGTACTTTACAACCATAGACATCTTTAAGAGAGAAAACTGTCCAGCATGCCGAGGCACAATAACCCCTACAGAAAAAAGAGAAAAACTTGTCTGGCTATGCGGACGAAACACAGTCAACGTAAACCCAGAAAAACCCCTAAAACTAAACCTTAACCAAATATACGAAAAAATAAAACAAAACTTCAAAATCCAAATAAAATCCCAACTCGCCATAATCTTCAATTATAAAGGCTTTGAAATAACCCTCTTCCAAAACGGACGCATGCTAATAAAAAACATAAAAAACATAAAAGAAGCTCAAAAAATCTACAATAAAATTGCCAAAAACCTCGGAACAGCCTAAATACATTTTTATTAAACCTCAAAAATAATCATAATTGCCGGGGTGGCCGAACGGTTCAGGCGGCTGCCTGCAGAGCAGCTATATGTGGGTTCAACTCCCACCCCCGGCTTTTATGCGCCATCCACGGCATAAGCTCCTGGCAAACTCCCCTTTTTCTGTTTATGATTCTTTTTGGTGGTTTTCGTGCAAATTAAAGCTTGCTCCGAGGTTTCCGAGTTTCTTTCCATTTTGAAGCGTGGAACGCGTAATGTTTATCGTCGTGGTTTGGCGGTTTTTCAGCAGTTTTACCTAAGCCTTGGCTTGAGTAAAAGTTGGCTTGAGTTAAAAGCATTGCTTTCATAACATTCCTAGGTACAATTCTCTATCTTTTGCTTCAACTTGCTAACTTTTCTTTTCTGCTAATTATGACTTTTAGTCCTAGTCCCTTCTCTCGCTTTTTCATGTATCTTGTTTCCATTCTGATAATTTCAATGTCTTTTCTTTTGTTTAGATATGCAAGGAGTTCATTTTTTACGGTTCCTAGTGCCATTAAGGTGACGCTTTCATTGGTTTTTAGACGTCTTTCAAGCTCTAGTTTCCACAAGCCATCTCTTGCGCATAGTATTGGTCCCTTACTTTTTGATCTTGTCTGCATACTTCAAACACCTTTTGTTTAGGATTTGTCGTGTTATTCTTTTTATGTCTATTATTAATGATGTTGAGAACAAGAATAAGAATATGATATGTGGTGGAATTAATGCAATTGGGACTTCTAGGGGGAAGGCTAAGAATGTTGGCAAAAGTACTGTGAATGTTGGTATGGCGAGAATTAAATTGGAGTTGTGGGGTTCAAAAAATGTTCGGATATCTTTAGATCTAAAAATTATTGTTGCAGCAACAAGAAAAGTTAGCCATTCTAAAGTTATGTTTATCGGGCTTTTAATATCTACATTAAGTCCATAGCGTTTTTGAGTTAATGGCAAGAAAATTTGCACGTACCCTCCAGCAATATAATCTCCGACCAGCGAATGCTGAATTAAAGCTACAAAATATGGAACAGCTTTTCTATGGTATAAGGCGAACAGCGGGATAAAAATTATCGTCGCCACTACTATTGAGTGTGATGGCCCGCGATGCTGAACATATGGGATTAATATGTCAATGTCTGGAATTACAGAAAGCATTAAAACTATTGGGATGTTTAATTCTGCTTTCACTTTTATGGCATTAGCGGTTGATTTGCTAAACATATATCCGAGAGCGAAGTGACCTACTGCAAACGATTTGCTTTCCTCCTTTCTCAATAACGAAAAGCGAAGCCATTAATATAGTGTACCTTAAGTGTTGAGCAGCTGCCAGACTTTTGCTGGCGTGAATGGCTGCCAACATTTTAAGAAATCAGAGTTTTGGCGTGGGTCTGCTAATTAAAGGGCAAACCAAGTGAATGTTCCCTTTGTAAAATATTCTTCTCGGGTTGGCTTGGAATACGTAGATACAACATAGCGGGCGTACATTTGTTTCATAGCTGTTGCAGTCAGTGCAAGTCTTCATGGCATTTGAAACCTGTTCTACAAAAATTTAGCTTTAATCTTTATTTCAATTATGAATCGAGCTCTTTTGATGTTTTATAATGTGTATTTTTGTTGTTTAGGTAGACAGCAATGTTTATTAAGACTTACTATATCCGACTAGACTGGTGATGAGTTGACGGCACAAAGGTTTCACATGGCAGTAGTTTTAGTTATTGGTACTGTAGGGCTTGTGATGATCGTATTGGCTACAACTCTGTTAAGTGCCTACCAACAAATTCCAAATTACGGAGTGGTGAAAACGGTTAAAGTAGGCGTATACGAGGATTTTGAGTGCAGTGCAAACGTTACTGCAATTAATTGGGGTACTTTGGAACCTGGAGCAGTAACAAACTTTACTGTTTATGTAAGAAACGAAGGAAACATCCCGTTAGTACTTAATATGACAACAGCCAATTGGAATCCTGAAAGCGCGTCGAAATACATAACTCTCGAGTGGAATCTTGAGGGCTACATAATTAATCCTTCAAGTGTTGCTCCAGCAAACCTAACGCTTTTAGTGTCACAAGATATTGAGGGCATTACCAATTTCCACTTTGAGATTTTCATCATCGGTACAGAGGCTCAATGAAATACTTTTGCGCTTTTCCTCGTTTATCTACTTTTTAAGAGCTTTTGTTGATATATAAGGATTAGTTTAGAAATTAATGCTAGAAGTTTGGTTTTTCTGATAACATTTGTCGCTTTTTCAAGTTCAGGCAACGTTATTGTTCTGGTAATGGGTGTCAGAGTTATGTATGAGAATATGTATAAAATTCCGCTTAGCGCACCGGTTAAGAACATGGGGAAGCGCCCAAGTTGGAGCACAATAAGTGCAGGTATACTAGATATTGCAGAGTTTAAGTAAATTTTTAGTGCTGCGTGGGTTTCAACGGATATATGGAATTTTTTTCTTGCGATGTATAAGCCGTAGGTTGTGGCTAAACTATTCGCTATTAGAAAAGCTACAATTAAACCTTGTACGCTATAGGCTTTTGTAAGTAGGGGAGATAAAAAAACAAGCACCCCAAAGTTGACTAGGCTCATTTTTAGGGTTATTTTTGTTTCGCCTAGGCCATTATAAAGACTTGGAAGGACAAGATATCCAAACCCGACCAAGAAATATAGCAGGCAATATGTTGCTAGGAACATAGGAGCTGCTTGGTATGCGTTGCCGTATATTATTTCAACTATTTCTTTTGATAGTATTATTATAAGGAAAGTTAGTGGAATTATAATGATGGCCGTGTATTTGTTTGCGAGTTTGTAAAACGTTTTCACTTTTTTCTGCGTTAAAGAGTTCAATTTTGAGAAGGCAGGTAGAAGGGCTGTTGCGATTGGAATCGCGATGATATGCATAAGTGATATGAAGTTTACGGCAGCCTTGTAATTTCCTATATCCGCATCTGTTGTGAAAAACGCTAAGACAACGTTCTGATAAATTGGAATGAATCCCGCCAACAACGTAGATATATACAATGGAATGCCATAGCTCAAAATGGTCTTTAAATCGCTAGTTGTTCTGTAGTCTTCCAGTTTTGAATCATCGTTGTTTCCACGGGTTTTAATTAAAATAGCTAAGCTGGGAATTGCAGCTATAGCGTAGCTTGCCACATAGCCTGTTACTGCGCCTACTATACCGAATCCTAAAATGACTAGAGTTAATGAAATTATTGCTTTAGAAAATGCTTGCAGATTTGAGGCCATGGCGTTATATTCAGCTTTATCTAGGCCTACAAAGGCTGAAGTTATTGCGGTGAATATTGCTTGAAAAAGCACAGTTGCTGCGGCAATTCTAATATAGATAGCGAGTTCTGGTCTTTGAAGGAGAACTGTTGCAAAAAAATCCGCTAATAAATAGTTTAGTAGGAATATTAGGGTTCCAGCTGTTGCTCGGAGTATTAGCCCATATTTTATTAATCTTTTTATGCGTCGGCTCTCATTTTTTCCACGATAAGTAGCCGTGAATTTGATGATCCCTTGGTTTATGCCGAGATCTGTGAATAATAAAAGAAGTTGAGGCGTAACCAGTGCTAAAGTGTATTGCCCATATAATTCTGGGCCCAGAAGCCTTGCTATAATTATTGAGGCTATAGCCATGATTATCGTTGCTGAGGCAGTTCCTGTAATTAGGTAAAATCCGCCCCGTGCGGCTTCTTCCGCAACTCTTGTTAGCTCATCTGCCATTAGCTTTTCACTCTAGCTTCAGTTGTTAGTTTTAACAAGTTTTATATTCTCTTATTAATGCGGCTGTGGCAAAGGTTACGGTTAGTGCGAGTAGGCTTAAAACTATGGCAGCTAGCCTTATTCCCCAAGGAGTGTAGTTTAGAAGTAAGCCAACTATTGGAACTAATGCTAAACTCATTCCTATGCTTAGGGCTATTCGCTCAATTATGTCTAGATTTTTTTCGGATTTTTTCGATTCCATTCTTTTAGGAAAAAGCGCTTTTATGAAGGTGTAGCCTGGCAGCCAAAGAACGAATATTGAGCCCAGAATATATCTTATGTAAACCAATGGGTAGAAATCTTCCGGAATGCCAAAAGCTACGAAAGCTGTTGCTATTGCCATAAAGAGTGTTATCCAGTACCAATAGGTTTGTTCTGTTTTTAAGTAAGCGGCAAAGTTTTGTGGAATATATGACTGCTTTTTGAAACTTATTTTTCCATCGCTTTGCAATTTTAGAACTAGTTCAAGTGCCTCTTGCTCAGAGATTTGAAGTTCTTCCTTGACGAAAATTATTAACTGCTCTACATTTTGAGGTTTTTTCGCATTTATAATTTGAGTAATCTTCTGAAG
>JAVZLM010000005.1:0-173633 GCA_038883775.1 Bathyarchaeia archaeon
AAATCTCACGAGCTTACCTCGCCCAAACCATAAGCAAACACAAACCAACAATGGCAATATTGCTCATAAGCCTATTCCACACGCTTTTAACGCCAACAATACCCAACTATTTAGACTTAATATCGCCACTAGCCATAGCAGAATTCCTAATCCACACATTTATCCCAACCCTCGCCGTGAACCTCCTAGCCACATACTTCGCATACTTGGGCGCATTACCCGCAAACCTCGCATACATGGCAATACCAACCTTCTTCACATGGTTCAGCCCCATCCTCCCAAACATCCAATGGCAGACGCAATCCATCTTAACAGTAACAGCAACAACCGTAGGCTTCATAATCCTAGACACAACAGTAAAACCCCTACCAGCAACAGCTAAAGAACGCCGCCAAATCCAACGCATCCACATAACCAAAAAAGCAAAAAACCAAACAGTATACTGGACGGCTATAGCCCTAATAGGCGTAGTCGCCGTCTGGTCAACCACGGGCTTACTGGGCTTTACACCAACAATAATCGCAAGCGGAAGCATGCAGCCAACACTTAACCCAGGCGACATAGCCATAGTAATCGCAACACCAGCAAAAACCATCAAAATAGGCGACATAATCCAATACCAAACAGCCCAAACACAAGCGCCAACTATCCACCGCGTCATAGACATATACACTTCAGGCGGAACCCTATGGTTCGTAACTCAAGGAGATGCTAATAATGCGCCAGACGACCCAATCAGTGAACGCCAAGTAATGGGCAAAGTAATCCTAACAATACCAAAACTAGGCTGGGTTAGCATATACCTAAAAGAATTCTTCGCAGGCGCCTACACATTCATAACCACAACTTTGCCAAACGCCATAACAGAAGGCACCGCATTAGCCCTAAAAAACGGAGTCTACATAACAACAGCCCTCGCCCTAACAGCATACTCATACTTACTCCTCACATATAAACAACAAAAAAAGGAGGAAAAAACATGAAAAAACTGCAAATCACGCTAGCCCTAACAATAATCACATTAACAGCAATAGGCTACAGCTACGCATGCACAAACGGCGGAATAAACATAAACTGCTACTGCAACTGCGACGTCAAATTCACAAAAGTAACAACATGGGACAACGAAATAGAAAAAGACGTAGCCACAATAACAGCCAACATAATAGGCTGCGACGGCGACACAATAAAAGCCTACATAACAAACGCTTACCCATGCTACGAGGCTTACATAAACTACACAATCAAAAACATAGGCTGCAAACCCGTACACTTCGACAGCCTAACAATAATAAACGAAAACCCAGAAGCCCTAGAAATCACAACAACAAACCACACATGCACATGGCTATCACCAAGCGAAAAAATAAGCGGAATAACAACAGTCCACATACTCCAACCAGCAAAACAAAACTGGCAATACCAATTCCAAATAAAAATAGGCTTAAAATGCCAAGAAGGCTACCCACACACAATAGGCTTCTGGAAAAACCAATTCGACAAAGCCCTTTGCAAACCAGGCAAACCACAAATAGACCCAGACACCCTCGAAAACTACCTAAACCAAATAAGCGCAAACTCGCCAATCTACGAGTTCACGGGCACACGCACACAAAAATTCCAAAACGCCTCAAAAATCCTCAGCCCACCATGGAACTCAAATATGAAAGCAAAACTCCTAGCCCACCTGTTAGCTTTATGGCTAAACTACGTGGCTGGATGGACAGAAGGCTACAAATACAAAGGCATGACCGCATGGGAAATAATCCAAGGCTCAGAAAACGCCCTACTAAACAACCAAACAAACAAGTACGAATACTGGAAGAACATGTGCGACGGCTTCAACAATCTAGGAGGATGGTGAAATGAGAAGATATAGAATTATGCCAATCAACAAAACCGTAAGTATAACCTTCCTAACACTACTATTAGCCCTAGCAATAACAGGCTACAGCTATTCGCACTGGATAGAAAAAATCCACATCCAAGGAACAATAACAACAGGCACATGGGAAAAGAAAATCGCAAGCGTCTGCATAATGAAAACCCTAAACGGCTCCTTCACAAACGCAACAACAGGCGAAGACATATCAACACCCACAAACCTAATCCACGTAGGAACCAACGAAAGCGCTGGATGGCCAACAAAATTCCAACTAATAATCACAGTCAAAAACAACGGCACAGTACCAATAACAGACGCCGTATATGACGTCATAGAAAACACCGTCGAACCCATAAATGCCACACCAAGCAAAGGCACAGTAGAATGGTACAAAAATAAAACACAAGGCGGCGATAACAACCAATACATCCAAAACTTCCTAAACTGGACTATTGGAACATTAGACCCAGGCGAAGTGGCAACACTTGAAATATGGATACAAACACTACCAAACCCCTCAGGAAAATATGAACCTACAAGCGAAAACCAGCCACTTGAAATTAACCGTGGCGCCAAAATAAAAGCCACATCAGAACTTGGACCACTTGAAGCAACAACAGAAGGCATAACGCTATACATAGTTGACGAAGACATACCAGACGAACCCAACATAGCAGTAATAACACCCACACTGCCATATTCAACGCCATGGGCATGCGATTCAATAACAGAATACGCTCCATAAACGCAGTTTTCCCCTCAATTTTCCTCCAAAAATCAAATACAGATATTACCACTTTTGTAGTAAAACCTTTTAAAAAGAAACTCCACTCAATACCATAAAACATAGGTCGCAATACAGACATGAAAAAGCCACCAAAAACAATAGTCCTCATCACCCTCTTCACAATCCTAACTCTGATCGCACTACTAACCCTTTACATAGCGCATCAAACCCCAACAGAAGAAACCACAACCCAAACCCTCTGCACATACAGAAGCACCGCAGATTATGACTACACCGCAATACTAGACCCAAACAACATAATCTACAACGGCAAAACCACACTAAAACCAGGCGAAGGCACAATCTACACAAAAATAACCCGCCAAATCAACCTAACCCTAACATACACATTCCACACAACCATACCATCAGAAGCCACAATCACATACACAACAACCCAAACCCTAAAAACACCAGTCATCCAATACCAAATAAGCCAAACATCTCCCCAAACAACAAACCAAAAACAAATCCAAATAGAACTACCCAAAATAAACAAGACAGAAACAGACCCCATAATAGCCAGAATCGCCTCAGAAATGGGAATAACCACAACCGCATATTATACGATAGAAATAACAACCACATTCACCATAAACGCCAACACCACCATCAGCCAAATCCAACAAACATTCACGCCAACTCTTACAATAACATTCCAACGCACGGACCAAGGCGAAATAACAACAATAAGCGACCTACACCAAACAAAAACAGGCACAATAACCCAAGACCAAACAGTAACCCGCCAAGACGTAATAAACCAACGCTACGCCTCATACAGCCTAACCACCATAGCCATCGCAGGACTAGCCTTCTCCACATACTTCCACACCAAAACAAAACCAAAAACAAAAGAAACCCCCCTCGAAAAAATCTTAGCCCCATACAAAGACCTAATAATAGAAGCCACAGAACCACCAAAAACCCCACAAGAAACCATAACAATAAACATAACAACAATAAAAGAACTAGCAAAAACAGCAGAAATACTAGCAAAACCCATAATCCTAACAAGAAAACCCCAGCCAACACTAACAATAATAGACCAAAACACCACATACCAACACATAATAGAAACCAAATAAATGCTTTTCACTTTTTGCATACACGCATAGGCAACACTTTTACCTTCTAAAACAAAAATACAATAAAGGCGAAAATAATTGTCAACCATAAGCAACACCCTAAAAAGAACAAGCGACATCCTAAAAAACGGAGCCACAAGGCAAATCCTAGAATACGAAAAAAGCTTCTCAACCATCAAAAACCTCTACGACACCCTACTCTCAAACCTAATAAAAACAAACTTTAACCAAAAACAAGCTTACCAAACAGCCAAAAACTTCTTCCAAACAACAAGCCTACGCTTCGCAGGAATAGACGGAACCATGTACTCAAAACCCCTCTTCGATCTAGTCATATTCTTTGGAGGCGCCTACGCCGCAACTGGCACTATAACTCTCCAAGAAAACGACAAACCAAAAATAAACTATGACGAAAAAACCCTCCAACAAACTGCTGGCATATCAAGCGTAGTCCCCATATACGTCAACGAAATCCCAGACATAGACCAAACCTTTTTCGCCACAGAACAACCAGAAGAAATAAGCCTAAACAAGCTATTGATGGATGAAACAATAATAAACAACGCCACCATCGCCAACTGGATAATGACCTTCGCAGAATACTACCTAGCCTATAAACTTGCCACAGACCAAAACCAAAAAACCCACATAATCCTCCTCGACAGAAGCCTCTCCATAGAAAGAGCAAGTCTCCTCTATGACACGTCAAAGCGGGAATTATGGGAAAAGAAAAGCAGCATACTAGGCTACAAAATAGACAACGAACCCATAGACATAAACGACCTAACCATAGCAAGACAACACGTCTATAATCCAGCCTTAGGTTTGCCACCGCCAAGGGCAGACTACCTACGCTATGCAATAATCCAACTGGCAAAACAGAAAGGAGGCTTAACAGAAGCCCAAATCCTAAAAGAGTTTGGCATAACAGACGAGAAAAGAGCAAAAAGAGTCAAAAGATACGTTAAGCATTTGGTGAAAAGGGATATTTTAAGAGAGAAAAATGAAGTTTATACGCTGAATTCAAAATATGCCACAACATGGGAGCGTATAAAAAAACTTGTAACAAGCCTCGGCGACCGCTTCTTTTTTACAAAAACCTCGGAAACAACAAGTCTAATGAAGATTTTGAAGGATGGGAAAGAGCATTGGCTGACAACCCTTGACATAGCTTTCTTAACACTTTTCACGTTGCAAATGCTAATGGAGGAATGCTGGAAAAGGCATGTTTTACTTATAGGCATTACGAAAGACACGGCGGCAAGGGATTTCAAAAGGCAACTCATCCCAATAATGAATAATGAAGGCTTGTTGAAGGCAAATGTTACGCCGGAAGATTTTGAAAAACTGCCAAACACAGACCGAATGATACTCCAATCCACAAGCATATTCAACCCAGAAAAGATTAAGCCGCCGTGGAGCATCATCGAATATGATTCAGCTTACAGAACAATGATTTCGGATAGGCAAGGAAGAAAGGGATACGTTTCAGGCGCTATAAAGAATAAGATTGGCTTAGAGAAGACTTTCTTGAAAACTTATGTGCAGTTGAGCCAAGCAAAAACAGATCCACTTTTGCGCAGCAACGTTCTCTTAGTTGACCGTTTAGTTTATCCAGAATATGATTATAAGCCAGAAAATGTTGTGGAGTTTTGGAATGAGCTTAGCGATGGAACAAGAGAAACAGTTGAAACCATCTTATTTGTGGATAATGATGTTCCAAATGATATTCAGAATTTGGTTATGGTCGTTTTGGAGGCTATGGCGCCGTCCAGCATTCCAGAAGCCTTCGGCCACAACAAGCCTTTGTTTATTGCGGATAAGGTTGCTAAATGGAATTATAACCAGTTCAAACGTATTGTGGATACAACGGCGGATTGGATACTCAATAACCATAAATTGAGAAAATTCATATTTTACATGAGCACCTTTAGGGAGAGGAGGGCAACAATTGAAGCGGCAAGAAGAGAACAACTTTAACAGCTTCTGCTTCACAGATTTCGATGGCAGATTTCGCGCTAGATTAGCGGCGGTTATACCAAGGTTTTTTGCTGCAGCTGAGGAAACCAAGCTTGCTGGAACAAGCGCCCGCTATCAGTGCCGCATTAAGGTTGAGTATCAAAAGGATTTGATGGGGCTTTTGGAAGAGGGCATGCTTTTGGCTGTTAAAAATTTCAAGCAATGTGGAGAAGGCGAGGAGCGTTTTACGCTTATGGAGATTAGCCGTGTTTGGCCTGAACATTTTGGTTTGCGGGGCTTATCAGATCATGGTTATTATCCTATGCAATTTGAGATTATTGAGCAGTCTGAGGAGGATTGGCAGACAGACGATAGGTCTACGATGATGGTTCAGATAGATGCCATACCAATAAATTATGATTTGATTGTTAATAGAAAATGTGAGTTTGAGTTTGTTAAGGGTTTCTCCTACCCAGTTGTGGGCAGCCCCGCCTATCTTTTAAACGGTGAAATGATAAATCGCATGTACAACCAGAAAATAGCTGAAAAGTTGGGAATAGACCCATCCAAAACCATCAGCGACGCCCGTGCGGATCCACGGCTTGGTTTAATAAAAATGTTTCAAGCAAGCGAAACCATAATTCCAATTTATGTCGATTTTGAGAAGCTTGTGCGCTACCATTTCGGCGTTTTCGCTTTTACTGGCGGTGGAAAAAGCAATTTGATGTCAAACATTTTGAGACGATTATTGTATCATACTGAGCAAACGAAGGTTGTGGTTTTTGACATAAGCTGTGAGTATGTTTTTCTTTTGCTTGATATCCTAACGGATCCGGCGATTTCTGCGAAGGTTATTATGGAAAATAGGATAGACTCCTTAGAGCAATTCTTCAACTCTGTTGTCAAACCGAGGGAATACGAAACTGACGAGCGGATCAAGAAGGGATTAAAATGTATAATGGACCAAGGCAGACTTTTCTATTATAAAAGACCACGGGGGAAGGTTCCAACCTACAGCGAGTTTATGGAAGAGCTAAGCGACCAAAGGAAGGGTTCTGCTGACAAGCCAAATTATATGAATGCTATTGATGAGATTCGCGATGCCATATTAGAGTATATTGAAGAGCATGGGCTTATGGAAAATCAGGAAGTCAGCGAAGACTTTGTTAAATACATAGATGAAATAGCGAGAGCGAAGGTAGAGGAGTTTAGGGTTCATGAAAAAAGCCAACTTTATGCTTGGGCAACCACCCGAAGCATGCTTTTAGATAGGATAAAAAGGCGGAATGAGAGGGAAGAGAAGGAGACGGGCGGATTAGCCATAGAAAAAATTCGAGAATTGTTGGAAGATAAAACGACGAGGCTTATTTGCATTTCAATTTCAGACCCCTTCACGATAAAGGATTTAGTGATAACACTTACGCAAGATTTGCTTGTTAGGAGAAAACGCAAATTCCAAGTTAAACCATACATCCTCCTCGTTTTCGATGAAGCTCAAGAGTTTATACCAAGTGGTGGCTCTGGCATTGATGCTAAATGTTCTGGGCATGTGGAAACATTGCTTAGGCAAGGACGCAAATACGGCTTAGGCGTTTGCATAGCCACGCAGCGCATAGCCTACTTAAACACAAATGCCCTACAACAGCTTCACACCTATTTTGTTGGCACTTTGCCAAGACCCTACGACCGCCAACTTGTCAGCGAAACTTTCATGATAGATAAGGGCATATTGGAGAAAACTTTGGAGTTTGCGCCAGGCGAATGGCTATTGTCAAGTTATATAGCGACTGGAATGGAGAACGTGCCAATATTCATAAAGGCAGACAACGCAGAAAACGAAATAGAAAAATACCTCTCTGCAGTTGACTGAAAAGTTGAATATTCTTGCAACTTTCAAATAACCAGAGCCTTCTTTAAATCATAAGTTTACATTGGACAAAATTGTCCAGAACTTAGTGTTAGCTTTGACACGAAGCAAAGTTCTGTTAAACCCGCTGAGTGTTGGAGATAATTGAATTCTTTCATCATAATCTTGGGCTCTATCCCATTCTACGCTTCTCACGTGATCAAAGAAAATGTCTCTTAATTCCTTGCGATACTCATATCGTGATTGATTGACTTTGCCGATACCGAGAAGTGAATCCCAACCATTTACTACTACAACCAAATCATTTATCCTCATTTCATTACAAAAAATCTCAAATTGATGAAACCAGTTTGGTCGTCGCGAACGTAGTCTTTGCTTTTCGGAATTAGACATTTGATTCCAATCCTTAGGGACTTCTTCGGGCAAATCAAGTCCTATAAGACTGTGATTTTTGGCATAATTCCAACGCATTCTTCGATCTTCTTCTGTCAAAGTTCCATAAGACAAGTGCATTAAGTAGAAGAAGTTTCTTCCTTCAAAATAATGCCCTACTTTCATTTACCACCCATCTTAACGCTAATTTCTCTTACTTGTGATGTAAATTTAAAATTTCTGGTAAAATTGTGTGAAATTATTTCAATATACTTTGCATAAACTTAGACTGCTTTAGCTGATTGCTTATTCCGCATTTTTTGAGCAGTTTGTTCCATCTTTCATCTGTTATTCTTTGTATTTCGTTGAGCATTTTCTCGAATTGCGGAGTAAACAAATGCCTAAACCGTCCTTGCACTTCCAAATACTCCTTTACAGGCTTTTTCTTTTGTGGACTTAATGCCATAACTTTGCTTGGTGCCGAAAGCTGATATTCGCCGTTTACTGCTTCCCATAATGGAAATATGCACGTTTCCACTGCCAAGCGTGAAAGTTCTATGGTTTTTGCTGGGTCGCTTCGCCATCCGCGTGGGCATGGCGCAAAAACATGCAGAAAAGCTGGTCCATTTACTTCCAAGCCTCTTCTCACTTTTGTTATTAGGTCCCGCCAATAATATGGCGATGCAGTAGCCACATAAGGCATTTCATGAGCCACCATAATGTCGGCTATGGGCTTTTTTGGCTCCAACTTTCCGGGTATTACGGTGCCCGCTGGCGATGTTGTCGTTGAAGCACCTAATGGGGTTCCGCCGCTTCTTTGGATGCCAGTATTCATGTACGCCTCGTTGTCATAAAGCACAAATAAGAAGTCATGTCCCCTTTCAACCGCTCCACTAAGGGCTTGGATGCCAATGTCGTATGTGCCACCGTCTCCGGCCAAAGCAATAACGTCTATATGCTCATGCTTTATTCTTCCTTTCTTCTTTAGAACTTTTAGTGCTGCCTCAATTCCAGAAGCGTTTGCAGCTGCATTTTCAAAGGCTGTGTGAAGCCACGGTAAAGCCCAAGAAGTGTATGGGTATATGGATGAGACCACTTCCATGCATCCGGTGGCATTAGTCACTATTGTTGGTCCCCTAACGGCTTTCATTGTAAGCCTTAAAACCGTTGCTGGTCCACAGCCTGCACATGCTCTATGTCCAGACAAGAAGAGGTCTGGTTTTTCAGCTATGTCCTTTGCGGTGAATTTCAATTCAGAAAACATTTTTTCACTCATCCTTTTCACTCCCTCAAACCAACATAATTCACCAATTTTTCAACACATTTTGTTTGGATTATCCTCTGCAAATCCTCATAAATACCACGTATTTGAGCTGGGCTTGTGTCTCTTCCACCCAAACCATAAACATAATTCACCACATAAGGATGCCTTTCCGCATCGTAAAGTGCATGCCGAACCTCATGGAAAACTGGTCCTCCGTGGCTTCCGAAACTTAAGCTTCTATCCATAACAGCCACAACCTTCACACTTTTAAGCGCTTTAACAATTCCTTCGACTGGTAAGGGTCTGAAAGTGCGCATTCGGAGTAGTCCAGCTTTTATGCCTTCAGCCCTAAGCTCGTCCACAACAGCCTTAACCGTTCCAGCAGTAGAACCCAAACAAACAGTGGCAATTTCCGCATCATCCATATAATACGGTTCTAAAAGTCCATCTCCATAACGTCTCCCACTTAGTTGGGCGTATTCTTCATGCACTTGTCGTATTACGGTAAGTGCATTTTTCATGGCTTCCTCTTGCTGCCGCTTAAACTCAAAATAATAGTTTGGCAAAGCTATTGGTCCCATGGTTGTTGGATTTTCTGGGTCAAGCCTAAAAGGCACCATTTTTCCTTCGTGATTTTCTACCAATGGGAATTGGCGGGTTCCAACAAACTTTTTCACAACATCATCTGGGAGAACTTTCACATTTTCCAGTGTGTGGCTCAAAGTGAAGCCGTCCAAACCCACGATGGCAGGCAACAAAACCTTTGGATTTTCAGCTATTTTGAAGGCTTGAATTACAGAGTCATAAGCTTCTTGGGCGTTTTCAACATAAATTTGTATCCAACCACTATCCCGTTCAACCATGGTGTCGGAATGATCGCCGTGAATGTTTAATGGCGCAGACAAAGCCCTATTAGCGATTGCCATAACCACTGGCGCACGACATCCAGAAGTTACAAAAAGCATCTCATGCATCAAAGCCAAACCAGCAGAAGCCGAAGCTGTAAAAGCCCTTGCGCCTGTCACGGAAGCAGCAAGACATGCGGTTAAGGCGCTGTGTTCCGATTCTGTGCAGACAAATTCTGTTTCAACCTCGCCATTAGCAACATACTCGCTGAACTTTTCAACCATTATTGTTTGAGGCGTTATAGGATAAGCAGCCACAATATCAACATCAGACTGCTTCACGGCATAAGCAACAGCCTCATCCCCATTTAGGGCTAAAACCTCCTGTTTAACAATACCCTTCATTTTTCATTCATCCTCCCTATCCAAGTTTCATTTCAATAGCCTTCGTGGGACATTCGTTAGCGCATATTCCGCAGCCTTTACAAAAGTTGAAGTCAAACTCTATATCCTCCTTCTCGGGATTCCAGTGAATTGCGCCATCAGGACAGAAAAGGACGCAGAGGAGGCATCTTGTGCATTTTTCAAGGTCTCTAACGGGCATGTAGGTTTTCCAATCTCCCGTTAAGAATTCTGTGCTTGATTTCCAGCAAACCCCTGCTGGAGCGATTTCTTTCCAACTTTTCTCTTTAGCTGTCATTCTGATTTCACCCTTTCATAAGCTTCTTTTATAACTGCAAAATTTTTCTCAGCCACACCCAACCTAAACCGCTCTTTAATGACTTTCTCTAGACTTTCCAATTTTACAAGCTGAGTTACGCGGGCTACAGCGCCTAGCATTGCTGTGTTTGTTATGGGCATCCCCAAAATGTTTATGGCGATTTCTGTGGCTGGAACAGTCCAAACCTTGCCTTTATTCGTGTTGAGTGTTTTTCGCATTTCGGCTGGGTCATCCTTAGAGTTGATTATGATTACCCCTTCTTCATTCAACCCTTCAGTGACAGAAACAGTTTTCAGCAGTGTTGGGTCCAAAACAACTACGACATCAGGATTGTAAACTGCACAGTGTATCTGTATTGGTTCTGTGCTTATTCTTGTGAAGGCCGTTACTGGCGCACCCATCCTCTCTGGACCAAACTCTGGAAATGATTGTATAAACTTTCCCTCATAGATTGCTGCTCTGGCTAAGAGTTCGCTGGCTGTCCATGCTCCTTGTCCACCTCTGCCATGCCATCTAACTTCCAGGATTTTTTTCAATATGCTCATTCTCCATGAGTCTTCCAAGCTAATTGGGAAATCTGACATATACATTTTTCTATAGAATGTGAGACAAATAAGATAATGCATCTCAAAATTTTAACTTTCAAAATATTCAATGAAATGGCAATATTGTAACCATAATTTTTAAGTGGCAAAAATTTTCAATTAAATTTTTTAGACAACCAATGGGGCTGCGAAAATAATGCAAGAGGCGGCAGCCAACACGGTGCTTTTGACGGCGGACAGAACATTAATGAGCGATTATCATCGAAACATATTTTTAGGTTTTGGAACATGCGCCCCGCCTAATGTTATTCCAAACTGGCTTTACAGTTGGCTTTTCTTCCCACCAATAAAAACAAAAAATGGCATACCCGTCGCAGCTCCGTATGGACTGAGGAAAATTGAGGCTCAACTTTTAAGCGAAGGCTTCCATGTATTAACTGTTGCCCCAGACCACCTCAAAAAGTACATAGACAAGGCAAAGGTTTTGGGCATATATGCCATGGATCCCTTCGGTTTGGGTCCAGCCTCCAGCACATTTGCCTACATCCTTAAAAAAGAACCCTTTTTGGCACAGCATTTCCGAGCCTTATTGAATAAGCCAGAAGTTAGACGGGCTAAACGGCATGGATTAAAAATTGTTGTTGGCGGTCCAGGAGTTTGGCAGTTTCGTTACAGACCAAAGTTTGTTGAAGAGTATGGAATAGACTGCATAATTGAGGGAGAAGCAGAAAAAATCATTGGGAAAATTATCCGCGCTGCCCTTGACGGTGAAGAACTTCCTAAATATTATGAGGTCGACTTTAAAGAAGTGCCAGCCTTAAATGAGATTCCGGAAATTGTGAATCCTTCTATTGATGGGTTGGTGGAAATTGGACGTGGATGCTGTAGAGGATGCGAATTTTGCAGTGTAACGTTGAAACCCTTAAGATGGTATCCCTACGAGAAAATACTGCGAGAAATCGATGTGAACATAAACGTTGGAAATGTTAACTGGGCTTGCCTCCACGCAGAAGATGTCATGCTTTACGGTTCAAACAACACCATACCCAACGATGAAAAACTCATCAAACTTCATGAATTGGTTCTAAAAAAGTGTGATGGGATAAGTTGGAGCCACTGTTCTTTAGCGGCTGTAGCTTCAAAACCAAAACTTTTCTCGCAAATTGCCCAACTAATACTTCAAAAACAGCCTTGGTGGGGCACAGAAATTGGAATAGAAACGGGCTCGCCAAAACTTGCCGAAAAAATTATGCCAGCAAAAGCCCACCCCTTCAAACCGCAGGAATGGCCAGAGGTTGTCTGTACAAGCATGGGATTAATGCATGATAATAAGCTGATTCCAGCTTGCACGTTGATTGTTGGGATGCTAGAAGAAACAGAAGAAGACATAATTAAAACAATAGAATTGGTAGAAGATTTGAAGGATGTTAGAAGCCTAATAGTGCCATTATTTTTTGTTCCCTTGGGAAGGCTGAAAGACAGAGAATGGTTTAAAGGCGCCCAAATGACTGAACTGCATAAAGAATTGTTAATCACGTGCCTAAAACACGACTTCTACTGGATAGAAAACCTTATTGATTTGGCTTTTGCTGGAAAATGGTACGCACACCTGCTCCACCCCTTTTACAAGGGTTTTGTAAGAATTGTTAAAAATAGAGCCATAAAGGCTGGAATAACAATAAAGACCAGCTAATAACTAAACTTAAATATTACACAAAACTCGTAAAACAATAGCAACTAAGCCGCCGTAGCTCAGTTCGGTAGAGCGGCTGGCTGTTAACCAGTCGGTCGTAGGTTCAAGTCCTACCGGCGGCGCCTCTAAACGCTTGTGCTTTATGTCGTGTGTTTTATTACTGTTTCAAGCATTTTATGATGTTTCTTTTCTTCTTCCAGAATATATTGTAGAAGCGTTTTTAACGCTTTGTCTTTGGTTTTTTGAATTTCCTTTTCTACATGAGCTATCATTTGTGCCTCTCGTTCCATGTGTCTTTGAAGATCTCTTTTTACGACAAGAGGGTCAACATAACTTTCAAGTTTGTATTTCCAGAGATTTTCGGATGGAGGAATTTTTCCAACAACATCAAGGATTCCACTTAAGACGTCGGCGTGCTTTTGAGAATCTAATTTTATTATATGCAAATACATTTTTGCCGCTGCATTTCCAACTTTAGTTTCGCTTTCAGCAACTTCCTTAACATTTATATTTTCCACTTCAATCTGTTTTTTAACCATTTTAATCCATTCATCAGCCACATTCATTCTTGTATTCCTCTTTAACTTATTACAAGCTCTAACTTAACTTATTAAAACTTGTGATAAAAGGAAGTTACTAAAAGCTATGGAGTCTTATCAATTTTTGCTTCTTTTCTGATTATAGATATTGGCGTGGGCATAGGCATAGGAGGCGCTGGTGTGCTTGCTACTATTGGGCGCTTTTGTATATACTTGTGTCCACATTCGCATTGGAAGCCTATTATTTTGTCTCCTCGTTTTATTAGTTTCCACTTTCGCCCATTGCATCCAATGTTTTGTTTGTGAATTTTCCACAAGAGTCTTGCCTCAGAAAGGGTTAGGGGAGCGTAATGTTTTGCTGATGTGAAATACCATGTTGCATAAACTATGAAAATTGTCCAGAGGACGAAGGCGAATATTTCTAATGTGTCGAACATTTTCTACACGACGTGTTTTTGTGTTCTACGCATGTACGATATGTCTTTTGTTTGACATATCTAACCTGAGAATATTATCTCTTACGATATAAGCATTATGTAAAATTTCGAATACCAAACACTAAAACCTAAAACTGTTGGAGTACGTCTTTCTTCTCCATAATATACCCACAATAATGACACTTCAAAACCAAAGGATCTTCACTTTCAACATAAAACTTAGCCACAACAGGCTCATTACTATTGCTTATACAAGCCGGATTAGCACACTTAATAATGTCCTCAATAACCGTTGGCAACTGAACCCTCTGTTTGGCTACAACATTATAATCGCGGATAATGTTAATTGTGGCGTGGGGAGCCAACAAAGCAATTTTATGCACTTCTTGAGGGTTCAACTCCCTACCTTCAATCTTTACAATATCCTTAACTTTAAAACGCTTGCTTGGCACGTTAATGGCAATTGTAATAATGCCCTTCTCCCGCCCAGTTATTCCCAAAATTCTGGCAACATCCAAGGCGTGACCGCCAGTTATGTGGTCTATAACCGTGCCGTCTTTAATTTTTGAAACATGCAGCACCGTCTCGCTCATGTGTAATATTCCCCTTTAAAGAGGCTATATTCTAAACAAGCATAAAAGATTTTAACCGTTCAGCAATTGCTGATAAAAGTTATTTAGTAGTTTCTTAGATTTGTTTTGGGTGTAAGCGTGGAGTTTGAAGGCAGAGACATAATATCAGTTAAGGATTTTTCGCGCGAGGAAATAGAGTATATCTTGAACATTGCGATGGCCATGGAACCATTGGCGAAAAAAGGTTCAGAAATGCTGAAGGGCAAAATTCTCGCAACATTATTTTTTGAACCAAGCACCCGTACACGACTAAGCTTCGAAGCAGCAATGCAAAAACTCGGTGGTTCCACTATAGGCTTTGCAGAAGCAGAAATAGCCTCAGTCAAGAAAGGCGAAAACCTCGCCGACACAATACGCACGGTAGAAAACTATGCAGATGTAATAGCCATAAGACATCCCCTGGAAGGCGCAGCAAGACTCGCCGCAGAATTTGCAAAAGTGCCAATAATTAATGGGGGAAGCGGAGCAGAAGAACACCCAACCCAGGCGCTTTTGGACTTATACACTATAATGAAAGAGAAGGGAAAAATTGACGGATTAAAAATAGCTTTGGTAGGCGATTTAAGATATGGAAGAACAGTCCACTCCTTAGCTTATGCTTTTTCCCTATTCAACATAGAACTATACCTAGTGTCACCAGAATCATTAAAAATGCGCAGGGAAGTCCTCCAAACAATAAAAGAGAAAATACTAGTAACAGAAAAAACAAGCCTAGAAAAAATAATCCCAATAATAGACGTCTTATACGTTACAAGAATTCAAAAGGAACGCTTCCCAGACCCAGCAGAATATGCAAAGGTTAAAGGCTCATACAAAATTGATTTAACAACCCTAAAAGAAGCAAAAAAGGATTTGATAGTGCTCCATCCCCTTCCAAGAGTGGATGAAATAGCCGCCGAAGTGGACAACACCTCCTATGCACGCTACTTCCAGCAAGTTGGGAATGGCGTTGTTGTTAGAATGGCCCTCTTAGCCCTAATATTGGGCGCAATAAAGTAACATTTAAAATTAGACTGAGACAAAACGGTCGAAGGACGTCAGCGTGTCTATTGCTCCACAGGATGGACATTTATGCAAAAGCCCGAACCAGCTTCTTTTGCAGTTGAAGCAATAAGTTAGTCTACGGTCATAAGTGAAAAATTTAATGCCGTAGCCTTCGAAAAGCCGTTTGGTTAGAGCCATAAGTTCTTCGGGTTTATGTTCAGCCTCTCCAAGCTCTATTACGGTTAGGCTTCCACCAGAATAAAGCCTCTGCAGTTCTTGTTCAAATTTTAAAGATTCTGGACTAATTTTTCCGTCACTTAATGTTAGTTTGCTGACTGTTGAATAGTATGGTTTTTCCCTTGTTCCCAAAAATCGAATTTTCGCCACGCCGAATCTTTCAATATCCAGCCTCGCCAACCTTTCAGAGGCCTCAAAATCGGGTATTTTCGCCGTGACCAAATGTTTTTCGCATCTTCTGCCAATTTTATGCGTATACTCCAGAATGTTTTGCATAATTTCTCGGGCAAACTCCAATGTTCTTTCATCTTCGCCAACCCTTTTTTGGCAAAAGGCTTCAATGGCTTCTCTTAATCCCGCCAAATTTATTATGCAAGAACAGTTCTCATTTCTAAAATATCTGTCTCCATTAATGTCTTGCAGGAGAAATGGAAGCAAACCTTTCCCATGCTGTTTAATGGATTTATGCTTGATTTCTAAAGCCCTAGACACCAAATCAAACCGTTCTTTTAATAACTGAAAGAATTTCGCCTTATCACCTTCGCACTCATATGCAAGACGTGGCAAATTAAGAGTTGCATGGGCTAATTTTCCAGTGCGCAACGTATCTATTTCCCAATCTCCATCCAAACTCGCCTCAAGCCTAAATCCAGAAGCGGAGAAAACACTTTGGCTTTCACCCTCTTTTAGAAGATTAGCAAAGTATACTATTCCCTTTTCTGAAACCAGTTGATGCGCCTTAAAAAATATAGCCTTAGCTTTCTCGTCTTCGAAGGTTTCTGGACGTATTTTCAAAATGAGTTTTGGATTAAGCAAAGGTTTACTGGCACTTTCTTCAATAAATATGTCAAGAATAAGGGAAGCCAAAATTTGGCTTTCTTCACAAAAATCACGATAATTGCCTGCTAATTTTCCAGAAACTCCCACGGCTGGTTTGTCTGCGATAAAGTCTGGAAAGGTAGGTTCAAGGCTTATGGAAGCGTTCACGTACTGATTTAGGTTAAGGATGAATAAGCGCAGAGCCTCTTTAACCTCTGAGGCGCCTAAGCCTTTTACAAAGGGAGCAAGGAAAACATTGAAATACTCTAAGGTCTGCGTTTCGCATATTTCTTTAGAAGAATGTAAAAGAACGTTAAAGATGAGGGAGAGGGCTGTTTCAAAATTTTTAGGCGGAGGAATAGAAGATTGAGAAGCATTTATTTTCTCTAATTTTGAGCCATTCTGGAAGAAAAATCGTAAATCATGCACTATTTCGCTTGGCTTCAAAATCCAAGAACCAAGCCCACTAATGTGCATTGACCCAGACAGGTGGGCGTCTGCAATATCCCTTGGAAAAACGTTTAGAAGCGTAAACTCTTTTAAGACGATGTCGCCAGCCGTTTCCTGAATATAAATTGGCCACTGGGGAGTTTTACTTTTCAAATCCACAAGGGCTGCCACATCATAAACTGGAAGTCCCAATCTTGTTAGTTTATGTCTGTAATCTTCTAAGCCTTTTTCAATCAAAATTGCGTTTACAACCTCCCTCACAAGGGGCGCCGTTAGATACTTGGGTTTTGACTTGAGCAGCCTTTTCTCTGCTTCTTTAGCAACTTTTTGAGCCAAATCGGCAGGCATCTTCGTCTCTCTTATAAGCGAGTTGGCTATTTTGCTAACATCAAATTCTTCCACCGTGAATTTGGAAGTGCGGACAAGCATGCCCTTTGGCTTGAAGGCTTTCTTTTCAATACGTTCTGCAACTTCAATAACCATCTCACCCAAATCGGTTAAACAATACTTTTTTGCTTCCACATCTGCCTCAATTAAATCAGCCTTCAACAAGAACTTCAAGTGAT
Organism: Bathyarchaeia archaeon; assembly: GCA_038883775.1. Classification (GTDB taxonomy): domain Archaea; phylum Thermoproteota; class Bathyarchaeia; order Bathyarchaeales; family Bathycorpusculaceae; genus JASEJA01. The sequence goes on from JAVZLM010000005.1 coordinate 17,691, forward strand.
AAGCAAACCTTCCAGCGTCCCTTGTAGGATTCATTTTCAAAGAACCCATCAACTCAGTATAGGAAAGTGGACCCCTATCAAAAAGCAAATTCAAAATCTGCAGCCTAAGGGGTGAAGAAACAGCTTTGAGTATCCTAACTCCCCGCACGCGATGTGGAACAGACAAAGGCTCAACCCCCGGCCAGATAAAGGCAATTAGCGAAATAAGGGTTTAAAAGTTAAGAACACTTTATACTTATATGCTTTTCAATCCTAAATCCTCAAAGAGGGGCTGTCGGCTAGCTTGGTCTAGGCTTGGAGACTCGGGCTCTCTAGACCCCGGTTCAAATCCGGGCAGCCCCACCACATTGTAGATTATCCGCCTTTATTATTCGAAATGCTTAAATCAAATAAGGCTCCGTTGATGTTAAATATGCTAGGATGTGAATTTGAATTGCTTGAAAGTATGAAAGAAAAAATCGAAAACCTTATTGCTACAGTGATGACGGAAGCTCGCGCACCAGGATTGAGTCTTGCGGTAGTGAGAGATGATCAGTTAATTTACGCTCGTGGATTTGGATCTAAAAATTTAAAAATGAATCTACCTGCAACTCCTGATACTTTGTATGGGATTGGATCTTGTACGAAGTCTTTTACTGCTCTAGCTATAATGCAATTGGCAGAACAGGGAAAACTTGATGTGCATGACCCCGTTAGTAAACATCTTCAGCAATTTAAACTAAAAGGTAAAAATGACAAGCAAATAACAATACATCACTTGCTAACTCACTCTTCAGGAATACCGAATCTTGGGATGGCTGAAATCCTCATACGAAGAATGGCGGACCTAGGCGAGTACTTCATTCCTTTGAGCAGCGCAGATGATCTTTTCTTACATCTTAATGGAGCACAAGAGGAAATAACAGCAGAACCTGGCGAGAAATTCTTTTACTTCAATGAGGGGTATACACTGCTTGGCATGATTATTGAAAAAGTTAGTGGAATGAACTACGAAGATTATGTTCGAGAAAAAATCTTGAAGCCACTAAAAATGAATAGATCCACATTCATTAAGGAAGAATTTGAGAAGGACAATGACATTATGGTACCCTACATTGTGGAGGCAAAAGAAGGCGAAATAAAAGCAATTTCCGCTACCCACCCATTTGATAAGTTCATATATGCCCCGGGTGGTTTGTTAAGTTCAGTTGCTGAATTGGCTCACTATCTTGTTGCAAATATGAATGGCGGTGTTTATGAAAACGTTAGACTTATAGATGCAATTTTCCTAGCTAAAATGCATGAGCCATACATAAAGACGGGTTTCCGTTGGCTTTTTGGTGAAGAGGCGAAATATGGATATGGGTGGATGATTACAGAAAACTTTTTTGGGCATAAAATTGTTGAGCATGGAGGAAGCACCGGATTATCAAGCGCTGAATTGGCATTCATGCCTGACCAAAAAATAGGAGTAGCTGTTGCAAGCAATATCAGTGGAGGAGGTTTAATATCTTTTATACCCGTGGCTGTTATGGCGTTATTCCTGGGCAAAGATCCTGAAAAAGATGTTCCTACGTTCAAAGCTGAAAAAACAATGAACATGCTAACGGGCGAGTATGCGTCTTACAAGGGCATACATAAGATATCAGTTGTAAAGAAAATGGGACTGTTATACTTGGAGTCAAAAGAAAAATTCTTTGAAATTTCTGCGCCATTAATCCCAGAAAGAGATGACATTGAAAACTTAAAGTTTTACGTTCCTGAACTTGGCGGTACAAAGTTGCCTGTGGAATTTGAAGTCGGTCCAGATGGCAAAATTGACCTATACTTAGAACGAACTCGATTTCATAAAACTAAAACCCCATAATAGAGTGTATTAAAACTAGGATTCTAAGAGTTATTCCGCCCAATAGGATTGCAAAGGTTATTTCGAAGAGTGTTATGTATAACGCTTTTTTCCAGCCAAACTCTCTAGTTAAGGCTGCTATTGTTGAGATGCATGGTATGTAAAACATGGCTACTATTGTGAAGACAACCATTTGGATGGGACCGAATCCTGGAATTTCAGCGAAATTTGTTGTTTCAAAAAGCGTTGCAAGCATTATTAGCGTTAATTCTTTCCTTAAAACGCCAAAAATTAATGTTATTCCAGTAATTGCTGGCAATCCAAGCCACGTAACTGTTATGGGACTTAATAAGTTTGCGGTTGGCTCGAGTAAACCGAGAATTTCGGCAAGTTTTATGGCGATACTTCCAGCAATTATTAGTGGAAAAGCTATTTTAATGAACTCAGCCAGCCTAAACCACGTTTGCTTCAAAACTGTTCTTAAATGTGGCAATCGGTAATCAGACATCTCCATAATTAGCGCTGTGGGTTCGCCTGGCAGCGCTTTGAAGGCAAGTCTTCCGAGGATGAAGATTATGGCTAGGTTGAAAATGTAAAGGGCTAATGCCCATTGGATTCCTAAATATGTTCCAACTAAACCGAGGATTATAACTGTGCGGGCAGCGCATGGAACAAGCGTTGTTACAAAGGCTGCGAGAAGCCTTTCCCTCTGGGTTTCCATTATTCTACATCCCAAACAGGCGGGAACGTTGCATCCATATCCAAGGATTAGGGGGATGAAGGCTTTTCCATGCAATCCCATTTTATGCATTATGTTGTCCATTAAAAAGGCGACTCGGCTTAGGTAACCCGAGTCTTCAAGGAAATATAATAAAATGTAGAATGGGACGATGTAAGGCAGTGCTATTGTGACGCCAGCAGTAACGCCCTCAAGAGCGCTCCAAACCAGTTTCCCAAAAATTTCTGTCCCAAAAAAGGCTTCAAAAATGGGTCTCCAGTTGTAAAACAGATTGTTTAATGCGTCTGAAGTGTATCCTCCAAGGGTGAAAATTGAATAGAATATTAAGAGCAGCGAAAAAGCCATTATAGGATATCCCATGATTTTATGGGTTGTAATGTTGTGAAGACGTTCTTCAAATTTTGGCTTTATTGGAGAAACCAGTTTTTGGGCTTCTCTGGCGATACAACCGGCAATTTCGTATCGCTCAGAAGTTATCACTGTTGAACAGGAATGTCCATGGAGATTTTCGATTTCTTTTGCAAGTTTTTTGGCTGCAGAAACTATTTTTGGGTTAATTTTTGCGATTTCCCTTTCTATTTCTTCGTCTCCTTCCAACAATTTAATTGCCACGTATCTTGGCGAATACCAAAATTGGACGGGTTCGATAATTTTTGTGAGTTCGGCTATTTTCTCTTCAACCTCTTCTCCAAATTTTACTGGAACATTCTTCGTCGCTGGTCCTTTTTCAACAACTTCTATTGCCTTTTCTAAAAGCTGAAAGATGCCAATACCTTTTATTGCCACGGTGGGTATGACTGGTATTCCCAAAAGCTTTTCCAGTTTCTCCACGTCTATTTGGATTCCCTTTTTCTGCGCCATGTCCATCTGATTTAGGGCTATAACCATTGGGGTTTCCAATTCCATAAGCTGCAGTGTAAAGTAGAGGTTTCTTTCAAGAACCGAAGCGTCAACAACATTTATTACGACATCTGGTTTTTCCACGGCAATGTATTTTCTTGAAATCAACTCTTCTAGGGAATATGTTGAAAGCGAATAGATTCCTGGCAGATCGATAATGTCTATGGTGTAGCCCTTAAAGTGGAGTGTGCCTTCAGCCTTTTCCACGGTTTTTCCAGGCCAGTTGCCAATGTGCTGATGCAAGCCAGTTAAGTGGTTGAATATGACGGATTTTCCAACATTGGCGTTTCCAGCCAAAGCGATGAGCAGCTTCTTTTTAGCCATTTACTTTTCTATCTCCACGAAAATTCTTTCCGCCATGCCCCTGCCAATAGCAAGCCTTGAGCCTCTAACGAGAATTTCTAATGGTCCATGGAATGGGGCTGATTTTACAACGGTTACTTTTGTGCCTGGAGTTAAGCCCATATCCATAAGTCGCTTTTCAAATCCCCACCTTCCGCGTCCTCTCCCCCTTCCTCTACCATGTCCCGCTTTTACAGAAATAACAATTCCAGTCTCTCCGTCTTTTAATGCGGTCAATGGAACTTCCTGCTTTTCCATTCAATCATCAACCTTTATTTCAATTGTTTAACTTGGATGACGGAGGCTATTTGGCGACTTATGGCGTGGCGTGCTGAACTCACCTTCACAGTGATTGGGCCGTCCATGGGAGCTTTATCCAAAACTTCTATGGAAGCTCCTGGCACAAGTCCCAACTTGCCCAAATATTGCAGCAAATCCGCTTGTTCGTCTGTTATTTTTACTAAAACGCCTTTTTTGCCTATGGCAAAATCTTTTAGAGGCATGGACTTTTCTTCCATTATTCCGCCGCATGCTGTGGGGATGGGATTTCCGTGAGGACAAGTTTTTGGATGTTTCAATGCCTTCTCTAAAGGTTTGATTATTTCTTTTGTTATGCCATGCTCCAACTTGCAAGCGGCATCATGAACCTTTTCCCATTCAATATGCAGAATATCCACAAGCAAACGTTCCGATAAGCGATGCCTCCTTATAACTTGTAAGGCTATTTTTCTACCCTTTTCCGTAAGTTTAACACCTTTATATGGAGAGTGTGTTAGAAATCCTTCTTTTTCGAGGCGCTCCACAGTGTTAGTAACCGTTCCAGGAACAACCCCGAGCATCTTGACGATGTCGCTGGTTCTAGCAGCTCCGCTCTTTTCCTCCAGCCTATAGATGCATTCAAGATATTCTTCTGTTACTGCTGTGATTTCTTCGTTTTCAGACATTTTACGAATTCTCCAAATTAAAATTACGATAAATCGTATATTTAACATTTCCTAAAAACACAAATTTTTTATGCCATCGCCAAAGAAAGAACGCATCCAAGGGAAATTTTATGAATCAAACAAGGATTGCACTTAAAGAAGTTGACGACGTAGAAATAATAAGTTTGATGGACAACTCCCTAGATTTCTTATCCACCATAGAAAAGACTGAAGTTCGACAAGTCCGCGATTGGATAAAAGAGAGAAAAAGCGAAAAATGGGTGAAAGCGCATTTTCGCTTACCCATAGCTGAGCATGGGCTTTCATTTCTAATTCGCATATTCGAAGGTAGAAAAACTCACACACTATTGTTTGACACGGGCAGAAGCCCCGAAGGCGTAATAACAAATGCTGAGCGAATGGGTATAGAGCTTTCTGAAATTGAGGCTATTGTTATCTCCCATGGTCACGATGACCATTTCGGCGGGTTGCTGGCGGTTTTGAAAGCGGCTGGCAAGGAAGATTTGCCTATCATAGTGCATGAAGACATGTTTAAAACGAGGGGAACCGTCCAAAATGATGGAACAGTTAGGAAAGATACGTCCTTCCCCTCAGAGGATATGGTGAAGCCAGCTAGATACGTTAAAACTAAAAAGCCCTACCTTATTGCTGATGGTGCTGTGCTTGTCACTGGCGAAATCCCATCTAAAACGGATTTTGAAAAGGGTTCACAGCGAAATAGGATTTTAATCGATGGAGAATGGAAGCCTTATCCTTGGATGAAGGATGATAGGGCAGCTGCCATTAACATCAAAAAGAAGGGGCTTGTAGTGTTGTCGGGTTGTGCTCATGCGGGCATAATAAACACCATAAAACATGCGCAACATATAACTGGAGTGGAAAGGGTTTATGCGGTTATGGGCGGCTTTCACTTAGCTGGGAAAGAATATGAGCCAAGAATAAGCCGAACCGTTGAGAACCTAAAAAGTATAAAACCACATTTAATTGCGCCATCCCACTGCACGGGTTGGAGGGGAATTTTCGCCATAGCCCAAGCCATGCCAGAAGCCTTCATTTGGAACAGTGTTGGAAACCTATACAAATTTTGAAGACAAGTTTATAAGCGACAATGCCGTGAAATAGCTGCATTGTGCAAACCTGTTTTTGCACAATAAAACGTTAAGGAGATGAAAGAGTAAATGTCAGGAAGAGAAATGCATAAGGCAGTTTGTGCTGATTGTGGGAAGGAATGCGAAGTCCCCTTCGAGCCTGACCCAAATAGGCCAGTTTACTGCCGAGAATGCTGGTCAAAAAGAAGAAATCACAGAAGAAGATATTAGCCTAAACTAACAACTACCTTTTCGTAACTAAATTTTCAATTTTTAGCGTATGCTATACACTTTGTAAATTTTTAGTCAATGATGATAGAAATATATACTCAAGCTACGTGAACATTTTGATGAAAGCATGACCGAAAAAATCTCTTTAAATTCGGATGAAGTATTTGATGCTATTTCACATCCTATAAGGATAAAAATACTGAAGGCTCTTGCTAAGAAGCCACTGGGTTTCAGTGAGCTTAAGCACACAGTTAACGTTGAAAGCAGTGGCGCCTTAGATTTTCATCTTAAAAAGATGCAAAATCTTATTGAAACCGACCAGTTTGGGCGATATGTTTTAAGCGCCAAAGGGGGTGCTGCGCTTGAAGCGATACGCATCATTGAACAGTATGGATGGCAAAAGCGGGCTTTCCTGTTAAACCTTCTCGTTTATATCCTTTCTAGCATATGGATACTGGTTAACTTTTCATTAAGTCCAATTGTCCTCATAGCCCTTGCAGTATATACGCTATGGATGCTGTTTTATTCCTATTGGACATTCATCCACAGACGAGTTTCCCTTAGACGAAAGCAATAACTTTTCCCTTTTTCCCAAAAAGTATCTTAAAATGTGCGCTATCAAAAAGAGGGAAGTCTTCATCGGCGAGTGAAAATATCCCATAAATGATTATCACACGTCAAAATACGATTTATTGACTAAAAGTCAATTATAATAGAGATATATATTTTAGATTGTATAGAGATTTTGATTAAGTTTAGAGGTTTCAAATTGAGCTTTGCAGTTGAAGCAAGAGACGTCGTTAAAGTCTTCGGTGCCATCCACGCATTAGACGGATTAACATTCCAAGTTAGACAAGGAGAAATTTTCGGTCTAATCGGTCCGAACGGGGCTGGAAAAACCACAGCCCTCCGCATAGTTTCAACTCTATTATTGCCAACCTCTGGCACAGTTAAAGTTTTCAACATAGATGTTGTTAACCAAGCAAATGAAGTTCGCAAGATAATAACCTATCTCCCAGAAGAGGCAGGAGCCTACCGCAATTTGTCAGGATGGGAATATTTGCAGTTTATGGCGAACTTTAACACCAAAAACAAACGTGAAGTTCAAGAAATTGTTAGGGAAGCAGCTGAAATTACTGGCTTAGGTGAACGGTTAAAGGATAAAACCAAAACTTACAGTAAAGGAATGAAACGCCGACTCTTAGTTGCAAGAGCATTAATGACTAAACCCAAACTCGCCGTTTTAGACGAACCAACAAGTGGATTAGACGTTTTACATGCTTACCACGTGAGAGAAATAGTAAAGCGTTATGTAAAAGAACATGGCGTAACGGTGCTCCTTTCAAGCCATAATATGCTTGAAGTGGAACACCTCGGCGGCAGAGTAGCCCTACTAAATAAGGGTAAAATAGTTGCTGAAGGAAAACCGCAAGAGTTGAAAGAAGCCTACAAGAGCGAAAATTTGGAAGAAGTTTTCGCAAAGGTGGTTGGACTTGCTTAAAGGTTTTGGAAACTTCTTGTTAAAAGAGCTTAAGGAACTCATAAGAGACCCAAAAATCCTCTTGGCTATGGTTATTGTTCCATTAATAATGTTTCCAATTTTAGGCTTCATCATGAAATTCTCAATGCAAGCGGCACAAGAAACAGCCACAAAAATTACAGCGCTTATTATAAACCGTGACACTGGAGAAAACTCTACACAATTCCTTGAGTATCTTAACTATTCAATGAAAGTTTTTACGGTCAACGTTCAAACAATAGAGGACGCAGTGCCACTATTAACCACATATAATGCCACAGAAATAATTGAAATTCCAGAAAACTTTAGCCAATGCGTTTTTGCAAGAAAACCAGTTGCCATAAAAGTTTACAACGTTTTTTCTGGCTCGGGTCTGTTTGAAGGTGCTGGAGCTTCAATCCTTGATGGTTTAGTTGAACAATTTAATAGAAATGTAGCTCCAAACGTGATTATTCCACTAAAATCCGTGATTATCAAGGGACAAGTTATCGAAAATGTGGATTCACGTATTCTTGGCAGTTTAATGCTTTCACAAGCTATTGCCATGCCAATAACCATAATGATTCTGCTTAGCTATTCGATGCAGATAGCTGCAACCTCAGTGGCTATGGAAAAAGAAGAGAAAACATTGGAAACGCTGTTAACGTTGCCAATGGACCGTTTCGCAATTCTTATGGGGAAATTGTCTGGTTCAATTATTGTTGCAGCCATTGGTGCTGTGGCTTATATGATTGGCTTCAACTATTGGATGAGTTCTTATATGGCGGCAATTCCTATAGGTGTAAACATTGACTTGGTTTCTCTGGGACTTGTTCCTTCACTTTTCGGTTATTTACTTTTGGGCTTGTCATTATTTGTTACGTTGCTTTCAGCTTTAGCCTTAGCAGTAATTATATCGGCCTTTGCAGAAGACGTACGAGGCGCTCAAGCCATAGTTGGCAACATCTATCCTCTGATATTCATACCTTCCCTACTTCTCATGTATATAGATGTTAACACGTTGCCAATAGCATTGAAAATCTTCATTTACGCAATACCCTTCAGCCATCCAATAATAGCCGCCAAAGCCGTAACTATGGGCGACAATTTGACCGCTGCGTTAGGCGTTGTCTATGTGGCTGCATTCACAATTATTATCATGTATGTCGCATCCCGTTTGTTTGCAACAGAGAAAATCTTAACAGCGAAACTAAAGTTTAAAATGTTAAAAATCCGTCGCAGTGAAAAATTCGCTGAAGAACTTTAGTGGGGTTCAGTTTTTCTTTAGTAGTTTCAGCATGATTTCTCCGCTTGGTTTAAGTGTGTGATCAGAGTAGGCTAACCCGTAATCTGCGTTTTCTGATGGGAAGTCTTGAAGTGAAAAGTATCCCCAGTATCGGATGCGAAAGTCTGCAATTGCTTTTGCCGTCTCTTTGATCAGCTTACATTTACTTGCCTCGTTAAAGCAGTATCCGTAACTTGTATTTTCGGAGGTGTGCCATCCCCACTCCGCCAAAAACAAGCGGCCTTCTCTGCCCAAAAACTCGTTAATTTTTCCCATATAAAATTCTGTCACCCACTGAAAGTGGGAGCGGCAGAAACAGTTTCCCGCTCTACTATAATATGTGAATCCGTAACCGTCGATACCATCCAAATCGTAAGGGATGCGCCTAAGCAGCACAAGTGTTACGTTCTCCATTTCAATGCCGTCTGACACGAGCAAAACTGGCTTATGTGGGTCTATTTGTTTAATCGTATCCACAGCTTGCTGCATATAATTGCGATAATAAGTGTAGTTTTCAAAGTTGGCTTGCGTTGTTGCGTTGTTTTGCCATCTGAATGGCATGAAAAGCAGGTAAAACTCCACGTTTGAGTGATTTTTGGCTATTTCCGTAACATTTTTTATAAAGCTCAGCCAAGCTGAAACCTTTGTTGCGTTGTCCGGGAAATCTTTCGGCATCCAAAACTCATTTAGTATGGGTCTTGAAGCGTTTTGTTCGAAGCTCACGTTTATGGTGAAGTCTCTCCACATTATGTAAAGGGCTGCCTTCAAGCCATACTCATCTATAAGCCTCAAATACTCGTCCAAGTAGCCGTCCAAATAGTAGCATTCCAGCTCCGCCACTCCAACACCTTTAAAGCCCATCTGTTTGGCCAAGCTAATCCAGTTTCTAACCCGCTGCTGTTTGGCCGCATTAAGCCTTATACTAGTGCAAAGCTCCTCACGTTTTTCTGGCTCTGAATAAGTCATAATCACAATGTAGGACTCCGTATCCTTAATGCCCAAGGGTTTAGCATGCTGTTCGACTGGAAGCAGTTGAATTAGGAAGGCGGTTAAAATTAGCAACAAAAGGAGAATTTTCAAAAAGCCTATAGGCGAAATGAACCAGAAAACAACGAAAATAAGCATTAACATTGCTAAAACTTTAAGGACACCGCTTTCAGGTGCTCTTGCCACCTCAAACTTCACGGTTACATAACCAGAAGCCAAAGTGTTGTCAATTGCCGTGGAGTCGGAAACTTGAACATAGTTTAACGTCCAATCTCTGCCTAACGGGAACCCATCAAGAACAAGACCTTTTTCAGCCGGGTTTCCAACATAAAATTGCTCCCCATCAAAAGATATGCATAAAACATCTCCAACTCTATTTTTCCAGCCACCTTCGCTGCCCAGAACTGCTGCCACTGGCATGCTTGAACGGCATTCAACATAGAGAACGTCCATAGGCCACCTGTAAATTTTCAATAAAATTCCACGCTTGCTAGATGAGTTGTCGTTGAAAAAGCCCAGCGTAACCGCTCCCTTTGTGGCATCATTAACAAATGTGATGTTTAGGGTGATTTTTGCCTCAAATCTCTCGTAAGTCCTTTCAGTCCTACAATATAACGGTGTTGTTGAGTTAAAGACCGTGTACGGAATGAAGAGTGTTGTTTCAGCATGTACTATTGTGACGGTGAATTGCAAAGTTAACAGAAAAAGCGCTACGATGAAAGCGAAGACGCAAGGCCTTTTCATTAACAACTCGCCTTTATCTTAAACAGCTGAAAACTAAAGGGTAAAAGCTTTTCCAGAAAACACATGCATATTATTTATTGGTGAGTTTGGTTTGGGCATTCAGCAGATAGAGGTTTATCCGGTAACACTGGCTTACCGGGAACCCTTCCGAATTGCACTTGGCGCAAGCACTGAAAGTCAAAATGTTATGGTTAAAATAACCACGGATTACGGAGTCCTCGGCTGGGGTGAAGCTTCTCCTTCAGAACGGGTTACTGGCGAAACAGTAGAAACGGTTATCAACGTTATTGATAAGATTGCGCCGAAACTTATTGGAATGTGCCCCTTAAGAATCGAACAAACAGTTGAAGTTATGGACTTAATTGTAAAGGATAATCCAGCCGCAAAGGCAGCCATAGACATAGCCTTACATGACATTTTAGGAAAAACAGCTCGTAAACCCCTTTTCATGCTGATGGGTGGATATCGCACAGAAGTGTTAACTGACATTACTTTAGGAATAAAGTCTCCAGAGGAAATGGCTAAAGACGCTGCAAAAGCTGTCAAAAGAGGTTTTAAAGCTTTAAAAGTGAAGGTTGGCGTCAACCCAGCAGAGGACGTTGAACGCTTAAGGCTTATCCGCGAGGCAGCTGGCGAAGAGGTTCAAATAAGAATTGATGCAAACCAAGGCTGGACGCCGAAACAAGCCATAGAAGCTCTAAATAAAATGGAGAAATTCAACATCCAATTCGCCGAACAACCAGTTCCAGCAGAAAACATGAAAGGCTTAATAGAAGTAAAGCGAAACTCGCCAATACCTATAATGGCTGATGAAAGCATCCATTCGCCAGAAGACGCCATCCGCCTAATAAGAGCAGAAGCCGTAGACCTAATAAACATAAAACTAATGAAAAGCGGAGGAATATTGAAAGGAAGAAAAATCGCGGAAATTGCCGAAGCCGCGGGCATACCCTGCATGATAGGATGTATGGGAGAATCCGAAATAGGCATAGCCGCAGGAGCCCACTTGGCTGCAGCAGTAAGAAACATACAATACGCAGACTTAGACTCAGACATACTATTAAGGGATAAACTTGTTAAAAAGGGTGGAACAAAAGTCAAAAATTCCATGCGCACATTCCCCAAACAGAATGGATTAGGCATAAAAGAATTAGACACTAAGCTCCTAGGCAAACCAGCAAAAATTTACAAGTGATTAACGAGTTCTAGTTTCTGAAACCACAAACAAAACAACAAGCACACCGATTAAACCCACGAGAAAACATACGATAAAGGGCATTTCCGAAGAAGAAAACTCATAGAGAAAACCGCCTAACGAAGAGCCAACTACTAACCCTACATTCTGAAAAGCATTAAAAATACCCATAGCCCTCCCTCTTCTTGAAACTGAGGCCACGTCTGAAAACATTGCCGTAAGAGAAGGATTAATTATCGCACGCCCAAAGCCCTGAAGCATCATTACTCCAAGTAACGGCAAGAAACTTCCAGAGAATATGATTAAGAGTGCAGAGAGCGCATACAAAAAGCCGCCGAAAATGAAAGTTGGTTTCCTTCCAATTTTATCTGCAGCCGTTCCCATGGGTAAGGTTGCGATAAGCGTCACTATCCCCATAACCGTGAAAAGTAAGCCCACTTCCGTAGTTGGTATGTTTAAAATTTCATTTGCATAAACAGATAGAACGGGCTGGATTAACGAACTAGAAAAGGCTGTGGTAAAACGGGCTACGCACAAGCTTAAAAATACAATTGGGTAAAGCGTGAATTGGCTTAACCCCTTAACAGAATCCATAGAAGAAATATTCCTAGAAATTGGCGAATTATCCTTTTTCTCCCCAACAATTACAGTTTCTTTCACAGTTAAAACCACCAAAACCATACTCAAAAAAGCTAATACACCACAGACAAAAAATGGAAAAGCAATGGTAAAAGCGCCTGCAAGCACTCCTCCCAAGCCTGGACCAACAGCCATTCCTAAAAACCACATCATCTCATACAAACCCAAAGCTTTACTTCTATCTTCTGGCAAAACAATATCAACAACCATTGTGCTTATAACAGGCCAAACAATTCCAGAAGCAACGCCTTGAAGCGCCCTCAAGATTATAAGCTGGTTTACGTCTTCTGTAAAACCATATAACGTCATAACAACCGAATACATTAATAAGCCCATTGTAATTGGCTTTTTTCTTCCACTCCTATCCGCAAGCCAACCTCCAGGATAAGTTGTGACGGCGCGGCTTATCGCAAAGGAAGCCGTTAAAAGGCCAAGTTGTATTCCAGTGGCTCCAAAGCTTCTAGCGTATATGGGTAATAGAGGCATAACTAGGCCGAAACCAAGCATACTGACAAAAACAGCGAAACATAATGGAAACAGCTGAGTATATCTTAAAAGAATTTTTAAGTCATTTTTGAAAGCTGTAAGCATTTACTTTCCCCTAACTGCAGCTATTTGTAGACAACTGTTCTTAACGTAGAAAAAGAAAAATCTTAGGGTTTAAGACATAATAAACCGTAAGGAAAGTGCTCATATGGTTTCTCTAAGAGCTTTAGCACCTTCATTAACACGCATAACCATCGCTGCCGCCGTAGGAGCTGCATTACATATAGGGCAAGGCAACCCAGACTTAATAGACGCAAAGGCTGTGGAATTTTCAAGGGCTGTCCTTGCACAAACGGACGTAGAAGGCGAGGTCATCTCATGCGAAGGTCCAAAGGACAACGCCCCAGCCTTTATGAAAAGAGAGAAAGTTGGAACTGGAAAAGGTCCAAAAGTGGAGTTTGTCATAGACCCAGTGGACGGAAGCACAGCCGCATCAAAGGGCAGAAAAGACGCCATTTCTGCCCTTGCTTGTGCGCCCGCTGGCTGCTTTCAAGTTCTTCCAGACGATGGATACTATTTCAAAGTTGCAACCGATTATCACTCTATCGGCAAAATCTCATTAGACATGTCAATAGAAGAAATAGTACGCACGGTTGCCAAAGAAAAAAGCCTGCCCCTCGAAAACTTCACGGTTATAATGTTGGAACGAGAAAGACATCTGGAAATTCTTAAAACTCTCAGAAAATTGGGCGTAAGAATAATTCTGATTCCAGACGGAGACATAGCAGCAGCCGTAGCCACATGCATTCCAACCTCAGGCGTAGACCTTCTAATAGGCGCTGGCGCTGGACCAGAAGCAACCATAGCAGCAACAGCCGTAAAATGCCTAGGCGGAACAATGCTTGTAAAAGTTTGGCAAGACAAAAAAGACGACCCACAAAAACTGGAAAGACTAAAAAGAGAAGGCGTCGACACAGAAAAAGTTTACAACCAAGATGAACTGGCGAAAGGCAGCGAGTTGGTTTTTGCCGCTTCAGGCGTGACAAAAGGCGAACTCTTAGATGGTGTGCGCTTCATCCCAAATGGAGCCATAGTAAACTCAATCTGCATGAGGCTGCCAAGCGGGACGGTGGAAAAATCGGAAACAACATTACGATTTAAAGCCCACCCCATCTACAGGCACTTCATAATAAGATAAACTTCTTCAGATTTAGGTGATTACAAATTTGGTTAGGCTTGGTTTAATAGTTCCTTCCTCAAACACAACCATGGAAACCGAATTTCGAACAATTCTGCCCAAAAGTTTTACAATTCACACCGCTAGACTAAGACTAGAAAGTGTAACCTTAAAATGCTTAACCAGGATGGAAAGAAAAATTGAGGAAGAAGCTATTAAGCTGGCAGACGCAGATGTAGAAGTCATTGGATATGGCTGTACCAGTGGAAGCTTGTTTAAGGGTTTAAGCCACGACAAAATTATAGAAGAAAGAATAAGGAGGGTTTCTGGAAAACCAGCAGTAGCAGCCGCTGGCGCTGTTATTGCCGCTTTAAAAGCTCTAAAAGTAAAGAGCGTTTCTGTAGCAACTCCATACATTAACGAGATAAACGATTTAGAGAAGAGATTCTTGATTGCAAACGGATTTAAAGTCGTAGATTTAAAGGGATTACAACTATCAGACAACCTCAAAATTGGAAAAGTAAGCAGTGAAACACTTCATAAACTGATTACAAAGTTAAGACACGAAGAGGCAAACGGAGTTTTCATAAGCTGCACAAACCTTCCAACAGCACAAATTATCAAAAAACTTGAGAATATGCTTGCAAAACCAGTTGTCTCAAGCAATACAGCAACGCTTTGGGCTATGCTTAAAAAGACCAAAATCCCTACAAAAATCAAAGGTTATGGAAAACTCCTCGAAGAATACTAAAGTTATTTTCAACATTTTAGCCAAAAATGTGGGGCCGGCCGGATTTGAACCGACGACCTTTCCCCGGAAACAGCGTTTGGCTGTTCCTACGGGTTTCTCTATGACCGCTCCAGAATTTCTTCATTCCGCTTTGCTGCGGTCCGCAAACCCGTTTTGGCTTATTCTGGAGCCCGTCGTCATACCTTCCTAGACTACGGCCCCGTTTTGTGGCATTAGATTTACTTGAAGGATAAAATATATGCGTTATTCTTATTTTATAGGAAGGTTGAGGGATAAGATTGGCTTGGCTTTTGGAGAGGGAGATTAGGCGGGAACTGCCCGAAGAATGGAAGGGAATTATTCCAACAGAGGTTTTCATGCGTGAATCTGAAGATATTGTTGAGAAAGCTAGGCGAGATGGTTTGATTTTGAGGATTTTGGGTGGCCTTGGAATAGCCATGCACTGTCAAGAATTTAGAGATTTTGCACAGAAATTGGGTAGGATTGGCACTGGGTTTGTAGAGGGGCAAGAGTATAGTGATATTGATTTTGTTTCTTATGGCAGTTATAGGGAGAAAATGAAAGAGTTCTTTGGCAATATTGGTTATGTAAAGAGGAAAATGACGCTTTCTACGGCGGCGTCTGGAAGGCAGATATATTATCATCCAAAAGGCTGGTTTTATGTCGATGTTTTCTTTGATAAGTTGTTGGTGGCAAATCATCCCATCGATTTTAGGGGAAGACTGGAGCTTGACTATCCCACGATAACTGTGACGGATATGCTTTTGGAGAAATTGCAGATTTGGGAAGCCTTCAGCATAAAAGACCTAAAAGACTGTTTACTCTTGCTAAAAGCTCACGACATAAAAGTGGAAAGCGCAAAGGAAAGCATAGACGCAGCATATATTGCGAAACTTTTAGCCCAGGACTGGGGATTCTGGTATACAGCTACAACAAACCTCAAAAAAATCAAAATATTCCTCTCAGAAATCGAGAAACTTGGCCCAGAAGCCAACATGGACCCAACGCAAATCAGAAAGGAGGATAGGGAAGAGATAATCCAAAAAATAGACTCTCTATGGGAGGTTATAGAAAGAGAGCCGAAATCTTTTGGGTGGAAGATGCGGGCTAAAATTGGGATAAAGAAAAGATGGTACAACCCCGTGGAGCGCCCAGAAACCGTTGGTGGCTTTGGAATATGGGAAGCCATCCTTAAAGAGAAGGGCTAAAAGCGAAAAGTTAATGAGTAATGGCTTACGGTGTATTTTGGGGTTTGCCGGTCATAGGGCACGGGACCCACCTGATCCCATTCCGAACTCAGAAGTTAAACCGTGCTCCGTTCCCGGTTGTAGTGTGGTCTTCGGCCACGCGAAGCCGGGAAAGCTGGCAGCCCCTTTAAAATTAGTGTTTAAATTTGGAGGAGAATTACCTAAAATTTATAACTAAGCTTTTGATAGTTTTTCGAAAGGTGAGCTGGTAATAGTGTTTGAGTTGATGATGCTCTTGGGAATAGTGTTGCTGCAGATTGATTTATCCCAGATTATAAGCCTACTCTACATTCTTTTCTTCGTATTTTTCATATTTTATGGACAGAGAATCCAATTGCAAGTAACGCTCAGAGAAGTTGAAGGCTCCCTTTATAAACTGAAATACATAAAGGATGAAGGAAGAAGAATCGCTATAGAAACGATTAAGGAAATTGGAAAGCCGCAGACAGAACCCGCCAGCAGAGTTGACAAATTCTTGGAATACTTCACTATTTCACCGCAAAGTCTTGACCCAGCTGGTGTTGTTTGGAAGCTTGAGCATATCCTTGACGTTAGGGATACACGCTTCAAAGATGAAGTGAAGCTTATGGCTCCAGCGGCGGATGAAACGCAAGCAAACAATTTGGAAAACACGCTTGAGGCTGCTATGGCGTTAAACTACATTTACAAGGTGATTAGGCATTATTACTTGCTTGGAAAGAAAACATTGAGCCTCTACGTCATAATGCAATTGCAAATGATATTACCATTAGTTATGCGGGAAGCAGAAGCCTACGCCAGCGCATTAAAAGCCTTCGCCTACGGTCAACCAATAGGCGACGGAGCAGGCGCCATGGTGGCAGCAAAACTCATGCACGGGCACGAAACGAGAAAAGTGCCAAAAGACTGTGTTGTTGCCACAGTTCCAATAGAAGGACGCACAGCCTACGTTATAAAAGCAGAGGGACCAGGAGGAAATGTTGGCAAAATTGGAGACGCCATTAAAACAATAATAGAGGAAAACGAGGGAAAAATTGCCACAATAATCATGGTTGATGCTGCCTTGAAACTTGAAGGCGAAGAGGTCGGCGAAGTTGCCGAAGGTGTTGGAGCAGCCATAGGCGGACCTGGAGTTGACCAATTCAAGATTGAAGAGTCGATTCTGAAATATCGTATTCCAATAAATGCTGTAATAATAAAAGAGGATATTGGCGATGCGGTTTCGCCCATGCGCAAAGAGATTTTTGATGCCGTTGACAATGCCATTGAAAGGATAAAGCATGTTATCTTGGAAAGAACTAAGGAAGGGGACAAAGTGATAATTGCTGGAGTTGGCAACACGATTGGTATTGCACAGTAGGAGATTGATTGAAATGAGTAAGGCTTCAACGTCTACACCTGCAAAAATTTCTTCATTCATACTTATGATAATTTTCGTTACTTTGGCATTGTCTTTGACGGTTCTAATCGTAGCTATAAACGCCTTTATTAGCGAACAAGAAATTTTTGCAGGATACCTCTTATTGATAGGCTTCTTAGGCGTAGCCTTTTCCACATACTTACTGTTTCAAACAAGAAGGCGAATATTGAGTTTGAGGATTGAACTTCCCCAAATAACAACCACGATTGAGTGTAGAAAATGCGGCTTCAAAAGCGTCAGGGAGTTTCAGCGAGGCGACTACATTTTTAAGGAAGTTGAACCGTGCCAAAAATGTAATGAGAAAATGCTGATAACGGCAATTTACAGAGAAGTTAGGGAAAAGGAAAGGGAGCGCTTCCCATTTTAGGTTAGGACAAGGCATCCGTCTTCAACCATCAAAACCGTATGTTCAGCTTGCGCCACGGGTTTTCTGCTGGCTTCGATGAATACTGGATATCCCATTATGGATTTTGAGGCTAATAATTCTTTGAAGGCTTCATGATAATGCTCTTGCGGAACCACATTTTTTAACCAGCGTTCAGCAAAGGGTAACGTTCTAAAGTTTTTCTCAATATATTTTAGAAGCTTTTTTGCGTGCGGATTTTTTAACGACCTTGATTTGAGAAAACGAAAAATTGTGACTTCTTCGCCGTCTTTTACTCGACCAGCAGCCTCTGAAAGAGTTACGAAGGGCTCGATGGCGTAAACTTCGCCCAACTTAATTTTTGAGAATGAAAATTGTGAAACATTTGGGATGGACGTACCAGCATGCACAAGATATCTGCCAACTTGATGCCCGGTTAGGTTTGAGATGGGTTTGAAACCGCGGTTTTTTATGGTTTTTTCTATGATTGCGCCTAATTTTGATGTGGAAATTTCTGGGCGGATATTTTCTATGGCTATTTTTAATGCTTGTTCTGCTGTTTCCACAAGGCTTTCGTATTCTGGATTAAAACATAGTGTGACTGCAGTGTCTGTTACGTAGCCGTCTACGTGGACGCCTATGTCCACTTTAACCAAGGAGTTTTTTGGAATTTTTCGTTCATCATTTGGAGGAGACGTATAGTGGGCTGCGATTTCGTTTATCGAAACGTTGCATGGGAAGGCTGGTTTTCCGCCCTTTCTTCGTATGAGGTTTTCCGCTTTTTCGCATACTTCAATTATCGACATGTCTTCATGCACAAAACTTTTAATTTCTTCTCTTGTCTCACGAAGAATTTTTCCAGACAACTGAAGTTTTTTTAGGGCTTCTTCATCATAAACGCTCATTAATTTCACACTATTTTTATTAATGCTAACAAGGTTATAGTTTAAAAGTTTAATGAGAAAGGTGATGTGTTTGGCTAAGATAACATGGTTCGGACACGCAGCCTTCAAAATAGAAATTGCAGACAAAATTGTTTTGGTTGATCCGTGGCTTGATGGAAACCCAACCTCACCAGTGAAAGCTTCGGAGATAAGTATGGTGGACATAGTTTTTGTTACCCACGACCACGGAGACCACTTGGGCGAAGCATTCGCCATCTGCAAAAATACAAATGCAACCTTTGCTGGTGTGGTTGAGCTTGCTCGCCACGCACAAGAGAACGGTGTAAAAAACGCTGTTGGATTAAATTTTGGCGGAAGCATAGAAATCAATGAAGTGAAGCTCGCCATTGTCCCAGCAGTTCACACATGCTCAAAAGGCGCACCAACAGGCGTAATAATTCAAGGGGAAGGCAAAACTGTTTATCACGCTGGAGACACAGCGTTTTTTGGGGATATGCAGTTTATAGGCGATTTTTACAAGCCCGATTTGGCTTTAATTCCTATAGGAGGCTACTACACCATGAACGCTAAAGAAGCGGTGGAAGCCGTTAAATTGCTTAAGCCAAAAGCGGTTATTCCAATGCATTACAAGACTTTTCCAGTTTTGGCGCAGTCAGCAGACGAATTTGTGAAAATTGCTAAAGAAAAAGTGCCAAAAGTGAAGGTTGTTGTGCTGAAGCCGGGCGAAAGCTATCAGTTTTAAATTGTGGGCTTGTGAACTTTGGGTTCAAGTGTTGCGAATTCGTCTCCGCCTATGTGAAATATCATCCTTGCTTTTTCTAAATCATATAATTCTTTGAAAGCCTCTTTTGAGGCATATGCCTCGACTATTTCGCCAACAAAAATTGTGTGGTCGCCCGTGGTGAACTGACTGTGGAGTTTGCATTCGAGGTGGGCTATGCATTCCTTTATTATAGGAGGCTTCACTTTTCTGGCGGGGGCTGGCGTTAAACCAGTTTCCTTAAATTTGTCAAGGTCTCTGCCGCTTCTTCTGCCGCAAAACAAGGTTTCCTTCAATATTTCCATTGTTGGAATGTTGACTACAAACTCTTTTGTCTCCTCAATAAGCGCATGTGAATATCTTCGTGGAGCGATGCTTATGGCAACCAGAGGCGGGTTTAGGGAAGTTGGCATAGCCCACGCCAAAGTGATTATGTTTGGTTTTCCAGCCTTGCCTATGCAAGAGACAAGCACTGTGTGCATTGGATGAAGAAGCCTTGGGGCGGATGAAAGGCTTACGTTAACTTTTTCTTTTTCAGCCATTTACAACACCACCTTAACGTTTCAGATGGAATTTATCTATTACATTTCTTGCCTTTTCCCGTTTCTTCCTATGCTCAATCAAGAATTTGTTAACCCTTTCCGTAAGGTCTGTTTTGCATTCGCCGCACAAAATTTCGCCTTTCTTACACTTCATTTTTCTTTCAGCCAGTTTTTTGTCGTCTTCCTCAAATAGGAAAGTGAAGTATTGGAAAACAGTGCAGATTTCTGGTTCGCCGCCGAGCTTTCGCTGTTCTTCAACCGTTGCTTTACCACCAGTGAAGGCGTTCCAAATTTTCCTTTTCACAACCTCTGGCGGGTCTATAACAAATATGGAGGTCTCGGGTTCTGAAGCGCTCATTTTTCCTCCAACACCTAACCCGGGCAAAAAGCGACAGTGAATTTGGGCTGGCTTGTAATAGCCAAGTTTTTGAGCTATGTCGCGAGTTACCCGCCAATATGGGTCTTGGTCTATGGCTGCCGGAATCAAGGCTGGAACATTTTCACCAGTTAATTTTGCGTGAATAAAGCATGGAACTGCCTGGATGGCTGGCCAGAAAATCCAACCAATGTTTGTGCTTTCTTGGAACCCAAAGGTGGCTCTGGCTGTGGAGTAGGTTATGCGTTTCGCAACTTCCAAGGCAATATCATAAAGCAAGCCAATATCTTCAACATCAAAAATTATATACGTGTCTTCTGGTTCAAAGCCTAAAGCAATTAGATCCAAAGCATTCTCGTAAGCAAAATTTCTAGTATCTTTAAGCTTCAATTCATCTTCTACTAAGAATTTTTCGTCATCAGTCATCTGAAAATAAAGCCTCGTCTTAAACTTGTCCTGCAAATGTTTCGTGAAAATCCATGGAATAAGATGCCCAATATGAACAGGACCAGAAGGACCTCTGCCAGTGTAGAGAACGAATTTTTTTCCCTTCTCATACAAGTCTAAAACAACATCCAAATCACGATGGGAAAAAAATAGCCCTCTTTGCAACTGAAGGTGGAGTTCGCCTGTGTATTTTTGCAGTCTTTGCAGTAGCTCATCTGTTAGGGGTTGCGTTCCAAAGTCCCTTATTAAACGTTCATAATCTACTTTGCCCCTAACTTCCCAAGGGGTAACAACCATTTCATTCTTGTTTTTTTCAGCCAATTGAATGCCGCCTATGCTTTTTTGCTCTTTATAAGATTCATGAAAAACGTATTAAGTTTTGTGCGATTTCGTAAAGGAATAAGCTATAAATATGATTTCTTCTTTTGGTTATTGTGTTGTTGGTGAAGGGATGCCTCGCCAATTTACTTAAGGCATCATGCCTTTTCTCTAGATAATATAGTGTGGCTCATGCATAGTTTTATTAAAACTGAAACAACTACAATACGAAGCATAACCGTTCAAATTCACGAGGGGAAAAGTCATGGTTAAGCTTAGAGAACAAGAGTATAAACTGCTTTTAAGCCTAAAAAAGCTTGATGGAAAGGCTTCCATAGAACAAATAATGGCTGAGAGCGGACTTTCTGATGCAGCCGTGATGCGGGCAGCTTTGACATTACAAGAGAGGAAACTTTTGAAAATTCATGAAGAGAAACAAACAGTAGTTAGGCTTAACGAAGAAGGAAAAATTCACGCAAAAAGGGGTTTACCAGAAAGACGCCTAATAGATGCTTTAGAAGAGCTTGGCAAGAAAGCCTCAATCGAAAAAGTGGTTGAAAAAGCCAACTTAGAAAAACATTTCATACCTATAGCCTTAGGATGGATTCAAAAGAAAAAATGGGCAACACTGGACACAAAGACTGATACTTTGCAGATGCTTGAAAAAACAAAAGAAGAAGATGACGAAAGGCTTTTGAAACTTTTAAACAAAAAGGGACAAGAAGTAATCGAAAATTTAAGCCCAGAACTTCAAAAAGCTGCTCAAATTTTAAAAAAGCGAAAGCTTCTGGAAACAGAGGAAAAGGCAAAAAGAATCATCGAATTGGAAGAGGCTGGATGGAAAGCAGTAAAGAAAGGAGTGAAAGTTGCTGCGGAAATAACCCAACTCACGCCAGAAATCATCATCAGCGGAAAATGGAGAAAAACAAAACTTCAGAAATACAACATAGAATCCCCTGTGGCAAAAACTTGGCCTGGCAAAAAACATCCTTACCTACAGTTTTTGGATGAAGTTAAAGAAAAGCTTGTGACCTTAGGATTTAAGGAAATGACAGGCCCAACCGTGGAAACGTCTTTCTTCAATTTTGACGCCTTGTATACTCCGCAAGATCATCCAGCCCGGGAAATTTTCGGCATATACTTCGTGAAATCGCCAAAGTATGGCAGCATAAACGCCAGCAAGCATGTTTTAAAGAATGTTAAGGAAACCCATGAAAATGGGTGGAAGACTGGTTCCAAGGGATGGGGATACCGATATTCCCTAAAAGAGGCTAGGCGCCTAATCCTTCGTGGTCATGGAACATGCTTAAGCGCCAGAACTCTCTTAAGCAGGGATTTGGAGATTCCTGGACGCTATTTCTCGATTGTGCGCTGTTATAGACCAGAGGTTGTGGATAAGACGCATCTTACAGAATTTAACCAGGTGGAGGGCATAGTTGTGGATAAGGATTTAACCCTTAGAGACCTTCTTGGGGTTTTAGAAAAATTTGCCATTGAAATTGCTGGAGCTGACGAGGTCAAATTTAGACCAGACTATTTCCCCTTCACAGAGCCAAGCGTGGAATTGAGCGCTTACAAGAAGGGTTATGGGTGGATTGAGTTTGGGGGTTCTGGCATTTTTAGACCAGAGGTTACTCTGCCATTGGGTGTTAATGTGCCAGTTATCGCTTGGGGTTTGGGCATTGACCGCTTATTCATGATGAAGGCTGGGATAGATGACATTCGCCAAATTTTCTCTTATGATTTGGATTGGATAAGGAGGAAAAGGGTGGTTTAGGATGCCAACAATAGACGTTGATTATGCGGATTTTGAAAGAATGCTTGGCATAGAACTGCACATGAACATGGAAAGGCTTAATGAAATCTTAGCTTATGTTAAGGGTGAAGTGAAACTTTTCGATGAAAAAGAAGGCGTAGTGAGCATTGAAATTAAAGATACAAACCGCCCAGACATATGGAACATTGAAGGCTTAACCCGCACCTTGCGGGGCTTTTTGGGGTTGGAAGAGGGGTTAAAGGCGTATACTGTGAACAAGCCTATAATTGAGGTTTATGTGAACCCACGGCTTAAGGATATTAGACCATTCATAGGCTGCTCAATAGTTAAAGACGTTAAACTAACAGACACAATAATCCGCGGGCTCATGCACTTGCAAGACAAACTGGACCAGACTTATGGAAGGAATAGGCAGCGTACATCTATTGGATTGTATGACTTCAGCCTGATAACGCCGCCGCTTTATTATGGAGTTGCCAAGCCAACAGAAGTTAGTTTTGTCCCGCTTGGTTTTGAGGAAAAAATGAATTTAGAGGAAATTTTAGAGCGGCATCCGAAGGGTATAGAGTATGGGCATATAGTGAAAAAGCATCCAGTTTATCCCATACTCCAAGATTCAAAAAGCAAAGTGCTATCCTTCCCGCCAATAATAAACTCAAACGATTTAGGAAGAGTAACAGAGCAAACACGGCATGTGCTTGTTGAAGTGACGGGGACGATGCATGAAACAGTTCTTAACACTTTGAAAATTGTTACGCTCTCTTTAATTGACCGTGGAGGAAAAGCCTACTCCGCCACAATCCACTATCCACATGAAAACATGAAAGTGGTTACGCCAAACCTTAAAACATGGCTTATGGAATTGAATATTGAATACGTAAACAAGGTTTTAGGTTTGCAGTTAACGGCTAAAGAAATAGCCCAGCTTCTTATAAAGGCACGGTTCGGCATCCAAAAACTTGAAAGCCATAAGGTAATCGTGAAGATTCCCTGTTATAGAATTGATGTGATGCATCCAATAGATTTGGTGGAAGACATAGCAATAGCCTATGGATACAACAATATCAAGCCTTTATGGCGCAAACTTCCAACAACAGGCGGCGTAAACCCAAAACAAGGGTTTTTGAATGTGGCGAGGGAGTTGATGATTGGCTTAGGATTCCAAGAAGCCCTAACATACACGATGACGAATCCAGAAAACCTATTCACAAAAATGAACTGCAAGAAAACTCGAATAGTGGAGGTTGCAAACCCAAAAGTTCAAACCTTCACTTGCCTAAGAAACTGGCTTCTCCCAAGCCTCATGGAATTTTTAAGCAACAACCTCCATGTGGAATATCCACAAAAAATCTTCGAGTTGGGCACGGTTACGCTTTTGGACGAGAAAAGGGAAACAAAAACAAGAGATGAGGAAAGACTTGCAGCGGCTATTTCCCACGCAAACGCCAGCTTCAGCGAAATAAAATCTGTTTTGGATGCGTTCCTCATGAATCTTGGTTTTGAATGGCAAATAAAAGAGATTAAACATCCAAGCTTTATTGAAGGACGAGTAGGCGCAGCAATAGTGAATGACGAAAACGTGGGCGTCTTAGGCGAAATTCACCCAAAAGTTTTGGAAGCATGGAAACTCGAAAACCCAGTGGCAGCCTTCGAAATAAACATGGAAACAATAATTCACGCAAAACCTAGAGGGGAGGGGTAGGGAAAATAAAACAGAAAAACAGTCCAAATTCTTTGCAAACAGCAACATTTAACTTACCGAAAAATAAAACTACAAATTGGCAATGACCTCCTTGAGCCTCTTAATCCCACCGAAAAATTCATGCAGACGGACCCAACAGAGGCGAAAAGCCGTTGAAGGCGGGTTTACCCAAGCATGAGACACGGTGGGCGCGGGCGCAAAACTCCCACACTGGAGAGAGCTTAACCGAGAGGAGCGCAAAGCTCCACAATGAAGTTAAGTGATAGGTTGGGTGGGAAACAAACGCCCGCGAAACAACCTTTTAAATTACTTTGTTGTCTTTTTTTCTGCCGAGGGCAACAATCACTCCTGCTATATATCTTAATGGCGTTCTCTCAAGAAAATCCTCAATTATTAACATTATTTTAAACAGCTTAAGGGACATCTGAAGCTTAACATGCACGAGGAGCCACCCAAGAGGGAAGAAACTACTTTCAAAGATTTGAACGTCCTCAGGATTTAACCCAGCATTTTGAAGCATCTTTCTTAATTGGAATCTTGTTAAATATTTTTCTATGGGTGGTGGGTTATGGTGAGTAAGAATCTGCGCTACCTTACTCATGTCTATGGGGCACAGTTTATTGGGAGTAGCTATGACTATTTTATCTCTACCGATTCTAACAATTTCTTTTATGCCTTTAGATGGAATACATAAATGTTCGACTACATCAGCGCTGAAAACAACATCAAAAGAGTTATCCTTAAACGGTATGTTTTCAGCGTCGGCGACCAAAAGGTCAACATAATCTTTGGTTGCAAGTTTTACTTTGGCAATAGTCACCGCTTCCCTTGAAATATCATACCTACACAAAACGGAATACCTTGCTTCTTAAAATATACAAGGTAACGCCCATCACCACAACCGACATCGATTAAACTTCCAGCCCTAAAAAAGCCTAATTTCTCAGGGGTTTTTAGTCGAATACTCATATGGTGCCATTGGCCAAAATCTTGCACTTTCTAACCCATTATTCCATGTACTACTAAACTTTATCTTAGGTATGATATTTAAATATAAATATTAAGTTTTCAAGTCTTTCTCCAAATATTCTACTAAATAAAGTGTAGCGAAACAACTTTTAAGTTTCACTTGCGCATAAAATGTAGAAGGCTTGATAGGGTTTGGATATAGAAACAAAAATTGAATTAATCAAAAAACCGCCAACAGAAGAAATCCTAGTGGAAGAAGAGTTAAGGGAACTTTTACAAACAAACGAGCACCCCGGGCATTACATAGGCTTTGAAACTTCAGGCTTACTCCATTTGGGAAACCTTGTCATTTCAGGCTTCAAAATAAACGATTTCATAAAGGCTGGAATAAGATGCCAAGTTTATTTTGCGGACTGGCACAGCTTCATAAACAACAAGTTCGGCGGAGACTGGAACAAGATTCACAAAGCAGCAGAATATTATGAGAAAGCCTTCAAATTTTTCTGTCCAGGAGTTAAGACTGTTTTAGGTTCAGAATTATACAAGAACAACCTTGAATATTGGAGAAAAGTTCTCACGTTCTCTAAGCACATGACAATTGCCAGAAGCCTAAGATGCATGACAATAATGGGAAGAAGCGAACACGAAAAACTTGACCTTTCACAATACTTCTATCCACCAATGCAAGCAGTAGACATAAAGGAGATAGGTGCAGACATACCCCACGGCGGAATGGACCAAAGAAAAGCCCACGTTTTAGCGAGAGAAATTTTCCCAAAAATGGGATGGAAAAAACCCGTGGCAGTTCATCACCACCTTCTCATGGGAATTGCAAAACCAGTAGAGCTAAAGTCAAAGGATAAACTGGAACAGGTTATAGCAAGCAAAATGAGCAAGTCAAAACCATGGACAGCCATATTCATCCACGACACAGAAGAACAAATAAGGGCAAAACTGCACAAAGCCTGGTGTCCAGAAAAACAAACAGAGGCAAACCCAATTCTGGAAATAGTGAAGTACATAATATTCCATGAAAAGGAAGCCTTCCAAATAAAGAGACCAGCAAAATTCGGAGGAACAACCCAATTCGAAAGCTACGAAGAGTTAGAAAGGGCTTATAGAAACGGCGAAGTGCACCCTCAAGACCTCAAAAATGCGGTGGCAAAGGAAATAGCAAAAATGCTAGAACCAATAAGGAAATATTTCGAAACAGACAAAGAAGCAAAAGAATGCTTAGAAATTGTTAAAAAGGCTGAAATAACAAGGTAAAAATTTTGTCCACACGCCTAAAAGAGAAAGGGGAAAAAATTCTGCAAATTCTGGAGCGATTAGCCGAAGAAAACCAAAAAGGAACACCAATAATTGTGGAAGGAAAAAAGGACATAGAAGCCCTAAAAGCGCTTAATGTGGAAGGCAAAATAATATCAGCAAAAACAGGCGGCAAAAATCTTCTAGACACCATTTCAGAATTAGAAAAAACCCGAACACAAAAAGTCATCTTATTGTTGGATTTTGACAGAAGAGGAAAAGAACTAACAGAAAACCTAGCAAAACATTTGGAAAAAATGAAAATGGATGTTAATTTACGATTTTGGCGGGAACTTATAGGGCTTGTCGGTAAAGAGTTGAAAGATGTTGAGGGTTTAGCCACATACATAGAAACCTTAAAGAAGAAGATTAGTAATTCATAAAAGTAATAAAGAGCCCAAGTTAACAATCATGTGAAACTGAGAGCCAAAATTACTCTCATCACGTGATTAAAACTAACCTTTAAACAAAATCAGTTGGAGGTGACGCTTACGGGTTCATCACAAACGTTTACCATAAAGTATGTCATCCACGCAAAATTCGAAATAGAAGGCGTAGTGGAAAAGCCAGACGTTATAGGAGCAGTTTTTGGACAAACAGAAGGCTTATTCGGACCAGAACTCGACTTGAGAGAACTGCAAAAGTCTGGCAGAATTGGAAGAATAGAAATTGAGCTTCATTCTAAAAACGATAGAACTACTGGCACGATAACAATCCCAACAAGCCTCGACAGAGTCTCCACAGCCCTAATCGCAGCAAGCATAGAAAGCATAAACCGAGTTGGACCATGCGCCTCAAAAGTAACCCTAGAAAAAATTGAAGACGTAAGAGAAGCCAGAAGAAAAATGATAATCGACAGAGCCAAGGAGATTCTCCACAAATGGACCATCGAAACCATGCCCTCAGTCGACGAGGTCTTCAAAGAAGTTGCGGAAACTCTGAAAGCTGTAAAGGTCGAAAAATACGGACCAGAAGAGTTGTCCGCTGGACCAGAAGTTGACAGCGCTAAGGAGATAATTATTGTTGAGGGAAGGGCGGACGTAATAAACCTTATGCGTTGCGGAATGCTCAACGTCATAGCTCTTGAAGGAGCAAAGGTTCCAGAAACGATAAAGCGACTCTCAAAAGAAAAAGAGGCAACTGCGCTTCTCGACGGAGACAGAGGTGGAGACCTAATCCTAAAAGAGCTGATGCAGGTAACAAACGTCAAGTATGTTGCCAGAGCCCCACGAGGAAAAGAGGTTGAAGAATTAAACTGTAAAGAAATTTTTGAGGCGTTAGAAGCGAAGGTTCCGATAGAAGAAGCGCTTAAACCACCACGAAAAGAAAAGCACAAAATAGAGGTCCCGAAGGAAATCGTCCAACTAACGAAGGGCTTGGAGGGAACATTAGAGGCTATTCTTTTGAATGATAAGTTGGAGCAGATTGAGCGATTGCCAGTAAGCCAACTAGCCGAAAAACTTCAGCAAACAGAAGGCGTAAACACAGTCATATTCGATGGAGTAATAACCCAGAGGATAG
Organism: Bathyarchaeia archaeon; assembly: GCA_038883775.1. GTDB lineage: Archaea > Thermoproteota > Bathyarchaeia > Bathyarchaeales > Bathycorpusculaceae > JASEJA01. Next base: position 46,157 of record JAVZLM010000005.1, read on the forward strand.
TTGACGTGGCAAGCGAGAAAAACATAAAAAACATTATTGCCTCACGCATATCAGATGCTGTCAAGCCACCATTAAACGTTCAATTACTAACATTCACAGACATTGAAACGCAAAAGGAATAAAAAGCAAGCTAAGCTCGGAAAAAGTCTGTTAGCTTTCTAGTTTCTTTTTCCTCCACTTTTGAACTCAATAGTTCTTCTTCTGTTATGCCGAAACTTTCGAGAACTCTAGCTGCTGCGGGGACAATTTGCTTTGATATGTAATATTCCATGTCCACCTCATCATAAGAAGCAAACATATAGGGCTTAACACGCTCATATAAGCGTCCAGCGCCAACAACCACCACATAGCCAATTTTGTCGCCAACGGAAAGCTTCCAGCCCTTATCCATCAACATCTTCGCAGCCTCCACATGGGAAGCCTTAACCTCATACTCTTCTGGAGCTTTTGTCAATGTCTTCCATATTATTAGGTCTCGATATGGAATGCGCTTCTGCCTCAACTCGTAAATGGTTTCCTGCACGTATTTTGCGGCTTTTCTCGGAGACTGTTCCTTCAAAACTATTTCTAAAACCCGCTCCTGCACTTTTTTGGCTATAGATGCCCAATCTCCACGAATAACTTCTAAACCAACAATATCAAGCTGTCCATCAGGCAAGAGCCCTGCATAACGTTTTTTGGCTTCTGTAAAGAAAATGCGCACATAAATCTTGTCTGGCTTAACCTCTAAACCTAACTTCTCTTCAATTTCCTTTAACAATTTGTCAATTTTTTCCGGCTCATGCTTTACGAAGATACTGTCAGTATCGCCATAAACAACTTTCAATCCAGCCTTTTCAGCCATTTCAATAGCATTTGATATCGTGTGTCTTCCCCAGGCTGTGGCCGCCTCCGCCACGGGCTTTATGTACCATCTTGCGCCTATCCAACCAGCATAACCATACGAAGCATTAGTAATAACCTTCACAGCTTTTTGACGAGCATCCAAAACCCGATATTCAACACTTTCAACGGCGGTTTTCTTCATTTTTGAGCGAATTTCATCCCGCACTTTAATGAGGTAAGAGAGCACTTCTTTGTAGAAGCCTACTGGTTCTTTTCGGAATCTATGTTTAACTTCTGGGGCTTCGTAAAAACCGCTTTGGGGTGGCTGTTCTTTAGACGATATGTACGTGTCTGGAGACAAGTTGTAGGTTATCATAAGGTTTGGATACATAGCTTTAAAGTCCAAAACAGCAATGTTTTCATGCAAGCCCGGTTCTGGCTTAAGCACAATAGCGCCAGCGTATGGTCTGTAGGGCTGTTCAATCCTTTTCGGCACGAGTTCGCCGATTTTTTGTACATACTTTATTAGGAACCATTCCACGCGGAAGCCTACGGCTGCCGTGCCAACATGATCTATCGGTAAGCCTACAAGGTTTGAGAGTTGCATGGCAAAATCCAAAAGGGCTTGAGCTATGCCCATCACGCATTTTGTGTTTTCCATAGAGAATTTCTTTAAAATTTCCCGTTTTCCTTTGTCATCCCAGTAATCAGCAAAATCCACATCCTCAATTAATGTTCGCTCCTCAATTTTCATAACCCCCAAATAATCAGCCAAATTCTCCAAAGTCTTAACCTTAATTTCTGGAAATTCATGAGCATAATCCAACAAGTCAATGTTAGCCCTTCCAGTTATTGAAACGTGTCCATAAACGCTTGTGTGCGGTTCCGTTCCAGCCCTATCAACATGCAACCGCAATCCAACTTTCTTACATCTTTCGTTGAGATATGGCCAATCTTGCCCGTTTATGCCAAAGCCAACAATAATGTCTGGGTCAAACTTTCGAACATAATCCATAAAAGCTTCTAAAATTGGCTTGTCGTTTTTGCTTTCGTCAGCAACAAACTGTTTTTCTTCGCCATTGTTTGTTGCCACAGAAAATATTATCACGGGGTTTCTGTCTGGTTTTGGCGTACCTTCGCGACTGTAGCAGATTGTTGAGAAACCCAAAATTCGTAAGGATGGAACTTCGGCTTTTTCGATAGATTTTGGGTAAGATGTTGCAGCATAAACCTTGTCAACTTGAACGGCTAATGTGCTTTTTTCTTCAACCACTTCTATCTCGTGCCATCCGCAAGGCGCCACATCATTGTCTATTAGGTAGCGCATGGAATATCGAATGTCATCTTCGAGGCACTCCTTAACGCCTTCAATTTTTCGAAAAGCCTTGGCATATTTTGGTATAACATCAGGATTTTTACAATAAACTTTTATGGCTTTCACTGGTTTTCCAAAAAACCTGCGTTCAACAACCTCAAGCCTTTCCACAATGGGATAATGCGCCTTCTCAACTTCTTTAACAACTTTATCCGCATTTACGCCTTCTTCAGTAATAATGTAAAAGTAGTCAAGAAAATTTCTATCAATAACAAGAATGCGCTTTCCAGATTCGTCTATGCCCCAAAGCCAAATTTCAGGCACATCATTCTTTACCTCATAATTCACGTCTAAAAGCCAAAACCGAGTTTTCATAACTTGTCGCCCCCTCAAAATGAATAGTGAAGAAAAGTTTCTTTTAACACTTTTTAATGATGTTCTTCCTTGCTATTCTGTGTTTGATAACAACTCTTTTCTTTTAAGAAAAACCATTATTGGGATGGCTATAATGTAAAAAGTTATGCTTAGAATATACCCGTTCTCTTGAGAAGTTACAATGCCGAAAGGTATGGAGCTCCCAATGAAAATCGTGAATGAGTGGTAGGTTATGGTTCCAATTGTTGTTTTTCCAGTGCTCGTATAGAAGTATCCAAGAAAAATTCCAGTTATGGTGGCGAAAAGCACAAAAAGAGTCCAGTAGGTGAACGTGAGAATGGAAAATGGAGAAACAAAGATGTAAACTAATGAGAGATGATAAAGTCCGAAGAGAATGGAGGAATATGCTATTGCTTCAATGTTGGAAAAAGCCTTGCAAAAATTTCTAAGAATGTACCCTCTAAAAGCAGTTTCTTCCACAAGACCAACTATTAAAGCCAATAAAATGTTGTAGGGAATCGTGAACATGCCATGCTGGAGGGTGGATGAAGGCCCCAAAGAAAATAGTGAAGCGCCTATCACAATCAAATATGAGCTATAGGCAACTGCAAAAATGAAACCAACGATAAAATATTTTTTCCAAGCTTTATGTTTTGTAATTCCTAAATCGCTTATTTTCTGTTTATCGAGGACAAAGAAACAAACCTCCACCATAAAGACTACGAGGTAGGCAAACAGCCAATACTTGCTTAGGAACGGAAAAAGAAAAGTGATATAGTAAAGAACATGCCAGGTTAAGAAGAGAACTAGAAAAAGCAAAATAGCCTTTCTTACATTAACATTCATAGTCCATTCCAAAGAAGTATCAAGAATAAATAATTTAACACTTTTTAATAGTCACCAATGCTATTGCATAAATGTGCGAAGAGGCTAAAAGCTTTGAAAATCTTAGAGATGAATTTGAAAAAGGGTATTGTTAAGGTAGTGCCCGAAACATTCGATGACTTATGGCATTTATACAACATAATCTATGAAAAAGATGAGGTTTATGCTCGCACATCAAGGGAAATAAAGCCAGAAGAAGGTGGATACGCCAGACCAAAACGTGGCAAAAGAGTACCCGTATTTTTAGGAGTTATTGTTGAAAGCGTTAAATGGGATAAGCTTTTGGGCAGGCTTAGGGTTCATGGAAAAATTTGCGAAGCCCCAGAAATTGTTCCAACAGGTGCCAGTCACACGCTTAACATTGCCTTAGACATGCCAGTAACCATCGTGAAGAAAGAGTGGGCTAAGCATCATCTTGAAAGGTTAGAGTGGGCATCTAAAACCCTAGAAAAACCAGTGATAATCATTGCCATAGACGATGACGGTTATGCTATAGCAACAACAGCCCAATACGGCGTAGAAGTAAAAGCAGAAGAAAGCATAAGGCTTCCTGGAAAATTGGAAGCAGAGAAAAGAGCAAACGCAACAAAAGAATACTTTACAAAAGCATTGGACAGTTTACGCCAAGTTTGGGCTGCCACCCAAGGTCCAATAGCCATTATAGGCGTTGGCTTTGTAAAAAATGATTTTGCAAAATTTGTGGAAAATGAAGCTCCCGACATCGCAGGAATGGTTGTAGATGTCAAAAGCGTTAATAACGGTGGCGTGGCTGGAATTTATGAAGCCTTCCGTTCTGGCGTGCTGTTAAAGGCTATGAAACAACAACGAATCATCAAAGAAACAGAAATCGTGGAAGAAATTCTGAAAAGGATTGGGAAAGGCGAAGCAAACGTTGCTTATGGGTTTGATGAAGTTAAAAAAGCCGCAGAATTGGGCGCTGTGGAAAAACTTGTCTTAACAGATATAATGTTGCGTGAAGCCTCAGACGAAAAAAGGCTAAGCTTGGAAGATTTAATGAAAAATGTTGAAAAGCGAGGCGGAAACATAACTGTGATAAGCACGGAACACGAAGCCGGAGCGAAGCTTACAGCTCTCGGCGGAATAGCAGCCCTACTACGCTTTTCACTACGTTAAGCTTATACTGTTTTTAACCTTCTACGAACCGCTGGATTCTGCTCGGCAAGCCTCTTCAAAGTCATCTCAAAAGTTTCGCCATTCAAAACTTCTTTTTCAATGAAAACCCCAGTTCTGCCAACCTCATCTCGTCTTAAAAGCGCATGGACACGGTCTAAAACAGTTTCCACTGATATTCCTAAAAGTTTAGCAGTGTGCTCTTCACAACCAATGATTGTGCTTTCTTTATGCCCCTTTTCAGTAGGCTCAATCAACATTAACCGCTTATCCACGCCACAAACTCGCACACCATCCCTCAAATTTTTTATAGTGGCTTCGCCGCCGAAACGGTAGAATTCCCTTTCCACTTTACGCATTTTCATCAACGGAAAAGAAACGCGGGTTTTCTCGTCTATTTCGATGTAGGCTTTCATGGCGTATGCTGGCGTGGCTTGCACAACCAAACGCTTATTAGCTCTAATTCCAGCCTTCTCCAAAGCAGATTCCACAGTAAAAGAAGAAACTTGAAGGGGTATGAAAACGTCTATGTCGCTTTTCTCGTTTACGTCGCCTCTTGCAATGCTACCGTGAACGATGGATTCTAAATGGAAAACAGCTAAAGCCTCCATTATTCGTATGGCTTTACCCCTAAAATTTTCGATTAAACTCCAACGTTTAGCATCATATACAACCTCTCGGTATTCCAAGCGCCTTTCAGGCTTTGTAGCCATGATTTTATTCCCTTTTCAAAAGACTATTGTATTTGATTTATTTTTAGTAATTGGTAGATAAGAAAATGTGAAACGCAAATGAGCCCAAACGCTATACAATGCAGCATTTGCAAACGCAGAGAAGCATTTTTTTATAGGCAATACTCTGGAGAAAAACTCTGCAAAAAATGTTTCACAGAATCAATTGAGGCAAAGGTTAGAGCTACAATTGCCAAATATGGAATGTTCGAATTCGATGATAAAATAGTTGTTGCAGTTTCTGGCGGAAAAGACAGCGTTAGCCTTCTCCACATCTTAGCAAAAATAGAGCGGGATTACCCGAAAGCTTCGCTTATAGCGGTTACTGTGGATGAGGGAATTAGGGGCTACCGTGACGAAGCCTTAAAAATAGCAATGGAAAACTGTAAAAAACTTGGCATAGAACATCACATAGTCTCCTTCAAAGAACTTTATGGGTATAGGCTTGATGAAGTTGTTAAGAAGTTGAAAGAGAAAGGCAATACGAGGCTGACGCCGTGTGCATATTGTGGCGTAATGAGAAGAAAAGCATTAAACATAGCTGCAAGAAAACTTGAAGCAAACAAGATAGCCACAGCCCACACATTAGACGATGAAACCCAAACAATTCTCTTAAACATTTTTCACGGTGACGTTTTGCGCATAGCAAGAGAAAAACCAGTTACAGACGAAACCCATCCAAAACTTGTGCGGAAGGTGAAGCCTTTCTGTGAAATTCCAGAAAAGGAAACAGCCCTTTATGCTTATGTTAAAAAGATAAAGTTTCAAAGTATGCCATGTCCATACGCTTCAGAAGCCTTAAGGAATGACATCCGTCTAATGCTTAACCGTTTGGAAGAGAAGCATGCTGGAATAAAATTTACAATTTTCAAATCCGTAGAAAAAATTCGTCCAGCATTGGAAAAAATTGCTAAAAGAGAAGAAGTGAAGGAGTGCAGTGAATGCGGAGAACCAACCACAGACAAGATATGCAAAACTTGTCAAATGCTTAGGGAAATAGGCTAAGCATAGCTAACCGATATTCATATAAAGAAGAAGAATTGAACACAAAACTATATGAATGATTTAATTGCCACACTGGTTTCAGTCACAACAGTCAGCCTCATGTCGTTAACGGGAATTGTTTTTATAGGTTTAAAGGAGAATTTGTTAAAACGTGTCTTAATGTTTTTTGTGGGCTTCTCTTCGGGGACTCTTTTAGGAAGCGCATTTTTGGATTTGTTGCCGGAAGCCATAAATTCGGAATTTGGAGAAACAGCCTTCTATTACGTTATAATAGGCATAGTTTCCTTTTTCGTCCTAGAAAAGTTTCTTTATTGGCGCCACTGCCACGAAGAAGAATGCCCAGTCCACATGTTTGTATACCTAAACTTGGTGGGAGATGGAATTCATAACTTCATTGATGGAATGATAATAGCAGCCACATACATCCTTTCCTTCGCAAGCCGCAACTACCACTTAGGCTTTGCAACTACATTGGCGGTGATTTTCCATGAAATTCCCCAAGAAATTGGAGACTTCGGAGTCCTAATCTATGGCGGTCTCACAAAAAAGAAGGCTTTAGCCTACAATTTTATTTCCGCAATAACAGCAATTCTAGGAGCCATCACCACATACTTGCTCACTTACATAGAAAGCATGACGACTTTTCTTGTAGCTTTCGCCGCAGGCGGCTTCATATACATCGCAGCCACAGACCTCATGCCAGAACTGCACAAAAGAACTCGGGCAAGCATCTCAATTACCCAGTTTCTAACAATCATGCTAGGAATAGGACTGATGGCCTACTTAAAAACCGTTACTGGAGCTTAGCACTCTTCTGTTTTAGAATTGCATTCCGTTTCAATCTGCGTAAAATCATAGAAGCTTCATTAGCATCGTTTGCTGAGGCTACTTTCTTCGCATTTTCTAAAAAAATTGTGGTGCCACAGTATGGACATGTCCTTGTTTTTTGTCCAGTCTTAGCTAATAAAAAACCCCTACATTTATGACAGATAACTACAATGAAGGATTTCATGCTTCTCCTATCCGAAAACCTTTTCCACACGCAACTAAATAACCCTTAATACTAGGGAGTAGAAGTGAGCACAGAAAAAAGCGCAGAGAAAAAGCCAATATCCCCATTAATGGAGATGGCTATACAATATTTTAAAAAAGACGGCTACAAAGTGGAACTGGAGAATACCGCGCTTGAGGGTTATAGTGGAATTTTGAGAAAATTTGACCTAGTTGTTCAGAAAGGCCGTGTTACCCAAGGAGTTTGGGTAAAAGATTGGAACAGAACAATAGGAATAAATATCATAATAAATCTAGATAAGGCTTCAGAAGACGTGGGGCTCTCAAATCCAATAATAATAGGAGAACAATTCAGTGACCACGCAAAAGCCTATGCAAACAGAAGAAAAATCATTTTATTAACAAAACGACAAGTTTCTCCAAAAATTAGGTAAAAACTAAATTTTTAAAAATTCCCCCAACAAACCTTCCTTTTCCAACTTGCCAAGCCAATCCACAATGCCCACACGACATTTTCCACGCTTCATTAAGATATTCCAAATTTCGTCAACAACTTCCTCAACACTCTTTCCAGTAACATCCAACTCGCAAACCTTCTCTTTCCCATGAACCTTTAAAGCGTCAACTAAACAAACGTCAAGAATTTCAGAAGCCAAATTCTCCCATAACTTACGTCCAGAAAAGCCAACCTTTTCCATAAAGCCCTTTAATTCAACCGGGTCTCGCCTCAAAACAAAAACGTATGTAACAAGTTTTTTGGGAACAACGCCGACAGCATAGTGTCCATCAATAACCACATATTCCCTATCACATTCGGCTATTATTTTGCTGATTTTACGCATCATTCGCCTTTCATCAACAATGATAGAGTTTCTCTCCATGTCTTTGCCAGAAACAAGATTTTCCCGTAAGGCTAATTCAGTCAAACTCACATAAAAAGCATCAAGCTTAACACACAAAAGCTGCGCCACAGAAGATTTTCCAACGCATGGTGTCCCAGTCAACAAAATAACTCGTCTAGACATTCACTAACCATCCATAATTTGTAGTAAAAGCTTTACACCAAAATAAGGTTTCCAAAATTCTTATTGCTAACGCTTACGCACATATATTTTGAGCTGGCGAAGTTGGCGGGTGGCTTTCGAGCCCGCTTTAAGGGCTTGAGGAAACTCCGCCCACAAGTAGAATTGCAACACCCGCAAGGGTGTAAGGCGAGAGCCTTGGCAACGGAGCAGAAACGAAACGTCCATCTAGCAGTTGCCAATGATACATGCTAAGTTGTTGAGAATGCTGGACGGAAACGGTGAAACGGCCGCCCTGCAAGTGGAAAGGGCAAACAGACGCCTGTGAGGAATCTACCCAGAGGCGCGGGTAGCCCGATTAGTCGAATGCCACCTAAAACTAAAGGCGGGTTACAGCCAACATCGCCAGCTCTATAAATAACACTAGCCCTCCAGATCGCTGAGCAATGTTACCATCGTGCATTGTGCATCTGCTTGCGGACTATTTCTCTATTCTATGATTCGCCTGAAACTAATTGAAGCTATGATAAACATTACAGCGTCAAAAATTGCAATTGCAGCTAAATCCAGTAAAAGGTTTGAAACGTTTCCTGTAATTAATAAGCCTCTTACGGCATCGACAACGTAACTTAGCGGGTTAAATGTTGAAAATTCCCTTAGGATCGGCGGCATCATTTGAATAGGATATAGGGCGTTGCTTGCAAAGAATAGGGGCATGATTATGGCTTGGCCTATGCCCATAAACCTTTCCCTAGTTTTCATAAAAGAAGCCACAAGTGTAGATATGGCGGCGAATCCGCCTGAAGCAAAAAAGATTATTGTGAAGGCTAGGATGAAGTAGGCTGGGTTGGGTATAAACTGCACGCCAATTATAAGCGCTATGGGCAAAATTATTAGGGCTTGGAATAGCGCCCTCACGCCTGAAGCCATAGACCTTCCTATCACCATGGAATACCTTGAAGCTGGCGTGACAAGCAACTTCTTCAAGATGCCGGAGTCCCGCTCCCAAACCATCATCAACCCATAGAATATGCTGACGAAAGTTGTTGTTTGAATCATAACCCCCGGCGTTATGAAGTCCGTGTATGGCACTCCGCCTGTTGGTATAGCCCTAACACTGCTCATGACTGGGCCATAAATGACTATCCATAGGATTGGTTGAACAGCCCTAAAGTAGATTTCCGTCCTGTCATGGCGTAGTCTCCTCAATTCCAGCTCAATCATAACCAGCATATTTTTAAAGCCTTCCATCATGCCTTATCCCTTCCTAATCATATAACGCATATGCGTAACATCGCTGATTCTACCCTTCTCCTCAAGCCTTGTCCCAACATACTTAAGGAAAACATCATCCAACGTTGGCTTAGTTATAGAAACCTTCCCTACGGATATGCCCTCACCTTTTAAGACGTTCATTAGGCTTGGTAAGGTGGATTCGGCATCATCAACAAACACACTTAAACTTCCATCTTCGACAAAGACATCCCTTATAAAACTTAATTTCCGAAATTCTTTACTTAATTCAGGTTTGATGGTCGCCTTTTCAAGCGTAAATGCGACGATCTCGCCGCCTAATGAATGCTTCAGCTCTTCACTTGTTCCTCGAGTCACTATCTTTCCTTGGTTAATTATGGCTATGTCATCCGCATATAAGTCAGCCTCATCCATGTAATGTGTATTAAAGAATATGGTTACGCCGTATTCCCTCTTAAAAACGTTTAACCTTTCCCAAACAACCTTCCGTGCAGCTGGATCCAAACCAATTGTTGGCTCGTCTAAAAACATGATTTTCGGCCTAATAAGCATGGCACATGCTATTTCAAGTCTCCTATCATCCCACCAGAATATGTCCTAACCAATTCATTTTTCACATTGATTAAACCCATATGCTCCAAAACTTCATCAATTATTTTTTCCCTTTCATCAGTTGACAAACCGAAAATTTTAGAATAAACTAAAAGATTTTCATAGCCGCTAATATCCGTCCAAACGCTCATCTCTTGAGGAACATAGCTGATTAGCCTTCTAACCTTGCCGCCTTGACGGACAACATTCAAACCGAAAACATGTGCTTCTCCGGCAGTAGGCTTAATCTGCGTTGTCAAAATGCGCATAAGAGTGGTTTTTCCAGCACCATTCGGCCCTAACAATGCAAATGCCTTTCCAGTCTCAACCGTCAAATCCACACCATTCAAAGCCCTAACCTTTCCATTGTAAACTTTTACAAGGCCATTAACTTTAACAGCAAAATCCATTTCCCCGTCACCCTTTAGTAACCAATAAGCCTACAAACACAAGCTTAAAAACTTTATAGAAAAAATATTAAATGACGCTTTTCGTTTCGAACAGTTAATATCTTTCTGTTAGAACACAACAGATGCAAATTTGACATTTGCTGGGTGAAGCATGGATAAAAACGATAAGTTGCTTGCTTTTGTGTACTTAGTCGTCTTTTTTATAGGAATGATGTTCGGTATTGAAAGTGTAATTCCTCTTTTCTTTAAGTCCTTGGGAGTGGCACTCATTGACTGGGGAATATTAGCTTTCTTATCCACGTTTGGAATGTTGCTTTTTGAAATGATTTGGGGAATACTATCAGACAAATTCGACAAATTCAAGCTCATATTAGGAGGCCTTTTTACATCCGCCATTGTGACATTGGCTTACATCGCACCTTTCTCTTTTTACCTTTTTTTGATTCTTCAGGCTTTAAGAGGAGCGTTTAATGTGATGTCGCCACCATCTACTAGAACGCTTGTCTCTGAATTGTCTTCGTCTAGAAATCTTGTATTTGTATTGGGTTTATGGTTCTCAGCAATAAGACTAGGTTCAACGGTTGGTTCTCTCTTTTTTAGCTACGTAGCTCAAGAGTTTAGTTATGCCATAACATTTATTTCTTGTTCCACATTGTTATTCGTAATTGGACTGAGTACACTAATTGTTCTTCGCAGAACAGAATTTTCAACTTATCCCAGAGCTGGAAAACTGAAAACTCGAAGAGTCTCAATGCGGCATGCTCTAAGTGAAATATTAAAGGTAAACTCAATCTACATGATTTTCTTCTGTGCAGTAATAAGCTTTTTACAGATGAGCATGATAAGAACAATAATTCCTTTGTTTGCTTCTGAAATCCTTGGTGCATCAACTTTTCTTGTAGGGTTAAACCAAGCGGAGTTCACAGGTTTCTGTGTAGTCTTCTTTATTCTCTCAGGTTTTCTGGCGGAAAAAATCGGTACGAAGAAAACCATTACCATCGGATTCGCAACTCTTCTCTTTTCCGCAATAACATTTTCAATAACTGTTGATTTTTACCAATTGTCAGTTTCAACTATTCTTTCATCCTTTGGTTTCTCTCTAGTTGCGCCTTCACTTCTCGCGTTATTGATTGGCTCCGTCCCAGAAAAAGTGTTGGGCGCATCTGTGGGAATTTATGGCAGCATTGAAAACCTAGGCATAACTATAGCCCCATTACTATTCACCATAATCTGGAATTGTTTTGGCATACAATATGTCTTCTATGTCTGCGGAGTAATACAGGCAATAGGTTTCATTTTCGCGCTAACCTTAAGAGACAGCTAGCATGCCAGCCTTTTCCTCATGTTTGGTTGCCAAACCTTTTTATAAGCGTGTTGCGTTTAGTTTTGCTGTCACATATTCACTCATGCAATTATAGAGGCCTTTTGAAAGCTTTTGGAAGATGCATGAAAAGTTTTGTGGCAGGAGATAAATATATGCAAAAACAATACTTCAGAGATTTACAGTTAAGTGCGGAGGTTATGAGGGGAATCGAAGAGTCGGGTTTAGTAATCTTTTTCCAATTCAAGCCCAAGCCATAACTCCTTTACTGGAAGGCAAAGATGTTATTGGACAAGCGCAGACTGGAACGGGAAAGACGGCCGTTTTCGGCATTCCAATGATTGAAAGATTAAACCCAAAAGTTAAGGATGTTCAAGGCTTAGTTTTAGTGCCAACTCATGAGCTTGCTGTCCAAGTTGCAGAGCGCATTAGCCGATTTGGAAAATACACAAAAATGAAAGTCTTACCAGTTTACGGAGGAGAACCCATTGAAAAACAAATACGTGCACTTAAAAACGGAGTCCAAATTGTCGTCGGTACGCCAGGCCGCATCATTGACTTGCTTGAGAGGCGCATGTTAAACTTGGCATTTGTGAGAATTGTTGTTCTCGATGAAGCGGATAGGATGTTGGACATGGGTTTCATAGACGATATTGAACACATACTTTCAAAAGTGCCAGCTAATAGGCAGACAAGCCTTTTCTCGGCGACAATAGACCACTCGGTAATGAAAATATGCAGTAGATACCTTAAGAATCCTGAAAAGATACTTGTAAGCAAAGGCGAAATAGCCCTTTCACAAATAACCCAATATTACATGGTTGTAAACCCGCACAACAAATTCGAAATTTTATGCAATATTCTGGACGAAAACCATATAGAAAAAGCCATAATATTCTGTAAAACCCGACTTGGAACAAGCATGCTTGCAGATAAGCTTAGAAAAAGGGGATACGACGCAAAACCACTGCATGCCGGTTTCACCCAATCGCAGAGAGATTTTGTTACAAACTCTTTCCGAAGGGGGAAACTGAAATTGCTTGTTGCAACGGATGTTGCCGCGAGAGGCTTAGACATTCAAGGAATAACTCACATAATTAACTATGACGTTCCGTTTGACGCCCTCGTATATTTTCATAGGATAGGCAGAACCGCTAGAAAGGGACATGAAGGAACAGCCATAACCCTTGTAGGCTACGGTGAACTCATAAACTTTAACAATATAAAAGCCCTCACCAAAACAACAATAGAAGAAATAACGTGAAACGCCTTTCTTCCCATAACCATAATAGGCAGAACATGCATTCTCTTATGAGGTTAAGACTAAAATATGCCTACTGACCCTGTTTGCGGAATAATTCTTGATGAAAGGACGGCCAAGTTCAAAAGCACTTACGAAGGTGAAACCTACTATTTTTGCTCGTTAACATGCAAGAAAAAATTCAAAAGACACTCAACGAAGTTTGTTAAATAACCTTTAGCTATTTTTCAATTGCCTTTATAAGCAAGGTTGAAGATTATTTATCAGTAACGTTCTACCATTGAACATGCGCGTAAACAAGGCAACGTTACATGCTACAAATAACATAAAAAGGAGTGAAAAAATGACAGAAAATAGGGATGTTATCTTCATTGGAAACAAACCGCCAATGGCCTACGTCCTAGCCATTATTACAAGCCTCTCCGCAAGCAACGCCAAAGAAATAACTCTGAAAGCCCGCGGGCAAGCAATTACAACAGCGGTTGACGCAGTTGAAATAGCCAGAAGACGCTTCATGAAAGATTTGCAAATAAGCAAAGTATCCATTGGCACCGAGGAAATGCCGCCGAGAGAAGGTGAAAATAGGTCAAGGATGGTTTCGACAATGGAGATAACCCTTAAAAAAGAGTAGGAAAAATGCGAAGCAAAATATCACCCAGCGAATACCTCGCTTTTCTTTCCCTAAAATATGAGGTTGACCCTGACAAGCTTTTCTACGCAATAGTTTCAGCAAGCGAAACTGGAAAATCCACGTGTGAAAATCTCCTAGTTGAATGCCGTGGTAAACAAAGGAAAGGGATTATCCTTTTAATAACAAAAGGCAAAAAAGTTGTGGCTCAATTTCCGATACTTAAAGAATTTTTAAGGGAAAAGAACAATCCAATAAAAGAGATAAGAAAAACAAACTTGTTCCGCAGATACTCCATCATAAAAGGCATTAAACCGCATTCTTTTCAGATAGGAGATTTAAGGGTAGGAATGAGAAAAGTTAACGTGAAGGCGAAGGTTCTTGAAATCACAAAACCTACTCTTGTTTTTACAAGATTTGGAAACTATGCCAGCGTAGCCAACGCTCGGATAGCAGATGAAACGGGAGAAATTAAACTATGCTTGTGGAACAAACAAATAGACTCCATATCCATAGGAGACACGGTTCAAATTGAGAATGCGAACACATCAGCGTTTAGAGGCGAGAAACAATTGAGAATTGGAAGAAAGGGTATTTTCCGCAACATGGGAATTTAATGAGGTAAACAAAAACTATAAAATCTCCTTTGCCGCCTTTCTGTAAACTTCAAAGTCACATCCCAAAAACTAAAGACAGGTTACAGCCAACATCGCCAACCATATGGAGAAATGGATAAAGTTTTAAGGTTTTAATGAATTACAAATTTTATTGTGTACGAAATTTCAGAGCCTTTACATTTATATTTAGTGAAAAATCTTAGAGGAATAGTTTACTTTTCAATAACTGTTTCTGTAAAAGAAGAGTTTGATTGGCTTAAAAGAAAATTTAAATACAGAGAACTTGGAATTTCCGAAAGTTTAGGACTTAAGCAGACATGGAAGAAACTTTTGACCTTACCAAAAATCGAGGAAAACCCAGCGCTGGATTCGCTTTCTTCAAGCTTCAAAATTCATTTGTCCCTTAACAGTTTTGAAGGAAGAAAGTCTAAAAGATTTTGGAAATGCCATAATCGCTTGTCTCAAAACTAAAGAGAAACTAAGCGACAAAGAATTGAAATTTAATTTGAGATTGGTTAATTATTCCATAACAGATTTTTATTTAAAATCCATAGAACTTGCCTTGCAGTCTGACATGGAAGGAAGAAGGAAGCTTGCAGAAAAGGATATGAAAAGATTCTGGAGAATTAAAGCCAGCAAAGACGGAAAAACTTTGATCGCGTATGCGGACCCACTTCTGCTCAAAAGCACTCTGCAAAATGCAATGCAAATGAGCCTTGTCCCATGCATAATCCTTGATTTAAGCTAAACTTGGCGATTACAGAATTTCTCCTGCTGTTTTTCTGTAAATTTCGAAGTCGCGACTTGAAAACAACACGAACACAACTTTGTCGAGGTTATCCTCCTTTTCCAAAAACTCCTTAACCGTTGATAGGGCTATTTTGCTCGCTTCTTCGATAGGATAACCATAGGTGCCCGTGCTTATGGCTGGAAACGCAATAGTTTTTAGTCCTTTAGAAACAGCTAATTTTAGCGAGTTGTGGTAAGCTTCAGCTAAAAGTTGCGGCTCACCACTTGAGCCGCCACGCCATATGGGTCCAACAGTGTGGATAACGTATTTAGCCTTTAAGTTCCCGCCAGAAGTGATGACAGCCTTTCCCGTTGGTAATCCGTTTGGATATTCTGTGGCTCTTATGCGTTTGCATTCCTCAAGGATTTTTGGTCCGCCCTTGCGGTGGATTGCTCCGTCCACGCCTCCGCCTCCCATAAGCGATGGATTAGCAGCGTTCACTATTGCATCAGTGTCCATTTCAGTTATGTCGCCTTGAACTAGGAGGATTTTTGCCTTGCCAACCCTAAATTCTTCACTCGGCATTAGAGTCCCCCTCAACAATTTATTCTGTAACCATTCTAAATTCTTAAATGTTAAATCTTTCTCGCCCTTAAACACTTACACACATAAAATTAGGGCTTAAGCTTATTTTCTTGAAAAATAACTAATCTTCAGCAAGGTGAAAATCATGGATTTCAGCAAATTAGAAAATTTCGTTTTTGAGAAAATGTCTAAAACCCATTTGCCAGGACTAAGCATAGCCATCGTTAAAGACGGCGAAGTGATTTATAGTAGAGGCTTCTGTTTTAGGGACCTGGAGTATGGCTTAAGGGCAACTCCAAACACACTTTATGGAATAGGGTCCATAACCAAATCGTTCACCGCCCTTTCCATAATGCAACTTGCCGAAAAAGGAAAATTAAGCTTGGAGGATTCTGTTAGCAAATATGTTCCATTAGAGCTAAAATCCATGGAGGAACCAATAAAAATATGGCACCTGCTCAGCCACAGTTCTGGTTTGCCAGCCTTGGCTTATGCAGAAGCTCTTATTCGATATTTGACGGGGGCTGGTGAAAAATGGATTCCCATAGCAAGCTGCGAGGATATCCTAACTTTTATTCGTGAAGCAGACCAGTGGGCTTTGGCTAAGCCTGGAGAAAGATGGTTCTACTTAAACGAGGGCTACGTGATTCTCGGCTACATCATAGAGAAGCTTTCTAACATGCGTTATGAAGAATACGTGAAAAAGAATATTCTTGAACCTTTGCATATGAGCAGAAGCTTCTTTAAAAAAGAAGATGTGGAATCAGATTTGGATGCAGCCACACCATACATAATCACCAGAGATGGAGAATGCAAAAAATCCGTCTATCCTTATGGAATTTCTGCCGACGGTGGGCTGATAAGTAATGTCTTAGACTTAGCCCGATACATTATCATGTTTCTTAATCGAGGAACATACGATGGTAACACCTTGGCGTCTCCCAATTCTATAGAGGAGATGGAAAAGCCAAGAATAAAATTGCCGCTTCAAATTTTCAGCGGAGAATCTTATGGATATGGCTTAAGCATAACTCCCAACTTCTATGGCAATAAATTAGTAGGTCATGGTGGCTCTGTGCTTGTTTACACTGCCTACATGGGATACATACCAGATAAAAAAGTGGGCATTGCGTTAATGGCTAATGGAAGTGGTTATCCTCTCTCCCAAATTGGCTTGTATGGACTTGCATTGATGCTGAATGAAAATCCGGAAAACCTTCCATTCATAAAAATTGAAAGAGTCTATGATGCGCTTACAGGACTTTACGAAACTTATAAGGGAACAATGAAAGCACAAATTGTCAGCAAAGGCGGCATCCTCCAACTTGAGATTAAGGACAGATATACGGATATGATTATACCCTTAATTCCAGAAGACATAGAGGGCACTGTGAAGAAATTTTATGCCCTTCAGTCAGGTGGGAAGCTTCCAGTTGAGTTTATGGTTGTTGGGGAAAGGGTAGACTTGATTTATGAACGGTATAGACTTAGGAAAGTCGGCAATTTAGCGTAACGCTGAAATAATGAACCATACTCCAAAACCTGTTAAAACGAGAAAACAAAAACCAAAAACAATTTCATGCACTCTTTCAGTCCAAAAACGTCTCGATTTAAAAACTGTCAAAGAAACGAAAATGTTCCAGACTAGGTCGCAAGACCAATGGATTACGGCAAAAATTAAAAAGCCCACAAACCCAAAAAGGGCAGCATTCATAACTAAGAAGAGTCCAATAGTAGCCCACCAAAAAAGGAAATAGGGATTACTAGCTGTAGCAAGAATCCCAGAAACAAGGGAACCATATTTGAAATAGGAAGACTCCTCTTCCATTTCCTTTCGAGCTTTAAGCATTTTCAACCCCAAATAAACCATCAATGCTCCACCCACAAGACCTATAATTTTCTGTGTAAGCGGGGAAGCAAAAACCCATGCAAAACCAAGGTAAATGAGAAACATTATGGGGAACTCCACAACCCCATGACCAATGGATATTAGGATTCCAGCATTCTTTTCTCTGCTAGCCCTTGCAACAGTTACAGCAAACAAGGGGCCAGGCGACATAACTCCAGATAAGGAGACTAAAATTACTGAAATTAGAAAAAGGTGGAAATCCATAATCATAGGGGGTTCCATAAAACTTCACCGAAACCCTTTACGCCTTCACTTACCTTTTTAGTGAAAGGAGTTTATCTTCCGCTGCTGCTAATCCAGCTCCAAGTTTGAAATTGTATCCTAAACTTTTCAAAGTTGATTCAATAGCCGCTATTGTAGACATTATATCGTTTTGACTAACGTTTCCCATATGTCCCACTCGGAAGCCCTTCCCCTTTAATGGTCCAAGAGTGGAGGCAACAACAATTCCACACTTTTTCATTTCGCTTCTGAACTTTGCATCATCAATGTTTTCTGGATAATACACGGCAGTAACAGTGTCAGCTGCATGTTCTCTATCTGCCACCAGCTTAAGGTTTAAGGTGTTCATTGCAGCCCTAAAAGCCTCAGCCAAAACATGATGTCTTCTAAATCGCTCACTTAACCCTTCCTCAAGCACAATTTTCAAAGCTTCAGAAAGGGCATAAATCATGTTAACTGGCGGAGTTGCAAAGTATTGCGATGGGTCTCGCATAACTGGAAGCCAATTTAGCAAATTTCCATACCAAAAACTTGGGGGATTTTTTCGCTTTTCAAGATAGTCTAAAACTTTGTCGCTGATTGAAAGTAGGGCTAAACCAGGCGGAACGCCCAGGCATTTTTGTGAACCGGAAACGCAAATGTCTATGTTCCACTCGTCAACTCGAACTTCCATTCCACCAAGTGAACAGACGGTATCTACAATGTAGAAGGCATCACTGTTTTCCCTAACAATTTCGCCTATCTCCTTAATTGGGTTCGCAACACCAGTGGACGTTTCAACATGGGTAACAGTAACCGCCTTATAAGAATCCTCTTTTAAGGCATTCCTAATCATTTCCGGCTTTACTGCTTTACCCCACGGCACTTCCAAAACTTTTGCAGTAGCTCCATAAGCCTTTGATATTTTAACGAAATAATCGCCAAAATAGCCAGCAACCAAATTTAAAATTTTGTCTCCGGGCTCTACGAGGTTGGCAATAGCCATTTCTAGGGCTAGGGTTCCAGAACCAGCTATTACAAAAACATCATTTTCCGTCATGAAAACCCTTTTTAAGTTGTTAAGGGTTTCTTTGAAGATTTCAACAAATTCTGGACTTGTGTGGGATAGAGGTGGCTTGCTTAGAGCTCTTAAAACTTTTGGGTCAACATTTGTTGGACCTGGAATCATGAGAAGCTCTCTTTCACCCATTTAGGTTAGCCTCCTTATGGCGACCAATACAGCTATATTTATGTTTACTTTTAAATTGTGCGGAAGGATTTTCTTGTCTGCTAAGGCTGAAGGTTTAGGATTTTGGCGGAAAATCAAAGACTTTTTTATCGGAGCAACTGTTTATAGCGCTATTAAGGAACTTGAAGAAAGGAGACTGCTTGTCGAGTATGGGTTAATGCTGGCAGTGATTGGAGACATGCTGGGGTATCCTGTTCCTTCTTATTATAAGCTTAGATTGCTTCCTTTTTGGTTGCCAAGGATAGAAGCGTGGAAAAGTTTCTTGCTTAAAGAGAAGGATATAACGGAGAAGTTGAAGGGATAAATAAGAATAACATTTTTATCTTGAGAGTATTTCCTTATTGTTTTGTGAGTGAAAAACCAATGGCGAAAAAAGAAAAGAACGCGGAAAAAAGGGAAAGCGAGATTAAAAAGGCAGCAAAGGGCTTAGTTTATGGAATGGCTATGCATGGTATGGTGAGTTATGCCCTAAAAACAAGGATGCACTTGGAAAATCTTTTTATGCTCATTACAATGGGAGACATGCTAGGCGTTCCAGTATTGCCACCATACTACTGCTTAAGGCTTTTGCCATACTGCGTTCCCCACATTAAAACTTGGAAGAGAACATTGCTGAGGGAACGCGACGTCACTGACTCGATTTTTGCCTAATGGAGGCTGAACAAATTTGTCAATAACTATGTCGATGGAAGAATATTTAAAAACTCATCCAAACGTGAAATACATACTCTTCGGCGGTAAGGGAGGACTCGGAAAAACAACGTTGTCTGCTGCAACTGCTTATTGGCTTTCTAAACATGGGAAAAGGGTTGTTGTATTTTCAACAGATCCCCAAGCAAGTCTCACCGATATTTTTGAGAGGAACATTTTCGGCAAGGGAGAGGTTGAAATAGCCCCTAACCTTTTTGCGTTGGAAATTGATGCTGATAAACGCATAGCGGACTATCAGCAGGAAATTCGAAACAAGATAATGGAAATGTATGGGGAAGTTCCAAAAGAAGTGGAAGATTATATTCAATCTTCTGCAGCGGAGCCCGCCATGGCTGAATCAGCAACTTTTGACGCCATGGTTGAGTTGATGACAAGCGGCACATATGATTACTACATTTTTGATATGATGCCACATGGACATGCTATTCGTTTTCTCGGCATGTCAGAAATATTAGACGCTTGGGTTAACAAAATTGTTGAGACCAGAAAAAAAGCAGCAGAGTATGGTGATGTAGCTTCTGTTATGAGCGGAAAGGGCGGATTAGCTCAAGAAGATAAGATTTTGGAGGAGTTGGATTTCATAAGAACCCGATTAGGATTTGTCAGTAACATGATGAGGGATGAGGAGCACACAGCCTTCTTTTATGTTCTTATACCAGAGCTTATGCCAATTCTAGACACCAAAAAAGCCCTAGAGATGTTTAGAGCCTTCAACATTCCATTAAGCGGCGTTATAGTGAATCAAGTTTATCCTACGGATTTGTTAAAGCAAAAGAATGTTCCTTCATTCTTAAAAAATAAGATATCAATGCAGCAAGAACACATGAAAACGATTCAAAGAGAGTTTGGACCATTAATTCGTGGAATTGTGCCAATGTTTGATAGAGAACCAAAGGGGCTTAAAATGATTCCTGAAGTTGCTAAGGTACTATTTAAGGAGGGACGCTAGTTATGAGTCAAACTCAAACCTTTGGAGACTTCATATCCTCAAATCCTCAATTGAAATACATGTTTTTTGGAGGGAAGGGTGGGGTAGGTAAGACCGTAGTTGCTGCTGGCGCTGCCTATTATTTGGCTGAAAAGTTGGGCAGAAAAACGTTAATTTCATCCACTAATCCTGTTCATAGTTTGTCAAGCGCTTTTGGACAAGACATTTGGGGCAAAGGCATCCGAAAAATTGAGGGGGCAAAAAATCTTTACGCTATTGAGATTGATGTAACAGACACGATTAAGAGGTATAAAGAGGAAATACGTGAAAAAATTCTCACGTTTTTGAAGTATGCAGATATACCATTGGACCCTGAACCTTTTGTGGATATTGCTACCACGAATCCAGCTTTTGAAGAATCTGCCATGTTTGATGACATGATTGATTTGATATTGAAGGGCGAATTTGACGCTTACATTTTTGACACTGCACCAGTTGCCCACACCTATCGCCTTTTGGGAATGTCTAAAGTTTATGATCTTTGGCTGCATAAAATGGTTGAAAGCCGAAAGGAAGCCCTTTCCCTACGGGTTAAGTTGTCTTTTAGAAAAGAAAAGATTATGGAGGAAATAAAGCGAGATCCCATGCTTGCCAGTCTCTTAGCCACCAGGGAAAAGACTGAGAAGGGACGAAAGCTTTTGACGGATAAGGAGAAAACAGCATTCTTCTTTGTTACGTTACCGCTTGCTCTTCCTATAGCGGTTATTGAGCGTTTCATTGGTTGGGTTAAAGCCTTCGATATACCAACTGGCGGCGTTATAGTGAATGAGGTTTTGCCAAAGGAAGAGTTTGACTTGAAAAATGCTACATCCTACATAGTTAACAAGATTCAGGAGCAAGAAGGCTACTTGAAAATGATTCACAGCAAGTTTCCAGGAATGGTTCGCGGTTATGTTCCGTTGTTTGAAAAAGAAGTCGCTGGTTTAGAAATGATTGCCCGTGTGGCAGACGCCTTAGGGAAAAAATAAAAGGGGAAAATTAAGTTTTAGCAGTTTCTTCCTTTGGCTTTGCCCTTAACCGCTGGAAAGCTTTTGCTCCCTCATAACACATGAAAAGACCAAGAATTAACAAGAAGATATTTACAATAGCTGCAATTAAGGCTCCGATTTTCGAAGGATCTGCAATGTATCCAGTAATTCCACTGTATGTAAGATACGCCAACGCTGACAAGGTAGTTGCTAACATGAAAAGCATAGGAATCACGGTATAGATTGTGGGACGTTTTTCTTTGGTAAGCCATAGGGACACTATCATCAATGCCAATCCAGCCATGAGTTGATTAGCTCCGCCGAAAGTGCCCCAAATATAGCTGAATACAGCACCAACGTGTGGACTTGTTATTAAATAGACTATTATGCATACTAAGATGGCACTGAAGTACATATTCTTGAATATTCCGCCAAATCTGGGCCCACCTAAATCTGACAGAACCAAGCGGGTAATCCTGAGTCCTATATGCATTATTGTTATCGCTAATATAATTAGCATTACAGACGTCAATGCATTTCCAACAGTTTCTGAAATTCCTATATAACCTAATAGTTGGGAACCGCCTTTTACAAATACGCTTCCTGCAGCAGTTGTTTCTACCAAGCTTGGAGAAAGAATTGCGCATGTAACCAAAGCCACAGTTGCCAGTATTCCCTCAGCCAACATTGCGCCACCACCTATGAAATGAGCATCAGGTTCTGTATCCAACTGTTTTGAAGTAATGGAAGAGCCTATTAAGCTGTGCCATCCAGATATTGCTCCACATGCGATGGTTACAAACATCATCGGCCATAACGGACCAATTGCTGCTGAGTTAACCCATTTTCCCGTAGTCCAAAAGGTTGTGGTCGCTGTTTGCGAAAAATTCGGAGCGCCAATGATAGCGCCAATAATTATGCCTATAACGCCTGAATATACAAGATAGAAGGAAAGATAGTTAATGGGTTGTATGAAAACCCAAATCGGCAGCACAGCTCCAAGGAAACAGAAGAGCAGAGTTATGAACATCCAAAAATCTAAAGCGTTTGGAAATGGACCTGTCGCTGGAAGAGGGACCCTAAAAGGTTGGGCTATACCAGCCCAGATTCCTAGAAACATTACTATTACGGCGATGATCGTGGTGTAAACTATGTTAACTTTAAGCTTATATGTCATAAAACCTGCTAGCACACCTATAAGTGTTACAATAAGCACAGGTATTGGACTTACGGGATAGCTTCTAAATAATCCTGCAACAACGTTGGTGAACGATGAAAGAATCAAAATGATATACCAGAGAATATACCATAACAATATTGTCCGAGCCCTTGGCGAAACTAACTCATAAGTTATAGGTCCAAAAGAAGCGCCTTCCGATCTTGCTGATACCATTAAGCTTCCATAGTCATGTATCCAGCCGATGAATATTGTTCCAAAGAGAATCCACAAAAGGGCGGGAAGCCATCCCCATTGAACGCCAATAATTGGGCCAAGAACAGGTCCCAAGGCTGCTATGCTTTTCCATTGGAAGCCGAATAGGACGTATTTGTTTGTTGGAAAGAATTCAACGCCATCCATGTATGTGTGTGCGGGCGTTTCTCGTTTAGGGTCTGACATTATGACGTTTCTGTCAAACCATTTGACATAGCCCCAATAGGCAATTGCGTAAAGGATTATACCCAATAGAATGACAATTACTGAGAGCATTTTTCTCCTCCAAAAATGTATATTGAGGGTTATCTTAATATAAAACTTATCATACACATCAAAGCAGAATGGCCGCCCGTCAACGAAAGGAGCCTTAAAATGTACGAATTTACTGCAATCTTCCTTCTCGCTTTACTTTTTATAATTGTATACTTTATTGGAATGAGACAAAACCGAAAGATTGCAGTCAAATACGCCAGAACAGTAAAGGAATATATGTCTCCGAAAAGCGAGTTTGTAGGCTTCCGTCCATACAGCCGAGGAGGATTTAGAGCAGTATGCAAAATGAAAGAAAAGGAGGCTTTCAAACAAATTGAAATGGCAGTAAGCCTCGTAGACCGGGAAAACCTAATGCATTACCCATTAACACTACTAACAAAAGACACCGATCGCCTCGCATGTTGGGGGTTCCTTAAAGACCCATTATCTCTCAGCATGGAAATCCTATCAAAACCAAATGAAAAAATACGTAAAAAAATGGCTACGGAGAAAAACCTTAAAGAGATAACCGTAAACAATACATTAAATTCCTCTTTTACTATCCTCACATCAGACCAAAAGTCTGCAAAAAGATTCTTGTCCTATACTAAACTCGAAAAATGCCTAATGGAAACGAAGGATTTTGTAAAACGTCTTTCTTTAGACAGCAAAGATTCAAGAATATATTTAATAGGCGACTTGCGAGATGAGTCCACAATAAAATCACTTTTTGACATTTTGTTGTGTTGTGGTGAACAAAGCAGAAAAATACACTAATTATAGCTTTTAATAAATTGTTTCTGGATTTCAATAACTGCTAAGCTATCTGCAGCTTTTGCGTAGCTTTCAAGCTTTTCTTTGTTTATTTCGATGAAAGTGTGTCCCCACTTAAATATGGAAAGAAGCCTTTGCGCTTCTTCTTTGAATCCAGCTATGTATAGGGCTCCAGCTAAAGCCTCAACAGTGCTAAGTTGGGTTGGCTTGCCAAAGTTGATTGGGTTTCCGGCAACCAAAACTGGTAAGCAGCGAGCGGTTCCTCTCACGTGTTTTGATAAAACTTTTTGGGCATGTTCCCAACTGCAATCTAAGGCAGCTAATCCAAATTTTTCTATGCGTTGCCTATCCGCTGGAGAAAAGGCTATTTCCGAAAAGGGGTTAAGCACAACAGCCCTTTTCGGCAAGAACTTTATTTGATTTACCATGCGGATTAGCCCGTGGCGTTTGAGCTTTAGGGCTGTACACTTTTTAGGGTCGCATTGCCCAGCATGATAAACAACAATTCTAACTCTTTCTTGCACTGTTCTTGCGCACCTTCAAGTGGCTCATGGGGTCATCTAAAACTTTCGGAATCCACTGCAGCAAATCACTGGAAACCATGTGGCAACCCTTCTCTTCAAAAACAAAGTCTCCAGCGGCACCATTAACAAAGGCTCCAGCCACAGCAGCCTCAAAAGGATCGCACTGTTGGGCTAAGAGGGCGCCCACAATTCCCGAAAGCACGTCTCCTGTTCCGCCAACGGTCATGCCTGGGTTTCCAGTAAAGTTGAGTTTGAAGCGTTTTTCGTCGCAGATTATGTCCACTGGACCTTTCAAAAGTATTACAGCGCCCAATTCTGCCGCTGTCTTCTGCACTTCATAAACCCTTTCCTTCAAACTTTCCGGAAGCCGCCTTCCCGTGAGTGTAACATATTCACCAGCGTGGGGTGTCAAAACTAAAGGCACATTTAACTTTCTTTTGAATTCTGAAAAAGCTTTAAGCGCATCCGCATCTAAAAGCAAAGGTTTCCCAGCCATTTCCACAGCCTCCACAACAGCCTTTACTGCTTCTCGCGTTTCCACATGCAACCCAAGACCCGGTCCCAAAACGACTGCGTTTGCTATTTCTATGTAGGTTTTCAACATTGGTATATTGCTTATGTTTAGGTGTTTTCCCTCAAGCTTTATTGTGATTAAATCTGGTGACATGGAAGAAATGGTATAGGCGGTTTTCTCCGGCGCAGCAATATAAGCTAAATCCACGCCAGTTCGTAGAGCGGCCAAAGCAACAAAGGCGGGAGCCCCAGAAAAGCTTTCGCTTCCTCCAATTACAAGTAGGCGCCCAAAATCTCCTTTATGGGACTCCGAAGGGCGAGGTTTAACAACCAGCGAAACGTCTCCTGGTCCTGCAAAGTTTTCAAAATCTTTTGGTAACCCTATGTCTTTTACTTTTAATTCGCCAATATAATCTCTTGCTTTTTCGAGTCCCTGCTTTGTTTTGTGGAAAGTTATGGTTAGGTCGGCTTTGACGGCTTCGCCTAAAATTTCTCCGGTGTCCGAGTCGATTCCCGTTGGTACGTCAACTGCAATCTTGAAGGCGTTCATAGAGTTGATTTTTTGGACAAGCTGCAAAATTGGCGGTCTCAATTTTCCTTTAGTGCCTATCCCAAGTAAGGCATCGACCACGATATCTGCTTTTATTTCGGGTATGAGTATGCTATCATAAACTTCGTAGATTGGAATTGTTTCCTTCAAAAATTGTAGGGCTTCCCAGTTTTTTAATGCCGCCTTGTCTGTTATTTCTTTGGCTTTTCCAGCAAGAATTACCGTGACTTTAAAGCCAAATGAGGAAAGATGCCTAGCGATAACGAAACCGTCGCCGCCATTCCCGCCTAATCCGCAGAAAACTGCAACACTTTTTTCCGGTGGGAATCGCGAAGCAACCTCCAAAGCCACATTATGCCCAGCATTCTCCATTAATTGAAGTCTGGAAACACCAAAATATTCGCTGTTTAGCTCTAACGCCCGCATCTCTCGGCTGGTTATGACACTTTCACTTTTTTCCAGCATACCAAAACCTAATAGTTTAATGCCTAAAATAGAAGATAAGCCTATCCATGCTATTCAAAATTTAGCAAAATATTTTAATGCATAAAGATAAAACATTAAGTGAGGAGAATTTCATGCCAACAGCCTTTGTGTTGATAAATACTGAGATAGGCTCAGAAGCAGATGTGCTAAAAGACCTTAAGAAAGTGGAGGGAGTGGACGAAGCCTTCGCTGTTTATGGCGTATATGACATTGTTGCAAGGGTTAAAGCAGAATCCATGGATAAGCTTAAGGAAATTGTAACCTGGCGAATAAGGAGACTTGATAAGGTTAGGTCAACTTTAACAATGATTGTTGTGGAAGAGTCGAAATAACAAAACTTCCTCTTTTTTATTTACCTAAGCTTTCCTTTATTCATCAAGAATGGGACACCATAAATGACAAAACAAATCATGCACATAGGACTGGACGATACAGACTCCATAAGAAGAGGATGCACAACATACATTGCCGCCCTCTTAGTGGAAAAACTGCAAAAATTAAATGCCAACTTCATTGATTACCCAAACCTAATTAGATTAAATCCTAACGTGCCATGGAAAACTAGGGGAAACGGAGCCCTCTGCCTAAGAATACAATACAATAAAAATGTTGAGGAAAAAATCAAAGAATTAGCCATAAGTATGGTGGAGGAGAATGCGGATTTAGAATTTAAAGGCACAGACCCAGGCATAGTCTTCTTTAAAGGAAAACACATACCAAATGAGATCAAAAATTTTGCCAAGAACACAATCACTGGAATTGTAAGTCTAAAAGAGGCATTAAAACTTCTGAAAAAGTTTGGGGCGGAAGCGGTTGGCTTCAAAAAGGGTAGAGGCATAATTGGCAGTTTAGCAGCGGTTGGCGAAACCCTTCACGGAGATCACACCTACGAGATACTTGCGTATCGTGTCCCAGAAAATTGCGGTTCAAAAAGAAGGGTGGATGAGGCTTCAATTTTTGAAATGGATAAGGCTACAGCGCCCTACACGTTCAATAATGTGGACCAAGAAAAGCACAGAGTAATCATTACGCCGAGGGGACCAGACCCGATTCTTTTTGGAATTAGGGGTGAAACTCCAGAAATTGTAAAGAAGGCATTTGTCATGGTTAAGCCTTTTGAGCCTATAGAACGATGGGTTATATTTCGAACAAATCAAGGAACAGATGCGCATTTAAAAAGGGTTGCAAAACTGAGCGAAGTTAAGCCTTACCATCCAGTTATAGCTAGAGGAATTGTGGCGGCGAATCCAAAAATGATTCCTCGAAGGCATGTGATTTTCTCAATTGAAGATGACAGCGCTCAAGTGGACTGTGCAGCCTACGAGCCTACAGGCGTTCTTCGCCGTGCCACAATGAAGTTATTGGTTGGGGATTACGTTGAAGTTTATGGTGGGGTAAGGGCGCCATCAAAAAAGAATCCATTAACTATAAACCTTGAAAAGATTCGGCTGTTGAAGTTGGCGCCAAAAATTGTTTACCAAAATCCAGTGTGCACTAAATGTGGAAAACGATTGAAATCCATAGGAAAGTATAAGGGTTTTAGATGCGAAAATTGCGGTTCTAGATACGTTAACATTGGGAAAGTTAAGGTTAAAATGAAACGAGAAATAAGAAAAGGACTTTACATAACATCCACCAGGTCTCAAAGACATTTAACAAAGCCTTTTAGGCGTTATGGAATGGAAAAACACAAAATAAACGGAAAGCTAATTGATTGTTGGCATTTTCCTTAAT
This sequence comes from Bathyarchaeia archaeon, assembly GCA_038883775.1. Classification (GTDB taxonomy): domain Archaea; phylum Thermoproteota; class Bathyarchaeia; order Bathyarchaeales; family Bathycorpusculaceae; genus JASEJA01. The sequence goes on from JAVZLM010000005.1 coordinate 74,148, forward strand.
TTTTTCTTTACTCGTTTACTTTGAAAATTTCGCACAGCATTTGATAAAGCTCATCGCCGCCCTCCACTTTCGAAAACAGATCTTTTTCGGCTTTAAGCAATCGTCCCATGGTTTGATAGGTTCTTCTCCATTCCAGTTCCTGCCACATCATGCGGTAATGTTTCTGTTCAATCCAAGCCCTAAAAATCAAGACAGCAAACATACCCAACGTAACTATAAGATTTAATATGTAAAGGTCCAGCAAACCCTTTTCACCTCCTTTCTTTTATTTAGCAAAATACATTTAAATCAAACTTGCGATAGCACTTCAAAAGAGAGATATCCTATGAGCGAAATTATTTCGCCGCTTGCTTATCAGTTGGGGTTAGGAGGCATAGGCGGTTTCATAGTTGGATATGCTGTAAAAAAGCTAAGCAAGCTAATAGCCATTTTAATAGGCTTATTTATAATAGCACTAATTTATCTAAGCACACAAGGGATATTAAGCATAAATTATGAGAGACTTTTTGATTCATTAAAAAATGCTTTGGGATTGGTGGGTCAAGCAGCAGAATGGTTCATTAGCTTAATATCGCTACTTCCCTTCATGGGAAGCTTTGTTGTTGGTTTCCTGCTTGGCTTTAAGCTTGGGTAGTGAAATAGTTTAAATTTGTGAAGCTCTTTAATCCATTGGAACTTGAAATTAAAGAATTTATTGGAGTGTCTTAAACGTTGGAGAAAAAGTTTCCAGCAGAGGAGTACAGCGTCCCATTCTTTAAGGAAATGGATTATGTGAGGAAGCTTTGTCCAAAATGTGGAGATTATTTTTGGACGCAAAATCCAGAGCAACAAACTTGCGGAGAAGCAAGAAAGGAAGGTTGCGCTTTTTACACTTTTATAGAAAACCCGCCCACAAAGAGAAGCTACACTTTTGGCGAGATGCGAGAGGCTTTCTTATCATTTTTTGAAAGGCATGGGCATACCCGCATAAAGCCTTATCCCGTTGTAGCCCGATGGAGAGAAGACATTTACCTAACACATGCAAGCATCATCGACTTTCAACCCTACGTAACTGAGGGAATTGCTCCTCCACCAGCAAACCCCCTTGTGATTGTTCAGCCCTGCATTCGTTTAGTGGATATTGCCAACACTGGTCCAACTTTTGGAAAGTATGAAACTGTTTTTGAAATGGGGGGGCATCACGCATTTAATTATCCAGACAAGGAGGTTTATTGGAAAGACCAAACCGTAAGGTACCACCATGAGTTTGCTACAAAAGAATTGGGCATTAAATCTGAGGAGATTGTTTACAAGGAAGAAGTTTGGTCTGGTGGCGGAAATGCTGGTCCATGTTTAGAAACTATTGTTCGAGGACTGGAGCTTGCAACACTTGTTTTTATGCAATACAAAGTTATTAACAACGAATTCATCAAATTGCCCATAAGAACCGTCGACACCGGCTACGGCATTGACCGTTTTACATGGATCTCTCAAGGTGCGATCAGCGGTTTTCACGCAGTTTATGGAGAATTGCTTGACAAGATTTTTGAAATTGTGGGAATAACCAGCGTTGACAAGGATTTGTTGGCGAAGGTGGCAAGAGTTTCCGGTTTGGTCAGTTTGGATAAAACAACTGGCATGTGGGAAGTTAGGAAAAAAGTGGCGGAAATTATTGGAGTGAAAGTTGAGGAACTAGACGCTTTTCTCTCGCCTATCGAAAATGCTTTCGCCGTGGCTGACCACACGAAATGTTTAAGTTTCATACTTTCCGAGGGCGTAGTTCCATCAAACATTCAGGAAGGCTATTTGGCGAGACTGCTTTTCCGCAGAATCTACCGACTATTAAAGATGTTGGGTGTTCCGGAAAAATTGCCAGACATTATAGACATGCAAATTAGTTTCTGGTCTAAGGATTATCCTCACCTTAAGGAGATGCGAGACGAAATAATGGAAATGCTTTCAGTTGAAAACGAAAAGTTTCAAGAAACAATAAAGAGGGGCGAGGGGCTGGTTAAGCGAATATCCAGCGAATTGAAAACCAGAAAGGCGCATGAAATTCCTGTGGAAACTTTGACGGAGCTTTATGATTCTCATGGGCTTCCACCAGAAATTGTTAAGCAGATTGCGGAAGAAGAGGGGTTAAGCGTGAATATTCCAGAAAACTTCTACGCATTAATCGCAGAAAGACACATGCAAACAACAAAACCAGTAGAAGAAGAAGTTAAACCCGAAGAATGGTTGGAAAAAGAAGTTTCGGAACTCCCTCAAACAATACCCCTCTATTATCAGGACCAATACATGAAAGAGTTTGATGCAACAGTCATCAAAGTAATAGATAATGATTATGTGGTTCTTGATGAGACATGCTTTTATCCAGAAGGCGGAGGACAACCAGCAGACACGGGCTATTTCCTATTCGACGGAAAAAGGGTTGATGTTGTTGACGTTAAAAAAGTCGGCAAAGTAATAGTCCACAAAATTAAGGGCGAAGCCATTCCGAAAGAAGGCAGCATTGTTAAAGGTGTTATTGACTGGGAAAAGCGGTACAGTTTAATGAAGGCACATACAGCAACTCATTTAGTTAATGGCGCTGCAAGGCGTGTTTTGGGACAGCACGTTTGGCAGTTTGGAACACAAAAAGGCATTGAAACCTCAAGGCTGGACATATCCCATTATCGCCGATTGACGCCAGAAGAAATTCACAAAATAGAAACTTTGGCAAATCAAGCAATTCTAAAAAACATGCCTGTGGAAACCCTTTGGATGCCAAGAAGCGAAGCAGAAAACCAATATGGTTTTAGACTCTATCAGGGCGGTGCGGTTCCAGGCAAAGAAATCCGCGTGGTAAAAACTGGAGACTGGGATGTAGAAGCGTGCGCTGGAACTCACTTGAAAAGCACAGGAGAGATCGGCTTCATAAAAATAATTCACACAGAAAGAATTCAAGATGGCGTTGAAAGACTCGTATATTCAGTCGGAATTCCCGCCCTAAAAACAGTACAAGAGAAGGAAAGGCTGCTATGGAAATTGTCGGAAATTTTGAACGCTCCAGTAGAAAAACTGGACAAAACAGCCGAAAAACTCGTGAAAGACTATAAGGAAGTCATAGCAGAAAGAAGAAGGCTGATTAAGGAATTAGCGGAACGGGAAAGCGCAAGTTTGGGAGCAAAACCAACCGAAAAAATTAAAGAAATAAGCGGCGTCAAAATAGTAATACGCGATTTTCAAGATTCCATTGATGTTGACCGCATGGTTCAAACAGCCAACGAAACAATCAAGAAGGACGATGCAACGGTTACAATATTTTATGGAAATGACGGAAAAAATGCGAGAATTATGGTTATGGTTGGTAAAGCTGCTCTGGAAAAAGGTGTAAACGCAAACGAAATTGTAAAAGAAGCATCAGCAATAATAGGCGGCGGAGGCGGTGGAAAACCAAACTTCGCCCAAGGCGGAGGAACAAAAATCGAAAAACTAAAAGAGGCGGTTAAGAAAGCTGAAGAAATCTTGAAGAAACAATTAAAACCCGAATAGTTAGGGAAAGAGAGTAAAGGATTAATGCAAGTTCTGTTATGACTTGATATGGTGTTTAAACGTGAGGAATAGCGTTCTCTGTCCGTGAAAACAAAACCTTTAATATCCCTCAAACCAATTCAGAAAGTTTTATGGAATTTTTAAAGAAAATAGAAGAAAAATGGCAAAAACAATGGGAAACAGCAAAAATCTTTGAGGCAAACCCAGATCCAAACAAAAAGAAATTCTTCATAACCTTCCCATATCCATACATGAATGGACCCCTCCACGTAGGCCACGGCTTCACAGCCTCCCGCGTAGACGTATACGCACGATTCAAAAGAATGCAAGGCTACAACGTGCTCTGGCCATGGGCATGGCATTGGACAGGCCAACCACTATTAGGTGCAAGCGAACGTGTAGCAAAGGGCGATGAAGAATTCATAAAAGTTTTAAGAGAAGTGGATGGCGTTCCAGAAGAAGAACTCAGAAAATTTAGTGACCCAATTTGCATGGCAACATACTATACAAACGATGGACGAACCGCCGCAAAAAAGGCCGGCTTCTCGATTGATTGGAGAAGAGAATTTAACACAATAATGCCCACTTATCAAAAATTTATAGAATGGCAATATGAAAACCTCAAAGCGAAAGGCTACGTTTCAAGAGGGACGCATCCAGTTGTTTGGTGTGCAAAATGTCAAAGCCCAACAGGAGACCATGACCGCCAAGTTGGAGAAGGCGTAACTCCAGAAGAATACACGCTAATAAAGTTTAAGCTAAATCATGAAACCATTTTGCCAGCAGCAACTTTCCGCCCCGAAACAATTTACGGCGTAACCAACATGTGGATAAATCCAGACGCAACCTACGTCGAAGCTTTGGTAGACAGCGAAACTTGGATAATAAGCGAAGAGGCAGCCCAAAAAATGAAAGAGCAAGGGAGAAACGTGAAAATAAAACGAACACTGAAAGGGAGAGAGCTCATAGGAAAAACCTTCGAAAACCCAGTAACAAAAGAACGTTTCCCGATACTTCCAGGATGGTTTGTCAACTCAAAACAAGCAACAGGCGTTGTTTACAGCGTTCCAGCCCATGCACCATACGATTGGTTAGCCCTCAAAGACCTACAAGAAAAACCAGAAGTATTACAGGAGTTTGGCATAGACCCAGAAACTGTGAAGAAAATAAAGCCCATTTCCCTAATCAAAGTAGAAGGATTCGGCGAATATCCAGCCATCGAAATAGTGGAACAGTTAGGCGCCAAAAACCAGCACGACCCAAAGGCTGAAGAAGCAACAAAAATACTCTACAAGAAGGAATTTCATGGCGGAATCCTAAAAGAAAACTGCATGGAATATTCTGGAAAAATAGTTAGAGAAGTGAAGGAAAACCTAATAAAGGATTTTAAAAACCGCGGAATCGTAGACTCAATGTATGACCTACCACAACCAGTGGTTTGCCGCTGTCTAACGCCATGCATCGTCAAAGTCTTGCAAGACCAATGGTTCCTAAACTATTCAGACTCAGAATGGAAAGAAAAAGCAAAAGAAGCCATAAATCAGATGAAAATTTACCCAGAAACCGCAACCCAATGGTTCTTAACAGTAATTGACTGGTTGAAAGAGTGGGCTTGCGCAAGAAGAACAGGATTCGGCACACCATTACCATGGGGAGAAGGTTGGATTATAGAGACGCTAAGCGACTCAACAATTTACATGGCTTTCTACACAATAAACAAACACATAAAAGAAAACAATATACCGCCGGAGAAGCTCACTAAAGAAGTTTTCAACTACATTTTCTATGGAGAAGGAAACGCGGATACAATAGCCGCACAAACTGGAATAGAAGCCAAAACTCTCGAAGAAATGCGAAAAGAATTCCTATACTGGTATCCAGTGGACTTAAGAGTTTCAGCCAAAGAACTCGTCCCCAACCACCTAACATTCTTCGTATTCCACCACACAGCGCTTTTCCCACCGCAACACTGGCCAAAAGGAATAGGCGTAAACGGCATGCTAATGATAGAAGGGAAACAAATGCATAGGCATCTGGGAAACTTCATACCCCTAAAAAAAGCCATAGAAAAATATGGGGCAGATGCCACGAGATGCGCCTTATTATTAGCTGCGGAGGGAATGGATGACCCAGACTGGAGAAGCGAAAACGTTAAAGACATACAAAATAAACTCGAAACATTCTATAATTTTGCAAAAAACATAATAGAACAAGCCAAAAGCACAGAAACTGGACACATGGAGAAATGGCTCATGAGCATCTTACAACACCGCATAAAAGAAGTCACAGAAAATTTGGAAGAAATGAAAACAAGAACAGCCCTAGAAATCGCTTTATTCGAAACATGGAACGACTTTCGCTGGTATATACAAAGAAAAAAGACAATAGAATCTAAGACTCTAAAAGAAGCCCTAAAAACATGGCTAAAATTGCTCGCACCATTTGCACCGCACATATGTGAAGAATTGTGGAGCGAAATGGAAGAAGAGAGTTTCATCTCACTTGCTGAATGGCCAAAAATTAATGAAGAGCAAATAGACATACTAGCAGAGGAAAAGGAAAACTTCATAGAAGACTTAATCGAAGACACATTAAATGTCTTAAAAGCAACAAAAATCACTCCCCAAAAAATATTCTATTACACAGCCAACTCATGGAAATGGAAAGTCTACCAAAAAATTTTAGAGAAATCAAAACGTGGAGAAGTAAAACTAAACGAACTCATGAAAGAATTCACCACAGAAAAAGAATTGAAAGAAAAAATCAGAGAAGTCGTAAAATTCGCTTCAAACATCTTAAAAGAAATAAAATTAATACCAGAAAACAGAAGAGAAAGCATATTACAAATAAAACTCGACGAAAAAAGGATAATTGAAGATGCAAAGGAATTTTTAATTGAAAAATTCAAGGCGCAAATCATTGTCTATACCGAAGATGACAAAGAAATTTATGATCCCCGACAAAGAGCAACAATAGCTATGCCGCTCCGACCAGCAATTTACATAGAATAAATTATTCAATTGACAATTGCGACAATGAACCTAAGATGGTTGGTGATTTCTTCTTTCGCTAACGTCGTCACCCAATATCACAATTTACTAATGAAATAGTTACAAGATTCTCGACATTAAACTCAGAGTGCGAGAATTAACCCTAATGTGATAATTCCTTCGTCCTCTACTGGTTGTTGTGACATAGAAATCTTTTCCTTCACGAAGTTTGCTTCCATACAAAAAGGCCAAAATGGTGCGACAAACATTCACGTTAGTTAATTTCTCATCTGCAACTCTCTTTTCAATCTCTTCTTGTAAAACTCTAGGATTAATTGTGTAAATAACCTCGGAATCTTGTCCCACTTTTTCGTAGTGTATCTCCATCTCTTTCAAAAGAAAGTTGACTATGTCATAATAGGGTGACTTGCGGTTTTGAATTAGAAATATGTAATTAACTAGGGGGATGGGAATGTTAAAGCGGTGAATCTCTGAGATCTTCGCCCCCTCCCTAATAAAGTTAATTTAACGCTTATTTAAAAGCTTTAAGTAACATTTTTCTATAGAGAATTTTCAATTAATACAGATAAAATTATTATTTGTGCCCACTATCACATCTTGTAGGGTCCGTGGCGCAGCTTGGATAAGGCTAAATTCCAAAAAGCGCGTCGGCCTTCTAAGCCGGAGATCCTGGGTTCAAATCCCAGCGGACCCGCCATTGTTCGTTTCGGAACGGAAATTTTAAATTAGTAATGCAATAATAAATGGTAAACGCTTTAAGATTGACGTGTCAGTGTATAAGGGGGGTTGCCATGAGCACGCATGTTGATGAGTTAAAGCTTCGTTTGATGACTATTGAACTGCTTAGGACGGCCAAGTATAAGCGGAATATTACTTATCGTGAGTTAGCTTCCAAAACTGGTTTGCCCGTAACTGTTTTGAGCAGATATGCTAAAGGACACGTTTTGCCGAATACTGCGAGGGCAAGGCAGCTTTGGAAAGTTTTAAATAAGCTTGTTGGTTTGGAGACTGAATTGCGTAATAGGATAAAGTTTGATGAGGAAGGTTATTTTGATAATACTGATATTGTTGGGGATTTTAACATTTTACAGCAGGCGGCTAATCATGCCCTTGCAAATTTTGCAGGAAAACGGGTTACAAAGGTTTTGACGGCGGCTGTGGATGGCATACCATTGGCAACTATGGTTGCCAGCGCTTTGGGAGTGAACCTCATAATTGCGAAGAGAAGCAAAGAAGTTGGAGTTAAGACTTTTTTGGAAGAAACTTATGCGCTTAGGGATTCAGGCGTAACCATGACGCTTTACATTCCAAAAGACGCCATCAAAAAGCGAGACAGCGTTTTGATAGTGGATGACATGATTAAGACTGGAGAAACCCAAGCGGCTTTGGTGAACCTTGTTAGAAAGGCAAAGGCTGAAATTTCAGGATTTTTTTCCCTTATAGCTGTGGGCGAAGAGTGGAAGAAGAAGCTTAAACTTTCTGGAGAATGCCCAATAGAGGTTATCACTTATGTTAAGGCGCCTTCGGAGCAGAGCACTCGCTTTTAACAGGACAAGAAGCACATTTGCCCTTTCTGCAAGAATCCTTGCCAAGCCTTAGCAGTGCTGTTTCAAAATTTATGAAGGATTTTCCTTCAACCTTGTTTCTGAGCCAAAAATCCTCTAATTGTTTTAAGGCGTTTTCGCGTTTTTCTTTTTTGATTATTCCAAGGTTTTTTGCTGCAAGCAGAACGAGGCTTGTTGGTTCTAGTTTGGCTTTACCCCATATATCGCGGAGTTCTCTTAAGAAAATGTTTACTGTTACTTCTCCAATGCCCTTCCCCAAACTTTTTAGGCGACTTTTCAAGTCTTGCATGTCTGAAGCTTGGTTGTAGAGGAGGGTTAGGCTTCCATTGTATTTTTGAGTGAGGTTTTGCATAACTTCGAGGAGTTTGTCTGCAGTTTTAAAGTCGTAACGTGTGTAGCTTCCTTCATCTAATATTCTGACAAGTCCGTCCCATCCAGTTTGGAGAATTCGCTGAGGCGTTAATACACCATATTTTTGGAAGCACTTGTAGGTTTTAATGACGGAGTTTTCTGTTATTGGAGCGCCAAAAAGTATTGAGGCAAAAAACCATTTGAAAATTTCTTCGTCTTTGCCGCTTGCTAGATCGATGTCTAATGTTTCAGCGTATCTTTTTCCAAAATTTTCCACAAGAATCCTAAGGCTTTCCTTTCTCATAACGAGGTTCACTTTCTAACATATTTTATACTCGTTCCGGCATAAACAATTTACTGAGGCAAACGCGATGCTAACTCACACGATTGAATGGCATGACGGAAAAGTACTAACCATAGACCAGTCAAAGCTTCCATGGGAAACCATAATGCTTGAGATGAAAAGTTGTGATGATGTGGCTGAAGCCATAAAAACAATGAAAATCAGAGGCGCACCTCTTTTAGGCGCTGCTGCAGCCTTCGCATTGGCTTTAACAGCCTACCACTCGAAAAATAAAAGTAAAGAGGGGCTTCTTCAAGAATTGGAGAACACTGCTGAAGTTTTGAGAAGTACAAGACCGACTGGTGTTAACCTTTTCTGGGCTGTAGACAGAATTTTAGCTAAGGCAAGGGATTTTTCAGGAAGCGCTGAGGCTTTAGCTGCTTTTGTTGTCGAGGAAGCGAAGAGAATAGCTGACGAAGATGCTGCGGCAAACCGCATGATTGGAAAGTTTGGCGCCGAACTCATCCGTGACGGAGATGTTGTCCTAACCCATTGCAATGCTGGCGCTTTAGCAACTGTTGAGTATGGCACTGCTCTTGGAGTCATAAGGGCTGCTTGGGAACAAGGTAAAAAAATTAGGGTTATCGCCACAGAAACGCGTCCAAAATTGCAAGGGGCAAGGTTAACAACTTATGAGCTTAAGCGGGAGGGAATTCCGGTTACTTTGATTACTGATAACATGGTTGGTTATGTCATGTTTAAGCGAATAGTTAGTAAGGTGATTGTTGGTGCTGACAGAATAGTTCAAGATGCAGTCATAAACAAGATTGGAACTTTCACAGTGGCTGTTTTAGCCAAAGAGCATCGTATACCCTTCTATGTGGCGGCTCCAAAATCCACCTTTGATTTAAAGCATAAGTCTGCAGACGTCATTATTGAAGAGCGGAACCCAGAAGAAGTAACCCATGTAGGTTCGCTGCGTATTGCCGCTGAAAGTGTGGACGCTTTGAATCCAGCATTTGACATAACTCCACTTAAATATGTGACAGCAATAATCTGCGAAAGCGGGATTCTATATAAGAAGGACTTTGATAAGTTTAAATGAAATTTGGCGACGGTTGATGGTTTAAATGAGCAAAAGCAAAGGAAAAGTTTCTGGCAACACAGAACTCAAAGTTAAGGGACTACTTGCGGAGAAGGGTGTGCACATTCCAAAAAGCCAGAATATAGAGGGCATTTCTTCAAGAGGATATGGCACGATAGAAAATGATGAACTTCTGCTAACTTTTTATGAGGCATTATATCTTTTGGAAAAGAAAATACTTGAAATCGAAGATGAAAAAGGAGAAGCCGTGGATTTTCAGAGGCTTCTACGTTGCTATGAGGCTGTTAATGAAAATGCTTGGGCTGCATACTTAACCTATCGCGATTTAAGAAGCCGTGGGTATGTGGTGCGGGAGGGTTTTGGTTTAGGCGTTGATTTTCGAGTTTATGAGAGAGGCGAGTATGGCAAAGACACGGCTAAATATTTAGTCTTAAACATTCAAGAAGGAAAGCCTATCTCATTGGAGGATTTAACCCGTGCCATGATGCAGTGTCAAAGCCTCAAAAAGGAGTTGGTTTTGGCTGTCATTAATCGCAGGGGAGAAATAGTTTACTATTCAGTTTCTCAGCTACAAATCTAAGTTTAAACTTATTTTACATTAAGCACTTTGTATCGCATAATTTCTTGTGCGGTTTGCAAAGCTAAAATGCCAATAAAAAAGAGGGTTCAAAGCGTCAAACTAGTTTTCTATGTTTGAGTTAGATAAGTGCTAATAATCCAATGCCTATCAATGCAAGTATTGCAACTATTACTATGAAGATTATTACTGCGATGATGGCGATTGCCAATGCCATTATCCATCCACAATCAAAGAAATGTTTAATCAATGCAAGCCATATAATGAGCATTATAACTGCTGCAATTAAGCCACCGATGAAACTTCCAATGACCGTACCTAATATCGTTCCGAGAATCACTATCCATATTGCATCAGTGAACTTTGCTTTGTCTTTTCCCACCAGTGCTCTTCCAGCTAACCAAAGGACTGGGGCGACAATTATTGTTCCTACGACGATCTGAATTAATAGTGCAACAAGATCCGTTTCAAATCACCTTTTAGGCAGTACCTTTGTGGGTGTATCCTTATAAATCTAATCCGTTGGTTAAGCAACCAACATTAAAAACAAACATATAAACCAAGACATGTACAAAATATCGGGAAGAAATTAAAATAGATATGCAATATCTTTACTATTCAGTTTCGCACTTGCCCTTAAAATGATGGAGAATTTGGCATGTCTCAATTTAAAACTGTTAGGGGAATGAGGGATTTCCTGCCAGAAGAAGCCAAAATGATGAAGTACATCGAAGCCAAAGCAAGGCGAGTGGCTGAGCTTTACGGATATCAAGAAATCATAACGCCCGTCGTAGAGTCCTATGAACTTTTGGCAGCAAAGAGTGGTGAAGAAATTCGTTCAAGAATGTTTGCCTTCAGAGATTTGGGCGACCGAATGGTTGCTCTACGCCCAGAGTTTACAGCTTCAGTTGCAAGACTTGTTGCAACCACTTTAAAAAATGAGCCAAAACCATTGAGGCTTTTTTCTGTAGGAAGCGTTTACCGCTATGACGAGCCCCAACGGGGACGCTATAGAGAGTTTTGGCAATCAAACTACGAGTTGATGGGTTCAGACAAGCCCGAAGCAGACGCTGAAATACTGATGCTAACAAACAGTCTAATGAAAAACGTTGGGCTGAGGAATTGCGCTTTTAAAATTGGACATGTCGGAGTCTTAAGGGGCGTCATGGCGGAGGAAAATTTGGATGAGAAAACACAAAATGCAGCTATGCAACTAATGGACAAGAAACTGTATGATGAGGCCATTAACTTGGTAAAAGATTCGGGAGTCAAAGAAAAGTGCATAAAAACTCTCCAAAAATTGGTTGAGCTTAAAGGCGGTGACATTTTTGAAACCGTTAAAAGAATGAAAGAGTGTGTTATGGGTTACGAAAAAGCTGAGGCTGCTGTAGAAAACCTTCATGAAATTTTAAAGCTTGTTTCGGAAAGCAAAAGCAAAATCGCCTTTGTAGTTGATGCTGGTTTTGCGAGGGGACTTGAATATTATACTGGAATGATTTTTGAAGTTAGTGTGCCAGAAATAGACATAGCCTTGGGCGGAGGCGGAAGATACGATAGGCTTATTGAATTGTTTGGTGGCGAACCCACACCAGCGGTTGGAGTAGCCCATGGAATAGATAGGATAATGTTAGCCATGCAAACTCAAAAAATCTCCATCGAGAAAAGAGAGGAAAATAGGGTTATGGTGATTCCAACAAAAGATGAGTTGATTGGAAAGGCTATGGAAATTTCACGAAGGCTACGAGATGCGGACATACCAACAGAAGTTGAGGTTATGGGTCGAAAAATAACTAAAGCCTTAGAGGATGCGGACAGAAGAGGGGTAAAGTATGCGATAATAGTTGGAGAAAAGGAGCTAAAAGAGGATGCTGTGGTTGTCCGAGATTTAATGAAGCGGGAGCAGAAAACTGTAAAAATTGAAAAAATAGTAGAGGAAATAGCCTAGATTTGATGTCTTTCTCTCCTTAGAAAATCGCCTACATCAGAAATGTTTTTTACAGCAACGCCTTCCACAATTTCATCCAAATTGCCCAAAATCTTACCGAAGCCTAGGCACTCGCCATGCTGGTTTAGGATAAGCGCATAATCACCTTTCTTTTTTGAACCGACAATTTTTGTTATTCCTTGCTTGAATAGGTCTCTTCCACAAATAAAGAGCCACTCGGACCATTTGTCAACAAAAATTTTGTTTGCCTTTTCCTTTGCGATCATCGATAAAAGGTTAAAGCTTGGGAAAAATTTTCCATCTTTGACTTTTCCAAGATAAACTCCAGCGTAAAAGAAGTCCTTTCCAACCAGAGTTTTCAGTCTCTCATTGAGAAGAAAGTATCTGTTTCCTCTTTTCGCTATGAGATTCTCATTTAGCGTAATTTTTGCGCCAAATCGGCTCACAAATTTCTTTAAAAATTTCATCTTATCCGCGCATCCTTCTTGAGTTTGCAGACAAAGAAACCTTGAGTTTTACCCGGCCAAATTCTCCTACAATTCTCTATTTGATCGTCAAGCTTTCTTCCAAAAATCTCGGTCGAGGGAGGCTCACCATAACAATCGATTTTTTCCACGTGAAGCCCGAGGTTTTTTATTGCCCAATCAATGATTAATTCGTCTTCTTCGGGTTCAAGGGAGCACGTTGAATAGACTATTTCTCCATCATCCTTCAAAACTTTCGCTGCTTCAGCCAATATTTCTTTTTGGCATTTCGCATTCTTCTCAATATCTTTGATCGTTCTGCGTTTGAACCAGTATTCGTCTGTGGAAAAGTTGCCAGAACATGGAACATCCAATAATATGCGATCAAACTTCATTTTCAATTTGGAGGCATGCCGCGCATCTGAATTATAAACTATCGTGTTTTTCACGTGGCATCGCTCAAGTTGATTTGAAAGGGCGGTTAATCTCCGCAATTTAACGTCTAAAGCTATAATTACGCCGGTGTTCTCCATCAAATCTGCCAATTGAACAGTTTTTCCTCCAGGAGCCGCACAAGCATCCAAAACAATTTTGTCTTTCAAATCTGTGAAAAGCGTTGGTGGAATCTGGGATGCTGCTTCTTGAATTGAATAATAGCCTAAAAGGTATTCTGTTGTTGCGCCAACGGAAAATTCTGAATGAGATACCCAATAGCCCTTTTCTAAGAAGGGGATTTTCTCAAGTCCAATTCCCAAAGATTGTAATCTTTTAACGATTTCTTCTTCCTCGGCGTTCGTGGAGTTTATCCTAATGGCTGGTTTAGGCTTTACATCCTCATATTTCCAGCCGAGCATTTCATAGCGGTTTACAAAAAACTCTTTTCCAGACATCAACAATGAATAATCAAGCATAGGATAAAAAGTTTAGTTCAACAAGTTTTAAATTACGAAGTATTCAGCATATTAACGTGGTTTAATGAAGAAAAAATATGCTTTCATCATAATGGTTAAGGAGAAATGGTGGCGCGAATTCTGCCGTCTTAGCCACGAAGGAAGACAAGTGCACTCTTATGTTGGCGGTCCGCGAGCGCCTCCCAAAAATACTTCTTTACTTATCTTTTACGTTTCAAAACCCGTAGCCGAGATAGGTGGTTATGCAGAGTTTATTGAAAGGAAAGTTGGAAAGTCTGAAGAGTTATGGAAGGAATACGGCAGTGAATCGGTTTTAAGCTCTGCGGAACAATACTTTCAATTCGTTAAAGATAAACAGCAAGTTTCCTTTATAAGATTCAAAAACCTTCGAGAAGCAGCCAACCCCATACCGCTTAATAATGCTCGTTTACTTTTGGGCGTTAACAGATTAGCCCGAGGAGGCTTTTACGTAGATAAGGAAACTGCGGAAAAAATGATTACATTAATGGAATAAGAGTTATAACAAAAAGTTAATAGGTTACATTTCGCTTTTCCATGTAGCTCTTTTCAGAGAGCGAAATAACAATGATTAAAGAAACTAAAACAGAACATTCCATCAAAAAATCCAATTTAATTAGCATGGGGAAGGTTTAACCATGGGACGTTACAGACAAATTGAAGACATCGTCAAACTGATGAATAATCCAGAAATAATCCGAAACACAAGCATAATAGCCCATGTAGACCACGGAAAAACAACGCTTTCAGACAGCCTTTTGGCTGCGGCCGGCATTATAAGCGAACAAAGAGCCGGGCAACAGCTTTATCTTGACAGTTGGGAACTTGAACAAAAGAGGCAGATGACAGTTTTCGCCTCCAACATAAGCATGGTTCACACTTACAATGGGAAAGAACATCTCATAAACTTAATTGACACGCCGGGACACATAGACTTCAGTGGAGCAGTAACAAGAAGTCTCCGCGCGGTGGACGGCGCATTAGTGGTTGTTGATGCAGTAGAAGGTCCTATGACGCAGACAGAAACGGTTTTAATGCAAGCCCTCAGAGAAAGGGTCAAGCCTATTCTTTACATAAACAAGGTTGACAGACTCATAAAAGAGATAAAATTAACACCCGAAGAAATACAGCGAAAATTTGCGAAAATAATTGTACGCATAAACAGCCTCATAGAAAAATATGCACCGCCAGAGCATAAAAAGGACTGGCAAGTCAAAGTGGAAGACGGACGAGTAGCCTTCGGCTCAGCTCTCCACAAATGGGGACTAAACCTACCTCATATGAAAGCAAGAGGCATAACCTTCCAAGAAATCATCGACGCCTATACGGGAGAACCAGAAGAAATCGCAAAGAAAGTGGATGCCCTAAGCAAAAAAGCCCCTCTATACGAGCCAATATTGGACATGTTCTGCGAACATTTGCCAAACCCATTAGACGCCCAACCATATAGGCAAAGCCAAATCTGGCCCGGAGACTTGAATAGCCCAGTAGGCAAAGCCATGGCAAAAGTTGACCCAACAGGGCCTCTTCTCATGTGCATAACAACAATTGAAGTTGACCCTCACAGCGGTGTCATAGCCATAGGAAGAGTTTTCAGCGGCACAGTTAAGAAAGGAAAAACCGTCAGTCTCATAAACAGTCGCCAAAAGGGAACAATCCAGCAAGTTTACATGAGCATGGCAGCCGACAGAGTCATCGTAGACGAGATTCCAGCGGGAAACATAGCCGCCTTATCAGGGTTACCATCAATTCATGTGGGTGAAACTGTGGCAGAAGAAGGTGTGGAAACGCAACCCTTTGAAGGATTAAAATACGTTTCAGACCCAGTAGTCACAGTGGCAGTAGAGCCAGAAGACGTAAAAGACCTACCACTCTTCGACAAAGTAATCCACAAACTAACATTAGAAGACCCAAACCTTCACTTCGTAATAAATAAGGAGAGCGGAGAATACCTCCTAAGCGGCATGGGCGAACTCCACCTAGAAGTCACAGCCTACCGCATGCAAGAAGCAGGACTGAAAGTGAAAATAAGCAAACCCATAGTAATTTACCGCGAAACTATAAGCCACGACTACAAAGGACCACCAATAATGGGCAAAAGCCCCAACAAACACAACCGCCTATGGGTAACCATAGAAAAACTGCCAGAAGAAGTCATAGAAGCCATAAGAACAGGAAAAATCAACGAAATGCAAACCCGCGACGAAAGAGCAAAAATTTTAAGGCAGTTCGGATGGTCAACCGAAGACGCCCGCAACGTCATAGCCATAGAAGGCACAAACATACTAGTAAACAGAATAAAGGGAAGGCAATACGTGGAAGAAATTATAGACCATGTGAAATCAGGTTTCCGCGAAGCCGTTTACACGTCAGTTTTAGCAAAAGAACCAGCCTATGGATTAAAAGTTAACCTAGAAGATATACTAGTCCACGAAGACCCAGTTCACAGAGGCCCAGCCCAAATACTTCCCATGACTTGGCGTCCCATATGGTGCTGTTTCCTATTAAGCGACCCAAAACTGTTAGAACCAATCCTAAACTTCGAATGTAAGGTTCCAAATCAATTTGTAAGCAACGTCATCGCCATAGTACAGAAACGCAGAGGAAAAATCCTAGACATGATAAACGAAGAAGACATGGTAATAGTAAAAGCCGAAATGCCAGTAGCCGAATCCTTCGGACTAGCAGACGAACTTCGCTCATCAACCCAAGGAAGAGCCTTCTGGGCAACACAATTCAGCCGTTGGGCACCAGTTCCAGAATCAATGCAAGCCGAAATAATAGCTCAAATACGCAAACGCAGAGGCCTGAGCCCAACACCACCAAGAGCAGAAGAATTCTACGAAGAAGCCTAAAAACCATACCATCAAATATGCTATCCTTTCATACTCATAAATGAAGCACCTAAAGAATTTTGGTGCGGTCGCCGGGATTTGAACCCGGGTCGTCAGCGTGGGAGGCTGATGTCCTAACCATGCTAGACGACGACCGCATTAGAAGCTAAAAACCTTTTAAATTTTTATGCGTTACTCTCTCTTGTTTTCGTCTTTAATTCTCCCTAATTTTGTTGTCAAACTCCTATGTGCACGTTTTGATAGATACGCAGTGACAATTATCAGAGTTGCTGCCATAGCAGCGAGAACATAGCTCAAGTTCCGAACATTGCTAACATTTTGAGAGTAATTATACAGATATTCCTGATAAGAAGCCTCCAAGCTTTGGAATTCTTCTTGAAGCTGAGTATAGTTACCCAAAAGAAGAACCAGATTGTCAAGAAGTTCATTAAATTTATCAGTCAAATTATCATAATCCCTTTCTAATTCTAAGTAGGTGTTTTTAAGGTTATAGTATGTTTCGTTTAGATGATGAAAGTCTTCTTGTAGCCTTGAATAGTTGTTTAGAAAATTATAAAATGTTGCATTCAACTCGTAAAGATGTTGTGAAGAAGCGTTTAATTGCTCAAAGTTGCTCTGGAGCCTAGCAAAGTTGTCCAAAAGACTTGTGTAATTATTCAGAAGATCATAAAAGGTGTCCAAAAAGTTATAGTATGTAGCATTTAAATGAATGTAAAGGGTAAACAATTCTTCATAGAGTTCAGAAGAAATTATCGTGATGGTTTGGTTCGTGTGTAAATAACTGAAATATAAATAAACGTTAGTTTCGTTTGAAACATCAAGAAAAGTTGGACTGACTTCTTCGTTGCCCAGAAGAACGATGTATGGATAACCCAAAAATTTGATAGGAACCATAACTCGGCAGAAACCACTGAAATTTTCGTTGCCAATAGGTTTAAAGCGTATTATCTTGTTCCCTGTTTCTACTCCAAGTTGAAACTGAAAATCAGAAATTGATGAATTAGAAATAATAGTAACTTGATATGTTTCCTTTTTGTAAATAATGTTAAACGCAAAGAATCTTCCCATAAGGGGACCAATGTCTACGTTATTTTCATCTATAACGTAGGGAGTATCACCTATTCCGTCGCCGTTTAAATCTCGTCCATAATAGTCACTCCAATAGTTTCCTTCGCCGTAGAAGCTCCAAAAATTTTTAGAATTATCACTGGATACTTGAACTGTATTGTTAAAGTTGTTGTGATAAACAGTGTTGTTGCTTGAAAAAGCAAAGTTAATTCCGTAGGGATGGTTTACGATGGTGTTAGTTGAAAATACATTAACGGATGATGAGTAGAGGCTAATTCCATAAAACCGATTATAAGAAATATTATTGCCAAAAACTATATTAGCTTCAGAGTTATAGAGGCTAATTCCGGTGAGCTCGTTAGCTGCTATAAAGTTATTTGTAATGGTATTGTTAAAAGAGTTAAAAAGGCAAATTCCATCGTTAACGCTCGAAAGTACAATGTTATCGGAAACGATGTTATTGCTGCAGGAAGTGAGACTGATTCCGTAAATGTTGTTAGAGAAAAGATTACGAGAAACGATGTTATTACTAGAAAAATAAAGATAAATCCCGTAAGAATTTTCTACTATTTTATTATTAATTATGGCGTTGCTTGCAGAAGGTGGCTTTACGAATATTCCACTATATGGAACACTTCCACTCATCTTTATAGTAAAACCTTGGATATTAACATTATTAGCCTCTATAACAACGACATGACCAGTATTGTTGCCGTTAATGATGGTAAAGTCGGAGTTCTCGCCAATGAGCGTGATGCTTTTAGTGATAACTATGTTTTCAATATATGTACCATTGCGAACAAAAATAATGTCTCCAGAACTTGCGTTATTAATGGCATCCTGAATAGTCTTAAAGTCATCAGGTTCATTTCCCACAATTAATGTTCTTGTCGAATTTGCCCTCAGAGACGCTTTATAATTGCTTGTCAACGACATGAATAGTAAACATAATACAATAAAAAAAGCTACTTTAGTTTTTTTCAACGAGGTCACACCTATTTTCTTTTCTAATTGTAACAATTATTAAATGTTAAGGTAAGCAAGTAATTATCCTCCAGAGAGAGTTTTGCCCAGAAGGATAGCGCAGACAACAGCTACTAAGAGAGTTGAAATACAAATGATTGGACTTATTAGCGGTTGAATGAGGCTCCATAAAATGGTTAGGTATGAGACAATTATCATTAGTGCTAATAGAGAAATTTTGACCTTGGTATTTATTATTTTGGTTGTATATTTTTCTTCTTGATTTATCATGGAGCTTAGAAGAGTTTGCGCTTGTCTTACTTGCTCTTCTGTTGCGAAAGTTATCAAGTTTTTTTCGCTATCTTGAAACTTGAAGCTGGAAAGCATGTATCTTTGTAGGTCCCAAGGATTTTTTTTCGGTAAAATTCTGACAACATTACTTTTCTCCATTTTTTTTAAAATTGTTTGAATCATACGTATGAATTGGATGTCGTTAGCTTTTTCCTCTCCGTACAGTCTTTTTATTATATCTTTGACATCCGGAAAATGCAGTTCAAGATGGAAGGATGCTATTGCTTTAGCAAGATTGTATTGGTATTCGCCTTCCCGCAAACGAATATTGCCATTTTTATAATCTGAGCTTAAAATCTCTTGCAGGAGTTGAATTTCGTCCAATGTTAGCTTTCGGTGGGACACTTTTTCTCCTCAATTGAAACTATTGAAATAACATAAAAAAGCTTCGCTTTAAAATATGGATTTTCAATAAAGTCTATGGAAAAAACGCCTAATTTATTCAACGCTAATAAATACGCTGTAAGGCGCGTATTTATGGTAACCCGTGCAAGAGAATTGGATTTAATTCGTGTTCCTTTTCAGAAAAGGTATAGGAGCCGAATGGAAATTATTGCTTTAATACTGGAAGCTGCAGGATGCGATGGCGCTGCTCTATATTCTATCATGAAACGTGCCGATATTAATTATGTGCAGCTTAAGAAGTATTTGCCGTCTCTTGCTAAAATTGGTTTTGTTGAAGCTGAAATTAAAGGGGGCAAACTTTTATTTAGATTAAGTGAGAAGGGAATTGCTTTTCTAAGACAATATAATATTTTACGTGATATGCTGCTAAACGCTTACCGTAATGAACCAGACGTAAATATTCAAGATAGCAACTTATCAAAAAACCAGCAGCAAGTTATTATGCCTTTTTTAACATGGACCGCAAAGCGTAAATAGGGATTTATTGTCAAGGCATAAACTCAACTGATTATCTTAAATGTGCATAGTAGTTTAGTGTAATTTTGGACAAAACTATTATTTATGTCGCTTCTTTTAAAAGTGCAACCTTATCTATGTTATATGAGAGGGGTTATGTTGCGCAGAGAATTTACTTATGCTAAGGCAGGTGTTAATAGAAGGATAAGATTCAAGTCCAAGAAGGCTCTGCAGATTTTGAAGGAAACTTATAGGTTTAGTTATTATGGTGAGGTTGTTGAGCTTCCTTTTGGGAACATTTTTCCTATAGGAAATGGCTGTCTTTTGGATTTGGTTATTGAGGGTGTGGGTACTAAGGTTCTTGTTGCGCAGTTGGCTGAAAAATTTGATACTATAGGGGTTGATGGTGTTGCAATGGCTGTTAATGATGTTATTAGGTCTGGGGCTAAACCTTTAGCGGTTGCGGATAATATTCATGTTCAAGTTTCTGATCCGAAGCTGATGAGGGATTTGTTGAAGGGAATAGCAAAAGGGGCTGTTGAGGCTGGATGTGTTGTGCCCAGTGGGGAAATTGGTGATGTTGCTGAGGTAGTGAAGGGGTTGGTGGAGGGCAAGGGGTTTGACTTGGTTGTAGCAGCTATTGGAATGGTTTCTGATGAAAAAATTATTTATGGAAAAGACGTAAAAGCTGGCAATGTTATTGTCGGTTTGAGAAGTTCTGGAATTCACAGTAATGGTGTTTCTTTGGCAAGGAAAGTTCTTTTCAAGCGTTGGGGTGGAAAATATGAGCCTTACGACGTTCCAGATGGATTAGAAAGGGAAGTCGTTTATGAGGTTTTGGAGCCTACTAGGGTGTATGTGAAGCCTTTGCTCGAGGTTGCAGAAGAGATTAGGATTAAGGCTGCAGTGCACATAACTGGCGATGCGTATTTAAAATTTGATAGGTTGACAAGGTTTTCTAAGGGTATAGGTTTTGAATTTGACAGTTTTAAGCCGCAGCCCATTTTTGAGTTAATTCAGAAAACCGCTTCAGAATTAGGTGGAAAACTAACGGATGAGGAGATGTTTAAGACTTTTAATATGGGATGGGGTTTTGCAGTGATAGTTGACAGAAAGGACGTAGACAGAGCAGTAGACGCTTTAGAGAGGAATGGGGTTCAGGCTGAACCAATAGGGCATGTAACGGATTACAAAGGAATAAGGATTCTATATAAGGATAGGAAAATTATTTTGAAATGATTTTGCTTCTTGCTGATAAAAGCGTTTAAATCTTTTAAAACTCAAACTTAGCGTATGAAATACCGCTTAAAGATTGAAGTAAAATTGAAACCCGGACACAGTGACCCAGAAGGGGAAACCACGGCACATTTGCTGAAGGAGCTTGGTTATAAAGTTGAAACTGTGAATGTTAGTAAGGTTTACTATGTGATTCTTGAAACTGAATCCAAGGAAGAGGCTAAAGCGAAGGCTGATGAGATGTGTAGGAGGCTTTTGGCTAATCCAACTAAGGATGATTATGTGATAGTGGTTGAGGAAGAAAGATGAATGTAAGCCTTTACACTCACAGAAAAACTCCGTTTTCGCATTTTGAAGTGAACGTTCTTGAGGCTTCTGAACAGCAACTTTTGGAAATAAGCAGCGAACTTGGCATAGGCTTAAGTTTGCAAGAAATGAAGAGTGTTCAAGAGTATTTTAGGCGGAAGGGGCGAAACCCCACAGATGTGGAACTTCAAACTATTGGGCAAACGTGGTCTGAGCATTGTTTTCACAAAACTTTCAAGGGTAAAATAAAATTTGATGGGAAAGAGATTGAAAGCCTTTTCAGAACTTACATAGTAAAGGCAACTAATGAAATTAAGCCAAAATGGTGCTTTTCCATTTTTGAGGATAACGCGGGTATAATCCGTTTTGACAAGGGTTATGGAGTGGCTGTTAAGGTTGAAACTCATAATCATCCATCTGCTGTGGAGCCTTTTGGGGGTGCTGCCACTGGAGTTGGTGGAGTGATTCGGGATGTGTTGGGGGTTTGGGCTGACCCGATAGCGTGTATGGATGTTTTGGGTTTTGGTCCGTTAGATTTTGATTATGAAAGGCTTCCGCCCGGCGTTAAACATCCAAAGTATGTTTTCATGGGGGTTGTTGCTGGCATAGGAAGTTATGGCAATAATATGGGTATTCCAACTGTTAACGGCGCCATATACTTTGATGAAAACTATGTGGGGAATGTGGTTGTTTATTGTGGATGTGTTGGATTGCTTCCATTGAAAAAGTTTAGGAGAAACGCTAAGCCAAATGACGTTATAGTTTTGGCTGGAGGGAGAACCGGTCGGGATGGCATTCACGGCGTAACCTTTGCATCAGCCGTATTAACAGAAAAGTCAGAAGAGGTTTCGAGACCAGCAGTTCAAATTGCAAATCCTATTGAAGAGGAAAAGCTGAAAAGGGCTATCATTAGAGTTCGAGATTTGGAGTTGGCTTCAGCAATAACGGATTTGGGTGGAGGAGGCTTATCATCGGCTGTTGGCGAAACAGCAAAGCGGTTTGGTTGCGGCGCTTTTGTTGAGTTGGATAAAGTTCCATTAAAGTATTCTGGTTTGGCGCCTTGGGAAATTTACGTTTCCGAATCCCAAGAGAGGATGCTTTTGGCTGTGCCTCCTGAAAATTTGGAGAAAGTTTTGGAAGTTTTTAAGGGCGAGGATGTGGAGGCTAATGCTATTGGAAAATATACGGCGGATGAAGTTTTAAGAATTTATTATGAAGGCGAAAAAGTTGCTGAAATAGATATTTCATTCCTTTTCGAACCACCCAGGGTCATAAGAACCGCCCATTATAAGCCAAAAATTTTTGAGGAACCATCCTTTCAAGAACCAGGAAACTTGACTGAAACGCTTATGCAACTTTTGTCATCGCCCAACATTGCAAGTAAGGAAAGCGTAATACGCACTTATGACCATGAGGTGAAAGGAAACACTTTGCTTAAGCCCTTGCATGGCGAGTTTGCTGGACCTAACGATGCTGCTGTTCTTAAGCCATTGGAGGATTCGTGGAAAGGCTTAGCCATCTCATGTGGGATGAATCCAAATTATGGGAGGATTGATGTTTATTGGATGGCTGCCTCAGCCATAGACGAGGCTATAAGGAACAATGTGGCTGTTGGCGGCAGAAGAATTGCCTTGCTTGACAATTTCACTTGGGGCGACCCTGAAAAGCCAGAAATTCTTGGCAGTCTTGTCAGGGCTTGTGAGGCGTGTTATGATTTTGCAACTGCCTTTAAGGCGCCGTTCATTTCTGGAAAGGACAGCCTCTATAATGAGTCGCCGCTTGGAACGGTTACGCCAACGCTTTTAATAACGGCTTTAGGCATCGTTCCCGATGTTCGTTTGGTTGTTTCTATAGATGTTAAGGATGCTGGCGACTTAATCTACATTGTTGGGCAAACCTATAAAGAGTTGGGCGGTTCGGAATATTATAGGCTTAAGGGTTTTGTTGGAAATACTGTGCCAAAAGTGCGGGCAAAACAAGCCAAGAAAACTTTTAGGGCAATTACTAAAGCTGTGGATTTGGGTTTAGTTAAGGCTTGCCATGATTTATCAGAAGGCGGTTTAGGCGTGGCGGCGGCGGAAATGGCTTTTGCTGGTGGATATGGAATGGAATTACATTTGCAGAAGGTTCCAAGAGAAAATTTGAATCGTGATGATTTCATTTTGTTTTCTGAGTCTAACAGCCGCTTTTTGGTGGAAGTTTCGCAAAAGGCTAAGGAAGAGTTTGAAGCATTGCTTAGAGGCGTAGTGTATGCTGAAATAGGAAAGGTCACAAAAGTTCCAAGGTTATGCGTTTACGGACTAAGCGATAAAGTTGTTGTGGAGGCTTCGTTGAATGATTTGTTGGCAAGTTGGAAAAGAACTCTAAGTAGCTGGGTTTAGACATGAAGCGGGAAGAGATTAAAGTCTGCGTTTTAAGGGTAGGCGGAACAAACTGCGATGCAGAAACAAAACGGGCTTTTGAAGAGTTAGGCGTTCAAGCAGAGGTCGTACATGCAAATGAGCTGGTTAAACGCAGAAACCTTTTGGAATATCATGTTCTGGTTTTTCCAGGGGGTTTCTCTTATGGGGATTATGTGCGGGCTGGCGCCATATGGGCGAAGTGGATAATGGCAAAATTGGGCAAGGAGCTTAAAGCCTTCGTAGACGAAAACCGCTTAATCCTTGGTATTTGTAATGGCTTTCAAGTGCTTGTTGAGGCTGGTTTTCTTCCGGGATTTGATGGAATAA
The DNA here is from genome assembly GCA_038883775.1 of Bathyarchaeia archaeon. Lineage (GTDB taxonomy): Archaea > Thermoproteota > Bathyarchaeia > Bathyarchaeales > Bathycorpusculaceae > JASEJA01. The sequence continues at coordinate 98,260 of JAVZLM010000005.1, forward strand.
GCCCATATCCAGAAGCGGTTTTGGCAACCAATTTTCCACCAGGATATAATTGCCGTTGGATTTACATTAAGCACGAAAATAAGGGAAAATGTGCATTTACTTGGAACATTCCACATGAAAAAGTTTTGCGGATTCCCGTTGCCCATTCAGAGGGCAGATTTATGTTTGCAAAAGAAAAGGAAAAAGAGTTTCTGGAAAGACTTTACGAAAATGACCAGCTGGTCTTTCGCTATTGTGATAAAAGTGGCGAATATGCTGATGGACGTTTTCCAACAAACCCAAACGGTTCTTTCCATGATATAGCTGGATTATGCAACCTAGAAGGGACTATTTTTGGTTTGATGCCGCATCCAGAAAGAGCCTTTTATTGGTGGCAACAGCCAGACTGGACAAGACAAAAGCAAATGCCCCAATACGGCGATGGAAAACTAATTTTCGAAAGCTTAATTGAATATTTAACGAAGAAGTTTTAAATCCTCCACATGCGGAAGCCCTGTTCTGGCACCCATTTTCATTATACACTTTGAAGCTACAAAATTGCCAAGTCTTCCGCATTCATACAAACTTTTACCATTAATAAGACCATATAGGAAACCTGCACAGAAAGCATCACCAGCGCCCGTTGTATCTACAACTTTTACGTTAAAGCGGTTTATTTGGTGACTTTCCCGTCCATCAGTAACATAACAGCCCTTATTGCCAAGTTTTACGGCAACTATTTTAACGCCTTTTTCAAGCAGAAACTTTGCGCCTTTCTTGTAATCTTTAACTTTGGTTAGGAGTTCAAGTTCCCTTTGATTTGGCATCAAAACAAAAGCACGCCTTATTATGGGCTCTAATGCAGCTAATCCTTTTCTGGCGTATAATTCGCCTGGGTCAAGGCTAACCTTAACATTTTCTGGCAACATCTCAACAAGCCTTAGCTGGGTTTGGAAGGATTTTTCTCCAACAAAAGAGGTTAAATGCAAAAATTGCGCGTTGAAGGCGTAATCCTTGTTTATTTCGTTAAACTCTATTGCGTCGTTCACACCTGGGTCCACATATAATGCTCTTTCGCCATTTTGGTCTACGAAACCCATAACTGTCCCGCTTCTGCCATCTTTTGCGTAGATTATGCCCTTTGTGTCGACGCCTTCCCTTCGAAAATCTTCAATTAGCATTTTTCCTTCCCTATCGTTGGCTACCTTTCCTATAAAACCCACTTTGCAGCCGAGCCTTGCCAAGCCCACAGTGGTGTTTGCTGCCGAGCCTCCGCACCATTCTTCACAGTTTATAATGAAGCCTTCTTCTTCAGCCCCAGCTATTTTGTTCACTCTGAACAGCTTATCTACATTCAAGGCACCGAATCCTACTACGTCAAAGGTGCTCATGAAAACAGCTCACGCAAATAAATCTTATAATCGCCAAGTTTTCCGTCATAATTTCCAGCGGAAACCTTCACCACGCCATCCACTTCTAATACTGCTTCTATGCCAGCCCGCATAGCCCTTTTTATAGCTTCAAGCGAAACGCCATTAATCACGATTTCTGGAATATAATTGACGCCTTCTGGAACCTTTGATTCCTTGTCTAACTTCTTTTTTAGGGATGGGCAGTAGGGATGGTTTGTTGTCGGTCCAATCCATGGAAAACTTGTTTCAGGCTTGGAACCAGCACTGCAAACGTCAAAAGGCGTTATTACACCATCAATTTTGTGTATTGCCTCTAAGGCTTTTTCTCCAGCCTTTTTTAGGGCTTCTTTTGTTTTGCACATGACCCAAAAGTTTGCACCCATAACGCCACGAGCATAGCCTAGATAGCGTTCGATAATGAAGTCTGGAACCATTATGGGAACAACGATAACCTCACGCCCAAAGCGTTTTTCAACCCACTCATAGCCATCTCCACAGTGTCCAACACGCTCCATCATGTCAATTTTACCCTCAGCATTTGACGTTGCATCAAAAACCGCCGTAAAAGGCTTAACAAGAATGTCTTGACGAATTCGATAAGAAAGCTCAACTTCAAACTTCTTTAGGGAATCTGAAAAGGGCTTTTTAGGGTCTATTCCACCCCAAAACTGGAGCAAAGCACCTTCACGCTTGTCTGGAGTTTCCCTTTCGCTTAACCATTTTTCTATTCCACCTTCAACTCTACCAATGACTATGGACGGCGTTGCCGTGGCATCTTCAGCAGCCCTTCGCAATGTTTCTCCATCATCAGCCGTAACAATTATTCTGGAGAAGATTCCCTCGAAAGCCTCGGCGTAAGTGTCTTCTACAAGTTCTTTACCAATCAACTTTTAATCTCCTAAAGCGGTCGTCTAGCGGATTATTTTATTTTGGCGATTTCAGTTATTAAATCTTCAACTCTAATATACGCCAAAGATAACTGGAAACGGGCTTGTACCAGAGGCGTTTGATAAATATGATAAAGTGTGTTGTTAACGATTAGGTTTGTGGAGCCTGATGGCAGTTCGCTGTAGTTTTCGTCTTGGAAAAAGTTCTTTTTTGCAATATCCCAGTATTTGAGGTCGCCTGAAGAGTATAGGTCATAGCCTGTTCCATTCCATATTCCTAGCATCATGTACCATTTTGAATCCAAATAGAACAGTGTTGGGTTTTCAAGGATTCCAGTAACAGCTATTTTTGTGTAATTCCATTGCATTCCAAGGCTTTTGGCAGTTGCCAAGTGCACTCCATATTTTGCGGCTGATATCAGCATGTAATAGGTGTCTTCCAATTTCAGTATGTAAGGGTCCCAGCCTAGATTCGGTGCGAGGGGTTCTGGCATATCTTCCACTGTTAAATAGCCATGGTCAGTGAAAGTTGAGGGGTTTTTAATGTCTATTCCAACAGCTAATCCAAGTCTTGAAAAGTTAATGTCTTTTTCAACGATGTTTTTCCAGTCGCTATAGTAAAGGTAGAATTTTCCATCGTCTGGGTTGTATATGCAGTAAGGCGCTATTTTCCCATCCATTTGTATGGGCGTGAAGCCAACAAAATTGTAGGTATGCAAATCCCTGGTCCTTATGACGCCGGTAAGCCATCTGCCGTCTGTTTTATTAACTGACAATACAATGTAATAGAAGCCTTCGTTATCTCTGAAAGCTGTGTGGTTTGGGTACCGCACAAACTCTGGGTCTTTCACGCTGTGCATGTTCGGTATGTTTATGGTTATGGCGCCACAGTAAACCCACTTTGTTGGCTGTTTTCTAATTATTAGGTAAAATGCTGTGAGAGTCGCTGCGAGAGCAATGATTATGATGGCTGCCACAATAATCCATTCACGTTTACCCGACGAGACCAACTTTTATCCAAGCCTTCCTATGGCCTCGCCTCTTACCGTTTTACGAAAGGTTGTGCTTTCCCTTATCAGCCTTTCCATATTATCAGCTTTCACAATCTCAACTGAGGGCAATTTGCCACCATGCATGTTGAAAAACATGGTTTTGAGTTTGGCGTTTACATCGGCGCTTCCAAGCGTGGAAGTACTCCAATTTTCCACAAGCTCAATAACTCCTCTTTTGCCGTATTTGCAGAAAACCTCCGCCAGCACCGCAGTTACAAGTGCATTGGCAGATATGACGGCTATTTCCGCCTCTTTTACAGCATATTCGTTGCCGTTGAAGGATATGGTTAAGCCCCCAGCATGGCGAACTGTTTTGAAGGCTTCCATGTCCGTTATGCTGTCGCCAACATAAATAACATCCGCCAGTTCTGCACTAACTTTTTTAGCTGCATCTTTTACTGCTTCGGCTTTTTCGCTTCCTCCAACTGGATTGACTTCAGAGAAAATTTTGCCAATCTCCATTTTAGCGATAACTTCCCAGAAAATTTCGTCTAGCCGACCAATTAGTTCTTGGTCTCTTTTAGAAAAGTCGCTTAGAGCTTTTGCATCGGGAGGAATCTCGATTAAAGGCATCTTAACAATTTCCTCTGCCAATTCTTTCAGTTCGCTTCTTTCCTTCTCCGTTATGGAGTATTTGTCGAGGCATAGCCTTGTGGAGTAGGTGTTTTCGTATGGAAAATTCAGGGCTTGACATAAGGCTTCTATGTAATGCTGATAGCTCGTGCTAACAATAAAGGCATTGGTTATATTTCTTATATAAGACAGCATGTCCTTCACATTGGCAATTAAAAGTAGGCTCTTGGCAGAAAAAGTTCGCATTTTAGCGTCGGTAACATCATAAGCCTTTAAGAAGGGCAAAATAAGCTTTAAGGTGTCTCCAGCCTTATAGTTTGGTCTTTTTAGGATTTCTGCCAAAACATCATCATATTTGCTTATAACCGTGAAGAGTTTGCCTCCGTTTGGAACATAGTGAAATGTTATTTCGAAGGCATTATCATTTTTTGAGATTGGCCCTTCACAGTCTGATATGAAAACTCTTTTCACTTTCGAAGCCTCAACTTCTCCATATGCCTAACGCTTTTTCCTATATGCTTTTTAGAGGCTATGTCTTTTCTATGCCACAAAGCTCCGCCTTTAATGGCTTTTATGCCTTCCAAAGAAATTTTTCTAGCAGTTTCTATGTCGTCGCCTATGCCCACAACGCCCACGGCTCTTGATTTAAGGGCGTAAGTTTCGTTGTTGCGGAATTCCATGGAGGCGGGATAGATGCGGATTTTTTCGCCATGCTTTTTGGATAGTTCGTAAGCCTTTGTTAGGTCGACTGGTGTGCCAATTTCATTTTTGTCGACAAGTTTTGGAAAAGCGTCTATGTATCCGCCGTAGTTTGGCGGAACCTTGTAGGTGACAACAGTTGCAGCATTTTCTAATTCAATCTTTGTCAAATTTCCTTCCAAAATTTTGAAGCACACGTCCACAAAATCATCTTTTAAAACCGGTAGAATGTTGATTATTTCTGGGTCGCCTGGTCTGCTGTTGTTTTCAAGAATTTTCGGTTCCTTGCCCGTGTGCATAAAAGCCACATAGAACGGAATACCTCTTAGGCTGTCGCCATCTTTAACCTCCCACTTTTCAAAAATTCGCCTAACAATTTCAACTTCCTTAGCCCTATCAGCATGAGTCATAAAAGGCAAAACATCGCCAACATCCTTATAAGAACCCATACCGCCAGTGTTAGGACCCTTGTCATCGTCGAAGGCTCGCTTATAATCCCTCGTTTCTGGCAACGGCACCAAGTGTTTGCCGTCACAGAAGGCTTGAAAACTTGATTCTTCTCCCTCAATTTTCTCTTCAATTATTACTGCACCATGCTGAAAATTTGCCATAAAATGCTCAAACAATTGTTCTCGCGTGGTAAAGTGGTCTCCCCATACGCCCACGCCTTTTCCAGCTGCTGGTTGGTCTGGTTTAACCACAGCCCTATTTTCAAGCTCGTCCAACCATTCGTAAACAGCTTTTTTCACTTCTCGGGTTTTGTAATTTTTTGGGTTGAAAATTTTGAAGCGAGGGTTTACTTCTGGCGCAATTTTTTGGAATAGTAGGCGCTGCTGCACTTTGCTTGCTTCTATGGCATATTCCTTTTTTGGGCAGATGATGGGTATGCCAGTGTGCTTTTCTACAAGGTCGCGGACGCCATCAATTATGGGTTTTTCTGGTCCAACAATGCCAAAGTCAATTTCGTCCCTATTGTTTTCTGCGAATTTGCAAATTTCCTCCACGTTTAAGTCTGGAATAACCATGTGCTTTGCTGCCTTTTTGACGTTAAAGGGATTGCGTTGTTTATCAACAACAAAAACCTTCACCTCATAATTTGTGCTTCGTGTGAAAGCGTCTATCATGGCAGATTCTCTTGCACCGTAAGAAACAACGAGGATGCCAACTTTCTCCATTTCATGCTCCCGCTAGTTTAACGAAAATGAGTTTGAAGCCTATTTTATTTTTGGCTTTAGGCTTTTTGGATGGCTTCAGATATCTCGTAAAGCCTTCCCTGTTCCTCGTAGCCTTCAAGGAATTTCTTCTTCATCTCATCCGCAATTTTTTGCGCTAATGGTGTGGGATATTTGCCCGTTACACATGCCAAACAAAGTTGGTCACGACGGAACCCTGTGGCTTTTACGAAACCTTCTATTGACTGGTAGCAGACGGCATCAGCGCCTATTATTTTTGCTATTTCTTCCGCCGTATGCCTTGAGCCTATTAATTGCCCATAAGTTGCCATGTCTATTCCATAGAAGCATGGTCCAATGATGCGGGGAAAAGTTACAAACATGTAAACTTTCTTTGCGCCCATTCTGCGAAGTTTCTCTATAACAATTTTTGTTGTGTCGCCGCGCACTATGCTATCTTCTGTCACTATGACACGTTTTCCTTTAACTTTAGAGGCTATAATGTTAATTTTTCTGTCTATGGTTGCATAACGCTCCCTATTTAGCAGTATAAAGGCTCTTTCTGTTACAAAACGATGCCTCCGTGAAGCCCTCTCCCACTTTAGCCCAGACTCTTCGTGAACTCCGAAGGCTGCATCATCGCCCGTTTCTGGAATGGATATGACTATGTCTGCGTTTTTGGCTATTTCTGGATTTTCTCTAACAAGGTTTCTTCCAAACTCTTCTCGAACTTCGTAAACATATTTGTTATCAAAGCATGAGTCGGGTCTAGCGAAATATGCAAATTCGAAAGCGCAGAAAGCCCTGCATCCGCCATTCACCAATTTTTCTCTTTCAAGTCCATTTTTTGAAACTGTTACGAGTTCGCCTGGCTCAATTTCAAAAGCTTTCTTAAAGCCGTTTATGTCTAAACCTACGGTTTCTGAAGAGAAAGCGTAAGTTGTCTTGTCTTCGCTTTGTCCAGCGCATAATGGTCTAATGCCATTTTGGTCTTTGAAGGCGAAGAACTCACCGTTTTTTGTGATGCAAGCTACAGAAAAGGCGCCTTCAATTTCTTCCATGCACGTTTTTACTGCTGATGTAACATCCTTATTCTTCACCAACTCAATTAAAAGCTTGTGAGAAATGAGGTCTGCATCGCATTCGTAAGAAAATTTTGGAAAATATTTGCTTATTTCCTTTTTAAGTTGAAATATGTTAACAACATTACCATTAAAAGAAACAGCCACAGCAAACCCATTTTTTAAAGCGGTAACTGGTTGAGTGCCCTTTATAAGGGATTTTTCGTCGCATTTTCCAGAAGTCGTATATCTAACGTTTGCTATGCCCACACTTCCAGGTAAACGTCCAAACCATTCTTGGATGGCGCTTGTCTTTATTTTTGGTATTAAGTCTAAGCTTCGGTGAACATGAAATTTTCCATGATCAAATGTTAAGAAGCCATGAGATTGGTGTCCTCTGTGGTTTTGAGCGCGCATTCCCCAGTAGATGTATGGGAATATGGGCTGTTCTTCAAAGTTTATTGCTCCAAATACGCCACAACCCATTTTGGCCTTTCGCCCCTTGTTGCGAATAAAGAAGTTGGTGTTTATCAGTTTTTATGACATTTTTAACTAAAAAATATGTTAAATTTTACAGAACGAATGCCAACTGCCGCTTTTATTTTACCGTGCTTGAGGTTATTGTTAGCTCTGCTCCTGAAATGACGTGAATCCACCAGCTCAGCGCAGTAAAAGAGTCATTGTAATAGACTATTAAGCGTGCTATGGAGTTTATTGGAGCATCGCATGGAACGGTGCCATTCCATGTTAAAGTTTTTGTCTTGCATGGTTTAAGGGTTAAAGTTTGCGGCGTTCCACTCCAAGTCCAAGTTTCGCCTTCAAAGGCTATGTTAACAGACCATGTTCCTTCGCATTTTCCAGTATTCTTGAAAACTATTTTCACGGTGAAAGCCTCACATGGCGTTTTGTCAACAACGCCGCCGTCTTCACATGCAAAACAAAGCCATTGCGTTTCTTCTGAACGTATAGTTGAAAGGCTAAGTGTAAGAAGCAAAGCAGCTATAGCAAAAGATAGAAGATAATATCTTTTCATGTTTCTCTCCTTTCCTCCACAATAATAATTTGCAAGCTCCTCTTTATCCATTCTGTAATATACCTCTATAAAATAAAACAAGAAAAATCCTAGAGAGGGTAGGCGCTATTGCAATGGAAAAGCGCCAAAAATATGAAGAATTTATGGAGTTACTCTAAACTTGTCTCGTGGATAAAGCGTCACTTCCCTAATGTTCCTTTTACCCGTCAACATCATCGTCAACCGTTCCAAACCAATGGCCCAACCAGCATGCGGAGGCATCCCAAAATCAAAAGCCTGCAGATGAAATTTGAAGGCTTCGGGGTTTAAGCCCTTCTCTTGCAGACGTTTTATTAAAAGCTCTTTTGTTGCAATTCTTGTTCCGCCAGAAACAAGCTCAAGCCAACGCCACATTAAATCGAAGCCTTCGCAAATTTCTGGTTTGTCATCCCGCGGTTTTATGTAAAAAGCTTTGGAATGAGTAGGCCAGTCGGTTATGAAATAGAAGTAGGGATGAATTTTTCCAAGAGTTCTCAGGGCTGGGGTTGGAATGTCTTCTCCCCATGGAACATTTACGCCTTCCCTTTCCAATTCTTTGAGAACCTCATCGTAAGTTAACCGTTTAAACGGAACCTTAGGCACATCAATTTTGTGTTTTAGCAAACCTAACTCTTTTTGGCATTTTTCATTCACAACTTTGCAAACATGCTGCATTAACCTTTCAAGCAACTGCATCACATCTTCAGCGTCCGCAAAGGCTTGCTCAATATCGATGGAAACAAACTCGCTGGTGTGAAAGCGTGTATGCGATTCTTCAGCCCTAAAAAAGGGACCCACCTCGAAAACTTTTTCGAGGCTCATGACAAGCTGCTCTTTATACAATTGTGGACTTTGGGCGAGAAAGGCTTTCCTTCCAAAATAGTCTACGGGAAATAGTGCTGCTCCGCCTTCAGTGGCGGAAGCAATAATCCTTGGCGTGTGCACTTCTATGAAGCCTCTTTCGAAGAGGAAGTCTCGAATGGCTTCTACGGCTGTGTGTTGAATTTTGAAAACTGCTATGTTTTTGTCTTGGCAGAGGTCTAAGGCTCTTGCATCCAACCGCGTTTCCAAACTTGCAGGAGTTTTTCCTGTAATGTCTATGGGCAGTTGGGGAGCCGCTGTGCCAAAAATTTTAATTTCCTTCGGTATGACTTCGACCCCTCTGGGGGTTACTTCTGTTTTCTTCACTGTTCCCTTCACGCCGATACTATACCTTTTCTGCAAAACATCAGACCTCGACAAAACTTCGTTTGGAACTTTCTTTCGTGGTATAGTGATTTGGATGGTGCCTTCTCTGTCTTGCAATATTATAAATCGAATTCCACCTAAATCTCTGATTTCTTGAATCCAACCGAAAAGCGTAACTTCTGAACCATCCATTTCAGGCTTTACGTTAACCGAATAATGGGTTCTACGCCAATCACCAATGGAATCCAATTTCATATACTGCACCCATCAAACCCTAATCTGCAAACTCAACCCGCAAAGTCATGTTGCGAACTTTACGAGCAATCTCCTTTAAAGCTTTTACATCAAAAGGAGGCTGCGAACCGCGCCTCTTCTTTAGGATTACTCTGGTCTCGGTGGTTCCATCTGGAAGCCAAATAGTGTTAATGGTAATTATGCTCAGAGGAGCAAACAAGTCTTCCAAAAATTTTCTGTCATCCACTCCATGCTCCAAAACACGAATACTCTTACCAACTTCTTCGCCCAAAGTCTTTATTATTTTGCCGCCATAACCCAAAAGACGCGGAACATCGCCGGGTCCAACAATCACTGCCAAAGTTTTGCCAGCATCAACCGCCTTACGAAAATAAACGTTCTGAAGGGAAGGAAATTTCTCTTCCAAGGATAAGAGTAAACGGGCAATTTTCAAGTCTAATTCTGTTATTTCGCCAGACTTAACTTTAGCTAAACACTTTTGGCACAGTATACCACTTTTTAAACAGAAGCTGCATAATTCTGTTTTCACCTAGAAAGGCGCCCTCCACAAATAAAGGAGGGGCGGCGGAGCATTGCAAACTTTGCTTTGAGAGTTGCTGAATTTAGCGCTCTAGCGTTATTTCGATGGTGCTAACGTTTGTGGGCGTGCCACCCTCTTCTCTGGGTGCCACCTGCTCTGTTCCCACACCAACTTTCTTGATTTTCACATCTGGTAGGAATCGGCGTCTGACAACTTCAACGACATCAACCGCTCGGCTTATGGCTCTTCCTCTTGCTTTAATATTCACTTCTTTTGCTCCGCCGTGAAAGAGGGTTATGCAAGCCAGTACATAGTTCATTACTGGCTTTCTCCCGATCAGCACTGAGTTGCTTTCTGACATTTTGTACCGCCTCACTCCTAGTTTTCACGTTTTCTATGGCTTCATAACCTTTTTTATCGATAAATAAATACATTACGGTTTTTACTTCTATTCAAAAACAAAAACTCAAAAAATAATGTAGTTTAACGCTTTATCTTTGCTAAACTTTTAAATAAGCGGTACTAATGTAAAACCTAAACTTAACAAAAAGTTCAAAAAGGGAAACGCTTTGGAAGCACTTACAAGACGTTCGATCCAATTGTTGCGAATGCTCTATGAAAAAGGAAAATCCACCAGCACCTATACACTTCATGTGAAACAGGATGAGCTGGCAAAACAGCTTGGAATAAGCAGGCAAGCCTTAAACATTCACCTTCGAAAACTCAGAGACCTAAATTATATACGCACTGGAAGAGGGTTCATAGACGTAACCGAAAAAGGATTAGAAGCGCTTGGCGTATCAGCAAATCCCGCCTTTGTATTCCTCAAGGTTTCGCCTCACAAGCGAATGTACGCTTACGAGAAAGTTAAAGAACTCGCCCTCCAAAGGGCCTTCAGAATAGCAGGCGATGTAGACGCCTTATTAATAGTCGATAGGGGTAAGCTTGACGAAGTTTTAAAAAGGTTAGCTTCTATTGATGGTATACAAGACACAAAATCCTACGTCACAATAGAAGCCATAAAATGAGGGAATGCAAGATGAAGCTTTTCGAATATGAAGCAAAAAACATACTCGCAAAATACGGAATACCAATACCAAAAGGAGGATTAGCCACAACCCCGAACCAAGCCAAGGAAGTGGCAAGCCAAATAAAACCGCCCTTCGCCGTTAAAGCCCAAGTGCTGGTTGCTGGAAGGGGCAAAGCTGGCGGAATCCTCTTCCCAGATACTATTGAAGGAGTTGAGGAAGTCGCTGAGAAATTGCTTAACATGCAAATAAAAGGGATACCAGTAAAGAGCCTATGGATTGAGGAACAAATACGGATAAAAAGGGAATTGTATTTTGGCATAACAACGGACAGATTCCATCAAAGCTATATCGCAATAGCCTCATCAGTTGGCGGAATGGAAATTGAAGAAGTAGCCCAAAAATCTCCAGAAAAAGTCATAAAATTTCCAATAAATCCTCAATTGGGCTTTCGTTCTTTCCATGCCAGAGAAATAGCAAGAAAAATGGGGTATGCTGGCGGTCAACTTTCAGAAATTGCAAGAATCTTTGAAACACTGTATAAAATTGGAATGGATCACGATGCTGAATTAATTGAAATGAACCCGCTGGTGGAAACCGTTGATGGAAAATTTGTAGCAGCAGACGCCCGCATAATAATTGATGATAACGCTTTATTCCGCCACCAAGAATACAAAAAGAGACTTTTAGAAGGCGAAAGCGAACTAACCCCAGAAGAAATAGAAGCCATAAAAAACGACCTAGCCTACGTCAAACTAGACGGAAACATAGGCGTTATAGGCAACGGAGCAGGTCTTGTAATGGCAACCTTGGACACAATTCAATATTATGGCGGAAAACCAGCCAACTTCTTAGATGTGGGCGGAGGAGCACCAGCAGAAAAAATCGCCACAGCCCTAAAAATAGTGCTTTTAGACCCAAATGTTAAGACGCTTTTCATAAACATTTTAGGCGGAATAACAAGATGCGACGAAGTTGCAAAGGGAATACTAGAGGCGAAAATAAAAGTTGGCGTAACAAAACCCATGGTTATTAGGCTTGTAGGCACAAATGAGGAAGAAGGAAAAAGGATACTGAAAGAAGCTGGAATCCACGTTTTAGAAAGCATGGAAGAAGCCGCACAAAAAGCAGTCGAAATCTCAAAGCATGGAGGAGAATAATTTGGGAATAATAATAGGAAAAGATACACGCGCCATAGTTCAAGGAATAACAGGAGCCCAAGGAAGCTTTCACACAAAACTCATGCTTGAATATGGAACAAAAATAGTGGCGGGAGTAACTCCTGGAAAAGGTGGAACCCAAGTTCATGGAATTCCAGTTTATGATACTGTGAAAGAAGCCCAAGAAAAGCATTCAGCCAACGCCTCAATAATTTTTGTTCCAGCCCCCTTCGCTGCAGATGCAGCCCTAGAAGCGCTTGAAAATGGGATAAGAACTATTGTGATAATAACGGAGCACATCCCAATAAAAGACGCAATAAACCTAATGGCAGCCGCAAAACAACTAAAAGCAACAATAATCGGACCAAACACGCCTGGCATAATCACGCCAGAAGAAAGCAAACTTGGAATAATGCCAGCCCACATTTTCAAAAAAGGTAGCATAGGGATGGTTTCAAGAAGCGGAACCCTAACATACGAAATAGCAGCAAGCCTAACAAAGAAAGGTTTGGGACAATCCACATGCCTAGGCTTGGGAGGAGACCCAATAACGGGTTTAAACTTCATAGATGCATTAAAAATGTTTAAAGAAGACCCTCAAACAAATGCTGTGGTCTTGATTGGAGAGATAGGCGGAAACCTCGAAGAACTCGCCGCAGAATATATACAAAAAGAAAGATATTCAAAGCCAGTTGTAGCCTTCATAGCTGGCCGCTCCGCTCCCCCTGGGAAACGCATGGGGCATGCTGGAGCAATAGTGATGGGAAAAGCTGGAACTGCGGAAAGCAAAATAGATGCCTTCAAAAAAGCCGGTGTGAAAGTGGCTGAAAAACCAAGCGACGTAGCAGAATTGCTGAAATGAATTCGCAGTCGGAAAAACTGTAATGAGGCACTCATTAAAAATGCAAAAAGTATATTTTCCAGTATAATATCTCACTTTTAGCAATTCATTAGAGGAAAACAAAATGCCAATAATGGATCCGCTTAAAAAAACTCTCGCCCAGAAACACAGATTATATATGAAAATATGCAGAGAATGCGGCGCCAGAAATGCTGCAACCGCAGTTAAATGCAGAAAATGCCGAAGCAAAAACCTACGTTGGAAGAAAAGAGAACTCGTAAAGTAATTTTCCTCTAACTTCTCTACTCAGTTGATTGGTTATTGAATGCGAAAATTACATATATGATAAATTCCATATTTATAAAATAGGCTGTTCGAAGATTAAAAACTTTTATATATAACTGTCATATTACTATTATTTGGTTGCCATATGGCTATTATATAATCCCAGAAGGATGGAAAACCACCCCTCTGGAGGAGTTGACAACCCGTGGTAGCGAGCCTCAACTCCAATATGCCCAGTCATATTCAGAGTGATAAATGTCTTTCGTTAGAGTTTTTGTTTGACAATGTGGATTTTTTGTTTGTTTGGAAGATTGTTATGAAAAAGTATCATTTGCGTGGGAGACCTCATGACCCTATTGCTATGTTTAAGGCTTTGCTTTTGAAGGAGATGAGGCAGTTTTCTTCTCGTCGGAAATTGGTGGAGTTTCTTAGGCGTGATTCTTTTTGGTTGAGAAAGTGTGGTTTTGAGCAGCCGCCGAGCCATAATAGTTTTTCTGATTTTGTTGATAGGGTTGGGGCAGATGCTACTGAGCAGCTTTTCTATCATTTGGTCAATGAAATAAGGAAACTTAAGAAGATTGGGGAAATCGTCTCAATAGACTCCACACCTTTGAAAGCATATGCACATTTTTGGAAGAATAGGGAATGCTCTGACCCTGATGCCAAGTGGGGATATAGTCCTACGGCGGAGTGGGTTTTCGGTTATAAAGTTCACTTAGCCGTTGATGCAGATTCAGAACTTCCTTTGGCATTTATTGTTACACCAGCCAATATTTATGATAGTGTAGAATATCCTGAACTTTTAAACAAACTGATTCAGATGGGAATACAGCCAAAAATAGTTCTTGCGGACGCAGGATACGACTCCAAGAAAAACTATCTGCTAACTCTAAAATGTGGAGCTACTCCAATCATTGCACTTAACAAGCGAAAAATGAAGAGAAGGAAAACAAGGGATTTCGAACGTATCTTGCCGATAAAACGAAAAAGTGAACGTTGGAAGTCTCTTTACAGAAAGAGAAGCAGTGCTGAAAGAGTCATTTCACGGCTGAAAGAAGAGTTAGCTTTGAGAGACGTAAAAGTGAGAGGATTGAACAATGTGCGAATTCACGTAGCATTCTCTTTAATAGCAATGTTAACCGTAGCCCTCGTTGCCTTAAAAACCGGAAATGGACACAAAGCGACAAGTGTAAACTCATTTAGATTCTAATCGGTATTCATAGTTACTCATGCACGAGGAGCTGCCAGTATTTTACTCATTGTTTGGAGTGTGCAAGAAAACCAGAGAAAAACATTATTGAAGGTGTGGGCACACATTAGATATTCGATTGGTTAATGCAAAGGCGAAAAGCAATTCGCTTACTTTAAATTCTACTAAATATTACTTGTAACAGGTGTTTTATGCTCTATTACACTATCCTATTTTGAGAAAGCTTAAAATCCTTTTTTGAGATAACTTTATAAGCAACTCTGTATCTTATTTTAGGATGTAAATAAGCATAACAACGTAAGTAGGAGGTGAAAATCTTGCCGAAGTTAGGAAATATGGTGTATCCATATATTAAACTTAGCCGTGCTATTGAAATCGCCAGACGTATTTGTGAGAGTCCATACAAAGGAGAAATCAGCGTTAGTGGTCTTGCTCAAGAACTTAAAATGTCAGAGAAAGGCGGAGGTTTCCTTTATCTCGTAGCTTCCTTGCGAGACTATGGATTAGTTGAGGGGACGGGCACTCTTAGAGCGACGGAAATAGCTAAGAAAATCGTAGCAGGAACTCCTGAAGAAATGAGTAAGAGTCGAGTAGAAAGCTTCCTAAAAGTTGAGCTTTTTAAGAGTCTTAAAGAGAAAATAGGCACAGAGGTTCCAGAAATAGAGCAGTTTTCTGTCATTTTAAGAGATTTAACGAAAGCAGACCCGCTTAAAGTAAAAAATGTCGCAGAAACAATCCGTAATCTTTATTTAGACGGAGTTCCTTACATTAAAGCACTTGAAGAGGCTAAAAAAGAGGAGATTAAAATGACCAAAGAAACTGCAACAGCCCAAGTTGACATATCTACGGCAAAACCGCCTATGCTTGAAGAACTGAAGTTTGGAGAAAATGTTAGAATATGGCTTCCCAAAGAGAACATCAAAGAGGAATGGAAAAAAGCCAAAAAGATGGTTGATATCTATCTCGGTATTGAAGAGGGGAGATAATTCCTCTTTTCCCTTAATTTTTTGTAGAGGCATACCTCTTGAAAATTTAAAGCCCATTTTTAGAGTGAACGAATTTTCAATCTTAGTTTGGATGCAAAAGCAGGAAAAAGAGAGATTAATAAATTTTGAGTTTTCCTTTAATCTGATTAACAGTGTCTCTAATCTCTTTTAGGTCCTTTTGGATTTCATCTACATCTTTTGAAACCAGTGATACTTTCATGTATAAAGCACCTGCTCCAAAGGCGACTGAAATCCAAGGCACATTAGCCAAAATATCCTCAAATGGAGGGTCTAATCTCAACAACATTTTGATAATCCATATAACGAGTATAGCAAAAGCTATAAGGAAAATCAAATTACTAAGCGATTCTTGCTTTTTTCTTCTCGCCATTTTATCACCTAAATCTATTCACTCTATTTTAACAATTAACATTTTCTGAAAATCATAAAATATCTTAACATTGCCTATGAAAAACCAGTTCAAGTATCTCCCAGAGCAATTTCTTCTACAATATCTTGTGGGGATTTTAATTGGTAGGTTCTTTTTCTGGCATCGTTGGGGTCTAAAAATGTTTTAAGCCATCCGTGCTTTCTTAAATCAGACAAAATCACACTGACAGTCTTATCGTCTTTCTCTTTTAGCAGACGCCTTGCCTCGTCAAAATCGAAATTTTGATTCTTTTTCTCTTTCCAAAGCTTGGCATAGCGAAGAAATAACCATTTAGGAAGGGGGTTAGTCATGTTTATCCCAGTCCTTTAGTTATCTGTTAAGCGCTATATTTATATACTACGTAAGCTATTAGCTTGTATGACAAGCAAACAACAAACCATATGAGTGAAATTAATGAGCGTTGAAAGATGTCCTGTTTGCGGAGGCTTTCCAAGTCGATATTTAATTAATGATGCGAATCTGAAGTTTCTGAAGGATTGCGCAACTAAGGGTCAACTGGATGAAGCCATCTCTGTTGCTCGAATCCTTTGGAGCAAGTTTCCAGAACTGCGGTTAAACGCTGATTCAAAGATAATTATAGAGGGTGTATCAGCTAATATGCTCAGAGCACTACAAGCCCAAATAAACGAAACATTGGAACCAGCAAAAATGTTTGCTGAGAAGCTTCCTGAACTTGTTTACAAGCTACCAGTGGAAATGGATAAGACCATGGATGAGAAGATTGAAGAAATGAGAACTTTATTAGCTAAGGAGTTTAAGGAGACACTTAACAACATGGGATTTCCCGAACCCGAGCAACTCAAGTTACTGAGCCAACTTATGCCTGCTGTTTTACCTCTTCTACAAGAATTATTGATGCTTCAAAAAGTTCCAAGCGAAAAAGGGAAAACTGGAGAATTAGAACTACTAAAGGAATTGAAAGACGTTTTCCCAGAAGATGACTACAAACATGTTGGCGGTCCAGGAGCAACGGATATCATCGCCACCCCCGTATATGGTGGTTTTCAACTCAGTCAAAGAGTGCTCATCGAATCAAAGAAAAACAACAGCGGTTGGAGCAGAGACTTTGTAGATGAAGTCAGAAGGCATATGCAAGCCTATTCAAATCGTTTCGCTATACTCGCTGTAGAAGTTATGCCAAAAGGAGCAAGAGGTTTTCTCATCGAACATTTCAATGAAGGTGCCATTTTGGTCACAAGTAGAAAAGATGTTTGCATAGCCTATGGAGCTCTTAGGGCTGTTTTCATCGCTACGTATCCTTTCGAAGTTAGTGCTGGAGACCTTCGGAAACTTTTTGAAGAAAAAAGAATCGAAGAAGCTATAAAAGACGCTTTGAATTATCAAGAATATCTAAAAAAGATTAAAACAAAATCAGCAAGCATAATTTTAAATGCAAAAAATATTGTTGAGCTTTCTGACGACCTGAACACTCATTTAAGATTTTGCCTCACCGAACTTCAGAAAAGAATAAGAAATGCAGTTCAAGAAATCGTAGAAGCTCGACCAACTACTAAAGGTGGTTCACCAAACATATTAAAAAGGAGTTAACGTTACCTTAGTAAGTGTAAGAAGGAGGATTTAGAAAAACATTGCTTGAGGCTCCAAGGTCTATGGCTGAGCCGATTCTTGACTGGATTCTGAACGGCATACCTGTGCGTGTTGACGTGAAACTTTTTGATGATGTTAGTCTTATTTATGAAGCCCAACTCGCCAAAATGGAGCTATCAAAATGGTGGGACGACCTTGAAAGTTTTAGAAAGAGAACAGCATATTTCGAAGAAGTTAACGGGAAAAAGTCCTACCACTATTATATTTCAGACATCAAAGGGAAGGGGCAGATAGGGAGAACATGTCAATATCTTACTCATTGGTATTATCCTTATAAAGCAAAGTTTCATCCTCAAATGATTAAAGCAATAATTAACTGGATGGGTCTAAAGAGACCTCAAAAACTGCTTGACCCATTCGTGGGAAGTGGAACTGCTTTGGTTGAAGCCAAAACAATGGGTGTAGACAGCATAGGAATAGACATCAATCCCGTTTGCACTTTGATGTCCAGAGTTAAATGCGACCTTCTGGACTTATCTCCAGAGGATTTAAATTCTGTTCCAAGGGAAAAAGCTTTCCATTTCTTTGACAGAAAAAGAAAAAAACTCGGGCACACAAGCCTTGAAAAATTTGTAGAACATAATACAGAGCAAATTATTCAGCTTTCATCAGATGAAAGAGTGGCTCGATTCTACGAACTATCCTATCTTTATGCATTATCTGATTTCACCTATGTAAAGAGAGACTTATGGAAAGGGTTTAACGAAAATATTGATGCCGTTATTGACACCGTGGAAAGGTTCAGTAAATTGAAAGAGGAGCTGAATCTTGAGTTAGGGAATGTTGATGTAAGGGAAGGAGACGCAAGAAAGCTACCTTTTAGAGATGAGGAAATAGATGGAATTGTTACTTCCCCACCTTACAGTATTGCTGTCGATTACATTAAACAAGATTTACACGCTTTGGACTATCTAAACATTGATATCGCTCAACTTGTCAATAACATGATAGGGCTCAGAGGAAAGGGCGAAGAAAGAATCGTCAACTACTTCGTGGACATGCTTGCTGCATTTAGAGAGATGTATCGAGTTTTAAAGAAAGGAGCATTTTGCGTGATTCTAATAGGAGACGTGACATATAATGGGAAACGGTTACCTATACATAAAAAGTATATTGAATTTGCTGAAACCGTTGGTTTCTCTCATATTGGAATAATAAAGCGACCTATACTTGGCGGTTACGCCAGACTCAGGTATGAATACATTTTAATGTTCCAAAAATTATAGTCTGCTTAAGCCTTGAACATGAGGATAATAGGAAATAAGTCTTTTTTCTTGTTCTTTCTCGTCCTTCAAAAGATTTCTAACAAATGGTTTTTTTCTTACGCAATTGTAGTGATAGTGAAGTTCCTTTTCCTCAGAGGGTTTGAGCACTCCTTTATACGTTATGTAATTGCACTTTCTGAAATTTTTGCATTCTTTTTTGCAGCTTATTTTTATATCTTCAATCTTCTGAGAGTAGTCAGAAAATCTGTTTATGATTTCGTCGCAATAAAGAATCCATTTTTCGCATATTGGGCAACGCAACGGAACAGTGTTTGGGACACGAGCTACCACGACCGGAATAGAGGTTCTTGATGAAAAATCGAATATGTGGTCGGGAGTTTTTTGAATGGCTTGCTTCACTTCCACTCCAAAAATTCGACCATTTTTGACTATTAGAAAGTCTGGAGCTATAGAATGTGAATCATGAGATAACAATCTTTGATTGAGAAGCATTGGAATAACGTATCCAAAATTGTGCCTTATCAGGTAAGCATAAACAATAAGCTCAATGGCTGCGCCAACAGATTTGGGAAGAAGGGAGTCCACAGCATAGTAAAGCTTCTTTGTTTTCTTATCTTTGTATGACAAGTCCTCCTTGAACTTTTTAGCTTCTTCGTAGATTTTTTCAGCTTCTTCATCTTCGAAAAAGTATGGAATATTCTGTTTTTTCATGAAATCCATAAGGCGTTTTCTTATTGAGAAACAAGCATAGGTAGTAACTTGTTCTTGAATTAGAAGCTGGTTAACGACGTATAATATCATTTTAAGATACGATTTTCGGTTAGTCTTGTGAAAGCCCCAGATAGAACCTCGAGATACTAAAATATACATAAGGTAGTCGTATAGAATCATTTGTCTGCCATCTTTACCAACATAAAGCTCTTTAGAGAATTTCTCATAACCTTCAAGTGAATCAATCTTTTTACGCATCATCATGTAATCTTGGTCATGTGTGGCAAAAAATTGGTCAACAATCAGAAGATGTTTTGCTGTTGATAATGCCCTTTCCAAAACTTTATCCAAAACATTCACCTACAAAGAATTTGTTTGCGGGATAGTTGCCTAAAATAATTTCGTTTGTTGTCCTTTGTCTCTTCTCCATTCATCACTGGCTTTTTTGATTATTCGCAAAATTGCTTCGTAGGTTCCAACTCCTCCAAGTTTATCCCACATTTCCTTTCCGATTAGCACCTCTTTTTCCATATCCATAATTCGTTTCGTAAAACTCCACCTATACAAATGCCGTTCAACGTAAGGATTATATGTCAAACCAAGAAATGCTTGAGCTCTTTTTCCTTCATGAGCTACCAAAAACAATAGCATCTTCCTTTTCGATTCAGCACATTGGTCAAGATTAGGTAAAGGAGCCTTAATTTCCATGAACAAAGGTCCATCTTCATGGTCACCTACATACAAATCAGCTATTATCCTAACAGAAGTTTTTTCAGAGCTGGAAACTGACATTATTTCCCTCATTTCCTCTATGTGATTTGGTCTTCGCATTCCGCTACGAAGGCTATTCACTATAGTGTCAACCATTGTGACTTTTGCACCGTCAAGGTCAGTTAAAATTTCATATTCCCTGTGAACATCTGAATATCGTCCCTTCGCAACAATCTCCGCCACTGCTGGCAGAAAACGAGTCCCCACAGTTGTCTCAACTGAACTTACCAAATCTCCATGAAGTATAGCTTCATCGGTCAAAAACGCACTATGAAAAGGTTTAGCCTCCTTAACTTCTTCCAGAGAACGCCGAGCCTTAATAGAAAGGTCCTCAAGAACTCTCTTAACTAAATCTGAAATTTCCTTTTCCGTTTTCTCGTCCAAGTATTTATCACTAATCTAACAAATCGTCTGACCAGATTTATAAGAACTATCCCTCGGAATAATAACAACGCTAACTTAGAAAGTTTTATTTGCTGAGTGAAAAAGATTTAGACCTTGTGATTTATATGACGTTAAGAATAACTACAAGAAATAGAAACAAGCTTTCACAAGAGTTGCATGATTGGGTTATTGAAATGACTGTGGAGCGTCTTTATGGTAAATTTAGAGAGGCAGGCAGAAAAATATACACAAATCCAAATCAACAGAAGAACTTTGCTGTAAATGGTTTCTATCCCGACATTGTGGTCTAAAATCCGGAGACGGAAAAAGTTACATTTATCGATGAAATAGAGACGGAAGTGGGCGAAATCGAGAAAAATCAATGGGAAGATTTCGCCAAACTTGGAATAGGTTTTTCTGTAACAGTTCCATTGAATGACGTAGAAAATGCCAAGAAAATTATTAGAGACAACAAAATTAGAGTAACCTCTCTTTGGTCTTATAAAACTGATTACCCGGCAACTAAAAATATAACTTTCAAAGAAGAAACTCTTTCATAAATGGTCACAAAAACAAACAAAAAA
This sequence comes from Bathyarchaeia archaeon, assembly GCA_038883775.1. Classification (GTDB taxonomy): domain Archaea; phylum Thermoproteota; class Bathyarchaeia; order Bathyarchaeales; family Bathycorpusculaceae; genus JASEJA01. Next base: position 119,354 of record JAVZLM010000005.1, read on the forward strand.
TGGTTATTTCGCTTCTTTCTGAGACCATTTTGCTTTAACTGCAAGCAACTCTTGTATATACTCTTCTCTTTTCTTTGCGTATTCTTTGATGGCGTTTGCGAAAGCTTTCCCGATGGTATCTTCTAACCCCAACTTAGTTAATTGTCGAGCTAAATTGTAAGCCTCTTCTGGAACCGTTACGGATTTATATCCATTTAGAGGCATCTAAACCACCTTTGCTATAAATATGTTGAAAAAGTAAATATATGTTATTACCACAAAACCTTAAATCAGTATGGTAAAAATGGTAAGGTGCATATCATGGAAACTGAAGGTTCATCAGACTTTATCATAACAAATGGAAAATACGCAGAAGGTAATAGAATCCTTGTAATCAATCCAAAGACGAACAAAGGGTTGTATGCAATGCTCAGAAACCTCGAGTTTCTAAGCGAGATTCAACGACCCGGCGATAAAATAAATGTGCACTGCAGAAGTGGCGTCACCTCAAAGGGCGAATTTGTATTCTGTGACGTTTTCCTAACCAGAGAATTCGCTAACTCTGAGTTCTGATTGAGCGATAGTTGACCGAGTTTTCTATTTGCTCGTCCCTGAATGGCTTTCTAAGCACAAAATTTAGATTGAAATGATGTGAATATCCTCTGGTAACTTTGTTATATCGATGAGTGGAGAAACGGTCATTATTGCTTGGATTTTAAGGCGTTTTAGTTCTCTAAAAAGGGAAGGGACCATATTTTTGATAAGCCTCTCAAAAGGGTCGTCAGCTATCAAGCATTGGTAGCCTCTTGTAAGGTTTTGTAAGTTTCCCGTTATGCTTATGGAATCTTGTTTTGGAAACAGTCTTAGCGTTATTGTTCCATTGTTAAATACTCTGTTCGTGAAATATCGGTGTCTTATACCGAAAGCAAACAGAATAGCTCTTACTATGGTAGATTTGCCACTTCCGCATGTGCCATGAATCAAATTTATCGAGTTTCTGCAAAAATATGCTTCAAAATTATCAAATGGTCCGACTTTAGTCAATTTCAGTGATTCAATTTGGAAAGGCAAGAAGTATGTTTCTCCGTAAAGGGAGTCTTCACAGCCTACTTCAGCCAACAATTTTCGCAAATGTTCTTTAGCTGTTCTTGGTCTTTTTATCTCTAAAGCTTGTCTTAGTTCCTTCTTTTGAGGTCTGGAAATACTTGTGTTTTCTGTTTTCTTCATGGAATAAAATAAATTTGACCATGTAAATAAGTTCTTCTTAAGGTTTGATACTATTCACTTCTATGGTTTTTTCTATATTGCCTTGGACATTAGAGTTTAGAAGGAAAAGAGAAAATCTTAGAAAAGAATGTGGCGTTGTCATACTAAATGCTCAGATGAATTATTTCAGTTTGGCGAGAGAGTATGGAGATAAATTTTTTAACTATTGATGAGCAAGATTAGTGTGGTAGAAGTATGGAGTTAATTCTTAAAGAAGCAGCAAAGGCTTTTGGAAAGGAAGTAGCAAAAGAAGTAACGCCAATAATAGTGAAGAAATTTTTAGGGAAAACACAAAAACTATCTGTAAAGTTCGGGTTAGTGTTGACTTTTTATGAATATCCATTAATGGATGATGCAATAGCCCTTATAGAAAATTGTATACACAAGTTCAAATGTGGCGTAGGTATGTTGAAGATTGATGACGTAACATTTGATTATTACATTAGCTTTGAACTTGAAGAGTTTGTGAGCCCCGATATTGACATTCTAATTCAAGAAGAGCCTGAATACGCAATCTCTGACCAATTTATTTCCTTGCTTGAGATTCTGCTCTCTCCTCATCTAAAGAAAGAAGTCCATGACAAGAAAGAAGTTGAAAATGTCTTCTTTTCCGGGTTTAAGCTGTTAGATGGAATTACAAAGTGTTTAGAAAATGAAGAAATCGCTGCGACAGTATTAAAAATTCGTTCAGCAGTAAAATTGCTTGGTATTGAATCTGAGTTAAATTTTGCACAGAATATTTTTACGGAGTTGTCTAAAAAAATTGCGAAATTAAAATTGCCTTACAGCCCATACGTCTCTTTTTCGCCAATTTCAAAAATAGAAGGACAAATTGGGCAAGTTATCGTATCACTCAAAGATGCGGGGGTGTTAATGGCTATAATAGATGCGATAACATGAGGTGAAGATTTTGGTATTTTGGACGTGTAGAGTTTTTAAAATAAATCCCAAATTTGATAGTATTGTAAAGGATGTTATTTTGAAAACGGGAAGTTACCAATATGGTAAAGTTGAAAACAAAAATCTTTTCTTATACATTGACAGAATTCAGGAGACTTTTGGTGGATGGGCTAAATTAATTGAGACTTACATCGATAGTCCTCGCAGGGTATTTAATAGAGAAGAAGGTTATGTTGCCATAAAAGAAACAGTTCCATTTAACATTTGTCTATTTGAAAAATCAAGCATCCCAAATTTCTTGGCTATTTTTGGTTCAAGTTACAATATTCCAGTTCTGACCTATGCTCTTAAGGTGATAATTTCTGAAAGGGGACGGTCTAAAGGTCAGATTCCAGACTCATTAATTGTGTTCTCTCCTTTATTTAAACTGAATTTCAGGTTGAAAGGAAAAGAAAATGAATTAAGTAAATATCTCTCTAACATCAGAGAAATTAGCGTTAGAGAAATTAAAGACATGTATGTCCATGCAGCGAGCCTCAAAGGACTATTATTGGAATTAAGTGAAGAATATCAAAAATATGTCCGTGACAGTGAGATATCTGGAAGAATAAATTATTTCGGCGTAAACGTTGAAGGCAGAGTTATGATGTTGTCTTCTGAAGGAAAAATATGGACGAGACAGGGAAAAAATAATGTCGAACCGGAAATTGTTAAAATGATTCTCGAGGTCTTAGATAAATGTGATGCAATTCATGTTGTAGAGCAATGAAAATTGTGCTCATGTTTTAACGGTTGTTAGTGAGAGTTTGATAAGAATGTTTGAGCATGCTGAAAAGGTTGTAAAAAAATTGACGAAAGAAAACATGGAACATTTGAGACGCCAGATAGATGAGTGCTTGAAGATGGCAATCAAGTTTGATGAAACGGGTAAAGCAAAATATTTTGTTAAGATGAAGAATTCTTGCCAAACCTTTCTCCAGATGCTAAATGAGTTGGAGAAGAAAGCTGATTCTTAGCCTTCCACGATTTTTATTTTCTTTCCTCTAATCACAAAGCCATCCGGCGACACTTTGATTTTCGGCTCTTCTACCGACGTTATTATCATTAGCTTGCGATATGGGTCAATAGTAATTTTAACTGTATCTCCAGCCTTAAACGGATAATTAGAATCCTGAACCATAACAGACGGAATAACCAAATACTGAGTATGTGCATTCTTACTTTGCACAATCTTAACTTCAGCCTCTAAAACCATACAACAACCACCAACAGACTCCCAAATAACAACTGTATGAAAACTATATAAAAACTTTATTAATCTTCGAACAGCCTAATAAAATTATAAAATGCAGGTTTTGAGGTGCAAGCAGTGGCTTGTAAGACTAAGAAGAAAACCAAGAAAAAAGCGAAGAAAACGAAATAAAAAATCACATTAATCTCCTCATTTCCCCATTTTTATTTGAAAGAAAAACGTGCGCTCAACTCTCTTATATTTAAAGAATTTTTGATAAAGTTTCAAGGTTGAAAATGGTGTTTGCACAGCCATTCTTTATCAGAGGAACGGCTTGACCAGCAATTCCCAAATAGTTTAATGCCTCACCGCTCAATCTTATTTCTTCGCCACAAGCAACTCCAACAACCCCATCATAATGATTATTTTTCAAAATTTTCTGAACACAAGAACCACCAGGCAATATGTAAACGTCATAACCTTTTTTCTCGGCGAGAACCACTGCTCTGTTAATTAGGCAGTCTGGGGAACAATGCGCACAACTGTAAGAGGGAATATGGGGGTCAAAAGTTGCCTTACAACGATTATCCATATATTTCCTAGAACAATGTGGCAGAAAAAGAGCCCGTTTTCTCGTCTGCTCAAACCGTTTCCTTTCTAAAAGGTTTCTGGCTTGCATGTCTATAAGGTCTTGAAGAAGAAAAACAGCATCAGACAAGTTGAGACCCGTAATCTCCTGAATCCTAAACTTTTTAATGATATCCTGCATTGTTTTGCTAACCTTTTTATGAACACCCTTTTGAAATCCAACTCTAGCAACTTCGGTAAAGAAGAAACGAGGAACCCTTGAAAGGTCAAAGGTAAACTTGTATGGCATAAAGTATTCTATAAATAACAAACCTTTAAAATTAACTGTTGCTTATACTCATACTCTAAGACATTGAAACAAAAAGGAGGAAAAACGTTGGGCATACTTGACAGATTTAGAAAGAAAAAAGAAGAACAAAAGAAAACGGATACAGAAACTGTAAAGACAATAACTGAACTTGAACAAATCTGCGAAGACGACAAAGAAACATATGAAGCATTACACAATACCATGTTCCTTGATCCTACAAAGATAACAACATCCATGAAAGAAGCAGCTGAAAACGCCAAAAAATTTGAGAAAGAAAAAGATTTTGTCAGAGCCAAAGCATGGTATGAGATTGCAGGCGGCTTAGCCATCTATGAAGGAAACGTGAAAAAAGTTGTTGAATATTTTAGTGAATGCCAAAAACTCTCTCCAAATACAGAATATCTAATCTTGAAAAATCCGGAGAAGGCTGTAGCTAAGGCTCAAGAATATTATAAAAAATATTTGAAAGCTTAAGCAAGTATCACTGTTATTTTTCTGTTTCTTCCGAATAGCCCAAAAGCTCTCTTAGAGATTTTACTTCTTCCCGGAGCATGTGTACTTCACTTTCAAGAGCGTTAACCCTTGATTCCGCAACCTTCTTTAATTTTTCAATTTCAACCATCAAATTTGCCCGTTCCGTCTCCAGAGTCTTTATTTTTTCACGGAGATTCTTTAAAGTCTGCATAAGTTCTCCCTTTATACCCTTAATTCTTTCAACCATATTTTTAATACTTACTCTCTCCTCAACCCTTGCCTCAGCGGTTAAAGCAGACCTAAATCTGGCTTTACAATTTGGACATTCAAATATTCCTATAACAAGCCCAGTCTCTTCACCCTTCCCCAACGGTTTCTTAGGAGAAACCATCCAAGTTTTAGTTGGTGCGGCCACTTCAACACCACATCTTGGACACTTAACCAACCATAAACCCCCATAATAATTATCATTTAAAGTTAAAATGTGTTTTGCATTCAAATGAGGATAAATTATTAATTGCAAACTTGAATAAAATGAAAAAGGGAGTGAAGGGTTATGAAGGCTGTGGAAATGAAAACGAAATTGGAAGAAAGAATTAGGGCTTTAGAAAAGGAGAAAAGTATGCTTTTGGAGGAGATAGGGCAGCTTAAAGAAATTGTGGAGTTAAGTGAGAAAGCAAAAGAGTTAGAGAACGAAGTAAACAAACTCAAAAAGGAAGCTAAAGCGTTAAAAGAAAGGATCCCACAAGAATTTCTCCAAGAACTCCGTGAGGTTACATCCCCTTTAGAGGGAGAAAAAGAAGAGGACAGCGAAGAATGTCCTAGCTGCGAGGAAGAAGAACTTCTTTAGAAAAGCACTTGCGCAAGAGTTGAGTAGATGCATAGAAAAAAGAAGAGAAATTTTAGATAGTTATTTGGAACATTAACCTTTCAACGAGTTCCTTGTAGCGGTTTCGAATGGTAACCTCTGTTACTTGCGCTATTTCAGCTATTTCCCTCTGCGTTTTTCTTTCGCCAGTTAACACAGAAGCGATATAACTTGCAGCAGCAGCAATGCCTGTAGGCCCGCGTCCAGAGGTTAGTTTAAGCTCCTTTGCCGCAGTTAAAATTTTGTGGGCAATTTCTTCAACCTTCCCCTGCATTGTCAACTGGTTTGAAAACTTTGTTATGTACTGGCTTGGCTTAAGCGGAGGTATGGAATAGTCAAGTTCTTTGATTAGAAAGCGATAACTGCGACCAATCTCCTTCTTGTTAACGTTGGATGCTTGGGCTATCTCTTCCAGTGTTCTGGGCAATCCACACTGCCTACAAGCCAAATAAATTGCTGCAGCGGTTACGCCTTGAATAGACCTTCCACGAATCAATCTCTCTTTAACGGCTTTTCTATAAATGACGGATGCTGTTTCAAGAATGTTTTTTGGAAGGCTAAGGTTTGTGGCAAACTTTGTTATTTCAGACAAGGCAAAGGCAAGGTTACGTTCCGTTGCGTCAGAAACCCTTATGCGACGCTGCCATTTTCTAAGCCTATAAACCTGCGCCTTTTGTCCTGGAGATAAACTTTTTCCATAAATGTCACGGTCATGCCAATCAATCATTGTTGACAAGCCTTTGTCATGTATTGTATAGGTTAAGGGTGCGCCAACCCTTGTTCTTTTGGCTCTTTGCTCATCGTCGAAAGCTCGCCATTCCGGTCCTCTATCCGCTATTTTTGCGGCTACCACAAAACCGCAGTCCATACAAACTATTTCGGCGCATTCATAATCTCGCATAAGCCTTGTGCTTCCACATTCTGGGCAACGTTGAACCTTCGCTGGCTCAACATGCTGTAGTGGTAATGCAAGGTCAGAATCATCCTGCCCTTCACTATCATGGCTCAATTTCATCTTCTCCTTTCTCCTCTTGAGGGGAAAACATACAATATCTTACCTGCCAATTTCTCAGCTTCTCGCAAAGTCGGCTTTACTGCTGCGTAAGGCGAGGAAACTGGACCGAAAATGTCGAAAACTTTTCCAAGAGGCGTTAAATTTTCGTCAATAACTGTTTCGCCGATTTTGGGAGTGTTTTCAATTTTTACTATAAGGTTTCGGCTTGAACTTAGGTGAAGAACTCGGCCTATTCTCTGCAAACTTTTAAATTCCCCTCACGGAAAAGCAGAATGGTTCAAACGAATCACCGTATTTAAACTTTTCTACAAGGATATGCGTGACAGAAGCTATATAAACTGCTCATGTCTAAAACTGACTGCCGAACCGCGTGTCATAAATAACAATTGTTCTCTTCAATTGTCACCGTATACTCACATTCATATGTGATAGTGCTATTTAGAATTTGGCGTCGTAAACAAAATTTTCAACGGCATTAAACTGTTACGACTTCGTATTCTTCTTCGCTGTGCGGACCAAGGCCCAACTCTACTGCGTGTTTAATTTGCCTTAAATTCCAAACATCTTTGTCTTCTAAACTATTGGCCGGGTAGCTCTGTAATATTTTCACACCTTCTACGTCTATGGCTACTTGATTGCCAGAAGCCAAAATCAAGTTAGGCTCCCGTAATTCGCCTTTTGCCGGTCCTCCATTGATGAAAACTTTTCTTGCATCCATAATAATTAGATCTGGCTTTATTATTAGGCTTAGTTCTGCAAGTTTTTCGTGAAGATGTTTCATGTGAAACGTAATTTGGTCAAAGAAAGGTTTTACAAATCCCATGGCAAGTTTTATTGCGCCAGTAAATTCAGCGGCGTGATGAGTTTTTATTAGTGGAGCGTAAACAATCTTCTTTATTTCCAAGGCTTCTTTGGCAACGGAAACCTTACGCAAAAATTGACCGCCCGGAACTTTAACACGTCTCCATCCGCTTCTGTCAAATAGCACTTGCCAACCATCTTTTCCGAAAACTTTAACCTCAGCCCTAGCTTTCTCAGCAACCTTAATAATGCCTGCTTGCTCCAAAACCATGCGGCTGTGGAGAAATGCTGTCCTTTCGCCTACAATGACTTTTCCAGCCCCAGCCTCATATAGCAGTTCTATAATGGTCTTTAAGAACTCTGGGTCGCTTGAGCCTGGAAACGGATCCGCTGTATTATAGTTTGGTTTTAAAAGAATTGTGTCGCCTTTCTCAACAAGCTTATCGAGTCCTCCAATAAGTGAAACAGCATGTTCAACAGATTCCTTCAAGTTTCCATCATATGCAACCTCGCTTACAAGTGGGCGCCCAGAACGCACAAAAAGGTTTTGTTTCATGAACATTCACGATTTTCGCCAATCAAAGCAGCCTAAATGTTTCCATTATTGCCGGTGCGAGCGCTTGGATTCCGCATCTTTTTTGGATGAAGTTGGCTACGCTTAGGCATTTTGCTCTTTCACCGTGGCAAACAATAACTCTTTCGGGTTTGGGCTTTAGGTTAGTTATGTAGTTGATTATTTGTCTTCGGTCTGAATGTCCAGAAAAGCCTTCAATGGATTCCACACGCAACCTAACCTTTACAACGTCCATTTTGCCTTCGCTGTTCATCATTGTGACTTCTGTTAAGCCCTTCTGTACACGCCTTCCTAAGGTGCCCTCAATTTGATAGCTAACAAAGATTATCGAGTTATTCTCGTTTTCAGCTAAGCTTTTGAAATATTCTATTACTGGACCGCCTTCAAGCATGCCAGAAGTTGCCATAATAATGCATGGCTCTCCATCTATAATGTCTTGTCTAACGTTTGGATGCTCAACGACCGTGAAATAATCTGATTGAAAGGGGTTAACTCCCTCATGTAATATGCTGTAGCGAACTTCCCTTCCCAAATATTCTGGATAAGCCGTGTGGATGGCTGTAGCCTCAGAAATCATACCTTCAATAAAAACTGGCGCCTCCTTCATTAAACCTCGACGCATATAACCGTCAATAATAAGCATTATTTCCTGAGCCCTTCCAACCGCTGGAACTGGAATCAAAATTTTACCCTTACGCTCCAAAGTTTCATTTATAATGGCTGTTAAACGTTCTTCCGCTTCAACCCGCGAAGGCATGACATCGTCTGCGCCACCGTAGGTGCTTTCGGTTATTACTGTTTCAACCCTTGGAAATTCTGTTGCTGCCGCTTCCAAAAGCATGGTTCTTCCATATTTGTAATCGCCAGTATAGACAATGTTGTGTAAGCCTTCGCCGATGTGTAAATGAGCCATGGAAGAGCCGAGAATGTGACCAGCATTGTGGAGGGTTAGGCGAATGTCTGGAGCTATATCCGTTACAACGCCATAACGTAAAGGAATTGTATGCAGAACGCATTCGCGCACATCCTTCTGGTCATAAGGCGCAATAATGCCTTGTTTGCTGGCTACATCCAAATAATCCAACTGAAGCAAAGTCATCAAATTTGAAGTTGGAGAAGAACAGTAAACTGGACCATCATAACCATACTTGTAAAGAAAAGGCACAAGACCACAATGGTCAAGATGTGCATGAGTTATAACAACGGCATCCAAAGAATCAAGCTCAAAAACTGGATCATCAAACCTTGGAAAAGCCTCAAAAGGTCTAGAAGAGCCAGGGTTAATTCCACAATCTAAAAGTACGCTGCTTTCCCTTGTCTGGATAAGAAAGGCTGAGCGCCCAACCTCTTGGACCCCGCCCAAAGCTGTAATCCTAATATCTCCAACCTCGTAAATTTTTGGTCTAAAAATTCTCTCGCCCACAGCCCGAAGGATTTGCTCTCTTTCTTTGCTTTCAGAATGTAGATAGTGACGCATGTGGGCAACAATCTTCGATCGCAAAGGAGGGCTTCTCAAAACGTGAGGGCGCCACTTAGTGCGCCTAATAATTTCTTGCAAAACCGCCCCGTTCTTTCCAATAACAAGCCCAGGCTTTTTTGCTTCAATTATGATTTCTCCGAGACTTGGGTCAAAATTTATGTCCGTAACTTCAGCTTCGGCTGGTATTATTTCCCTTGCAATTCTTTCAGCCTCATTTTCTGGAAGCCTCACAGAAGGGTCGGAGCGCACAACAATCCTTTTTCTTATGATGCCGACTATGTCGGCTATGGTGCTGCTTTGTTCGACAAGGATTTCTGGTCTTTTAGTGTAAACTGCAAGGGCTGGTCCTTCATATTCTATTCTAGTTACTTCAGCTTCTTTTGGCACGTGTTCTAGAATGTAGTGGCTTATTTCTACCTTGTCCTTTTCGATGTTAGGTGTCACGATTTTAACTTCCCTTAATCTGTTAGAAGCTTTTCTTTCTCCTTCTCACCCAATTCACGATAACCCTTTTTGTCTATAATTGCAACATTAAAACTGTCGCCGCTTGCAGCATCCCGTTTCATGGCAGAATTAATAGCCTTAACAATTATTGGCAAAAGCTCAGCCACAGACATGTCCTCCCTATACTTGTCTTCTAAAACGCCGTAAGCTATCGGTGAACCAGAACCCGTGGCAACACACTTTTCTTCTGTTAAACTTCCAAATGGATCTAACGAATAAACATGAGGTCCAGTGTCATCCACTCCGCCAACAAGAACCTGCGTAAGCAAAGGCGCATATCTTGATGAAAATAGAAGGTTTGCCACCAGTCTCGCAGCAGAACTTACTGGTAAGGGTCTGCCCATACTAATTTTGTAAAGCTGTGCATTTGCCGTCAGTATGTCCACAGTTCTCTGTGCATCTGCAACGGTTCCAGAGATGGTCATTGCCAAATGATCGTCTATTTTGTACACTTTTTTCCCATGTTTATGAGCTACATAAAAACCCATGGTTACGCGGGTGTCTGAGGCTAGTATTACGCCGTCTTTGCAGACGACGCCTATGGTTGTTGTTCCCTTTAGCATTAATTGATTGGCTATATCTTTATGTGCCATTTTAATTTCCCCTAAAACCTAAATACATCGCGGTTTTACTTCGCTAGGAAGTAGCATCATTTAATCACAACCATGCCATTTATTAACATTACGGTTTAGAAAAAGCAAGACTTAAACATGAAAGCGAGAAACATAAAGAGAGTTAAAAGCCAATAAATGTGGTTGGTTTGTCTTTAAAACATCATCGCATGCAACTTCCAAGAGAAGTAATCGTGGGAAAGGGCACCATAGAATGTGCAGCTGACATTTCAAAAAGGTTAGGATTCACAAAATCTGCACTAATAATTGCTGGTTCAAAAACATATGAAATTGCAGGAAAAACTATCAAAGAACTACTTGAAAAAGAGGGAATAAAAGTTGACACTTTTCTCGTGGAATCAGCTACAGTTAAAGATTTAGAGGCGGTTGAAGAAAGAATAAGGGTTCTCAAGCCTCAAGTTATTTTTGGGGTTGGTGGAGGAACAAAAATAGATGTTGCAAAATTAAGTTCTGCAAAGCAGAAAATCCCATTCATTAGCGTTCCAACCACGGCGTCTCACGACGGAATTGCAAGTCCCCTATCCTCTGTGAAAGGGCTAGAAAAGCCATATTCAGTTTTAGCCCAAGCACCAATAGCCATCATAGCCGACACAAACATAATAATGAAGGCTTCTTGGCGCTTCGCCATAAGCGGCTGCGGAGACGTAATCGCAAAGTTAACAGCCGTAAGGGATTGGAGACTGGCGCACAAAGAAAATAAAGAGTATTATGGAAGTTATGCTGCAAGCCTCGCCTTAATGAGCGCAAAACTTGTGATGCAAAACGCAGACCTAATAAAGCCAGAGAGCGAGGAAGGCTTACGAATTTTAATAGAAGCACTGATAAGCTGCGGAGTTTCCATGAGCATTGCCGGAAGTAGTCGCCCTTGCAGTGGTTCAGAACACCTCTTCAGTCACGCTCTTGACATAACCGCTAAAAAGCACGCCATGCACGGCGAACAATGTGGAGTAGGTACAATAATGATGGCGTATTTGCATAGGACTAACTGGAAAAGCATCAAGAATACGCTGAAAAAGTTGGGGGCGCCCACAAACGCTGAGGAGCTTGGAGTGGAAAAGGAAGATGTTGTGAAGGCTTTGGAGATGGCTGCATCCATAAGACCAGAAAGATATACAATTTTGAGTAAGCTGAAATGGAAAAGGGAAAATTTCGAGAATCTTGCCAAAACTACGGAGGTTATATAAGCGTTTATTGTTCAGCTTCAGTTTTTGGCTGCGCCTTAAAAGTTTCAGTGAATTTTACCATAGTTATTTTTGGGAAAAACTTTTGTATGTCCATGGCTATGCCCCTTTTTGCCACTTGTATTCCCTCCAAATAGAAGGCTTCTTCTGGCATTTCTATGCTAACAATTTTCTGCCTAATCGTAAACTTGAACTTTTCCGCTTCCACACCTGGTATTCGCCTATGAATTAGCGCACCAATTTTATCGTTTAATGTTTCAAGTTTCTTTTGAACCTTAACCTCATAGACTAACGTTTTTCCAGCCAAAGGCGGGTTAAAATCTAATAGGACTCTTCCAGCGCCAACAGCCCTTACAATTGCCATTTTCCCATCATATTCTAAACGCATTCCAAGAGTTGGAGTTATGCCCTTAGCTGTCAAATGCCTCAAGGGAACACGCTTGACTTTTTCTGGATCACGAGGTCCAAAGGCTTTTTCTGGCGGAATCTCCACGGAACTTGTTTTTCCAATCTCCATTGTTGTTAGACTTTCATCCAAAGCCTTGAGAACCCAGCCCTCGCCGATTACTACAAGTTTAGGCTCGTAAATTTCGCTTTCCTTGTATAAGCGTTCTTTTTTAGCCATTTCTTCAATTGTTGTGTCGAAGACTTCGCCCGTTTCCCTCACTTTTGCAACATAGTCGATTAATATGAAGTCGCCCTTTTGCAAACTCATAGGCATCATCTTTTAAAACATCGCAAACATACCTGAAACTTTAATAAAAGCTTTCCCCAAAACACATAAGCTTCCTAAACAAATTCCTTACAAGATTAAGGACGAAGATAATGCAGAAAGAAACGCAGTCAAAAATTAACAAAACCGCTTACATGGGCATCCTCCTCCTAGGAATAGTCAGCCTCATGGGCGACGTGGTTTACGAAGGCTCCGGAGGAATAATCCCAGACTACCTAAAATTTTTAGAAGCAACAGGAGTAATCGCAGGACTAGTTGTAGGATTCGGCGAATTTCTCGGAAACGCCTTTAGGCTTTTCAGCGGACTCTTAGCCGACACAACCCGCGCTTATTGGCTTTTCATATTTTTAGGTTACGGACTAATAATTTCAGTTCCTCTTTTGGGCGTTTCAACAACCATAGAAATAGCCATAATCCTCATCCTTCTTGAAAGGTTAGGCAAAGCCCTTAGATCGCCTTCCAGAGACGCAGTCCTATCCATCGTAAGCAAGGACATAGGCGCAGGAAAAGCCTTCGGCATCCACGAGTTTTTAGACCAAGTCGGCGCCATTCTTGGACCACTTTTGGTTGCTGTTTTAATGTTTTCAACAAAAAACAATTATAGCTACACCTTCAGCTTCCTATTCATACCATTCCTAATCCTGTTGACAGTTTTAGTCTACACTTACAAGAGAATAGGCTCAAAAACGATAACTGAAACCTTAAAGGCTCCAGAGAGAAAAGAGAAACTTCCAAAATTCTTTTACATTTATACGCTTGCTGTTTTAGTGAACACTGTTGGGCTTATGTCGGCTAAACTTATACTTTTTAGGGCTTCTGAACTTCTTAATCCGATTGGGCAGCAGTGGATTGTGCCTCTCATGTATTTACTAATTCAGGGTGTGGATGCGCCCACAGCTCTTGTGGCGGGATATACCTATGACAAGTTTGGAATAAAGATTCTAGTTTTACCGTTCGCACTTTCGATTTTTCCAGCATTATTCGCCATGAGCAACAACGAACTCCCATTCCTCATAGCCGCTTCGGTTTTTTCAGGCTTAGTTTTGGGAATGCAAGAATCCATTTACCGTGCAGCAGTTTCAGAGCTTACGCCCGTTGCTTCTCGAGGCACAGCCTATGGCTTATTTAATGTTGTTTATGGATTTGGCGAACTTGTCAGCGGTGGAATATTCGGCTTATTCATAGACTTGCAAATGTCTCTTGTTATTGTGATGTTTTATGCTGTGGCATTCCAGATTATGGCGATAGCCCTTTTGTTAAGGGTTAAAAGGGAATGAAAAGGCTTTATAGAAGAGACGTTTACATGCAGAAAGACGGAATACACCATGAACGTTCAAGATTTCTTTGAATATTTAGAGTCTCAAACTTTGTTCGGAGTTAGCCTATCCACTATTATTTGGATAATAGCCATAGGCGTTGTGGCGCTCATTTTGGAAAGGGTTATAACGAGATATTTGAGAAAGTTTGCAAGAAAAGCGCATTTGGCGCCTTATGTTGCAAACAGCATGGTTTTGACTTTTAGAATACTAATATTGATTGGCGCCACGTTCGCCCTATTCAGAGTTGGCGGATTACCCTCCGAATGGATTGTAGCCCTCTCCGCCTTAGGCGGAACAGCCGTTGGTTTCGCGTCAACTCGGACTATTGGAAACTTTATTGCCGGACTTTACTTGTTCGCTACAAGACCTTTCAGGGTTGGCGATTATGTCCGCATAGGAACCGTGGAAGGAATAGTTCAAGAAATCACAATCAACTACACAAAAATCCTCACGATTGGAAACAATGTGGTCTCAATAAGCAACCTTCAAATCATGGATAGGGATATAACAAATTACTATTACGAAAGCGAAGAACACATAAACCTTTACTGCTACACTTTTGAGATAGGCTTTGACCATAGCGTTTCAAGCACAAAAATTGCGGAAATCTTCAACGAAGTTTTTGAAAGATACGTGCATATGCTTCCAGAAAAGCCAAAGTATATGCTCGTTAGGTCAGGTGCTTTCGAAAGGGTTTACATGGTTTATTTGTATGTGGAGCATCCCGAAGACATTTTTGTTTTGAGACCCCAAATTGTGGAAGAGGTGTTCAAACGCTGGGACATGGAAAGGGAAAAGGCTAAAGGAAAAGCATAGTTTATGCATGGACAAATGGTAATAAGGCGCTTTCAGCATTGTTACGAATGGGGTAATGCTAAAAATTATGGACTCAAGCACCAAACGCATTGCAATGCAACGCATACAAACCCTTTTTCATCTAGCAAAAGAAACTATCAACGAAGACCCTGCCCTAGCACAGCGTTATGTTGACTTAGCCAGAAAAATAGCCATGGCGGCCAAAGTTCGCCTACCAAGAGAGTATAGGCGTCAAGTTTGTAGGCACTGCAAAAGTTTTATTCTTCCCGGAGTTAATTCCCGTGTGCGAATAAAAAAGCGGCGAGAGCCCCACTTGGTGATTACTTGTTTAAACTGTGGCAAACACATGCGCATACCATTAAAAACGAAAAAGGAGCAGGATAGTTTTGAATAAACTAGCTTTTCGAATGAGGCGACGAATTAAGCGTAGATTAAGCGGGGAAAAACCCACCATATGGATTGGCAAGAGCGGAGTTTCAAAAGAGCTTTTGAAGGAAGTTGAGAAGCAATTGGAAAAGAATGAGATGGTTAAGGTTAAAGTTTTAAAAAGCGCCCTTGAAGGAAATAAGGCGAAGGAAATAGCTTCAAGAATTGCTGAACAGACGGGAGCATTGTTGGTTGAGATTAGAGGGCACACGTTCATGCTTTATAAGCGCCGCAAAAAGTGAAAGCCTTTATATTTGGCTTCATGATTTACTGAAGGAAAGCTAAGAGGATAAGCATTTGAAAACGCCCCATGATGTTCCAGCTTCCAAATTCATCGAAAAACTAGCCAAGTATCTAAAAGAAAATGTTGATGCGGTGAATCCGCCAAGCTGGGCTAATGTTGTAAAGACTGGCGCGCATGTTCAGAGGCAGCCTCAAAACTCGGACTGGTGGTATGTCCGCTGTGCCTCGTTGCTACGGAAAATTTACATTCACGGACCTATTGGCTTGGAGAAGCTTAGGGCTGAGTATGGCGGGAGGAAAGATTTCGGCGTTAAACCGGAGCATGTGGTTAAAGCTGGCGGCACAATAATAAGGAAGGCTTTACAACAGTTAGAAGCGGCGGGTTTAATTGAAACTGCTAAGCCTCAAGGAAGGAGAATGACAAAGGAAGGCAGGAAACTTCTGCATGAAATAGCCGAAGATGTGGGTAAGGAACTGGTGAAGGCGATTCCGGAATTAGAGAAATACCAAAAAGGGTGAGTGAAATGTCTGAGGACGAGAGCGAACTGGAAGAGCTTAGGAGAAGAAAACTCTTAGCCTTACAGCAGAAATTGGCTGAGGAGCAAAGGCAAGCGCAGATAGAACAGCAAAAACAGGCTTTGCTTAGAAAAATACTAACGCCAGACGCCAGACAAAGGCTCACAAACCTTAAAATGGTTAGACCAGAATTTACAGAACAGCTGGAACTTCAGCTAATCCAACTGGCACAGCAGGGAAAACTTCCCATACCCTTAACGGATGCTCAATTAAAGCAAATTCTCATTCAACTTCAATCTCAAAGGCGTGAACCACGCATAAGAAGGATATAGACATGGCTAGAAACAAACCAACAGCAAAAAAACGGCGACTTGCGAAAGCCGGAAAACAAAAGAAGGCTGTTCCAACATGGGTTATAGCCAAAACTGCTGGAAAATTTAGGGCTCATCCCAAGAGAAGGATGTGGAGAATCAGAAAAATAAAGGCTTAGAAGGAATAGCCTATGAAAGAAGAAAAAGTTGAAGAAGAACCAGTTAAAGAGAAAGAAGAAGAGTTAGCGGAAACGATGGAAAAAGCAAAAACTGAAGAAATAGAAGAGGAAGAGAACGAAGAAGTTGAGGAAGCGGATGAAACAGCAATAACAGAAGAAGAAATGCCGCCGCCACCAAAGGAAGAAGAGGTTAAACCACCGCCACGGGAAGAAAAGCCCGAAGAAGAAATTGTTGAAGAAAGGATTTACACGATTCCCTTAGGCAAAGCGTGGATTGGCCCGCCAAAAAAGAGGGCGCCCCGAGCCATGCGCATAATTAAGAGTTTTTTGATTAAGCACATGAAACTTGAGAAGAAAGGAGAAGGCGAAGAGGAAGAAGCGCCTAAAAGACTCATTATTAGTAATGAAGTGAATGAAAAGATTTGGAGCAGAGGGATAGAGAAGCCTCCGAGGAAAGTTAGGGTTAGGGCTGCAAAAGATAAAGAAGGCAATGTAACGGTTTATTTGGCTGAGGGAGACTAATATTTGGCGGTTTACCTTTCCAGCCTTTTTGGAAGCCCAAGCATAGGCGTATATTCCCTTTCCACAGACAAGGCGGTAATAATTCCAAAGCTAGTTCCAATTAAAAAGGCTGAAAGGATTGAAAATTGGCTTAAAGTAAAACTTATCCACACAACCATTGGCGGTTCAGTTCTTGTTGGAGCGCTTGCGTGTGCAAACTCTAATGGGATTTTGCTTCCCCATTTTGTTAGGGAAGAGGAGCTTGAAATTATAAAATCTGTTTTTGAAGGAAATATAACGGTGATGGAGACAAAGAAAACTGCCTATGGAAATATGGTTTTAGCCAACGATTACGGCGCCATCGTAGACCCAAGACTAAAGAGTGCGGAAATTAAGAAAATTTCTGAAACCTTAGGCGTTGAAGCTGTACAAGGCGAAATTGCTGGTTTGCCATATGTTGGTTCTTTGGCTTTCGCCACAAACAAGGGTGTTTTGGCTCATCCCATGTTGAAGGGTTCTGAAAGGAAACTTTTGGAAGAAGTTTTGAAGGTTCCAGTGGACGTGGGCACTGTTAATTGCGGCATTCCATATGTGGGTACTGGTTTGATTGGCAACAGATATGCGGCTGTTGCTGGTTCCTTAACCACTGGACCCGAGATGTTTATAATT
The DNA here is from genome assembly GCA_038883775.1 of Bathyarchaeia archaeon. Lineage (GTDB taxonomy): Archaea > Thermoproteota > Bathyarchaeia > Bathyarchaeales > Bathycorpusculaceae > JASEJA01. The sequence continues at coordinate 136,870 of JAVZLM010000005.1, forward strand.
GGGAATGCCTTGGATGTTATGAAAGAGGATGATTAAAGTGAAAGTTTTCAGAGTTACCGGCGAAATTCGAAAGCCGAACTTGCAATCGCCTTTTAAGAAAGAAGTCATAGCCGTAAAACCAGAACATGCCATAGAAAGGGTTTACGCAGAACTGGGCAGCAAACATAGGGCTAAACGTTTCCAAATAAAAATCCTAAACGTCGAAGAAATTCCAGTTGATGAAATAGAAAATCCGCTTTTACGAAAACTTGTTTTGGGAGAAGAAGAAGTTGGCAAGCAAAAGTGAAGAAGAACTCCGTAAACTAAGCGTTGAAATCCGCTTCTTGGAACAGACAGCAGAGACCATACAATCCAGAATAAACGCTGTAAACGCCGTCGTAACAGACCTAACCTACGCAAGCATGACATTGGAAGGCTTAGAAAAAGAAAAGGAAAACACGGAACTCCTAGTTCCAATAGGCGGCAACTCCTACATAAAGGCAAGACTTGAAAACCCAGACAAAGTAATCGTTGGAATGGGGGCTGGCATTTCCCTAGAAAAAACATTGCAAGAGGCAAAAGAAATCATTAAAAAACGATTAGAAAACCTGGAGAAAACAAGGAATACCCTTCAACAACAGCTCGCTCAAGTGGCTGAAAGAATTGAAGAAGACAGAGAAAAATTTGAAACCATAATAGCCGAATTAAGGGAGAGGAAAGCTTCAGAAAATGTTTGAAAGGCTTAAATCTGGACTGAAAGGACTCGTAAATAAGGTTACGACAACAGAGCTTAAGGCTGAAAACCTCCGCTCGCTTCTTTCAGAATTCAAAATAAACCTTGTAGAAAATGATGTCGCCTTTCCAGTGGCTGAAAAAATATGCAATGAAATGGAAAAACGCCTAGACGGCGTCCAAGTAAAAAGATTAGAAGATCGCAGAAAAATAGTGAAACAAAATCTTAGAGAAGTCCTCCTGGAAACACTGCTAACAAACAACAAAATCGATTTGTTAAGGACTGTGGAAGAAAAACGCAAGAAAGGCGAACCATTCGTCATAGTTTTCGTTGGAATAAACGGAACAGGAAAAACAACAACCATAGCCAAAGTCGCCAAATTCCTTAACAAAAAAGGCTATTCGGTTGTGCTTGCATGCAGCGACACTTACAGGGCTGGCTCAATAGAGCAGTTGGAGGAACATGCAAAACGTTTGGGAATGCGGATGATTAAGCACAAGTATGGTTCAGACCCCGCGGCTGTTGCCTATGACACCATAAACCACGCAAAAGCCCATGGAATAAATGTGGTTTTAATAGATACTGCTGGAAGAATGCAAACAAACAGAAACTTAATGGACGAGTTGGCAAAAATTAAACGCATCGCAAACCCAGACCTAACAATCCTTACAGTGGATTCGTTAACGGGCAATGATGCAGTTATGCAAGCAGAAGAATTCCATAAAAGCGTTGGAATAGATGCAACAATATTGACAAAGGTTGATGCTGACATTAAGGGAGGTTCAGCCTTAAGCGTAACCTACGTAACCAAAAAACCTATCCTCTTCATTGGAACTGGACAAAAATATGATGATTTAGAAGAGTTCAACCCAGAAAAATTTGTGCAGATGATAATTAAATAGTTGAGTTTATTCTCTCTAGTATTTTCCCAACAGTTTTAGCAGTATAGCCTTCGCAGAATAAAGCCTATTTTCACTTTGCTCGTAAATTATTGATTTTGGGCTTTCTATAACGTCTGGGCTTATTTCGTAGCCTCTATGGATTGGCATGTCATGCATTATGTAAGCGCTGCTTTCCTTTAATAGCTCCATGTTTATTTGGTAGGGCATCATAATTTTGACGCGCTTCTCCTTTTCCGCAGCATATTTTGGGTCAAGGAAGAATTCCATGTCAACCCAAGTGTCTGTGTAAACAAAATCCGCATCTTTAACAGCCCTTTTAACGTCTAAGGTTGTTTCCCAAAGCCCAGTTTTCTTCGCATTTTCCAAAAGCTCCTCATCCCTTGATGGCTCGTTAAATATGGGCGTTACAGTGGTTATTTTTACGCCAGTTTTTGTGCATCCATCAATGAGCGAATTGCAGACATTGTTGTGGGCTCCTATGTAAACGAGTTTAACGCCTTTTAACTTGCCCTTCTTCTCTTTCATGGTCATTAAGTCGGCTATGGCTTGACTTGGATGATATTTCTCATCGCATCCGTTAATTACTGGAACACGGGAAGCCTTAGCCATAACTTGCAAATCAGCATTTCGTAGCAATCTAGCCATTATGCAATCCACATTACGCGACAAATATTGCGTCTCATCGTAAACATCAGCCAAAGTGAAGTTTGATGTCCTCCAATCAATGTATAGGGCATGTCCACCAAGCTGGGTCATCGCCACTTCAAAAGAAACCCTTGTCCGCGTGGAAGTCTTCTGAAAAATCATAGCCAAAGACTTGCCAGCTAAAGCATTTTTATATTTTTCAGGGTTATGCTTAACTTCTATAGCCTTATCGATTATTGCTGTTAATTGTTGACCGGACAATTCTTTAAAATTGATTAGGTGCATTTTAGCTGCCTCTTTAAACTTTAAGGCTTCAACTGATTTTAACTGTTATAAGCTTTATGGAAACCTTTTTCTTAACATCCAACATTTGAATTATAGAAACAGAATGACAATTCTGATAGCAGCCTCAAACAAAGATGTGGCAAGCTTAAACATTAAAAGGCAAATTCTAAACTACTACAATTTTAATGAAAGTACTGAAAAATTTCAGCAGAATTCAATTTATATAGCCGAAATAGGTGGCAGAGAAGCCAAACTCGTAACGTTAAATGAAGAATTAGTAAGCGCACAAAACATAACTGATTTCTTTAAGGATTTAGAACTTGTGGTTTTCATTTCTAGGCATAGCAGCGAAAGCGGCACCCCAACCCTTTCTGTACACACGCCTGGCAATTTGGGCGAAGCAGAATTGGGCGGACTTCCAAGAAGGGTTTCTGTTTCTCCGGCAAACGCCATGAGAAACGCTTTAAAGGCTTTAAAACAATTTAGGGATGAGATGCGTTTGGATTATGAAGTTTGTTATGAATGCACCCATCATGGACCATCATTAAATGTGCCAACCATGTTCGTAGAGCTGGGAAGTTCGCCAAAACAATGGAGCGATTTGAAGGCGGCTGAAGCCGTTGCCCACGCAGCAATAAAAGCCGTATCCACTTTCGGTGAAGCTGAGGCTAAAGCAGTTTTAGGCATTGGTGGACCCCACTATAACTCAAAATTTACAAGAATGGCATTAGAGAGCGCAACAGCTTTTGGTCATATAATTCCAAAATATGCCATTCCATACGTGGATGCAGAGATTTTAAGGCAATGTGCAGAGAAAACTTTGGAAAAAGTTGAAAATGTAATCTTAGATTGGAAAGGAATAAAAGGCGAAAACAAAGCCAAACTTGTCGAAATGCTTCAGGAAATATGCGTTTCAATCCAAAAGGTTTAATTCAAAAATTGATCTCTCAAAAACATAAAAACATTTTTCCTTACAATTATAGTGAATGGTTGATGACCCAAAGAAAAGACTTCAGCAAGCCATCAAAAATTGCACAGTTTATAACAATATACCTTTATCCCTTAGTCATGACTGGTGCCTTAGTTGCCGCAGGATTACATTTCGTTAATTATGTAGAATACAGCGGACCATATAGCAGAACATATATGGAAAGACCGATAATCCTAAACAGTAGCCAAACCTTCACGTTTCATTTGTAACATACGTGAAAATCAATCTTACCTAGGCACATTATTCTTTGAAGAAAACTATACATTTTGTTATCTGATGAAAACGGTTTCTAAACCTAAAACATTAACTAAATGGGAGATTGTAAGATTCACGTTATGGTTCGAAGTAAATGAATCTCTTGATGCATGGTTTGCAAGTTATGATCTGCAAGGAAATGTTATGGAAAACTTTCAATTTCATTCAGCTCCAGGTGTCTATTATCCCCTAACGGAGTATATTGAAGTCGCTCAGGCTGGAACATACAAGTTTGAACTGAAAAATTGCAATACACAAGATACACATGTTTTTCTGCACATTTACATAGAAGAGACGGTATTCGAGAAACCATACTTTTACTACGGCGTTTTGGGAATAACTATAGCCGTACTTTACCCCACTTTCTTATTTTTAGGGGTTTTGGTGCGAAGTTTAGTTTCGAAATTTAAGCGTAATAACCATTTAAAATAAGACTTAACAGTGGTCGTTTCAGAAAACCATTTGGAAGTTTACACAAAATTTCATTTATTTTTCGTTAGAGGAAAAAGTTAATAGAAAGGGTTTAAACACTTTATCAAAGTTATAGCAACGTTTATTATGTTAAAGTTGAAATGTTGAGTGTGCGATTAAAATGGGCTTAAGGTCATTCCTATCCCAAGCTGCAAGAACATTAAAGCTTGCAGTGAAACCAGGAAAAAGTGAGGTTTGGCTATCATTGAAAATATGCTTTTTGGGCATAGGCGCCATTGGAATAATAGGATTCGTCATAAAACTTTTATCATCGATTCTGCAACCAGGCGGAACCGCCACAGCCACTTAAGAAGGAAAAATTATGGCAAAAAGCGAAGAGTTTTCCACAAAAATTTTTGCTGTAAAAACAACCACTGGGCAAGAGCGGAATGTGGCAAAATTGATTACGGCGAGAATTGAAATGAACAATATACCAATAAAGGCAATTCTTGTCCCAGAAACCCTAAGGGGTTATGTTTTTGTGGAAGCGGAAGGACCCCACTTTGTAGAACAAGCCATAGCTGGCATAAGGCATGTGCGCTCAAGGGTTCCAGGAGTTGTAAACTTTTCAGAAATTGAAAGATACATTGTAAGAAAACCAGTGATTGAAGAGTTAAGCGAAAATGACATAGTGGAAGTGACAGGTGGACCCTTTAAGGGAATGCGAGCAAAAATAACACGCATAGACAAGAGCAAAGCGGAAGTAACCCTTGAACTTTTGGAGGCAACATTCACCTTGCCCATAACCGTGCATTCTGATTACGTTAAGCTTGTGGAGAAAACAAAAACCGAAGGTGGCGAAAAGTAATGGCTGAGAAAAAAGTTGTGGAATTACTTGTAAGCGGCGGACAAGCAACAGCAGGTCCGCCACTGGGTCCGGCTTTGGGTCCTTTAGGCGTTAATGTTATGATGATTGTAAACAAGATTAATGAGCTTACAAAGGATTATGCTGGAATGAAGGTTCCAGTGAAAGTTTCTGTTGACCCAGAAACAAAAGAGTTCGAAGTGACTGTTGGAACACCCACCATGTCCGCCTTAATTGTTAGTGAATTAAAAATAGAGAAGGGTTCAGGAACGCCAAGCACACAAAAAGTTGGAAACTTAACCATGGAACAGGTTGTACGTATAGCAAAAATTAAACGTCCAGAGCTTTTAGCAAAAACTTTGAAGGCAGCCGCAAAAGAAGTTTTGGGAAGTTGCGTTAGCATGGGCGTCACAGTGGAAGGCAAAGATCCCCGGGAAGTGCAAAAGGAAATCGATGAAGGCAAATATGACAAACTTTTTAGTCAAGAATAGGAATGAGAATATTTTTATAATCCCATTCTATTCCCTCATTGGCACGAGGCTCAAAAAATGCCACTGGACCAAAAAACAATACTGAATGCGGTTAAAGAGGCAAAAGAGAAATCCAAAAAAAGAAACTTCAACCAATCCATAGAGCTAGTTCTAAGCTTAAAAGACATTGACATGAAATCGTCAGAGGGCAAAATCCAAGAAATCATAGAACTACCATATTTGCCTGAGAAAACGAACAAAATATGTGTTATAGCTACTGGAGAATTAGCCCTCAAAGCCAGAAAAGCTAATGCAGACCTTGTTATTGAAAGGGCTGAGCTTGAGGGGTTGGCTGGAAACAAAAGGGAACTACGGAAAATTGCGAATAATTATGATTTCTTCATAGCCGAAGCCCCCCTAATGCCTACTGTGGGCAAAGTTTTGGGTCCAGTTTTGGGTCCGAGGGGTAAAATGCCCATTCCAGTTCCGCCAACAGCTGATATTGCAAGTCTGATAGAAAAGCATCGAAAAACAGTCATTTTAAGAATGAGAAACCAACCAGTCCTCCAATGCCGTGTTGGAACAGAAAACATGAAAGAAGAGGAAATAGCCGAAAACATTCAGACAATATTAAGGGTTGTGGAGGCAAAACTTAAAAGAGGAATAAAAAACATCAAGTCCACCTACATTAAAACATCTATGGGTCCACCAGTAAAAATTAAACCATAAAAGAGGGGAAGACCAATGCCATCCCAACAGATCTTGCAGCAAAAAATCAGCGAAGTGGAAGAGGTAACCCAACTAATAAAGCGACACAGAGCCATAGGAATCGCAAGCCTCCAAAAAGTTAGGGCAAGCCAGCTACAAGAGTTCAAGAAAAATCTTTCAGACAAGGTTTACATGAGAGTAATAAAGAATACACTGATGAGAAAAGTCATTGAGAAATGCAAAGAAAAGCCGAACCTTGAAAAGCTCATGGAACACTTAGCGGGCTCAAACATTTTCCTATTCACAAATTTAAACCCGTTCAAATTGGCGTTAATTCTTGAAAAAGGAAAAGTTAGAACTACAGCGAAAGCAGGCGACATAGCCGCCTTTGACATCATAGTTCCAGCTGGAAACACTGGGCAACCGCCAGGACCAATAATTAGTCAATTGAACGCTGTGGGTTTGCCGACAAGGATTGAGTCTGGAAGCGTCTGGGTTAGCAAGGATACATTGGTGGCGAGAAAGGGCGACGTAATTGATGAAAGGCTTGCAAGTGTCTTGTCGAAGCTTGGAATAAAACCTGTTGAGGCCGGATTATCCATTAGGGTTATTTATGATGATGGTTTGATAATAACCCAAGAACAGCTCAGAATAGACATAAAAGAAACCCAGCAAACCATCCAAAAAGCCCATGCGGATGCCTTTGCTCTTTCAATAAGCTGCGCTTATCCAACACCAGAAAACACTGTAACCCTTTTGCAGGTAGCTCATCAAGAAGCCTATGCGCTTTCAATTAATGCTGCCATCCCCACAAAGAATACAATAGCAGACTTGATTAGAAGGGCGTATATGGAAATGTTAAATTTAAGTAGTAGACTGCCTAATTTAGAGGGAAAAGTCGCATCAATTGAAAAAGGTTAAAATATTAGAATGAAGAGGTGAAAAGGTATGGAATACATTTACGCCGCCATGCTCCTTCACAAAGCTGGAAAAGAAATAAACGAAGAAAACCTTACACAGGTTTTGACAGCAGCAGGCATAAACGTCGATACAATCCGCGTAAAAGCTTTAGTGGCTTCCTTAGCCGAAGTCAACATTGACGACGCCATCAAAACCGCACCAACAATGATGGCTGCACCAGTTGCCGCTGCGCCCGCATCAGCAACGCCAGCAGCAGAAGCTAAGCCAAAGGAAGAAGAGAAGAAAAAGAAGGAAGAGGAAGAGAAAGCAAAAGAAGAAGCAGCGTTGGAAGGCTTAGGCGCACTATTCGGTTAGAGAATTGCCCATTTCTTTTACCGTCTTAAAAGGCTGTTTAACGCTTACGTTTTAGGCTTTTCCATAAAATAAACGGTATCCATCCACAAATAATCATTAAAGTTCCTGGAAAAGCCCCAGGGCGATAATTTAACAGAAAAGCCTCAAATATAAAGAAGGATGCGCCCATCCCTATGGCGGATAAAACTGCAACTTCTTTCCCAAATTTTTTCAAAGTTTGCAAAGCTAAGAGCCCAGCGAAGAAGAAGTCGCCCAAACCCAAGGACATGTAAACTTTGCCAAGCTCTGTTGCAATTTCCGGAACAGTCGGCAAAGTAATCAAAACTGGAAGTCTTAAACCCGAAACATGCGTTGCCGCGGAAACCATGGCGCCGCTAAACAAAACGAGAATTATGTCCATAAAGGTGAGGGCTCCAGCGAAAAATATGGTTATTTTCCACGTGAAAAGGCTTCCCAAATAAAGTATTATCAAAACTGCAAAGACTATTCCATACAAATTCAGCAAATACGGAAACCATATAGGGGTTCTGCTGAAAAATATGTATAGGCTTATGAACAAGGCTGGAGGTAAAACGGCCAAATACCATCTCTCCTTTGCACTAACTCGGCTTTCTTCGTAAAGCAAGGCTAGAAAAGCGAAAGTGAATAGTCCGAAAAAGGTTAAGGCTGCATAAACCGCTATGCTGTTTCCAATGAAAATAAAGAGGCTTGCCGAGCCTATCCAAAAGGTAACAGTGAGAAATGCTATGCAGAAGAGTTTGGCTCCAAATTTTTGAAAGTTCGAGAAAATGTAGGTAAAAGTAAAGAGAAGCGTAGAATAGGCGAAAAGGAACACTATCATAACAGCCATTTGAGGAATGAAAACGATAAGCCAAACAGTAACGCTGATTGCGCCTATAAGCAGAAGAGCATCCAAAAAACCAAACTTTCTCTCTTCAAAAACGCCTTTTAGTTTTCCCTCAACCTTATCATTTAACAACATTGCTACAAGAGTAACAGCGAAAAGCGTTAATGGCATGGCAAAGTCGAAATACATACAAGCACAATAGACGAACAAACATTTAAACATTAAAAGCCAAAATGCACATTGAAAACGGCTAAAGAAGCGATAAGCGCTTCTTCGGTTCGAACGGTTTCCGTTCCCTGCATTGGAATAGTATTAACGACAAAGTCCACAATCGCGTTCAAGTTTAATCCTTCCTTTTTGGCTATTTCATACAATCCCTGCGTTGGAGCCCCAAAGGCTAAAAGAATCTTGCCAGCCTTTTTCCATCTTTCAGACAATTTTTCGGCAACCTCCGCCAATGAAGCGCCATATTTGGATGTGGCGATAGTTAAGTCAAAGCCTCCACGTTTTAAAAGAAAACCGAAAGATTTGGGTTCAACTGTAACCGCGTAACCCCAATACTCTGCTACTTCATTGCGACTTGTCAGTTCCACCTCAACCTCCTTTTCAATTTTTGCGATTTTTACGGTAACCCGTTTTTGTATGGGTAACTGCTTATTTACTAATAATGCTGGCTGCTCCACTCCAATATCAATTAATGTGCCTTCCCTAGTTTTTGATGCGGTTACACCTTCTCTGTATTCGCCGACCTTCAGATTTTCGACTTTACGATTTAGTGGATGATGGGGGGTTCGAAGGGGTGGAAGAATTCCAGCATAACGCAGTTCTGGTTTAAGTCTGAAAAGGCTTTTTCGAAGATACTGAGGCGTTTCCATGTAAGAAAGTAATGTAGCAATCAAATTAATTTCGCTTTTCTGGTTAACCTCCGCATCGTCTGGATAAATTATAATTTCATCAACTCTGAAAATTGCCGCTGCTCGCCCAATCAAACCTATTTTTGCTGTTTTCTCACGTAAGTGGGGCGTGTCTGAAACAACAGAGGCTGGTATGGCTATGGAAACTTTTTTCTTTGGCAAATTAACCCTTCGCCTTCGCTTTTCAAAACGCTTTTCGCAAATAAAAGCTTAAAATGCCAAATCAAAAGCATAGTATAGAACTAGTGTGTTAAAATTGTCGAAAACAAACATTTTAGACGATACTGCCAGAATTAGGAAAATCGACAAAAGCAACATGCTATCCTTTTGCGTCGACGCCCCAAAACATTATGAAGAAGCTGTAAAAATCGCAAGAAAATCCTCGATTGGCTACTTAAAACCTCAGAAAATTATTGTAGCGGGCATGGGTGGCTCTGCCATTGGTGGAGAACTTGTAAAAGATTGGGCGAGGGATAAAGCGCTTGTTCCTATAGAGGTTGAGAGGGAATATTCCCTGCCAGCCTATGCAGACAAAAATACGCTAGTATTTGTTGTGAGCTATTCTGGAGAAACTGAGGAAACTTTAAGCGTTTTTCTTGACGCAATTAGGCGAGGCTGCATGGTTGTTTGTGTAAGTTCTGGAGGAAAACTGTTAGAGTTTGCTGAAAAATTTGGCTTGCCATACATTCGCATTCCTTCTGGAATGCCTCCTCGGACAGCCCTCCCTTATCTTTTCATGCCTTTGCTTATAAGTTTGGAAAAAATTGGTTTAGTTTCAAATGTCAACACAGAAGTTGCTGAGGCTATTAAGGTTCTGGAAAAAGTTAGTAGTGAGAACATGTCTGAAAAACCGTTAAGCATTAATTTTTCGAAGGCTTTGGCATTAAAAGTTAACGGGACTGTTCCAGTTGTTTATGGGTTTGGGTTTTATCGGGCTGTTGCTCAACGTTTCAAACAACAGTTCAATGAAAACAGTAAAATCCCAGCAAAATGGGAGATTTTGCCAGAGCTTAATCACAATGAAATTGTGGGTTGGGAAAGGGCGGGGAAAATGGCGAAAAATTTTTCGGCATTTTTCCTTCGAGACAAGGATGAACCTAAAGAAATTCGAGATAGAATTGAAGCCACTAAAGAGTTAATGCGCAAAGTGTGCAAAGAAAAAGTGAAGATTTTTGAAGTTTGGAGCAGTGGCGAAAGTATGTTGGCAAAAATGTTGTCAACCATCTGCATAGGAGACTTCACAAGTGTTTATTTGGCTTTACTGCGAAAAGTAGATCCAACGCCAGTGAAGACCATCGCCATGTTAAAAGAGAAGATGAAGCAGAGCGGAATGAAGGAGAAAATATTAAGGGAACTGGAAAAAATGGTAGATAAATAAATTCGTCAATTACTTTTTCATGAGGAAGTCTTCGAACATTTTCTCGGCAGTTTCCAAGGAAACCATTTGCGGTGGGTGTTTGAAGGCATAAGCGCAGATTGGCATTATTGCACCCTTCATTTTATTGTTTAAGGCTATTTTTACAGCTCTTATAACGTCGAGGAGAACAGAACCAGCGTTTGGCGCATCCACTGTTGAGAGTTTTAGGTCTATTTGCATGGGTGTTTTGCAGAAGTATAAGCCCCTAATCCAGAAGTAGCTGTCTCGCCTATTTTGGAGGAAATCAACATAATCCATTGAGCCCGCCACAACCTCAGCCTTATAGGGCAATGCGCCCTCAACAGACCGCGTCTTGACGGTTCTCTTCAAATCCCTTGTTCTCTCCAAAGTGTCTAAGGATTCGGTGCCTCCGCCCACATCCAACTGATAAGTTTCCGTTATGCGAACACCATGCATAGAAAGCAACTTAAGCAAGGCTTTGTGCAATGTGGTTGCGCCTACCTGATCCATTAAGTCATCACCCACAAGCGGCAGTCCAGCCTCTTCAAAACGCTTACGCCACTCGCTATCGCTGGCGATAAAGGTTGGAGTGGCGTTCACAAAGGCGCATTTCGCCTTTAGGGCTTGCTCTGCATACCATTGTGAAGCTTTTGCGGCTCCGCTTGGAAGCAAGTTTAGGAGCATTTCAGCGCCCGTCTCTTTCAATGTTGCAGAAACATCAACTTCTTGTTCGTCGTTGATTTGGACAACGTTTTTTGTGTATTCGCCAACGCCGTCTAAAACTGGTCCTTTTTGCACGATAACGTTGGATGGTGGAACATCGACTATTTTTGGGGCGTTGTTTGGCTGTGCGAAAATGGCTTCGGAAAGGTCTTTTCCAACTTTTCGACTGTCGATGTCGAAGGCTGTAACTATTTGGATATCCCTGGGATGGAAGCCTCCCAAAAATAAATGCCGAAGCCCAATGCTTTCTTCGGCGTTTTCGCATTGACTATAATATTTTAAGCCTTGGATTAGGGCGGAGGCGCAGTTTCCAACTCCTGTTAAGGCAACTTTTATTTTCGGCATTTTTGGACACCTTAATTGGCAGTTTCATATTTTGCGACTGGTTTATAAAGTGCTATGGTGTTTATGCCTGAAATGGAGACTATAAAATGAAAACTTGGTTAGATGTGGCTGTTTTACGCTGTCCAAATTGTGGACGCTATTATGTTGATGCTTCATGGTATGTCATGGAAATAGAATCTGACATTCAATGTGGAAATTGCGGAAAAGAGTTTAACAGCAAGAAAAACGCAAAAGACCGTATAATGCTCGAATTCCAAATAGATGAAAATGGGAAAATACAAGAAACCAAAATCCTCGAACACTTGAAGCTAGAATAAACAAGCACTTACCTACTGCCGTTGCAATTTTTCAATGGGCACATATTCTTCCATTATGCCCGACCTTTGAAGAGCATCCTTCCATAAGTCTAAGCCTTTTTTAGTTCGCCATTTCTCTGGTGATGGCAAACCCAAAACGACAATTTTGTCGCCTTTCTCTATTTTTTCTGCTGTTATGCACTTGCCAGTTTCCGGATGCACAGGGGTTATGATGTCTGGAGCTATTGCTGCTAGTTTTCCGTTTTTATAGGCTATTAGCACTTCGTTTTTAGCTTTAAATTCAAATGTGCTGCCAGCATACCCGTGATTTCCCTTAAGTTTTATGTTAACAAATGTGAAGCCAGCTTCAGTTTTTTGTTCAGTGTTTTCCACCACACCTTCGAAGAGTTTAAACCCACTGGTTTCCTTCAAAACCGCCTTTATGGGCTCAATTGCTGTCCTTAACAATTTTCCAATTTTTATGCATTTTGAAAGGCTAAGCTGTATTGGTGAAGTTTTTACCTGAGAGCCCGTTAAGATTCTTCTGGCAGTGTAAGCACTTTGGCCCCACTCCGCCGCCAACACCCGTGCGATTCTTTCAGCAGCCTTTGCATCCATTGTTTCTTTAATGATAACCACGTTTTTTGCATGGATATCTGCAACAACCATTGGAGTTAAGGGGATATTGTCAATTGTGTAAACTTTCAACTGGACTTCTGGAACAGCCCTTCCAGCTCCATCGGCATCTACAACGGAAATACCCCTCCTAGCAGCCACATCTACGGCGGCTAATGTGTTAAAACCGCCAAGTTCCACGGGAATTGTGGCGAAAGCAGAAAAGCCAGCATATTCTTCTAAAACTTTTAGAGTTTTTACAGCTGCATCAGAATCGTATCCGATGGCAGTGGTAGCCCCCACACATGAAAAATTTACAACTCTTGCTTCATTTGAAACCTCTGAAGGAGCAACAAGCTTAACCGTGTAACCTTGACTAGCCAAGTTATCTGCTATTTTATAACCAGTTTCAGGGTCACCTCCGCCTCCAGCGGAAAAAATTGCGGCACCATCAACTAAGTCAAGCAAATCTTGATGGTTAAGGGTTCTCAAATCTTGAAGCCTCCATTGTTGCATGAAAGTTTATTATTAGTAAGCCTTAAAGTCTTTTAAACGTTTATCCATAAATAGGTTGGCAGAATTGACGAATGAAATTAAAACCACAGATAAATTTACAGCAATTAACGAATTGGCACGCCGAAGAGGTTTTTTTTGGCCATCCTACGAGATATATGGCGGCGTAAGCGGTTTCATCACCTACGGACATTTGGGCGCAAGACTTAAACAAAACATTGAGAAAAAAATAAGGGAATTTTATGTTTACAAGCTTGGCATTATGGAAATTGAGTCACCAATAATTGCGCCTGAAAAAGTTTTCGAAGCTTCTGGGCATGTGGAACATTTTAAAGAACCCATGGTTGAATGTCAAAAATGTAAGAAAAAGTTTAGGGCTGACCACCTGATCGCAGAAACTACAAAAGTTCCCCAAACAGAAGTTGAAAAACTGAGCCTAATAGAAATAAAAAACATAGTTGAAAGGGAGAAAATTCTCTGTCCAGAATGTGGCGGACCTTTAAGCGAACCAAGGCAGTTTCTAACGATGTTTAAAACAACTATAGGGCCATATTCAGATGCTGTGGGTTATGCAAGACCAGAAGCCGCCCAAGGCATATTTGTGGAGTTTAAACGCCTTTATGAAATGGCACGAGAGAAACTTCCCTTCGGCGTAATACAGATCGGACGTGCCTTAAGGAACGAGATTTCGCCGAGGCAAGGTCTCTTGAGGCTTCGGGAATTCACTATCGGAGATTTGGAATTTTTCTTCGACCCAGAAGAACCAAACTGTTACTTGCTTAAGGAAGTGGAAAATGAGACATTGCAATTGGTTTTGGCTGAGAACAGACTAAAAGGCTCAGAAGAACTCACAAAGGTTACTGTGAAAGAGGCTTTGGAGAAAGGTTACATTAAGGCTGAGTGGCAGGCGGTTTTTATGACAATTTCAAAAAAGCTACTAATAGCCTTAGGGGTGCCTGCCGAAAAGCAACGCTTCATAGAAAAACTTCCATGGGAAAGAGCGCATTATTCCGCTCAAACCTTTGACCATGAGGTTCTGGTTGAAAGGTGGGGTTGGATTGAAGTTACAGCCACAGCCCACAGAACAGATTATGACTTAAAGAGGCATACGGAATTCAGCAATCAAGACATGTACGTCTTCAAAGAATATGAAAGGCCTTTGGAAAAGGAACAAGTCACCGTAAAGCCAGTTATGGAAAAATTGGGACCAGCCTTTAAGAAGGAAGCCGCAAAAGTTGCTAAAATGCTTTCTAAGGCTGATCTGAAAGAAGTGGAGGCTTCCCTTAAAAGAAATGGATATTTTATACTTGGGAAATACAAAATCTTGCCAGAACATTTAGAAATTAAACATGAAAAAGTTGTTGAACGAGGAAGACGCTTCATACCCCACGTTATAGAACCAACCTTCGGCACAGACCGCCTCCTATACGTAACTTTTGAATACGCCTATCGAGTGAAGGATGATAGAACTGTCATGAGTTTTCCAAGGGACATCGCCCCCATTCAAGTCGGCGTCTATCCCCTTGTAAGCAAGGATGGATTGCCAGAAAAAGCCATGGAATTACATAAAAATTTAGTTAATGAAGGCTTCGTTGTGGAGTATGACGAGGCTGGTTCCATTGGTAGACGTTACGCCAGGGCAGATGAGATTGGCATACCATTGGGCATAACAGTTGACTATCAAACGCTTAAGGATAACACGGTTACCATCCGAGACAGAGATTCTTGGAAACAAGTTAGAAGTAAAATTGAAGATATGCCGGAGCTTTTGCATAAATATTTTAGATGGAAAATCAACTTTGAGGATTTAGGCATGTCATTTAAAGGTTAAGGTTTCGTTACCTTTTTTAACACTTCACTCTATTTAATTGTAGAAAGAAATAACCTTACTTTGCGGGCGGGAAAAATTTGGTGCTTCCAGCAGAAACCGAAGAACGAGTAAAACGGAGAGCCTTAAGCGTATGCCAAGACCACCTAAGAAAGGTTCTGGACTTGACAAGGAAGGTTCCCCAGATGGTGGACTGCTTCGTGAAAAATGACAAGGAAAGAGCAAAACAGCTTTTCAACGAAATTAGAAGCGGCGAAGACGAAGTTGACAACGCAAGAAGACTTGTCTCGCAAGAGCTTGCCGAAATAGGAGCTATCCTCCTCAGCAGAGAAGATTTCTTAAGGTTTACAAACCTCACAAGCGAGATTGCAGATTTCTCAGAGGGCATCGCCTTCCGTTTGGTGGAAATTATGGAGCACAACTGGAACGTTCCCATGGACATAAAGAAGGACTTGCTTAAGCTTTCAGAAACCGTCTTGGAGGCTGTGCTTAAACTTAGAGAAACCACTATGGTTCTCACTTATGGCTCTTCTAAAGCTATGGAAAAAGCCAAAGAGGTTGAAATCGCAGAGAGGGCGGTGGACGAGTTATACCGCGAACTAGAAATAAAACTGTTAAATAGCAAACTAGAGTTCCCAGCCCTAATCCTTCTAAGAGACGTTCTACAACTATTGGAGGATTCAGCAGACAAGGCTGAAGATGCAGCTGATGCCGCCAGAATACTCTCTTTCATCATGTAAAAAGGCGAAAACCCAAATGCCTAAAAAAATTAGCGTCGAATTAATTGAAAACTTCTTAATCGTTTGGAACCCAAAGGAAGGGTCGGAACTTTATAAAAGAGGCTTTTACGGAAAACCCTTAGGGATTCCAAAACCAAAAATTCCAGAATTTGAAGTCCCACTAATTTTAGATTTGATGGAAGGATTATATCTAGCTGAAAAGGGAATCATAAACATTTACGAAGGCTCGGAAAAGAAAAAGGTTGGTCTTAAAAAGTTGCGTCAAAAGGCTAGACAATTATATGAGGAGTTTGATGAGAAATATGCTGTTTACCGCGACCTGCGCGATAACGGCTTGATTGTGACACCTGGAATAAAGTTTGGATGCGACTTCGCCGTTTACAAGCATGGACCCGGCATTGAGCATGCGCCTTACATGGTTTCTGTTAAAAGTGCTTCTTCAGAAATAACAGCGACTGAAATTGTGAAGGCTGGAAGGCTTGCCACAACCGTTAGGAAAAGGTTCATAATAGCAGTGCCAGACATGGAAAAAGGGAAAATAAGATACTTAATATTTAAATGGTTTAAAGCCTAATTCTTTTAGCTCATCCGCTCATGCTTTTTTAAAATAATTTTCAGCAAATCTTCTTCCAAAGTGGGCTCACGCGGGTTCTCAACTATTCTTCCGATCTCTTTGCCTTCTTTGTCAAATACGATTATCAATGGAATCTTATCAACATTAAACGTTTCCACTTCAGGGGGCGAAGGCGGAATCCTCCACTTTCTTTCATAACTTAACGGATCCTTCATTAAACCTCCAAACACCCTAACTTCTAAACCAGTTTTTTCAGATATTAGAGCTAGGACTGGAATGTTTGCTGCGCAGTCTTTGCACCATTCCGCAGAAAAAACAACTAACAAATGATCACGTGCAAATTTCTTGAGTTCATCTATAACTTCACGTTTAAGCGTGTATGATTTTTTCCTTTCCTTGAATTTCTCCGCAAACGGCTCCCTTATATTTTTAAGATATTCACTAACTGAAACTGTTTTATTTACAATTTCTGAAAGGTTAGTGGACATTTCCATCAGAAATTGCTTTAATTAATATAAGCACTTAAAAGTTTCAGCGACAAAACGTAAACTATGGTATCTTCATCTCAAGCACATTATAGACAAAGGCCATCACGTCAGAATATTCTGATATTTTGGTTTTCGGTGTTGCACCTGAATGCCCACTTTTTGTTTCAACCCTTAACAGGCAAGGGCTTCCCACTTCTTCGATTTTTGCTGCAAACTTGAACGCATGGGCTGGATGAACCCTATCATCATGTAGACCTGTATAAAGCAGTATTGGCGGATAATTTTTCTTAGTCACGTTATGGTAAGGCGAATATTTGACTAGAAATTCAGCGTCTTTTGGATTGTCTGGATTGCCATATTCAGGGACCCAAGCTTCACCTATGTAAAGTTTATGAAATCTAAGCATGTCAAGCACGGGATAACCCATTACAGCGCCGTCAAGTAATTCTGGGCGTTGCGTCAAAATCGCCCCTACCAATAAACCACCGTTGCTAACGCCCATGGCAACAATTTTAGCATTTTTACGTTTAAAAAATTCTAAAACCGCCATGAAATCGTCGAAAACATTCTGTTTCTTTTCCCTCATACCATTTCTATGCCATTCCTCGCCAAATTCCTTCCCACCTCTTAAGTTGGCTACAACAAAAGTTCCACCATCCTCAAGGAACGGGATTATATGTGGATAATATCTTGGAGTAAGAGGTACAGCAAATCCGCCATAACCATAAGCCAAAACTTTCCTGCTTCCTTTCTTAGCCTTCTCAACTTTAAAGCCATGAATAGACGTCGAATCCTTCGATCTAACCCAGAACTCTTCCAAAGCAAAGTCTCCGTCAATTTCTTTATAATCCAAAATTTCTAGTCCGTCACTTGCTAGCGCATAAATGCGATATGGAACAAAAAAGGATTCATACTTAAAGACGCATTTGGCACCGTTAGAGTCTAGAGACTCTATGGTCCCTGAAGGTTTTACTCTGATTTCATTGTTTGCTTTACCATTTAAATAGAACATTTTCAGAACAGATGAGGCGTTCTCAAGATAGTTAGCAACCAATTTTTCTTTGTAAATGACAGCTTCCTGCAATGGATATTCCAGCTCACCAACAACTTCGTCTATTTTGCCACTATCAGAAGTTGCAAGTATTCTCCCTTTTCCGTTCCCATCAAAAGAGGCGATGTAATATTTCCCGCGGATGTAATCTATGGGGTAAGCCATAAAATTGCCTTTTCCGTAAATTAAGTTCCAGCTTTCAGGGTTTTCAAGCATTCCAGCGTAGACGTCGCTCCTTGTCCATCCATAACTCACAGTTAAAAGCGCTTTAGCTCCTTCGTTGCTCCTTTTTAATGTGATGAAATATGATTTAGGTATTCCTTTTCCAAAAACCATCACGTCCTTGCCATTTTCTCTTAAGAAAACTCTTTCAGCTGGAGGTTCAACGCCGTCTGGAGTTTTCTCAGTGGCATAAAATTTAACATAGAAGTATTCTTCCTCACTCAACCAAGCTATGTCACCAATTCGTCCTTTCAGTTCATCAATAACATCGCCAGAACATGTCTCTACAATTCGTAAAAATCCCTCATCAGAACCACCAACGGAATATGAGAAAACGAAAATTTCTCCATTTTTTGTGGTGTAAAGACGCTGTAAGACTACATCTTTACCAATTTTTTTGGAATTCACTAACTCTTTAGAGGATTTTTCATCTGTTATTATTTTAATTTTGAAGGCTTCGGCATCGCGCAAGAGGACGAAATATCCATTTTCGCTTGCCCTAACTTGAAAGACATATGGAGCAGCATAATAGTATGCAATTCTTGGCCTAAGTGTTATGGAAAGATTTTCGAGCGTTTTTCTGGCAATTTTATCTTTTTGCCGTGCCCACTTTATCACTTGTGGGTTTTCTAAATTTTCTAACCATTGGTAATTATCTGGATTTTGGGTCATGGAGGTCTTTCTCCATATACTTTGAAAGTTTCCAAATTGATGATTATTGAGATATTTAATCAGTCTTTAAAGTTTATGCCGGCATTAGTGTTTGGTTTTCAAATTCGCCTCTAACGTATTGGTGAGGGTATATTTTTGTCGCCTTTAATTTACATCCTTCTGCGATTACGACATCGTCAGCTATGACTGAAACTGCGCTTATTTTTGTTGGTTTCTTCGAGTTTGAGAGGATGGTTACATGCCGTCCTATAATGCTTTCTTTTATCTCCGCCTTTTCCTCGATTATAACTCTGTCCATGATGGCGGAATTTTCTATTACAACGCCTTTGCCAATTTTAGTGTAATTGTCGATGCATGAATTCACTATTCTTGCGCCTTCTTCTATTTGACAGTGCCTTCCAATGAGAACGGCGCCTTCAACCTCTATTTTCCTTTCCTTAATTTTCTTTATAATTTCCTTTCTCCTCTTCATTGATTCTATGCTTTCGCCTTGAACCCAAATTCTTTTTTCTTCGCTTATTCTTCCGCCAAAGTCTGTTAATGAAGAAAAACGCCCCTGAAGCATGTCCTGCATTGTTTGTAAGTAACGTTTCGGGTTGCCAACATCATACCAACTTCCTTTTAGGGTATAGCCATAAACTGGTCTTCTACTCTTTATTATGTAAGGAATAAAGTCATAGCCGAAATCTAGGCGCTGCTTCTCTTTAATTATTTTTTTAACGCCTTCTTCTTTGAATATTTTCCTTATTTCTGGCGAAACCATGTACAGGCCCGTGTTTGCAAGGTTGGATGGCGCATCTTTCGGCGCTGGTTTTTCCACAAACCTTGAGATTCGCATATCTTTGTCTATATCGGCTATTCCATAACCTTCAACATCTTCAACTTCCCTTAGGGCTATGGTCATGATGGCGCCCTTTTTCTGGTGAAACTCCATAAGCTCTTTTAGGTTCACGTCAAAAATGTTGTCGCCTTGCACAGCGAAAATTGGATCCCTAACGTTGTAGTATTCCATGTTTATTCTGGCTGAGTCTGCGCTTCCCAAATCTTCTATGTTTGGTTGATATTTTATGTGCACGCGGGGTTTTATGCCGTATCTAGCGGAAAACCCATAACCCGACTCAAAATAGTCATGTAAATCCCTATAGTTTGTGTAGCCCTTCACTCCGAAAATGAAGTTTCTAATTCCTTGATTGGCGAGGGATAGTAGGGAAAATTCAATTAGTGGTCTATTCAGTATGCGCAGACAAGCCTTGCTTGTTTCTGCGGTAAGTGGAAGAAGCCTTGTGGCTTTTCCTCCAACGGGAATTATCACTCTTAACCTTTCTGGCGCATAGTTAGGGTTCAAAAGCCTACCACCAACAGATTTAGAAATGGTTTACTTATGCCAAACGTATTAAACTTTCGAATTTAATCGTGAATTTTATAACTTTGAAGGAAAGCTAATGTTATGGCAGGATTTAAACATGAGAAAAGTCAGCGGGTATCTGCGTTTAATGCGTCCAATAAACTGTTCAATGATGGGCTTTGCTGTCATAGTGGGCGCAGCCCTAGCAAACCCAAAATTTTTAGGCGTCGGTTGGCAAAACCTCACATACGGTTTTATCACCGGTTTCGCTTTAACAGCCGCTTCCATGGCTATAAATGACTATTATGATAGAGAAATTGACGCAGTAAACGAGCCAAAGCGTCCAATCCCAAGCGGCTTAATCCAGCCTAAAAACGCCCTAATCTTTGCATCAACGCTAACGGCGATAGGTTTCATAAGCGCCTTTCTAACAAACATTCTTTGTTTCTTAATAGCCATAATTGCATGGATAATCTTTGTAGCCTACACCACTGTTGGAAAGCGTAGCGGTTTGCCCGGCAACTTTCTCGTCAGCACATGTGTATCCATGCCATTTATTTATGGAAGCGTAACCGCAGTTAACACTGTTATGCCGAATGTTTTGATTTTCGTTTTAATGGTTTTTCTTTCAAACACTGGTAGAGAGATAACGAAGGGTATAGTTGATGTTCAAGGGGATAAACTGCAGAATGTGAGAACTTTGGCTGTTCTTTATGGAGAGAAGAAAGCCGCCATAACTGCAGCATCATTTTATTTTTCTGCGGTTCTTTTAAGCCCAGTCCCATGGCTTTTGGAAAATGTTTCTTTTTGGTTCCTTCCCTTTGTGGCTATAACTGATTTTGGACTTTTGGCTTCCGCATTCATGCTTCTTAAAGATTTTTCGAGGAAAAACGCCAGAAAAATCAAAAACACGGTCCTTTTATGGTTTCTCATTGGTTTGTTAGCCTTTATTGCTGGAGCCTTTTAGGGTGAAAACTTGATTGGTGATGAAGTGTTTGCAAACGTTCTTTTAATGCTTCTATGCTATTTTTACATACTGCTAATAATTTTTGTTTCTGGCAGAATGGACAAAATTTTAGACATACAACGAAAGACTTCCAGAAAATTCTTGCACATAATGATTGGAAACTTACCCTTCATAATTCCATTCTTTACATCAAACATTTACCCATTTCTTGTTGCAGCCCCCTTCATACCAATAACATTTTTCGCATCAGCCTATTCTCCATTTAAAAATTTAAGCACAAAAATGAAGGGACTTGCAGACATAACCGAGGAAGGGCATCAGTTAGGACTGGTTTTTTATGCCATATCCTACACTGTTTTGGCTTTGTTTTTCGCTTTTAAACAGTATGTTATGGTTTTGGCAGCAGGTATTTTGCCTATGGCTTATGGTGATGCAGTAGCCTCTATAGTTGGAGAAAAGTTTGGCAAGAGAAAATATGGAGTTTTTGCAGAAAAAAGTCTTGAAGGCTCAGCTGCAATGTTCCTTGCCAGCTTCATCGTCTTCACCTTCAGCCTCTTCTATTTTTCTCTAATACTGCCATTCTCATTCGTAGACAAACTTTTCTCTGCGGTTACCGTGGCCGCAGTCACAACCTTAGTTGAGGCGTTTACGCCATTAGGCTTTGACAATTTAACTGTGCCAGTCTTCGGCGCTTTGACCTTCTTCCTTTTGAACGGAGGATTGTAAGCTCATTGGTTTTTATAGTAATAGATGGGTTGGATGCTTCTGGAAAAAACACTCAAGCCTTTAGACTTTACAACTTTCTAAAAAGTAATGGAAAAACAGTCTATTTACGCTTTCACCCGTCAAACGACAATTTTTTTGGAATCAAAGCAAAACAATTTCTTTATTCAAAGGGTAGAAGCGCCCATTTTGCGGCAGCCCTCTTTTACATGGTTGATGTTATCCGTTCAATTCTGCTCTATTCTTGGAGAAAATTTGACTGCATAATTTTTGTCCGTTATTTGATGGGAACCGCTTACTTACCATCACCATTACATACAATTGCCTACCACTTTTTCGCTTCAATGGTGCCAACATCAAATTTCATGTTTTTTCTCGACGTTACCCCCGAGGAAGCATATAAAAGAATACAACAAGTGCGGAAAAAACGGGAAATGTTTGAAAGCTTTGAGGAATTGGAAAAGATTAGGCGTAAAGCACTATATTTGGCGTTAATCGGCGAATGGAAAATTATAAACGCAAACAGACCAGCAAAGGAGATAGAAAAAGAAATCATTGAGCATTTCTGTTAACATGGTTGTTCTTGTTCTAAAAATTGGACTTATAAGCCTCGCATGCTATGGATTTAATTTAGAGAAGTGTGGCACCCATTGAGTGAGGAGGATGAAGCCAAATTTGAATATGCGCTTCGGGGGAAGGACTGGAAAGTTTATTGGCTTCTCTTAAAAAACGGTCGCCCAATGAGTGTACGCGAAGTTCAAAGAGCCCTCCATTTCAGCAGTCCAAGCGTGGCGCAGCACCACCTTGAACAATTACGCGAATTAGGCTTGGTGCAGAAACATGACATCGGTGGACACTATTCTTTAGTTAGCGAAGTCAAAATCGGTGTGCTTAGACATTTCGTCAAGTTGGGCAGAATCTTATTTCCGAGATATTTCTTTTACGCAGTTTTCTCCACAACCTTCTACGTGGCTTATCTCCTATTTTTAATGCAGGGCTTCACAAGAGAAAACCTTTTCATAATCTTCTTTGGAGCCATAATTTCAGCAATATTTTGGTATGAAGCCATTCGCATATGGTCTCTGAAACCGTTCTAGTTTCTGTATTAGGTTGTACTAGAGATTAGAATAAAATATGATGAAAATGCTTGTTTAAGTTAGGCGATTGAGAATGCAGAAGGAAATTAAGAAGCGTGCGTACGTTTATGGTTTTGCCGCTGTTCTCCTAGCAATATTGTTAGGCTCATTATGCTATAATCTTGGAGTTAATCCACAATTTGGAGAACCCACCAAGCCAACACCACCCATAGAGCCTTCCCCCGCCCCATCCCTCACAGCCTTAAGGACATTCTCATCCCTAGACGAGCTTAGAAGCTTCTTATCAAATAGCTCCGCGTTCATATTCTACGGACCTTTTGATTTTAAAATCTTGGGAATAGTCCCATTAGGACCTGAAGTGCGCACAGCAAATGTCGAATATTCAACAACAAACGTTCAGGTTGCTGGGGTGGACGAGGCAGACATCGTAAAAACCGAGGAGGGATACATTTATGTGGTGTCAAGCAACGATGTTTTCATTTTAAAAGCTTATCCGCCAGAAGAAGCTGAGTTAGTTTCAAAAATAACTTATAATGACACTTATCTTGTGGGAATTTTTGTAAGCCACAATAAGTTAGCTGTTTTAGGATGCAAATATTTTATTCCTTTAAAATTTCCATACGAGTATTTTGCCTACTATTGCCTAAACATCAAAACGTTCATAGACTTATATGACATTTCAAATAAGACAAACCCTGTGTTTCTGAAAAATTTCACGATAAGCGGAAGCTACTTCAATTCAAGAATGATAGGCGACTACGTCTATTTTGTTGTCAGCGAACCAGCCTACCTCCTCAATTACACGGTTATTCTTCCAAAAATTTACACAAAAGAAGGAATCAAAGAAATAGACGCCACTCAAATCTACTATTATAATGCCTCTGATGAGTACTATTTGTATACAACTGTTGTTGCCTTTAACATGCAAAACGTCACGGAAGAAACAACATATAAGACGATTATGCTTGGCGGAGCAAGCTGCATGTACGTTTCCTTAAACAATGTTTACATAACATTTCAAGAAAACTACCAAAATACGACAATTTATAGGATACGCATAGAAAACAATACCATCACTCCCGAAGCTGTAGGCAGAGTGTTAGGGCATCCGCTTAACCAATTCTCAATGGACGAGTATTATGACTACTTCAGAATAGCCACCAGCGAATGGGTGAACGGAAACATCCAAAATAACTTGTTCATACTAGACATGAACCTAAGCATCGTTGGAAAGCTAGAAAACATAACCCTTGCCTTTAACGAACGCATGGACTCGGCTAGATTCATAGGAAATCGCTGTTACCTCTCAACCTCAGTAGTTCAAAGAGACCCATTCTTCGTGATAGATGTTGAAAATGCCAGCGAACCAAAAGTTTTAGGCTACTTAAAAATTCCTGGTTTTACAAGCTATCTGCACCCATACGATGAAAACCATATCATAGGTTTAGGAATGGATGGAAGTAACGTGAAAATTTCCATCTATGACGTCAACAATGTCACGGCTCCAAAGAACATAACTGAATATAAGATTGATGGTTATTGGTCATACACTTTGGCTTTGACAGAGCATAAGGCGTTTCTTTTCGACGAAGTGAAGGAGCTTTTAGTTATTCCAGTGACTGTTTATTACCAAGACCCGCATTTAGAATACAATTTTCTCCCATGGTATGGCGTCTACGTTTTTAAAATAAATTTAGAGGAAGGCATTGCTTTGAGGGGTAATGTTACCCAACAAGAGAATGATACTATCTATTATATAACAAGGGCGCTTTACATTGAAAATTTATTGTACACGGTTTCTGAAGCAAAAGTGCAAATAAACAGTCTAGAAAACTTGGAGTATATAGGAGAAATCAAGCTTCGCTGAAGCATTGTCTCATTCTTTTATATGATTATGTGGAGGACCTCTCCGATGAAGTAGGAGATTAAGGCTCCAGCAATTGTTATTGAGGCATATTTTAGTCCGCACTTGAATCGGTTTTCCTTTGTTAGTTTTCCAACGTAACTACCTAGAACGAAGGCTAATATGATGCCGATTATGAAAGAGACCACTGTGGCGTAAAGTATGTCGCTTATTAGCTTGAATGGCGAAATCAAGAAGAAGAGGGCGACTATCGTGGCTATGAAGGAGAATAATCCGCTCATTCGAACCTCCTTTTTGGAATGGATTCTGCCTTCGGTTCCATGCTCAACTCCGTAAATTTGAACAGCCCTTTCAGTTGATTGAGAGACAAAGAAGCCTACAGAGTTTCCAAGGGCGTCAGCCACTCCGCCCACAATGCCAGCTATTATTACAATATTTGGGTCTAGGGTAGCTCTTGCAACGCCGACTATTATGCCGAGGAAACATATTATGCCATCTGTTAATCCGAAGGCTACGCTCTCCATTAAATAGTGAACCTCAAACTTTTCTGGCGTAGTCTTTTTCATCTAATAACCTTCGTGAATACGTAGTATGGGGCTGGGAAGGCGATTTAAGGATTGTGCGTTTATTCTCTAAATTTAATACTTAAAAACAAGTGTTGACATTAAATTTTGGGAAATAAGCAGAAGAGAATGATAGGCATGAGCGTTGGCGAAATTTTGGATGGAAAACTGACAGAAAAGGAAGTTGAAATAAAGGGTTGGGTAGTTACCAGACGCTCCAGCGGAGGAGTTCAATTCCTAATAGTTAGAGACGGAAGCGGAATGATACAAGCCACAATCCACAAAGAAGATGTTGCATCACAAACATTCGAGGATGTGGATAGGCTAACCCAAGAATCGTCGATCATTGTTAAAGGCATAGTTAAAGAAGACAAGAGAGCGCCAGGCGGCTACGAGGTAAGAGTTAAGGATTTGAAAATTGTTCACTTGGCGATGCCAGAATATCCCTTAAGCAAAAAATCCCATGGCATAGACTTCTTAGCAAGCCTTAGGCATTTGTGGATAAGAAGCCCAAGACAAGTTGCAATTTTAAAGGTGAGGGCTGAGGTCATAAAGGCGTGCAGAGACTTCCTCGATGAAAATGGTTTTACGCTAACAGACTCGCCGATTCTCACACCAGCAGCCGTTGAGGGAACAACCACGCTTTTCGAAACCCCCTATTTCGGCGATAAAGCCTTTCTAACCCAAAGCGGACAACTTTATGTTGAAGCCACAATTGCCGCTTTCGGCAAAGTTTACTGTTTTGGTCCAACTTTTCGTGCAGAAAAATCGAAGACTCCACGCCACTTGACGGAGTTCTGGATGGTTGAGCCTGAAATGGCTTTCTACACTTTTGAGGATAACTTGAAACTTCAAGAAGAAATGGTAACCTTCATTGTTAAGCGGGTTCTTGAAAAGAGAAAGAGAGAATTGGAATTCCTAAAAAGGGATTTGGAGCCTTTGAGAAGGGTTGAGCCGCCTTTTGATAGGATAAGCTATACGGAAGCAGTGGATAGACTGCAGAGGGCTGGTTATAGCATTGAGTGGGGAGAAGATTTAGGTGCACCTCATGAAAAGTTCATATCATTGCAATTTGAAAAGCCTGTTTTCGTCCATCGTTACCCAGCAAAAGCCAAGGCCTTCTACATGCAGCCAGACCCAGAAAACCCAGAGGTTGTACTCTGCGCAGATTTAATGGCTCCGGAGGGATATGGCGAAATAATAGGCGGAAGCGAGAGAATTCACGATTTAAAATTGTTGGAGCGAAGAATAGAAGAGTTTGGCTTGCCAAGAGAAGCTTATGAGTGGTATTTGGATTTGAGAAGATACGGCTCAGTGCCCCATTCCGGATTTGGGTTAGGAATTGAGAGAGTTGTAATGTGGATTTGTAAGCTAAAACATATACGTGAAACCATTCCTTTCCCAAGAACTATCACAAGAGTCTATCCATAAAACAAAGTTTTGGCTATAAGAGATTAGCGATAGACATATTCACCAGAAATACTTTAAAACATAATTGTATATGCTATACTTAGAGTAATTTTGGAGGATTCCTTAGGAGTGGGGACAGAAAATCTTGACAAAATTTTCAACCCAAAAAGGATAGCAGTAATCGGAGCCACAGACAGAGAAGGCTCCGTTGGCGCCAGACTTTTCAGGAATATGATTGGAGTTGGATTTGGTGGGGCGGTTTATCCAGTCAACCCCTTTAGAACCACTGTTCAAGGTATTACGGCTTATCCGAGCATCCTAAAAATTCCATGGCATGTGGACCTCGCAATCATAGCAACTCCAGCGCATACAGTCCCGCAAATAGTTGAGGAGTGTGGAAAAGCTGGGGTTGGAGGAATAATAATTATTTCTGCCGGTTTCAGAGAAACTGGAAAAGAAGGTGAAGCCCTAGAAAAGCAAGTTCTTGAACTTAAGGACAAATATGGCATGCGGATTCTTGGACCGAACTGTTTTGGAATAATGAGACCAAAAATAGGATTGAACGCCACTTTCGCAAATAAGGCAGCCATGCCTGGAAAAATAGCCTTCATCTCCCAAAGTGCAGCATTATGCGCTTCAGTAGTTGATTGGGCTACTGAAGCCCACATTGGATTCAGCGCCGTAGTTTCCACGGGTTCAATGATTGATGTTGATTTTGGAGACTTAATCGATTATTTTGGAACAGACCCGCAAACAAGAAGCATAGTACTTTACATAGAATCCATCAGAAACGCAAGAAAATTCTTGAGTGCAGCAAGGGGATTCGCAAGGGCAAAACCCATAGTTGTCGTGAAGGCTGGAAGATTTCCAAGAAGCGTCGAAGCAGCAGTTTCTCACACTGGAGCCCTTTGCGGAGAAGATGCAGTTTATGATGCAGCCTTTAGAAGGGCTGGAATAGTCCGCGTTGAAGCCATAAGCGACCTATTCAACTGCGCAGAAACGTTGGCGATGCAGCCCAACCCAAAAGGTCCAAACCTAACCATAATAACAAACGCTGGTGGTCCAGGAATTATGGCTGCAGATTTTCTCATAGCTAAAGGCGGAAAACTGACCTCTCTAAGCGCAGAGACTACTGATGCTTTAAAGAAGGCTTTGCCTCCCTACTGCAGTATTATAAATCCAATAGACATTTTAGAAGAGGCTACTCCAGAACGATTCAGAAAAGTTATTGAAATCTGCCTCCAAGACCCAAACAGTGACGGTTTCTTAATAATTTATACGCCCCAAGGAGCCACCGAGCCCTTGGCCATTGCAAAAATAATTTTGGAATTGTCAAAACAAACAACCAAACCCATTCTCACCTCTTTGATGGGCGAAGTGGAGTGCCGAAGGGCTGGGCAGATTCTGCGAAAAAACAGAATCCCAGTATTCACAACTCCGGAACAGGCGGTTTCAACCTTCATGTATATGTATAGCTATACTCAAAACTTGGAACTTCTTTACCAAACTCCAGAAGAGCTTACAATGGAATTGGCAATTCCAACATTTCTAAAAGAAGTTTTAAGGAAAGCCTACAATGAAGGGCGAACAATCCTAAACCAGCACGAGTCTTTACAGTTCATTGAAGCCTACAAAATCCCAACAATAAAAACCCTAGTTGCAAAAACTTCTGAGGAAGCAGAAGTCATAGCTTCAGAAATTGGATGTCCCATAGTTATGAAGGCACTTTCGCCCCAAATAACCCACAAGTCAAAGGCTGAAGGAGTCATCCTAAACGTTTGGTCACCAGAACAAGCCAAAGTCCTTTTCGAAACATTAGCTGAAAGGGTTAAAAAGTACAGTCCAGAAGCCGAATTTCAAGGCGCCATTATCCAACCCATGATTCAGAAAAAGCTTTGCGAACTGTTGATAGGTTCGAAAAAGGATAAGGAGTTTGGATCCATAATAATGTTTGGAATGGGCGGAACCGCCACAGAATTAATCCAAGACGTAAACATTGGGCTTCCACCCCTAAATCAGGTGCTTGGAAGGAGACTTATAGAAGGAACCAAAGTTTGCAAACTTGCAGAAATGAGCGAAGGACGCTTTAATGTTAAGCTTTTGGAAGAAATTTTAGTAAAGTTTTCGCAACTCGTCATAGACTTTCCAGAGATAAAGGAGATAGAAATAAACCCCCTCATAGTTGATGAGAATACTGCCTTAGCTGTGGATGCAAGAATAGTCATAGACCCAGAAAAAATTTTGCATGAACCTCGCTCCCATGAACACCTTGTTATTGCGCCGTACCCAAAAAAGTATGTTGCACAGTGGATTTTGAAAGATGGAACAGAGGTTACTCTTCGCCCAATAAAACCAGAAGATGAAGCGCTCCTGCGTGAATTATATTGTTCTCTTTCAGAGGAAACCATGAGGTTTAGGTTTTTCCAAGTTTTTAGAGAGGTAACCCACGAAACTTTAACGAGATATTGCAACTTGGATTATGACCGTGAAATCGCCATAGTTGCAGAAATACAGAAAGACCAAAGAAAAATAATTGGAGTTGCTTTGCTTTCTCTTGAACCTGGCAAGAAAAATGGAGAATTCGCCGTCGTTGTGGGAGACCAGTGGCAAGGGCTTGGACTTGGATCCAAATTGATTGATTATATTATTGAGATTGGTAAAGAAATGAAGCTAAAGGCTATTTACGGTTTTGTAATTTCAGACAATTCGAAAATGATTCACTTATGCACAAAAAAAGGTTTTAGAATTGAACCAGTAGATAGCGAAACTTCCAAAGCCGTAATGGAATTAGCATAAAGAAAAAATGTTTATAGCAGATTTAGGTTTTACCGCGTTCTAACGCTTCCTTTACGCTTTCGTAAGCCTTTTTGGCTTCTTCCACAGCCACTCCGTCTTCTAATGTCGTAACATCGCCTATGGCTGCTCCACTGACAATCGCCTTCAAAAGTCTTCGCATAATTTTGCCGCTTCTTGTTTTTGGCACAGAATCCACAAAGGCTATTACTGCATCTGAAGCCACAAGGGGACCAATGGTTGCTCTCAAATGCATTTTTAACTCATCCGCAAGCTTCGGATTTGGCGAATAGCCATGTTTAAGCACTGTGAATATGAAGGGTATTTCGCCTTTCACTGGGTCTGCCTTGCCAATGCATGCTGATTCTGCAACGGCTGGATGCTTAATCATCGCAGATTCAATTTCTGCAGTTCCAATCCTGTGACCAGCAACTTTTAAAACGTCATCAGCCCTTCCCAATATCCACAAATACCCATCCTTATCTTTTATGGCAAAATCTCCAGTGTAGAAGTAGGTTTTACCCTTAAACCTTGACCAGTAAACATCCACATACCTTTGAGGATTCTTATAAAGCGTCATAAGCATGGCTGGCCAAGGCGAAGTTATGGCTAAATATCCTCTGACCCCAGGCGGACATGGATTCCCATCATCATCCAAAACCTCTAATGTTACGCCCGGGAACGGATAACCATTTGTTCCAGGCTTAAGCGGAAATATTTTACCCAAACCTGGAAAATGTCCCGTCAACATCTGCCCTGTTTCTGTCATCCACCAAGTGCTTGAAGCGATTATGTCTTCTCTTCCAATGTTTTTGAAGTACCATTTGAAGGCTTCTGGGTTTATGGGTTCGCCCACTGAATGGCAAATTCGCACTGTGGATAGGTCGTATTTTTTGATGAGTTCTTCCGGAAACTTCATAAGCATTCTTATGGCTGTTGGTGTTGTATAGAAGAGTGTGACGCCATAGCGTTGAATTATGCTCCACCACCTATCGGGTCCCGGGAAATCTGGTGCGCCTTCATACATTATGGACGTTAAACCGGTTAGAAACGGACCGTAAACTATATAGGAGTGGCCAGTAACCCATCCGATGTCGGCTGTGCACCAATAGATGTCGTCTTCTTTTACATCAAATATTAATTTCATAGTAGCGTACAATCCAACCGCATATCCACCTATTGGAATTTGGGCACCTTTTGGTGCGGCTGTTGTGCCAGAAGTGTAGAGGATGTAGGAGAAATCTTCTGAGCCGCATCTTTCAGCTGGAACCTTTATATTTTTTGGAACATCTTTTATTAGTTCGTGATGCCAAACGTCTATTTGGCTATTCCAGGGTATTTCATTGCCAGCCCTTCTAACCACGATGATCTTTTCTATTTTTACGCCGCTTTGTGCGCATATTTTTATGGCTTCATCCACTATTGGTTTGAGGCTGATTATTCTTCCTCGTCTATAGAAGCCATCAGCGGTAACGATTATTCTTGAGCCCGCATCCATGGCTCTTGTAGCTAAGGCATCAGCACTGAATCCACTGTAAACTGCGCTGTGTTTTGCTCCAAGTCTTTGAAGGGCAAGCATGTAGAAAGGCAGTTCTGGAATCATTGGCAAATATAATGTCACTATTTCGCCCTTTTTGACGCCAAGTTTCTCTTTTAGGGCATAGCTGATTACGTTCGATTCTCTGTATAAGTCGTAATACGTAAACTTTCTAACTTCTTTTGGCTGTTCAAGCTTTTCATCCCATGGCTCGCCTTCCCAAATCAAAGCCAGCTTATTCTTTCTTCCCTGTTCAATCTGCCAGTCAGTGTCCAAATAGGCTAGGTTTGTTTCTCCACCTACAAACCATCTGTAAAATGGGGGGTTGCTGTCATCCAACACTTTGTTCCATTTCTTGAACCAGAAAATCTCGTTTGCCCATTTTCCCCACCATTCTTCCATGGCTTTTTTGTTGTTCACCGTGCTTTCGTACCATTTTTTAAAGTCGCTTTTATCCCATATGCGGTCTTTCCAGCTGGGCGGAATTATGTTAGCTTCAAATTCCTTGTAGACTTCTATTCCTTCCTTGGACATTTTCACTTCACCCTTTCGAGGATTTTCTTTACAAAAATTATTTACCATATTTATAGGTTTAGGTTGCGAAAATATGGAATTATTGTTGGTTTATATCAAAAATAGAAAAGGGTGCAGAAAGGTTCAGCTTATTGGACATATTGGCAACACTGTTCTCCCATGGGCTTCGTTTAGAATTTCCGCTAAAGCCAAGTAGAAGGCGCTTAATCCGCAGATTATGCCTTCAACTCCAATTATGCGTGTGAACAATTCTAAGTCTGACGGAGTGAAAGAAGTGTAGGCTAAAAGCGCTGATTTGGCTGCGAGTAAGAAGAAGAGTATGGCTAAGCTTAGGAAAACGAATTGTAATGCCCTATTTGTTTTCAGAGTGCCAAAGAACATTATAAACGTGAAGAGTCCCCACATGAAAAAATAAGCCATAAATGCTTCTTGACTGACAAGCCAAGGCGTATTATATTGTGGTATGGCTGGTGCGTAGGAAGAGAAGGGCCATACGCCCATTGTTGCCACGTTGGCTGTTCCAAGCCAGTTTAGGGCTACGAAGGATAGCCAGAACAGTCCATAGGATGTGAAGGCTGTTGTGCCGAAGGTGTTGCCTTTCTTGTATTCTAATATGCCAGCAATAATTTGGGCTAAACCGCCGTAGAATATTCCCATTCCAAGAATCATACCATCAACTGGTCCTAAACGGGCGTTGTGGACAAAGTTTAGGAGGACTGTTGTCATTCCAAAGCCTAAAAGCCCAAGTGGAGCTGGGTTTGCAGTTTTTTCACTCATGCCTTTTCAATCCTTCTTTTGTGGTGAAAGCCTTACATAAAAATAGGTTGGGGATATATGCTTTTCTGGTTATGCTTTCCGTTTTTTACTTGCAATATACTTTCCTATTTCTAATGAGCCGAAGACTATAGCAGTGAATAATATTGCAATCGCCCAGTCTATTGGTTCTGGAGCGTGCACATCGAATAAATCTTGAAGAATAGGTGTGTAAAGAACCATTAGTTGAAGCCCTAATGATGAGAGGATTGCAGCCCAAAGGAACTTGTTTTTGAAGACGCCAACTTTGAATACCGTGTATTTTAGTGAACGGGCGGATATGGCATTTGCTAACTCCATTAAGATCATAGCCGTAAGCAACTGTGTCCTAGCCTCAAGCAAATTGTATTCGCCTAACCATGGTTGATGCATGAAATAGCCATATAGAAGCAGCACAGTCATCACAATGGGCACTAGTGTCAGATATAGTTTGACGTCACGTGTGAAAACGCTTTCATTCGGATCTCTAGGTTTCCTTTCCATCAAATCCGGGTCGCCGGGGTCTATTCCTAAGGCTAATGCTGGTAAACCATCCGTTGTCAAGTTAACCCATAAGAGCTGTATTGCGGTCAAGGCAACTGTTGGAGAAAGTTTCGGATCTTCGCCTACTTGATATGCTGAACCTGCTAAGTATGGAACGCTTACCATTACTATGAACATTACGAGGATTTCCATAACGTTGCATCGGAGTAAATATGTTAGGTATTTCTTTATGTTATCGTAGATTTCGCGTCCTTCTTTGACAGCCTTAACAATAGATGCGAAATTATCGTCTGTTAAAACCATGTCTGAAGCTTCTTTCGTCACTTCTGTACCCGTGATTCCCATGGCAACGCCTATATCTGACAATTTTAGGGCTGGTGCATCGTTTACGCCGTCACCAGTCATTGCAACAACATATCCTCTCGCCTTCCAAGCCTTAACAATCCTCATTTTATGTTCAGGCGAAACACGAGCGTAAATCACAACGTTCTCAACCATTTGGGTTAGCTGTTCATCACTTATTTTGTCCAACTCTTGACCAGTAAGCACTTGACTCGGCGACTCATTTTCGCCTATTAAGTTGAGTTCTTTTGCCACAGCAACCGCCGTAAGTTTATGGTCGCCAGTTACCATAACAACTTTGATTCCGGCGTTTCTGCAAAGCGAAATTGCATCCTTAACTTCTTCCCTTGGAGGGTCAATCATTCCCATTATTCCAACAAAAGTCATATCATTCTCAATTTTTTCATCAAAACTTGTTGCAGATTCTGGCAGTTCTTTATAGGCGAAGCCTAAATTCCTTAGCGCTTGCATTGCCATAGCTTCGTTTACTTTCAGTATCTTTTCTCTGTCTTCCTCTGTTATTTTGCGCACTTTTCCCTTTGAAAGAATCTTTGTGCACCTTTCCAAGACTATTTCAGGCGCTCCTTTCATGAAAGCCATTTTCTTCTTAGATGCCAAGTGAACCGTTGTCATGCGTTTTCTTTCAGAAGAAAATGGAACCTCACCTATCCTTGGAGTTTCCTTTTCCAACTCTTCTTTCCATAATCCAGCCTTGGCTGCAGCAACCACCAAAGCGCCTTCTGTTGGGTCGCCTTTAATTATCCATCTTCCACTTTCCTTTTCTTTTTCCAACTTTGCATCATTGCACAATGCTGAAATTTTTAAGAGCGCAACGAGTTCCTCTTCTTGTGCTGGGTCCAATTTTTTGTCTTCGAATATGAATTCGCCTTGTGGCTCATAGCCGACTCCTGAAACTTTTATTGTTTGGTCATTCACGTATATCCTTTGAACAGTCATTTCACCTTTAGTCATTGTTCCAGTTTTGTCGGCGCAGATGACGCTTGTGCATCCCAAAGTTTCAACGGCTGGGAGTCTCCTGACGATTGTGTTTACCTTAGCCATGCGGTACATGCCAACAGCGAGGGCGCCTGTTACTATGGCGGGTAATGCTTCTGGAACAGCAGCAACAGCTAGGCTTACACCCCACAAAATCATGTCTAGAGGATTGCGTCCTTCCGCTATGCCTATGCCTGCCACTGTTAGGCAGACGGCTATGCATAATATTCCAATCCATTTTCCAACAGAGGCCATACGCTTTTCGAGAGGGGTCTCCTCCTCTTCTGTTACTTGAACCATTTTAGCTATTTTTCCAAACTCAGTGTTCATTCCAGTTGAAGTAACAACAGCTTTCCCACGTCCATAAACAACAGCTGTTCCAGTGAAAACAAAATTCCGTCTTTCAGGAAGTCCAGTTTCTTCAGGTAAGGGATCCACGCTCTTGTTTACGGGTGTGGATTCCCCTGTTAATGGTGCTTCATCCATTTTTAGGTTGATTGCTTCAATAAGTCTGGCGTCTGCTGGAACCTTGTCGCCCGTGTATAATAGGATTATGTCGCCTGGAACGATTTCGCTTGCTTGGACCTTAACCTCTTTTCCATCTCTTAAAACCATGGCCGTCGGCGCCGTCATCTTCTTTAATGCTTCTAAAGCTTTTTCTGAACGGTATTCTTCTACAAATCCTAAAATTGCACAGGCTAGGACTATGGCTATTATTACAATAGCGTCAGTAATTTCTCCCAAATAGATGGAGAGACCTGTTGCGATTAACAGTATTATAATAAGTATGTCTGTAAACTGTTCTATGAAAAGCCTTATTGGCGATATTCCCTTTTCCTTCTTAAGCTCATTAGGTCCATATTCTTGTAGGCGCTTTTGCACTTCTCTTTGGGTTAAGCCATTCTCCGAAGTGTTCAAAGCCTTTAAAGTTTCTTCAATTTCCATCGCATGCCATGGCTTTGACGTTTTAATCACCATCCTCTTTTATCCAATAGACCTTCTATTGTGTTAAAAATCATTGGATATAATCTTTTCTAAGAAAGGCAAAGGCTTGGGAAATAAGTTTATAAGCAATTTTGTACTTCACTCTAAAGGTATTTAAAATAAATAGAAAGATTCCGTTGAGAGGTGAAAGGATGTTTGAGCCATGGATAATAGCTCCAATATCGGCTTTGATATCCATTATGGTTGGCGCATACTTCTATTACTATGTGAAAAAGCAGGACAGCGGCACAAAAAGAATGCAAGAGATTGCCGCTGCAATAGAGGAGGGAGCCAACGCTTTTATAAGAAGAGAATATACCGTATTAGCAATATTCGTAGCCGTAGTAGCCGTCTTATTGTGCATTTTTCTGCCAGAACCCATATGGCAAACTCAAAAACCAATAGAAAATGTTGAACTCACACTAGCCTACATATTCGGTTCATTCTGTTCAGCTCTTGCTGGCGTTTTAGGTTTGCGCATCGCAACAAAGGCTAACACCAAAGCAGCTAGCGCAGCGAGGGAAGGATTGAACAAAGCTTTCCCAATAGGCTTCCGCGGCGGAGCAGTAATGGGCTTAGCCGTTGTGGGTGCAGGTTTGCTTGGAATAAGCATAGTTTACGCTGTCACTGGTAATCCAGAAATAGTTTTGGGCTATAGCTTCGGCGCAAGCTCTTTGGCTCTTTTCGCCAAGGCTGGAGGAGGCATATACACGAAAACCGCTGATATAAGCGCAGACTTAGTCGGAAAAGTGGAGCTGGGTATCCCAGAAGATGACCCAAGAAACCCGGCAGTAATAGCCGACAACGTGGGCGACAACGTGGGCGATGTGGCTGGAATGGGCGCAGACCTCTTCGACTCTTATGTGGCGAGCATTGTGGCAGTAATGATTCTTGGAGAAGCCATCGATATAATTCCTGGTTCAGGGGGAAAATTCACACAGATTCCATTGGTTTTTGCTGGTTTAGGCATTATAGCTGCAGTTTTAGGCGCATTATTGGTTAGAGTCGGCAAACATGGCAATCCTGGAAGAGCCCTTAACATGGGCACATACATCACATGCACAATCTTTGTAGTTCTAACCTTCTTAGCCTCTTACTATCTCAATTATGATTTGAGAATTTGGGGAGCAACGGTTGTCGGCTTAATTGCTGGAATAATAATTGGCACAACCTCAGACTATTTCACATCAGAAGACAAAACACCAGTCAAGAAAACAGCCGAAGCCTCTCTAACTGGAACCGCAACAAACATCATAACAGGATTTTCTTATGGATTGCACAGCGTCTTCCCACCACTAATCGGAATAGGCGTAGCCTCAGCCATCGCTTACTTCTTATGCGCACCCCTCGGCGACAAATATGCCCTCTACGGCATTGGAATGGCAGCGGTTGGGATGCTTTCAATAGTTGGACTTATCGTATCAAATGATGCTTACGGTCCAATCGTTGACAATTCAAGAGGCATAGCCATGCAAGGCGGACTAAGCGAAGAAGTCATACGAGTAACAGACGAGATGGATGCTGCGGGCAACACAGCCAAAGCCATAACTAAAGGCTTCGCCATAGGCGCAGCAGGACTTACCGTCAT
>JAVZLM010000006.1:0-159543 GCA_038883775.1 Bathyarchaeia archaeon
ACAACGCCTTAACACTTGTGGACGGTGCCCAATCCGTTCCCCATTTGCCAGTAGATGTCAAAGATTTAGACATAGATTTCCTAGCTTTTTCTGGACACAAAATGTTGGGACCCACTGGCATAGGCGTCCTATACGGCAAACGTGAAATCCTCGAAAAAATGGAACCCTTCCAAGGAGGAGGCGAAATGATACGCGAAGTCTCCTTTAACTCCGCCAAAGGACGCTGTTCCATCACTTTTAATGCGTTGCCATGGAAGTTTGAGGCTGGAACACCAAATGTTTGTGGCGGAGTAGGACTTATGGAGGCTATACGATACTTAAAGCGCATAGGCATGGAAAATGTGAAGGTGCACGAGGAAATGCTAACAAAATATGCCATGCAGAAAATGGCAGAATGCAAAAAAGTTGAAATTTATGGAACAAAAGACACGTTCATAAAATGTGGAATAATCCCCTTCGGCGTTGAAGGCTTAAGTTCACATGATATTGCCTTATTTTTGGACAATTATGGCATCATGGTTAGAAGCGGTTTCCACTGCGCCCAACCCTTACATGAAGCGTTTAAGCTGAAATCCTCTGCACGGGCAAGCTTCTACATTTATAACACCCGCGAAGAAGTTGACCGCTTCGTTGAAGTTTTGAAGGAGATAGAGCAGATTTAAATGGTTACCGTTGAGGATTATGTGGCTAGAATTGAGGAAACATGCGGCGAAGAAAGAGACTTCATAGTCATACTAAAATATGACAAGAAAGAGGAAGCCATAAACAAAATTTTAAAAAGGGCAAAAATAGAAAAGTCAATTTCATCCATAATTTTCGAATTAACCTTCAAGGGCGTCTCTTTCCGCCTTTACGGAACAGGAAAAGCCATTTTCCGAAATTTAAAGGATAAAAATGTGTTGCAGAGTATTTTGAGTGATCTTTTATTGTAATTTGTGCAAAGAATTCAATGTATTGAATCGTGAGAAGTAAGATTTAAATCAAATTCTGCCATTAAAATTCATAGAAAACTCCTCCGGAGGAACCATTCTAATGAGCTCAAAACCAAAGTTAAAGGATAAACCAATTGTAGCAGAGGCTGTCGGATTCGGATTCCAAGGCGGAAAAAAACAAAAAGGCGAAACCGCCTACGTTGTAGAAGAACAAATAAAAACCGAAGTGAAAGACACACGCTTATCAGTTTCAATAACAAAAACAGCCAACATAACCTCTTATACTCATACTGAACTCCGAAAAAAATACAGAATAGAAAAATATGACTTGCATCCAGGATTCATTTTTCCCGAATCCGTACGTACCCTCATACCACGTAACACCCCAGAATACATAGACAAAGGCTTTAATTACGTTGAAAGAATCGTCCGAGCCCTCTATTACTTTAAACAGTGCGCTTTAATTGGACCCAGCGGAACAGGCAAAACCCATGTTGTGTATTTGATTGCAGAACTTTGTGGATTACCCATGTGGGAAATCAACTGCGGTTTGCAAACTTCAGCCTACGATTTATTTGGAAGATACATAGGTCTTGGAAAGGGAAACTGGATTGACGGACAAATAGTCATGTGGTGCAGAAATGGCGGCTTACTCTACTTAGACGAGGCAAACATGATGAAACAAGACATAGCTTCAAGGCTCAACCCAGTTCTGGACACACGAGGACACATAGTTTTAACAGAGAAAGACAATGAAATAGTGAAGAGGCACCCTTACGGCTATCTGGTTATTTCGATGAACCCCTTCTCGGCCGAATTCGTTGGAACAAAACCGTTAAACGCAGCCTTAAGAAGACGCATGTCTGTATGGATAAACTTTGACTATCTAAGCGTAGGCGACAAAATCTCCCCAGACGAAATTGAACTCATAATGAAAAGAAGTGGCTTAGACGAAAAAACATCCAGAAAAATAGTCCAAGTAGGCGCTGAACTTAGAAGGCAATACAAAAACGGAGACCTACCCTACGGACCATCGCCTGGAGATTTGATTAACTGGGCAACTTTAATTGCCGATGGATGTGGACCAATAGAGGCTGCTGTTGAAACAATTGTTGGAACGACAAGTGATGACGTAGAAGTGCAAGCTGCCGTAAAACGGATTGTTGAGTCCATTTTTAGCTCATAAAGGGAATTATGGGTTGAGCATTGAACTTTTTTGATTTTGCATGGTCCACAGCTACTCAAATAACAAAAAAGTCACATAACGAATTGAAAATTCTTTTGCATGATGATTTAAGGTATCCCTATCTTGGAAGGGACAGCAGAGGATTCGTTCTGCACCTAATTAAGCCAAAAAAGTTAGACGAAAAATGCGTTTATTTTCAAGGGTTAAAATTTGACCTTCAAACCCCTAATCACAAGAAAATTATTTGGTATTTATTCAAGTCTTCAGTTTACCATTTAGCCATGCACGCACACCTATCAGATTTTTCAATTTATTCAAAATGGGCACGAGGGAAATCTCATAACCTATCAACCTTCGTAATCAGCTTAGTTGAGGACGCCATAATAAATGAGCACTTGAAGCGGGCGTTTCAATGGATGCTTCCAGAAATAGCCTACACAAACGCCATCTCCTTTCTCTTAATGAAGGATATTGATAAACTCTCAAACACTATTTCACGAGTTACGGCCTCAATACTGCAAGAATGTGCTCTTGGAAAAGTCAAAGGAAAATTGAACGATGATATGCTTACAGATGTTAAGGCAATAACTTCCATCCTTCGAGGAATAGGAGAAAATCCAACGGGTGATAGCAGAGTGGATGCAGCCAATAAAATTTATGACGCTTTAACTGTTTATGGAGAGCCTTTTGAGGTGCCATCGCTTTTACATACAGAATGCCATGGAACAAACGACCTTTTCTATGAACAGCACATACCCAAAGAAGAGCATATACAACCAATTTTCACAGAGGCGCTAAAAATTTTGACCTATGAAAATAAAGGTGAAGAGCAGCTACAAAATTTGCTGCAAACCTTGAAAGAAAGCGATGCGCATCAAGTTCTAATGGCATGGCAAGAGCAGGAGCGTTCTAAGCTAAAGATTTTGAAGGATTATGCTCAAATAGGAAAGAATTCGCCATTCGAGGATTTTGAGTTTCCAGCCGAAGATTATGCCGAATTTCAAAGAAGAAGGGAGCTTTTAGGCAGCCCAATAAGACGCATAATGCATCAACTAAGGCTTTTGAAAAACGTTGAAGGCGAAGATTTTAGACAAGAAAGCGGATTCGTGGATCTGCAAGAAGCAATACAAGTAATTGCCAGCAAAAGCCAGCGAACCGACATTTTCGTTCGAGAGGAACTTCAAACCAGAGAAGACGCATGGTCTATACTCGTAGATGCAAGCCACAGCCTCAACATGTTCAGGGGCGAAGTTCGCGGCATAGCCCTATGCTTGGCTGAAGTTGCAAAAACACTTATACTTAACCAAAACTCTTGGGGAATGTATGCCTTCAACAACAAATTCTACGTCATCAAAGACTTTTCTGAAAGATTCGATGCGCAAGTGAAAGCGAGAATAGGCGGTTTAACCCATGGAGGCTTAACATATCTTCCCGATGCTATTCTTTTAGCAGCTCAAGCCTTAACCAAGCGGTTGGAAACGGCTAGAGTTTTAGTTATTGTTTCAGATTTCTTTCCTTCCGGATATGATGGCGTAGAGGAAAAGTTGAAAGAAAACCTTAAGAAAGTTGAACGCATGGGTGTTGGCGTCATAGGGATTGGCGTCAAAAGTCGTGCAGTTAAAAATTATATTCGTGTAAACTGTGTTGTGGAAAATCCTTACGATTTAATGAAGAAATTCACTAAGGCTTTCATAGAATTTAGTGTAGGTTAAAACTGTTTCCTATGAAGTTTGTTCTACAACAGAGAAATCAGCTTCAAACTCGAATTTTTCTGGCACACCAAAACCTTTTTTCGGTTTGAAAACTATCTTTTCTGGCACTCCATCGCGTATGAAGGCTATGTAAAGCAGCTCCTTTCCCAAACCATAACGTTCTAAATCAATTATGGAATTTTTTGTCTTCTCCAACCTATCAATTTTATTTTTTAACTCTTCCACGGCTTCGAAGAGAACTTCCGCCTCTCCAAATGCATCAGCGGAAAGCATAATCTCTTTAAACTGAACCCATTCAGTTGAAATGCCAGTTTTTTTCTCTTCTTTTCTGCTTCCCTTTCTGCCGCCAGTCCGCAGGATTTTTTGCAGTTCAGCAAATTTTTTCATCTGCTCTTGATTTTTTGCTGATTCAGGATTTCTTAGGAGGCTTCCCAACCACTGGCTGTAGTCTTCAAGTAACATTTTGTATTGATTTATTCCTGTTTCTACCATTTCTCTAATTTCTTTAAGCGAATAAAAGGTTCGGATTTCAGTTAAAAATCCATACAAGAGCGGCACCCGCAGGTTTAGCTTTGGCTTTCCGTTGTCACAGATTCTTTAACAACATCCATCGTTTGTTCTTCGCTTGAAACAGCTGTTTCCTCTTTTCCTCCCACAATAGCTTTAACAACGCCTTTAAGTTCCTTCTTCAATTTTCCAAAGAAGTTAACCCTTGTGCTTATCTTCTTTCTATACAGCATTATCACTTTTGCCAGTTCAGGAAGTATAACCCATAAAACAGCCATAACGATTTCAGGCGGATACCCAGCCAGAAAAGCCGAGTTAACCTCACCTTTTTCTGGAACAAGTATCAAGTGGCCCTCTTCGTTTAAAATTGCCTTTTTAACCTTCTTTTTGAACGGTATGTTTTGTGGAGGAATGTTAAAGGATACGTTAAGTTTTTTGAGAACATACTTAAGTGACACGCAAAGTTCGTTAATAAGGGTTTTCTCTTCAATCAAAAACTCGCTTAACTGCAATGTTTCCTCGCTTATGCTTTTTAGAAGTTCTTGAAGCTTCTGCTCAACTTCAGCCTTAGATTGTTCTATTTCTTTTTCATCCAAAATTTCTTCGCTTTCTT
Source organism: Bathyarchaeia archaeon (assembly GCA_038883775.1). Lineage (GTDB taxonomy): Archaea > Thermoproteota > Bathyarchaeia > Bathyarchaeales > Bathycorpusculaceae > JASEJA01. The sequence continues at coordinate 4,951 of JAVZLM010000006.1, forward strand.
CCGATAACTGTACTGGATGGAAAAAGTATGCTTCTTCCACAACCTCTGGTTGAGTTTCTTCTTTCGGCGGGTGTGGTTGTGTTTGCTCTGCGCTTACTTTAGGTTTGACGTTTTTTGCTTCCATAAAGAATCTCCCATGTTCTTCGATAATAGACTCTGCAAAGTAATCAATTTTTAAGAGATAATAGGGTTAGTATGTTGTGAACTGTTACGCACTAACACGCTTCTAAGCAGCATACGAGGGTTTATGAGGCTTAACAATTAGAAAAGCCAAAAACAAATATAAAAGAGCGCCAAAAGTTTGGCGTGTCAAATCTGGAGCAAGCCAAACCCAACTTGAACCGCCACTAAAATGCAGTCCAGCAACGAACCATGCGAAAACGAAATCAACTAAAGTTTCAATGGCAACAGCCATTTTGAATGGAAACTTTATAGCATGAGAATCCAAGCTTAATATCATGTAAATGGGCATGTTAGCCACCAAAACAAAAAGTGTCAATCCAATATGTATGCCGAAATTTTCCATAAACACCCTTGCATACAGGTTGGCTTCTTCTTGTGGAGCGCGGCAAAAGGCAAGTGTTATTAAATAATCAAATATTATGAAGGCAAAAACTAATACTGTTCTTTTTAGCCAATGGTTGTTTCTTGGAATTAGGAAATTTTTAAAGCAAAATGCATAGCCCTCTTTACTTTGCATTCTCCTTTTCTCCTCCTCGCTAATTCTACTGTTCTAAGTTTATGGTTTTAGCTTTTGTTGCTTAAAAGTTTTGGAATGTTGATTTTGGATTCAGATTTTGGATTCAGAAGTATAAAATATGACGCTTGGAGTAAAACGGTTCTGACTCTGATTCAGAATAAGGAGCAAGGCTGTTAGAGGGTCAAAATGGAACTAACCGTCGACAAACCTCAAAACATCGTAAAACTGTACGATGAAAACTCGGGAATGTGGAGATTCGTAAAAACAGACAAGGGACCGCCCAAATCCTTGGAAATAATCGAGAAGGCGCTTTATAGGCTTGGATTATCAAAAAATGAAATTAAGGTTTACATATACCTTGCAAGAACAAGTGAACACAAAGCAAGCGAAATTTCTGAGGCATTATCTCTCCACAGAACTGAAACTTACAGAATTTTGCGTGATTTAGAGAAAAAAGGATTAATATCCTCTGTTTTTGAAAAACCTTTAAAATTCATTGCCACACCGTTCGAAAAGGCGTTAGACATACTTATTGAAACCAAAAAAATGAAAATAAGCCTTTTGGAAAAGAAAAAGGGAAACTTGGTTGATCTTTGGCTTTCCCTTCCAAAACCAGAAACAGAATGTGAAAGAAAAGAAGTGTTCCAAGTTTTGGAAGGTGAGGAACAAATCAGTTTGAAGGCTGATGAAATACTCAATAACGCAAAGAAAGAAGTTTACGTTTTCGTCTCAGAACATGACATCGCAAACTTCTACCATTCTGGGATCCTAGACAAACTTGAAATCATGTCCAAGGAAAACATAAATGTACATTTACTAACCAACTATTCTCCAAAAAGTTGCTTCTTCATCGAAAAAATAAAACTGAAAAAATCCAAATACTCTCTTTCCACTGTTGAAGATCTGCCCACTTTTATCCTTAGAGATGACGAGCAACTGCTTCTGCTAATAAGAAAGAACAATGGAAAAAAGAGAGTTGCAGCTCTTTGGACAAATTATGAAGCTTTCGTAAAAACCTTAAAAACACTTTTCCTCGAGTTGTGGAATAACAACGCTTAACCTTTAATTTTAATCATTTGTAGCATTCTTGAAGCGAGAATTCTTGCTTCTTTATCAAGAGCCAATACAACAGATAAGTAAATTATTCCGCCAACAGCTGTTACCGCAAAAGTTAACATTATGGTTTTTGGATGTGGAAGTAAAAATAAGACCAAAGCCATCAAAATTGAAGCAAAAACGTATTTTGCGATATTCCACCATGGAATTTTTATTCTGACCATTCTGTGAACGATAACGTATTGAATAAGAAACATGACGAAACGTGCAGCAAAATTGATAACGCTTACATAAAATGAAGCCTGCGAAGGATTATTTTGAACGTATACGGTTAGTGCATAAAATGTCATTGGAATGGTTATTGCTGAATGGATATATGGCAAAGAAAATGCGAGGAAGAGGCGACTTCTTAATAATTCTTTGAAGGAAATTTTCGCTTTTTCATCAACTTTTTCAAATCCCAAAAGCACAGTATTATATAAACTAGATATTGTTATTAGCAAAGCATCTATTGACAAGATAACTAAAGTAGGTGTGGCTTCTTCATACTTAGGGCTGAGGATTATTAAGTAGGAATCTCTAAGCGCTATTGCCCCAGCAGTCATGGGCAACGCGAACATTAAAACAACTTTCATTATATTAGTTACATCTTCATGCTTCCCTTCAGCAAGCAGCCTTGGATATAATGCGAAAGCTAAATAGGAGGAGTAATTAATTATTGCCGCTATTATCCAAGCAGCTCCATAATTTCCTCGTGCTGCATCTCCACCATAGATAAATAACAGTATAAAAACGAAGGATGCTATTTGATTGCCAACAGCGCTGTATATATTTACAATGGAACCTTTTAACCATTCCTTCAAATAACTCCACTGAAAATTTTGCTTTAACTCGCTTGATAACAATTTAAGATAATAAATTGATTGAATGAAAAAAGTCAGTATTAGACTAAGCATGGCTCCAAAAAGAGGATTAGGACGGAAAATCCAGTTTATCAATATATAACCTAAAGAAACTTTAGAGGCTTCCCTTAAAAGCACCCCATAGCCTATTACATGCGGTTTCTTGGCTTGAAGACACTGTTCCAAAGCATAAATTGCATAAGTTTCAATTATTTGTATTGTGGTTATAAAATAAAGGAAAAAGTATTTCTCAACATTAAGCCTGGAAACAATAAAAGGAATCAATAAAACATATACTAAAGCAGCAATTAATGAAATGGTCAAGTTTGCAATTATTCCAGTTTTCACTGCACCTTCCTTCCCTCTCGCCGCGAATCTCAACGCCCAAAAAGGAATCACCCCAGCCATCAAAGTAAAGTAGGGCAATAAATCCTTACTGACATTAGACCATATACCATATTCAGCTTGGCTGGTTACACGAGTTATCATAAGTTGGAAAAAGAAGCCTGTCGCAACACTAAGCAAATGAGCAGTGAATATTACAAAACCCGTATATTCGAGGCGTATTTCGTTTTTTGTCAAGTGTTCACCTTTGCTTGCTGGTTTATGGATATTATTTTTGGTATTTAATATATTATGTTGGAAAAATAATTTCATTCCAAGCCTGTTCCATCTTTTACTATGAACGTAGCAACTACATTAATGCTATGCGAAGGTGATAAAGAGTATAAAGTATGGTTTTATTCGACGCCTTCTATTGCCGTCTGATATGTTTGGTAAATTGCTTTAGCTGCTTCTTCTATTCCCTTCTTTTCTTCGTTTGAAAGAGCATCATAGAAGGAAGGCCCTAGAGAGCGCCCAAGTTTTAATGGTGTTCCAACAAAAACGGGTTCGGGTACTCCTTCAAACTTCATAGGTATCGCCACTGAAACTATTTCCATTGTGTTTTTTACTATGGCCCTAACAATGTCTCTGAAGGAGGCAGCTGGACCATACTCTGTGCCTCCAATATTGTCGATCACAAATTTTGATATAGTCTTCATATAAGACTCGATTTCGTCTTTGCGCAAAATTTTGTTTTTTGACTTAATATACTCGTCCAGAGGAAGACCACCAACTTTTGTTGTGGACCACAAGATAACTGCGGCTTCTCCATGCTCTCCTCCAACCCAGCCTTGAACTTTGGATACTGGCACTTCTAATGTTGCCGCTAGTTTAGATCGAAACCTTAAGGATTCAAGGTTTGTTCCGGTGCTTATTACAAAATCAGCCTTTGAGTATTTTTTGCAAACCATCGCCATCGCATCCACAGGATTTGTTATAACAATGTATTTTGCGCCCGGGTTTTGTGGAGACGTGACTTCAGCGATATACTTGATTATTTTTGCGTTTTGAACCGCCAAATCTCGCCTACTCATCTTAACTCCTGGTATTCTGGGTTCTCCTGCTGAAATTAGAATTATGTCCGCCCCTACAACCTCCTCATCTTTTTCGCAAGCATTTATTTCCACATCTAACCCTAAACTTGCTGTGACATGTTTTAGTTCTTCAGCGAAGGCCGCAGCAAGCCCTGGTTTGGTATCGCACACTGTTATTATGTCTGCAAGTTCCGCGCACATAATGGTATATGCCGTTGGGCGTCCTACACGACCTGTTCCAATTTGGGCTATGTGCAACCTCATTTTCACCTTTTGTCTATTTCATCGAGGGCTTATATGACCTTTTCCAATTAAGTAATCTTGGGTTTCTTTCCAGTCCCTTATTTTTCTGCGTATCTTAGAAAGTTTATGCTTTTAATGCTGAAAATTGTGCGCTTATTTTAATTAGTCAATCATACGTAGAGCATGAAAACTCTCAATAATTTAACTATAAAATTATAAAATAGGAATGTTTAGTTTATTCAATGAATAATGCTTTGAAGACGTTTGGAGTGATAATTGTAGTTGCCAACTAAAAACGTGTTGATTCTAGCTGGTGGCGGAGGACACACAGGATATGGATATGCCTTAGCACAGAGACTTTATGGTAAGGTCAAGCTGCATTTTCTTGTTCCAAAAGGGGATACTCTCAGTCATGAAAGGCTGAGCAAGTTTGGCGCCGTCGATTTTCTTTTGAAGCCGAGAGAGGCAAAAACGCCCTTGAGTGAGTTTATTCCGAAACTTGCAAAGGCTTCCATTGGATCTTTTAGGCAAGTTTCCAGCGACTTAGATGTTGTTGTAAGCACTGGTAGTAACTTTTGTATACCGCCGAGTTTTTTTGCTTGGCTGAAAGGTATACCTTTAGTTAATATTGAAAGTTCTGTGCGTTTTACTAGAGCCTCAAAAACTGCGCTTTTATTACAGCCTTTCTCGGCTATAACTGCTTTACAGTGGGAGGAACAGAAAAAACTGTTAAAAAAGGGGGTGGTTGTTGGACCATTATTTCCTAAACCCGAAGTTGAGCCCTGGAATGGCGGTTATGTGCTTGTGACAGGAGGCACTTTGGGACATAAGCAACTTTTTGATGCAATTTCAGAGAGCGATTTAGAAAATGTGGTTTTGCAGGTTGGGCTTGTTAATCCAGAGCCTTATAAGAAAAGGCATCCTGAATGGAAGATTATACGTTTTTCCAACAGATTTTATGAACTTGTGGCTGGCGCTGAGCTTGTTATTACACATTTCGGTTCTACAGCGCTTGAGGCTGTGGTTTATAAGAAGCCGATGGTGATGGTTCTAAATCCGGAATGGAAAAGAACTGTGGGCAAGTCGGATGCTGAAATTTTTGCGGAAAAGGTTAACGCAATTTTCGTCTGGGATGTAAAATTAGATAATTTGTTGAGGGCTATTGAAGAAGCAAAGGCGAGAAGTCTTCCGACGTTTGCAGATGGCGCTGAGAAACTCGCTGAGGCAATTTTGAGGTTTTAAGAGATGGAGGTTTTTTATTGAATGTTGTTTATGTGGCTTTGGATCCTCTAAAGTATCCTCGGATAAGAAAAATTGGCTACAGTATTAAAAAGTGTAGGAATGTAGAATTTAGTGTAATGATTCCTCGATTTAGGTTTGTTTATCGTGGGAACAGGCTTGGACGTTTGTTGTTTGCTTTTTTAAATTATTTTGCTGTGATTTCACAAATCTTTTTTGTCCGGGCTGATTTATTTTGGGTTGCTAATTGTCCTGATGTTTTGGTGTTCCCTCTGATTCTGAGGCGAAAACGTTACATTTTGGAGTATCGTTCCCCATGGGCTATAGAGGTGGAACAGGAGTTTGGAAGTGGACCTTGGGTTCGTTTTGCATCCATTTTTGAAATTTTGGCTTTAAAACATGCTTGGATTATTACTTTAACCACGAGCAGGCTTTTAGAACGCGTTAAGCGTTATGGAAAACCGATTTTTGTTATTCCTAATTATCCGCTGGAAAGTTTCGGGAAAAACATAATTCCGAGGGAAGAACTTAGGAGACGTTATGGATACAGCATGGATGATAAAGTTGTTTTGTTTGTAGGAAAGTTAACACATGTGGAAGGCGCGGATTTACTGCCAAAAATTGCGGAAAAAGTGTTTAAGGAAGACGCATCAGTGATATTTTGGATTGTGGGAGACGGACCTTTTTATGAAACGTTAAAGGCTTTTGAAGAGAAATATCCTAAACGGGTTAAATTGTTTGGTTGGCAGCCTCATGTGAATATCCCGAGTTTTATTGAGGCGTCGGATGTTTGCATTGCGCCTAGGCATAAGTCTCCTTTTTCGACTTTTTATAACGAGGAAGGTGTTAGCAAGTTTTCTGAGTATATGTTTTTTGAGAAGCCGATTGTTGCTTGCGGGGTTGCCGGATCCTCTGAATATTTGTTGGTTGATGAAGATGAAATGGCTGATGAGATTCTAAGGGCTTTACGTGGAGAGGTTTCAAAATCAAATCGTAAGACGTGGGAGGAATTTTCAGAAAAGAAAATCGTTGAATTGTTTAGTAGGATTAGCTCTGAGAAAATTTGATTGCTTCTATTATTTTTTGTGAGGCTTTTCCGTTTCCGAAGGGGTTTGGCAGTTTTTTAAGCTTCTCTGTGAGTTCTTTCTCTTTCCTTAGTATTTCGGCTGCTGTTTTTGTTATTTTTTGTGTGTTAGCTCCTGTCAGATGGTTGGCTCCTAGTTTTACTGTTTCTGGCCATTCTGTTGTTTCGCGTAGTGTTATGCATGGTGTTTTTAGCCAGAAAGCTTCTTTCTGCATTCCGCCTGAGTCTGTTAGGATTAGCGTTGCGTTTTTTGTCAGTTTTATTGTTTCATGGTAGCCTACTGGTTTGATGAGCCTAATGTGTTTTTGTTTTTCCAGTTTTTTGAGCAGCCTTGTTTTGCGGAGTTGTTTTTGGGTTCTTGGGTGGGCTGGGAAAATTATGGTTAGTTGGTTTAGCCTTATTATGGCTTCTGTTATGTTTTTTAGGTTTTCTGGGTTGTCTACGTTTTCTGGTCTGTGAGTGGTTAATAGCGCGTAGGTTTTTGGTTCTAGGCCTAATTGTTCTAGGATTGGGTTTTTTTCTGCTTTTGGCAGTTGCTGGATTAGCACATCATACATGGTGTCACCAGTTTGGCTGATTTTGTTTTTGGCGATTCCTTCTTTTAGGAGGTTGCTTGTGCAGTTTTCTGTGGGTGTGAATAGAAGCGTTGAGCAGTGGTCTGTTAGGCGTCTGTTTATTTCCTCCGGCATGCGTATATCGTAGCTTCTGGCGCCTGCTTCTATGTGGGCTACTGGGATGTGCAGTTTCGCTGCGGTTAAGGCTCCGGCTAATGTGGAGTTTGTGTCGCCTGGAACAATAACCAAATCTGGCTTTTGCTTTTGCAAAATTCTTTCTAGGCGGAGCATTATTTTCGCTGTTTGCTGGGCGTGGGTTCCACTTCCAACATTCAAGTTTACTATAGGGTCTGGAAGGTTTAGTTCTTCGAAGAAGATTTTTGTCATTTCATAATCGTAATGCTGACCAGTGTGAATCACGCTTAAGCTGGTTTGTTCGTCTTTGCTTGCTAAATGAATAAAGGGTGCAGATTTGATGATTTGGGGGCGGGCGCCTAAAACGAGTGTGATGTTCAAATGTGTTTCACCGGCATTTAATTGGATGCTTGTCTTAAATAACAGTTATTTATCGAACATGCCTTTTACTTTGAGCTGGTAAAGGCTATGTGTCCCAGTGGGAGGGCGAAGATTAGAATTTTGTTTGTTTATTATCAGTTGTCTAGTTTTGTTCGCTGCGATTTAGAAATTCTTAAGAGACATTTTGACGTTAAAGAATTGAGGATACCAACCTTTAGAAATCCTTTAAATATACTTAAACTGCTTTTATGGATTGCGCGCGTTGACTTAGTTTACACATGGTTTGCGGGCACAAACGCCTTTTTTGCGGTGTCATTTTCCAAACTTTTAGGGAAAAAATCGCTGGTAATCGTAGGGGGCTATGATGCGGCTTATGTTCCAGAAATTAACTATGGCATCTTCACTAACCGCTGGCGTAAAGTATTGGCTAAATTTGTTTACAGGCATGTTAACATCGTTTTGGTTGTTGATAAGTCTTTAAAGGAGGATATTTTGAGAAACACACAATTAAAAATTGCAGATAAAATCAAGGTTGTACCGACCAGTTACGATGCCAATAAATGGAAACTTGGCATTTGCGGTAAAGAAAATTTAGTTGTCACCGTTGGCGCTATTAATTGGTCAAATGTAAAAAGGAAGGGGTTTGAAACATTTGTAAGAGCTGCTAAATACCTTCCCGATATAAAATTTGTTTTAATCGGAAAACATTCAGATGCCTCTATATCTTATTTGAAGTCGAAGGCACCCTCCAACGTCGAGTTTCCGGGTTTTGTGTCCGAAAAAACTCTCTTAAGTTTTTATCAAAAGGCTAAGGTTTATTGCCAATTATCTAGATATGAAGGTCTTCCGAACGCTCTGTGCGAAGCAATGCTGTGCGAATGTGTACCCGTTGGGACGAAATATTGTGGGATACCTAATGCCATAGGGGACACAGGCTATTATGTCTCTTATGGCGATGCAAAGGCTACTGCAGAAGCAATAAGGGAGGCGTTAAATTGCGTTCATGAAAAAGGGAAAGCAGCAAGAGTAAGAATCGAAAAATTATTTTCTTTACATAAGCGAGAAAGTGAATTAGTAAGACATATTCATAATTTTATAAAATTGTAAAATTGTTATGATTAGGAAACGTTCTAATTTCAAGTCTTTGGTCGAGATGCTATCAACCAGCATTGCTGGTAGGCAAATAAATTTCCAAGCATTCGACTATAATTCCGTTATCTATTTGTTGTTTTGAAACCAATAACCCATAAGAGATAACATAGCTTGTTTGATTATATATTTGTCTTTAATCGTCACTTTCTCTCTTTAGCATCTTTTCTCGTAAAGTTTAAATTTCAATCAACCATCGGGTCTCATAAAGTAGTATATTAAAAGCAAAACGACAATTCTGCTCGTTATCTTCCAAAAAAGTTTTGAAGGAGCAGCTCTAAGGTCATTAAAAAGGCAATTTTTTCTCCGTTATTTCCTCGCCTTTTAAAATGCTCGTTTACAATTTTGGTAACGTAATTCTTGTTCAAGTAGCCGAACTTATATATTAAAGCGTTTTCATTCACCAAAGTTTCTTTGAGTAATTTCATCCATTTAGAATGCCGGCGCAAGATCTCATTAAATTCAAAATAGGAATGCTTATACCTGAAAGTGCCTCTTGAAAGCCTCTGTACTGCTCCAAGAACCAATGTTGATGGACGCCACAATTGTGATGGCATAATTGGAGGCACCAGTGTTCTTTGATAAGGCACCTTGGCTAGCTCAAAATTTAGAGCAAACAAAAACTTTCTGTATATGCGATAATTAAACCGCAGTTCAGGAGGGATACGGCATATAACCTCAATAACCTCATTATCTATCGTTGGAAGCATTTCTTCAACAAATTCTCTCAGAGGAATAGAGCCCATTAAAGTATAACGCCGCTGCCGCGTGGTTATATTAAAGTAGTCTGCTCTATTTGGGAAACTGTCTCCCTTGGTTTCATGGGCTAATTTGGCAAATTCTTTTCGAACCTGAACTATGTATTCATGAAATTTCTCGTTTAAAAGCTGTTTTAATTCATAAGGCTGGAATAGTGTATACTTTTTCTCTAAAGCCTGCAGAAGCTCGTTAAAACTTTTAGCTTTAAAAAATTCTCTGGATAGAAAACTCCCACCTAGCAATACATCAAATATGAAACCCTGCAAACAATATTTAATTTCTTTTTCCCTCATCTTCTCAGCCACATACGGAATATAGCTAACGCCCACCGTATGTTGTCCATCTGTCAAAGACACAACATCATCAGAATAAGCAACTATTTTATCGGGGTCGTAATTGATTATAAAATGATTTGCGCCTAATCTCTTAGTAACTTTTTTGGCAACGGTTATATCATCGCAGCCCATAATGCCAAAAGTTACAGCCGTAACCTTGCAGTTTTCTTTAATAGCACTAAGCACACATCTGGAGTCTAAACCACCACTAAGCCATACAGAAACACCATTTATGCCTTTAACTCTAATGTTCACAGCTTTTTTAAAAGCCTTAACAAGAGTCTTTACTAGTTCGTCCTCATTCACTGGCTGGGCAGAATAAATGAGGTCCCAGTACTTCTCCCAAGTGTAACCTTTTTCTGTGAATGTCAGCACGGATGCTGAAGGCATAAGATTTATTCCTTCAAACCAAGTTTCGTCACCTAAAATACCCACCCTTCCATAATACAAAAACTTGACAAGCGTCTTAAGATTAAGTTTCCTCGGAAAAGGATATTCTAAAATAGCCCTACAATGAGATGAAAAAATTAGGTCGCCATCACTAAAAGCATAATAAATAGGCCTCGTACCAAAACGATCTGTCACTAAAAGCACACTTGGAACTTTGATATCAGAAATAACTAGGCAAAAGGAACCATTCAAATCACAAAAGATACTGTTACCCCACTCTTTATACGCATACAATATAAATTCTGCGCTACTGCCCTCATCTTTGAACCTATAACCCTTACTCTTAAGAAGTCCTAACTTATGCCTAAACCCAAAAATCTTGCCATAAATGATAACATCAACTGACCTATCCTCATCAACTGCATGTTCACCGAAACCAAGATCAGGATACATAACCAAGGCAATATCGAGATAATCATGCGAAAAAAAGTCAATCCTTTGATCACCATTCGTTCTTATAGCATTAGCCATTCGCTGAATCCGAGTTTTCGAAAGAGAATTCTTAAATTTAGTATAACCAACTATTCCAACCATTTTAATGCGCCTAAAGAATTTTTATTACATGATTTTTCGCTCATACTAAACATTGCAACTATATATGTCCAGTAGTCATGTTTAACTCCCTTTGCAATGATTTCACTCGCTTCATAACTGTCTCAGCTTCTTTGTAGATGTGCTTATCTTTAATTTCTTCTTTTCTCTTCTCGTTGGATTCTAAGATAAGCCTCAAAAAATCAGAGTCATAACTCTTCAAAAGCAACTCAACATTGGGGATTATACAATGTCCGCCAATAACGCCTGGAAACATCACTGGTCTATCAAGCCTAACCCTATGCGTATCCTCAATAAAATCCACAACTCCATCAAAATCCGCCCCCAAACTCCTACTAATCCTATGCATTTCCTGAAAACAAACAATCATCCAAGCCCTATAAGTAGTCTCAAAAAGCTTAGCCAACTCCGTCTCCAAACAACCCCTCAAAACCTTAGTTTTCAAACCAGCCTTTTCAAAATGCTTTCGAGCAGCTTCCGCCGCCTCCCTATTCACGCCACCCACATATTTTGTCCAACGCTTCAACTCCCATTTCATATGCTCCAAACTCTTATGCACCCCACGAACAGGCGAATGCGCCACAAGGCAACGGCCGCCACAACGCTCAAACAAAGCCATAGTCGTTCCCGGCGAAACAGTACTATCAACAATCACAAGTTTAGGCTCAAAACGTTTAACATAACCCACAACATTCTCAACAAACTCTTCCTTACCAACGCACGGAATACAAACATGCATAACATCAACTTCACTAGGCAAAACACCCGTTTGCCCAGCCCTCCGCATCTTATCAGCATCCAAATCAAAACCATAAACCTCAAACCTTCCACTCTCCCTCAACAACTCAAACAACGCACGCCCAACCTCACCCAAACCCACAACCAAAACTTTTTCCTTAACCAACCCTAAACCAACCCCCAAATAGAACAAAAAATAAACCACCAAACTATTTAAACTTCACACCCATAACTACAAAACCAGAGGAAAAACCATGCCAAACCCGCAAACAGGTAAAGGCGTAATCATAGGCAAAAACGTCCAATTCGGCAAAAACGTCGTAATATGGAATTATGTAGTTATAGGCGACAACACAAAAATAGGCGATGAAACCCGCATAGGAAGCTTCTGCGACATCGGCAAAAACGTTATCATAGGAAAAAACTGCATAATACAAGCGCACGTGACAATATCAAACGAATGCCAACTTGGCCACAACGTCTTCATAGGACCAAACAGCAGCTTACTAAACGACAAATTCCCCCACAGCAAATGCCTAACCCCATCAATAATAAAAGACAACGTAGTCATAGGCGGATGCGTAACAATACTCCCAAACGTCACAGTACACGAAAACTCAGTAATAGCCGCAGGAAGCGTAGTAACAAAAGACGTACCACCCGAAACCGTAGTAAAAGGAATACCAGCCAAACCCATGATGACAAGACAAGAATACGAAACAAAAAGAAAAACATTCATTGAAACAAGAAAAACAACCTAACATATTAAACTCTAGGCTTGCCACTCCACCGCTCCGGAAACTTCAAAACCCACTCTATCTCCTCAGCCAACCCATCAGCAAAACTTGTACGAGGCATCCACCCCAAAACTTCTCTGGCCCTACGACAATCCAAAACAAAATTTTTTAGCTCCCCCTGAAGCCTTATACGTTCAGGTTGAAAACTCGAAGCCGTACCCTCCTGCGGATTATCATAAATAACATCAAGCTTTGCGCCAGCCATTTCCACGAGCATAATTGCCAATTCTTTAATAGACACACCTTTTCCACTCCCCAAATTAAACACTTTACCAGAAGACTCAGGCTTTTCTACGGCCAAAACATGCGCTCTAACAATATCCTTTACATAAACAAAATCTCTAGTCTGCAAACCATCACCAAACACCACAGGAGGCTTATTCTCAAGAAAAATCCTCTTAATAAACATCGTCAAAACACGTCCAAACCACTCTCTAGGCCCATACACAATACCATACCTAAAAACCGTAGCATCCAAACCAAAAAGCTTGTGATACTGCATCACATAACGCTCAGCACAAAGCTTACTAACACCATAAGGCCAATGAGGCTCCAACGGATGCTCCTCATCTATAGGAAGATATCTAGCCTCTCCATAAACAGCCCCAGAAGAAGCAAACAAAACCTTTTCCACCTTATTTTTTAACGCCACATTCAAAACATTTAATGTTCCAAAAATGTTTATCCTAGCATCTTTTTCCGTATCCCTTATACCAGTATAAACTTCCAACTCCGCTGCAAGATGATCTATAACGTTTATTCTTTCTTTTTGCACAACATTATTAAGCATAGCAACATCTAAAATGGAACCCTCAACAATTTTTAATCGCTCATCCTTTATTTCTTTCAGATTTTCAGCAGTCCCTGTAGAGAAATCATCATAAACGACAACCTTCTCCGCTTCATTCATTAAATATTCTTCAGTTAAATGTGAACCAATAAATCCCGCCCCACCAGTAATTAAAACATTTTTTCCTTGAACAACCATTTTATCTCACCAAGCTATTGTCCAATTTCTTCATTGATTATTCGCTCTATTACGTCAACTGGATTTTCAAGTTTTTCAACAAGATTTTGAACATCCCACTTCTTTCCTAAAAACCTCTTGGCATATTCTAAAACTTTATCAAACGCAACAGTAAATATGGGAAAACCTCTTTTTGCCAGGTAATCGTTAACATAAACTTTTCCAAAAACGGGCACAACTATTGTAGGCACACCCTGCAACGCTGCTTCCCTAGCTATAGTCCCCCCAGCGCTAATAACTAGGTCTGCTTGAGAGACAAGACTTGCAGAATCAATGAATTCTCTTGGAACAGTTAATTCCTTCGCTTGGAATTTTTTGTAGCGTGGCAAAAATAAAACATTGCCAAGAGAAGCTAATTTTTTCGCTAAAGTTTTTGTTAAATTTTCTTTTCCTTGGGCGTATGCAGCCTTTTCTTCAATTTCCCTTATAACGATTAAAGGCCTCTTACAATCATACTTAATTTTTGGTTTGAAATTTTTTATCCAAGCAACTTCATCTACTCCATCAAACCTATAAATTTTCTTTATGCCATAACCTTCCACACAATGTTTTGGCAAAGCCTTAGAAACAACTAGAAAATCAATTAATGGCATTGTAAGCCTATTTATGGCTTCAGCGTGAACCGTATCATGAGTTGAAATGTTAGGTATTCCCAATCCAAAGGCAACTCTGCACAACTCAACTGACCGATGCGAAATAGCCACGTCTGGAACGTCTTCCTCAAACATCTTGCAGAAAAACAATTGGCGTCTCAAACTTTCTCTGAGTCTTAAAAGCAACGAAGTTGGAGCATATCTCCCAACAACTATAAATTCTTCCTTTAGAAAATTTGCCAGGGCCAATGTATCTGGATGTTTTCTCGTAGTCAAAATTACTTTATGCCCCTTATTTCTAAGCCTTTGTGCTATAGCCACACCATATCGAATCTGTTTTCCCGTGCACGCGTCATACCAGATTTTCATTCCTTAACCCTCAAAAATTGGCACCCAACAGTTTCTGCTGCCAACATATCTTCAATTGTGTTTCCAATAAAAAGAACGTTTTGCCTCTGAACCCCCAGTTTTTCTGTGGCAATTTTAAGCTGTTCGATTCGGTCAAGGGAATTCTCTCTCGTTATAACAAAATTGAAAGATAAACCCAAGCGTTTTAAAGCTATTTGCACTAAAGATTTGCCTTGCATAGTTACAAGGGCTTTCCGTTTTTCTGAAAATTTATTGTAATAGGTGACACCTTCAGGATTTATTTTCATGTTTACCGATGCATCAATTTCGAGTTTATTCCACACGTCAAAAATTTTCATTTTAGTTTCTTTATCTAATTGAGCAACCACTTTTGTTAATGGACGCAGATTAGACATTTTTGTTATTTCGCTCATCTCTTGAAAGAGTTTTTCGTAATTAATTGGCAAATGAATTAATGTACCGTCAAGATCGAATATTACAGCCTCTATCAACTGTACATTTCTCCAATAATTTTTCCATTTTTAACCAGTTTCGCTGGTGCGTCGATGTGACGGATCCAATAGATGTTTTCTGGTAAGATATTATATTTGGGCATAGTTGGCATTTCTTCTCCAAATGCAAGTTTCACGTAGAGATAAGGAATGTTTGCGTAATAATCTCTTCGTATTATTTTACTTGCATAAGAGAAGAAGAAAGATGTTGTAAACATTCTTCCAGCATTAATTTCTGTTACACAAGGTTCACCTTCCTTATTTTCCTTTAAATCTACACATGCAATTCCACTGAAATTTGAGTCTATAGCCAATACGGCCTTGGTTCCTATTTCGTTTACAGCTTCGTCATGAATAGTTCTTTGAACTGCAGGGGTGCCAGTAACGCCTGATGGCGCAAGATTTGGGTAAATATATTCTATTCTCTCTCTAGCCATAGAAGTTATAAGTGCTCCATTTTTCCACAGACTGTGAAAACCTATATTCCTTCCTGGCAAGTATTCTTGGGCGATAAACTGCCAATCCATTTCGCGAGACTTCCAGTATTTTATCCAAGATAATGCTGTTTCCTGGTTTTTAGCAAGTGTACTTCCTCTTCCACCAGCGCCATGCCTTGCTCTTATCCATATAGGAGCCCCTAACTCTTTGAAGGCTTTGTTAACATCATTTTCATTTCGTAATTCAATAGATTTTGCCACTGAAACATTATTCTTTTCCCATTTTTCCGCGGACTTTAACTTGTCTTGGCAAATGCGTATAGTTTCCTTTGCGGGCAGAAAAGTCTTAGCCTTCAATTTTTCACGGTTTTCGGATATTGCGGTTACCTCAACATCTGGTTGGGCATGAATAAACTCTATTTTTTCCTTTTCCACTATATTATTTAACTCTTCGATATATTTTGGGTTTGATGCTTTAGGAACTAAATATCTCTTATCTACGGGAGCCAAATGAATGAAAAATTGATTAGCTTCTGTTCCAACGGTAAAAATTTTTTCAGGCGCTATTTTAAGCGACATGATAAAATTTATGCCAGCTGGTCCTCCAGCTCCAGTAACCAGAATCTTTTTCATAGCATTTCCTCGCGCTTGTTCCACTTTGTTAAGTTCCTTAGGGCCAATTTTCTCTCTTCAGTATGAAAAAACAGCTTAATATTTATTCTCAACAACCAAACTTTAATAAAACAAGATTTCATAATTCGGAGAGGAAGGGCCGGTCGTCTAGCCTGGTTAGGACATTTGCTCCATTGAAAGCAAACCTTAAGCAGCCCTTACGAGGCTGAGGTCGCCGGTTCAAGTCCGGCCCGGCCCATTTAGCAAATTTTTCGAATGTACCATTTATAAAGAGAAAGAGGTATGTTTGGCGTTTGTTTAGTTTCGTGAAAAGTTTTATAAATGAACTTTTTCCTATAAACCGACAAGATGAATTAATATGGAAAAGAAAAAGATAACCTTCGAAGATGTTATACGTACTACTGAATCGCCATATCCCGATTTTGAAATTAAACCTGGAAAAACTGCGCTTATATTAATTGATATGCAAAAATTTGTTTTAGGGGAACATCTGGTGAAAGCCGCTGTTAAGGCAGGATTAGACGAAAAAGCGGTAAGGAAAGTTGTAAAAGACTATGATGAGCGGGTTAAGAGTGTCGTTAAAAACGTTCAAAGATTGTTGGAAGTTTGCAGAAAAAAGAAGTTTGATATAATTCATGTCAAAATGCAAGGTCCAACGGATAATCCAAGACATACAGCTAAAGTTAATAGAAAGATTGGTTTGATTATTCCGCCACAATTCGAAGATAGCGATTTCATCGATGAAGTGAAGCCGCTGCCTAGCGAACTTGTGATAACAAAAACAAATGGTGGAGCTTTGTCTGGAACAAACTTAGATTTCATTTTGAGGAATATGGATATAGAAAGTTTAATTATCGTCGGTTTCCTAACAGATCAATGTGTGCTTGCCACTTCAGTGCATGCTGCCGATTTAGGCTACGATGTTCTTCTACTCGAAGATGGATGCACCACCCGATACAAGGAACTGCACGATGCAGTTTTGCTTGCACAAAAAGATGTTTGTGCGAAAGTAAAGACAACCAATGAAGTGATAAAGATAATAGAAAGCATTTGAAATTGTAACTAAACAGAAGATTCGCTTTCATGAAAACCAGAGCAATAAGTCACCTTGACACTTTTCTAATGTTTACTTTGATTCTTTTTTGGGGAAGCTCATTTGTTGTTGTCAAAATTGCTTTGAAGGAAGGGTTAACCCCAATAGCCATCGCAACCTTTCGTTTCCTTGTCGCTGGTGAGCTTTTCCTTATCGTGATTTTGCTTGAGAAAAAAAGGGTGAAAGGGTATGTGCTTTTTGTTGAAAAGAAAGATTTCCCAATGCTAATTCTTTTGGCGCTTACAGGCGTAACTTTCTTTTTTACGGCGCAGTATACTGGCATAAGTATGGCAGGAGCATCTATCGCAGCAATTTTTGTCTGTCTGCTGGCACCAGTTTTTATAACAGTTCTTTCCGCGAAACTTTTAAAGGAACCTTTAATGAAGAGACAATTTTCTGGTGTTGGAATCGCTGCACTTGGCACTTTTATTGTTATTATGGGTGGAAGCATAAGCTTCCAAAATAATCAGCATTTCTTTTTGGGAAGCCTAATTTTGCTTTTCACGCCAATACTTTGGACTACTTATAGCCTTCTTGGAAGAAATATGATAGAAAAGTATAATCCTTTTCTTATCGTAGCTTATGTCAACATGCTTGGAGGCTTACTGCTTATTCCATTCTCTTTGGCTGAAGGTTCTTTTAATCAAATTTTCACCATGAGCCTTAATGGATGGTTGGCAATCCTATTTTTGGCGGTTACCTGTTCATTTTTGGGCTATTACATTTGGTTTTACGTGATAAAGAGGGTTGGCGCTGCCATTGCCAGTTCTTTCATGTTTGCTGAGCCCTTAATCACAGCTCTATTTGCCGTTGCTTTTGTTGGAGAAAAGTTAAGTCTATTTACAATTGCTGGAGGCTTTCTAATTTTCATAGGAGTATACTTGGTTACTAAGAAATAAGCGGAGTTGAATAATTCATAAATTCAAGAATCTTTTTTGGACTAAAAACTGAAAACGTTGCGTTGCCTAACATTTTGCCGATTTTTGGAACCAAACCCACAGCATCTGTTCCAAGTTTACATGAAACCGCATTCTCAAACAACCCTAAAGGTTCAATGTTTATTATATCGCGGTTAACCCTTGCCCTTTTTAAAGCCAGCCTCACTTCAAAAAGGGATGCACCCAAAATTATCAGTCGATCTGAAAACGATTTTGTCCATTTTCTGTATTGAGAAATTTGGCTTTCCGAAAGCATGGCTTCTAAGTAATTTCTCTCTTTGTTTATGTCTAAAATTTTGATTGTTAGCGGTAGATGTCCACAAAAGCCATAAAGCTCAACAAGCTTTTTCAAGGCGATTTTTCTTCCATCAACAAGTTGTGCTTGCAAATGCTGGATTGGGATTGCAACATCTAGGACGTTTGGTGAGGATATTCCTATATCAACATAAAGTTCTGTTTTGCTCTTGTTTAAAGATGTTATGCGCCCTTTTGCCTCTGAATATCTGCTTAAATTTTCAAGACTTGATGGGCATATTCCAATTTCCTTATCCAAATAATTGAGCGCCGCTTTATCGTCTTCTCCAGAAACGTTTATTTGCACCATTCCATGAGGAGTAATTTCACAAATTTTAGTTTCAACTTTTAATCCTTTAAGAATTGATTTTATGGATTTTTCAACAAGTTCCAGTTGAGATTCATCGTAGACTTTTAGGAGCAATGTTACAGTAGGCATTTGCAGTCACCAATTAACATAAGCATTTCATTATGCAATTTTTGGATTCTTGCAATAGCGGAGGGCGATAACTCCTTAGAAAGATTTTCAATGGTTCTTTCTATAGGCACCCGCCTTGAACCTTCAACAAGCTTATCTGCGTATGAAACAATTTTCTCCTCCAAAGTTATTGGAACATATGTGTCTTTTGGCCATCCTAGTTTTTTTGCTTCTGTTGCTGTTATTCCTCCTCCCACATGCCTCTTTATTATTGAGATGAGCGGTTTTGGTAAACCAAACGTTTGTGCAATTTCAGATCCAATAATGGCATGGTGAACCGTGTGGGTTTTTGAGCGCCCTATGTCATGCAAAAGAGCACCGATTTCCACAAGTTCTAAATTAACTTCGTAACCTTTTTCTTTGCATAATTTTGCTATTTCTAGGGCAAGTTCAGCCACGGTCTCGCAATGTTTTATAACATGTGCAGAACATCCACTTTTATGAAGAAAATATAAGGCTTCTTCTCTTGATGGGAGCTTTTCACTCACCCAGTTCCTTCCTTAACTGTTCAATCTTCTTTGATAATACTTGAACAATTTTTGCATTGTCATAGTGGACTAGGGGTTTTCCACATGTTGGACATTTGAAGACGAGCTCCACAGCCTCTTCGAAGGGTATTCGCTTGCATCCTGGCGTATAACAATAGTAAAAGTCATGGTTTTTCTCATATTCCAATCGAATGTTGAGTTTTTCCATCACTCGCCTTTTTTGGCTTAATATGAAGCCTTCAAGCTGATCTGGTTGAAGTTTCCAGTGGAATATGAACCATCCGGTTTTTGGGTCTCTGGTTCTTCTTAGGCTCACGAGGGAATGGTCGTAAAGTTTGTATAAGATTTTGCGAACGTTGTTTAGTCTTATGCCTGTTTTGTTGGCTATTTCGTCATCCGTTATCTCGTCTGAATTTTTTAGAATCTCGATTAATTTAACTGCCTCTTCTTCGCCTAAAGCTTCAGCCACCTTCATTAAAGTTGCATCATCTATCGTTGATAACATAGCGATCCTTTTGCTCAACTGTGGCACACTGCACCTCTTTTATAATATATATTTGTAGACTTTAATTTAAATCTCTTTATCAAATCTGAATCAAAACTAACATTCTTTAACTATTTTCTTCCCCCGCTTTTGGGGAATTATCCTCACTTCGGCGTTTTCAAATTCCCTTTTTAGCTCCTCTCCCCCAAATAAACGGTCCAGAAAAACGGCTAGACTTGCGCATTCTGAGTGGGGTTGGTTTCCAATGGCAACATTAAAGTCTGAAACTTCTTCTGAAAAGAATTCCCTTGGAACCTTTTGACTTCCAACAATAACCAAAACGTCTTTTCCACATTCTTTAATTCTTTTTAGCACATCGCTTGTTTGAATATTTTCTCCATAAGCTGTTAAGTGTACGACAATTCCACCTTTTGCTTTCCATTCGTTTACAACGTTTTTCCAAGACTTTCTCATTTCAAAAAAGAAGGGCCCTCCCCAGGTTTTTGTAACTTTTTCAATAGATTCTCTTATTTTCTCATCTTCTATGTCTGATAGTATAACTCCCGAGGCCCCTAACGCTCTTGCCGTTAAAACAACATGAGTTGTAAGTCTCGCGTCCCTTTTTGGTCTGTGGCCCCATCTTAATACTACAACTTTAGGCATACATTATATCCCTTTGCTCTTTTTCTTGTATGATGTTCTTTTCGAATTTTCCGTCAAACTTTTCTACTTGTTTTTTGATTTTTTCTGCAAACCATGGAATTGCCTCAAAAACTACATGGGCATAATTGTCAGCGTATTTTATTGTTTGCACGTCTGCTCTTTTGAAAAGCCATGAGAGGAAGGGCATGGTTTCGTTTGTTAAGGGAATCGTGAAGGATGCTTGAACATAATTTTTTAGCATTTTTAGAATTTTTTGTTTTATTAAGTCAATGTTGGTTTTGTAAAGGGCTGATATTGGCACAGGGTTTGGCGCTTTTTCTCTTAGGTTTTCAAATTTTTGGGCAGCATCATTTTCTGTTAGTAAGTCAATTTTGTTTAGAGCTGTTATTATTGGGACGCCGGCAGCACCTATGCGTTCTATGGTTTCTAAGCATACGTTTAGTTTTTTTTCGATGGCTGCCATTGGTTCGCTTATGTCCACAACTAAAAGTATAAGGTCTGAAAAGATGGTTTCTTCCAAGGTTGAGTGGAAAGCCTCTATTAATGTTAATGGTAAGCGGTCTATGAAGCCCACAGTATCCGTTAACAGAAACTTCTTTTTTGAAATTTCCACAAGCCTTGTTGTTGTGGATAGCGTTGTGAATAGGGATGTATCCACCGGAACCTCCTCTTCCGTTAAAGCGTTAAAAAGCGAACTTTTTCCAGCATTAGTGTATCCGGCTAAGGAGATGGACGAAAAGCCAAGCTCCTCCCTCCTTTCACGGTGCAGCTGTCGTTTTCCACGAATTTTCTTTAGCTTTTTTCGAACGGTGTGCACTTGTTTCTTTACTGCTTCATAATAAACGTCAACTTCATAGGCGCCGAGACCCATGAATCCTGGCTGTTCTCCCATTTTAGCAAGTCTTACCCTTTCTTTTGCATGTGCCAACTCGTATCCCAATCTTGCTAGTTTGATTTGCAGTTTGGCTTCCGTGGTTGTGGCCCTTCTTGTGAATATTTCAAGGATTAGTTGGAAGCGGTCTATGGCTTCTACGCCCGTGGCTTTTGCTATGTTGTAGGCTTGGACTGGTTTTAGTGGGTTGTCGAAAATTATTTTTTGGGCGCCTGTCTCCTTGACAAGTTTAGCGAGTTCTTCAACTTTTCCTGCTCCTATCTGATAGCGGGAGTCTGGTTCTCGAATCTGCTCTATCTTGCCAACTACCGTATATCCCGCAGATTCCGCCAAACTTTTAAGCTCTTCTAGGCTTGAGTTTTCAAAAGATTGTCGTCGTTGAACTATGATTGCTTTCGTTGTGGCGAATCCTCCTTCCCCTTTTCCTTTCTGTTCAATTGAATAATGTCTCCCAATGTTAATTCGCGGCTCGTTGGTTGTGGAATTTTTGTTGGAAGAGCCTTCTCTTCTAATGGTGGGACAAGCAATTTAACTTTCAATACATGCTCAAGTTTCGTTGCAAGCCTATTGTCTGGGGTCATTTTTCCAGTTTCTATTTTTTTGAGAAGCGAAACTTTTTCATTAATTTTTTTCCCCAAATCTTCGTGGGAAAGTCCAAGTCTTTCTCTGGCTTGCCTAATTTTTGTGTGAAAATTTTCCACAAGTTCTAAGCTTGTTTCCACGGTTGTTTCTGGTACCTTCTGGCTTTTCATTTTTGTGGGCTTAGGGATTGCTTTGGTTTTTATTGTTGCACTTTTGGGTTTTGGTTCTTCTTCCCAAACTATTGTTCCATGTTTTGAACATCGACTACAAACCGTTAGTTTAGCTCCTTCAATGATTACCCTATATGGTTTGCCGAAAATTTTTGTCCCGCAGACTTCACACCGCAATTGTGGACACACCTATGTGTTTTTATTTTGTTTGGTTATGTTTATAGTTGTCGAATTAAAGTGGATAGTTAATGGTGTAAAACTTGGAAAACCCTCTCAAAAGAATTCGAAGCGTGGCAGATTATCAATTTGGAAAGGGCATCGGAGTCAAACTTTTTCCAGAAAATGTGAAAATAGAATTTTCTAAAAGAACTGGTAGAATCCGTTACGTTTATTTGAATAGCAAAAGACTTGCAACCTTACGCCCCACAGATGGCTTATTTTCTCTAAGCATTGCTGGCGCAAAAAGAATAGCGGAAAACAGGAAGTCTGCAAAATGTTTCGTCACGGTTAGGGATGGTGTTTCAAAGTTTATTGCTGAAGGCGGCGATGTTTTCGCCACACATGTGATTAAGGCTGATGATGAAATTCGTCCAAAAGATGAAGTCATAATCCTTAACGAAAGTGGCGAAGTTTTAGCCGTTGGACGAGCGGTTCTATCGGGCGAAGAAATGAAAGTCTTCAAAACTGGCGTTGCCGTCAAAGTTAGGCGTGGAAGCCTAGAAGAAAGTTAAGTATATGAAGGTTGATAGTAAATATTTGATGGAAGGCGAAGTTTATGCATAGACGCATTAGCCCCCGCGAAGCAAGGCGCATGATGCAACGCATGGGTCTCAGCATGGACACAATTCCCGACGTGGAACAAGTAATAATCAAAACAAGCAGCAAAGAAATCGCCATAGAAGCACCAGAAGTAGCCATCATGGAAATGCAAGGACAAAAAATCTTCCAAGTGGCTGGCGGAAAAATCAGCGAAAAATCCATAGAACGCAAATTAACAATACCAGAAGAAGATGTGAGGCTTGTTGCAGACCAGACCGGCAAAAGCCCAGAGGAAGCAAGAAAAGCCCTAGAAGAATGTGGAGGAGACCTAGCCAAAGCAATTCTCTTGCTTCAGTCAAAAGTTTAATGTGTATTAAAATGTTTGATGTTGTGGTTGTTGGTCATTTTGCCATAGACTCCATTCTTCTTCCATATAGGCAAATGCCCTATGTTATTTTGGGTGGTTCTGCAGCTTATGTTTCGCTTACCGTTAGGCGTTTAAATGCGAAGGCTTCTGTTTTTTCTAAGGTTGGCGAGGATTTTCCAGAGGCTTATTTATGGTGGTTAAAAGAAGAAGGCATCGACCTAAGCGGCGTAACAAAGGTTAAAAATGCGCAGACAACACGTTTCGAGCTGAAATATGATTATGGCTTTCTAAACAAAACTTTGCGCTTGAAAAGCAGAGCGCCCCCCATCACTGTGGAGGATCTGCCAAAATCTTTTAAGAGCAGGGCGGTCCACATTGCCCCTATAGCAGACGAAATAACCTATGAGGTGGCTGAAAAATTAAGAAGCAACGCAGAGATTCTATCTATAGACCCGCAAGGACTTGTGCGAAACTTTGACACTGAGGGATACATCACTTATTCTTCACTCTTGGATAAACGCATACTGGAGCTTGCCAACATTTATAAATCATCATTAGATGAAATCAAAGCTGCAACTGGCTTATCTGACCTAAACTCTGCAGTGAAGGCAGTTCACGATTATGGTGTAGAAACAGTTATAGTCACTTTAGGCGCTAAAGGCGCTTTACTTTCCGTCGAAGGAACCAAATACACTATTCCAGCCTACCCATGCGAGAAAATTGTTGACCCTACAGGGGCTGGGGACGCTTTTATTGGAGGTTTTCTTGCTGAATATGTTCGTGGCGAAGATTCTTTATGGTGCGCTTATGTTGGTTCTGCGGCTGCTTCTTTTGCTGTTGAGGCAGTTGGTCCCACATTCATGGAAGGCGAATCGGAAATTCATCAAAGAGCTCGTTTACTTTATGAAAAAGAAATTAAGGAATAACGCATATTTTATTCCATTAAGGTTACGTGATTAAGAGGCGCTAAAATTGGGAAGAGTTGACAAAGGTGTCAAATGCAGCGTGTCTGGTTGTAAGGGCGAAGCTATTCGTTCGCTTTCAGCAGAAAAAGTTAGGTCTGCTGGCTTAAATGTTGGTAGCAACGAAAGGCGTGCTTATCTCTGCAAAGAACATTACAAAGAATATAAGAAGAAGACGAAGAAGGATAAGATGCTTGAAAAATGGCGGCACATGAGCTAGAAAGGAAAGGGATTTTCCATGCGAATATTACAGTTACACTCAAACTATATTGAGTACATGCCAATTCAAAAAGAGATAGAGATGGCTGAAAAAGCCGAAAAGAAACCAGTACGCTATGAAGAAATTGTCGTGTTATTCACGGCTGTTGAGGAAAATGATGACTTAACTGTAGCCGAAAAAGCCATAGATGAAGTTTACGCTTTTCTCGAAAAATTAAAGGTAAACAGAATTCTAATTTATCCCTACGCTCACTTGAGCAGTAAACTGGCAAAGCCTCCAGAAGCCCTTAAAATAATTAAGGCTATGGAAGAAAACGCTAAGAAAAGGGGTTTAGAAGTGTTTAGGGCGCCTTTCGGCTGGAACAAACAGTTTACAATATCAATTAAGGGGCATCCCCTTGCAGAACAATCCCGCGTAATTCTTCCTGCAGAAGTGAAAGAGGAAAAAGAAGAAAAAGTATCTGAAGCTGTTAAAGCCGAAGAAAAACTGGAATCATTCTGGTATGTTCTTCAGCCAGATGGAAAAATGGTTCCCATCGAAGATTTTAATTTTAAGGGTTATGAAAATCTTGAGAAATTTGCAGATTACGAGATACATAAGGTAAGGGCAAGCCAGCAGATGCCCCCTCATGTGCCATTAATGAAAAGATTGGAAATAGCTGACTATGAATCTGGAAGTGACCCGGGAAACATTCGCTGGTATCCGAAAGGGCGTTTAATGAAATCTTTGCTTGAACAGTTTGTCACGGCGAAAATGGTGGAATACGGTGCCATGGAAGTTGAAACGCCAGTAATGTACGATTTTCACCACCCAAGCCTTGCTGATTATATGAATCGCTTTCCCGCAAGGCAGTATTTGCTAAAATCAGAAGACAAAGAACTTTTTCTGCGGTTTGCAGCATGCTTCGGACAATTCTTGATGGTTCATGACTCACAATTTTCCTACAAGCACATGCCGTTAAAAGTTTACGAGCTAACCCGTTACAGTTTCAGGAGAGAAAAAAGCGGAGAAGTTGTGGGTTTAAGGCGTCTAAGAGCTTTTACCATGCCAGATTGCCACGCTTTCTGCGCAGACTTGGAACAAGCCAAGAAAGAGTTCATAACAAGGTTCAAATTGAGCATGGGAATTCTTGAGGAAATAGGCTTATCAAAAAAAGATTATGAGGCAGCATTGCGGTTCACCCAAGACTTTTATGAAGAAAATAAAGACTTCATTGCGGAGCTGGCAAAAATTTTCGGCAAACCATTCCTTATTGAGATGTGGAAGGAACGCTTTTTCTATTTCAGACTGAAATGGGACTTTAACTATGTGGACAATCAAAACAAGGCTGCAGCCCTATCCACAGACCAAATAGATGTTGAAAACGCAAAAAGGTATGACATAACCTATGTGGATGAGAAAGGCAAGAAAAGGCATCCCTTAATTCTGCACTGTTCTCCAAGCGGCGCAATTGAAAGATGCATATACGCATTATTAGAAAAAGCGTACAAAGAACAACAAACGGGCAAGCCACCAATGCTTCCCCTATGGCTTTCCCCGACCCAGGTGCGCATAATTCCATTATCCGAAAAATACATGGTTTTCTCCGAAGAACTGGCTAAAAAAATGGAGAAAAATTGTATACGTGTGGACATAGATGACCGAACCCTAACTTTGCAAAAGAGGGTTAGAGAAGCAGAAATGGAATGGATTCCATACATAGTTGTTGTTGGACAAAAAGAAGCTGAATCAAACATCTTAGCTGTAAGAGACAGAAAAGCCGAAAAAATCCGCAAAATGAAAATTGAAGAGCTAATAAGCGAGGTTAAAGAGATGACCCAAAACAAGCCTTTCAAGCCTCTGCCCTTACCAAAGCATCTTTCAAGAAGACCCCAATTTTATGGTTAATAACATTAAAAAGTAGCTGAATCTTGCAAAAACTATATCAAACCTTAACCAAAATAGACTAAGTTCTCCAGTTTGAGGGGAAAATTCTTGGAAAAAGAACTACTTGTGTTTATAGACGGAGAATATTATCCAAAATCAAAAGCCAAAATTTCTGTTTACGACCACGGTCTCCTATATGGAGATGGAGTCTTCGAAGGAATACGCGCCTACAACGGCGTAGTATTCAAACTGAAAGAGCACATTGACAGATTATACCGCTCAGCCCACACAATCATGCTTCAAATTCCCATAACAAAAGATGAAATGATAAAAACAGTCTTAGAAACTCTTCGAAAAAACAACCTAAAAGACGCTTATATTCGCCTAATAGTAACAAGAGGTGTCGGCGACCTCGGAGTAGACCCAAGAAAATGTTCAAAACCCACAATTATCGTAATAACAGATACCATAAAACTGCTAAAAACCGAAGCCAAAGAAAACGGAATAACCGCCATGATTTCATGGGTTAAAAGAGATCCAGTGGACGCGACAACACACGAAATAAAATCCCTCAACTACCTAAACAGCGTAATGGCAAAAATTGAAGCAAACATAAACGATGTCGACGAAGCCATATGCCTAGACAAAAACGGCTTCGTATGCGAAGGCGTAGCCGAAAACATATTCATAGTCAAAAATGGAAAAATTTTCACACCACCAAGCTATACAGGCGCACTACCGGGAATAACTGCTGAAGCGATAATGAAACTTGCAAGAAGGCTTGGATACGAAGTTATTGAGAAGAACATAACACCGTACGAATTGTTTAACGCTGATGAAGTCTTCTTTACTGGAACCGCTGCTGAAATTGTGCCAGTGAAAGAAATAAACAAAAGGACCATAGGAAATGGAAAACCAGGTCCTATAACCAAGAAACTAATGGCTGAATTCGTGAAAATGGTTCAAGACCCAAATGAAGGAATACCGATCTATCAGTAACGCAAACTTTAATCCTTTATTCACTCTTCCTCATAAACTCTTCAATTCTGTTAAAGGCTTCTTCAAGCGTTTCAATTGGTGGAAGAAAAACTCCCCTAACATGCCCTGTCCCATAAGTTTGGTCAAAACCTGAACCATGAACAAGAAGCACGCCAGTTTCTTTTAAAAGCTCCAAAACAAATTCTAAATCCGTTTTCCATTTTCGTCCCACCGCATGAATTTTTGGAAAGACATAGAAGGCTCCCTCAGGCTTTGCACAGCTAATTCCTTCAATCTCATTTAATCTTTTTAAAGAATAGTCTCTTCTTTCTCTAAGTTTTTTAACCATATCTCTTATGTGATTTTGTGGTCCATTTAGGGCTGCAACCCCAGCTTTTTGAACTGGCGTGTTTGCACAAATCCTTACCCTTGCTTCTTTTTCAACGCACTGTTTCAGTTCTTGAAGCTCACCCTTTTGGTCGTGAAAATATACGTAGCCAAGCCTCCACCCAGTCATCAAATAAGCCTTTGAAAAACCGTTAAGCCCGATGACTGGAACGTCCTTGGCTAAACGTGCAGTGCTAACAAATTTTTTCTCATAAACTATTTGGTCATAAATTTCATCAGACAAAATTGGAATTCCGTATTCTCCAGCCAAGTCTAAAATTTGCTTTACAACTTTATCCGCGTAAAGAGCCCCAGAAGGGTTATTTGGATTGATAATTACAATTCCCCGGGTTTTTCTTGAAATTTTCTCCCTCAAATCATCGATATTTGGCTGCCAGCCGTCATCCTCTGTAGTCTCATAAGTGATGGGTTTTCCGCCAAAAAATTTTGCATAAGAAATGTAAGGCGGGTAAGTGGGTCCTGGAAGGAGAATTTCATCTCCAGCATCAATAAGTGCAGCCATAACCATTTGAATGCCCTCAGAAATTCCAGAAGTGACAATAACATTCTCGGAAGAAACATTAACACCGTTAACTCTTTTTTCCTTTTGGCTTATTGCTTCTCTAAGTTCTGACACGCCTTCCGAAGCAGAGTAAGAATTTGCTCCTTCATTAACAGCCTTGATTAAAGCTTGTTTAATATGTTGCGGAGTGTCAAAATCAAATGCCACCGGGTCGCCTATGTTCAAATAAAAAATTTTCTTTCCCATCTTTGCCAATTTTTTCGCATAAATAATAACATCTCGAATAGCATACTCTATAGTGCGAACTCTTTCAGTAACCTTTATTCCAGTCAAACCATCATCCTTCTAGAACTCACGCTTCTATTTCTAAGAAAATAAAGCTTATGGGCTAATTCAGGAAGTGTGAAAGATTATGGATGCTTTAATATCTTCTACTGTAATAATTGACACTAGGATATCTATGTTTGAGTATTTTTCCCAATCAAACAGACATAGAATTATAACAGTTTCACCTGGACTTATGATTATTTGGTTTTCTGGAAATAGGTCTTCCACTATGATTGTTTGGTTTTGAAACGCAACGGTTACTTTTGACACTGTAAGATTCCATATGGAATAACTTAAACTTTCAACAGTTATATTGAGATATTTAGTTATACCAAAATTTATGCCAGTAACTTCTGTTATGTTAAGCTCTGCTTTGGGAAGTTGAAAAACGAAATTAAATGTATATGCCTCTGAAGTTTTATTTGCTATTACATATACTGTTAGAGTTATGTTTTTACCTGCCCCTAAGGGATAAGTGTTCCAATCATTGAGATTACAGAAGAACGTTTTATTTTGACCCACATCAATTGATCCATAAGGTAATGGTGGATCTGACTTCGTAGAATTTATTATTTCTCCTGTTTCTCTTACTACAATTTTTGTTATGTTAACGGCATCCAAGGAGGACTGGTGATTCAGCAATGTTATGTTAAAGTGGGTTCTATCCCGCAAAGTGAAGGCACCTTCTTCATTTAATACTTTAACCAGTATGGGCGATGGCGTTATAGCAGTAAAATTGCTAGTTTCAAAATCTTGTGAGAAATAGACTTTCGCGGTAACTTTTTTCCCTCTATATGTTCGCCATGATTGATTAATTGCGAATGTATGGATTGTATTTGGCATTATACCTACTGGAGGATCATAATATCTTTCTATCACTGTTCCATTCTCCAATATGCACGCTATTTTTGTGACGTTTACATAGTTGGCTGACTCGGCGAGATTTGAAATCGTCACGTTAAAGTGGTCGGTGTGATTTTCATCAAAGATTACGTTTTTGATCATTGCATATGCTTGTGTCAAATTAATATTTTTTAAAAATCTGTAACCTTCCTTTGTTGAAAGTGTAAGTGAAGTGCTAATAACTCCATGCCAACTTCCGTTAAATTCAAAATGGATAGAGGTTCCCTTTTCAATCAATTGAGGAAGTTCAGGGGATATGTCTTCCACAACAATTCCGCCAAATATTATCTCCATTATTGTCAAGTTAACAACCGAGTTAGCATCGTTCATTACGGTTATGTTAAACCTTCTAAACGAAATTCTAGAGTCAAAATCCACATCAACACTAAGCTTCACCAGCGGTATCACTGTTTCCATATTTGCGGCTGGAGCGTCGGAAGAGAAAACGTGTACAATAATGTTTTCCCCCGCATACTTGGCAGCAAACTCCCCCCAAGTCATGTTACGGCCTTCCACTCGAAGTAAAGAACATGTAATGTTCAATGTTTTCCCTTTTGGAACAATAATTCCATTTACAAGTGATGGGGCAGTTTCCAAAATTTCATAAAGTCTTGTTTCATTTTTTAGACTAACAGCTATTTTTGTTATTGTAGCATCTGCCGGCGAATATGAGGGATTCAAAACACTAACTTGGAATGCTGTGGCATTTTTCTTGTCAAAATACACTCCTGTTATTGTAATCGTCGCCCCAAGGGGCAACTCAATGTAGTAGGCTATTGTGAATAGATAAGCGATTACTCCACCCATTACTGCAGATAATAGCATAAGAATTATGAGAGTAAGCGTTGAAACGGCTTTTAAGCTGTTTAACACCCGCATTTTTCTCCCTCTATTTTGATACATGTTTTTGTAATTTCATATTCTAAGCCATAAATAAGTATTCTCTCATAAACGTTAGGCTTAAATCTGTTTAGTGATGATTATCTGACTCCAACATCGTGGGGAAAAATAAATGCGGGAATATGATGCATTGATTGTGGGTGCTGGAATTATAGGTTTGTCCACTGCTTACCATATTAAAGTTAGAAACCCTAAAGCGAATGTTTTAGTTGTGGATAAATTGGGCGCTGCTGGACAAGGCAGTACAGCCAAAAGCGCCGCAGCCTTTAGATGTTTCTTTTATTCCCATACGAATTTTGCTTTGGCTGACTCTTCCGTTGAATTTTATAAGCATGTTGAGAGGGATTTGGGATTTGATTTAAAGATGAGGTGGATTGGTTATTTGTGGCTTTTTGACGATGAGAGATATGGCAGAATGCTTCCTGTTTTGAAGGATTTGGCTAGTAGGGGTTTTCAGTATAAAGAGTACGAAGCGAAAGAGTTGGCTAAAAAGCTTGATATGCGAACTAATTTTGCTGGCGACGAAGAAGCAGAGTTAATGGGTTTAGGAGATGTTTATAAGGGAATATTGATTCCTAAAGCTGGCTTGCTTGACGTTGATTCTCTTGTCAAATTTTACGAGTCTGAGTTTCTTAGGTTAGGCGGCGAAATTCACTACAATAGCGAAGTTAAGGAAATTATTGTTGAGCCGTGTAAACCTCTTGGTATGCCTGGCGAACCATATTTTTGGCAAGACGCTGTCGTTGTTGGAGTGAAAACCACTAAAGGCGTGGTGAGGGCTGAAAAGACAATAATTGCTGCTGGAGCTTGGATTCCTCAACTGCTTGACCCCATTGGAATTGAATGTTTCATTAAGGCTAAAAAGAGGCAGGTTTTTTCTGTCAAAGCAAAAAACGAGGCGCTTAAAAAGCTTCTTTACACGAAGGAATTCTCAAATGCTGGCTGTTTGCCCTTCACAATCTTTCCAAAACCCTCTTCGTATATTCGTCCAGCGCCTGAAGAAGAAGCCTTTTGGTTGGCTTATGCTGACGATTTTCCAAGAGCCTTCAAAATCGAAGATAACCCTGAACCTGAAGAAAACTTTTACCGTTATGGTTTGTATCAGGTCACAGTGAAATATTTTCCGCAGTTTGTTGGTTGTGAACCTTTTTCGGCTTTTGCCGGTTTATATGAGATTAACACTTTAGATGGGCAGCCTTTAGTTTTTGAAGAGAATGGTTTAATGGTTGTTGGTGGCGCCAGCGGAAGCGGGATAATGAAGGCTGATGCCATAGGTAGGATTGCAGCTGCACTTTACAATGACGAGAAATATGCTCTGCTTTATGGAGATAGGAAATTCAAGATTAGTGATTTAGGTTTGAAAAATAGGCGTGTGGAGCCGGAAAAACTGGTAATTTAGCCCTTTTACATCACTAATTTTATTTGCTCTTAAATAGAAACTATAAGCCGCTTTGGAGTGTGATGTTAGATTATGTATGGTTGGAATGGCAAGCTTTTGTATGTAAATTTGAGTAAAAGTAAGGCTGTTGCAAAGCCGTATGAGGCGAGCTTTGCAAAAAATTTCTTGGGCGGGAGGGGATTCGCCGCTAAGATTTTGTGGGATGAGCTTAAACCCGGAATTGACCCTTTATCTCCTGAGAATAAGTTGGTTTTTGCTGTTGGTCCGTTAACTGGTTTTGCCTTGCCTAGTAGTGGCAAAATGGTTGTAGCTTCCAAAAGTCCTTTAACTGGAGGTTATGGCGATGGAAACATTGGAACATATGCGGCTGTTCAAATTCGGAAAGCTGGTTACGACGCCGTAATCATCGAAGGTAAAGCAAAAAAGCCAATAGTTCTTTTGGTTCAAGACACTCAAGCGGAGTTTTTGGATGCAAAAGACCTTTGGGGCGCAACATCATTTGAGGCTGAAAGAAAGCTTAGAGAAATTTACGGGTCCGCTGCTGGAATCTTATGCATTGGTCCTGGCGGAGAAAATCTTGTCAAGTTTGCGAATATAGTTTCACAAGAGGGACGTGCTGGTGGAAGACCTGGAATGGGGGCTGTTATGGGTTCGAAGAATTTGAAGGCTGTGGTTTTTGTTGGTTCTGGTGAATTGTCTGCTGCTTATCCAAAGGAAATGAAGGAGTTGGGCGCAGACGCTTACAGAGAGGTTTTAACCAAGCCAAACTATGCCTTTTGGAAGAGGCAAGGTACAATGATGACCATTGAATGGAGCCAAGAAAACTGTGTTCTTCCCACTCACAATTATCGAGAAGGCGTTTTTGAGAAGGCGGATGCCATAGGCGGCTTTAGCATGGAGAAAATTAAAACATCAAATCGTGGTTGTCCCCAATGCAATATGACATGTGGCAATGTTGTCAAAGGTTCAGATAAAAAAGAGGCTGAGCTTGATTATGAAAATGTTGCCATGCTGGGTTCAAACATTGGATTGGGCAGCCTAAAACAAGTTGCAGTCCTTAACCGAGTTGCTGATGAATTGGGCTTGGATACGATTTCTTTGGGCAATGTTATTGGCTTTGCCATGGAAGCTTCTGAAAAAGGATTAATTGAGGAGAAAGTTTCTTGGGGAAAGTTTAAGGAAACTAAAAGTTTGATTAAAGATATAGCCTACAGACGTGGTTTGGGCAACATTTTAGCTGAAGGAGTTCGCTTTGCAGCAGAAAAAATTGGTAAAAACTCAAGTCGCTGGGCTATGCATGTGAAGGGTTTAGAAATTTCTGCTTATGATTGTCACACTACTCCAGCCATGGCTCTGGCATATGCAACAAGCTCTATTGGCGCTCACCATAAGGATGCATGGGTTATTTCTTGGGAGGTTAAGTTTGGACGTGACAGTTATAGCGAGGAAAAGGTTGACAAGGTTATAGAGTTTCAGCGTATCCGTGGAGGAGTTTTTGAGTCGCTAACTGTGTGTAGACTTCCTTGGATTGAGCTTGGCTTCGAACTTGAATGGTACACAAAGTTTTTGCATGCAGCCACCGGACTGGAAATGAGTTGGGAAGAATTGAATATAATTGCTGATAGGGTTTTCAATTTGATTCGTGCCTTCTGGATTCGTGAATATGGAAAAAAATGGAACATAGAAATGGACGTCCCGCCAGCAAGATGGTTCAAGGAAACATTAACTAAGGGTTCATTTAAAGGTGCAAAACTTGACAGAACAAAGTATGATATTATGTTACGGAGATATTACAGAAAACGGGGCTGGGATGAAAGGGGAATTCCAACAAAAACGACATTGAAAAAGTTGGGATTGGAGGATGTTTCTAAGCAACTTCAAAAGCATGTTAAACTCGTTGACTGATTTAGGCTGATGCTAATAGGCTCTTGCGAAGTAAACCACTTCCTTAGCTTCTTTTCCGCAATAAATGCATTTTGAGAAGGTTTTCTCTCTTTCAAAAGGCACTATTCTTATGGTTGCTCCAGTCTCTTCCTTTATTCTTTCTTCGCATGCAGAATCGGTGCACCAGCAAGCCCTAATAAATCCGCCTTTTTTTAATGTCTTTTTGAATTCTTCATAAGTTTTTACTGTGGTTATGTTTTCTTCTAAGAATTTTTTAGCCCTATTGAAAAGGTTTTTTTGGATTTCTTCCAGCATTTTCGCTACAGCGTTAACTATTTCTTCTTCTTCTTCTTTTATAGCGATTCTTTCAAAGGTGTCTCTTCTGGCTAATGTCGCCTGCTTTTGTTTTAGGTCTTTTGGACCAATTTCTATTCTTATTGGCACGCCTTTAAGTTCCCACTCGTTAAATTTCCATCCAGGCGTGTATTCACTTCTGTCGTCCAGAACCGCTGATATGCCATGCTTTTTCAGTTTTTCATAGATTTCCTTAGCTTTTGCAAATATTGCTGTGGAATCAGCCTCTTTGTAGGGTATTGGAACTATAACCGCTTGGATTGGTGCAACTTTTGGCGGCAATACTAATCCTTTGTCGTCGCCGTGGACCATTACCATGGCGCCTATCATTCTTGTTGAGAAGCCCCATGATGTTTGCCAAACATATCTTTCTTTTTCGTCTTTGTCGAGGAATTTTATGTTGAAGGCTTTGGAGAAATTTTGGCCAAGCTGATGGGATGTTCCCATTTGGAGGGCTTTGCCGTCGGGCATTAGGGCTTCTAGGGTTGTTGTGTATAATGCGCCTTTAAACTTTTCATTTTCCGTTTTCCTCCCAGCGAGAACAGGGATGGCTAGGTAATTTTCTATGATTTCTTTGTAGGTGTTTAGAATTTCCATGACTTCTTGGTCTGCTTCTTCTTTTGTTGCGTGGGCTGTATGTCCCTCTTGCCATAGGAATTCCCTTGTGCGTAGGAAAAGTTTGGTTGCTTCTGTTTCCCATCTTACAACACTGTTCCACTGATTAAGCTTTAGTGGCAAGTCCCTCCAGCTTCTAATCCACTTGGCGTATGTAGCATACATTATTGTTTCTGACGTGGGTCTTATGGCAAGCCTTTCCTCTAATGGTGTGTCTCCGCCAATGGTGACCCATGCAACTTGGGGAACAAACCCTTTGAAGTGTTCAGCCTCTTTTTTCAAGAAACTTTCGGGTATAAACAGTGGGAAGTAAACATTCTTGTGTCCCGTAGCCTTAATTTTTTCGTTGAAGGCTTCTTGGATTTTCTCCCATATGGCATAGGAAAGTTCGCGGAATATCATGCAACCCTTGACAGGCGCATAATCCGCCAGTCCAGATTTTACGACAACTTGCGTGTACCATTCTGAGAAGTCTTCAGTCTTTTTAACTGTCAATCCCATCTCTGACATGCGCATCTCTCCCTTGATTCTTTTTTGTTGAATATAATTCTAATGGAGAACAAATTCTGATGTGGGCTAAGTTTTGCGAAAATTTAGCAATGTGGAACGCAATCGCCCATATCAACCACGCCTTACAAAAATATCGGAAGTGACTATTAAACATTTTCTTATCGCAAAAATGGATTGCGTAAGTGCGCAACTGTTTTAACTTAACACGCCCATAATTCATTTGTTCCTCCGTCAACAAGAGTGGCGTGAATGAAGATTGAAGGCGATTTTGGTTATTGGAGATGGAATGGCCGACAGACCCGTAAAAGAATTGAATTGGAAAACACCATTAGAAGAAGCCCACAAACCATCATTAAACAAAATAGCTGAAACTGGCATCTGCGGCATAATGGACCCAATATCGCCTGGAACGCCGCCAGGAAGCGATGTGGCTACCCTTGCGTTGTTGGGTTATGATGTCCTAAAAGTTTATTCGGGAAGAGGCGCCTTAGAAGCAATAGGCTCTGGTATAGACGTTCTAGCAAGCGATGTTTGTTTCCGATGTAATTTTGCAACAGTAGATGAGGACCTTATTGTTTTGGATAGGCGTGCAGGAAGAATCTCTGATGAGGATGCAGCTAAACTGGCACGAAGTCTCCAAGAAGTTAAGCTGAAGAAACCTTCAAAAGTTGACTTTCTGTTTAGAAGCACCTTGCAGCATCGTGCAGTTTTAATTCTTCGCGGGGCTAAACTGTCAACCGCAGTTAGTGATGCTGACCCCGGAAAAACCGGAGCAAAGGTTCAGCAGGTGAAACCATTAGACAATAGCCCAGAAGCCAAATTAACTTCCAAAATAGTTAACGAACTTATCCACGAATTCCATAAAACATTGAAAACTCATCCATTAAATAAAGAAAGAGTTAGACATGGTTTGCCTCCAGCGAATATTGTCTTATGTCGTGGCGCTGGTACGATTCCTCAAATTGAGCCTTTGACAAAAATTTATGGCGTGAAAGCTGCTTGTGTGAGCGCTGCGCCTTTGGTTAGTGGAGTCTGTAAGGTTGCTGGAATGAATTTGGTAAAGGTTGAAGGCGCCACTGGCTTGCCTCAAACTAATTATTTGGGTAAAGCAAAGGCGGCAACTAATGCTCTAGCCAACTGTGATTTTGTGCTTTTGCATGTGAAGGCGCCAGATGTTGCAAGCCATGACGGAAACGTTAAACTAAAAATTAAGGTGATTGAAGAAATCGATAAAATGGTTGGTTATCTGCTTAACAATGTGGACGCAAACTCAACCTATTTGGCTGTAACTGCAGACCACACAACCTCCCTTGTAACAGGCGAGCATGAAGGTGACCCAGTTCCAATAGCCATAACTGGACCATATGTTCGCTGTGATGATGTGAAAGAGTTCAGCGAAAGGGCATGCGTTAAGGGCGGGTTGAATAGGATTAGGGGTATGGATTTGACGCCTATCTTGATGAATTTTCTTGGAAAAACTAAAAAGTTTGGGGCTTAGCTATTGGACTGGCATTAGTCTCCATTCTCTATAATCTGTTATGACTTTAATGTATCCTTTTAGCATGGTATCTGCTTCGGCATCGCCCGTGTCAACTCTTAAAACGTTTCCTTCAATGTTTTGGAGTTTGCTTTTTGTTGCCGCCACAATTATTCTTTGTTTTCCAACTCGTTTAATGATTTCTGGACTTATCTGTTGGTTTCCCCTTCCCAAGAGAATTCCTTGATGTCCAATTGGTGATAGGATAATCCAAACTTTTTGCCAATCTTTTATTTCTTCCAAAATTTTCTTTTCATTCACGTCGAGGATGATTTTGCCGTTTTTGTATATGTCCACGCCCAAAACTGTTTTTTCAACGCCTAAAAGGTCTGCTATGCGCTGGACTGTTGTTCCTGGACCCAGTATGTATGTGGCATCTGGCAGCATTTCTTCTATTATGAATTTTGCTATTGCGGTTTGGTTTTCCTTTTCATCGGTGGTTTCTGGGCTTACCTGTTTGCTTCCTTGAATTCGCATAGCCAAAAAGGGTCCCTTAAGAAAACCGTAGAGTTTTACTGCAAAAGCGTCGCTTCTTATGGCGCTTTCGTCAGCATCCATAATCTCAAACTCCATTATTTCAGCTTGGTTTTCAGCAAAAGCCAAAACAATGTTAGCCGCATCTGAAGGGTTTACGGCGAAAATACCACTATACATTTTTACTCCAGCAGGCACACCTAAAACAGGCGTTTCCGCTTTGCAGTCTCGCATGGCATCAAAGATGTCTTTTGCTGTGCCGTCTCCGCCAACAAAGACTATTAAATCAACCTTTGCTGCAGTTAAGAGTTTGACGGCGTTTTTTGTGTCTTCGGCGCTTGTCTCCTTTCTGATTTTCATCGGTAATATTTGCATTTGAAAATTTGCAGCCTTCGCTTCTTTTTCGCCCATAATTCCTGGACAGGTGAAGACTTCAATTTTTGTTTGGGCAAAATTTTTCTTTAATTTTTGCAGAAACTCTACTGCCCTTTTTGGCGCTACTGGTTTGGCTCCTCTTGCAATTGCCTCCTTTAGTACGCCATCTGTGCCTTTTAATCCAACTCTTCCTCCCATTCCAGCTATTGGATTAACGATGAAACCAAGCTTCATAACGCTTCATCTAAAGGAAAGATTTGTAGAGCATGCTATAAACTATTTCAGCCTTCCCGTCTAATAGAATAATAGGGTTTAAACATTGCCTCCAAAGAAATCAAAACCGCATAAGCCTCTTGGCACTTTCTCCATATTAGCCACATCACAAGACTCCAATCTTATGGGCGTTGCCACAGCCTCAGGCTCCACTAACGTAGGCGACAGGGTTCCCCACGCAAAACCAGGAGTAGGCGTAATTGCCACCCAAGCTTATACAAACATTGCTTATGGCGTTAAAGGTTTGGAACTGCTTCGGGAGGACTTGTCTCCAGAGCAAGTCTTAACCAAACTTTTGATGGAGGATTTGGAAAGAAACATGAGGCAGGTAGCGATAATGGATTTTAAAGGAAGAAAGGCGGTTTTTACTGGTTGTGGTGTTCCAGAATTTTATGCAGAATTTGTTGGAAAAGATTATGTTGTTATTGGAAATTTGCTTTCCACAAAAGATGTTGTCAAGAGTATGGCAAGGGAGTTTGAAGTTTCCGAAGGAAGCTTAGCCTTACGAATGGTGAAGGCATTGGAAGCTGGAAGCAAAAGTGGCGGAGACAAGCGTGGTGAAAGATCGGCAGCCTTTATAGTAGTTAGCGGCGAAAAGGTGGAAATTGAAATAAAGATTAGCATGCATGAACAGCCTATTGAAGAGCTATCTCGCAGGCTGAAATGTCAAAGTTAAATCATCTAATGTTAGAAGGAGCTTTCTTTCCGAAAATTCTTATATCTTTAAAAATTGAACATCCTTTTCCCACGCTGATGAGGTTATTTGATGTCAATGAAAACCATGAAAAGGATTCTTGTAACTGGCGCCACTGGACAAATTGGCTCTGAACTGACAATAGAGCTTCGGAAAAAATATGGTGGAGAAAATGTGATTGCGGCTGGGCATAAACGAAAACCAAGCCAAAAATTATTAGAGTCTGGTCCCTTCGAGTATGTTGACACCACATCAAAAGAAAGCATCGAGAAAGTGGTAAAAGAGTATGACATCGACACAATTTATCATTTGGCGGCTGTTCTCTCCGCCACTGGTGAAGAAAATCCGCAGTTGGCTTGGAACGTAAACATAAATGGTCTTTATAACGTGCTCGAAATTGCAAGAGAACAAAATTTAGTCAGAGTTTTTTGGCCCAGCTCTATTGCCGTTTTTGGTCCAGAAGCCCCCCGCATTAACACACCTCAAGATACAATCTTAATTCCAAGAACTATTTATGGTGTTACAAAGGTCGCTGGCGAACTTTTATGCAATTATTATTTTACGCGTTTTGGTTTGGATGTCCGTAGTGTTCGTTATCCAGGCATTATAAGTTGTGAGACTCCTCCCGGTGGGGGTACAACGGATTATGCCGTTGAAATTTTTTACGAAGCCATAAAGAATAAGCGTTATACATGTTTTGTGAGGGAGGATACGGTTTTGCCGATGATGTATATGCCTGACTGCATTAATGCGGCTTTAAAGCTTATGGATGCTGATTCTTCTCGGATAAGACATCGCACAAGTTACAATGTGACTGCTATGAGTTTTTCGGCTGGGGAATTGGCAGCTGAAATAAGGAAGTATATTCCCGATTTTAAATGCGAATATAAACCTGATTTTAGGCAGAAGATTGCGGACTCTTGGCCCATGTCAATAGATGACAGTGTAGCCCGTCGGGAGTGGGGATGGAATCCAAAATATGATTTGACTTCTATGGTTAGGGATATGATTGAAAAACTGAAAAAACGCTTTGCTGAAGGTGGTTTCTAAACTTACGTTCCTGCAAGAATGGTATAGGAAATGTTAAAAGATAGCAAAAATAAGTTTTTAGAAGGTGGTTAATTTGGTTATTAAACGTCATCCAACCAAATATTTAGGCGAAGAATATCAACGTTTGGTCCATGAAAACCTCAACTGGGAACTTAAGGTTTTGGAAAGTGCAAGCGAACCCATCTGCATAGTGAATGGAAAAAAGGTTCTAATGCTCTGCGCAAACAACTACCTAAACCTTGCAACACACCCAAAAGTTGTTAAGGCAATGATAGAAGCAACCGAAAAATATGGGGCAGGCGCAGGAAGCGACAGGTCAATTTCAGGTAACATGACTCTTCATGAGGAATTAGACCGGCGTCTTGCAAAATTCAAAAACGCTCCAGCCTCATTAACGTTTCAAACGGGTTTTATGGCTAATGAGGGTGTTATCCCGCAGCTTGCTGACAAGGGCGACTTGTTCGTTTCAGACGAATTAAACCATGGCTCCATAATCGACGGCGTAAGACTAAGCCATGCTGATAGGGCAATATTTAAGCATAAAGATGTGGAGGATTTGGCACGGGTTATGGATGAAGCTGAAAAGCATGATCCGCCATACAGGCATATATGGATTCTTACAGATGGGGTTTTCAGCATGGACGGCGACACAGCTCCATTACCAGAAATTGCAAAAATCGCAAAAGAACATGGTGCAGGTGTCTATGTTGATGATGCGCATGGTGAAGGCGTTTTAGGCGAAGGCGGAAGAGGCATAGTCAACCATTATAAACTCTCACGCGACGAGGTTCATGTTGAAATGGGAACCTTTTCCAAAGCCTTCGGAGTTATAGGCGGGCATATAACCGGCGGAGAAGATTTGCGCAACTTTGCCTATAACAAAGCGCGGAGTTGGCTTTTAAGCGGTGCTGTGCCGCCTGGTGTTGCTGCTGCTTGCATTGCAGCCATAGATGTTTTGGAAACAGAACCGCAGCATGTAAGGAAAGTTTGGGAGAACCGCAATCATCTCCTCGAAGGTTTGCAGGATGCTGGTTTTGATACTGGAAACACTGAAACGCCAATAATCCCCGTCATGTGTGGCAGAAGCAAGGCTGCAAAGGATTTGGCTGATTATCTTTGGTCGAAGGAAATATTTGTCTTGCCAATATTTTATCCAATGGTGGCGAGGGACAAAGCCAGAATTCGCGTCCAAGTTTGCACAAAACACACCACAGAACAGTTGGATAGAGCCATAGAAGCCTTCAAACAAGGCGGCAAAAACCTCCGAATAATCTAAAACCCAGAACCTCCACTCCTTATTTCTTTCAATAGAATTACTATACTTTACCGCGTTTTTGTTCGCGCATTAGAAGCGTTAAATTATTACGGCATAACATTAACCTTGGTGGGATTATGGCCGAAAAATTGGTGCGGCTTGTTGGATACTGTGGCTGTTATTGCGGCCTTTGCGGTGTTAGGGCATGTTTCTCTAAACATGCACGTCAGCTTAAGGAAACACTTCGCCAAGAAGGAATGGATTATTGGTACAAGTATGTGCCTTCTATGCGAGAAACTTTTCCAGTTTTCTGGAAGTTCCTCGAAGACTTAACAAACTATGAGTGCTCTTGTAGGACTGGCGGCGGCCCGTCAACATGTAAGATAAGGCGCTGTGCAAAAAAGAAAGGGGTATCCGTATGCCCTTTCTGCGAACAATATCCATGTACCCTAATCGAGAATTATAACAAAGTTTACCCAACAACTGTTGAGGATGGAAAGAGGCTAAGGGAAATAGGCCTTGAGGCTTGGGTCAAAGAGCAAGAAGAAAGGGCTAAGAAGGGCTTCATATACGCACAAATCAAAATCCAAAGAAAAGACGTGGCGTGGACTTAACCATAAACAACAGCGCTATTATAATAACCACTGTTTATTTAAATTCACGTTCTCCTATTTTCATTTTAATGTCAGAAATTGCTAAAGAGAAGCAGCGATTGCGAGAGAAAATCTGGCGTGAAATGGAAAAGTTTGGAGTAGCTGCCTTTCCGCTTCCGTGCTGGGGGAGAATTCCAAATTTTTCTAGAGCATCCGTTGCCGCTGAAAAACTGCGCCAACTGGAAGAATGGCGAAAAGCAAAAGTCATATTTGCCAATCCAGACTCGCCACAACAAAAGGTTAGAGAAAACGCCCTTAAAGATGGAAAAATCCTTATAATGGCTTCTCCAAGACTCAAAAGAGGCTTCATTCTAATTGACCCAGCCAAAGCAAAGGGAAAAGAACGTTTTGCCTCAACCATTAAGGGCGCATTCCAATATGGAACGGAAACACGCTCTTTTCCGAAGCCAGACTTAATAGTTGAAGGTTCTGTGGCTGTTGATTTGCATGGACATAGACTTGGGAAGGGACACGGCTACGGCGACGTGGAAATAGCCATCCTAAAGAGAATGTTTGGAGAAATCCCCATAGTAACAACAGTCCATGACATGCAAGTGATTGAGGCTGTCCCGTTTGAGGAAAAAGATGAGAAAGTATCCCTAATTGTTACGCCTACAAAAGTTATTCGCATAACCACCTAAATTTTGTAGTGCAGAAAATCTAGAGAGGGTATCGAATTTAATACATTCCACAAGCCTAAACTAGAGGTAGGGTCCGTATTGGTTATTTTTTGTGTCAAAAGTATGTTGTTTTCAGCGTAGTTTTTCCAAAGCCTTGTCAACATCCTCTAGTCCAAGCTTTCTAAGAGTTTCTGTTTTTGGAATGCCATTCTCGTCCCAGCCCACAGCCTCATAATACTTTGCAATTTCACCTTCAACCTCAGCCTTGTTAACGGTTTTTCCCTTGTATGGTCCAGATGGCAGGGGTTCGTAAAATCTTGGCGGATTGGCATCGTGAATTTTTGGTTTCCATTTTAAGTCTGGTCCGCCCAGCAGCAGCATTGCCCTTTGCAGTTGCAGTATCCTTAAGGCCTTTGGATTAAGCCACTCTTCTTGTGTTAATTCTATGCCCGTGACTGCCTTGTAAAATTCAAATTTCAAGTTGCGTGGGATTCCAAAAACATTGAAGTAACAGTATACTGCTGAATCGTTAAAAGTCATTACTAACTCACTTCTGAAATCATGTAGAGGGAAGCATGCGGTGGATGTGTGGTCTCCGCCTTGGACTGAGCAAGCATAAGAATAGGGTTCGGGATAGTCTTTTCCGCTGCGGATTCCGTGGGCGCCTATGGCTATGCCCTTGCTTTGAACCGCATAAGCTAACACATCTTTTCCTTTCATTTTGCCAATTTTTAAGGCTGCACGATAAGTTCCTTCTGCCAACAAATTGCCTATGCCTTCTCTGAAGGCGATTTTTCTGGCTAGTGTTGCAAAGGCTTCAGTGTTGCCCCAACGAAGCTCTAAACCGTCTAAATCCTCCTTTGTCAAAATTCCTCTCTGGAATAGTTCTGCTGCAAATCCAAGCACATTTCCCGTTTGTATTCCACATAACCCCAAATCATCAATTAATGATGCGAGGAAAACGTTTTCTTCTGGAGTGAATATTCCAAGGTTTGGACCTAAATACGCTTGCAATTCATAGTCTGGGTTATCCGTTATTGCGCCTTTAAACTTCCCAGCTTTGACTACAGCGATTTTTAGGCATGTTGTTGGACAACCAAAATCACCCCAATAAGGCTTTATCCAAACTCTATTCTCAAACTGGTCCACACCGAAGCTTTTCTCATCATGCCACTCCTCCTGCCAGTTCCTAATGGGTTCGGAGCTTGTTTTTGCCCCAACCTCGTAGCCAGCAGCTCCAGTTCCCCACCGTCGCCATAACTCGCTTTCATAAACATCTTTGCATACGCTTTGCATCAGCCTCTTAACGCTTTTCATGTCAGCAACCTCTGGCAGCGGTCCAGTTCCCTTTACGGCTATGGCTTTAAGCTTTTTTGAACCCATAACTGCACCGTACCCGCCATAACCAGCTGCATGAGTCCACTTGGCTGCAACCACAGCGGTTCGCACTTTATTTTCTCCTGCTGGACCAATGTAGAGTATTGCTGGTTCTCTCCATTCACCCTTTCTTGGAAATCGCTCTCGCAGAAGTTCTCTGCATTCCTTCGTTATCTTTGAAACCGTTTGCTTGGCATCTTCGCCCCAAACGTGGTTGGCTTTTCTAATTTCCACTTCCGAATCCTTAACAAACAAATAAACGGGCTCTTCCGAGGCGCCAGTAACTATTATGCCGTCATAACCAGCACATTTAAGCTCGACACCAAATTCGCCTGCAACCGTGGAGCCTACGACGCCATTGCTTTGGGGAGATTTTCCGGAAACGCATATTCTTCCGCCTGGAAAGAATCCTGTAAGAGGACCAGTTAAAAAGAGGAGTATATTCTCTGGTTCAAGAGGGTCTATCTCGCTCCATCTACTTCCCAACCTATCCCAAAGAATTTTTGCCGCTAAACCTCTACCGCCAATGTAATTTCTTAAAATATCGTCACTAAATGTGGTCTCCTTTATGTTTTTTGTGGAAAGGTCGACTTCAAGAAACTTTCCAGCATAACCCAAAATCATAACAGCTTCTCTCCTTCTTCTCCATAAATTTTGATAGCTAAATCCCGCGTAATTTCTTCTGGCTTGCGGGCGTAAAGCTTGTAAGCCCCTTCTTTTCTAGCAACTTTTGTTAAGACGTTCCATCCACCTTCTCGGCAAACTTTTAGACATTGCGGATTTCCCTTGCATAAGTCGCAGATTAGTATATAATTTTCAGTTGGGTGCATATGCGGGATTCTGCCAGGACAAGCATCAATGCATTTTCCGCAACCAATACACTTATCCTTCTTCACCAAAACTGCGCCAGTTTCTTTGCTTATGGATAACGCTTTAACTGGACAAGCTTTTACACAGGGATAGTCTTCGCATTGTGCACAAAAATGCGGAAAATCCAAGCCTGGAACTAACATGAAAACCCTTATTCTTGAAGCTTCTGGCCATATGCGATTTTCATGGAAAAGTGAACATGCGATTTCGCATTTTCTGCAGCCGCTGCATTTTGAAAGTTCTCTCGCTATCCATATGGGCTCCTTTTTTGTTGGCAAATT
Organism: Bathyarchaeia archaeon; assembly: GCA_038883775.1. Classification (GTDB taxonomy): domain Archaea; phylum Thermoproteota; class Bathyarchaeia; order Bathyarchaeales; family Bathycorpusculaceae; genus JASEJA01. The sequence goes on from JAVZLM010000006.1 coordinate 49,488, forward strand.
AAGGTCATCCCTTAAAGTAATAAATTTCTTTTAGCCATATTCCCATTTAAGTGTCTTACGGCTTATGATAACAGCTTTAAATGATAGTTTATAATTTCTGTTGAGAAGAGGTCATAGCAATTGGCTACTCTGTATGAGCTATTAGGCATTCTGGTCACCTCTTTTGCTTTAAACATTATACCTTTCATGGGGCCATCTAACATGCTAATTGCCTCAAACGCTGCCTTAATTGTAAACGCTGACCCTTTCACAATAGGCTTCCTTGTGGCTTTAGGTTCAGCTTTGGCAAAGTCCATCCATTATGTCATCACATTCTTTGTCAGCGGTTTCCTCAGCGAAGAGCGTAGAAAACGTCTTGATGCGGCTGGGTTAAAACTCAAACATTGGGCTTTTTTGGCGCTATTTATTGTTGCAGCTTCGCCATTGCCAGACGAGCCGGTGGTTGTGCCGTTAGGTATATTAAAGTATAATCCACTCAAGTTTTTTGCATCCTACTTTATTGGGAAACTTTTAATCGCCGTTGTGGGCGCTTACTTAGGAAGGGCGGGTCAACAACTTCTGGAGCCTTGGATAAGCCAAGAAATTCTGATGGTAGCATCAATAATTCTTACTATAATTGTAACTGTGATTTTGTTAAAAGTTGACATAGGTGAAATTGTAAAGAGAATCCTTAAAAGAAAATCTTAACAGTTACCATCCATTATAAATGTCTTTGTTTGCAAGAAAAGCTTTTAAGACTAAAATCAAGTTCAAAAAGCTATGGCTGAAGAATCCGAAGAATTGCCAGAGCTTCCCTCGATAAGCAAATATAGAGACAAGATTGTTAACGGACCAATCGTCCGCACGTTCTTTTGGTTGGGGGTCCCACCACTCATAAATCAACTTATAATAGTGGCCTATAACTTAGCAGATGCTTACTGGCTAAGCGTCTACAGCGATATAACCGTGGCTATTCCGAGGCAAATGTGGCCGGTCATAGTTCTTTTTCAAGCGCTTTTGATGGCTTTGACAGCAGCTTGCTTAGGAATTGTTTCTCAATACATTGGAAGGAGAGCTTACGAGGACGCCAGCAAAGCTGCTTCACGCTTCTTCACCTTCTCCTTTACTGCAGGAGCAACATTAAGTCTTGTACTTTTAGCGCTTAGAAGCACAATTTTCACGTTTATTGTGTCTACTCCTCCAGAAATATTTGAGGATTTAATGAAATATTCTGGCATAATCGCCTTTGACATATTCTTTAATTACATAGCTCTAACATACACAACGTTACTGCAAAGCATAGGCGACACTAAAAAACCAGCCATCGTGAATGGGGTGGCTGTTGGCATTAACGCATTATTAGATCCATTTTTAGTATTAGGCATAGGACCCTTCCCAAGACTTGGTGTTGTGGGTGCTTCCGTCACAGATGTTATGGGAAAGATGATATCAGTAAGCTGCTTAACCTACATACTTAGAAAAAAGTATCCCGAGCTGAAGGTAAGGTTTACTAAAGAAATAGATTTGGAGTGGGTTCGGTTAGTTCTTCGCATAGGCTTGCCTATTTTAGCATTAGGCTTAACGAATGGACTTGCCTTTCTCATGCAACTTAGAATCATTAATGCGCTGGGCATTGTAGTAGCTACAGCTTTTTCCATAGGCTTTGTAATAAATGATATAGTTGACTCAGCCCTTTGGGGGTTAAGCGGAGCAACAGCCATAATGGTTGGGCAAAACTTGGGAGCAGAAAACCGTAAAAGAGCTAGAGAAGTTGCCTACAGAACTGCCCTTGTCATATTCGCGCTTATGTTTGTAAGCGCTAGCCTAATTTATCCCTTCCGGAGGGGGTTAGCCGATGTCTTCTCAGAAAATCCTGATATTATAAACGAGACAGACTTGTTTCTTTCCATATTGTTGCCAACGCTTCCATTTTTTGGGCTGTTCATAGTTGGCATGTCTACCGGAAGAGGCTCGGGACATACGCTGTTTCCCACATCTGTTGGGATATTGAGGCTTTGGGGGATACGTTTAGCCTTAGGCTATTTTTTAGCATTTATTTTGGGAATGGGCTCTATTGGGGCTTGGCTAGCCCTTTCCCTAAGCAATGTTATAGGCGGAACTGTTTCATTTATTTGGATAAAATATGGAAACTGGGCTGTACCAGTAGTAAAAAGGAAAATTCCGTGAGAGAGTATTTGGACGTTATAAAGCGCAAATGAAATTAGCAGAATAGACCAATATGAAATTAGGCCTAAAACATGAAAGTTATAGCTGATTTGCACATTCACGGTCGTTACAGTCGTGCAACAAGCGATAAAATGCATATTGAAGAGATTGCGCGTTTTGCAAAAATTAAGGGTTTAAATTTGATTGGGACAGGCGATTTCACCCATCCAAAATGGCTTAAGGAACTTCAGGGAACCTTAATTCAAGAAGGAGACACAGGTTTATATAAGGTTGCAAAAAATCCCGAACTGCCAGTCTATTTTATGATAACAACTGAAGTTAGCACGGTTTTCACCTTTGAAAATGAAGTTAAAAAAATTCACCATGTCATCTTAACCCCAAATATAGAAACCGCCATCCAAATCAATGAAAGATTGGCGAAATATGGCAATTTAGCCATAGACGGCAGACCAACACTAAACATGGACGCCCCACATTTGGTTGAGGAAATCATGGAAATTTCAAAAGAAAACATGATATTTCCAGCCCACGCTTGGACGCCATGGTTCAGCATTTTCGGAGCTTTCAGCGGCTTCAACAGCGTAGAAGAATGCTACCAAGACATGACAAAACACATTCACGCTTTGGAAACCGGGCTCTCCTCAGACCCGCCTATGAATTGGCGTTTAAGCAAACTTGACAAATTCGCCTTAGTTTCCAACAGTGATAGCCACAGTTTTTGGCCTTGGCGCATGGGAAGAGAAGCTAACGTTTTTGAACTTAAGGAGCCAAGCTATAATGACGTTGTGAATGCCATTCGATTTAAGGATAAAGCACATTTCAAATTTACTATCGAAACAGACCCCGCCTATGGAAAATACCACTGGACTGGCCACAGAAACTGCAATGTATCCCTCCCAGCAGCGGAAGCAATTAAAATTGGAAACATTTGCCCTGTTTGCCATAAAAAACTCACAAAGGGTGTTGAACAGCGTGTGGAAGAATTAGCTGACCGTCCGTCCGGTTTTAAACCTCCAGACGCTATAGATTTCATGCATTTGCTTCCGCTTTCTGAAATAATCGCAACCATCTTAGGCGTGGATTCACCATCCACCCAGCAAGTGTGGAACATTTACAATGCTTTTGTTGAAAGATTCGGCGATGAATACACGGTGCTCATTGACGCTTCAAAAGAAGATTTACGCTCCCTTAATGAAAAAATTGCCGATGCAATAATCAGGGTTAGGGAAGGACAAGTTAAAGTGTCGCCTGGCTATGACGGTGTTTATGGGCAACTTATCCTTTCTGAAGAACAAACTGCACGAAAATCCGCAGCCCAAAGAGTTCAACAGTTGAATCTTACAGACTTTATGTAACGCTTATTTCATGGACTTCATAGCGTATGTGTGTTGAACTGGTATACGACAAAGTTTATTAAGTCGCAATACACACGATAGTTCACTGCGAGGCTTGACACTATGGAAAAAGAAGACAAAATTTCAAAAATCGTTGACAGAGTCCTACGACAAGTTTTCGGCGAAGAAGCAACCTTTCTAATTTATAAGCATTTAGAGAAGAACCACGGTGTCAAGCCAAATGAGATATCTGAAAAGATAGAGGTTTTTGCTAAGGGTCTTGAGGAGTTTTTGAGCACCGGCGCATATGTCATTGAAAAGAAAATTTTGGAGGATATATACTCGACTTATGGTTTGCTTCGCAGGTTGGAATTAGAGCGAATGCAAGAAGAATGCGATTTTGTAAGCCAAGTGAAATCACTCAAGCAAAGAGCTTAACATTTTAAATATCCATTTTTCACTTATTGTTTTGAATTACGGAAAATGGAAACCATAACAATTTTATAAAAGAGCCTCTGAATAATTCCTTCTAACTCAATACTAAAAAGGAGCGTACTCTTTGAAAGATATTTTAATTAAGGCTGTAGATGCGGCAGTCCAAAAATATGGAGCCGAATACGCTGAAGTTCGCGGTCAAAGGCTCTTTAAAACTATGCTTACGCTTAAAGAAGGTCGCGTAGAAGCAGCAAGGCAAGGAATCGAAAACGGTGCTGCTTTGCGGGTACTTATAAACGGCGCATGGGGTTTCGCATCCGTGGGAACCTTTGATGTTGAAACTTTGACTATGGCTATTTCAGACGCATGTAAAATGGCGAAAGCTGCAAGCTCAAAGCTTAAAAAGCCCATAAAACTTGTCCAAACCAAACCTATTGAAGATAAAGTAAACCTAAAACCGCGCAAAGACCCATCAAAAATTTCCATAGAAGACAAAATTAATACAACGCTAACTATGAACAATAAAATTTTAGGTTATGATGGTCGTATAAAAAGTTGCACCATAGATTATCTTGACGTAACTGGAACAAACTATTTCATAAACAATGAAGGTTCATATATTGAACAGGACAAACTTTATGTTTGGTCAAGAATACTCGCAACAGCAAAAGAAGGGGATATATTCACCTTCAGTCGTGAAGAGATTGGTTCCACTTCTGGCTACGAAATTTTCGACATAGAAACTCCAGAAATTGTAGGCGAAAGAGTTGCAAAACGAGCAGTTGAGCAGTTGAGGGCGAAACCGCCTAAGGGTGGAACATTTCCAGTAATTCTTGGGCCAAACGTGGTTGGCGTCTTTGTTCATGAAGCTTTTGGGCACTTGGCTGAGGCAGATTTGACTTTGTCTGGATCTGTGCTTTTAGATAAACTTGGAAAGAAAATTGCTTCTGAACTTGTGACTTTTTATGATGATGGAACAGTTGAAGGCGCTTTTGGTTCCTTCAAATATGATGACGAGGGAGTTCCAGCCCAGAAAACTCTTCTGATAAAGGATGGTGTTGTTGTTGGTTTGATGCATAGCCGCGAAACAGCCCAAAAATTCAATACTGAACCTACTGGAAACATGCGGGCTGAAGACTTTAGAGTAGAACCCATAATTCGTATGCGCAACACTTTCATGGAGCCAAAAGACTATTCCTTCGAAGAGCTAATCGAAAATGTGAAATTCGGCTATTACTTCAAAAGCTTCAGAGGCGGACAAGCAAATTTAGACGGCACCTTCCAAGTTGGCATCCAAGAAGCCTACGAAATAGTTAAAGGCGAATTGGGTCAACCAGTGCGGAACGCTTCAATAAGTGGCAATACTCTTGAAACATTGTTCAAGGTGGACGCTGTTGGAAAAGACTTTGAATTGTGGCCTGGGAGATGTGGAAAAGGACAAACAGCCTTCGAAAGCGATGGTGGCCCTCATATTAGGGTAAGGGAGGTTCTTGTGGGTGGTAGCGCTTAGGAAGGAAGAAATGTTAGATTTAGCCGAAAAAGCTGTGGATTTTGCTCTAAAGAAGGGCGCGGATGAGGCGGAGGCTTTTGCCTATCAAGGTTTAACAACAAACGTTGTTATTGAGAGAGGACAGATCGCGAGAAGTGCGAGAATAATTGACAGAGGATTGGGAATTCGAACCATAATAAATAAGGCAATAGGCTTTTCTTATACGAACGTCTTGGGCGCCAAAGCCGCAATTGAGGAAGCTGTTATTAAAGCCTTAAGTGCTGCTAAAGCGAGCAAGCCAGACAAAGAGTGGCGTGGACTCCCAACAAGAAAACAATTAAAATCTGTAAAAAACACTTATGACCGCAAAATTGTCGAACTTCATTCCGAAGATCTAGTTAATGCAGCCTCTTCAATGCTAGATGCTGCTGAAAAAGTAGATAAACGTGTTCTTCCCGTAGAAGGTGGGGTAGGCGCCTCTTATCTTTCTCGAGCAATAGCTAATTCCAATGGAGTGGCAGCCTTCGATCATGGAACAATCATTGAATGTAGCTTAGCAACCGTGGGGCAAGAGACAGGTGAAGTAACACCCATATGCTTTGAATTCAGTATCGAAAGAGAGTATGCTATTAACCCAGAATGGGTTGGTAAAGAAGCTGCTCGCCTTGCTGTTTTGGCATTAAAAGCCAAAAAAGTAGAAACTAAAAACACGAACGTGATTTTCTCACAGTTTGCATTGCAGGAACTCTTGTATTTCACCCTTATTAACGCAGTTAAAGCAGATTACGTGCAAAGAGATCAATCAGCGTTTAAGGGCAAAATTGGAGAAAAAGTTGCTTCTGAAAACTTGACAATTTATGATGATGGATTACTTGCTGGAGGCATACGCACATGGGAGTTTGATGGCGAAGGGATTCCCCAACAAAAAACCCTCATAATAGAAAGGGGAGTGTTGCGCAACTTTCTCTATGACAATTACACGGCAAAGAAAGAGGGTAAGGAAAGCACTGGAAACGCCACAAGAGCTGGATATTTATCTACGCCAAATGTGGAAGCCACAAACTTTCACTTGTTGCCAGGGAGGAAATCGCCTGAAGACCTTATCGGCGAGGTAGATGATGGCTTACTGGTGTATGCTTTACAGGGTGCCCACAGTAGTAATCCGGCCAGCGGAGAATTTTCTGTTGTTGCAACTCCTGCTTGGAAAATTGAGAATGGTAAAGTTGCTTATGCCGTTAAAGGAGCCATGTTGGCTGGCAATGTTTTTCACACATTAAAAAATATTTCGGAACTAGCAAATAATGAGAGAAAAATTGGGCAATTGGTTGCGCCTTGGGTTCTGGTAGAAAATGTTAGGGTTATAGGAAAATAAATAATTGGTTTTAGGGGTTTAATGAAGAGGCGAAATTATTGAAAGCCAAAATCAAGCAAACCCTACTGAAATTCAACACTCTCCGCAGAATAGTCCAATTCCTCTCTTTCCTATTCTTCAGCGCCATGGTCTTTAACATGGCTCCACAACCGCTACTATTACCTGTTATCTGGACATGGGGTTTCCAGTCAAACATTGTTGGCGACGCCTTTACAGCCATGCAACTTATGTTTTATAATACTGTTTTTCCATGGCTTGCCTTGGCATCGTTCTTAATCACTGGAATATTGATTGGTAAATCCTTATGCGGTTGGATCTGTCCCTTCGGCTTCATCCAAGACTTAATTGATTTTGCAAAGCGCAAAAAAACTGAAATTTCACCTAGAACCCATGAAAGCATGATATATGTAAAATACGCTATTTTAGGCATAACACTCTTTATTAGTATAACATTTTCCCTTGCCAAAATTGTCAGAGTTCATAGCAGCTATGAAAAGGCCTTTGGCATTTTCGTACAAATGCCATTTACCACCTTAAGTCCTGCGGAAACTTTGTTTTTCACATTGCCTAATGGAATTTTAAACTTTAAAAATGCACTACTAGAAAAACCTTTATTGGATGTTCTATCTGGCGTTGCGGGATTTCCCCCGCTTTTATGGATACAACTTTTCATTTTGGGATGCGTACTTGTCTTTGCCGCATATGTCCCGAGAAGTTGGTGTAAATATTTCTGTCCTCATGGCGCTATTATGGCTATTTTGAATAGGTTCAGCTTTCTTGGTTTGAAAAGGGATTTAACCAAATGTGCAAAGGCTGAATGTCGACAATGTGTTGAAGTTTGTCCTATGCGTGTTCGGATTTTGGATTTGCCATGGGAGAAGTTTAGCGACCCAGAATGCATTTACTGCCTAAAATGTGTGGATTCTTGTCCAAACAAGGCTATTAAACTAAAATATCCATAAATTGTGCAAATGTTTTAAGCCCAGAAGCTTTTTGAATATTCACCTAAAATAGTTTCGTAAGTGGCTTTTGTTTGCTGAGCTATTTTATTCCAATCATATTTTTCTTGAACTTTTTTGTAGGCATTCGCTTTTATCAAGTTTGCATAATTTTCGTCAAGTAACACTTTTGTTATTCCCCATGCCAGCGATTCTGGATTGTTTGCATAAACTTTAACTCCAGTAACATCATGCTCAACAATTTCAGATAGACCACCTGTGTCTGAAACCACTACGGGGCTTTTTGCTGCCATGGCTTCTAAGGCAACTATTCCGAAGGGTTCGAAGAGGGATGGCACAACAGAAACATCTGCGCACTTCTGTAGTTTTCTTAAGGTTTCATCATCTACAAAGCCTGTGAAGTGAACTTTGTGAGCTAGTCCCATGTTTTTGACGACGTTTGAAAGTTGTTCTTTCATGTAGCCATTGCCGACTATTACAAATTTTGCGTTGACTTTTTCCAAAACTTTTGGGACAGCGCTAACAAGCACGTGGACTCCCTTTTCATAAACTAGCCTTCCAACGAAAAGAACAATTTTTTCTTCTGGTAAAGCGAATTTGCTTCTGAAATTGCTCAAATCTTCATGTTCTATTCTTGTGTATGCTTCTGCTTCTACGCCGTTTGGAATCATGACCAACTTGTCTGTGGGAAGCCCAAATGCCCATTTAACATGTGAAACCATGTAATCGCTGCAGCATATGACTCTCCATGCTTCGTATGTAAGCCATGCTTCTGTTTCATGAATCATCCTTTCATAATCAAAATGGATTCCGTTTCGACGACCAATTTCCGTAGAGTGTATAGTCGTTAAAAGAGGTTTTCTAAAGACGTGTTTTAAGCCTACTCCAGCGTTTGCCACAAGCCAATCATGAGCGTGAAAAATGTCAACTTTTCCATGGACCCTATTAACAAGGGCTGCTGCTTCCTTTTGCATATTAACATTCATCAAATAAACCCATGTTGCAAAATCCGGCGAAGGATTCTTGTAAGAGTCAACTCTAAAAACTTCTACGCCGTCAATAACCTCGTGCTGTGGTGCCCCGGGAAAATCGCATGTAACCACATAAACTTTGACGCCATTTTTCGCCAAATTTTTTGATAAATAATAAACGTGGGGGGATATTCCGCCAATGATTCTTGGTGGGAACTCCCATGTAAGCATCATAACAGTTAATTCCTTACTCATTTGTAAGCAGCTCCTCCTACAACATTTTTGTATGTTTCTAAAATGTTCTTGAACCAGTTGGAGGATTTTGGCGGAATCACTCTTATTTTTTCTAACGGAACCTTATACAACCTATAAACTTCATCTCGCATCCATTGAGACTTAACAATAAGCTTTGCTGCTTCATACATTCCTAACCATTCAAGACTTTTAATAGCCATGTTGAAGGGTGAATTTGCTCCATGGGAACGGTGTTCTTCAAGGCTTTCAACTGAAAAAATAAAGGGCAAATTTAGCGCCTTTTTTAATGTGACTGCTGCTGGCGTGAAATGCCAATCATGCACATCTATCAAATCCACTTGTTTTTGCGTGCTGTAATAAATGTTTGCAGTCGCTCTTTCAACTTCTTGGTTTAAGGTTAGAACCCATGTGAGAACGCCGATGTGAGTGCGCACTGGATTTGTTACCCTGTGTATTGTAACGCCTTCTGGCTCCTCATATTCTCCAGTCAAATAATCATGGTAGGTGACGACGGTGGTTTTTACATTATTTTTTGTCAATTGCACTGCGACTTCTTTAACGTAGTTTGCGAGTTGCCCCACCACCCTCGGCGGATATTCCCATGAAAAAATTATAACATGCATTGTTTTCACTACGTAAAAAGTGCACAAACTTTTATTATGCCTCTTCCTGTCAAATAGTAACGCCTTTTGCCTTCGTTATCAGCAAAACTTTCAACAAAACCTTCAAGCTTATAATTGTCTAAAGTTTTTTCCACATCATTTATGTTAATTTGAAGAATTTGTGCCACCTCTTCGCTTCTTCTGGCGAGGTCTGGAGCGGTGGCGCAAAGATTATGCAATGTTTGCAGGATTTTTTCTGAGAGAGGCAATTCTTCCCGCATAGCCATTCCCTTAACTAATCTTAACATATTTTTTAGTAAGCGTTTCTTATAAAAGGGTAGGCAAGTTAATCAAAAGTATTTTGTAGCTGTTTGCACCTGCCTACTCATGTTGTCGTATCTTCCTTTTGCGATTCTTATTAGCGTCTTCCTTAGGTTTTCTCCTCTCAGTTTTTCAAGCCTCGTTTTCTTCAGTTGTTCTGCCAATTTTTTGTCGTGAAGCGATTTTTCGGCCCAACGCTCAAAATCTCCACGGTTGCAATGGAATTCTAAGGATTGCGTGTTAACTTTTTGAAGCGCCTTTATGAAACCTTTCAGGCTCCACGCTATAATTCCTGTAAAGTATTCTTTACCAACGCCAATGTAGAATAGGAACGGTTTATCCGCCGCAACTATTGCAAGGCGCACTCTATTTTCAAAGTCAAGTATTGCGGCTTGGGCGGTTACAAAGGCGTCCATTGGTGAGTTGAAGGGGCTGAAATAGGAGTGCACTTCTCCTGGGGTTCCTCCTGCAGTGAACATGTAATAAAGGTGATCGCTTGTTTGGAAATATCTCCAAATTTTCATGAAGTCTTTATCTTCTGCTTCTTTCATAAGCGCTTCAAGTTTTCTCACGTTTGTGTAATACGCCCATTGCATGGTGTTTCCAAGCCAACAACTGGCATCCCTTTCCAAATCAGCCCAAGAAACTGTTCCGCCAAGTTCGGGAACATCAATTTCCCCCATAGGTTGATATTTTTCAACAACTTCCGAAGGCGTAGCCATATGCAGATGCCACCATTTCAAAATCTCACGAGGCAAATGCTTTAAGAAGTCATGTATGCCCGTTTCTGGCCAGTGGTGTTCACCAAAGGTTTCGTAATCTGGAAAAACGTTAATGCATTGGCCTGGGGTTGCTGCCAACCAGCTTGCGTATTTGTCTGCTGTTAGCGGCCATTCACTCCACCATCTTGCAGAGAATCTGAATCCTATGTCATCAGTTAGCTTGTAATTTCGTAGTAATATTTTGATTTTGGTGCATCCTTTAGGCATGTAAAGATAGTTTGGCGATTTTTCATGTAATATCCTCTCGGCGCCTTCCGTATAGATTCCCTTAAAACCCATTTTTTCTATGGTTCTCGCAACCGCGTTGTTATAAAGTAACTCAGTGTTTTCAAAAACTTTAGGTGTAAACCCGAGAAGGTCCCTTGTTATTCTTTGATGCATTTTCACCTGTTCCATGAATTCTTCTTTTTCTGGATAGAGGCTTGCCAGCGAATGATGATAAGTTTGACTTAAAAATTCCACACAGCCCGTTTCGGCGAGTTGTTTAAAGGATTCTAAAAGGTCTTTGTTAAACATTTCACACTGCTCCAAGAATATTCCAGAAAGGCTGAATGAAACTTTTACCTGCTTTTTCTCCCTTTTATGTTTATCAATTAGCTCAAGCAATATTTGGTTTGAGGGGAAATAGCATTTCTTACATGCCCTCTCAAAAACATCTCTATTTATTGAAGAATCAAAATAATAATCAAAGAGCTCTTTCTTTTTTAGGCGTTTAAAAATTTTGTTTTCCCAAAAGAAATCCCTCCTTAATCTATGAGGTTGATGAACTTCGAATATGAATACAACATCCGTCAATTTTTGGCCTCTTTTTCTTTATTATTCTTAGTGTTTATTTCTAATTTGCCATGATATAAGCAGTAGTTTAGACAGAGCTTATATTTTGATTTCAATTTAACATTCGAGGGCGGAACGTTTTAGCGGGCCCGCTGGGATTTGAACCCAGGATCTCCGGCTCCGCAGGCCAGCGTCCTAATCCGATCTAGACTACGGGCCCCCCATGAACAAAAATGGTTATTGTTAATAAAAGGGTTTTTAATTGTTTTTTAGGGTTCTTTCTAAAGCGTCAATAACGTTTTGTTTTCCCATGGTTAGAATGTATGGGCCTAATCTTGGTCCTTGGGGTACGCCTAAAAGGATTGTGTATAGGGTTTTGAAGAAGTTGGCTGGTTGGATGTTGTGTTTTTTGGCTGTGTTGAATATGGCGTTTTGGATTTTTTCGGCTTCATTTTCGGCTTCTAAGGTTTCAATTAATTCTTTTATTGCTTCTTTTTCTTCAAGTGTTAAGGTGACCGCTGTTTCTTTTATTTCTTCAAAATCTCTTATCCAGTTAAAGGCGTATTCGATTCGTTTTCGAAGGTTTTCATCCAAGGTTTGGTCTTTCCGTAAATAGTTGTAGCTTCTTAGTTTTTCAGTTATGAATTCTTCTTCCTTTTCTTTTGGCGCCATTTTAGCCAAGAACGTGAGAAGGTTGTATGGCACTTTGATGCTTGGTTTTGAAGGAGGCTTCAGCACCCAGCAATATTCGTATAAGCCTCTAAGTTTTGCGAGTTCTCTTTCATCCCTCAACTTTTTAACTCCAAAGTATATGTCTTCCAAATAATCAAGCTCGTTCATGTAGGAGGGTATGTCTGTAACGTCTAAGGTGCGGGTTCCAACAAACCTTTTCAGCATCAACAAAAGCAGTGATTGGGGCGAACCATAACGGAACCAAACTTGAGGTGTGAAAACGTTTCCCGTGGATTTTGAGATTTTTCTTCCACTTTTGTCTAGAAACATTTCATACATGGCGTGGGATGGTGGTTCGTAATTGAGTATTTCGCGGCAAATTCTGTCGTTTATGCGAACAGAGTCGGCTATGTCTTTGCCATAAGCCTCAAATCTTATGTCAAGAGCTTTCCATCGTGCAGCAAACTCGCCTTTCCATGAAAGTTTGCCTTCACCCTTTTTCACGTTGGCTTCGCCTTTAAAGCCGCAGCCTTCAATCCATCTGCCTTTAATTTCCATGCCTTCACAAACATAGATAACCTTGTCTTCCTTTGGCAAGTATTCTAGGGCTTTGGTTGTGTATATGCGTCCGCAGTTTTCGCATAGCGGGAAATATGGTAGAACTTCCATGTAACGTTCTTGTCCCACCTCTTCTTTGACTATTTCTCCGACTCTTTTGGCGTTCAAAAGCAAAGTCTCAACTTCTTTATTCAATATTCCTTTTTCATAAGTTTCCTTGGCGGAAACGTAACGATATTCTATGGAACACTTATCCAAAGCCTCTAGCAATAGTGAACTCATGTGTTTACCATAGCTTTCATGACAGCCAAAGGGGTCAGGAATTTCGGATACTGGAAAACCTAAATATTTTTCAAGAGATTTTGGCAAGCCAGCCGGAACTTTGCGCAATCCATCTTTGTCGTCGCAGAAAGCAATCAATTCTGAATTATAGTTTTGTTCCCTTAAAGCCAAAGTAACAGCATATGAGCGGGCAGCATCACCCAAGCTTCCAATATGCGGAAAACCTGAAGCACCCAAACCCATTTCGGTTCTTATAAGGTCTAAGCTTCTGCCCAGCTTCCGCTCCCTTTCAATTATTTTTACTGCCATTTTATCGTACCATGTGCCTCTGCCAATAATCTCCTTACTCATAACAGTCATACTCCTAATAGCATAATTAAAAAGCAAATAAAAATGTTACAGAAATAGGTTAGCAGAACCATAAAAATAGAGGGGGCTGGTTACTCAAGTTTTGTTCCACAGTTGGGACAGAACTTAACTCCAGCTTGTATTTCTGCGTTACACTTTGGACATTTGATTGTGGCTTGTAATGGCGTTCCACAGTTGCCACAAAACTTCGTTCCAGCAGGGTTTGATGTGCCACATTTAGGACACGTGATGCCTACCGCCTGTAACGGTGCACCGCAGTTGCTGCAAAACTTTGCTGTTTGCGGATTTTGGAAATTGCATTTTGGACATAAAACCATAGGCGCTGCTGGTGCCGCTGCTGGCTGAAGCACTTGTGGAAGGATAACTGCTCCTGCTCCTACTGCTGCTCCTGGGCTCTTTGATAGGCTTTCAGCTGATTTTTGAACCGTTTCCATTCTTAGAACTTCTGTTGCGCCAACTCCAGTTTTGATGTAGAATAGTCTGTCTCTCCACTCTGGGGTTGTGTCGATTCCCTCAAACTTCACATCAATCAGTTCAAGTCCAATTCTTGAAAAGGCATCGAAGAGAACGTTTTTTGCAAGAAGGCTTGTTTCGTCAAGTTTGCCATACACGTCTGCCAGCGAATATTGGCTTAAGGTGTCGATGAGTCTCTCGTTAAAGTATCCCCTTAGAAAGTTTTGCAATCCATCAGTTGTGAAGGCCCCTTGTCCGCCAACAACTTCGTTGACGAAGAGGTTTGGTTCTTCAACTCTGAACCAGAAACCGCCAAAGAATTTTAGCGGTGCAAGCTCTTTGGTTTGCCCTTGTGCTCCAAACTTTCCTTGGAACTGTTTCAAAGAGACAAAGACAATCGTCGCCCTAAAAGGAACTTTGTCAAATCCTGCAACTTTTGAAATTATTTTTGTTAGCAATGGCAGGTTTAATGTTGACAAGACGTGGCGTCCAGCTCTGAAAACGTCGTAGGCTTTTCCATCTCTGAAGAAAACCGCAGCTTCGTATTCATGGACGATGAGATTGTCTCCCCAAGCAATTTCTTCTACGGGATATTTCCAAACGATGTCTCCTTCTCTTGCCCCAACCCACTCAATAACTTTTGGCACCCTAATTTCACCTCCTTTTAAATCACTCCTTTAGGAATCCAAGGTCTTTGTCCAGCGATGACGCTTCCATTATATGCGTCAACTATTACGGAAAAGGATTTGCCACCCATACGATATTCTATAAACCACCAAGGCGCATACACCAGTTCAGGCTCTTCCATAGGGTAGGCTCCAACACTAAACCTTGAAACAAAAGTGTATCTTGACCTTAACTCTTGTAAAGCTAATCCCTTTGCTTTTTCCTTAGCCTCTTGAGCGCTTATTTCCACATTAAGTGTTTCTTCTCCGGTTTTCTTGAAAGGTTCCTTCCTATCCAATGGAATTTTGTAGGCGCCCACGTCCGGCTGATATTGGGCTGCTTTGCGTGCTACAACAAACACGTCCATTGCCTCGCTAACGGAAACTCTTTCTTTTCTGTCGGCTAACGCTTTTCCTGCTCCTCTTCCAGCTCCGCCGAAGATGCTTCCGAGGGCTCCTCCTAAAGCTTGCATTGCCACTTCTTGGGCAACTTGCGACTTTGTATCTTTCGCTTTTACCAAGGCTTTTTTACCTTCAAGGTCTCCTTCAAGTTGAACAGTTACAGCCCAATTTGGAACATAACGAAGAACAATGGCGCCCCATTCGGCACGTTCAGCCATGCCCCGAGTAACAAGAATTCCTTTTGCCACATGATTTTTGGCTATTTCCAGCGTCTGAGAACCAGTAAGTAGTACAGGTAGCATGCTGCATCTTGGAGGTTGTTCGCCAGTTGTGTTGTTGACGTATCCGCAGTAGTTGCAAACTACGAGAACTTCTTCTGGATTATATGTGAGTGGGGCTCCGCAGTGCATGCATACTTCAAGTTTAGGTTTCGGCGGTGGTAGTGGTTGTGGTTGAGTTGGAGCGGCTACCGTTGGGGGCGCTGGTGAAATCACGCCTAAACTTTTGGCTATTTCCATGGCTTCCTGTTTCTGTTGCTCTTTCCAGCTAATCAAAGCACTTGGATTGTCGCATGAATTTGCCAAAGCTTGCTCCACAACATCCATCAAATCGCCTGATCCATCAACTTCCACATAAACGTCCTCTGGCACGCCTCTAACTTTGACTGTTGCCTTTTCAAAAAAGCCTTTTTTCAGTTCAAGCATGAAACTTCTTTCGCCTGGAATAATTTTCTTAGTACTCCAACCCGCATGCTTAAGGTATTCGGGGAGAACTTGTTGAAAATTTGCCATTTTTGCTCCAATTTGGCGGTAACGGGCTGAGTTCATCCTCCCAATCCTCTAAGAATTTCCGACCTCTTGTCCACGAGTCCGTCTAGTTCTTCAACTTTTGATATTAATTCGTCCATTGCTGTTCTCCACTCGTCTTTTCCAGGCTCCAGCTCGTTTACTTTTTCAACATCTGCTTTTATGGCTTCGGCTTTTTCTATCAAACTTACGTCATATTCTAGTACGGTGTCAAGCTTGTCCTCTTTAACTTTGATAGCGTCGAACATTCCAGCATATCCAGCAACTGCCCTATCTATGCGCTGTGTGACTCTATCAATGCGGGCTGTAAGCGTGTCAAACCTAAAGGTGTCTTCGCTTGAAAGTTTTTGGATGAGGGCTGGGTTTGCGAATTTTCTTCTGAAAGCTGTTTTTGCAGCTTTAAGCCTATTCACAACTTCCATTCGCACAAGGCGGTCGCTTTCTCGGCGCAGTTCCTTCTCTTTGTAGCCTCTGTATCCAGGGATATAACCCATAATTCTCTCAAGAAGGCCTCGTTCTTTTTGCACTTTTCCCAAATAATCTTTTCCACTCATTTTTTACCTCTCCAGTATGTAACTATACCTATAACAGCAACAACAATTAAAAGGATGCCTAAAATAACGAAGGCGTTCACCACATTATAGAAGGCTGAAGCTGCTGCAATGGCAAACATTATGACGCCCCAAACCAGATAATAAGTTGATTCTTTGCCAGCTATAAAGGAAAAAATTATAGTGTAAACCCCGAGGGGACCCAAAAGCCAAGCGGGAATGTTTAAAATATTAAGGGGAATTACGTTCATGCTGTAAATAACCGCCGCAAATCCTATGGAGATGACGAGAATGACAAGGGCTCCAACATTATAATCCAATGTTTTACGTTCAGCGTTCATCTTATTCCTCAAGATATTTTTGACTTATTATTTTGTAATGGTTTCTTTTAAAGTTTCACTATAAAATTCCAAAACCTGCTGGAGGTATGTCACCCTTCACAACCGTTCCTGTAGCCCCATCCACTATTAGTTGGTAAGTTTTTCCCTTATACTCATATTTTATAAACCATATGGGGGAGTGGAGGTAAACTGCTTGGTTAACTTTTATTTCATTTTTTATCTCAATTATTTTATCCACATCTTGCTGGGCTAAGTATTTATGGTGTTCTTCGATTTCCTCTTTTGCCTCTTCCAAAGCCTCGTCCTTGTCGATTTCACTGTTTAATATTTTGGCATAACCTTCAATTTTTCTAAAGTCGTAAGGAATTTTGCCTTCTAATGGCACATCATATTCTTTTGTTGGAAATTCTGTGGCTTTTCTTGCCAAAATTAGCCAGTTGTATTTTTTCTTGATTTGTCCTTCCTTGACAACGGCTGGTGTGATACGTTCAAAAATTCCTTTATAGGTTGTCTCTGCTTCTGCAGTTATAATCCAGAAAGGTATGTAGATTAGGGATTTTTCCAAGATTTTTGATTTTCGTGCAAGGTCTGGAGGTTTCAGAAAACCAGTATTCATCCAACCCTTTACGAGTTCTTCAATTTGTGCTGAGTCGTATTTGTTTAGGAGCATTGAATGTTCAAAAGTGAAGACTTTTCCAGTTTCTATCACAACCGTATAACCGCAATATTTGCATGTCGCTATTATCTCGCCTGGTTCAAAAGATATGGGGGCGCCACAATTTGAACATCTAATTTCTTGCACAATGGACATTTCTGTTTCACGCTTTCGGTTTTTCCCTCTTCATAATTTCCCTCGCCACCAGAACCCCAGAAGCAGAAGCCTGAACCAAGCCCCGTGTTACGCCTGCTCCATCACCTATGGTGAACAAATTACGGATTTTGGTTTCTAAACAACTGCTAAGCTGCAATTTTGAGGAGTAAAACTTCACTTCTACACCATAAAGAAGAGTGTCTCGTGAGTAAATGCCCGACGAGATTTTGTCCAAAGCTCTAATCATTTCGCGTATATCCGTAAGATATCGGTATGGCAAGACAAAGCTTAAGTCGCCTGGAGTGGCATTTTTTAATGTTGGGGTTATTACGCTTCTTGAGATTCTTTCTGGTGTTGACCTTCTTCCCGCTTCCAAATCGCCGAGACGTTGTATTATTACGCCTCCGCTTAGAAGATTTGAAAGCCTTGCGAGGTATTTTCCGTAGGCTATGGGTTCTTTGAAGGGTTCTGTGAAAGATGTGCTTACGAGAATAGCGAAATTCGTGTTTTCTGTTTTTCTTTCTGCGTAGCTTTGACCATTGACTGTTAAAACTCCATTGTAGGATTCTGTTATAACTTCGCCATATGGCGCAACACAGAAAGTGCGAACTTGGTCGTCAAAATGTTTTGAATAATATATGAGTTTGGGCTCGTAAAGGGCGCTTGTCAACTCTTCCATTACAGAAGCTAGAACTTCTACTCTTATTCCAACGTCAACGGGGTTGTTGAGGGTTTTTAATCCTAAGGCTTGGGCTTCTGATTGGAGCCATTCAGCACCGCTTCTTCCAGGCGCCACAATCACGTATTTTGCAAAGAATTTTTCGCCGTTTACAGTTTCAACGCCTTCAACGGCGTCGTTTTTCAATATGAGCCCTTTAACGTCGGTTTTTGGTTTAAATTCAACTTTATTGTTTAATTCTTGCCTCATTTTTCTTAATGTTTGGGCGCATCTTTCCGTGCCCATGTGCCGAATTTTTTGGCGAATAAGCTTCAACCCAGCCAAAGAAGCCTTCCGCTCAATTTCTTCTACCTTTTCAATGTCTGCGCCGTAACTGTGTTCGGGCGCACCAAACTTTAGGTAAATGGAATCCACATAGTTTACGAGTTCCTCAAGTTCTTTTGAGGATACGTATTGGTTGAGCCAACCGCCAACCTCCGTAGAGAGGGTGAGTTTGCCGTCGCTGAAGGCTCCGGCGCCGCCCCATCCAGACAGAAGCAGGCATGGTTCGCAGTGGACGCATTCGAATCCTCGGCTTGCTGGACATTTGCGTTGATTAATGTCTGGACCTCTGTCGATTATGAGAATGTTTAGTTTAGTTTTTTCTGTAAGCTCTAAAGCTGAGAATATTCCTGCGGGTCCGGCTCCGACGATTATTACGTCGTATTTCAATGGTTTTATCTCCTGAAACCCAGAAGTAGATGGGGTAACTTGCATATATTTTTAGCGAACCACTAATCATTTTTGCGTATATGGTATGAGACAAAGAAACTTCACAACTTTCGAGCCAGTATTCCTAAACTGGTGCTCTTCTTTTGGCGGAATAAAAATGACATCACCAGGCTTAAACTCGCTTTCTTCGCCTCCACTTTGCACTATGCCTTCACCTTCTAAAATGAAAACTTCATGCTCCCAATCATGAGAATGCAAAGGACTGTAACCGCCAGGCTCCATCTCGAAAAGTCTCATGGCAAAGTTTTCAGCGCCAATATCTTTTGTTATAAGCCATCTAACCCTCAGCTTAAATGTTCCTTTTTCCGCATCCTTCGCTTCCACGCTTGTATAAGGAAAAATTTTCATGTTCATTCTCTCCTTAAATAGGAAAGTTAAGTGAATTCGAAAAGGTGTATTAATCTTTTATGGCTTCTAGGAGGCTCATAACATTCCATAATTTCACTCGTGTATAAGGTGGCATGTTCGGATCCTGCAAAATCTCATCCAAGATTGAAATGGCATTAGAAGCCCTAACAGCAGGCGTAAACTCTGTTGTTTGCAAAGCATCCATAGAATCTTTAGCGGCTCTCCTAATATTTCGCGGCGTAGTATTATCCTCAGAAACAGCATTTAACACTGCCAAAGCCTGCTTGATTCTTTCCTCATATTCTTCAAGCTTCTTTTTCCTAACCATGACAGCCACCTCACATAATTTTCAATAATAAGTTATTATAGGCTTTTATACTATTCTATTGGAGGCTTAAACCCTTGCCACAAGAAAAAGACGAAGAAAAATACGTCAAAAGAATGGCTGATCTACTACGCCAAGGCTCAACCCTCACAGACTTGGCTTGCCCCGTTTGTGCTTCTCCACTATTCAAGCTAAAAAGCGGTGACCTATGGTGCGCAAAATGCGAAAAGAAAGTCATAGTGGTAAAAGAAGGAGAAGAACCAAAAATAACCAGCTCTATAGTCCTAGACACTATGGAAGCCACACTCTTAACAAAGATACAAGAAATACAAAACAAAATGCAACACGAACAAAACATAGAAGAACTCCAAAAACTTGGCAAGACACTATCTGACTTGCTGGAAAACCTTGAAAAGTTAAGAAAGGTTAAAAGGTTTTAGGGCGAAAAGGCAGATGCTTGGGTTTTACGAAAATTTTCCACAAAACATCCACAAAACAGCCCATTTCACCACCTCAATATCAAACAAAAAATTACAACAAACACTAATACGCACACTCCAACAAATAAACGCTAAAGCCTTCAAATTAGAAGAAATTGCAGACCCATCAATCCCTCAATGCACAGTACTTTTCGAGTTTGGCATAGCCGAAGCTAACACCTTCAACTTCCTAAGCAGCGAAGAAACAAACAAGGTGCTAAAAGCTATAAACAAAAAACCATTTCAGCTCGTGGATTTCTTCTGCGCCATCCGCTACTATAAAGTAGAAAACGAACAGAAAAAGCCCTTAAAATTTGATTATTACATGATGCGCTTCCTATTCAACAAAAACTATGTGGAAACACAAGTTTTCCATGAAAGAGGACCGAGATACCTATCCCCAGACGATGTGGTCAACCTTATTTTAAAGAAGACTAACGAGGCCTTTTCAAGGAAAATACTAAAAACCCTTCAGCCCCCTTAAGTTGTTTTTCCTAAAAAGTTTGTAACAAATTTTAATATGGCTTCAGCCACTTCCGCCTTTGATTTGTTTCCATCTACCCTAATAAGCTCGCCTTTCTCGACAAAGTCTAAGTATATGGAACGCACTTTTCTTTGAGTTCCCAAATTTTCCATAACTGATTTTTTAGATTTTAATCGTTTAATTGCAGTCTCTGGCTCCACGTCAATAAAAATTGCCAAGTCTGGACGAAACGCATGCTTATTTATAGTTTCAATCCACTGCAAATCAAGTCCCGTAGCCCCTTGATAAGCCAGAGAAGAATAAACATAACGGTCAGAAACCACAATTTTCCCAGCATTTAAGGCTGGAACAATTTCGTTATTAACATGTTCAAAACGGTCTGCAGCGAAAAGCAAAGCTTCCACAATAGCTGAAACCCTTTTTCCACTATGCAAACAATACCTTCTTATGAACTGCCCAATTTTTCCCGAACTCGGTTCCGCCGTGTAAACAGCAGCATAACCCATCCTTTTCAACCTTCTAACAAGGAGTTTTGTTTGTGTTGTTTTTCCACAGCCATCTAATCCTTCAATACAGATGAAAGAGCCTTTCTTCATTTTATCAATCCTTAATTGCGTATAGCATTAGGCATTATAAGTGAAGATGCATTAATAATTATTTCAGAAACCACGGAGAAAAGAAGATGCCAAAAAACCATTGGGGAGAAATAAAAGACCCAGTCCACGGATACGTGTACATAACAGAAGAAGAAAAAGAGATAATAGACTCTTACCCCGTGCAAAGACTGCGAAGGCTACGCCAATTGGCTGGGGCGGAATATGTTTATCCAGGAGCCAACCACACCCGCTTTGAACATTCAGTAGGCGTCATGCATCTCGCTGGAAAGGTTGCCGAAAACCCGAACATCTCCCAATACATAAGCCAAGAAGAAGGGGAAGTGATTAAAATTGCAGCCTTACTCCATGATGTTGGACACGGACCCTTCTCCCATGTTTTTGAACATTTGCTTGACAAGGAATTAGACAAAACCCACGAGGATATGACTTATTGGATAATCACAAATAGCGAATTAAAATATATCATTAAAAAGTTTGGTTACAACCCAGAAGAAATTGGGAAATTGGCTGTTGGAAGGCTTCACAAACCTCAAAAAGCTTTTTTAGACCAAATAATAAGCAGCGCCGTTGATGTGGACAAATTGGACTTTGTCATAAGGGACACACATCATACGGGCGCAGAATACGGCTTTGTTGACATTTTCAGGCTAATCCATGCGTTGGATGTGTTGGGAGAAAATTTGGCAGTGGATTTAGGCGCTCTGTCGGCGCTTGAATCCTTCATAATAGCCAGAATAGAATCCTTCAAAAGTATATACTTTCACCGTGTCGGAAGAGCCGCCCAAATAATGCTTGCCATAGCAATGGAAAAGGCAAACCCAGAGCTTGGATTAACCCAATTCAAATCTCCAGAAGAGTACCTCGCCATGGACGATTATACGGTTTGGACCCAGCTTAAAAAATGCAAAAAATCAAGCAAGATTATAAAAAATCTTGAAAGACGAAAAATGCTCAAATGCGCTTACGAATGGACCTTTTACGAAAAAGACGTAAAAATCTCAAACATTTTCAGCAAAGAAGCCCACAGAAGACAGCTTCAAACAGACATTGCGAAAAAAGCTGGAGTAGCAACAGAAGCCGTAATAATAGATGTGCCAACCGTTCCCTCAGTTCCCTATCACCATTCAGTTCTAATGGAACCCATGGAAATTCCAGCCTTCTACAAAACCCGTGAAGGCAAAAAATTTCCACAACGCCTAAGCGACATCTCAAAAATCTTCGAAGTTCTCAAAGGATTCATAAACATACTGCGCGTTTATACAGACGAAGAAAACCGTGAAAAAGTTAGCGCTGCAGCGGCAAAGATTTTAGGTGGAACACCCACAACAGCAAGAATATCCTACTAAAGTGCGTGAAATGCAGCCAATAAAACTAAAAGGAAGAAAAATAGTTGAGGGATACTGCAAAGCACAAGCCCTAGTATCCACTAAGCCAATAAGTTTTTTGGGAGGAGTAGACCCAGCCGACGGAAAAATAATCGAACGCGACCACGATTTGTATGGAGAGTGTATAAAGGATAAAGTCTTATGTTTTCCGCATGGGCATGGCTCAACTGTTGGTAGTTATGTGCTATATTCCCTAGCCAAGAAAAATTGTGCGCCAAAAGCCATAATCAACCAAACCGCTGACCCCGTCATGGTTGTTGGAGCCATAATAGCAAACATTCCGATGATTGACCAAATAGACATTAGACAAATAACAACAGGCGACATGATAGAAGTTGATGCACACAAAGGCATTATCAAAATTTGGAAAAAGGAAGGAGCAAAATAGGCATGTATTTAACAAAGGAAGAAGAACGCATCTACGATGGCGAATTTGGCTGGGCAAACCAAATCTGCATTAAAATCCTCGTTCGCTTAGGCGAACTCTTCAACGCCAAAAAACTTATTCCAATAAGCTCCTCCCACGTTTCAGGAGTATCCTACAAAACCTTAGGAGATGCACCCACAGAATTTCTCGAAGCCTTGGCAGGGGCTGATGCCAAAGTAAAAGCAAAATCGACACTAAACCCTCAAAGCCTCGACTGCAGCTTTCTCTGTAAAAAGCTTCCATCGGAGTTGCATGAAAAGCAAACGAAGGTTCTAAATTGTTTTGAGAAAATGGGTTTTACGCCCTCGTTAACGTGCACGCCATACTATTTAGAAAAACCAAAAAAAGGCGTTCATTTGGCTTGGGCTGAATCTTCAGCCGTAGTTTACGCAAACTCTGTGCTTGGAGCGTGGACAAATCGAGAAGGAGGACCAAGCGCCCTTGCGGCAGCCATAATAGGGAAAACACCAGATTATGGAATGCACCAAGCTGAAAACCGGCAACCAAAGGTTTTAGTGAAATTAGAAAAACAATTATCAAGCGATGTGGAGTTTGGTGCTTTAGGAATTTTTCTTGGCAAAATTTTGAAGGACGAAATCCCCATAATCCAAGGTTTAGAAAAAGCTTCAGAGGATAATTTAAAACAGTTGGGTGCAGCCCTCGCAACCGCTGGAATGACAAACATGTTCTACCACAAGCCCCCACACATAAAAACCGGCAAAATGGAAAAAATAAGTGTGCAAACCAACGATTTAAAAAGAACACTTGAAAAATTAACCACAACACATACACGAAAACCAGACTTAATTTTTGTAGGATGCCCCCACTGCTCCTTAAAAGAAACCAGACAAATCGCAGAGTTAATAGGCGACAGAAAAATCAGAAAGGAAACAGAATTTTGGGTTTGCACATCACGCTACATAAAAGAAAAAGCCAAAAAATATGCGGAAAAAATGGAAAAAAGCGGGGTCCATGTGCTTACGGACACATGCGCTGTCGTAACATGGACAGAAAAACTCGGAATAAAAACAATAATGACAAACTCCGCAAAAACAGCCCATTATGCGCCTACACTAAACAAAGCAGAAACAATATTCGCACCACTAAAAGAGTGCATAAAAAGGGCATGTGAAGGATAAGGTTTATTCGAAGGAAAAAGCATCTTGCATGATGCTACAAAAGCTCCGGTAGTATAGCCCGGTCAAGTATTCCGGCCTTTCGAGCCGGAGACGCGGGTCCGAATCCCGCCCGGAGCATTAAATTTAAGCTCATTTTAAGCGTATTTTGGTTAAAAAAGCTCAATTCGAGCAGTTTACAAAAGAGGCTAAAATTGGAACACGAATTTACTGGCAAAACATCAATATATTTTAGGCTTAATATTCGCACCTGAACTTTTCTTTCTAAACCCTTGATGTTCTTTAAAAAACGTGGTGTAAATCGAATTTCAAATTTCGCCTTCAAGATTTAACTCTCTTATAAGCTCATTTAGTGGCTTAGTCTTGCCCTCTTCAACTTCTCGCAACGCAACTTTCAAATCTTTAACGAGTCTCTTGTCTTGCATAACCTCAAGAGTCTCCAATAATTCATCCATTAAACTAGCAGTCTTTGTCAGCAATTCTTTTTCTTCGGCTGTTAGGAGAGTCATTTACCTTTCACAACCTCTCCAAATATAAAATCTCCACAAATGTTTTAACTCTTACTCTCAAGGTGAGAACCGCAAAATGTTTGCTTGTAAATTTGTGCGCTGTTCCGCTAGGAGCACTCACATTTTAGGGTAATGCGATTGCGTCTCTTGTTAGTATAGGTATTTCGTCCTTTTTTATACTCATTAGATCGAGGTATTTCATGGCGTTACCAGTTAAATATAGAAGTACACTTTCGTTCTTGTCGATGGTTCCGTCATTTTCGAGTTTGTTTAATGCTGTTAGGGTTGCAGATGCTTCTGGACACGCATATATGCCATTTTTAAGAAAAGTCTTCATCGAAGCGATTATTTCTGTGTCATCAACTGCCACTGCCATGCCTTTCGTTTCTCTGATTGCTCGTAATACAAGATAGCTTGCATAGGGACGGGGAACCCTTAAACCAGCCGCTATGGTTTCAGCGTTTTCCCAAGCCTCCTTCACTTCCGCCTCTCCGTTGTTATATGCCTTAACCAAGGGAGCGCAACCAGTAGACTGAACAATGATTAGGCGTGGAACCTTTTTTGTCCAGCCGAGTTCGATTAAATCTTTGAAGCCTTTCCAAAGTCCTATTATTCCTTCGCCTCCGCCTGTTGGGAAGATTATGTTGTCTGGTAAATCCCAATTGAACTGCTCTGCAATTTCAAAGGCCATGGCTTTGTAGCCTTCATATCTGTATGGTTGCTTGTTGGTTGAAATGTCTACCCATCCATATTCTTTTCCAAACTTTTTCACCATGTCCGCAGCGTCATTTATCAAACCGTCAACAAGGTATACTTTAGCGCCCATGAAAACGCATTCTTTAATGTTGCTTTCTGGTGCATCCTTCGGCATAAAAACATAAACTTCCATTCCAGCCTTTACTCCATAAGCAGCCAAAGCCGCAGCGGCATTCCCAGCAGAGGGCAAGGCAACCCGTTTAACTTTTAACTCTTTAAGCTTAGAAACTGCCACTGCCATTCCTCTGGCTTTAAAGGTTCCAGTGGGGAGCCTTCCATCATCTTTTAAAAAGACTTTTGAAATCGTCTTGGTGCTCCTTTGAAATTGTAGTATAGGTGTGTATGGTTCTCCTAATGAGACGATGTTGTTAGGCGATGATAGGGGAAGCAGTTCTCGGAATTTCCAAAAAGTATCTTCTCTATTCTCTAAATCATGTTTGGAAACCTTCTCAGCAACTTTTGCTAAATCATAATGGAATAAGAGCGCGCCGCCACATTTTGGGCATACTGTTAAAATATTGTCGGACGGGTAAACTTCTCCACATCTGCTACACTCAGCCCCAATTGTAAACATATGGTTTCCCGAACAATTGTAAGAAGGAAATTCTTTAAGTTTATTGCGAAAAACTGTTAAACCATAAGCATACTTTACATAAAACTCAAATAGAAGGTTGTTCCTATCGATAAATCTTCAATTTTAAAACGGAGATGAAGAAATGACCGAAAAAGCACCATCAAGTTACAAAAAGCTGATGGAAAAAGTCAAGGATTTACTAACCCTTCAATCCGCCATTGCAATCATTCACTGGGACATGGAGACAATGATGCCGCCAAAAGCAATCGCGTTACGAAGCCAACAATTAGCCCTTCTCAGCCGAATCGAACATAGAATGAGCACGGATCCGGAAATAGGTAAGCTATTGGAAGAAATTATGCGCCCTTCAGAATATGAAAAGCTTGACGCTGTCCAGAAAAGAAATGTGTATTTGACAAAGAAGCAGTATGATGAAAAGACAAAGCTTCCAGAAGAACTCGTTGCAGAAATTGCAAAACAACAGGCTATAACTGTGGATGTTTGGAAAAAAGCCAAAGCAGCCAAAAACTTCGCTATGTTCAAGCCTGAACTTGAAAAACTTGTCGAATTAGAAAAGAAGGCTGCAGAAATTTTAATGAAAGTAAAGGAAACTGCCACGCCATATGATGCGCTAATAGATATTTTTGAACCAAAAATGACAGCGAAAACAATAACAAAGGTATTCAATGAGTTAAGAGAAGGCTTAGTTTCACTGCTAAAGAAATGTGAAAATGCTCCAAAACAACCCGACATAAGCATTCTTAAACGCAAAGTTCCAATCGATGTGCAGAAGAAAATTGCTAAAACTCTTGCCGAAGTTGTCGGTTATGATATAGAGTCAAGAGAAGCTGGAGGAAGAATTGACGAAACAGAGCACCCTTTCACAACAGGTTATTATGATGATGTGCGGATAACCACGCATTATTATGAAGACAACTTTACATCTTCAATATTTTCAGTATTGCACGAAGCAGGACACGCTATCTACGAACAAAACTTGAAAAAGGAGTGGATGTTTCAGCCTGTTGGAACAAGCTGCTCTTCAGGCTTCCACGAATCTCAATCCCGATTTATAGAAAATATAATCGGTAGGTCCCGTGAATTTTGGATTTATTTCCTGCCAAAAATGAAAGAAATTATGGGCAGCATCCTTTCTGACGTAAACTTGGACACCTTTGTCCACGCCGTTAATCAAGTTACGCCCTCAAAGATCCGCGTTGAAGCCGACGAAGTAACATATGGACTTCACATAATAATAAGGTTCAACATGGAAAAAGAACTTTTCGCCGACAAAATAATGGTGAAAGAACTTCCAGAAATATGGAATCAAAATTACAAGGAATATTTAGGAGTTAAAATCGAAAACGACTCGGAAGGCGTAATGCAGGACACCCACTGGGCCAGCGGATTGTACGGTTACTTCCCAAGCTATGCACTAGGCAATATTTATAGTGGGCAAATCCTCGCAACCATGGAAAAAGATCTTAAAAACTGGAAAGAACAAATTGCAAAAGGAAACATTAAGGAAGTGAAGGGGTGGCTTGTCAAAAACGTTCACTCATACGGAAACCTTTACGATCCAGAAGACCTTATAAAAAAGATTACTGGAAAAGGATTAAGCGTTAAACCATACTTAAACTATTTGGGCGAAAAATACTCTAGACTTTACGGCTTTTAAACCCAAACCTTTTCTTTATTTTTTAAATTCGACAAAACTCCGAGCATATAAATGCCTCAAATCCGACATAACCGACACAAAAATGCAAAGCAAAGAAGAACAGGGTTTTTATATCACGCATTACCGACAGTTTTATATATGGCTTGTAAGAGATTACCTCTATTGGTGAATTTAAAATGTCGGAATACAATTTCAAAAAACCAGAATCAAGAGAAGAGCTTATCAGAGTGTTGACGGATGCCGCCAGAAGAGAAATGCAAGAACGACTTCGCACCAAGGAAAAACCGACAAAACCTACAGTTTCTGGGACGGCGAAAATTTTAAACATACATAGGGATACTCTTTATACTTGGCTTAAGGAGTTTAATGTCGATTTTGATGATATTTGTAAACAAGTGTCTACACAAGTTTTGTCGGAAACCGTCGAAATGCCTGGAAAATACACTTATCTAATTGGCGAAGCCCTTGTAGGAGAGGGCAATGAGGTTGCACATATCGATCTTTTGATAGGGGATAAGGAGGGTCCTGTGGGAGAAGCTTTTGCTCAAGGGCTTTCTAATCTTTCTATGGGGCACACGCCATTATTAGCAGTTATAAGGCCTAATCTTCCGCCAAAGCCTCATACGTTGCTTGTGCCGAAGGTTACTGTGCATCGTTTGGAAGACGCAAACAAGATTTTTGGTCCAGCGCAGGCTGCTGTGGCTAAGGCTGTTGCGGATGCTGTTGAGGAGGGGATTATTCCTAAAGAGAAAGTGGATGATTGGGTTATAATTTGCAGTGTTTTCATACATCCACAAGCAAGCGATTACCGAAAAATATACCATTACAATTATGGGGCAACCAAGCTGGCTTTGAAGAGGGCGTTGGCAAAGTATCCTTCGTTAGAGAAAGTTTTCTATGATAAGGATAGGGCTAAACATCCTATAATGGGATTCAAAGTGCCGCGCCTTTGGAGACCCCCTTATTTGCAAATTTCTTTGGATATACCAGATTTGGATAAGACTAAGAAGATTATAGCTCAGATTCCCAGAAGCGACAGAATAATATTGGAGGCTGGGACGCCGCTAATTAAGCGATATGGAACAAGGGTGATAAGCGACCTTCGAGATGTCGCCAAAGATGTTTTCTTCATTGCGGACTTAAAAACTTTAGATGTTGGAAAGGTTGAGGTGGACTTGGCTTATGATGAAACCGCAGATGCCGTTATCGCTGCTGGATTAGCGCCAGAAGAAACCCTTAACGCCTTCATTCACGAAGCAAAAAGGCTTGGAATATATGCTGTGGTGGATATGCTAAACGTAGAAGATCCCATCAAAAAATTGAAGACGCTTAGAGAATTCCCTGACGTAATAATCTTGCATAGAGGAATAGATGAAGAAACTGGACGGACAATAGGATTAGAACTTATACCAGAACTAAGGAAAACTTTCAGCGACAAGCGCTTTCTGATTGCTGTGGCAGGCGGTATAGTGCCAGAGACTGCGAAAGAGGCTTTGGAAAAAGGTGCTGATATAATCATTGTTGGAAGGTATGTTACGCAGTCAAAGGACATTGAAAGGGCTGTGAGGGACTTCCTTGAGCTTACGCCTTCAATGCGAGAAGATATAGACTTGTTCCGAGTTCACGTAGAATAGTCTTTGCTAACTCCATATTTCATGATGCTTGTCTCTCGCAAGTTTCTCAATTTTTCGTAAATCCTTAATAGAGAGAAGTTTAACTTTCATAACACTACGGAGAAAACCATTCATGCCAAAGTTCAAAGTAATCATATCAGACCCGGAAACCGGAACATCAAAAAGTGTGGAGCTTGAAGAAGCTCGAGCGCTTCCATTGATTGGAAAGAAAATAGGCGATATAGTAGACGGCTCAATAGTGGATTTGCCCGGTCATAAAATACAGATTATGGGTGGTTCCGACAAGGATGGTTTTCCAATGAGACCAAACGTTCATGGAGGAGTTCGCAGAAAAGTGATTCTAAGCGGAGGGGTAGGATTCAACCCAAAGAGTGAGGGGGCTAGGAGACGTAAAACAATTCGTGGAAACGTAATAACTGATGAAATTGTGCAAGTAAACATAAAAATTGTTGAGAAGCCAAAAAAGCCTAAGGAGAAAAAGAAAGCAAAGGAAGAGAAGGAAAAAGTAGCAGAAGAGGCATCGGAAACAAGGCTAAGCGACCAAGAAGCGTAGAGTCAACATTTATTAGCTTGCATAGGTTTAACCATTCTAATAATTTGTAAGATTTATGGGAAAAGAAAAATGAGTAGCGAAAAACGCACCGGCATACCAAAACAACCTGAAATTAACATAGGCACTATAGGGCATGTTGACCATGGCAAAACAACGCTGGTGCAAGCGTTGACTGGTGTTTGGGCTTCAAGGCATAGTGAAGAATTGAAGAGGGGCATAACAATAAAATTGGGATACGCAGACATGCCAGTTTACAAATGCCCAAAATGCGAACCGCCCAAAAATTATTCCACAAAACCAGTTTGCCCAAACTGCAATTCAAAAACAACTTTTGAAAGAGCCATAAGTTTCGTTGACGCCCCAGGACATGAGGCATTAATGGCGACCATGCTTTCAGGAGCAGCAATAATGGATGGCGCAATACTTGTGATAGCCGCTGATGAGCCATGTCCTCAACCGCAAACCAGAGAACATCTTGCAGCCGCCGAGATTATAGGCATAAAGAACATAGTTATCGTACAGAACAAAATTGATATTGTGGACGAGAAAAGAGCACGTGAAAACTATAATGAAATCAAGAATTTTGTTAAGGGAACAGTTGCTGAAAACGCTCCAATAATTCCTGTTTCGGCACAGCGTGGAGTCAACATAGATGTTCTCATACAAGCAATTGAAGAGTTTATACCAACGCCAAAAAGAGACGAAACAAAACATCCACTTATGTATGTGGTTCGCTCCTTCGACGTTAACAAGCCAGGCACCCCGATTGAAAAGTTGGAAGGCGGCGTAATTGGGGGGACAATACTTCAGGGCAAATTTGCCGTGGGTGATGAAATTGAAATTCGCCCAGGAGTCATTTTGGAGAAAGAGGGAAAAGGTAACTATAATCCGCTTTTCAGCCAAATTGTGAGTTTGCATGCTGGTGGAAGAAGCGTAAATGACGCCCATTGCGGCGGACTCGTAGGTGTCGGAACCCTCTTGGACCCATCATTTTCAAAAGCTGATGGCTTAACTGGAAACATTGCTGGAAAATCGGGAATGCTACCGCCAACATTGTCGGAGTTAACATTAGAAACAAATGTTTTGGAACGGGTGGTTGGAACGAAAGAACTTTTGAAAGTTGAAGAAATAGGCATGAACGAAAACCTCCTTTTGCATGTTGGCGCCGCCATAACCCTCGGAAAAGTAATTTCAGTGAAGGGAGAAAAGGTTACAGTTAAGCTTACAAGACCAGTATGCGCACAAAAGGGTTCTAGAGTGGCGCTAAGCAGAAAAATTGCTGGAAGATGGAGACTCATCGGATACGGAATGATACAGTAAATGAAACCATCAGACAAAAATGCAATAAAAGTGATTTTAGATTCAAACGCGTTATTTGTCCCGCTTCAATTCAAAATTGACATTTTTGAAGAATTACAAACGCTGTTAAATAGGAAATTTGAGCCCATTTTGCTTTTACCTGTTAAACGTGAGCTTGAAAGGCTGGTGAATGAGGGTTCTCCGAAAATGAGGAAGAATGCTTCTTTTGCTTTGAGTCTTGCTGAAAAATGTAAGTTAATTAATGATGAATTTACAGCATCTTCTGACGAGGCAGTTATTCAAGCTGCTAAAAAATGGAGTTGCCCAGTGTTTACGAATGATAGATTGTTGCGGAAGAGGCTAAGAAATATAAATGTGCCAGTTATTTATGTGAGGCAAAAGTCGCGTTTAGAAATTGACGGGAGGATATAACTCCTTGTTTAAGCTTATAACATTGGAAGATACAATTCGCATTCCACCTGAAACCTTCGGCAACCCCTTAGAGGCAGTAGGTTATCAACAGGTTAAAGCAAAATATGAAGGGGTTGTGGACGAAGAATTAGGATATGTAATAGCTGTAACCGAAGTGAAAGTAAGCCCCATTGGAAAAATAATTCCAGGCGACGGCGCAGCATATCATAAAGTAACCTTTTCCCTACTAACATTCTATCCCAAAATTCAAGAAGTGGTGGAAGGAGAAGTTGTTGAAGTAGCTGATTTTGGTGCTTTCGTGCGCATAGGTCCCATTGATGCTTTATTGCATGTTTCGCAGCTTATGGATGACTTTATTTCATACGATGAGAAACAGGGAGTCCTTTTTGGAAAGGAAACTAAGCGAAAACTTGCAAGCGGCGACCAAGTTCGTGTTCGAATAACAGCTGTCTCGCTAACAAGGGCTGGAAGCTCAGGAAAAATAGGTGTGACAGCAAGACAGCCTTTCCTCGGCAAGTTGGAGTGGATTGATGAGGATGTAGAGAAAATAAAGAAGAAACCAGAGAAAGAGGAGAAAGTCAAAAAGTAGAGAAAGGGTGGTTGAATGAGTGAAAAAGCCTGTGCAACATGCCATTTCATAACAAAAGAAAACGTATGCCCAAAATGTAAAACCTCATCCCTAAGCGACGACTTCAGCGGAATAGTAATAGTTTTTGACCCAGAAAACTCAGCTATTGCAAAAGCCATGAACATTAAAGAGAAGGGACGCTATGCATTAAAGGTTAGGTAGATGAACAATTTATACACTTTAACGCCAGAGTTGCGCATCAAACTTAAGAAGCCCTTAGGTACATTAATTCGAGGCTCATATACTGAAACAATGAAAAAACTTTTGGACATGATAAGGGAGGAAAAACCATCAACAATAATTTCTGTTGGAGACACTGTTTCAAAAAATATTGCAGAAAATCATGTAATGCCCCAATTAGCGATAGTGGATAACAAAGTCATGAGAAAGAACATCCAGCCAATTCCAACTACAGCAGAAAAAATCATCTATGTCAAAAATCCTCCTGGAACAATAACTGAAGAGGCAGTAGCAGCCATTCAAACAGCATTAAAAAGCAATTGCCACGTCAAAATAGTCGTAGATGGAGAAGAAGACCTCTTAGCCCTCATTGCCGTTTTACATGCACCCGAAAGTGCTTTTGTTATTTACGGACAACCTTACGAAGGCATAGTAATCGTTAAAGCCACATCAAAGAAAAAGGCTGAGGTTTCCGAAATTTTGAAATCGATGAAAACCGCTCGAAAAACTAAATAAGAAGGGATTATATTCAATCAACAACCACATTTGAGGAGCCGACATGGACATTAAGATAATTTCCGACAAAAAGAACCCATTACTAAAAAGGAGAGAAGTTGAGTTCCAAGTGGAACACACGCAGATGGGAAGCACGCCACATAGGCTGGAGGTTAGAAAGGCTTTGGCTAGTGCTTTAAAGGCAAATATAGATTTGGTTGTTATCAAAAAATTTGAAACCAAAACTGGAACGAATACTGCCATTGGGATGGCAAATGTTTATGATTCTGCTGAGCAGTTAAAACTTATCGAACCCGAATATATTATTAAGCGGAATTTTCCCGCTGAAAAACCAAAGGAAGAAGAAAAGGGATAAACATGAGCGAAAAAACCGAAGAAGCACCGGAAGAGAAGAAGGAAGCTGAAAAAGCAGCCAAGGCTGAAAAGAGGAAGAAAAGGAAAAAGGGACTTTTCTCATTATATAAAATTGAAAAGGATAAAGTTGTAAGACTGCGCCCAACATGCGAGCGGTGCGGACCAGGATATTTTATGGCTGACCATGGCGACAGATATACTTGCGGACATTGCGGTTTTACACGGTATAAACCCGCTGAAAAGTGAACAACTTTAAATCATGCGAACGCTTGATAATTTCAGATGACCTAAATGATTAGAGTAAATGTTTCCATAAATAATGTTTCAGCCGAACGCTTTTGGGACTTTCGAAAGCCCATTCCACCAGTCCAAATAAACACAAACCTAAACCTTTTGGGAATGGAGAAAAAACCAGACGCTCTAGAAGTCCCCTTCGTTTTAACAATCAGCTTCAACCCTTCTATAGCTCAGATAAGCCTAAAAGGCAGAGCCTACGTGGTTGGAGACGCAAACGATATTGATAAAATCTACAAAGATTACGAGGAGAAAAAGCCACCACCACCAGTCATAGTGCAGTCCATTTCTAACGTTGTCTTCATAGAATCTGTAATAATATCTAAGACATTAAATATTCCGCCGCCAATTCCGTTACCGCAAATACCAGAAGCTAAACAGCCCAGCAAAAAGCCTTCAGAAAGGGATTACAGCGCCTAAAATTTAAGAAATGCTACTTTAAGGGAACATACATGGAAGAGCGGGAAGCGCCTATACCGGGAGTTCCATGCTTTACTGGTTTATTTGTAATTGCAAACTCGCCAAGATAATGCCCAATCATTTCTGGCTTAATTTCAACGGGAACGAATTCCTTGCCATTGTGAACAAATATTGTAAGTCCAACCATTTCGGGAAGAATAATCATGTCCCGCACATGAGTCTTAACCTTTATACTGCTTCCTTTTCTAAGGGCTTCTTTTGCTTCTCTTATTTTTTCAAGCAATATTCTCTGCTCAGGAGTTAAGCCCCGCTGGAAACTTCTTCTTTGCCTTGAAGGCAACAGATTTATGAACTCGTCCATGGACAGATTTTGCAGTTGGTTAAGAGTGTATCCGCGGTAAGTGAATTCCTTGGGCATTTTATCACTCCATTATGATTGCAGTAACATTAAATGCTATAAACCTTCTGTTGTTTTCAATTATATTGCCCTTTTCTTCTTTTGTCCAGCACCCCTCGCTGCTATTAAACCAACCTTTTGCCCAGGTGGCGCTCCATGAGAAGTTGTTGTAACTTTCCTCGCACTTCTTTTGCTACTACCATAGGGGTGTACAGCAGCAACCATCGCCCTGCCACGAGTTCTCGGATACTTACGTCCCCTCGCCCTCATTAAATGAAATTTCACACCAGCCTTCAAAAAGGGTTTCTCTGTTCTGCCAGCCCCAGAAACAACACCAATAGTTGCTCTACAGCGATCATCAATGTATCTGGTCTTTCCGGAAGGAAGCCTAATTATGGTTCCTTGACTAGTATGTGTAACAACCATAGCGTATGCGCCAGAAGATTTTGCGATTTTTCCGCCATCGCCTGGACGGAGCTCTATGTTACATATCATGGTGCCTTCTGGGATTTTCCCTATGGGAAGAATGTTGCCCACATCCACTGGGGCGTTTCCGCCAATTTGGATTTGCTGTCCCAAGTATAGCCCTTCTGGAACCACAGTATAGCACGTTTCACCATTTTCAAACCTTATTAAGGCTAGAGGTGTGCCCCGTCCAGGGTCGTGAACGAACTCTTCAACAACCCCTTTTATTGTCTTTTCAAAATACTCTTCTGTCGTCACGATTGTGGGGTATTGCGATGGGGCTACTCTTTTGTGGGTTGCTGCCCGAAATGTGGGGGCACCGCGCCCACGTCTTTGAACTCGAATTCTTTTTCCCATAAATCATTCCTCTACAAACGCTTACAATATTCCAAGCTTGATTGCGACATCTGCCGCTTTATAGTCTGGATGAAGCTTAACAAACGCTTTCTTTTCCCCTTGAGGGGTGATTTGAATGTTTACCTTTTCAACTTCAACCTCGTAAAGCTGCTCAACAGCCCTTTTCACATCTTTTTTGGTTGCCTTAAGATTAACTATGAATACGAGCTTGTTTTCCTTTTCAACCATTAAGCTGGCGGCTTCTGTCATCAAAGGATAAAGTATAACTTCATGGGGGTCCATTAGGCTTTGCCTCCAAAAAGCTCATCAAGCTTCTCAATTGCCCCCCGCGTCCAAATGGTGAGCCTACCCGGATGCGCTCCCGGAGCAAGAATTTCAGCATTTAAACTGTTAAGCGTGACCACATCTAAGCCTGGAATGTTTCTTGCCGCTTCCATTATCCCCTTATTTTCATTCACAACTATGAGGGGTCCAACAGCTTGTTTTATTTTTCTTCCTCTACGCTTGCCTTTTCCAGCGCGGATGTTTCTGCTTTCTTTAACTCGGTAAACATCTGAAAATACGCCCAATTGTAGTAGAGCTTCTTCAACTTCTTTTGTTCTTTTTAACTCCTCAATATTATCTGTGACTATAAGCGGGATTTGTGGAACATCCTCAATGGCATGGTTTCGAGAAGCTACAACTTCTTTGCGGGCCGTTGCGGCAATTGCCGAAAGCAACGCAAGCTTTTTCTCCTTCTTTGGGATTTTTTTTACAATCTTTTTATTAGAAGTTGGTGGGTGTGCTGCTCTTCCGCCAACCGTTCCCGGAGCGAAAGCTCCTCTCGCACCTGGTCCTTTAACTCTTGGGATTCTTGCTATGCCAAGGTCTACTCCTCTGGATTCCGCTGTGGTTCTTTTTCCAGCCATGGAGTCTCTGCCTTGAGGTTGAATTCTGCTTGATTGTATTGCTAATACGGCTCTTTTTATGACGTCTGGTCTTAAAGGAGTTTCAAAGACCCGCGGCAGCTTTATTTTTCCAACTGGTTTTCCTTGAAGGTTAAAGACGTTTACTGTCCTTGGCATTTGTTCTCACCGCTACTTTCCTTGAGGGGATTCAAGGGATATTTGGGTGATTCGCGGCAATTCTTCAATGGCTTGTTTTGGTGGGCGGGCTGGATAACGCAGTTTTATTGGGCGTTTTTCTGGTCCTGGCACACTTCCATCAAGCAGAATGTACGGTCCGCGGACTATGCCATATCTTATAAAGCCACCTTTTGGTGTCACTTCTTTTCCGTCACTTCCTATTTTGAGAATTCGTTTGTTGTATTCGGTTCTTTGGTGGAACCCCATTTGTCCAGCTCTTGGAATGCTATACATTACGTGGTGGGGGTTCCATGGACCTAGGGTGGCTATGCCCCTTTTTGTTTTTCTTCCTTTATGCTGAAGAATGGTTACGCCCCAACGTTTTACTGGTCCTTGGAAGCCTTTTCCAGTGGAGACGGCGATGACGTCTACGTATTGTCCTTCTTTAAAAATTTCTGTTGAGTTAACAGTTTTTCCAAGCAGGTTTTTTGCATATTCAAACTGTTGTTGGATTGTTCCTCCGCCTACTTCAATTTCTGTTATATCTGGTTTTTTCTTTGGCACGCTGGTTTGTTTTGGCTGGGTTATGGCGATAACTCGGATTTTTGTAGTTTTACCCAGGTTTTCTTCAATTTTTTTGAGGTTTTCTTCTGTGTTGAAATTTTCTGGGATGGTGAAAACTCTTTCAAGCTCTTCTGGAGGGTCTTTCATCCACGCTTCTGTGATAGTTTGTAAGCCATAAGCATTCTTTGTGTAGGCTCTAACGGCGCATATAAGCATCGGCGGAGTTTCTATAACGGTTGCGGCTCGCATGACTTCTTTTCCATAATTTGGCGAGCGTTTCCTATCTTCTATTGCAAATACGTAGGTCATGCCAGCCTTATAACCAATATAGCCCAAAAGCCTAGGAGTGTCAGCCACTATTTTTGGCCAAAAGCGTATTCTAGCCAATAATCTTTTAGCACGTTTCCTAGGCAAATAAGCAAGCGAACCGTGCTTTGGCGCATGAGTTTTTCGGTGACCCATTGTTTCTCGCTTCGCGTCTTTTAGGAATGAGAATAAGGGGTTATAAACGTTACCGTTATGCGTCTAGAAAAGACAATTTTTGGAACGAATTTTATCCAATACGGGATAGGCCCTCTAGGTTTTTGCCTTAGTAAATGTTATAAAGTGAGGGATAAAATCTTTTAGGGGTTCAACGTGTCAGATATTGCGTCTAAAGTTGCTTTTGCCCTTTATAATTCTGGATGCTTAAAGTTCGGCATTTTCAAGATTAAATCTGGGGCTATAAGCCCCTATTACATTGACTTGGCCGCCTTACTTTCATCACCAAAAAATTTATCCACAATTGTGAACATGGCAGCAGAAAAAATCAAAGAAATTATGAAGACTGAAAAAATAGACAAGTTAGCCTCCATCGAATTGAAAGGCGCTCTAATAGTGCCGAGCATAGCATGTGAAGTAGACTTGCCATGCACCATAGTAAGAAAAGAAGACAAAACATATGGAGTTGCTGGAAGGATTGCTGGAGCAGAAATTGTTGAAGGCGAAAACATACTCTTCTTTGATGACGTCATCACAGAGGGATTATCTAAACTTGAGGGAATAAAAGCATTAGAAATGCATGGGGCGCATGTTAAAAACGTGATGGTGGTTGTAGACAGAGAAGAAGGCGGCAAAGAAAAACTTGAAAAATTAGGGTATAAAGTACATGCTTTAGCAAAAGTTTCCGAACTTGTCAACTTTCTCTTTAAATCAGAACATATTTCGCAAGAGCAAAGAGATGCCGTCTTAAATTACACTAAGAAGACGCTAGAATTAGTTCAGTAACTGACATTTTGGGCAAATGTATGAAGACGTGCTTCCGGTTTTAATCTTTTCTATAGGCGTCTTACATCTAGGGCATGGTTGTCTTGTTTTGTAGCCAACCAAGAATTCTTTTATAGTTAGTCTACCTTTTTGTCCATAAATGTCTTTTTCATAGGCTAACCCGCCAAGTTGGATGGCACGATTTAACACATCCCGAATCGCATGGTATAACTTGCATATCTCTTTTTCAGAAAGCGTTGAAATTTTTCGGTTTGGATGCAGCTTAGCTTCAAAAAGTATGTCTTGTATGTAAACATTTCCTATACCTGCAACATTCTTCTGGTCAAGCAAGAAATTTTTTATTACAGTCTTTTTGCCTGTCAACAATTTCTTGAAGTGTTCCAGCGTGAATTCTTCGTCTATGGGAGAAAAACCAAGATGGGCTGTAAGCTTATGTTTGTTTAGGTCTGTTTCTTTGAGAAGGTGAATATAGCCGAACCACTGGAAATGTATTGTGAAACCTGTTCCGTCGTCAAAGATTAGTTTGAATTGGTATTTTTCCGGAAGCTTCTGGCTTGGAGTGAAATAAAGCAGATCGGCGTTCATTCCAAGGTTAATAAGCATGTAATATGACGGATTCAGCTTTATGAAAATCCACTTTCCTTTGCCTATAACTTTTTCGAGTTTTTCCCTTAGAAATTTTCACGAATTCTTGAATCGACAGGTTTAGGTTTTTGGCTGTCTGGCTTCGATGTTGGCGATGCATTTCTCTTTGATTTCATCATCCAATTGCCTAGCTTTTAATATTATTTCTGGTAGCTCTGGCATAAGATAACTTACCAATCAAGTTTTTCATCTAAATAACAATAGCCATAATCCACTTTCTGGCGCATTTCCTCAGCCCACTTGTCGGCGCCAATAATTTTAATCCAGCCATCTAGAATTTTCTCATATTCTGCGTAATGCTGAAAAAGCTGGTTCCCATCTTGCTAGTTCTGGGGCGATTTTGTCAAAGCCATATGCTTTTGTAACTTTTCGAAGGTTTTCAACAGCCTGTTTTATTTTTCCTTGATGTATTCCGCATGCGCAACAGTATAAACCGCAACATCCCACTAAATTTTTGTTAGATTCTGTCAACAGAAGACACCTTGTGCATACTGCTAATCATAAAGATGTAGTTAAGCTTTCCCAGAAAAAGAGTAATTTACAGATTCAATGTGCTTTTAATATTACATTTAGTATTTTTTGGGCGCATTCTTTAGGCTTAAATTTAGTAGTATCAATAGTTATTTCTGGATTTAATGGCGCCTCATAAGGCTGTCCAAAACCAGGAACCGTGGGCGCCTTACCTTCCAACGCTTTAGCGTAGATTTGTTTTGGTGCATGGTAAGTTTTTCCTCTTTCAGCTTCACGTTTCATACAAACTTCTAAGGGACATTCCAAATATACTTCTATGAAACGTGGGATTTGTTTTCTGGCATTTTCTCGATAACGTCTCAAATTTCCAGTGGCATCAATGATAACATTTACTCCATTTTGCGTCAAAAGTTTGGCAATGTAAACAAGGGCGGAATAAACTATGTCACGTTCTTCTAGGGTGTACGTTGGCTTGGGAGTTAAAACCTTACGTAAGGCATCTGAAGCCAAAAGCTGAGCGTTAATGTCGTTTTCTTTAAGAAGTTTGAGTAATGCTTCAGAGACAACGGATTTACCGCTTCCTGGCAAACCAGTAATCCAAACACACCAGCCTTCTTTAACCATGAGCTTCGCTCCCATAAAACAAATCTAATGACAATTCATGCATAAATCCTCTCAAAAACTCATATTCTCCTATCTTAAACAAGTGGCTTACACATTTGCAATCAGAAGAACCAAACCCTTGCATGGGAAACCCACTTTCACTTATAATCTTGGCTACATCACACTCACTAAAGGATTCTTGCACAGTAAAAACCCTCAAAACTTTTATACAGTCGCCATTGAGCAGATAGTCTATGTGCCAAAATTTTGGCTTATCCTTCCTCAAATGGCGTTTTATCCTTTTGTTTAAGCCCTTTTTGGCTGAAATGCCCTTCTCAAAATTTACGTTCCCCAAAGCACCTATGTTCACGTTAATGTTTTTGTTAACTTCGATGACTAAAACATACACACTGTTCACTATGCTCATCCATTTAGGAATTATTAGGGTTGTACCATTTCAAAATTTCAGCAATAGCCTCATCAGAATAGCCCATCTCTTTAAGCTGCCTCTTCAAATCCTCAATCAGTTCATCAGCCAAATCAGACGCCACAAACACCAAAATTCAATCCAAAACTATTTATCCTTTACCCTCAACGCTTAAGCCATGTCAAACCAAAAACTACTCCACCACGTAACCTACTGCGGCTTATACTGCAAACTATGCGCACAACAAAGTCGCATACCAAAACAAGCATCTCAACTAAAGCAAAGTCTCCACGAAGAAGGGTTTGACGACTTTTACCAATATGTTCAGAGATGAAAGAAGTTTTCCCCATATTCTGGCAGTTTCTACAAAAACTTACAACATTCGACTGCAACTGCAGAGTTAGAAAAGGCGGACCGCCAGACTGTAAAATCCGCAACTGCGCTAAAGAGAAAGACATAGAAGTTTGCCCTCAATGCAAAGATTATCCATGAATGCTTATCAAATCGCTGGCAGAACATTACCCAACCTTAATCCAAGATGGAAAACGCTTACAAAAAGTTAGCATAGAAAAATGGATTAGGGAACAAGAGGAAAGAGCTAAGCGGGGAGTAGTTTACGCTGACATACGCTACAAAACAGAAAGCTAAATTTCGTTAATGTAGGAGTTTACATTCTCCAAATCGAATCTTTCAAACTGCAAAACATTCCTCACAAAGTTTAGAAGTTTTATGCGAACATCCTTGCTTAAGTTGGGGTACCAAATTGGCGAAGCAACAACCAATCCACGCCATGCATAGAAGGGTTGAACCACTTCAAGAATTTCCCAATCATCTGTTTTTTCTAAATAGTTTTTCCAGAACAAACGGAACAGACGTTCGAAAACTCCAGTTAACTTGCCATATTTTTGCAGAGAATAAAAAATGTAGTTGATTGTCATGGCGGTAACGTCATCTGCAGGCTCACCCCATTCACCTCGGCTGCGGTCTAAAACTGTAAAGTCTGTACCCTTGCAGAACATGATGTTCCATGGATGAAAATCGCCGTGCACTTGACTGAGCCTATGGGCTTTACGTTTGAGCCTCCAACGCCAAATGATGCAGTTTCGTTCAATATCAATTAAATCTGACTCGTGAACGAAGTCAAGTTCGGATGGATAACTATCCAACAAGCCCATAATACATTCACCATGCCCAACAAGTTCGCGGGCACGTCTAACATAAAGCCATGGAGCATCCCGCTTAATCTTGTGAATTTCGACAAGGTAATCCGACAAAACCGAACAGCGTTGCTCATCCAACCTGCTTAACTGTCCGGTCTTTTTTAAACGGTCAAGGTCAAAATGGTATAGTTTGCCATCAACAAGTTCGGTTAATATGAAAAATTCGCCACAATCACCCAAAGATTTCAAACCATCGCCTTTTACGGTAAAAGCGCCTACATCAATTGAACGCACATGACGCGGTAAGTTATTGAATGCGGAATGCTGCCAAAGCAGAATTTGCGCCCTATCAGAGAAATAATCGTGCCCAAACCCTTCAGAACGCATAGTCTCCAAAACAACTCGCTTAGTAACGCCATCAACTATAAACTCAATGACGTATGGAATGCCATATCCAAAACCTTTCAAATCCTTTGAAGCCTCAGACCTTTCAGAACCAAGTCTCCAAACTCCACAAATCTTCACATCAGCATTATAGAGGGAAGATAAATATCCGCACAGAACATTTTCGGAAACTTTTAGTTGATTACTTCTTTTTGTTGCCATTTGCCCTCACTACAATAACCTATTGCCACAATTAAGGCTTAAGGTAAAAGCTGTACTTAAGTATATAAACAGATTATCTTGACTTCAGTAATGTATCCCATGGCGATTTAAATGAATATACTAATCCAAAACGGAACAATCTTAACAATGCATAATGGTAAAGTTATCCGCCAAGGCGCCGTTGCAGTAGAAGAGGAAATAATTGTTGATGTTGGAAAAACTAACGAATTAAAAAGAAAGTATGGAAGAGGCTACGAAAAAATAGATGCAAAAAATAAAATAGTCATGCCAGGCTTTGTCAACACGCATCAGCATGCAGCCATGAGCTTATTACGAGGATATGCTGACGATTTACCACTACAAGAATGGTTGGAAAAATGGATATGGCCAATAGAAAAACACATGACCGCCCATGACATTTACGTTGGAGCTTTATTAACCGCTGTGGAGTCCATAATGGGTGGAACAACAACAGTCAACACAATGTACCATTACACGCCAGAAGAAAACGAGGCAAAAGCCTTCGCCGACGCTGGCTTAAGAGGAATAATCGGACATGTTTGTTTCTCATGGAGAAAAGAGGAGGATAGAAAAGCTTTATGGAATTTAGCTAAAAACTGGCATAACAAAGAGAAAGGATTAATCCGGGTTAGCGTGGACCCCCATGCACCATACACTGTTGACCCAGAATATATGAAAGAACTAAAAACCATAAGAGAGGAGTTGACGGAAAAGTTTGGCTCGGAAATTGCGCCAATCATTTGGCATACGCATATTGCTGAAACAAGCGATGAAAAAGAAAAAATCCGAAAAGCCTTCGACGTCCAAATTAAAAATGGAATCATGGCATACTTAGATTCTTTAGAAGTTTTGAATGAGAAGGTGGTTGCAGCCCACTGTGTAGCAGTAACAAATGAAGATATAGAGATCATGGAAAAAAGGAGCGTTAAAGTTTCGCATAATCCAATTTCAAATCTTAAACTTGCTTCTGGAATAAGCCCTGTTCCAAAAATGTTAGAAAAAGGCATAACAGTTTCCTTAGGCACAGACAGCCCATGCTCAAACAATACTGCAGACATGCTTGAAACCATGAAAACAGCCGCCCTCTTACATAAAGGAATAAACAAAAACCCAACCCTTCTGCCAGCGGAAAAAATTTTGGAAATAGCCACCATAAACGGCGCAAAGGCGTTGGCTTGGGATAAGGAAATAGGTTCAATAGCTGTGGGCAAAAAAGCAGATTTAATTGTTGTCAACTTGAAAAAACCTCATCTTAATCCCATGCATAATGAAACAAGCCACATGGTTTACGCTGCAAAATCCTCTGACGTGGAAACTGTAATGATAAATGGCAAAATAATCATGGAAAATCGAACATTAAAAACGCTAAAAGTTGAGAGAGTTATGGCGCTTGCGGAAAAAACAAAAAATAATCTTCTTAGGCGAGCAAGCGCCAATATTAAATAGTTAGTTTTAATGAGCATAAAAGAGAAGGCGTTTAAAATGGAAAATTTCAGAGTAAAAGATACAATCCTCGCCTCTAATGGGCGTCTGCAAATAGAATGGGCATCAAAACACATGCCAGTCCTAAACCAAATAAAAGAAAGATTCCAAAAAGAAAAACCCCTAAAAAACTTAACCTTAGGCGCATGTTTACATGTAACAAAAGAAACAGCCGTTCTCATTGAAACTTTTCTTGCTGGAGGAGCCAAAGTTGCACTATGCGGTTCAAACCCGCTTTCCACACAAGATGATGTTGCAGCTGCCCTTGCAGAAAAAGGCGTGAATGTTTTTGCTTGGAGAGGACAAACAACAGAGGAGTATTACTGGTGTATTGAAAGGGTGATAGACTGCAAGCCAATAATAACTCTTGATGACGGCGCAGACTTGGTTGGAACAATTCACAACAA
Source organism: Bathyarchaeia archaeon (assembly GCA_038883775.1). Classification (GTDB taxonomy): domain Archaea; phylum Thermoproteota; class Bathyarchaeia; order Bathyarchaeales; family Bathycorpusculaceae; genus JASEJA01. Next base: position 93,271 of record JAVZLM010000006.1, read on the forward strand.
AAGAGCCGAAGCGCTGCCAAACATTAAAGGAGGAACTGAAGAAACAACCACTGGTGTCCTACGATTAAGAACTATGGAAAAAACTGGCGCACTAAAATATGCGATAATAGCCGTAAACGACGCTTTCACAAAATATTTGTTTGACAACAGATATGGAACGGGACAAAGCACAATAGACGGAATCCTGAGAGCTACAAACATCCTTTTAGCAGGCAAAAACTTTGTTGTTTGCGGTTATGGATGGTGCGGAAGAGGAATAGCCATGAGAGCGCAAGGAATGGGCGCAAACGTAATAATAACTGAAGTGAACCCGTTAAGAGCTTTGGAAGCGGCAATGAACGGTTTCCGCATAATGCCAATAGCCGAAGCGGCAAAAATAGGCGACATATTCGTAACAGCCACGGGTGACATAAGCGTTATAAGGAAAGAGCACATGCAAAAAATGAAAGATGGGGCAATTTTAGCAAACAGCGGTCACTTCAATGTCGAAATAAACTTGAAAGAGTTGAAAGAATTAGCAGTTTCAAAACGCATCATAAGACCAAACCTTGAAGAATACACATTAAAAGATAGAAGAAAACTGTATCTTCTAGCTGAAGGAAGACTTGTGAACCTAGCATCAGCGGAAGGACACCCATCAGAGGTTATGGACATGTCATTTGCAAACCAAGCCCTCTGCGTTGAATACTTAGCCAAAAAAGAAAAAATGCCACCAAAGGTTTACGAAGTCCCCAAAGAAGTGGATGAAGTTGTGGCGAGGTTGAAGCTTAACGCAATGAAAATAGAAATAGACGAATTGACTGAGGAGCAGAAGAAGTATTTGGCAACATGGGAAATGGGAACGACATAGAATTAAAACCGAAAGCCATGGTAAACTTTTTAAAGCTTAAACGAATAAACATGGCTTTTAAAGGGTGATGATATAAATGGTTAGTAAAGACCAAACAATTGGCGGAATAATATTCGTAGTCTGCGTGGTAATAGGTATATTATACACGGTTGGCTTGTTCTACTTTGGAAATCCGATTGGACGTTGGGCTATAGAATTTTGGCTTATTGCAATTCCAGTGTTTCTTGCATTCATTGCCATAATGGGCATAGGTGCATGGATAGGTTGGACCATGGCAACAACACCTCCACCAAAGCCGATAGAAGAAATAACGAGTGAAGTGGAAGAGAAAAAGGAAGAAGAGAAGGCGGAAGAAAAACCAGTAGAGGAAGCAACAGAAACTGAAGAAGAGAAAAAGCCTGAAAGGAAAAAGAAAAGCTGAAAGCAACAACTTTTGTTGAAAATTTCATCTTACAAGAATGTGAACCATTTTACCAAGGAATATTATAATCCGAGAAACTTAAAGGCAAAATATAAAGCCATATAAACAACTGCGGAAACTCCAAAAATCACAGCGATAACTTTTGGAGAAATCGAAATAAAAGGAGTCTCTTCGCCTTTGGGTTGTATCTCATACTCCTTAATGATGTGTGTTTCAGCGTCAACCTTAACCAAAGCTAAAAACTTTTTCATCTCCACCTCCACCGTGTAAACTCCTTCCTCTAATGACACTCTTTTTGGCTTTAGACCGCCTTTATTTCCAATTCTCTTGAGAAATCCAGTGGCAATGGCTGTTACAGTTTCAGCATTCAGCTCTCTCGTCTGAGGAGTAGCGGATGTAAGAGCGCCAGGCGCTTTTCTCTGCAGGGTTGCTGACAATTATATTGTCTCCTATGTCAGTTTATACAGAATAGGTGGACGTTTAAAAGGGCATGTGCGTATCATTGTTAACCAACCTTAGCCAGTTACGTTTTTGAGCATGCACTGCACTATGTTTTCGCACATCATACATTCTTCTGGAATTTTCTCCTTTGTTTTACGCTCGCTTAAATATCCAAAATGGTGAGCGCACCCTTGCGTTTTAGGCGGTGCTTGCAAAGTTTCCTTTTCTTTGACAATTACCTCTTGAGCCTTAACTTCCAATTCTACCTCTGCTTTTTGGCTTGTCTCAATTATTGGAGCGCTTTTTTCAACCGTGATTTCTGTTAAGCAGTATGGACACGCGTTATAGCTTTTAGCGTGTTTTAGGTTTAGATTTTCAGCTTTAAGTGGAGCTGTAAACACTTTTCCACATGATGGGTTTGGGCATATATAGGTTTGGTTATGGGGTGGGTTATCTTTCTTTTTTGTGATTTTTGACCCTCCTTTAACATAGAATCGGATTCCGAGTTTATAGTGTTAATGAATCCAGAATTAATATCGTGAATATTCGCCAAAAATTACATTAAAAATTTATGGAGAAGCCAACTTTTTTAGGTCTTCCTCGCCCTCCGCATATCCCGAAGCTATCAAGATGTCGTCTACTTGAATTTTGGTTTCAGGCTTCGGTCGTATACATCTGTCTCCCCTTCTTATGGCAAGAACCCACATTCCAGTTTCTTCATGAACCTTAACATCTCGCAAGGTTTTGTTTACCAAGGGAGAGTTTTCTGACACTTTTACGTATGTAACGGTTTCTTTCGCTTCTTCTATCGTCAATTTCAGCACTAGGTGGGGCTCTATTTCTCTCAAAACAACCTCAGCTATTTCCGCTGCAGCATCGGCTATTTTTTCTGTCGCAACACCCAATCTTATCAGTCCTAAGAAGCCTTTAGCTTCTTCTTTTTTGAAACCACTTGACAAAACAAGCAATTCAAAATCTGTGTGCAATTTATCCATATACTCTTCTAATTTCTGCACTTCTTCAGCCAACTCCTTACTATTTAATAACAATGATGAATAAGCCAAATCCATCATAAGCTCCGAAGTATCTTTAAGCTCAACAAACTTCTCCACTATTTCCTCAAATCTTTGGCTAGCCTTTACCGACACAGGTTAAGCCCCCATTTAAGCCGTTTTCCCTCGCAAAATTCTCTAAACTCTTTTAAGCCCTCAGGAGCCCCACGGGCTATAATAATATCACCCACCTTGATTTTTTCCATTTCTTTTGGGTCGATTATCCAGTCCTTGTTTCTGTGGATTGCAATTATGTCAACACCCATTTCTGCCGCCAACTTCAATTCGCCTATCGATTTTCCAACAAGTATGGAGTTGCTCAATACTTCAGCTCTAATTAAGCGTTCTTCAACTTTTTCGAAAATTTCTCCAACTATAGGGTGCACACCAATGTTTTGGGTAACTATGGCTGCTATATCTGCAGCTGCATCGGATATCTTGTCTGCGGCAGCTGCAACTGTTGAAACCCCTGTTAAGGCTTCAGCGTCTTCGGGATCTCTTGCTGCAAGCATTATTGTCATGTCTAACAAATAAGCTAAGGTGTCAACGCGCTTTTCGAGTTCCAAAACATCTTCTGCAAGGTTCTTATCATTGAACAAAGCTGCAGAATACGCCAAATCAATCATCAATTCTGATAGGTTCTTGATTTCAAGGAAAAGTTCTCGAACAGGGATTGGTCGATATTCAATCTTCTCGAAACGGGGCATATTGTTAAAGTCGCTCCAACCACTATAATAAAAGTTTTTCATTATTATCTTTTTCTTGAAATTAGCCTACCAAAAATAGGGCTGCAAGTAAAGCTATTGTTGTGATGCTATCTGCAAGGGAACTTTCAATCGGGATAACAAAGTTGTCTGGGTCTAAGCCCTTCTGAAAGGTTAAGATTGCCACAGCAAAAGATATTATGATGATTGCCGACACCGCAATCAAGTTAGCTATGAGCAAGAGGGCTGTGAAATCAAGAAAGGCGGAAAGAGAAAGCATGTTATTTATGGAAAGCGATAAAGCCGAAAATAAAACAAAGTAAACAACAGCAGAAGCCCAAGCTGCAAAAATTTGTTGAGAATGGTTTCGCATATCAGTAAAGGAGGGCTTAAGCAAACCTAATGCAAGCTTTGTTGTGGCTGTAGAACCAACAACAGAACCCACATCTCCTACAGTATCAATTAGGGCGGGGTAGACACTATAAATCTCTTTGCGCCCTTCTACAATAATGCTTATCCTATTAAGCACAGTTCCGGTGATGTTAACGATAAAAGCCACAATTAGCAGTGTAGCTAAAGATTCTTTCAAAGTTTTAATAAACTCATTTGTCTTAAAATCTCGCAAAACAAGATATAATGTCAAAAATATATGGAAAAACATGACGAAAACAACCGCATATTTAGAAAAACCGTATAAAACAAGCACGAAAATGTAACACATTGTTATAAATATGTCAGCAACAGTCGACATTATTGGATATTCAATCACATCCGGGTCTAAACCCTTCTTAAACGTTGTAAAACCAACACCCATGGTAATAAAAGAAAGAAAAAGCCCAAAAGTCATGGTTGAAACCACAGCGGCAAAAATATCAAAGAAAACATCTGAAGATATCCCCCAAAAAACGCTGCCAAAAAGCATTGAAACACAACTCATGAAAATGCTAGTTTCCAAAGTTAGAACAATAATCGCATCAAACAAAACATAAAAACTCTTTGTGTTCCCAAAAAACTTTGGATAAATTGTACCAAGATGCAATGCCGTACCCAAGCGTCCACTGAACAATCCACTTATCATTCCCCGCGCACTCAGGATTGTTGGATAAACAGCTATAGCCCAAGGATAAGATTGAAAAACGTTAAAGTAATAAGCCACAAGAAAACCAGCGACTATACCGCCAAAATCAAAAGCATAGGCTATCAAAGTCTCTCTTAAAGCTTTAGAGAAAGCCTTATGGTTTTCATAGCTTGTCATCGGCTAAAAGCCTCCTTTTTCGAACTTTCATCAAGCGGAATGGTTTAGGAAGAGACGTTATGGGCAAGATTATTTGCCTACTAACAACATGGAGGGCTACCCCTGTTATAGGCTGTTGTGTTGGAAAATAAAAAGCATCCATGAAGATAATGTTGGCTTGCCTCATCCTGCACACCTTCTGAATCGCCATGCCCCTCCACTTCAATGCCAACCTCTCATTTGCTCTTAAACCTAAACAATGGCACCATATTGCTTAAATAGATTTCCAACAAAACTTATGGAAAATTCATATTCAAAATTCATAACGGTTTTAATTTTTCAAATTCTAACCTTCGCCATATTAAAGGTGAAAAAAGTGTATATAATATGGATAAAAATTGATGAAACCCTGCCAAAAATTGAACTAAAAGGTGAATATCAAACCAGAAAAGAAGCAAAAAAGGCAGCAAAACAAATCATAGGAAACATTAAAGTTGAAATCATAAATGCTTCCCAAATGAGAGACTCTATAAAACCGTTAGCAACAGCAAAGGCTATACGCTAAGAAGCAATCTTCCGTTTCATGAGGGACGTTCACAAATTGAACATTTGCATGTTTTTAATGCTGGTAAATCTTTTTGGTGCAGTTCACAAATAATCTCTTCAGACCTTATCTTAGTGCATATGTCGCACAATTGTTCCACAACCCCCTCCATTGAAGCCCCACCTTTCGCTAAGGCATCTGCAAGTTTTGAAACCTCTTTCATCACCTCTTCAGAATGCCCTATCTCCTCTAAAAGTATGGAACCTCTTTCTCCCTTCAAATATTGAGTTATTGCCGCTGGCGTTAACTCCATCCTCGTTGACGCATCAATTTTGCGCATATTATACTTTTTCATTAGTTCCTTCATTACAAGCACTCTGATTGCTGGAAGCACATGTTTGACTATGATTACGCATGGTGGTTTCATTTTGTTTCCCTAGTTTATTTAGGCATTAAGCTTATACATGTTTAACGGCGTTAAATTATTTAACACTGTTAAAAAAGGATTGCCATGATACACGCCCAACTACAAATAGTCAAACTAACAGAACTAAAACAACACGAAGAAGTTGACCCTACCCACTTAAAAGAGTTAAAAAAAGAAATAGCCTCAGACAAAATCCTAAAATTTGCCATAGTAGCCGACAAAAACACGAACATCATTCTCGATGGCCAACATAGGTTCAACGCTATCAAAGAATTAGGGTACAGCCGTATTCCCGTAGTATACGTTGACTACAACTTACCAGAAATAGAAGTTCAAAGCTGGAAAGGCAATCCATATTTGACTAAAAAAGAGGTAATAGAAGCTGGCTTAAGCGGAAGAAAATTTCCGCCAAAAACCTCAAAACACATGATAAGAATTGGCGGCTCGCTACATCACATATCTGCAATTGAGAAGCGTCTCGACATTCCATTAGAAAAGTTAAGGTGATCCGGATGATTGTGGCAAAAGACATAACACAACTTATCGGCAAAACTCCAATGGTAAAAATAAACAAGCTCACAGAACCAAACGACGCCACAGTTTATGCAAAATTAGAATGGTACAACATCGGTGGCTCTGTTAAAGACAGAATGGCACTATACCTAATAGAATATGCAGAAGCAGCGGGCAAAATTACCAAAGATAAAAAAATATTGGAAGCAACCTCCGGAAACACTGGAATAGCATTGGCTATGATAGCTGCTGCGAAAGGCTATAAAATATGCATTGTAATGCCGGAATCTGTAAGTGTTGAAAGAAGAAAAATTTTGGAGGCATATGGAGCTGAATTGATCCTATCGCCGGGCGAAAAGGGAACGGGCGGAGCCATAGAGCTCAAACAAAAACTTCTCAAAAATCATCCAAACGAATACATAAACTTAGACCAATTTAAAGACCCGGCAAACATCCTCGCCCACTACCAAACAACAGGCAAAGAAATTCTTGAACAAACCAGAGGCAAAGTAGACATGATTGTTGTAGGCGTTGGAACCGCAGGCACAGGCGTTGGAGTCTCCTTACGCGTCAAAAGCTATAATCCAAACATAAAAATAGTCGGCGTAATGCCAAGCCTGGGCGTAAAAATCCAAGGTTTAAGAAATCCAAAAGAACCTTACCCAACACAGCTTTTCAGACAAGAATGCTTTGACGAAATTGACGAAATTACGGAAAGCGAAGTGCCCAAAACCTTTGAAGTGGCACGAAGGGCTGCAAGGGAAGAGGGCCTACTTATTGGTATGAGTTCAGGAGCAATTCTATATGTTGCATTGAAAAAAGCGAAAGAGCTGGGTAAAGATAAGATGATAGTGGCAGTTCTACCCGATTCAGGAGAAAAATACCTGAGCACGCAACTATTCACACAAACAACTTAAACAAAAGCGCCGGGGAATAGGTTTACATCTTGGTTTGAATTCTCGGCAAATCCTCCTTCCATAGAGCGCCGATGCAGGTTCTTAGGTTAAATTCCAACCCACCGAGAGCTTGATGCGCCTCCCGCGTAAAAGTTCTAGTGCCGTCTTTTCTTTCTTCTAAACTTCCTTTTTTGCTGCTTCGCAACCTTGGCCTCACGACGCCTCCTAGAACCCACCAACCATCTTCACTCTTCATATATTTTATTCGGCGACCCATGCTTTTACGGCTTCTTCAACAGCTCTAGATAGATCACCCTTTTTCCCGCCGAATCTCTCAATGGCCTTTAATCTGAGCTTCTTTTCCAGTTCATCTGGAATATCCACGCATATCCGGCCCATTTCAATCACCAAACTATTAATTTTTGACACGATTCGCACGTGCTAGATGTTCTTCCAATAAGCAAATTGCCAGATGCCAAGTACTTCCTTCATTTTTGTTATCATCTTTTTCACCGTAATTTGCTTATCCGCATAATACATTATGCGATTACTAAATTATAAATGTATCTGATTAAGCATTTACGCGCTAAAGATATAAGTAGCACCATGATTACCATACCCATTGCCAATATCTTCCTCATCTTTTGCCCCTACGTATGCCATGATTCCGCCGATGAGACCGAAGAAGAACGATATCAGATACCAAGAAAAGAACAACTAATTTCACAGTTTTCACGATAAGCACATAAATAGCAGCAATAGTCTTTCTAAGCCTTGTTTATTAACGATGGGCTTTCGGTCTGTGTTGCTGCTTTGTTTTTCTCGAGAGTGTCTATGACCTTATCTACGAGGTTAAAGTAGGTGGGGTCTCTCATGTGTTTTTCTCGTGGCCTTGGTATGTCTATTTTCACTTCTCTGATGACTTTTCCAGGTCTAGGCGACATGACTATGACTCTGTCTGCCATAAAAACTGCTTCTTCAACGTTGTGGCTTACCATTATGAAAGTGTTTGTCGGCAGGGTTGGGTCTCGCCATATATCGAGAACAAGTTTGCGGAGGGTTTTTGCTGTAAGCTCATCCAGGGAAGAGAAGGGTTCATCCATTAAGAGGGCTTCGGGTTTTAGGGCTAGCGCCCTTGCTATTCCGACGCGCTGTTTCATTCCGCCTGAAAGGTCATGGGGATAAGTGTTTTCGAAGCCTTCAAGCCCAACCATCCTCAAGTATTCTCGGGCTATTTTCCAACGCTCTTCTTTTTCTAAGCCAAGCACTTCTAATGGCAATTCAACATTTTCCAATGCTGTTTTCCAAGGCAATAATCCGAAAAGCTGGAAGACCATGGCAATTTTTGGAGTTGGCTTGGTTATGGGTTGCCCGCGGAACAGCACCCTGCCCGAGTCAGCTTTCTCTAAGCCGGCAATTATTCTAAGTAACGTAGATTTTCCGCATCCTGAAGGCCCAACTATGCAGGCGAATTCGTCATTTCCAATGGAGAAGCTAACATTTTCCAAAACAAGTATTCTTGATTTACCTGTTGTGAACGTTTTGGTTACGTTTTCTACTTCAATCAGTGACAAGGTTATACCTCCACATGGTATTTTTCAAATTTTCTAAGTAGTCGTCTCCAAACAAACACCTCCATAGAAAGCACAATCGCCGCCACTATGCCGAGGATGAAAATGAGTAACACGGTGTTTCCATACTCGTATCCAGCCTTATCCAACAGCGAACCCAAACCTGGAACAGAAAGTGGTGGAATCGATGGTTGTGTTGAAGGCATATATTCTGCAAATATAATAGTGTTCCAGCCTGTTCCCCATGAAAGTATGCTTCCAGTAACTATTGAAGGCAGGATGGACGGAATAACTATATGCGTTATTCTCTTCAAGCCCTTAAATCCGAACAGTTGACCAACCTCCCTTATCTCTGTTGGAATGTTTTTCACGGCGCTTACAATGTTTAGGAACATATACCAAATCATATCCAGAACAAGCATTATTATGCAAGTAAGTTCAAGGGCAACTCTGGGAATCCCAATAAGCTGATTTAATCCAAGAAAAAGCACAGGAAACAACGCCAATATCGGCACTCCCTGCCCAATATCGTAAAGAGGATAGAAGATAGCCGCAACTTTCTTGTGCTCCGCAGCGAGAACCCCCATGCCAATAGCCACAACGAGAGAAACTCCATAAGCTATTGCAAGTCTTCCCATGGTAAAGGCAATTAAAATTGGGAGATAGCCTAGTTGTTCCGCTGGCGGTTCGCTGAATCCTCCACGAATTATTCCCAACGTTGGAAATTGACCAAGCATCACATACAAGACGAAGAATACAGCTGAAAAAGCGAGGACAACTGCAATAATCTTTTCGATGCGTGCATATTTTCGCAAGCGTTGAGAAGCTACAGAGAAAGCTTTCGGCCAATGAAACCTTCCAAAATGCAACAACCTTCTGGCTCGGGCAACCTCAATTTTTCCAACTCCAGACAAGTCCACTGAAAAGACGGGTTTAAACGTGCCTGTGCTAGCCTTCTCCACCAGCCGGTGCCATGTCAAAGTGTTAAAGTAAACAACAATGAAAGTTATGAATAGGAGAAGGATTATTGCAACGTTCATGTCCTGCCACTCGTAGGCTGCCTTTGCCAAGAGAGAACCCAACCCGCCTGAAGGCGGCGTCACGACCCCTCCCTTGTATTGGATGTATTCCGCGGCTATCATAAAGAACCAGCCGTCGCACCACGCAAGGTTTGCTCCAGAAATCACAGCAGGAGTAATGGCAGGCAGAATCACATGTCTAACATATTTCCATCCCACTAAACCGAAGCTTCGAGCTGACTCTACAACGTTTGTTGGTATACCTTTTATGGCTCCCAGCACTCCGAAGAATATGCTCCAAGCCATAGATGTAAAGAGTAAAACGATTACTGAAAGTTCGATTCCTATAGGGCCTAAAGCGAATAAAAAGCCAATCACCATTGGGAAATATCCAAGTATAGGAATCGACTGCAAAAGGTCTATGAAAGGTGTAAGAATAAACGAAGCATACTTGTTTGTGGCGGCTAATATGCCGAATGAAACTCCCCAAACAACAGAAATTAAAAGAGTAATTATGATTCTTGAAACTGTGCTAAAAGTATAAAGTGGAAGATTTTTTATCTCCGGATAACCCACGAAGGTTACAATTAGCCAAGCCATAACACAGAGAGTTAACAACCCGCCAAAGAAGCTTACTAAGTATTTTCGCAAGTTTCATGCGCCTTCTAAACCTCAACTATAATAGGCGAAAATACAAGGACGATTTAAGAATATCGCATGCTTAACAACAGCTTACTAATGCTGCCCTAATATCAAACTACCTTAAAAAAGAGTTAAACATCTTAAAACCTTTCATTGTTGCGCTTAATTACATGTGTGCCTGAAATAAGTTTAAATGTGTTTGAAATGTTAGGATTTATTATGAGCAAATTGACTGCGGCTGAGGTGAAAGTTAGCAGAGTTATGACTAAAAATCTGATTACTGTTTTCCTTGGCAGTATGGTGGAAGAAGCTGTGAGGAAGATGATTGATTTTGATGTCGAATGTCTTCCAGTCGTTGATTCAAAAGGAACATTACATGGCTTACTCACTTTTAGAGACATAGTGACGAAAGTTATTTACTCACAAGCTGATGTAAGAAAGCTTAAAGTTGAAGACATAATGGCTAAAGACTTAGTGACTTGTAATCTTAGTTGCACGGTTCTTGACGTTGTAAAATTAATGAAGAACAAACATCTTAGGCGGATTCCAGTCGTAAACGCCAAAAACAAACTTATGGGACTAGTTACAGATTTTGACTTGGCATTGTTTGAATGGGACTTCAAATAAGTTTTGCACCGAGGGCTAAAAAGCTTCAACTTTATTCTTGAAAGGTGCGACTCTTTTTGCAACTTTAAACATTCTAAGCCATTCCGTATCAGATAAAAACAATCCTGTGTATGCTCCGGCGTTGCAGGCTATTCCACATCTTTCACATATAGGTTTGATTCCATTCTCATCTGTGTTAGATATGACACAAGATTGTTTTGTTTTGCCGTTGCTATCCAAATTTACAAAAAACCAGTTTGGACAATTTGCAGTCCATTTTCCATCTCTGAATAGGTTTAGTTGTTTCGATGTGTTAGCAATAAAATCCGGATATTTTTCTTTTATTTTCAGTAATTTGTCTATGATGTTGTTTCTTAGTTTTCCATAAGGCAACCATAATTTATCGTTGTAAGAGAAAGGTGTATGAAATTGAAATGTGAAAGCTCTGGCGAAACTGTACCATTCATCGACAACATCCTCGACGCATCCATAGTTTAAACTGTTTATCGTCATGTTAATGACCACATCCACTTCTGGATGGTCAAGAACGTTTTGTTTCACCTTCCTATATATTTTCTCGCCTCTAATTGCGTCGTGAATACTTTCTATTCCATCTATTGAAATGAAATATCCTGCACCAAAATCGACCAATGGCAATGTCCCATTTGTCACTATAGTGACATAGCGCCATTTCATCTCGCTTAGAATAGCCTCAATAACGTCTGGTCTAAGAAGTGGTTCGCCGCCTGTTAGACTAACGGACATTACATCGTTTTTTATGAATTTTTCCCTTACGATATTTCTCCATTCATCGGCACTTAATTCTTTGCGCGGCTTCATGTTCAGCCACCAGTAGCAATGTTTGCATTTTAGATTGCAAGAATTTGTAATGTCGGCGGAACCAAATATGGGCAATTTTTTCTTTAAATATTTTATTTGAATTATTTTATAAGCAACTTTTGTAACGCCAACTAGTTTTTTCAAGTTAGAAGACCCGCGCATGATTAATTATTTTATTGCCCTTTTTATTTTAGAATTTCTGGTAAATGTTTTCAAGCAGTATATTTACCTTCTCTTCTGTTTCTTTCCACCACGAGCTCTTCTAGTTTGATGCCCCCTCGCTTTGTCACGGCGAGCGCTCTCTTTGGCTTTTCTACGGGAATCCTGTTCTCTACTCATGCTAGTTCACTTCACCTCTCAAATATCAACAGCGCCCTCTCCAAAAAACCTTCTGTTAAAAATACAAGTCTGCTTTTTCTTACTAGTACCAAATTACATTAATGATTCAGCATAAGCGCCGGGGAAGGGATTCGAACCCTTGCGAGCCCGAAGGCTCACTGGCTCACTTGCCTTATTCTAGCCCTTCTTCTTTTTTGATCTCGAGGCCAGCGCGTTAACCGCTCCGCCACCCCGGCAAATGGAATTAGGTTGTTTATCTTCTAAAAAGGGTTTTTATTTGGTTAATAGGGATGGGAAGATCCATTTTTTCTTCTTTTCTTGTTTTTTCTTGTCCCATTGGTATAGTATTTTTGTGGCTTCGTTTGCGATTTTTATGGCGTTTTCTTCGCCTGCTCCGGGCTTAAATTCGTTTTTGCATCTATTTGCGTAGACAGCGCAAATTGCTCCTGCCCTTAGTCCGTAAAGGTTTGCTAAAGTGTAAAGGGTGGCTGTTTCCATTTCAAGGTTTAACACTTTTGCCTTTTGCAACATTGAAAGCAAGTTTTCCATGTGCGGCGAATAGTCTTTGATTGTTGGGCGGTTTTGTCCAGCGTAAAAGTCTGCTGTTGTTGCAGTTATGCCCACATGATAATTGCTTATTTTAAGGCTTTCAGCCGCCTCAATCAAGGCTAACAAAACTTCATAGTTTGCCACGGCTGGATACTCGGGTATAACGTAACAATTGCTTGTATAATCCAAGCGAACGGCAGCAGACGAAATAATTACATCGCCACAGTTTATGTCAGCTTGTATGGCACCGGTGCTGCCCACTCGAATAAAAGTATGAACCCCAACACGCGAAGCCTCATTAACAACAATAGCCATACAAGCCGGACCTATACCACTTGAGAGAGCAGAAATTGGAACACTCTTATATTTTCCTGTGAAACTTCGAAACTCGCGGTGGCAAGACACTTCCCTTCCAGAATCCCAGAAAGAGGCAATTTTTGGAACACGGTCCGGGTCTCCTGGCACAAGCAAATACTCAGCTAAATCGCCTTTTTTGCATGCGATGTGGTATTGTTTGTCGGATAATGTTGTATGCATTCTGTTCACCAAAGCTAGAGTTAACCTTTTCGAGGCATCGCTAAATCCGCTATGTCTACGCTGTGCTCATAGATCTGTCTTAACATTGAGGCTGCCGCTAGAATGTGAGGCATAATATCTAAAGGCTGTTCCTTGGCAACCTTTTCTAGGCTTGTAAATATTTTTTCAACCATTTCTCGCTCACCACGCACTTTCTCTGCCACGCCCACATCACCTGCCAGAAAAGCCTTCAAGGCATCTTCATGCGCTTGAAAACAAGCAAGGTGAAGGTCAACGAAGATTTTTTTAAAGTTTTCAGCTAAAGTTTTGCCCTTCAACTCGACTGTTTTCAATGCTATTCGAACACATTCATCGCCTATTGCTTCCACCAAACTTGCTACGAGGCGATAGTCTAGGCATTCAATGGGACGCACACCAAGTTTTTCGCTTAAGCTTGGGTTTTGAATTATGGTTCGAAGAATGCGCACTAAAAGGAAATAAAGCCTATTCACCTCATCATCGCGGGCTATAACCGCCTTTGCTAAGTGCATGTCTCCATCCACCAACGCATTAACAACATCCCTATGCATACCAGCAGCAATTGTGTAGCCTCTTCGAAGAATTTTTTCAGGTGGAAAACCAGAAGGCTCTAGCAAACATTGTAAGACTATACGAGAGTAATCTTCTTCCACAATTTCTAATCCAATAAGTCGACTAACGGCATTCTTAACTATGTCACGAACCTCAAAGCTAATACGCTCTTTTGTCTCAATAGTGATAATGTCAAATCCTAAGAGATACTTCGCTATGATTTCACGACTCAAATAGGGGCTAGGCCCCAAAGTAATGGTTCGCGGAGAAAGCTCAGCTCCATATTCAGGATCGATTAGAAGCTTGCCCTCGCTAGTTTCGCTGACCGCCACCACAGAGCCTGGTTTAAACCCGTGACGTTCAGCCCAGCGCTTAGGCAAACAAACGAAAAATGTGCCGCTTGGAGTACGTTGGACTTTACGCAATTCGCTCATTTCAATCACTAACCGTAAATTTGCTTATCCCTATAATATAAATGCATCTAAATAAAAAATTAAAATACAAACGTAAATGTGAGTGTTAGAATTGGAAAATTCAATTATAATAGGTATAGATTTGGCAGGAAGCTCCAAAAATCCAACAGGATGGGCTTTATGGAAGAACAAAATAGTGAAAGCAAATTTGGTTTATACCGACGAGGAAATTCTTAAGGGCATTTTAAGCCATAGCCCATCCATTGTTGCGATTGATGCTCCCTTAAGGCTGCCGAAAGAAGGAATTTTAAGAAAGGCAGATAAAGAAATGATAAAAAGGGGATACAGAGTCTTTCCGCCAGGTCTTCCAGCAATGGAAAAGCTAACATTGCGGGCTATAAAAATAAACAAGTTAATACTAGAAAAAAAGTATAAAACGGTAGAAGTACACCCAACATCAACAAGAAAAGCTTTAAACATGCCTTTAAAAGAGTGGAAACCCATTCAAACAATCCTAGAGAGTATGGGAATAAAAGGAGACATTAAAACTCGCACCTTGACATCTCATGAAATCGATGCCATAACAGCAGCCCTAACAGCCTATCTCCACCTACAAAAACAAACCGAAGCGATAGGAGATGAGGAAGAAGGCTTCATAATAGTTCCTAAAAAAATGGATTGGAGAACCCTAAAAATATGAGCCAAAATGAAAAGTTGCACAAAGCTGTAGAATTAACAATTGAGGCAGGATACCAACTTGACAAAGAAGCCTTCGAATTTCTAAGCAGTTTGGCAACCACAGAAGATCCTACAGAAATCATAAGCAAAGCCCTACAAAAAATTGGAATGCTAACGGAAAAGCCGCTTTTTATTGGCAAAACGTTTCTAGAGCAATTGATAAAAGAACAGAAGCTAGTAGAAGAGGCATTTCCCCAACAAGTAGAACAAGTTCAAACATTACCAGAAACCTCCCCCCCTCTTGGAAGAGGAAAATTCCGCCCATTTGCAAAGGACATTGAAGCCCGCATTAAAATAATTGATAATCCAGCGGAAAAGTTAAGCTCAGGCGGAACGATGGAGGATTACCTACAATATTTCCAAGATAGGTTCAAGCGCATAGAAAAATTGTTAAGACAGCGAATGGATGTTAAAAGCGCAACTTCAATTATTGAAGCCCTAAAATCTCCTCCAAACACACGTTTAAAAGTAATTGGCATGGTCACAGAAAAAAGAGAGGCAAAACAAAAAATCTTGCTAACGGTAGAGGATTTGAATGCAAGTACCACAATGCTAGTGCCTCAAAACGCTTCAGCAGAAGTTTTGAAGAAAGCGCAATGTCTCCTCCTTGATCAGGTGGTTTGTTTTAGTGTTGTAAAAACAAGAAGCAACCTATTACTTGTCGAAGACATAATTTTACCAGACGTGGCGCAGAAAACGCCCCATAAAGCATCAATTCCAGTTTACGCTGTGCTCACGTCGGATATGCATGTGGGCAGCACAAAATTTCAAGAGAAGGCTTTTGACCGCTTCCTTTCATGGCTTAAGGGCGAATATGGAAATGAAAAAATGAGAGAGATAGCAAGCCATGTCAAATATGTTTTGGTGGCAGGCGATATAGTAGACGGTATAGGCGTTTATCCAAACCAAGTTAAAGAACTGGCAATAAAAAATATTGATGAGCAGTATAGGCTTGCTCGAGAATATTTAGAAAACATTCCAGATTATATAGAAGTGGTGATTATACCGGGAAATCATGATGCCCCCAGAAAAGCGCTGCCCCAACCACCTATATCCAACACTTTCTTTGAAACACTACAAGAAACCCGAAAATTTTATTCCCTTGGAAACCCCTGCACTCTAAGCCTCCATGACGTAGAAGTTCTGCTCTATCACGGTCGCAGCTTAGACGATGTCATCCCCACAGTTCCTGAAATGGATTCTAACCAGCCAGAAAAAGCAATGAAACTATTACTGCAGAGTCGCCACTTAGCGCCAGTCTATGGTGAAAAAACGCCAATTTCTCCTGAAAATAGAGACTGCCTCGTCATTGAGCGAATTCCAGACATTTTCCATGCCGGACACATACATGCATTAGGTTATACAACCTATCGTGGAGTTTTAATTGTAAACTCAGGAGGGTGGCAAGAACAAACAGAGTATATGAGAAGAATGGGTTTTGTTCCAACCCCTGGAAAAGTCCCGGTGATTAATCTTCAAACATTAGAAGTCAACATCCTCTCTTTCTCTTAAGATAAACCACGTGCAATCAATCGCGCAGCCCGAAGGGGTTCTGGAATTCTGCCACAAAAGCACAAAAAGCGCACAAGGCTGGAGGCCCACCTAACATTTGCGCCTACCGTTTCCATATACAATGGAGCTTCGTCACTTTTGATGTGGATTTTATGAACTGGGCCAAGCCTTTGAAAAACTTTCCAACGGATTTCCCAATCTTCAAAGTGCCTTTTTAGGGCGCGCCTTACTGCTTTATTGTTTGGTTTTGTTTGCGCTATTATGATGATTGGTTTTTTGAATCTTTCATGAATTAGCATGGGGTTGATAAGGTTAAAGCCACCATAAGATACGCCCGCCAACAGAACGACATCAAATTCCCAATTTTCCAAGATTTTGGCAAGTTTTTCTGTTGCATCTAATCCATCAACCGTTATTTTTGTGACTTTCACATTTTTAATGGTGGCTTGCCTTAGCAAAACTATGGCAAGAAGTGCTTCACGAGTTATTCCTTTTTGGAAACTTCCGTCTTCAACCCCCACGATTAGCATGTTTTGAAAGGCTTTTCGCCTCATATTCCACCAGACGCCCAAGTCTAGTGTCATTAGCAAAAACGTCTCTAATAAGAGTGCGAGCTATTTCCAGCCTAATTTTTTTCGTTCTTCCATACCTTCCCATACTTATAACCTTAGCATTCACAAGCCCCATAGAATCAAGCTCATTCACCAACGTGCTTAATCGGCGTTGCGTCAAAGGAGTGACGCTCACTTCTCCACAAAGCTCCGCATATACATCATATATCTCGCCTGTGATGGCACTATGAATGTTTGCCCTATTCAAATGGTACACGCTTAAAATCACAAGTTTTGAATGCAAAGTTAAGTTCCGCAGAGCCTCCACAACCCTATTATGTTCAATATGTTTTTCAGCTTCTCGAACATGCTCTTCAGTTACAAAACTCGCCCCTTTCCGTTCGGCAACTTCTCCAGCAACCCGTAACAAATCTAAGGCCCGTCTAGCATCACCATGTTCCGCAGCTGCCAAAGCAGCGCAAAGGCTTATAGCTGCTTCAGACAAGGCGCCTTCATAAAATGCTAATTTTGCCCGTTCAAGCAAGATATTGCCCAATTCATTAGCATCATAAGGCCTAAAAACGATCTCCTCTTCGCTTAAAGAACTAAAAACTCTTGGGTCCAGAAACTCTTTCAAACGAAGGTCATTAGATATGCCTACAATAGACGCTTTACTACTGCGTAAAGTTTCATTTATTCTTGTTAGCTCATAAAGGAGGCTGTCTCCGCGCACCTTCACCAAAGCATCAATTTCATCCAAAGCAACAATAAAAATAATTTTTAAAGTATCTAAACCAACTCTGAACCTATCAAAAACTTCGCCAACAGACAAACCAGTAAAAGGAACCTGCACGCCTATACTTTGGCATAACCCAGAAAAAACGCGGTATTCAGAGCCAGCCATGCGGCAGTTTACGTAACAGAATTTGACAGGAGCGTTAAACTCCTTCGCTTTAGTTTCTAAATGACTTAAAACATATTTTGTTACAGCCGTTTTGCCTGTGCCAGTTTTTCCATATATAAAAACATTGGAGCTTCTGGATCCTTTTAAAACTGGGGCAACGGTTTCTCCAAGCCTCGTAATTTGTTCTTCTCGATGAGGCAGTTTATCAGGTAAGTAATCATGCCGCAAGACCTCTCGGTTTCTGAAAATCCTATTGTTGGAAACAAATTTCTTGAACACTTCGTCGAGAATGCTATTCAAATTGGTCCCTCAGTAAATTTTAGTGGTAAAACCACTCTTTCTGGTAGAAAAAATAAGCTCTGCCATACAGAAAACTAAATGTTCAACACAAAAATCCTAAAACAAAACTTTCGCACATTACTTCTCTTTATGATTAAGGAAAGGCACACCCCACAATTTCTTCTGGAACTCTGTAAGTTTTAATAATAATTCTTTTAGATTTTTGTTTATTTAGAAAGAAAGAAATATACTCTGAAAGGTTAAAAATCACAAAAGTTACTATAATACTTGCTGTAAAAGTTTTTTGATAAATAACTAAAAAGGCAAACTAAAACACAAGTGAAAAGGAAAAATTTCCAAAGGAAATGAAGGGGTGCCACTAAAATATAATTAAACATTATAGTATGCTATTATTATTTCATTTTATTTTTCTTCTTTATTTTTTCCTGCATATCTCCGTCTAAGAAAATTCTGTTGAATATTTCACAGCAATTCACAAAATGTAAAGACCTTGTGAAATTAACTTAATAGCGCCTCTTTTAAACCTTCTTAATTCGGATTATTAACTTTTTCTTGTCTCTTTTTTGTGAATTAGTCACCCCTCCGCTTCCAATGGAAATAAACATTATTCAAGGCTTCTTTTTCTTTTTAAAATTTGGAGAAAATGTGAAGCCTGTAAACTCAAAAACATTAAGAAATTTCCTTCTTTTTCATTTTTCTCCATTTAATCCGCTTTCTTCTTTTTTCTTTTTTACCATAACAGCTATAACTTGTGAAGTGTAAAATTGTGAAACACCTACAATGGGTGCTTCCGCTAATGCCAGCTAAAAAAATGCGCGTAGAACTCTACGATAGTGAGGGCAACAAGTATACCGTGTCCTTTGAAGGTCAGATAACTAGAGAAAAGGCTCTTCGCTTATTAGACATGGTGGAGCTTTTGGGCGGGGTATCAGCAAGCGAAGGAAATCCGGGAACACCGGTCCCTGTGACGCTCGATCAGCCAAATAAGTATAGCAAAGTTCGTATGATAATTCAGAAACATTTTCCACTGGTTTGGTTTTCTTCTAGGGATGTTCAGTTAGTTTATGAGCAGGAATTTAAGGAGCCTATAAGTCTTAGCACGGTTGCCACATACCTTTATAGAATGGCAAGCAAGGGATTACTTGCTAAAGCTGGGGCTTCTAACCGTTTGAAATACAGGCTGATGCCTACTTATCCACAAATATTGCCTAAACAACAGATGTCATGATCCCTTTTTTATTGGGCTTCTGTTTCCTTCTTTTTTAGAATGTTTTCCATTTCTTTCTTCACATTATATTTGAATGGGATTTTGCTTGTATCCCTCTCCAGATAACCTCCTTCGTAAAGTTTCTTCATCAACCGCGCTGTGTGCTCTCGGCTGAGTTTGATTCGCTCTTTTATTTCTGGTGCGGTTTTAGGGCCTTCAGAAGCCAACATTTCCAGAACCGCCAATTCTGTTTCTGTGAGGGGGGCTAGGGCTTTTTCTCTTTTTATGGGTATTGCCGCCTCAATTTTTGCCTCGGGAACAATAGAAAGCCGCCGACTTTGCTCTTCAACTTCCGAAACCTTTAAATTTAACTTTTCAAATGCCGCAGAAAGATCACTTACTTTTTCATCAACTTCAACAAATCTTTTTGAAATTTCCTCTTTGTGCTCCAGAACTTTACTTACCTTTTCCTCTAAAGACTGAACCCTCTTATGAGTTTCTTCTGCCTTGTTTAGTGCTCTTTCACTTTTTGTGGAAATGGCTTCAACTTTATAAATCACACGCTCCGTCCTTTCGGCTTCCTGCTTTAACTCTCTATTAAAACTCACCAAAATGTCGCCGATGATTTCTCTTGCCTTTTCATATTCTCTCCGCACCTTTTGCAACTGCCTGTAATACTCGACAGCAGCCCAGACGGTTATGACAAGCAAACTTCCAAAAAGAATCAAGAGCGCATCCATATAGAGTACCCCACTTGTGATTTATATGTGATTACGCCCAATTCAGACATGTTACATCACACATCACAGTTTTAACATAGAAGATTTAAAGATTACGGTAAAAAGGAAGCTGTGAAAGTTTCGATGACATCACACATCACAGCTAATAGAGACAAATGCTTGCAATCACAAAAATGCACTAAAAGGTCAGCTTTTTTGGTTTTTTGCTTTTTGCGCCTTAATTTGCACTTCAAATTAGCATAGCTGATTAAAGGTATTTCTCCTTTCTTGTATGTGACTTGTGATGTCACGTAAAGCCCTCGGTGGGATTTGAAAGCTTTTTTAGGCTTGTTTCAAGCTCTTCTCTAACCATTTTGATGAGTTTTAAATGTTCATCAAGTTCGCTGTCCTTGTTTGGTATATCCTTGTATGCTTCCATGAACTCGTGTAATTTATTTGCTATTTCGAGATAGGGGTCAAGTGTCGTGTCTTCAAACACTCCCAAGTATCCTAAGAGCAATACTGTGTAAATTGATTTTATGACGTTTTCTTTTGCCTGTTTTAAAGTTCTGTTGAAGGCTCCGCGGCTTATTTTTGCCTTTGATAGTCTTAATCTGGCTTTTTCGTCGTATTTTAGTTGTTTTTCTGAAAAATTTTCAGCCAATATGTCAATAAGTAACGTTTCAAGCTGAATTTTTGTTAAATGACTATTTTTAGCGAGCATTTTCACAATAGGGTCGTTTAATGCGTTTGTTAACCAGGCTTGGATGTTTTCTTTAAGCTTCACACTTTTCTCTCCACAAACTTGCTGGATGGATACACTTTTGTATACAGGACTATTTTAAATTATTGAGTGCTATGATGAAAAGCATGCTTTGCTAACACAAACATTTTATGTTAAAGAAAACAGTGTAAGATGAGGGTCCCTTTGGATTCGGACTTTAAGCCCGCAGATCGCCTAAAAGGCATAAAATATTCTGGAATACGCCGCTTTTTCGATATAGCTCAAAAAACGCCGAATGTTATCAATTTAAGCGTCGGAGAACCCGATTTTGTGCCGCCGAAACATGCTTTGGAGGCTGGATGGCAAGCCATGAAAGAAGGTAAAACCCATTATACACCAACTAATGGCATTCCTGAACTTAGAGAGGCTTTAGCACAGAAAGCCTACCAAGACTATGGCCTCCACTACGATCCAAACGCTGAAATCCTTGTTACCGCCGGCGGGACTGAAGCTATTTTCTTAGCCATTGCTGGATTAGTGAATCCCGGCGATGAAGTGCTTATTCCAAATCCTGGATTTGTTTGTTATGAACCAAGTGTTCTTTTGGCAGGCGGTGTTCCTGTTTCTGTTCCTTTGCGGGAGGAAAATTCATTCAAACCTTCTGTTGAGGATGTGATATCGCGTATCACGAAAAAGTCACGTGTGATGATACTTAACTATCCTAACAATCCCACAGGTGCCGTTCTTTCCCATGATGAGGCAGCTTCTTTAGCAAAAGTTGCTGTAGAACATGATGTGATTGTGATTTCAGATGAGGTTTATGAAAAAATAGTTTACGATGACGCTAAACACTGTTGTTTTGCGGCTTTCCCAGGAATGTGGGAGCGCACCCTAGTGATTAATTCTTTCTCTAAAACTTATGCCATGACTGGTTTGCGTGTTGGATGCATTTATGGACCCAAAGAGCTTATGTCTTTTCTTTGGCTTGTCCACCAGTATACGGTTGCCTGCGTAGATAGTCTTGCACAGCATATTGCCTTAGCAGCATTGAAAGGGCCACAAGATTTTGTTAAGAATATGGTGTGCGAGTTTGACAGGCGAAGGCACTTGGTTCATAAAAGGCTTATGGAAATTGAGGGTTTTAATTGTAGCCTCCCAAAAGGCGCTTTCTATATGTTCCCAGACATAAAAGCTTTTGGCATGCGTTCAGAGGAGTTTGCTGAGTTCCTTGTGAGAGAGGCGGGAGTTGTGACCGTTCCAGGGTCTGCTTTCGGCGTTCAGGGTGAAGGTCACATAAGAATGTCTTATGCTGCGACTTACGAAAAATTGGAAGAGGCATTAAACCGCATAGAAAGGGCTGTTAAAAAGATTAGGTAAGTTATTTTATAACTCCTCTGCACGCCTTTTAAGTTCGTCGAAGAGTTCTGGGCGCAAATCCCTTAATGTAGGAACGAAAGTTTCCACAGGCTTTATGTCCGCATAATCCACATCACACATCACAAGGTCCTCTTCGTCATATTTTGCTTGAGCTAAAACTTTTCCATTAGGCCCCACAAGTCGACTTCCTCCCCAAAACTGTAAACCGTCTTCTATGCCTACAAGGTTAACATAAGCCAAAAAAGCCGTGTTTTCTATAGCCCTTGCTATGGTTAATGTCTCAAAAAATTTTTTTCTAATTGCTGGGGATGCAGAAATGCAAACTATTAATTGTGCCCCTTTAAGCCGTGTTAGGCGGCTTACTTCTGGGAAAAATATGTCATAACATATGATTAAGCCTATTTTTCCAATTTTTGTTTCAAAAACTGCTGTGCTATATCCTGCGCGGAAATATCTTTTTTCTTCAAAAACGCTGTGAGTTGGGAGATATATTTTTCGGTATTTTCCTATGAAGCCTTCTGGGCCTATGAGAACTGCTGTGTTATAAAGGGTTGCTTTAGTTTTTTCGCTTAATTCTGGCATGCCAAAAATAATATGAGCATTTGTTTTTCTGGCTATGTTCTCTAAAGCTTTGACTGAAGGGCCTGGTATTGTTTCTGCTAACTCATATAGTTCGTCTCTGACCGTATAGCCTGTCAGTGAAAGTTCTGGAAAAATTACGAGATTTGCGTCTTGTTTCTTGGCTTTATTTACAAATTTTTCCATTTTCTTTATGTTTGCCTTTTTGTCTCCACGTTTGCAACTGATTTGCGCCAATGCTATCTTAATTTTATTTTCCATTTTTATTACGCCCCATTATCAGTAACTTCGGGGAAGTCTGAAATCCGCTCCCACAGTGCGATACTCAAGCTTAGTTGTTAATAACATTCTCCTTTTATGTTCCGTGGAAAGCCACCGATTTTTTATTCTATCCACAAGATTCTTTTCTACACCCAATTGTTGGGCTATGTCTTTTGTTTCCATAAAATGTTCAAGTCCGTAAAGGATAAGGTCTAAAAGGTCATATTTTATGCCAAGTTCCGTTTCTGCCAGCTGTCCAGGCCATAGGGCGGGGGATGGTGGTTTTGTCAAGATTTCTTTTGGAATCCCTATGTGTTGTGCGAGTTTTCGAACTTGTGTTTTGTATAAGTCCATTATTGGCGATATGTCGGCGGCCACGTCGCCCCATTTTGTGAAGTAACCCATCATGGTTTCTGATTTGTCTGAGCTTCCGCAAACGAGCATATTGTGCCTATTGGCGAAGTAATAAAGGTAAATCATTCGGGTTCTCGCCTTTATATTGCCCTTACACACTTTATCGTTTGGGTCAAAATTTGGTATTGACTTATATAGTGTTTCCAAAGTGGGGGTAATATCTATCATTTTTGTTTTGAACCCAAACTTTTCAGCCACAAGTTTCGCGTGTTCAACATCCTTTTTGCTGTAGGTTTCCTTTTCTGGTAATATGAGCCCTAAAACTTTTTCGCCGCCAATGGCTAGAGTAGAAAGAGCAGCTACTGTGGAGCTGTCTAGACCTCCAGATAATCCTAAAACTACGCCCTTCACTTTGGATTTTTCCACATAATCTCTTATGAAACGCCTTATTTTCATCTCTACTTCTTGAAAGTCCAAATCTAGAACTGAAGGTTTTAATTCCAAATAGGTGCATCCTCATTATTTTTGTGGTTATAAGCGTATTTAAGGACAAAAATAAAATAGTGGAGTGATGTAAGCTTTACGGTATAGAAGGATTGGAGTATGGGGCGAAGAAGGAGGAAAGTTGTTCGTATTCCTAAGAAACGTTTGCCTAAATTCTTCTCTTGCCCAAGATGTGGAAAGGAAGCGGTAAGGGTTGAAATTCTTCGTGAGGAAGGGCGTGCAATTGTTGGTTGTGGAAGTTGTGGTTTAAAGGAAGAGTTTAATGTTAAACCAGCGCAAAGTGAGGTTGATGTTTACTGCCTGTTTACAGACAAACTTTATGGAGGTTCTAAGAAAGGCGTAACCCCTCAAGTTCAAGGATTTTAAGGATGAGTGGTCTCAATGGTAGGACGTGTTGAGAAATATCTTCTTGAAAAAATCGAGGCGGAAGGTGCAATTCACATAACCCTTATAGACCCTGAAAAGGTCACCCCGCCTCAAGCTTCTAGAATTGTTACTAAGGCAACTTTAAGTGGGACATCAGCTATAATGGTTGGTGGCTCCACGTTCGTTTCTACAACCCATCTGGACAGTATTGTTAAGGCGGTTAAACGCACCGTAAAGATTCCAGTAATCCTTTTCCCTAACAATATCACTGGAATAAGCCGCCATGCAGACGCCATATGGTTCATGTCACTATTAAATTCTGTTGACCCCTACTTCTTGATAGGCGCCCAAGTTTTAGGTGCCCCCCTCGTTAAGAAATACCATTTAGAACCTATCCCAATGGGCTACATCATTATTGGCGATGGCGGAACCGCTGGCATTGTTGGAAAAGCCGTTCCAGTTCCATACAACAAATACGAGCTTGCTGCAGCGCATGCCTTAGCAGGGCAATATTTAGGCATGCGCTTCATATATTTAGAGGCGGGGTCTGGCGCTAAAAAGCCTGTTCCCCCAGAAATGATTCGAGTTGTTAAAAGTTACGTTGATGTTCCCTTGATTGTTGGAGGAGGCATAAAAACAAGAGAACAAGCTTTGGCAGCTGCATCTGCAGGGGCAAACATTATAGTGACTGGTAATATTGTTGAGAATACCGAGGTTAAAGAGAAAGTGTCTGAAATTATTGAAGGTATAAAAGGACATAGGTCGTAAAAGCCTTTGACATCCTTTGAAAACTATTTTAACGCTTTAAAGAAGATTTTAGGAAATGAGAATGCTTATGAAATTTGGCCGAATTTTGAGCCCCAGTACGATGAGCATGAATATGCGTGGACCGCGCTGAGAGGTTTAGGCGAAGTATTGCTACTGAATTGTGGAGTTTGTGATGGCCCATCTGATTTGCGTCACATGAACTGTAAAGAATGCGTTGAAAAACGAAGCAAAATTGCAAAGAATGCTTATGAAAAAGCCACTGGACGTTCTAAAGAAAAGTGGGCTACTATATTTTTGTGTAGAATTCACACGGAATAAAAGCGCCTCGCAGCCTTTATTTTTGATTTTTCTGTGTCACAAAACCAAAATAAACTGTTGACAACACAAGAAAGTGCGTGTTGCGGTATGAACGGTCCCATGAGCGAATCCTATAAGCAATATGTGGAAGCTTTAGAAGACCACCTTCAGCAATTATACATTTTAAGCCAGAAGGCAAGAGAAGAAGGCTTTGACCCAGCACTAAAACCTGAATGCAAAATTGCCAAGGATTTAGCCGACTTGGTAGAAGGGCTCGTGGGGCCAAAGGGCGTTGCTGAAAGCATAAGAGAATTAAGCAAGAAACTTTCAAGGGAAGAGTTAGCCTTTAAAATTGCTGAAGAAATTGTCTATGGCAAATTTGGGCACATGGAAGCTGAAGCAGCAGCCGAACAAGCAGTGCGCACTGCCCTCGCAATTTTAACAGAAGGGCTTACAGCAGCACCTTTACAAGGCGTGGCAAAAGTGAAAATCAAAACAAATCATGATAGGACACGTTATCTCGCCGTCTATTTTGCTGGTCCAATACGCTCCGCTGGCGGAACAGATCAAGCCTTAACATTAGTTGTGGCTGATTTTGTGCGCCGTTTGCTTGGGCTTGATCGTTACAAACCTACGGAAGATGAAATTTCGCGATTTGTTGAGGAGATGAGGCTTTATGAACGTTCTGTGGGTCGTTTTCAATATCATGTTTCAGATGATGAGCTTAGGAAGGCGCTCCATTGGCTTCCAGTGGAAGTGACTGGTACAGAATCTAACCCTATTGAAGTTTCTTCTTTCCGTAATCTTCCACGTATTGAAACTAATCGTGTGCGGGGTGGAGCACTTAGGGTTGTGAATGATGGTGTTGTGGGGAGGGCGTCTAAAGTTTTGGCTATTGTTGAGAAGCTTGGCATTGGTGGGTGGGATTGGCTAAAGGATTTTCGTAAAAAGTCGGAGAAAAAATCTGCAGGGTTTATGGATGAAGTAATTGCTGGACGCCCAATCTTCTCGTTTCCATCCACCCGCGGCGGCTTTCGTCTCAGGTATGGAAGAGCACGCAATACTGGTTTGGCTGCTGTTGGAGTACATCCGGCGACTATGCTTGTGCTTCAAGGATTTCTGGCTGCTGGCACACAACTCCGTTTGGAGCTTCCTGGAAAAGGGGGCATTGCTGTTCCGGTTGACGGCATAGAACCACCCATTGTTTTGTTAAAAGATGGGTCAGTTGTTCGTGTGTCTATAGAAAATTTTAATCGTGTGAAAGATGAAATTTCCAAGATTCTTTTTTTGGGCGACCTTCTGATTAGCTTTGGAGATTTCTTGTATAATAGTAAGTCTCTTGCACCTTCTGGTTATGTGGAGGAGTGGTGGGCTAAAGATTTACAAAAGGCTATTATAGAAAAGTTTAATGGGAACGTTCAAAGCTTAGCGGAAGCCACTAAAATTCCCTTTGAAAGGCTTAAGGATTTTTTAGAAAATCCCTTCGCCAATAAACCAACAATCCAAGAAGCAATCACTCTATCACTAGTGCTAAATGTGCCCCTCCATCCATCTTTCACATTCTTCTGGTCAAATCTTCGCTCGATTGAGGCGCTTGAACAACTGCGAAGTTGGCTTCTTAACTCCAAAGTACAGAAAGACGGCGGTCTAGTTTGTGAAATTGTTGGAGATAAGCACGCAAACGTTAAACAAGCTTTGGAGACGATATGCTTACCTCACAAAGTTTTGGAAGGCAAAATCGTTATCGAAGGGGTAGATGCACATGTCTTTGCCTTCTCCCTTGGTTACGAATCTACAAATGCCATAGACTTTTCTTCTGCCAAAACCATTAAGGAGGCGGTCAGCCAACTTGCTGGCGTAGAAATTCGAGAAAAGGCTGCGACGTTTGTTGGAGCCCGTATGGGAAGACCCGAAAAGGCAAAAAGGCGTGAGATGAAACCGCTTGTGCATTTTCTTTTTCCAGTAGGTTTAGCTGGCGGAGCTCAGCGGGATATTGTGGAAGCGGCTGAAAAAGAGCGGGTTTTTGTGGATATTGTTAAGCGTAAATGTCGGGTTTGCGGTACTTCTACTTTTAGGGTTAAATGTCCAAATTGTGGCTCTGAAACAGTGATTGAAAAAAGCTGTCCTCGATGTGGTAAAGTTTTGAATGGGAACGAGTGTCCCGTCTGTAAGGTGCGCACTAATCCCTATCAAAAACAGCGCATCAATTTTAGGGAGTTGCTTGAAACTGCTTGTGAGCGTTTAGGTGTGTCTATTCCAAAAATTTTGAAAGGCGTTAAAGGCTTATCTAATGAGAGTAAAACTCCTGAAATTATTGAGAAAGGGATTTTGCGGGCTAAGTATGATTTATCAGTTTATAAAGATGGAACGGTGCGCTTTGATGCCACAAATGCTCCTTTAACCCACTTTAAACCCTCAGAGATAGGGGGTTCCGTGGAAAGGCTCAAACAGCTCGGTTATAGCCATGATATTTATGGTGCACTGTTAACAGATGCAAACCAAATATGCGAACTAAAAATTCAAGACGTCATCATCCCCACAAAATGCGCAGAATATTTCGTACGAGTTGCAAACTTTTTGGATGAACTTTTAACGAAAGTCTACAAGCTTTCACCCTATTATAATGTTAAGCGAATAGAAGACTTGGTTGGGCACCTTGTTGTGGGTTTGGCTCCCCACACTTCTGTAGGCATTCTTGGACGTATAATTGGCTTTACAAATCTAAACGTCTGTTATGCTCATCCAATTTGGCATTCAGCCAAACGTAGAGATTGTGACGGTGACGAAGATGCGTTAATGCTTGCTTTGGACACTTTGCTTAACTTTTCTCGTGAATATTTGCCAGCCCAAATTGGTGGAATAATGGATGCCCCCTTGCTTCTGATTCCAATTGTTAACACTCAAGAGGTGCAGAGGCAAGCATACGATTTCGACGTTGCTACCGCATATCCTCTAGAATTTTATGAGAGAACACTGGAAAACGTAGACGCCAAGAACGTGAGCCGCATCATAGACCTCGTTGGTCATCGATTGGGCACTGAAGCACAGTTTGAAGGCTTCCGGTTTACAACTCCAGTTTCCAACATTAATATGGGGAATGCTGAAAGCGCATATAAACGGTTCAAAACAATGATTGAGAAGTTAACATGCCAACTTGATCTGGCTGAAAAAATAGAAGCAGTAAATGCAAGAAAAGTGGCTTTTAAAGTTTTGACAAAACATTTTATGCGTGACATTGCTGGAAACCTACGAGCATTTTCCATGCAAAGATTCAGGTGTAAATCATGTAGCAAACGTTTCAGACGTTTGCCTTTACGCGGCAAATGCCCCATATGTGGCGGAGAATTAACCTTAACCGTTTACCGTGGTGGAATTGAAAAGTACTTGGAGGCTGCGCAGCATTTAGTTAAAAAGTATGGTTTGCCCCAGTATTATTCCCAGAGAATTTTGCTTATGAAAGAGGAAATTGACTCCCTGTTTGTGGGGAAAAAGCCCAAACAAATTAGCCTAACGGATTTTGCTTGAGAAAACTTTTCTACATCAATGACAATAATTGTTTTTGGTGGGTATGTTAAAAGAGGCTTATCACCCTAACGCTTACTTGTCAAATATCAAAAATATTAAGCTTGGGCTTCGGACGCGAACCAAAATATTGGGTGTTTTGGATAAAGGCTCAGCAGACACAAAAACAATCGCAAAAGAAACCGAATTGCATTACAACGTTATAATGCATCATTTAAGGCTTTTGGAAGCTGAGGGAATCGTAGAGCGTAAAGGCAGTAGACCACACACTTGGGCTCTAACTGGTTTGGGTCAGCGGCGTTTAGTTAACCTTGGCTAAAAGGGGCATTGGCATGGAGAACTCTTACACTTTGGACATATATTTTCGTATTTGTTAAAGGCTGCTTTTTCAAGATCCACATTTGTGACATTGGCAAGTGAAGCCAACCACGCAATTGCATCTGCAAACTCGTCTTCCAAAGCCTTTTTATTGTTTGTTTTTAATGCTTCTCCTAACTCCTTTACTTCGTCTACAAGCCAATTATACGTTTCAAGAGCCCCTCGTTTGGAGTCTTTATGAAAGTATAGGCGATGCATCATTTTCTGAAACTCATGAATATGCAAGGTATTTTCACCTTTTTCTCTATGAATCGAGTAGTTTTTAAGATAAAAATGCATCTAACGTTTCAGTTTGGATGTGATGCTTTACGCGTGTTGTTGTTAGAAATTATAGAGAAGAGGATAGAGAAAATTGCCGTTCGCTGTGGCGGGAACTAACGGAGTGGCACCGAAAAATCTACAAAGACCCAAAAATTGGCGGAGAACATTCAGAAGAATACTTTGACAAGCATTTGGCTAAAGTTGGACCCGACAAACTATGGGTTGCCGTACACAACTCTAAAGTTGTAGGGCTTGTGGGCCTAATTGTTGAAGGAAATGAGGCTGAAATAGAACCTCTTATAGTCAGCAAAACCTACCGTGGTAAAGGAGTAGGAAAACAACTCCTAAAAACCGTTATTTCCGAAGCCCAGAAAATGGAAATAAGGTTTCTCTGCATAAAACCCGTAGCCCGAAACACTAAAACCATAAAATTCCTATGTGCTCAAGGTTTCAAAACGCTGGGGGAAATCGAACTTTTCATGGACTTTTCAAATTACAAGTGGAAGCGTGGACCCCAGCTTTTCGGATGCAAATTTAACTATTAGATAAAACCTTTTGCCCCTTCTCAATTATATGGTGGACTTTGACGCCTTTTCTTTCTAAATGTGCTGAGATAAACCGTCTATGACAGCATTTTGGGCTCACTTCCATACACATGATGCATACGCGATTGTTTTGTGCAATTTCCAAAAGCCTTCTTATTCCTTCTCTGAAAATTTTGGTTCGCATATGCCTTTTGTATCCGCCTCGCCTGTAACCTCCCAATTCTTTGCCAAGCCAAACATATTCTATGCCATTTTGAGGAAGCCATTTTTCCATTTGTTCTTTTTTGAAATGTTCAATTTTTGACGTTGGAAAACTACGAATGTCCACGAGAACTTGAATTTTATGCTCATTCAATAACTTTAAGAATTTTTCTATGGAACGATTGCTATGTCCAATAGTCCATAGTGTAGTTTGCAATTTTACCGCTTGCTTTCTAAATCTTTAAGGATTAACTTCACCAAATTGTCCAGTCGGTCTCTAACTTTTTCATCTTCAAGAAGGTCTCCATAAATGGAGCCTCTGTCGTATTCAACCGATTGAAGTAAGATTGATGGGGGTGGATTTTTGCACTCATAATGGTCGAGAATTATGCTATGATATGTGAGGTCGCCGCCCGCGGGTACGTTTCCGATAACTATTAGGGCTATAATCTTGTTTAGAATGGTGTTTTTGAATTCGTCGTAACCTTTAAAGACGCCTTGTGTTCTCTCCGTGAAGGCACTATAAAGTCCTGCGGGTTTGCCTCCGTATGTTGGAACTGCAAGTATGATGATGTCTGCTTCTTTCATTTTTCTGTAAATCTTTGGAACATCATCCCTTATTGGGCATTCCTCTTTTTTACTTCTAAGCTTAACACCAAAACACTCGTAATTGCAATGGCTGCAAGGTTTTACGTCATAGTCGTAGATGTTGATTATTTCTGTTTCGAATTTTGAGCTTTTAACTTCTCAAGGACGTATTCCAGAGAGTTTAGGCAGTTGCCTCTTTTCCTTGCACTAAATGCGATACCTAAGGCTTTCATGGTTTTGCTCTACCGAATTTTTACGTATTTGTAGGCTTCTGTCGAGTTTTCAAAGCAGTAATGCACTTTTTGATAGTCCTTTCGGAACTCTGCCACATCCGCCCTTACCTTTTCTGGCGGTTCCTTGTCTATTATTACTCGTTTGATGAGCTCTGCTATGTCAGTCATCTCTGACTCTTTCATTCCAAGCCTTGTGACCTCTGAAACTCCAAGCCTTATTCCGCCCGGGTGCTGGAAATGTCTCCCTTCCTTAATGTCCCATGGCAACAAATTCCTATTTATTATTATGTTTGCCTTCTCTAAGGTTTCTTCGATTGTCCCGCCGTCGCCATATTTTGTAATGTCTATTATCATCACGTGGGATTCTGTGAACCCTTTATGCTCTGCTAAAACGTTAAATCCTCTTTCATAAAGGGCTTGGGCTAAGGCTTTAGCGTTCTTCACGATTTGGTTTGCATATTCTCTTCCAAACTCAAGCATTTCAGCGCAAGCAATAGTTACGCCGGCAACCGCATGCAAGTGGTGATTGCTAACCATTCCTGGAAATGTTGCCCTTTTTATTTTTTCAGCGTATTTTTCCCATGATAGGACTCCGCCATGTTGGGGTCCAAAGAAAGTTTTATGCGTGCTTAGGCTTACTACGTCTGCTCCTTCTCTAAGCGGGTCTTGGAATTTTCCTCCAGCAATTAAGCCAGCCACATGGGCAGCGTCATACCCTACAGTTCCTCCCACCGAACGAATTGTATCTGCAAGCTCTTTGACTGGATGGGGGAACGGGAAAACGCTTGCGCCAAACATGACAAGTTTTGGCGGTTTTCCCTCAGTTGCTAACTTTTCAATTCTCTGCTTTGCCTTGTCCACATCTATGTTCAACTCCTTGTAATCTAAAGGAAGGTATTCAACAATTAAACCATGAACGGCGCCCGCTGTGCCTCCCAACTCTTTTTTGCCCATTGTTATGTGTCCACCGCATGGAATGGATAATGCCATCATGGTGTCGCCTGGTTCTGTAAATGCTGTGTAAACAACTAGGTTTGCCACAACTCCTGAAATTGGTCTGACATCCACAAATTCTGCCTTGAAAAGTTTTTTCATGAGTTCAATGCATTTGTTTTCCACTTGGTCTATGAAACGGCAACCAGCATAGACACGTTCTCCAGGCCACCCTTCAGCATAGCGGTTTCCAAAGTCTGTTGTGAGAGCTTCGCGAACAGCTGGGCTTGGAATGTTTTCGCTCGCTATTAGCGGAATGTTTTCTTGAAACCACTTGTGATGTTGCTCGAGGAGACCAAGCACATAATTATACTCTTCTCGTGAACTTGACATTTTATACACCCTTTTTTTGCATCAAACTATCACCCATCCACAAATAAAAACTCTTTCGAAAGGGCACAACATTAATAATGGAGATTAATTATCATACTAAAAGGAGAACGCCAAATGAGCAAGAAAAAGAAAGAGAAAGCAGCGCCAATGCCTGCTGCCAGCGCTGGGCTTCTAAGATTCTTTGAGGAAGAAACAGAAGGGGTAAAAGTTCGCCCAGAAATCCTTGTGGGTTTGGCAATAGCCCTGATAGTAGTGGTTGTTTTAGCTCGTATTTTCTTTCCCACGTGATATTTTTATCGACGAGAAGATGCATGCAAAACTTCTATTCGCTGCACAGAATTTAAGTGGATAAATATTTCGCTTCTTTCTTCTCTTCCAGCAACTTGCGGTATTGGTTGGGCTATAGTTGCCCGCAATATGACAGCCTCAGCTTCTGAAAGCCAAATTCCCGCTGGTTCTCGGGTTACTGCCGCCAAGGTTCCTTCAAAACCGTAGGAGGGGTCTAGAATTACTCTTAGTTTCTTGCCTAAATTTTTTTCAAGCATGTGAAATATTGTTGGAGGGATAGACTGATCTGGCATTGGATTCGCAAAGTGTATAATCAGCAGTTTACAAATAAAACAGTTACCCTCCTAAAACATTGTATACTTAATGTTGCTGTATTTTAGGGCGCCTTCTTTTCAGTTTATCTTTTTTCATGTTTCATGTCAAAACTAATTTAGCGTAATATGAAATAATTACGCAAATAATGTCTTAACTTTCCATAGGGACGCAACGTTAACTCTCGACACTTTAATATGTCTGTTAAACTTTCATAGAAAATTCGCCGAGAAAGATGGATATGGAAAAGGAAAATTCGCTAAAAATTTCTATGGATGAGGCGGTCAAACATTATTCCGCCCTCTTTAAGCTCCCATCATACAAAAAAGTAATTCTGTTTTTGGCATTGATTTGCATAAGCTTAGGGCTTGTTTTTGCAGGCTTTTTCTTCTCTGGTTTAGAAGGGTTAGCTCTCGGCTTGTTGTTGGGGGCTTCAATATTTTCCATAAATTGCATTGTAGATTATTTTACAACTACTAGACTTTTAAGACATGAACCCATTTATGATGTGCGAAGAACAGCAGCGCTTTCTCTTTACTGTTGGGTTTTTTGGTTTCTTTTTATTGCTGGAGGCGCTTTCATTACAATATTTACAAGCCTAGTATGGTTAGTTAGGCTTTTGTTTCTGGGTTTTTCTGCTGTGCTAATCTTACGTTTAGTAGTGTTAAATTCGACATCCTTCGCTAGCTATAAACGCCTTTTTACAGCCTCGATTCTTCAACCCATTTTATGCGTCATTCCATTTTTGTTTATCTTAACAAAGGCTGCTTATCCCCTCGATTTTTATTACGCACTTTTGTTCTTTGTTTCCTCAATTATCGTGAGCATAGCCTCAAGTTCCCTTTTCATTTCAGCCTTAAATAATGTTGGCAAACAGATACTAGGGTTTCCTTCCATATCGCTTTTCAAGGCTTTTCTGCTTAACTGGATAGCTGACTTAAATGCTCCCTTTGAGGAGTTTCTTGAAAAGTTAGGTGAAAAGCAGACAGTGGAAGTTTCGTTAATAAAATTCAACTCTTCCAAACCCAAAGCATTCATAGTCACGCCTTCCATACATCCAGGCCCCTTCAAAAATATTGGAAGCAGTCTTCTTCCCTCCCAGCTTAAAACCACTTTGGAAAAGAAACTAAACTGTATTGTATGTGTTCCTCATGGGTTGTTTGGACACGAATTTGATTTAGCTTCTCAAATCCAAAGCCAAAAAGTAATCGACAGGGTTCTTGAAAATGCGAATTTTGAGGTTCAAGAAGCAAGAGCTACCTCTCTTGTTAAAATCCATAATGGTCTAGCCACTGTGTGCTGCCAAATTTTCGGTAGTTGCGCCTTTCTCTCTTTCACCCTAGCTCCTAAGACAACTGAAGATTTTCCACATGAGCTGGGAATGTTTATTCG
Organism: Bathyarchaeia archaeon; assembly: GCA_038883775.1. GTDB lineage: Archaea > Thermoproteota > Bathyarchaeia > Bathyarchaeales > Bathycorpusculaceae > JASEJA01. Next base: position 127,646 of record JAVZLM010000006.1, read on the forward strand.
CCAAGAAGCCGAAAGGTATGGGTTGAATTGTTGTGTTATTGTTAACGCTCATAACAGCATTAACGGAGCAGTGAATATGCAAGAGGCGTTAGATGCTCTAAAAGATGCTGCTGTAGCGTGCCTACAAAAGGCGTTTTCTCAAGAGAAATTGCCTTTTAATGTTGGCGCTGCTACGGTTATTCCTAAGGAATTTGGTCTTAAGGATGGTATGGGCCCCGGCGGCGTCACAGTTGTCGTGGTTAAGGTTGGGGTTCAAAAAACTGCTTATGTTGTGGTTGATGGGAATAATATGGTTGCTGGATTGCGTGAAAAAATCCTTTCTGCCCTTCATCTCATAGAAATTGATGATGGTGAAGTTTTCACAACGGATACTCATTCAGTTAATGCTGTTGTTTTGAATAGGCGTGGTTATCATCCTGTTGGCGAAGTTATTAACCATGAAAGTTTAATTGACTGTATCAAGGAAGCAGCAATTGCTGCATTGTCTGATATGGAGCAAGTTAAAGTTGCGTGTCGAAGAATAATGGTTTCTGATGTAACGGTAATTGGGGAAAACTTGCTTGAAAAACTCTGTATTCTTATTTGCAGAACTATTCAGAGGGCAAAGAAAATCGTTGTTCCCCTATTCGCAGCTAGCGGGCTTCTTTTGATGTTGATTTTTCTTCATGTTTAAGCTAACACTAATAAAGATGAAGCGTTCACCATTTCATTTCCAATGGAAGGATAAATATTGTTAAAGGAAATTAGAATCCATGGTCGCGGTGGTCAAGGCAGTGTCACAGCCGCTGAACTTTTGGCTTACGCCGCTTTTCTTGAAGGCAAATGGGTTCAAGCAATCCCATATTTTGGCGCTGAACGCCGAGGTGCTCCAGTCAAAGCCTTTGCAAGAATAAGCGATGAACCCATTCTTGTGCACAGCCAAATTTACAATCCAGACTATGTCATAGTGCTTGATCCAGTCATTTACAAGTTTGTGGACGTTACTGAAGGTTTAAAGAAAAATGGCGTAATCATAATGAATACGACAAAGAAACCAGAAGAAATAGGCCTAGAGGGTTGGCGGATTGCCACAGTTGATGCAACTGGAATTGCCATTGAACTAAACCTTCTTGTAGCTGGATTGCCAGTTGTTAACACTGCTATCATAGGTGCTTTTGCTAAGGCAACTGAAGAGGTTAGATTAGAAAGTGTTTTGAAAGCTATCAAAGAAACATGGGTGGGAGTTGCAGGTGAGAAAAATGCGATGGCAGCGGGACTCGCCTATGAACGTTTGATAAAGGTATGGTGAGAATAATATGAAAGGGGTCCCTAAAACTCGTAAAGAAATGCCCCTAACTCCGCTCTCCTATCCAACTTTTGGGAGTATGGGAAAAACAGGGTCGTGGAGAACTTTCCGTCCAAAAATTGATTATTCAAAATGCACCCGATGCACTATATGCTGGGTTTACTGTCCAGACGCGGCCATAACACGGCAAGAAGATGACACTCCACAAATAGACTATGAATACTGTAAGGGGTGTGGAATATGCACCAACGAATGTCCTGTTAAGGCAATCACAATGCACAGGGAGGAAGAATAAATGGCGCAAATAATAATTGACACGGCAAACCACATTGCTGGTTACGCTGCAAAAGCAGCTCGAGTTAAGGTTGTCGCCGCCTATCCCATAACTCCTCAAACAACTATCGTGGAAAAAATCGCAGAGTTTGTTGAAAAGGGTGAAATGAACAGCGAATACATCCGGGTAGAATCAGAACATAGCGCCATGGTAGCATGCATAGCTGCAGCAGCAACAGGCGTAAGAACCTTTACAGCAACATCAGCACAAGGTTTAGCCCTCATGCACGAAGCCCTACACTGGGCTTCTGGTTCACGATTACCCATTGTAATGGCGGTTGTCAACCGTGCTATGGGCGCGCCTTGGAGTATATGGCCTGACCTTAGCGATTCTCTTTCTCAGAGGGATACTGGCTGGATTCAGTTTTATTGTGCTGATAACCAAGAGGTTTTTGACACGATAATCCAAGCTTATAAACTCTGTGAGGATGAACGGGTGTTTTTGCCAGCCATGGTTTGCCTTGAAGGCTTCATCTTGTCCCACACATATATGCCAGCGAAAATTCCAAGTCAAGAAGAAATTGATGCCTTTCTACCGCCATACAAGTCTGGCTGGATCTTAGATGTTAATAATCCCTTTTCCCACGCGAATCTTGTCTCGCCAGAATGGTATATGGAATTTCGTTACATGATACAAGAAGCCATGGAAAACGCCAAACGACTAATTCCACAAATTGATAAGGAATATGGAAAGCGTTTCGGCTTTGAATATGGCGGACTTGTTGAGAAATACAAGTGTGAAGATGCAGATTTAATATTGTTGACTATGGGAACCATGGGCAGCGAAGCCAAAATAACCGTAAACAACTTGCGCAAAGAAGGAATAAAAGTTGGATCAGCACGCGTCAGAGTTTACCGCCCATTCCCAGTGGAAGAGATAAGAAACCTTGCAGCGCAAGCAAAGATGTTTGCAACAATAGATCGCCACATATCCTTTGGAATGGAGGGATTTCTAGCCACAGAAGTTAAGGCTTCACTTATAAGTGAAGAAGAACCGCCTTTAGTTGCCGGATTTATTGCAGGCTTAGGAGGAAGAGATGTAACATCGAAAACTATTGAGAAAATTGCTAAAAAAGCGCTTAGGTGGATGCGCATAGGAAAGGTTGAAAAAGAAACTGAATGGGTTGATTTGAGGGAGTGAAAAGAATGGTGACAATAAAAGAACTTCCAAAAGAAGAATATTTACTTAAAGGTCACGCAGCTTGTGCTGGTTGCGGTTCCTCTCTTGCTTTGCGGCTACTTTTTAAAGCTTTAGGCAACAAAATAATCTTGGTGGTTCCAGCGTGTTGCACCACAGTTATTCAAGGACCCTACCCCTATACTTCTTCCGCGGTTCCACTTCTAAACATACTTTTTGAATCCACTGCAGCAGCCGCGTCAGGAATAGTTGCTGCTTTACGCCAAAGAAAAATGGAAGAAATAACCGTGGTCGGTTGGGCGGGTGACGGTGGAACTGTTGACATAGGCATCCAAGCCTTATCCGGGGCAGCTGAAAGAGAAACCAACTTCATCTACATTTGCTATGACAATGAAGCTTACGGCAACACAGGAATGCAGCGGAGCGGAGCAACCCCATATGGCACATGGACAACCACAACCCCCTCTGGAAAACGAGAACGCAAGAAGGATATGCCCTTAATCATGGCTGCCCATCGCATACCCTATGTTGCCACAGCTTGTCCATCTTATCCTATAGACTTAGTGAACAAGCTTAGAAAGGCTAAGGAAATTAAGGGCACAAAGTACATTCACATTTTGGCGCCATGTCCCACTGGATGGCGTTATGATACTAGCAAAACAGTTGAGTTGGGACGGCTTGCTGTGCAGACTGGTTTGTGGGCGCTTTATGAAATTGAGTATGGAAAGTTTAAGCTTAATCCTCCCAGTGACCGATTAGTTGAGAAAGCTAAGCGCAAACCCATCAAGGAATATTTTGCTTTGCAGGGAAGATTTCGCAATTTAACCGATGAAGACCTTGAAAAAATCCAAAGATGGGTCGATGAAGATTGGGAACAATATCGTAAACTAGCTTCATAATTGTATGTCTGGCGCTTTACTGCACGGAAAAATATAAGAAGCTCAAAATCAATCATATAGTCTGCTTGCTGCTATCCTACAACAACAATGAAAAAGGAGGCAATAATATGGCAGAAGAAAAACAGAAAAAAGAAAGCGCAGAAAAACCAACAAAAACCACGCGACCCTCAAGAACCGCGCCGACCACCCAAAGCAACGAAAACATTGTTTTAATAGGCAAAAAACCATTGATGAATTACGTAGTTGCCTGCCTAACATTCTTTAACTCCGGCTCAAAGAAGGTTGTTGTTAAAGCCAGAGGGCGGGCAATCAGCAGAGCTGTAGACACGGTTGAGTTGTTAAGGCGTGCCTTCATGAAAGATGTGCAATTGGAAGGCATCAACATAAGTACTGAGGAAGTTGTTAGAGGCGAAGGTCAAAAAGCAAACGTTTCCGCCGTCGAAATAACATTGACAAGACCTTAGCGCGCTTTTAAAAGTCCTTTACAGCTAAAGTTGTGACAACACGTTACTGTAGATTATTAATATTTTCCATAAAATCTTACAGAGCAGCATCGGTAATTATATAAAACCGTCTTTCTAAAACTCTTAATCCTTACCGGTGATGTAATATGAGTGTGTATCCAAAAATAATTGTAACTCCGCCAGGACCAAAAGCAAGGGAACTAGTTAAAAAGGACGAAAGCCTCATCTCCCCATCCTATGTGCGCTTTTATCCTCTCGTGATTGACTCTGGAAAAGGTTGTATAATAAAGGACGTAGATGGCAATGAGTACATAGACTTCAACTCCGGTTTAGTGTGCTTAAACGTAGGTCATAATCATCCTAAGGTTATTGCAGCCATAAAAAATCAGTGCGACCGATTCTTGCATTACTCTAACACGGACTTTTATTACCGCGAGGTTGTCGACCTTGCCGAAAAGCTTTCAGGAATTACCCCTGGAAATTTTGAGAAGAAAGTATATTTTGGTAATAGTGGAACAGAAGCTATTGAAGCGGCAATTAAGCTTGCAAAGTGGCATACACGCAGGCAATTATTTATCGGGTTCATTGGTGCTTTTCATGGACGTACAATAGGGGCTCTGTCTTTTACAGCTAGTAAACCTACACAAAGACGCTATTTCTTCCCATTAATGCCAGGCGTTACCCATGTTCCATATCCATACTGTTACAGGTGTCCCTTTAAATTGACACATCCAGAATGCCATTATTGGTGTGTTGACTTCATTGATGAGTTAGTCCTACAGAAATATGTGCCACCGGAGGATGTTGCTGCCATATTATTTGAGCCAATCCAAGGAGAAGGCGGCTATGTTGTAGCTCCACCTGAATATTTCGCACGTTTGAAAAAACTTGCCGACAAGTATGGCATATTGCTCATAGACGATGAGGTTCAATCTGGCATAGGCAGAACTGGAAAATGGTTTGCCATTGAGCACTGGAATGTTGAGCCTGACATCATCTGCAGTGCAAAAGCGTTAGCTTCGGGACTGCCATTAGGTGCAGCGATTGCCAAAGCAAAAATTATGGACTGGGTTGGTGGTTCTCATGCAAGCACCTTCGGCGGCAATCCCCTAGCATGCGTTGCTGCAAACGCCGTAATCGACGTAATTAATGAGGAGAGGCTATTAGAAAATGCCACCAAGCAAGGCGCTTACATATTGAAGAGAGTCGAGGAGTTAAAAGAGCAAAGCCGAATAGTTGGTGACGTAAGGGGCAAGGGCTTGATGATAGGTATGGAAATTGTGGATGATAAAGAAAGCAAGAAGCCTGCCTCAACGAAAGCTACTGAGATTATGATGCGTTCTTGGAAGCGTGGAGTTGCTGTTATCACTTGTGGAGTTTCAACAGTCAGAATAGCACCGCCACTTAACATCACGAGAGACCTTGTAGACGCTGCAATGGAAATAATTGAAGATGTTGTAAAAGAGGTTGAAAAAGAAGCCTAAACCTAAAGCGTGTTTTTATGGAAATTCGAAACCTAACAATAGACGACTACGAAGCCATGATTAGCCTCTGGTCTAAGGCGAAACTACCTTTCAAACCAAAAGGAAGAGACAGCAAAGAAGCCATTTCGGCGCAAATGAAGGCGAACCCAGATTTTTTCCTAGGAGCCTTCGACGGTAACCGTCTTATCGGCACCGTTGTTGTGAGCTGTGATATGCGGAAGGGGTGGATAAACCGTTTAGCTGTTGACCCAGAGTATAGGTTTCGTGGGGTTGCAAAAGCTTTGATTATTGAATCTGAGAAGATACTTTGGAAGCATGGAATCCGAATTGTTTGCGCCTTGATTGAAGATTATAATGTTGCATCAAAAAGGCTTTTTAAGAAACTTGGCTATGTGGAGCATCGTGACATAATATATTTCAGTAAGAGAGAAAGCGAAGAAATCTGATGCGGTTCACAATGCTACGCTTCTCTTTCTTCTGGTTTTGGTTCGCGTACACCGAATATGATTAATGCTGCGGTTGGAATGGCAAGAACAGCCACGAGGATAAAGGGAAGCATTGGAGAGACTGAATCATACAAAAATCCTCCCACTGCTCCACCAACTGCCATGAATATGTAAGCGAAAAAGTTCATTGAACCAGTAACTTTTCCACGCTGGGCTTGCGGGACGAGGTCGGCAAACATTGCTTGGTAGGATGAAAAGCCAAGAAGCATTGAAAATCCCATTAGAGGCATTGTTATAAAGAGGGTTAAGTAGTTCCCAAAAGTGAAAAGTAAGATTGCTGGAATCATTAAGAGGCTTGATATAATTAATGGAATTTTTCTGCCAACTCTATCGATAAGTTTCCCAACAGGAAAAGATAGGATAATGTTGCAGATGAATAGCGCAATCATCACGTATCCCCACATAATGCGTGCTTGTTTAAGGGCTGGATCTTCTTGGGGACGATAGAGAGTTGGGTTTGGTGTTCCTCCTATTTTGAGTACATAAAAAGCGTAGACTAGGAAAAGAACTTGAATCATAGAAAATGAAAACCGCATAGTGAGTTCTGAAAGAAATAAAAAGAACATTGAACGTGACACATTTTTCCAGACCATTATTCCTTCCTTCAAAGCTTTAGGATAAGAGCGGAGGGCTTCTTTGAATTTTATCTTCTCCGTGTTTACCATACTCTCCTTAAGCTTTAATCGAACCATTGCTGCTGCAAAATAAAATGTTACAACAATAACGTATGCTATTCTCATACCCATCATGGAACCATAAGTTGCCACAAGGAAAAGGGCAATTGCTGGACCTGGAGTTGTGGACACACTCATTATTAGGTTAAGTATGGAAAAGCCAATTCCTCTTTTTTCTGGCGGCAAGGAGTCAGCCATCATGGCGTTTAATGCTGGTTGGTAAAGCAAGCAAAGGTTTTGTATTGTTGCTCCAATTAGAATGAACTCCCAGCTCGGGGCTACAGCGTAGAAGATGAAGGAGAGCGCTACTCCGAAGGTTAAACTTGAAATCAGCCATCGTCTTCCATACTTATCCGCTAGGTAACCTCCCAAAAATTGAACAGAAGCCAAAGCAAGAAGCGAAACTAACATAATAATGCCTAATATTGTTGCGTTTCCGCCCAGTTGGATGACATAGTCTGAATAGTACGTCCCTGGAATTTCATTAACAAAGTCCATAAGAATCCAACTTATGATGAGTATAAGATAGTTTCCGCTAAAGAAGGAGAACTCTTTCTTCAGCCTTTCCGCAAATTTCAATTTAACCATCCTTTAAATGGGGTTTTTCTTAAACAAGTCTTTCTAATAAACACTATTTGGAGAATTTCTCTTTTAGCGGTTTGTGTTAAAAACCATGAGGTTTCGCTATAATCTCTTTTATCTTTAAATCAAAGAATCTTGCAGTATTTGCAGGTTGTATCCTTAAGGCGGTATCTGCGCCACTTCCTGTTCCAGCAATGGCAACGACATCTTTATCAACGGGAAGTAAGCCGGCGTCAGCAGCCATCAATGTTATTTCTACGCATACTTTGGTTCCTTCTCCCATTAGCCTAAGCACATTGGCTATCAGCTCTAAGGATTGAATTGTTCCAAAATCCTTGCGGATTGCCCGCTCAACGCTACTTAGGGCGTGGACTCCTGTGAAAATTTTTGCTCCATTCTTCAAAATCTCTTTCCTAGATTCTTCGTGTAACTCTGTTTTTCCAGGCTCCTTGAAGCCGAAACAGTGTGTAACTACAACCACGTTGTAGCCTTTGAAAATTTTGGAGACTTTTGCTCCGGTTTTTCCGGTTGTTGAAGCAATAACTATGTCTCTTATTCCTTCCTTCTTCACATAATCTTTAACAAATTCTAAAAGTTTATCCGTATTTTGTGCGCCTGGTTTGCTGAAATAAAGTGTTTTCTTTTCGGTTGCGTCCATGGACTATGCCTCAACATATAAATTGTAAGCAATTAACTTTTATTAATTATTATCGAGAGCTTAGCAAAGGAAAGGTGTAATGGTATGAATGAAACCATAAAGGTCATAAAAAACAGGAGAAGTATAAGGAGGTTCAAAACGGAACAAATACCTGATTCAAAACTTCAAGAGATATTGGAGTGTGCTTTGCTTGCGCCTAATGCTCGAAACCAGCAGAAATGGCATTTCACAGTAATCCAAAACAAAGATGTGCTCACCAAAATGGTTAACATTTTGAAGGAAAACATGCTAAATTCTGGAATAGAATTTTTGGCGGAAAGGGCAAAAGACCCAGCCTTTAATCCTTTTGGAAACGCTCCCACAGTAATTCTAATCACAACGGATAAAACAGTCCGTTTCGCAGAAATTGACTGCGCCCTAGCCGCCGAAAACATTCTAATTGCCGCCGAATCATTAGGCTTGGGTTCACATATAATGGCCATGACCGAACTGCTCTTCACATCGGAAGAGGGTAAGAAACTGAAACAAGATTTAGGGGTTCCAGAAGGATATGAGCATGTTTGCACAATAGCGTTAGGATACAAAGGCGAAAGCCCACAAGCAAAACCGCGAAGAAAAGACGTGATAAATTACATAAAATAGGTTTATTAAAATAATATTTCATGCGGAATTTTTTCTTTCTTAAGATTTTCAGAAATTTCCAGTGCATTTTGTTTGAAGAAACCGTCACTCTTGGCGTATTCTAACCCAAACTTCACGTAGACCCAATCCGCATAATGGTAATTCATTTTATCAATTAGCACCCGATCCACTTTTCCAACAATCTCTTTAACTAAGCCTTCAGCCTTTGGCAATAAAGGAGCAATCATTACGCTAGTTTTTATGCCAGCAGAATGCAGTTTTTCTAAAGTTTGTAGGCGTTCTTTGATGGATGGTGCTTTTGGTTCGAAAATTTGCTTAATTTCTTCGTCGGCGGTGGTAATGGTAAGTGTTACTTCAATGTTTTTGTGTTTCTGTAATAAGTCTATGTCTCGCAATATGAGAGTAGATTTTGTTTGTATGGTCACTGGCCAATTCTTTCTTGACAGAATTTCAAGGCAGCTCCTAGTTATTCCATATTTTCTTTCCAATGGCTGGTAGGGGTCGCATAATCCGCTAATCCAAACTCTTCCAACATTTTTCTTATGCATTTCACGCTGAAGTAGGATTGGGGCATTAAGTTTTACGTCAACGAACTCTCCCCACTTTTCCTTGTGGTGGGTAAACCTTTTAATGAAGCGGGCATAGCAGTAAGTGCACCCGTGCTCGCAGCCAACATACGGATTAATTGTGTAATCAAGAACTTTTGATTTTGATAAGATGCCTTTTGCATAAATTTCTTTAATAATCATAAATTTTCCTTTACGCATATTTCGCTTTAATTTATGTGGATTTTGTTTAGCGGTTTCCTTTTCAGTTCTGTGCCGCAAACTTTGCATTTCTTTGATTTGTAGTCTGTTGGGTATTTTCTGTGACATGCTGGGCAATATCTTATCCATTTTAATTGGAAGCGAATGCCGAAAGTAGCTAGGGATGTGAATTCTATACCCATCAAGTTTGCAACGTTTTGTATTGAATAGTCATCTGTGGCAATCAACGGTGAATAACCACTCATCTTGAGTTGTAGGGCTAAGGCTAAAACTTGCTGGTCTGTTTCTGATAGATAAAAGGTTTCTCCAGCGGTTGCTGCTGTTGTCTTAACTTTTTCGAGGTACGCCTTGTCTGGCTTTCTAACTTTTAGTTTTCCGCTTTCTATGGCTGTTTTGAATCTAACCCAAGGCATAGTTCCTTCTATTATTTCCTCTCTAACCATTGGAACTGTATATTGCTTTTCGCTTATGGAGGATGGATCTAAGCCAACCACAAAGGCTGAAGTGTCCAATACTATGACTCTTCTGTTTGCCCACTTCGTTAGAGTTTGCCTCCCAATCCCTTAAAAATAAGCCTGTTTTTTAATCGCGTGTAGAAGTTTTCCTTAAAGCGTATGAAAGAGGTTTCATATTTTGAGCGTGTTATGGTTAGGGTTGGAAGTTTAGACCTCAAAAGTTGGCGATATTGCCCATCAATTAACACAAGCACTTTTCGCGGTCTTAAAACTTTAACCATTAGATTTGAATTTGCCGGAAAAACTATTGAACGAAAAACGCTTAAAGAGCATATAGGCGTCAAAACAAAAGCCTCCACGTTTGGGTCTAAAACTGGTCCTCCAGCCGAAAGCGAATATCCAGTGGAGCCTGTTTGTGTGGATACCATTAAGCCGTCTGATTGAGCGTTTAGAATGGGTTTTTTATCCTTGAATATTCTTGTGTAGATTATTTTTGCTGGTTCATCAGCCAATATCAATACTTCATTTAAGGCGTCTGGAAATTTTATGCCGTTTGCTTCTGTTGATAGTTTCATGCATTTTTCAATGGTGAATTCTCCCTTCAAGCACTTGTCTACCGCTGTTAAGGCTTGTTTTGGCTCAACCTCTGTTAGGAATCCTCTGACACCCATATTTATTGCGAGGATTGGCGGTTCTGGTTTTGGTATGGAAACACATGTTCTTAGAAGGGTTCCGTCTCCACCGATGGTTATTATGAAGTCTGTTTTCATTTTCTCTAAGGGAATGCCCTTTTCTTCTGTTTTCATTTTCTTTACTAACGTGTCCTCTATGTAAACTTCTAATCCCTTCCCTCGCAAGTATTTTGCCAAATCTTCGGCAAGTTTTATGGCTTTTATTTTGTCAAAGCGAGCGACTAAACCGACGCTTCTAAACAATTATTTTCACCTTTTAGTATTAGCGACACCTTAATCTATATATGAGTGTTGTTTAAAATTGCTGTGGATAAAAGAGTGTAATAAGTTGGTGGGTGAATGAGCAAACCCGTAGATGTTGGAAGTCTCCGTGTGGGCGGTTACATAATTGTTGACGGCGAACCTTGCCGCATAGTGGATATAACAAAATCAAAACCTGGAAAACATGGCTCAGCCAAAGCCCGCATTGTAGCAGTGGGCATTTTTGACGGCGCAAAAAGAAGCCTAGTTAAGCCAGTTGATGCCACAGCAGACGTGCCCATAATCGAGAAGAGAAGCGGTCAAGTATTTGCTGTATCGCCCTCAAGTCTCCAAATAATGGATTTGGAAACTTACGAGTATTTAGATGCTCCGTATCCAAAAGAGGAGGATTTGAAAGCAAAACTTGCTCCAGGCGTTGAAGTTGAATATTGGCGAATTCTAGGCAAAGTAAAAATTGTTAGGACGAAATAAACTGAGTTAAATATCAAATCTTTCACTTTTTCTGAGGTTTCAAGTTTGGAGGCTATAAAAGCTAAGTTGAAGGATGGTAGAATTGTTCAAATTAGAAAATTTCAGATTGAAGATAAAGAGAAACTTGTTGAGATGTATGAGTCTCTTTCTGAGGATGCTGTGCGTTGGGGTTTGCCTCCTTATAATAGAGAAAGGCTTGAAAGAGGCTGGCTAAGCAATCTACAAAATCTAATAGCTATTGTGGCTTTTCATGAAGATAAGATAGTTGGGCATGCTCAAATTTTCAAATTTCCTCATCCCCGAAGGAAAGGCACGGGTGACCTTCTCATCTATCTTCACCAAGATTTCCATAACGTGGGATTAGGCACGGTGATGCTTGCTAAACTGATAGAACTTGCGAAAAAGGAAGGAATGCATAGAATAGGCTTGGATGTTATAGCAGATAACAAACCAGCTATTCATCTTTATCAAAAATTTGGTTTCAAAATTGAAGGTGTGAAAAAAGAGGCATATTTTGGTGGAGATGGAAAATACCATGACGAGCTTGTTATGGGTTTAATCCTCGCTAACTCCACCAATCCCAATTAAGCCTTTTGAAACCTACGTAAAGGACTAATAGGATTACTCCCCAGCTTAATGCTATGCCAGCGACCTCTAATATTAACTCTTGGCGGAGATAAGTGTAGCTTGACCATGCGCTTATTCCACATAAACCAACTAAGAGCAGAAGAAACATTGCGAAGTGAATTGCCTTTTCCGTCGCCATTCTAACTCCCTCATTAAGCTATTTTACGAGTTTAACGTGGTTTATGGTTAAAATAATTTTCCATCAAAGTTTTTATTTCCGGTTTGCTGTAATATTTTTGGAGCCGATGATGCAAGAAGAGCCGTCGGATTTGTGACGACGCTTGTAAACCCAGCGCTGAGGCTTCAGCTTCTATTCTACTGGAATAAGGTATCCATGTTTTCTTGGTAAGCGAATTTCTAAGATTCCTTTCTTGAAGCGAACTTCCATCTTATCCATGTCTACTGATACTGGAATGCGGGTACTACAGTGGAATGTCTGGAATTCCCCTTTATAGTGGGTTATGCCGAAATCGTCAAAACGTATTTTCCTTTTCAGTTTTGCAGTTATCTCTATTGTATTTCTGTCTAAAGGTTTAACCTGTATTGTGTTTTCCTCGGTGTAGGGCAAGTCAACAGTCACTATAACCTCCGTAGGAGTTACCATTATGTCTCGGAGCGGTTCAATAGCACAAGTCTTTTGATTCCAACTCGGTCTCTCAAGCAGTCTCTCGCTTAACTCTTCAGCCCATTCTTCCAAATTTTCAAAGTATTCATCAATAATGTCAAAGAATGAACGTCTCTTTTTGGTTGCCATTGCCTTTTTCCTCCTTAAGAAATGTATAATGGAATGTCATACTCTTGGGCTTTCTTCATTTTGGACATCTCCTGTTGGGTTCGCTTCATAACATCTCTCGCCCTTAAACGAATCTCCTCGCCCTTCTCTAATAGTTTTGAAACGTCAACTTTTATTCCCGTTATATTTGCCAATCCCTTTAGCACTTCCGCTGCAGCCTCGGGGTCTGGATAATTTAGGAAGCATTGAGCAAGCAATGTTATAGCTGGCAAACCCATGGTGGCACAGCGCTGAAGCATAATCGCCTGCGGACCAACCATGTATCCTTCTTGCAAAATTTCTATTTCCTTCTCCTGAAGCATTTTCAGCATTTCTGGGCTTGAAGCGGCAGCAAAAACCTTCAACTCTTTTAAGTCTTGTCTTTCTTGTGTTGGGATGCCGCTTAATGAAATCATCATTTTAACATTCTTGTTCTTTCCCCAATCGATTAAAGTGTCCATTATTGGATAGATTACGTCTGCAGGTATTGCGGTTTCAGAAACAGCCAAAAGAATATTGCGGTTTCCAAAAATCCTTATGGGCGAATGTGGCAACCCATCATGCAAAACAATGAGAGGTGGCAGCAGTTTTGAATCCATGTAGGCTAATTCCTCTATATCCTCAAGCTCTGATATTAAATGTGAAGCAGCTATGACGCCAACTAATCCCACGTCTGGAAAACCAAAAAGCATAACAGCGCCTGATGGAATTTCTTTCTTTTCTATAATCTTAACTTCTCCACTCACACCAATTCCTCACAACATCCTCATTTAGCTGGGAGTGTAAAAAGTTTATGGAACTTTGCCATGAAGAGCAGAATACCTATTTAAGGATGTAGTTTGTTTTTAAATCTGGAGAAAAATGGCTTTAGAACGTTTAGGCTCCACGCTTTACGAAGCCCTAAGAAAGATTTTTAGGGCATCCGTTGTAGATGAGGCTGCTGTTAAAGAGTTAGTCCGTGATGTGCAGCGGGCTTTGCTTCAGGCAGACGTTAACGTCCAGCTTGTCCTTGACATTTCCAAGCGCATAGAAGAAAGGGCATTAAAAGAGCAACTTCCGCCTGGCATCTCAAGAAGGGAGCATGTGATAAAGGTTGTTTATGAAGAATTAACCCGTTTCTTAGGCGAAAAGCCAATCCCAATAAAAGTGGAGCCTGGAAAAAAGTTTACCATAATGCTTGTCGGCATTCAGGGCTCTGGAAAAACAACTGCCGCGGCAAAACTTGCCAGATACTTCCAGAAAAGAGGACTCAAACCAGCGCTAATCTGTGCAGACACCTATCGCCCGGGAGCCTATGCACAACTTCAGCAATTAGCAAATAGGATAAACGTGCCGTTATATGGGGACTTAAAAGCCAAAGATCCAGTTAAAATAGCGCTTGAGGGAATAAGGCAGTTTAATGATAAAGAAGTGATAATTATTGACACTGCGGGACGCCACAAAGAAGAGCAAGAACTTATTAAAGAAATGAAAATGCTTGAGAAAAACATAAAACCCGACGAGGTTATGTTAGTGATTGATGGAACCATAGGTCAACAAGCCATGGTTCAAGCTAAAGCCTTCAACGAAGCCACACCAATAGGCTCCATAATCGTAACAAAACTTGACGGTTCAGCAAGAGGCGGCGGAGCCCTCTCAGCAGTTGCAGCCACCGGCGCACCAATAAAATTCATCAGCACTGGCGAAAAAGTTGAGGACATAGAACCTTTTGTTCCATCCCGCTTTGTTGGAAGACTTTTGGGCATGGGCGATTTGGAAACCCTTCTTGAAAAGGTTCGTGAAGCGGAAATAAGGGTTCCAGAAAAGAAGGCCAAGGCGATTTTAAGTGGAAAATTCACATTAACAGACATGTATGAGCAGTTTGAAGCCGTGAAAGGCATGGGTCCCTTCAGAAAACTTTTGAAAATGCTTCCAGGCATGTCCTACGATATCCCGGAAGACGCCCTAAACATGGCTGAAGACCGCCTAGAAAAATGGCGGGTAATGATTCAATCAATGACGCCCGAAGAAAGGGATGACCCCAAAAAATTAAACGCCTCAAGAGTTAGACGGGTGGCAAGGGGTTCGGGGACAAGCGAAAAAGAAGTGAAAGAGCTCATAAAACAATATTTTCTTATGCGTCGCATGCTGAAGAGTTTGCGCAGGAAAAAGAAGCTGCCCTTTTTGGGAAAAAAGTTGCCCCTTGACATAAGTTGAACTGTACGAGAATTTGAAGGATTGGCTTATGGAACTTTTGCAAAAAGCGTTAGAAATGCTTGAAAAATATCCATTATGCGACCACTGCTTGGGAAGACAGTTTGCCCTCCTTGGGCATAACATTGAAAATGATGAACGGGGAAGAGCACTAAAACTAAGCTTAACTCTACAAGCGCATATGTTGGCTCTCTCAAAGAAAAAAGAAGGCGCGAAGATTCTGAAGATTCTAGCAACCAACGGTTTCTCTGAAACAGCAGCGGAATTACTGCAAAAAATGAAAAAACACGTGACAGCGAAAAGTGTTCCGAAAATGTGCTTTTTATGCGAAGACAAATTCAAATCTCTCGACGAAATAGCGGAAAAGGCTCTTAAAGAGCTTGATGGTTATGAATGTGGCAGTTTTTTGGTTGGGATAGAATTACCCGTTGCTGTAGAAGAGCGGGAAGATGAATTTAGGGCTGAGTTTGATGTTTTTTATGGCGAAAACATGCGAAACGAATTTGGCAGAGCTTTGGGGAAGAAAATTGCTGAGCAGAGTGGAAAAACCGTTGATTATAGGAAACCAGACATGGTCTTGCTCATAAACCCTTTCACTGAGAAGATAAAGCTTCAACCGAACCCACTCTACATTGCTGGAAGCTACAAAAAACTTGTAAGGGGAATCCCCCAGTCCAAATGGTTCTGCTCCAACTGTCATGGAAAAGGGTGCGAAAAGTGCAATTGGACAGGAAAAATGTACCCAGAATCAGTGGAAGAGATAATTGCAAAACCCTTTTTAGACGCCACAGAAGGCACTAAAGCATCCTTCCACGCCAGTGGAAGAGAAGACATTGACGCCCGCATGCTTGGTAAAGGCAGACCCTTCATAATCCAACTCACAAAACCCAAAAAACGTTTCATAGACCTTAAAAAAATAGAAGAAATCGTTAATTCTTACGCTAAAGGTAAGGTTGAAATATCCAACCTGCGTTTTGCAGACAAAGCTGCTGTCCGAAGGCTGAAAAAAGCGGAGTCTACACAGAAAGAATATCGCGTGATTGTGAAGTTTGAAGACAAAGTTTCAAGCGATGATGTTCGCCTTCTTGAAGAAAAGTTAACAAATGTCGTGGTTAAGCAAAGAACTCCATTGCGTGTTTTGCATAGACGGGCGGACTTGACACGGGAAAAGTACATATACGAGGTTAAAGTAAAGAAGTTGTCGCCTAAAAAGGTTGAAATGAGAATACGTTGTCAAGGAGGGCTGTATGTTAAAGAATTGGTGACTGGAGATGATGGAAGAACAACCCCCAGCGTTTCAGGAATTCTCAAAAACAAAGCGAAGCCCATAAAGCTTGATGTTTTAAATGTTATTATGGAAGAGTGAATGGTGAGAAAATGAAAAAATCAAAGGGATATCGCACGAGAACACGGCGTCTTTTAAAAAAGAACCCGCGAGAGCGGGGCAAAATAAGAATAAGCAAACTTCTACACGAATATGCGCCTGGAAGCTCTGTTGTCATCAAAATAGACCCCAGCGTACATAAGGGTATGCCCCACAAACGTTATCATGGTAAAATCGGCAAGGTAGTTGAAAAGAGGGGAAGAAGCTACATTGTGAGCGTCACTCAAGGAGATGCCGTTAAAGAAATTATTGTTAGACCCGAACATTTAGAACCATATAAAAGTGATTGAAATGCCAAAAAGCGATACAACAGAAAAGAAACTTACTCTTCCAGAAGTCAAAAAAATATTAGAGTCCATAGGCGAAGAAAAATTGGACCAGTTTCAACGCCGCACCTTTGATTATGTATCCAAATTCTCCAAAGTTGACGCTGAAGCGGCTGAAAAACTTGTAGAAAAGCTTGCGAAAGAATTTGGTTTAGACGAGGAAGAAGCTGTTTCGGTGGTTAATTGCATGCCAAAAAGTGTTGAAGAATTGAGGGTTTTTCTTGCTGGTGGCCGCAAAATTATTGAAGCCTCGAAATTGGAAGCCATAGTTAACCTGTTAAATAAATATAGAAAATTGAAATAACGGTTTACCATAATTTTTAAACAGCCAAAACAAAATAAAGGCGAATATGATGGAGAAGCGCTACGAAGAGTACGCCTATGTTCTAGATTTTCTCCCCCATGGCAGACCAGGGGTGAGGGTTTCTGGTAGGGCTGGCTATCGAACTGGAGCCTTAGTTCAGCTGGTTGGTGAGGAGTTTTTTACTCTTTTAGAGGCGCTTGTAAAGGAAGGCGTGACACTTAAGCCATACGACCGTGTTTATGTTGGTAAGGATGCCCGCGAAGAAATCACATATATTATTGGGCGAGTGAGCTATGAGGAGTTGACTGCGGCGGCGAAAATGGAGCTTCCTTCTGTGATTAGTCGAATAGTTTTAAATCGTGAACAATGGTTCATAAACTTCTTTAACACGGCACGCGCTGTGACACCGCGGATGCACGCTTTAGAGTTGATTCCCGGAATTGGTAAAAAGTATATGTGGCAAGTTATAAACGAACGTGAGAAAAAGCCTTTCGAAAGCTTTGATGATTTGCAAAAGCGAACCGAACTGCCGAATCCCGTTAAGCTGATTACGAAAAGGATTTTGGAAGAGTTGGCTGGAGAGAGCAAATATCGCCTTTTTACGAGGGCACAATAACATAAAGTGAGTGTGTTAACAAAATAAAATGAATCTTTTAGAAAGAACGAAGTTTCTGCTTCGAAAATATCGAATATATCCGAAGAAGAGTTTGGGACAAAACTTTCTAATCGACTCTTCAATTTTTCAGCTTTTGGCTGAATATTGTTCGCTGAATTCTAAGGATGTGGTATTAGACATTGGTGCGGGATTTGGCTTTCTAACTCGTTTTTTGGCTGGCTTGTGCGGCGAAGTTTTGGCTGTGGAATCTGACAAGAGGCTTGTGAAGGTTTTGCTGGAACAGCTCAAGGGTTTGTCTAATGTGAAAATAATTTGGGGTAATGTGCTGAAGGTGGGGCTTCCGCATTTTAATAAAATTGTTTCAATTCCGCCTTACCATATTTCTTCACCTCTGCTCTTATGGCTTTTCGGCAAGAATTTTGATTGTGCAGTTTTCATTTTTCAAAAGGAGTTTGCACATCGTCTTTCTGCATCCGTTGCAAGTGAAGATTATGGGTGGTTGGCTGTTGTTGCTTATTATTATGTAGATATTGAAGTTTTTGATGATGTACCCAAATGGATGTTTTATCCGCAGCCAGAAGTTGACTCTGTTATTGTACGTTTAAAACCGAAAAAGCCAAAACCTTTCAATTTGAAAAGCGAAGACTTCTTCATTCGTTTGACACAATCACTTTTTACACATCGCAACAGAAAGGCGAGAAACGCTATTTTGCCATTCCTAAAAGGGCTGCGTGGCATAAGCGTTGATGAAGTGATTAAGAAAATTGAGCATCTCCCATTCTATAATAAACGAGTGAGAGAGTTGGCGCCTGAAGATTTTGGAGCGTTAGCAAATGCCCTTGTCGAATAAGAAAGTGTTCTTTAAAAATTATGTTTTCTATGTGTCGGAAAATGTTTACGAGCCAGCTGAGGATTCGTTTCTATTTGCTGAGAATTTTAGGGTTAGGGAGGGCGATTTTGTTCTTGACATGGGTACTGGCTGTGGCATATTGGGCATAATTGCTGCAGAGAAAGCGTTTCATGTGGTTGCTGTTGACGTAAACCCTTACGCTGTGCGCTGTGCAAAGGAAAATGCAAAACTGAATCATGTTTTGGATAAAATGTCCTTTATACAAGGTGATTTGTTCTCTCCGCTAAGGGAAGAGGAAATGTTTGATTTAATCCTTTTTAATGCGCCTTATTTGCCTACAAAATGTAGAAAGGCTGATTTTTGGCTTGAACGAGCTTGGGCTGGAGGACGACGGGGCAGAGAAGTTATTGACTTTTTCATAAATGAAGCGCCAATCCATCTTAAACCTAAAGGGCGTATTCTTTTAATGCAGTCATCGCTTTCTAATGTTAACGAAACATTACAAAAGTTTGAAAGGAATGGTTTAAAGGCAAATGTAATCGCTAAGAAGGCTTTGCCCTTTTTTGAGGCATTATTTCTCGTAGAGGCGGAGCGGTAAATTAATCTACTTATGAGTTAAGTTCAAGATGCTCTTTTTCATAAGATTTGTTTCTGTAACCTTAACTCATCTCTGATTGGTAGTCCGCCTATCCCTTTTAAGACCATGCCATGTTTCTCCGCTATAACGTTTTGTTTTATTTCGTAAATCTGAAAGCCTATGCTTTGGTAAAATGCTAAGGCTGGCAAATCATCATTTGATGTTGAAACAAGCAATTTTTTCTTGCATAATCGTTTAGCTTCCTCTTCAACTTTTTCTACTAGGCTTTTGCCTATGTTTAAATTTTGGTATTGTGGAAGCACCCCCAGAGCCACGATTAAGACGGCGTCTTCTATTTCAGCGAAAGCAACAAAACCAACTGTTTGCCCTTTTACTTTTGCAACGTATGCTGGAAGCTCTGCAACAAGAAATTTTTTGTCGAAGGTTAACTGCTCCTGTTCTTGCCAAAAACGTTCAACAAACTGTCTAATTTTGTTTTTCTCTTCTTTTGTTTTCGCCTTTATAACCGTGTATTTCAGCGTAGTTTTTCTGAGGCAGAAAGTGCATATGGTTCGAATTTTTGTATGTGCACCACAAAGCAATTTGCCGCAAACAGCGCACTTGTAAATTGCGGGATTGTCACAAAATTTGCAACTCATAATGCTTTGCTCCAATGCAAGTTTTAGACTGTTATATGTTGTAACATAATTTTATGTTTGCTGTTTTGCTATAATTGGATAGTTTTTTCATGTTGGTTTGGTTGTTTTCTTTTGCAATAGTGACTACCCTCTCTAGGTTTTTGTGCTTTGAGCTTTGTTAGGATTGAATTATGCCTTTTGCAACAGACAAAATTGTGTTAAAAAGCTATATAACGAGAAAGTTTCAGTATTGCTAGAAAAGTTTGAGGTGTTCGTAGCGATGTGCGTTTTGGGTAAGGATAGGCTTAAGGAACTTATTGAGAAGTATAAGTGCATATACCCATACGACTATAATTTGCTTGATGGAGACAGCTATGTGTTAACAGTGAAGGAGGAGACGACGCTTAACTATTTGGAGCATAAAAACTTAATAACTTATGAAATTGTTTTCGTTCCACCAGATTTTGTGGCGCATTTGACGGCTAAAAGCAAATACGGCAGAATGGGCTTGTCCTTTTTGAATGCGGCAAAGGTTCACAGCGGCTTTGTTGGAAGACTTGCTTTGGAACTTGTAAACTTGAGCAATGAACGCTGTCCAATCACGATTAAGCGTGGAGACCCCTTTATGCATATAGAATTTGTAACCCGCGAGGGTACCCCTTCTCCGTATACTGGAGAGTATCAATTTCAGTATTTAACTGATGAGGAAGTGCACATGTATATTCCAATTTTGAGGGGCGTATTTCCAAATTATGACGAACTTGCAAAAATATGGTTCAGAAACAAGCGACTACAACCCTAAAAGTGAAGTTTTAAAAGCCAATTTTTGATTTTTAAAATTGATTCTGGATTCATAACTTTAATCAAAAAGGGTGCTCAACAAATCGTTTAAATACCGCGGTTATGGTATGCAAAAGGAGAGGATTTAAAATGCGTGCACGCAATTACAGAGCCTCTAAAGGGCAACCCTACACTAGAAAAGAGTTTGTGAAGGGGTTTCCGCCGCCTAAAATAACCAAGTTCACTATGGGAGATACTAAAGCAAAATTTGAGTATGAAGCCAAACTTATAGCCTTACAAAGGGCTCAAATCCGCCACAACGCCCTAGAAGCGGCTCGGGTGGCGATAAACCGTGTTTTAATGGATAAACTTGCAAACAATTATCGCTTACATATTCATCCTTACCCCCATGTTATTCTTAGAGAAAACAAAATGATTTTTGGCGCCCATGCAGACCGCCTTCAAGATGGTATGAGAAGGGCTTTTGGAAAACCCATCGGAACGGCAGCCCGAATAGAGCCAAACCAAACAATTGTTACAGTAAATGTGAATGCAGATGGCATTGACGCTGCCAAAGAAGCCTTGAGGCGTGGAAGCGCCAAACTTCCTATTCCATGCAGAATAATAATTGAAAAATCACCAATAGAAGAGGTGAAAACCCTTGAGTGAAATGCGAAAAGATTTAGTCATATGGTTTGAAAACCTAAGAAGAACAGATATTCCTCTTGTGGGCGGCAAAAATGCAAACCTTGGCGAAATGACAAGTGCGGGCATACCAGTTCCGCCGGGTTTTGCCATAACTGCTTATTCGTACAAAAAATTCATTGAAGAAACTGGGATAGCCTCAAAAATTTATGAGATTATAGGAAAAACCGTTACAAATCCAAGCGACCCGGCGCAGTATGAGATAGCTTCTAAAAAGATTCGTGAACTCATAGAATCAACTCCAATGCCAAAAGAGATTGAGAATGCCATAAAATCCGCTTATGAAGAATTATGCAAAAAACTTGGAGTAAAAGAGGTTTTTGTGGCTGTGCGCTCAAGTGCCACTGCAGAAGACCTTCCAGACGCTTCCTTTGCTGGGCAACAAGAGACATACTTGAATGTTAAGGGCGTTGGTGAGGTTCTTGAGAAGACTGTTAAGTGTTGGTCAAGCCTCTTCACACCAAGAGCAATTTTCTACAGGACCGAAAAAGGCTTCGCTCATGAAAGGGTTCTGATAAGTGTTGGAGTTCAAAAAATGGTTAATTCTAAGGCTGCAGGCGTAATTTTCACCATAAACCCCGTCACGGGCGACCCCAACCAGATAGTCATTGAGGGCAATTATGGTTTGGGGGAGGCTGTTGTTTCTGGGGCTGTAACGCCTGACGATTTTATTGTTGATAAGAATACTATGAGGATAATTGAGAAGCGTATATCAAAGAAAAAAGTTCAGTATGTTCGTGACCCAACCACTGGCAAAACAGTTCATGTGGAAGTGCCGTTAGAAAAGCAAGCGCAGCCTTGTTTAACGGATGAGGAAATTCTTAAACTTGCGGAATTGGCAAGGCGCATCGAAAAGCATTATGGGAAACCCCAAGACATTGAATGGGCAATTGACAATGATTTACCCTTCCCAAACAACGTTTTCATAGTGCAATCCAGACCCGAAACTGTTTGGAGCCTAAAAATGGCAGAAACCCCCAAAGTTGAAGCTGCAATTAAGCCTACTGAAGAGTTAAAAGTGGTTGTTAAGGGAATCGCTGCTGGCAAAAGAGGCTTCGGCTTAGGCAAGGCAAAAGTTGTTCTAAACCCGCAAGAGGCTGCAAAAGTCATGCAGAAAGGCGACATCCTCGTCACAGACATGACTAACCCCGATTATGTGCCTTTCATGAAACTTGCAAGCGCCATAGTCACAGACAAGGGTGGAGTAACATGCCACGCAGCCATCGTAAGCCGAGAACTTGGCATACCATGTGTTGTGGGAACAGAAAACGCTACAAAACTTATGGTTAGCGGCAAGGAATACACTGTGGATTCGCGGAGCGGTGTTGTTTATGAAGGAATAATTCCAACCCTAACAGAACAACTTTCTTCAGCCTCTGGAGTTTCTTCTTCATCGCAAACTGTTGTCGCTGGAACCTTCCAATCTGTACCAGTAACAGCTACGAAGATTTACATGAATTTGGGCGTGCCAGAAAAAATTGAAGAATACAAGGATTTGCCTTTTGAGGGAATAGGGCTTATGCGCATCGAGTTCATTCTAGCCAGCTACATAGGCGAACACCCACTATACCTTATCGAAACTGGGCAATCTCAGAAATTCGTGGACAAGCTTGCTGAAGGAATAGCAACCGTTGCAAGGGCTATCCAACCCCGTCCCGTAGTTGTGCGCTTCAGTGACTTTAAAACAAACGAATATAGAGAGTTGAAGGGCGGCGAGAAATACGAAATTGTGGAAGCCAACCCCATGCTTGGTTGGAGAGGATGCAGCCGCTACATAAGTCCATGGTATGAAAAAGCGTTTAGGCTTGAGTGTCAAGCAATAGTGAAATGCCGCAAAGAATGGGGACTCAAAAACGTCTGGGTTATGCTGCCCGTGGTGCGCACTGTTTGGGAAGCCAAAAAAGTCTTAGAAATCATGCGAGAAGAAGGACTGGAAAGGTCAAAAGACTTTAAAGTTTGGTTTATGGCTGAAACCCCATCAATCGCCATACTCGCTGATGAGTTTTCAAAACTTTGCGATGGCTTTTCCATAGGTTCAAACGACATGACTCAAGGCATATTAATGATTGACAGGGACTCCGAACGACTTGGACAAATGGGATACTTCGATGAAAGAGACCCTGCCGTTAAAAGGATAATTGCTCACTTAATCAAGGTGGCTCATGAAAATGGCGCTACAGTTTCCATATGCGGTGAAGGTCCATCAAATCTGCCCGACTTTGCAGAGTTTCTTGTTAGAGCGGGAATTGACAGCATATCAGTAAACAACGATGCTGTAGTTGCAACGAAAAAGCTTGTTGCGAGCATAGAACAGAAGATAATCTTGGAGCAGCTCGCCGAACAGAAAGAAAGAGCTTTTGGGCGTGCGGTTCGAAAACCAAAAGAAGATTGGGAATGGTCGCCTCAGTGGGGCGAAACAGAATAGTTAACTTTCCATATTCTCTCTTTAAAGCGTTTTAAATTTTTAGTGTCTTTGGGTGTTGTGTAAATGAAGCATTTTGATTTAGAGGAAGAAAGAGTTAAACAGGAAATCCTCAAACTTGGTGCAAAACGGGTTCTGATTCAACTACCCGAAGGCTTGAAACCAGAAGCGCCATACCTATCCAAAATTGTTGAAAAGGCTGGCGCATTACCAATAGTTTCTGCAGACCCATGCTATGGCGCCTGCGACCTTGCAGCAGCGGATGCTGAAGCCTTAGGCGTTGACTTAATAGTTCATTATGGGCATTCGAAAATGTTGAAGTATGAAAAGGTTCCCACAGTTTACATCGAAGCAAGGGCTACGCTAAATGTGGAAGACGTTGTAGAAAAATCATTGCCTATGCTGGAAAAATGGCGCAAAATAGGTTTAACAACAACAGTTCAGCACGTACAAACCTTTGACGTTGTTAGGGAAATGCTATTGCGGGCGGGAAAAGTTGTGGCAATTGGCGATGCTGGACGCTTAAATTATGCTGGACAAGTTGTCGGCTGCGATTATAGCAACGCAAAATCCATAGCAGATGGTGTTGAAGCCTTCCTTTTTATCGGAGGCGGGCGTTTTCATGCCTTAGGTGTTGCTCTTTCCACTTCAAAACCAACAATAGCTGCTGACCCCTATGAAAAGAGAGTTTTTTCTGTTAATGAGGATGCAGAGAAGATAGTTAAGCAGCGTTGGGCATGCATTCAAGAGGCTGAAAAGGCGAAAAGTTTTGCTGTTTTGGTTGGATTAAAACCAGGGCAAAGGAGACTTGAAGAAGCCTTTATGATTAAACGGAAACTTGAAGATAAAGGGAAAACAGTTTGCCTTTTAACAGCTAAAGAGATTTGTCCAGAGGCGTTAATGGAGTTTCCTTCGGTTGATGTTTTTGTAAACACTGCTTGTCCAAGGGTTTCTATTGATGATTCTACAAGATTTAAGAAGCCATTGTTAACAATTAATGAGGCTTTGGTGGTTGTCGGAGAATTGTCATGGGAAGAGTTATGCAAAAAAGGCTGGTTCGAAAACTAGACTTGGAGCTATTCCTTTCACAGATTACGCCACCTCCAACCCCTAAACCAAGTCTTGAGCAGTATACGATTCCAGCCGATGTTGCAGCAACGATGCTTTACATGGCGGCTTACACATACAATGATATTATTAACAAAACAGTTTTGGATTTGGGATGTGGCACTGGAAGGCTTGCTCTCGGCGCTGCTTTCTTGGGTGCAAAACATGTTGTAGGCGTGGATATAGACAAAAGTGCGGTGAAGATGGCTTTTGAAAATTCTTTGAAAACAAATTTGAAAGGAAAAGTGGAGTGGATTGTTGGAGACATAGATGTTATGCATGGAAAGTTTGACACCGTTTTGCAAAATCCGCCTTTTGGTGTGCAAAAGCCAAAGGCTGACCGAAAATTTCTCAAGAAAGCTTTGGAAACGGGCAAAGTTGTTTATTCACTTCACAAAAGCCCATATAAAGATAAGGCATTTGTCAAAAAATTAAAAGCCAGAAAAAACGGTATCATACTAGCCGCTCCCTCCCCCTTCTTTGAAAAGTTTATAGAAACGCATGGTGGGAAAATTAGGGCTGTTTACGTCACAGTTATGACGATTCCGCACATATTTCCTTTTCATACAAAAAAGAAGCACGAGTTTGTGGCTGAATTATATGTTATAGAAAGTTAGAGAATCAAAAGGTTTATTGAGGTGGCATAGAAAAGTAGAGTGCTGGTTTAAAATGAATGCAATGTCATCTGAAAGGGAAAGCGGAAAATTTGTGTTGCCCGGCGAACGTTTAGGTGTTATTGAAGAGTTTATTCCAGACGCTGGAACCTATGTTTTGGATGGAGTTATCCACTCCAAAATTGTCGGACGGGCTTTACTTGACTTTTTGAATAAACGTGTTTCCGTTTACCCCTTGATTCGCGGAGCTAGAATCCCAAAGGTTGGAAGCATAGTGATGGCTCAAGTTTCAACTGTCCAAACCGAAAATGCTGGCGTGCGGATTTTTAAGATAGGCAATAACTCTCTATCGGGCTTTTTCTCTGGCGTCCTTCACATTTCTGACGTGCAGCAAACCTATGTTAAGTCAATGTTTGATGTATGCAAACCTGGTGACATCCTTAGAGCTAAAGTTATCAGCGAAAAAAACCGCGTTTACCATCTTTCCACTAAAGACAAGGAGTTAGGTGTGGTTTATGCCTTTTGTTCCCAGTGCGGTTACATGTTAGAATTGAAACGTCATGTTATGCGTTGTCTTAGGTGCGGAAAAATTGAAAAGCGCAAAATTGCTTTAGATTACGGAAAGGGAATAGTGTAAAAGCAAAAGGAGAAATACAATTTGAAAATCAAAACTTTGAAAAAAACCTCCAATGAGCTTAAAATAGAGGTTGAAGGTGTTGGGCATACCCTCTGCAACCTGTTGCAAAAACGCCTTTTAGAAGATGAAAATGTTGATTTGGCTGGGTATGATATACCCCACCCTTTAGCCTCAAACTCTATAATTTATGTTCGAACAAAGGGAAACGTGAAACCTGAAGAGGCTTTGCTGAAGGCTTTGGAAAAGGCTCGTGAAATGAACGAGAAATTTAGGAAGGAAGTTGAAAAAGCGTTTAAGAAAATTTAACTCTCTTCTTTATCATCATTAATAGTTGAGTTAAGGCATCAACCAAATCAGCATTCTTCTCCAAGATTGCAACATTTTCTTCCCATGTAATGCAGTTACAAAGCCAAGCATAAACGATTAGCGCTTCTGCTGCATCCGCCAGCAAATGCCTCGTCATCCTTGAAGGTAAATACCTTCTTAATCCAGCCTTCCTAAGCGCTTCAGAAAGCACCGTTCCTTTAACTCTTTCCCCAGAAGGTTTTCCCTTTCTTTTTGACAAAGCTAATGAATAAACAAAGTTTATGTATGCATCTCCAAGCGACGCCAAATCATGGTCCACAAGCACCTCTTTTAGGCTTCCATAAGATTTTGTGAACAAAAGTGCTCTTTTGTTTTCTTTCAAACTAAACGCATCCAAGCTGCTTTAACTCTTTTATTAGATTTTCACTAAACTTATAATGTTTCTCTCCTATAATTTTGTTTTAAACAGAGTGGAAAGGTTTTGGCTGTTAAAAAATTTCGCATAATCAAACCCGAAATCCGCGTGTTAGGAGTGGACGACGGAGTATTCGCTCCCCGTTCAAAGGGTTTGGTGCCAATTGTGGGAGTGGTTTTTAGAGGCGGTTACTGGCTTGACGGAGTAATGCACGCCAACGTGAAAGTAGATGGTTTAGATGCTACAAAAAAGATAACGTCTATGATAATCAGTTCGTCACATTATAAGCAATTGCGGGTTATAATGCTTAATGGAATAACTTTTGCAGGCTTTAACGTTGTAGACATAAAAGAACTTAATGCCAAAACAAAACTTCCAGTCATAGCCGTAACACGAGAAAAACCAAACTTTGAAGAAATCCGTGAAGCCTTGAAAAATCTGCCGAAAAGCGAAGAACGCTGGAAAGCGGTAGAAAATGCTGGAGAAGTGTATGAAGTGTTCACTAGAAATGAAAAAGAGAAAATCTACATGCAAATTTCTGGAATACTCGAAGAAGACGCTAAGAAAATTTTGCAGCTAACCTCCACAAGAAGCAATATTCCCGAAGCCTTACGTGTAGCCCACTTAATCGCTTCTGGAATAACCGCCATTTAGCCTCAATCCTTATTATTACAAGAAAAGGTTTAAAAGGGACAATGTTAAGGGAAAACAAACGGACAACGGAGTAAAAAAGCATGGAATTTTGTCCAAAATGCGGTTCGCGTTTGGTGCCTAAAAAGAAGAAAACAGGTAAAGAATCATCTTTGGCGCTGGTTTGCCCCAAGTGTGGTTATAGAAAAAAGGAATCGAGCGAAAAAGTTGAGCCGAAAGTTGCAAAGGTTATACAGCATAAGCCGCAAGAACTTGTGGCAGTAATAAGCAAGGAAGAACAGAAACTGCGAACATTACCAACCGTTAGAGTTGAATGTCCAAAATGCGGAAACAATTTAGCCTACGTCTGGCAAGTTCAAACGAGAGGAGCCGATGAATCATCGACACAGTTTCTGCGTTGCACAAAATGCGGCTACACCTTCAGAGAATACAGCTAAACATTGTGCATTTAGGTGAAAATATTAACACGTAAACTTAATTATAACAGAATTAAAGGGAATATAATTGAATGTTGGAGCTTGCGTGTTTATTGTGGTTTTTGTCAAGCTTTTAGACTGGACCAAAACAGATGCCTAGGATGCGAGTGGGCTAACAAACTGCTGAGAAAAACAAGAGAAAACAAGAAGGGTTGCATCTTCTTTGAGTCGCTCAAGGCAGAGGTGTTAAGTGCTATTTTCAATGCAAAGATTTTCCATGCGAAACACATTATGACCCAGAGGAAGCAGTTTACACAAAACGAGCCTTAGACATGTGGAAAGAATTGGAAAAAGCTGGACTAATTTTTGGTGGAAAAAGAAGAAACTTGAAGCTGAAAGTTTAATATGTAAAGTCTTTTATTAGCAACTAAACATAACATCTAAAAGGAGACCAGTCATGTTCAAAATCAAAATGGCTGATGCCAAACTTCTAAGAGACATGATAACAGCAATCTCCATCCTCGTAGACGAAGCCACATTCAAAATAGACCCCGAAGGCATAAAACTTCGAGCAATGGACCCATCCCGCGTTGCTATGGTTGATTTTGAATGGCCCAAAACAGTTTTTGATGAGTACGCAGTCACGGAACCAACAAAAATGTGCATAAACATAAGCGAACTTTTAAAACTGCTCAAAAGAGCAGGCAAAGATGAAGTTGTGGAACTTTCCCTCGACGAAAAAACTGGCAAACTACAAGTAAAAATTTCTGGGAAATACGCTCGGAACTTTACTATGCCAACCCTTGAGGCCTCTGAGGAAGAGGTTCCAACACCAAAAATACCTTTCAATGTTAAAGCAAAAGCCACAACCCAAGGATTAAGCCAAGCCATTGAAGATGCCCAACTTGTAAGCGACCATGTCAGAATCGAAGCGGACAATGAAAAACTTGTTTTAAATGCCGCGGGCGACCTTATGGGTGCAACCATAACCCTTCAAAAGGGAAGCGACGCCCTCCTCGATTTAGAAGCAAAAGAACCTTCAAAGGCAACCTTCAGCCTAAGTTACCTTTCCGAAATTATAAAAGAGGCATCTGCAACATCCGACATTGCAACATTAGAATTTTCCACAGATATGCCAATAAAATTAGATTTCCAACAAGCCAAAGAAGGAAAACTAACCTTCTATCTGGCGCCGAGAATCGAAACCGAATAATGTGAAAAAGATGCAAATTGCCACAGTTCACTTCACCAAAAATGATTTAGCAAAATACCCATTCCTCAAAGAAACAGCAGAATACGTTAAGAAATTAGATTTAAAAATTGAAGACTTAACAAACCCAGAATTCTCTACCATTCTTGAACGTGCGAAAGAAAGGGTTGAAGAAGCAATATTATATGCTCTAGTGAGCAGAAAACTCCGCAATGAAGAAATCGAAATACTATCCTTTCCAGTTGCAATCATGCTGACAATTGCGACAGAAAACTCTTTCATCAAAAAGAGATACGCCCTAGCAGAAGCAAAACAAGCCTACAATGACATAAAAACAGAAACAAAAGAAAGAATTCTGGCCATAGCACAAAATTTCAACTGGAAATTTGCTTTAAACCTAGATGCTAACATTCCTTACGAATTTAAGCTTCACTTTACAGACTACCTAAAGAACACAACGCAGCTTCGAGACAAGAAATGGAAACTCGTAAACCGTCTTCTAACAAACGGCTATGTTTACCTAACCAAAACCGAAACTGCAAGACTCCTAAGCGAAGAAGTCAGAAGACAAATTGAAAAAAGACTAAACGTAAAAGAGCTACACGAATTTCCACCAACCATAACGAATATTGCAGAAAAAATAAAGAGCTTGTCCGTTGAAAAGATAGGCAAAGCAGAAATGGAAGGTTTCCCAAAAACAATAGTCCAACCAGCCTTTCCGCCGTGCATAAAAAACCTTTACCAATCCGTCTCATCTGGACGGCATCTCCCCCACATAGGAAGATTCACCCTCACAGCTTTTCTCATAAACATCGGAATGCCACCGGAAAACGTCATAGACCTATTCAAAAACTTCTCTGACTACGACCAGAGAATGACCAGTTACCAAGTAGAACACATAGCAGGCGAAAGGGGCTCCAGAACCCGCTACATTCCACCAAAATGCGACACGCTAAGAACTCATGGGGTATGCGTAAATTCAGATGAAATTTGTCAAAAAATACGTCACCCATTAGCCTACTATCGAAGGAAAATAAAAAACCCAAGTATCTCTTAAAGTAATAGTGGAACGTGGTAGCTTTTATATACGCATGCGAATTTAATAAAAATATTTACGAGGAGAACGTGTAATTGATTTTTCAACGAGTGGAAGGAAACGTTAATATAAATGCCAAAGTGGGAATAATCCTCCCCACTTATTGTGAAGCGCAAAACATTGGAAAGCTGATTCACGAAATCGAATTTCTAAACTTGGATACTGTTATATTAGTTATAGATGACTCGAGTAATGATGGAACGGCAGAAATTGTAAGGGGTCTTCAAAAAAAGTACAATAACATCTTACTTTTTGTTAGACCTAAAAAATCGGGTCTTGGGACGGCTATAACGGATGGGTTTAAAATATTTATGTCGCTTATGAATCATCCTGAATATGTGATTACCATGGATGCTGATTATTCGCATAATCCTCAAGAGATTCCAAAGCTGATTGAATCGATGATGCATTCAGACCTTGTTGTTGGAAGTCGATACTGTTCAGGTGGTGTCACAGTGAACTGGAGTATAATTAGGTTAGCGATAAGTAAAATAGCTAATTTAATCGCAAAATTTAGGATTAAAGCAAAAATATCCGACTACACAAGTGGAATGCGCTGTTACTCAATGAGGCTTCTTCAAAGTATAACCAAAGACCTGCACAGCCAAACATATGAGATACAGATAGAAACCATTAGACAAGCAGTACTTCGAGGGTTTAAGATAAAAGAAGCGCCAATAACCTTCATAAATCGTAAAAAGGGAAAATCAAAGTTAACCATTAACGAGATAAAAGAATTTCTCTCCTACATTTTATTCTTTAATCGGAAACATTCAAATTAACTAAATTTGTGCTTCATTTTATATTTTCAAAATATTTATTTTAAGGAGTATGTGATGATAAGATGAGAGCTCTGAAAATTACCATAGAAGAACTGGAGACATGGCTTAGTATTAAAATCGGTGGCATAGAGCGCAGTTATATTTTTTTGGTAGTTCTTATAATAATATATGGCATCATTTTTTCTAATTTGACCATACTCAGGTATTACGCTTTTAAGACACGCGCATGGGACCTAGGCATTTTTACACAGTCCCTATGGACTACCTTATACGCCGATCGGTTCTTCTATCATACATGCGAAATTTTCGTCAATCCAAGCGGCAGTTTCTTTGGGGTTCATTTTAGTCCAATTTTATTTCTGATATTGCCTTTTTATAGAGTCTATACTGCTCCGGAAACCTTGCTAGTGCTTCAATCGTTTGTTATCGCCTTGGCGGCTTTGCCTATTTACAAGCTCGCAAAAGATTATAACCGTAGCAAACTTGCTGGTTTAACTTTTGCTTTTGCGTATTTAATGTATCCCGCTATACAATGGGTGAACTGGTATGACTTTCATGTGCAAGCGTTTCTACCCCTTTTTTTTACCTTTGCCATTTACTATGCAACAAAGGAGAACTGGGGCAAATACTTCCTATTCTTGATTTTTTCTTTGATGTGCGAAGAACATGTTGCATTCATTACATTTTTTATCGGTTTGTACATAGCATGGAAGTATAGAAGGAATATTATTTTGGCGGTTAAAAAGAAAAAGTTTTCAAGGGAAATAAAGGTTACCTTACTCACAATGGTAATAAGCGTTGTCTGGTACTGGTTTACTCTTTGGCAACGTGACACATTTTTCCCGATCAATCCAATTGCCGCCTCTGAATTTTTTGGGGCGGCAAATTTCACAATTTTGGGGGCAGGGGATCCCTTAGAAATACCCTTAATGATTATACTAAGACCACTAAATGCTATCCATGCTTTAATATATAATGGGCATATGAAGCTACTCTTTATTTTTCTGACTTTTAGTCCTCTCTCATTTTATTCATTCAAAAGAATTTCAGCTTTAATACCTACGATTCCTTGGTTTGTCTTTTCTTTAATGTCACAAACGACGGTTCATTATATTCTCGGTAATCAATATCCCGCGTATATTACTGCTTTCATTTTTAT
>JAVZLM010000007.1:0-154588 GCA_038883775.1 Bathyarchaeia archaeon
CTCCCACGGCCCGAACCGGTTATAGGCTTGGTGAGCCGTTGCCTCACCAACAACCTGATCGGCCGCGGCCCCATCCTTGGGCAGCGCTTAGAAGCATGGTCTAAACGCCCTTTCGGCGAAGACCCATTCCAGGAGTCTTCACCTATCGGAAATTAGCCCCAGTTTCCCGGGGTTGTTTCCGTCCCAAGGGTAGGTTAGCCACGTGTTACTGAGCTGTGCGCCGCGCCTCCACCGTGGCTTGGAAGCGCACGACTAGCATGTCTTAGTCCCATCCCGATAGCAGTGGGGTCCGGCAGGATCAACCGGAGTTAGGAAGCTCCAGGCTGACCGCAGCCAGAGACGTTTATTGCGGTACAGCCGCAATGCCGACTGGATTTGGAGGGATTAGCCCACAAACGTCAAAGCCCATTTCAGACCTAACGCGTGTAAGCATGTCAGGTCCACATTTTTGTCCCCGCAACTGGAGGCCAACCGTCCTCATCCTTTAGGGCGTTAAACGCCTTTGTAGTTGGGGTTGAGCCGCCGCCATAAAATTGCGGGGCTAGCTTTCATTCGCCAAAATGAATTTGAAGGCGTCTCAGCAAATATAAATGTTTCTTTACCGCTTAATATGCATTGTTATTTTAAAATTAACCTTTACACTTTTCTAACTTATCCCTTTTAACACGAAAAGCAATTATTCATGGTTCAATTTTGGTATTGCCTTTTGGTTACAAAGAGACCATACCCAATGGGACACGGTGACCCCCCAGTTATGCGTATGGTTAAAATATAATGGAAATATCATTCAACAACAAGAGCCTGTCTATCAGCAAGGAGATGTAGGCAATGATTTCCACAGTTTATTTGATGTTTATAATGAATCAGGAATAGAGAATCAATGGGTAACAGCAAAATTAGACGCAACCCCCTACTTTAAAAGCGCTTTAGAATATTGGCAAGAATCGCGTGCCATTTTGCAATGTGCCGAAATATACATCGAAACTATTGGAGGCGAAGGTGAAGTATGGGTAGATTTCATAAGCGTTTCATATCAACAACAACCTGAAAATTTCAAATCTGATTTAGCTATTGCCTTTTCTCCTTTTGATTATGACATGTATAAAATGCTTCACCCCTATAATTAGCAGTAGAGTACCGAACAAATCGAAGAGTACAGCCTTAACTCGTATTTTATTGCTCCCCAAATCCAGAAAGGATGATGAGTTTAAAAACGGTTTTTGCTTTAAAATTTACATTCATCTTTTGCTTGGTACCACTTGCCATGGTCTCCGAGGAAATATTTGAAGGAACTCGTTAAGCGGGCAAGTATGTTAATTAGTCTTAAAATTGGGTAGAATGGTGTATAGAAAAGTAGGGTTCTGTAGTTGTGTTGGTTGTAGGCGTATTTTAGGGCCATGGCTTGATTTATGACGCCTATGAGTAAACCGTATGCTGCAAAAACCAAAAGGTTTAGGATGAAAAAGATGCGGTCTGGCGCAAACCAGAAAAGAAATGGAAAAGCGAATAAGACAGCTATATCAATGAAGGCGCCGCCATACTCAAAAATGTAGCAATACCATAAAAGCAATGTTAGCCAACTCTTTTTTAAGAGTAAGTTTTTATGAATGTTTAGTGTGTTGTGGAGCCATCCTGTGAACCATCTTAGGCGTTGATCCCATAATATTTCGAGGGAGGTGGGGGCGAGTGTTAGGCTTGTAGCCGCACTAACGTAACCAACTTTTGCATTCCTCTTATGCATTTCTAAAGTAATCTCCAAATCCTCAGTCACAGAGCGCATACTCTTATCATAGAGAATTTCTCGCAAAACATGAGCATCATATAAGCCAATAGCTCCGGAAACAACCAAAACCCTATCGCCTAAAGATTGAGCACAGCGGGCTACGCCTAAGCCTTGGCTGTACTCGAGCTGCTGCAAAACCACATAAGGATTGATTTCAGCATCTCCATCGGATGGATGCACATAACCCGTAACAGCCTTTTTCCCATTTGAAAGCATATAATCAACAAGCCTAACAAGCGTGTCGGACATCCAACATGTATCCGCATCAACAACAGCTATTAGGCTGCCTAAAGCCTTGTCTATGCCAGTTTTGATGGCTTCAATCTTACCGAGATTAGTAGAGTGTCTAACAACTTTTCCCCGTACTTGCGGGTATTTTCTCTGATAAAGTTTTATGGTTGACCATGCAATCTCGTAAGTGTAATCCTTACTGCCATCATCCACAACAATGATTTCGCATAGACCACCATATTTCTCTGTGCATTTGAACAAACTTTTGATGCAGCGAGAAACGCTTCTTTCTTCGTTGTAGGCTGGAACAATGAAGGAAACCATTGGGTAGTGAAGCCGCTTCACTTTACTCCTTTTAATTTTTGCAAATTTTGCAGCCAAAGCCCAAATTCCAGCAACACCTATAGCCAAAAAAGTATACCAAGAATAGAAAAATTGGACAAGACTATACCAAAGCCAGTTCGGCGGCTCCATGACCTCATACTGGAAAGTTTGGGTTATTAGGAAATTGGCGAAAATTGGAAAGAATCGCCATGAAAGGTAGGCTATGATGAAGGGCATGCAAAACGTCAAATAGAAAACCTTAGAAAACCTCATAGATGAGCCTATCTCCTAAATTTTGTAAGTGGGGCACTCCTCCTTTCCCTATTAGGAAGCAAGCCTTCTATCAGAATAAAGCAACTATTCCCGCAAGGATAATATTCTCAAAGCAGAACCATAAACTGAAAATAAGTATCAGTTCTTAAAAATGCATAAATAGTTAGTTCAAAACAAACCTTCAAGAATTAAGAGGAAACAGCCCAATGGAAGACCTATCACGATATTACACTCTGCTTAGGGACCCAGCCCGCCGAAAAATAATTGAAATTTTGGGCACTCAAGAGAAAATTGGATTTAAGGAGTTGAGGGAAACTTTAGGCTTGGGCGTAGGCACAGTTTACTATCACCTAGACATGCTTTCAGACTTCATAACGCAGGATAAACAACGCAAGTATAGGCTGAATGACCGCGGACAAGCTCTCTACAGGCTTTTGAAAGAGGGAACCGTTCCAGCAACATTGGACATAAACCAAACATTCAGCCATAAGCTTGGAAGATGGGTCTTTTTGTCACCTCTTTTCGTAAAAACAACAAAGCCGCTTGCGCTTATTCCTGCAATAGCCATACTAGTTTTGGGCGCTTTTGGAGCAGCTCAAACCAAACTTGAACCAATTCTATTCTTTTATTTTCCATACTCCACTTACAGCCAAGCAAACATAATTTTTAGATATATTTTTAATTGGATAGGCCTATTTTTATTCGCAGAAATTTTTACATATCTCCTCTATCGAAGGGTTGGAAATGAACTTCAACTTTTCACATGTATAAGTTTGGCAACTTTCCCGCTTGCAGCCTTCCCATACATTTACCTAACCATTTCGGCTTTGCTGCCGACACTGGGCAGTTTGGAGTTGAACATGATTATGCAGTATGTTCAGATTATCATGCAAATTTGGAGTCTTCTTTTGGTTACAGCCGCTATCTGTTTCGGAAAGGGAATAAGACTTGACAAAGCGATTGTGGTAAGCCTAACAGCCATATACTTAAACATAACTATACTATTCATTCTTGGACGATTCACATAAGGGTCAAATTTCATCCTCAGAT
This sequence comes from Bathyarchaeia archaeon, assembly GCA_038883775.1. Lineage (GTDB taxonomy): Archaea > Thermoproteota > Bathyarchaeia > Bathyarchaeales > Bathycorpusculaceae > JASEJA01. The sequence continues at coordinate 3,662 of JAVZLM010000007.1, forward strand.
CGTTATTGGCAAGAGGTAATTTCTAATCCAAACATATATATTAACTAGATGCAAAGGACTATCAGGTGTCTTAAATGAATGGAGAGATAAAAGTTCTTGGCTTTTCTAAAGATGATTTAATGAAAATGGACCCAATGGTTTTGAGGGCAATAATTCGCGAACGCACACACCACACCATAGAAGTGCTGATATATAGAATTTTGAAGGGCAAAATGAAAATACCCGAGTCCTTCGGCGAAACTGTCCGTTTCCTTTTAGAAATTTGGAAAGAACGTAAACTTCCCATGAACATGCCTGATTTAGAATGGGTTCAAAACTATTTAGACTTAGCATTAAAACTTAGAAAAGGAGAAAAAATTTCCCTTAAAACCAAACTTCCAAAACCATTCAATGAAAAAGAAATGAAGATCGTCTACAAACTTCTTTTTGAACGTAGGTCAATTAGACAGTGGAAACCTGAACCAATTCCAGAAAAATTGCTCAGAGAAGTTCTCTATGCGGGACTAATGGCCCCACAAGGATGCAATCTGTGCTCCACAAGATTTTTGATACTTCACACTCCAGAAGAAAAAAGGCTTGTGAAAAGCGACATACCAGTTGATAACGCGGTAATCATTGTTGTATGCCAAGACATGCGCATTTACCGTACATTAAACTATGACAAATATGTACCCCAAAACATTTATTATGATGCTGCGGCTGCGGCTGACCACATTTGCTTGATGGCTCATGCTCTGGGATTAGGAGCCGTATGGCTAACCCACGACAAAGAGGACTGCGAAAAAGTTAGAGCATACTTTAATTTACCAGATTACGTTGAAACTCGCCTCCACATAGCAATTGGGTGGCCAGATGAGGCGCCAATAAAATCTCAAAGAATGAGTTTAGATGAAGTTATGATAGGAATGCGTAAAAGGTGAAAATCTATGGCGGAAAAAGAAGTTTTCACAAAGGAAGAAGCTGAAGAAGAAGTTAGGAAAATGGCTAGGCTAACAGGACTTATGTTCTATCATTTTGCCAGTTTACTCCAAGAAAAATTTGGCGAGAAAACTGGGAAAGAAATTGTTAAAGAAGCTGTCAAACGTTTTGGGTTAGAAAGAGGCAGTAAAGTTCGAGAGGAAGTTCTAAAAAGAGGATTAAAGTTAAATCTAGAGAATTTTGGCAAGTTTTCAGATCTTCCAAAAATTGGATGGGGTGGATCCAAAAGAGAAACATACTGTCCGCTTGCTGAAAGTTGGATTGCTAAAGGCGCTGAAGAGTTGTGCAAAACTTACTGTGAAGTTGATTTTTGGAAAATCAAAGGTTATAATCCGCGTATAAAAACTAAGCGCATAAAATGGATTTTGGAAGGCGATAATTCCTGTGAGTATGAAATGGAAGAGGACGCATAAATTTAGAATGTTTGTTGCAAAGCATGTAGGCTAAAGTTCTATTTTTCTAGAAGTTTAGAAACACTATATTCGAGTTTTTTGGAAACGATTTTCTTAATAAGCCATTTATCAAAGTTATTTTCGGTGAAAAACCGTGAAAAATGGAAAAAACAAAATATTGGCTTTAAGTCTAGCCTTGTTGATAACACTGCCAATAGCTGCAATGACACTGCCTCAAGTTAACGCTGACAACAGCGAGCCAAATGTTGAAATTGGCCCTGTAGAACCAGTAAGGGAAGGCATATGGTACAAGTTTGAAACTCCTTTGATAACACTGATTTTTCCAGCTAGTGGAAAGAAACCTATGTTCTTATGGTGGTATACAAACGATAACAAAACAATTTACGTGGTGAAGTTTAAAGGCCTAATTGAATACTTAACATTTGATTTACCATACTATGATAGACGATATCATGCTGATAACTTGACGATACAACAGATATTAACAGATAAATACATTGAACCTAAATTAGGTGGTTTTCAATATAAGTGGCGCCAGCAACTTAGAGAAGCTATTATGGCAAAACTTCTGCTTGGACTCATTGGCTTCCATTCGCCATATCTACCCTTTAGTGCTTGCACATGGGAACTGACGGGTCCAGAGCTTGTATCTAAAGACAATGTTTCCTATTGGTCCTTCAATTTCACCTTAAAGGATGTACCTATGTGGCGCTTGGAATTTGCAGAAAACAACATACAGATTAGGTGCAGATTCTACAATACAACGACAACAGAAATAATAGATGAAAACCATAACTATACGGTAGCTGCTGGGCAATTGAAGTTTGACTTTGTCGTAGGCAATTGGGAGTGGAACATAGATAAACTCAAAGATTTCATAGATTGGCTTAAAACATACCAGAACTTAAACATAACAATACCATCTTACAACACAGGTTTGGCGTTATGGATTAACATGGCTTCAATAAAACTTGAAGACTTAGGCATCGCTGAAAATGAAGTTCAAAGTCAATATCAAGAAACTGTCGAAACACAATCTCGGATGCGTGCCGTAAATATAAACGATGATTATTATACTGTAAGCGAAAACCAAACACAAAACGAATATGAGCATCAAGTACGCGTAACCAGTCGCTTCAGAAACCGCGTAAGAGTACAATATGCAAATGTTGAAGGAAACATTTCAGGTTTCCTCGAGTTTGTTCCATGGGCAAGGCTTCTAAACGAAATTGGAGATACGGTTGATTATGTGAATGTTACTGCTTCCTATATTGCTGCTGGAGCGCATCTTAGGCTATTCATTTGCTATCCATACTTTGGCAATTACACTTTGGAGCATGACCCAACCATTGGGCTTGCTTCAGCACCAACACTTCCAACATTGACTGGGCGGATGATGCTTGCGATTTTGATTGGGGCTACTTTGGTTATTGCTGTTGCTGTGGCTGCTGTTAAGATGCACAAGAAACCAGTTAACATTGTTAATGTCCATTAGTTTCCTTTTTTCTTTGTTTTGTTGGTGATATATCGTTGGTGGGAATAAAAGCTTATATTGTATATTGCTATACACTATTTAGGCGGCTTTGGAAATGAGTGAAACATCAAAAACAGATGAAATCCGATGGCAAGTCATAAAAGCCATGCTTGAAGAGTTCCCAACATTAAAAGAAAGGGTTAAAAACTATCTAAAGGAACAAAAACACAATTAAACCCATAAACCGCCTTATTCTCTAAAATTGAGATTTTAATTTCTCTTCAGCAAATGTGGAGGAGGAATCTTAACATCGTTTTTATAATTATCACTTTCCGTTTTTAGAAGCTCCGTTATTTCCCGATAACGCACGAGAAAACTTAAACCTTTGTCAGTTGCCTTGTAAATTTCTTTATCATTCTCCACAATTTTATCTAACAATTTTATTCTTAACATAAACCTAAGATAATCGTTCAACTGTGTGAAACTCAAATTTGCCCTATACATGATTTGGGTTTTCAAAGTGCCCTCTTTTGCTATTTCTAAAATTTCAGCAATAATGTAAAGCTTATCTCTCCTTTTGGAGGCGGGGTTCACGCCCCAAGCATTCATTTCCAATATTCCTCTTTTAAAACAGTTTTCTATACGAAAAAATGGCAGTGGAGCGTTTTAAGGGGTGTTTCGCATGCTTGAGTATTTCAAATATCGAAATATTCTCTAGAACAAACTTCTATAAGAAAACACTTAATTTCTATGAAGAAGAAATGTTAGGAAAGGTGAAAAAATGCTGGTCGGGTTAATGGCTGACACCCATGACAATTTGCCAATGGTGGAGAAAGCCATAAAAAGGTTAAATGAAGAAAATGTGGAACTTGTGCTTCATGCTGGAGATTATGTAGCGCCCTTCGTTATTCCAAAATTTAAAGGGTTAAAGGCGAAGTTGATAGGCGTTTTCGGCAACAACGATGGAGACCGCGAACTATTGAAAAAAAGGTTCAGCGAACATGAAGGTTTAGAAATTCGAGGGAACTTCGCAGAAATAAAGGTTGATGGCTTAAAAATCGGCTTGTTGCATGGGACAGAAGAGGAACTTTTAAAGGCTTTAATTGAAAGCGAAACCTTCGATGTCATAGTGCATGGGCACACACATAAAGCAGAAACTTATCGAAAAGGCAAAACATTAGTTGTGAATCCGGGCGAAGTTTGCGGATACTTAAGTGGTAAACCAACAATAGCCATATACGACACAGCAAAACACGAAGCAAAACTAATAACGCTATAAAATTTTGTTTTACCTTTAAAAGAAACTATGGCTGAATAGTGGAAAATGGGCTGGAAAATTTTGCCATTTTACCTACCTCTCCCCATCTAGTTCTTGGCTATGTCAACTATTTGTGACGTGTCAATTTGTGTTGTATGGTTTTCTGTTTTGGTTTGCCAGCATAAACAGTTCAGCCAATTCTTCGTCGCTTGCTCCGTTTCGCATGGGCGTTAAAACATCTACGAGATTGTCATTTCTCATCAAGCACGGTTTAAGTTTTCCATCACTTGTCACCCGCAAACGTGTACAATTCATACAAAATTCCGTGTTCTCTGTTGGATGCACAACCTCGACTGTTGCGTCTGGCAAGTGATAAACATGGCGGTTTTGCATAAACCTTCTGGTTTCGATTTTTAAGGCTTTTTGCCTTAGCATGTCCTCATATTCGTCTAATGACTTGTGGCTTGTCGCATAATAGTTATGGCTTATGTTTAAGGGTTCAAGCTCTATCAACTGTAGAATTGCGCCTGCTTTTCTTGCAAAATCAATCATTTCCAAAACTTCATTATCATTCACGCCTTTTAAAACAAGCATGTTAAGTTTGACAGGATAAAAGCCAACTTTCACGGCAGCTTCAACGCCTTCTAAAACATCTTTTAAATTGCCACCAGTCAACTCACCGTAAACTTTGGCATTTAATGTTGGAAAGTTTATGTTTACACGCTTCAAGCCATTGGCATATAGCTCTTCAGCCAAGCTAGCAAGCATTGTTCCATTAGTTGTCATGGAGAGGTCGGTTAAGCCAGGTATTGCCGCTATTCCCTTAACAATTTCTGTAATGTCCTTGCGTAGGAGTGGTTCTCCGCCGGTCAGTTTCACTTTGGACATACCTAATTTAACGGCGATTCTTACAATGCGCACAATTTCGTCCACAGTCATTTCCTTTGCAAAATTTTCCCCTTGTTGTTCTTCGCCTTCCATGTGGCAGTATTGGCAGTGTAAATTGCAATTTTGTGTTACTGCTACTCGCAAGTTTAGGAGTGGACGCCCGAAACTGTCTATCAGCACCATCGTTATTCCCGAGCATGCTTAACGATGTGAGATGCTTCGGGCAATATAAGCTTTTCAAAACAAAGCCTAACAGCATCAGGCGAACCAGGAACACAAAAGAAAGCTTTACCTTTCGCTATACCAGCCAAAGCCCGAGACAGAACAGCAGCAGAACCTATTTCATCATAGCTTAAACGTCTAAAAATCTCGCCAAACCCTGGCAAAACCTTCTCCAAAAATGGCGAAACAGTTTCAATGGTTATGTCTGATGGGGCTATGCCAGTGCCACCGCAAAAAATAACAGCATCCAAATCAGCATTGGCTAAGGCTTGTTTTATTCCTTCTTCAATTAGGGCTTTATCGTCTGGAATAAGCTTTCGCAAAATCACCGTATGCCCTGCATTTTTCAGAAAAGCTTCAATCAAATCTCCAGAAACATCGGTCACGTTTTCGCCCCTTTTCAGTTGTTTATAGCGGGATGTGCTGCAAGTGAAAATGGCAAATTTCAGTTTTTTTGGCGCTTCAGCCTTATGCTTTTTTGCGCTTTCGCTCACCACTAACGCCTTCCTTAACTTTCTTCAAAACTCTAATATCCTCAATAGCTGTTAGAGGATATTGTCCAAACTTATCCTTTTCATACTGCTTCACCATATCCCAAATTGTTAAGAGACTAACGGCGGTCGCAACCAACGCTTCCATTTCAACCCCGGTCTGCGCTTTTGTCTTGACGGTGGAGGAGACTTGCACTTTTGAATTTTCCAAAATTTCTACTTCAATTTCCACATTGGTTAGGGGTAGTGGATGGCATAGGGGGATTAGGGCGCTTGTCTTTTTTGCAGCCAAAATTCCAGCAATTTTAGCCGTGTATAAGGGATCTCCCTTTGCAATTTTGCCCTCTTTAATTAGGCGTATGGTTTCGGCTTTTAACTTGATTGTGCCTATGGCGGTTGCTTCACGGAAAACTTCTGGTTTTGCAGATACATCAACCATCGCCATGTTTTCGCCTCACATCTTTTCAGCTTTAAAGTTTGAGGGGGAAAGCTGCTTCTTTTCTGTTTTGTTTTCTGCCATTGCGGATTGCTGGGAAGCTTTTCCAGAAAGAATTTTTAGGCTTTCCTCTTGAAGTTCTCGCAAAATCTGGCGCATCTCATCCACCTTCTTCTCCAAACCAATTAAAGCGGCTCGAAAATCATCTATGCGTGTTAAAACATATTTAATGAGAGGTTCAACATCCTCCTTTGCTTGGATGCTTATGACCGAGCTTTTGGCTTCAGAAGCCATCTTGAAATTTATTATCGCATCTATAAGTGGGGAAGGATTATCCCTAACTTCCCGCATGAGAAAAAGGAAATCCGAACCCTCTGTCAATGATCTTCTTAAATGCTCAAAGGCTAAGCGAGAATTTGCCAATGGATCTGGAGTGTTTTGGAGAAGGATATCCTTGTATGTTGTTAGGGCTTGGGTTAGGCTTTTACTTTTAGCCTTTATAGTGTAAGCCCTTTCCGGCTTTAAAAGGAGCATAAGCGCTTCGCTACTTGCCACCAAATCCTTTAAGCGCTCAATGTAGTTTCCAGTTTTCCCTAACAATTCCGATGGTGACAGCTTTTCAGAAAGGACGCCGCTGGCTATGTCGCTTGCAATTTTCTGCAAAATTCCTTCAAATTCGCCTATTTTTCCGCCAAACTCTTCTTTAATCATACTTTGCACCACTTAAAAAATAGTTTATAGGCTTATGGTTTATTTGTGTTCCCAAACATCCAAGAGATTTTGAATTGCTTTAGCTTTTGGCGAGTTTTCATTGAGTCTATAAAGGCGGATTCTTCCAAAAACTTTGTGGCGAACGATGCCTTCATCCTCTAAAATTCTCAAATGCTTAATTGTAGTGTTATAGTTTATATTTAATCGGCGGGCAATTTCAGAAACATTAAGCTCGCTCATCTGAAACAAGATTTTCAAAATTTTCATCCTAAGCCTTGAAGAAAAAACATCCTCCACATCCATAAACTTTTCACGCTTCCCTTTCTAAGAGAACGCTTAATTCTTTTTCCAATTCATGAGCTGGAATTCTCGGCAAATAAATAATTGTGGACCGCCCACGCGAACCAGCAGCAGAAACTTGTGTGGTTACTATGCCTAAAGCAGACAAGAGTTGCAAATACTTCCACAACTGCGTGTGGCTGTGCGCTGGCTCGTGGAATTCTTCGCAAACAACTTTGTAGGCTTTTTCTGCTTCTCCCAACGAAACAAAAGCTTTTTCGCTTTCTTTCAAAAGTCTTGCTATGCCGAGCAAGAAGAGTTTTTCATGAAAACCTAAAGGAGCCAAATCGCTTTTTCGCATGGTTGAAATTATGCTTGAAACAGCTTTTCTAACGCATTCTGGCGTGACTTCGCCTAAATCTTCAGCATCAGCGTATTTTCCAGCCCTCCAAAGCAGTTCGATGGCGAAACGGGCGTTTCCACCCTCTGAATGGGCAAGTTCAGCTATTAAATCGACAGCGTCTTCGCTTACCATTAAGGGCTTAAAGGCTAGGGATACACGGTCGTTAAGAATGTCTATTAGCTGAGGCTTAGAGTATTTTTCAAGCTGGATTAAATTAGATTGCAAAGTGCTTCTGGTGCTGGCGTCTAACCGCTCAATTATGCTTAAGTTTCTTAGAATACATATCAGTGAAAGCCTCTGAGGCTTGTTCTGCCTAATTTCCTGCAACCGCGTAAGCTTGTAAACGGCTTCGGAACCCTCCCTTTCCACTAAGCTCTCAAACTCGTCGAGAGTTAGGATTACATAGGCGTTTTCATCATCTAAAACTTGTAAGAAAATGCGGAGGAGCTCTTCGGCTGAGTAGCCTCTTCTTGGAAAGTTTGGATGAAAAAGGGAAATGGCATGATGAAGAATTAGGAGGAGGCTTCCGCGGTATTCACGGCAATTAACATGCACATAATGGAGGTTTATTCCACGCTCCTTTGCTTCCTTGGCGACGTCTGCTCCGAAACGGTGGGAAAGAGCAGTCTTGCCTGTGCCCACATCACCAGCTATTAGGATTCTTTGAGCCATATTCCATGGAGACTGCCATATAAAACTGAAAAACTCTTTAAGTAAACGCAATTCCCTATCTCTGTGGGGCAACCTATAAGGAACATAGTTGATGTCAAGTTTTGTTTCGTCTCGGAACACGCTGCGGCGATATGACACTAACAAGCCCTCAAAACATATTATGCGTAAAGCTTTGTTATTCTTTTCCCCAGATTCGCATAAAATCTGAACAAAAAACTAATAAACGCATTTTATTAATTCTCTTGCGAAAAAGCAAAATGATTCCCAAATATTTGTTTCTAACAAGAGGCGTCGGCAAACACAAAGAGCAACTGCAATCCTTCGAATTAGCCCTAAGAAACGCTGGAATACAGCATTGCAACATAGTAAACGTTTCAAGCATAATACCGCCAGGCTGTAAACTCATCAGCAGAGAAAGAGGCTTAAAAATGCTGAAACCAGGCGAAATAACTTTTGTTGTCATAGCCAGAAACTCAACTAATGAGCCGCATAGGCTTATTGCCGCTTCCATAGGAGTAGCCATTCCATCGGGCAAAAGTCAATATGGATATCTTTCTGAGCATCACTCTTTTGGACAAACAGATGAGGTGGCTGGAGATTACGCGGAGGATTTGGCTGCAACAATGTTGGCTACAACCATGGGAATCCCCTTTGACCCGCAAACTGCTTGGGATGAGCGAAAACAGCAATTTAAAACCAGCGGATTAATAATTAAGACTACCAACGTAACGCAGTCGGCAACTGGCGACAAAAATGGTTTATGGACAACGGTGATTGCGGCAGCGGTCTTTGTTCCAGAAAAAAGACGTTAACGCGCTTAGCAGCTTAAGTACAATAAGTATCCAATTTTTTATTCTAAAACAATATTAAGAGTTAACGTCAACGCTAAATAGGTGAAAAACCTTGCGAGAAAAATTTCAAACGCCAATGATTATTGTAAACTTTAAAACTTATTCTGAAGCAACTGGGCATAATGCTGTTGAGCTTGCGAAGAAAGCGGAAAAAGTTAACGATGAAACAAAAGTTTCTATTATTGTTGCCCCCCAATTTGCTGATATTTCCGCTGTGGCAGGTGCTGTTAAAATTCCAGTTTTCGCTCAACACATAGACCCTATAAGACCAGGCAGTTATACGGGGCATGTGCTTGCCGATTCCGTAAAAGAGGCTGGAGCTAAGGGAACATTGATAAACCATTCTGAAAGGCAGCTTAAACTCTCGGAAATTGATGAAATAATTGGGATAACACGCGAAAAAGGTTTAGTTTCTGTTGTTTGCGCCAACAACCCAAACATTAGCGTAGCCGCAGCAGCCCTCAAACCAGACATAATTGCCATAGAACCACCAGAGCTTATAGGCACAGGAATTCCAGTTTCAAAGGCTAAACCAGAAGTTGTCACAAACACTGTCAAACGAGTGAGAGAGGTTAATCCAAAAGTTACCATACTTTGCGGAGCTGGAATAAGCCATGGAGAAGATGTGGCTGTGGCGTTAAAACTTGGCACTCAAGGAGTATTGGTCGCAAGTGGCATAGTGAAAGCGAAAGACCCATATAAGATTCTACGGGAATTTGCAGAAGCAACAAAAACTTAGGAGCAAAATGACTTTGAAGGTTGAAGCAGAATGCGCCGCATGCATAATCAGTAGAGCAGCAGCAGAAGCTATGGAAGCCACAACAAATCCAGCCCTACGCTTTAGGGCAATGGCAGAAGTTATAAGATTCTTAAACAAAGAGTTCAAGCCAACAGCGGTTCCAGCGGACCTCGGCACAAAAAGGGATCGCATTATAAAATGGGTTTCTGGAAACGAAGATCCTTACAAGAGGAATAAAAGGATAAGCAACGAAAAAGCCCTAAAAATTCTGCCTTTCGCCAGAAAAATTGTGGAAGAAGGCTATGCACAAGAGGATAGATTTAAGAGAGCAGTTTTATGCAGCATAGTCGGCAATGTAATCGAATTTGACATCCCCGGCCACAAATTCACTTTTGGTAGCATTAGAAAGCTTTTCAGAAATGCTTCTAAAGATTTAGCCATTGATGATACGGTTAAGATTTATGAATTGGCGAAAGAAGCTTCAATAATCCTTTATTTGACTGATAATGCAGGCGAAATTGTCTTTGATACTTTGCTTGTTGAGCAGTTGAAGAATATGGGCGTAAAGGTTGTTGTGGCTGTTAAAGATAAACCAGTAATTAATGATGCAACATTGGAGGATGCGGAAGTTTCTGGAATGAAAAAGATTGCTGACAAAGTAATCACCACGGGAACAGATGCTGTGGGCTTAGCCATAAACGAAGTTTCAAAAGAATTCCTCGAAGCCTACAACAATGTGGATTTGGTCTTCGCCAAAGGCATGGGATATGCCGAAACCTTAACCGAATATAAACTAAAAAAGCCCCACGCACTATTTTTCAGAACCAAATGCAATCCAGTTGCAAACTTTTTTGCAGTGGCAAAGGAGAAAAATGTCGCAAAACTGATGATGTAAATGATTTTGCCATCAATAAACCTAAATAGCGAAAAACTTTCAAACTTTGAAGAAGCAATTAAACGAGAATGGATTATAACAAATGGTTTAGGCGGTTACGCCTCTTCCACGACTTTGGGCATAAACACAAGAAAATATCACGGATTGCTTCTAGCCGCTTTTCATCCACCAGGAGACCGCAGAGCATGCCTGGAAAAACTGGACGAGGAATTAGGCATCGGAAATGATGTTTATCCATTAGGCGCCAACGAATTCCAAAATGGAATTTTTCCAAAAGGATATTTGTTCTTAAAGGAGTTTTCGGTTTCGCCATTTCCACAATATGTTTATGCTGTGCAAAATGTTGAGGTTCAAAAAATTATTTTTATGCCCTATGAGAAAAATTCGGTTTTGGTTCTTTACAGAGTTTTGAATGGGAGCGGTTCAGACGTTAAAATTAGGGTTTTTCCGCTTATAAACTGTAGGCACATGCATGCTGTAACGGATAGATGGAAAATTTTTGGAAAATTCACGCAGAAACAAGAAGGTAAAGAGGTGGAAATGTGCCTCAGCAATACCCAGTCTGTGCTTACGATGAAAACAACAAGCGGACATTATTATGCCGCTGAAAAGTGGATTGAAAAAATTTTTTACCGTGAAGAAGCCCTGCGAGGAGAAACATGCATAGACGACTACTTTCAGCCTGGATTTGTGGAAGTGGATGTCAAAGCTGGTGTAAACGAAAGTTTCGCAATAACTTTTGTTGCAAGCGAAAGTCGAGCGGACGCAAAAAGAAGCCTTGAAGAGGCGCCTTATTCAGTTTATGATGCAGAAGCCTTATACGAAAAAGAGCTTGAGCGCCGTGAAAAATTTTTGGCAAAATTTTACCATGAACATTTAGACATTCAAGAAAAGGACTGGCTAAATTGGATTCTTTTGGCAACAGACACTTTCATAGTTAAAGGAATAAGCGATTTAGAGAGGGCTGTTATTGCTGGTTATCACTGGTTTGAAACTTGGGGAAGAGACACCTTCATTTCTTTACCGGGCTTAATGCTCGTGACTGGAAGGTTTGAGGATGCAAGGAAAGTTTTCATGACATTCAAAAAACATTGCAAGGATGGTTTAATCCCAAACTTTCTGCCGGAACACTCGAAAGAACCAGTTTACAATACTGTTGATGCAACTCTCTGGTTTGTTAATGCCATATGGCAATACCTAAAATATACAAACGATTTCAAATTCGTACAAGAATTGTTGTGGGATACATTAAAATTAATCATGGAAAACCACACTAAAGGGACAAATTTTGGCATAAGGTTAGATACTGATGGTTTGCTTGCCCATAATCCGCAATTAACATGGATGGACGCTGTTGTGGATGGTCAACCAGTAACTCCAAGAGGCGGCAAAGCCGTTGAAGTCCAAGCCTTATGGTATAATGCGCTAATGGTTATGGAAATTTTGGCAAGCAAGTTTAAGGAAAAGGGCGAAGCGGAAAAATACGCAAATCTTGCAGAAAAGGCGAAAACCAGTTTTGTTGAAAAGTTTTGGAATGCCGAAAAGAACTACTTATTTGATGTTGTAGGCGAAAACGAGAAAGACTCTTCTTTAAGGCCTAACCAAATAATTGCCGTGGCCTTAGACTTTACAATGCTTGACAAACCAAAAAGTGAGAAAATAGTGGATGCTGTGCAACATGAACTTTTAACGCCTTATGGCTTAAGAACCTTGGCCAAAAGCGACCCAAAATATGTGGAAGTTTACAGTGGCGACAGAAGAAGCAGAGACAAAGCCTATCACAACGGCACTGTTTGGCCTTGGCTACTGGGTCCGTTCACGAAAGCCTATCTGAAAACGAAGAGTTACACGGATTTTAGACGAGAATACGCCTTAAAGAATTTCCTTCTGCCCTTATTTACTCAACAGCCTTTTAAGGCTGGACTCGGCACAATAAGCGAAATTTTTGATGGAGATCCACCTCATACGCCGAGGGGTTGCATAGCCCAAGCGTGGAGCATAGCAGAACCATTAAGAGCTTACATAGAAGATATAATGCAAATCAGACCAAAATATGAAAGGGAAATGATGCCAGTTTTAAGCTAAAATTGTTTTTCTCAGGCTTTCTGCCGCAACTTCTGGCGTAACAGTGTTAATGTATACGCCCGTGCTTTTTTCGAACCCAGCCCAAGTAGCCAATTGCGGATAGACTTCCAAATGCCAATGATAATATTCTTGCGCTTCTTTGCTTATGGCCAAGTGGAAACCATAATTATAAGGTGGATCATTGACCAAATTTTTCAGTCCTTTTAGACATGTTTTTAATGTTTCAGCAAAAATTTTCACCTCGTTTTTTGACATCGCAATGGGTGTTGCTGCGTGCGCTTTGGGGAAAACCCAGAACTCCATTGGGTTTACACTTGCATATGGAGTGAAAACTAAAAACCTCGCGTTTTCAAAAACAAGCCGCGGTCCATCTCTTTCCTTTTCCATAATATTGCAGAATACGCATTTTCCATGATGTTTCCAAAATTTTCTGCTTGCCTCTATCTCATCAGCAACGATTTTCGGAATGAAAGGCGTAGCAATTATTTGGCTGTGGGCATGCGAAAGCGAAGCCCCAGCTTCTAAGCCGTGATTCCGAAATATAGAAACGTACTTCACATAGGGTTTTACTGAAAACTCTTGAATCCTATCGATGTAACCGTTAATGAGGTGTATTAGTTGTGAAATTTCTGCGTCTGATGGATGCTCATCATGGTTTGGAGATTCAACCAAAACCTCATGATGCCCAACAGCCGCACCCAAACTGCCACTTTTCAAAAACTGTTTTGGGCTTGCCCTTTCTTTTGGTGGAGTGAAAGCGGGGTAAAGGTTTGGAACACATCGAATAAGCCAATTTTTATGACGAAAACCATTCTTGTCCTTAACTTTTTTTACGCCTTTGCCGGATTTGAGGTAGACGAGAACAGCTGGCGGAGTCATATTTTCATTGCCGGGACACAAGGGACAAATTCCAACTTTAGCTTTTTGTCTCTCCTTTTTGATGAAGTCCGTGGGACGGCGCCCACGTTCTGTGGCGATAACAACCCAACGGTCAAGCAAATAATCCTTACGAACTTCGTTATATGTCATACTGAACCCAACAAGATTAGGATACATTCTAAACGGATTTAGCATTTTCCAATGCCTTAATTATTAACCCCCTTCCTATGCATATTTTTAGTTTGCCACAATCAATACGCATAGTATTTTTCTAATTTTCTTGTATACTGAGTTCAGACAATCTTCTCACAATTCTTAAATAGATGGTTACCATTTTCGAGGATGGTTGGTTAAATTTGGCAAGGGGCAAAGAAATTGAAACCGTTTATGGTTTATGGAAAAACCATACTAATTCTTTCCATCGTTTTCCTAATAGGCTCCTTAGCCACCAATCTAATAAGCCCATTATGGCCAATCTACATAAAAAATTATCTTAATGCTTCTATGACAGAAATTGGTTTTCTATTTTCCTTATCTAATGCTGTGGCTGCGATCATTCAAATAGTCAGCGGATTTCTATCCGATCGATATGGAAGAAAGAGATTGCATGCCTTAGGTACATTAGTAGCTGCTTTTCCACCATTAATGTACGCCTTAGCAAACAACTGGATAGAGTTGGTTCCCTGGGTTATGCTGTCTGGGTTTGCCATGGGTCTGTACTTACCAATTCGATGGGCTATAGTAGCGGATGCTTCCTCAACTAAAACAATGGCTTCAGCTTATAGTTGGACAAACATTTCGTGGTTAGTAGGTTCCACTATTGCACCTTTTTTAGGTGGAGTTGCAGCGGATTATTTTGGCATACGCTTTCCTTTTTTTGCTTGTTCTGCTTTGATTTTTGCAGTTTTCCCTTTAACACTCATAATGAAAGAAACTCGCAGCAAAACGCAAGCTAATGTTTTGAACAAAACTGGGAAGGATAACGTCTTTAACGGATACATGTTTGCAGTGCTTATTTTCTCTTTAATTAACATAGTTCAGGGGATTGGCATAGGTGTAACCAGCCCAGTGATTCCCGTTTTTGTCGAATCCAGCTTTCCTGTTGATTATACGTTTATAGGCGTATTGTACGCTATAGGTTTTGGCGTTGCTTCCATAATTGTTCAAGTTCCAGGGGGTAAGCTTAGTGATTTTTTTGACAGAAGGAAAGTTATGGCCGTAACTTTTGCAGTCTCTTCTCCATTCTTTTTGCTATTTGCCTACTCGCGAAACACGATGGAATTGATTATTTTCATGTTTCTTTCGAACGCCATATTGAACGCATCGTGGCCAGCTTTCCAAACACTTATGATGGAAGCCACGCCATCTTCAAAATGGGGTCTTGTAAATGGGATTTCAGCAACAACCTTCTGGATTGGACAGATGATTGGAAACGTCCTTAGCGGTATCCTTTGGGAGGGTTTGGGTGCGCTGGCGCCATTTTATGCTTCTGGTTTCGCTATAGGAATATCTGCGCTGCTGCCGTTTTTCTTAAAAGAGACTAAGGTAAAGAAAAAGAAAAAATTCTTTTAGCCGTCATTATTTGTTTATGTGTTGCTATTCGAAGGTGATGAGTTTTGCTTTTTCCATGTCTCGTAGAAGCTTTAGGACATATTCTGGATTTGTTTCATCGTATTCAGCTGAGACAGCCCTTAAAATGTGGTATGCGCTTCTTTTTCCATCAATAAAATTCACAATTTCTTCCATTTTAATTCTGAATTTCATGTCTTTCTCCAAAATTTCTTGATACCATTCATATTCTTTTTCGCTTAACAATTGCTTCAACGCATCCATCTCAAGTGTGCCTTTAAATAGTTTTTTAGGAATTAATTTCTTTAGCTCCGCTTCAGTTTCGGTTTCTTCTAGTTTGACAGGAAAAGTCACATTTAATGATTTTGCAACAAAGTTCCATGCCTCTTCTAAAGTTGCGATTTCTTTTTGTCCCAAATTTGCAATATCTTCGCAATACTTGCTCAGAAAAGCATCTAATTTTGGATTTTCTTCGATTCTTTTCACAGATTTAACTGCTTCTTGTTCACGCCAGATTATATGCTTTATCTTACTCTTAAAGTGGAACACAGTCTTTGCAAGTTCTTTGGCTAACTCCTCTGGTTTATCCTTGAATTTTGGGTATTCCATCTTTCTAAACAATTCTTCTATAGCTTCACGGGTGGCTTCTTCTATTCTTATAATACCGTTCTTGGCTGTTTGGCTTGCCAAAAGGAAAACTGTTTCTGTTGCGGCATTTGCAAGTGTCAATGTGGCGATTGTTACAATCCACCCTACTCTTTTGAGGGTGTCAGCGCTAACTTTGTCAATAGTGTCCATGCTTGTATGATAGTATAAGTCGGGCCATTGAAGTAGCATAACGCATGGAACCCTCACTGTGGAATTATTAAATTGGACGTGATCGCTTCCACCGCTAAAAGTGCTAACGCAATAACGGAATGTAGATGAAGCCCCAAACATTGTTTGGCTGTCAAATTCCTTCACCGATTGTTCTATTAGGCTGAAAACGTAATCGTTAAGATAGGAAGGCAGCGAATCAGGTGTTTTGTCAAGGGTGAGTGTGGATTTGCATAGTTCTTGATCTTGACCGACCATGTCGAGGTTTATGCCTGCGACAAGTTTCGAGTATAATTCTTCATGTTTTGATAAGTATGCTGCTGAACCCATGTTTTCTGGAACCCATAAGAAACGTATAGTCCTCGCTGGAGGTTCAATCTTTCCAGAATCTATTAGTGCTTTAATGGTTCTTGCAATTTCTAATAGTAAACCGCTACCGGAGGCGTTGTCGTTTGCGCTTGGTTTTGGGTGGCATAAATGAGCAATTAAGAAAATTTCTTCGTTTGGTCTTGAAACACCGCGTATTGTAGCGGTGACAACATCCAAATTCCCAACAAAGAATTGCGCATCCACTTTAGCTTTGAGTTTTACGGGTTTGCCACTTTTAAGTAGAGCCCGCAAATAATTGCCTTGACGCTTGCTTAGCGAAAAACCAAAGGTCACTTTGTCTATTTCTTCAGCCTTCGGCCATATGCTTTGATATGCATGCGCGTCTGGTATGTCTAAGCTTTCACGAACGTTTGGAAATTCCCAGCAGGTGTCTGTAATTACACCTAACGCCCCATATTTAAAAACAGCTTGTTCATGAACTTGTTTGGCCCTTCCGGTGGCTAGGACGAACTTACCTTTTACATCTTTTCCTTCATAGTCTTTTGGCTTTGCTCCTGTGCCAACATCCACAAGTTCTGCTATTACGCCTTCAGGTGGTGTAGCCTTACTGAATGTATGCAAACAAGTCGGTACATCCTCGTAACGTACAATGAGCTTTTCCTCCGGCTCTATAAGATAAAGTTCAGCGCTTTTCACAGTCCAGCCGATTGGGCTGGTGTAGGTCCAGTATTTGGTTTTGCCATCTGCTGTGAACTGTTCTATTGTTGCATCTTTTAATCCTATTCTTAAGAGCTCGTTTCTGACATATTCAGCTGCTTCATGAAACATGGTGGAAGCTTGAATTCTATGGAAACGAGCAATTTGTTCGACAAAAGATTTAGCGATATTACCAGAAAGCTCCTCCTTAACAAGCTTATTCAAATTCATATTAAGACCACTTTAAGTTAACTATACATGCTAACATTATTTTATATAAGCGTGTTTATCTTTTCAGTTAGGTTTCATCATGAGCTTCGAAGTCAAAGAAAAAGATTTGCTCGCGAGAATTGGGAAGCTTAAAACAAAAAGCGGCACCGTGGAAACTCCTCTGCTTTTTCCAGTTATAAACCCGGTTATCCAGCCTATCACTCCAAGAAAGATTCAAGAGGATTTTGGTTTTGAAGCCTTGATAACAAATGCTTACATTTTGAAAAAACACTTCAAAAACCAACCAGTGAAAGATGGTGTACACAAGTTTTTGGATTATGAAAAAGTAGTAATGACAGATTCAGGCGCATATCAAATTCTCGTTTACGGTGACATAGAAATAACCCCAAAAGAAATTGTGCATTATCAAGAAAACATAAACACCGATATAGCCACAATTTTGGACTGGCCTACGGGATGGAAAGTTTCGAGGGCTCATGCAGAGCAAACAGTAAATGAAACGTTGAAGAGGGCAATGGAACTTTTTAAAATTAAAAGACGTGATGACATTCTTTGGGTTGGTCCAGTTCAAGGCGGCAAATTCCTAGACCTAATAGCTAAATCAGCCGTTGAAATGGGGAAATTACACTTTCAAATATACGCTTTAGGAAGCCCCACAGAAGTTATGGAGTCTTATCGCTTTGATGTTTTAGTAGATATGATTATGACCGCTAAGGCCAATCTACCAATTGAAAAGCCCCTCCACCTTTTCGGTGCTGGACACCCGCTAATTTTCGCTTTAGCTGTGGCTCTCGGATGCGATCTTTTTGACTCTGCGGCTTACGCGATATACGCCAGAGAAAACCGTTACATGACCGAATATGGCACAGTTAGGCTTGATGAGCTTGAATATTTTCCGTGCACATGCCCAAAATGCTCTAAGACAACACCAAAGGAAGTCGTGGAAATGCCCCAGAAGGAAAGGCAAATTTTTCTTGCAGAACATAACCTTTACGTTTGCGTTGCAGAGTTGAAACGTATAAAACAAGCTATAAGAGATGGTAGATTATGGGAACATTTAGAGTTGCGAGCGCATGGACATCCTGCACTTTTTCAAGCTCTCAAAAAGCTAAGAAAATATGAAAACTTCATCGAAAAACACAGTCCATTAGTTAAGCGAAGTGGACTTTTTTTCTTCAATTCTGTTGGGCTTATGCGTCCTGAAGTTATCCGATACAAAAGAAGAATCTTGGAGAGGTATTCTCCACCCGAAAAATCAAAAATCCTTTTGCTTTTTCCTCAAACCCGAATAAAACCTTTTCACAAATCACAAGAATTCAAGGCGATTGAAAAATTACTGAAGAATTTTACAGAAGAACGTTTAAAGAATATTCATGTGAGCTTTTATGCTGCTCCTTTCGGCGTGATTCCAATGGAATTGGATGAAGTTTACCCTCTTTCACAACATGAAACAACTTTTCCCCTCGACAAAGAAACTGTTGATTATGTAGCTAATCGTGTGGCTGAATATATTAGCCAAATGAATTATTGTGTTGTTGTGTTATTTAATGACGAAGAAAATTGGAATAAAATGATTCTCAAAAGTTGTAGAAAGGCATGCTCGAAAAAGAAAATTAGTTTCAAGTGTTTTGACATTAGAAGACGTCGGCTTGAAGAAATTTTAACACAACTGAAGAAAGATTTGATGGAATATGAAAAACTTTAGTTCACCCATGCATTATAGCCTCTTCACCGCTCCACTGCAACTTTGCTTATGCCAGCTTCCTTTTCAAGCCTTATAACATGCTCAGCTTTTTCTGCAAAGGCTTCGCTGTGCGTAACCGCTATTATTTGTTCTATGGCTTTGAAGCGAGAGATGGCTTCAGCTAGGCGGTCTATGGAACCGTCTTCTCTTCCAAGGCTTTCCGTCGGTTCGTCAAGCAAAAGCATGCTTAATCCATGACCAGTTCTGGACTGCATAATTAGTTGTCCTAATCCAAGGCGGTAAGCAAAAGCCAGCAGTGTTCTTTCTCCGCCCGAAAGATTTGAAACCTCCCTCTCTACGCCACTTTCGCTTACCACATATGGCGTGTAAGTTTCGTCAATTGAAACGTTTATGGGAGCTCCTTCTCCACCAGCTAAGCTGTCGAGGACTTGCTGAACAAAGTTTCTTAAGACTTTTACGAATTCGCTTCGCAGTTTTGGTTGGATGCTTCTGTAAGCGTCGCGGATGCTGCCAATAATTTCAACAGCTTTTGCGATTTTCTCCATGCGCTCAATTTTGCGTTGAGCTTGGTCAATTCTTTCTTTTATCTCTTCTAAACGTTGGACTAGGTATTTTCTCTGCGCTTCTTTAGCCCTCAAATCAGATTCCAGCGAAGAATATTGCTGAAGGGCTTGTCTGCTCCTTATTCTGGCGTTTTCCAATTCTGAAACGTCAAATCTGCTAATTTCTGTTCTCAAATTTTCCAACTGCGTTCGCAGTTCTCTTTCTAACTTTTGTTTTTCCTCAAACTCTTTAGTGATTTCTGCCAAAGCTTGGGATTCTTGATTAATTTGGGCTTTCAAGTCTTCCAATCTTAAGGTTAGCGTTTGAAGGTTTGAGAAAGCTTCATTTGCCTTATTCTTTATTTGCTGGAGTTCTTCGATGTCGTGTTGGAGTTGACTTATTGTTTTCTGTCTCTCCTCATTTTCCATCCGAATCTTTTGCATTAAACCATCCTTGTATTCGCCTGTTAATGGTTGTAAGCACAATGGACAGAGGTTTTCTGTGGAAAGAGATGAAATTCTGTTCTGGTCTTCTCTCATTTTTATTCGGGCTGCTTCCTGTTCACTTTTTAAGCTGGAAATTTGCTCATCAAAGCTCATTAAATATTGTTTTATGGTTTCTATTGGTTGGTCTGCCGATACTCCAATTTCCTTAAGCTTAGCCTTGTAGGTTTCTGTCTGCATTTCCATGCTGTTTAAGCGTTGCTTTAGATTTTCGATGGCGGATTTTTTCTTATAAATTTTCTCTGCTAGTGATGCGGATGCGTCTTCAACATTTGTTAGGTTTGCAAGGGTCTGGGCTTCCTTCCTTTTTAATTCTTCAATTTGGGTTTTTACATCCTCCAATTTTTTAAGCTTCAACTCTGCCTCTTCCAAGGCTTTTTTTGCTAAGCCAAGTCTTTTCGCCATGTCTTGCAGTTCAATTTCAATAATTCCAAGCTGCTCCACCGTCTGATTATAATCTTTGTTATGTTTTTCCAGTCCAACAACATCCGGGTCTTTCTCGTAGGCTTTTCTTTCGCCATCATATTCTTTTTGATAACCCGCTAGATTGCTCCATGCAGTTTCGTAGTCTGACAAACCGAACAATTCGTCTAGACGCTTTTGTCTTTCCCTAGGTGTAGCGTTTAAGAGTTCTTTTAGATGCTCTTGCCTAACCCAGACTATTTCACGGAAAAGGTCTTTGTCTAGTGCTGTTATTGCTTTTATTTGTTCGGCTACTGCGTCGCTTTTTATGCTGGCAATTAGGTTTTCTCCTTCGAAGAGTTTCAGTTCTTCAAAGTCTTGGCTTATTCCCTTCCCATGCCTTTTCAAACCACGCAATATTTTGTAGCTTTTTCCGTTTTGCACAAACTGAACTGTTACTTTTCCGGTTTCTGCACCTTCCCGGAGAAGATAGTCGTAGCTTCTGCCGATGGGTTCGCCGAAAAGCGCAAAATCTATTGAATACAGTATTGTGGATTTTCCGCAGCCCAAACCGCCAACGAGGCAGTTGAAGCCCTTTGCGAAGGGTACTGTGGTTTTTACGTGGGAACGGATGTTTTCAAGCTGAACAATTTCAATTTTCATTGCAGCAGCTCCTCTATGGTTTGTTTCACTTTTTCCTCTTCCTTCTTGGTTAATGGTTCAATAAGCTGGATGGCGGTGCGGGCTATTTTTTCGGCTTCTTCACGGCTATAGCGTTCGGAGAAGATTTGCATGAAATATTCGAATGCTTTCGTTTTCAAATCTTTGAGTTCGCTTTCGAATATTGAACGAACAATTTCCTCTGAAACCTCACTTTCCCGCAGCAAAACCAGTGGATGCACAAACAAGGCTTTTTCAGCTGCGCTTCTAATTTTGGTTATGTCCACTTCTGCCCTGCTTGCCTCTGCGGGTAAGCTTCCTTTCAATATTGAGATTAGGATTGCGCCTTCTTCGTCAGCTCCCTTAACCATTTGAATGGCTAATTCCGTAATTTTTGATGGAGTAACACCCGTAAAATCTTGTTCTAAAACAACAAATTTGCGGGGCGATTGAAGCTCTATAAATTGGGGTGAAACTTTTCCGTTTTCGTCAACCCTAACATAATAGAAGCCCTTCTTAATCTTGGCTTCGTCATAGTTGACGGTTTCTGTGCATCCACTGTAAACCAAAAGTCCACTTTTGAAATTTTCCATGTATGGCGTGTGCACGTGTCCAGCAGCATAATAATTGAAGCCTTCTGGGATAAGTTCTGGCGAAGCCTCAGCTTCCATGTATGGCGGTTTAACATTTTGAAGGTCTAAAGCCATGTGGAAAACAAAAATGTTAAAAAGCGTTGGTTCTGGTGCTGGTTTGTTTTGCTCCATAAAGGCTGGAAGCAGCTCTTCAGTTTTTCGTCTAGTCCTAAAGTTTGGAACGCCATAAACATAGCAGCATTCTGGCCTTTTCCAGCAGGCGCCCTCATGCCTTGGCAGATGGTAAATGAGTCCAGCACTATCCAATGGATTCAAGATTGTTCCGGTTACAATATTTGGAGCAGAATCATGGGAACCATCAACGGTTAAAACTGGAATGCCAGCCTCTCTTAAGCGACCAAAGTTTCTAATAGCATTTTCTAGCGTAACGTTTGATGGGCGAGCATTGTGGAATAGATCTCCGGCTATAATCATGAAGTCTGGTTTTAACTCTATGGTTTTGTCAACTAATTCCTGAAAAGCCTTTTCAAAATCTTCGCGTCTAACTTCTAAACCATACTGGGAATAGCCCAAATGCAAATCCGCAGCGTGGACAAAACTGAAAGCCTTCAACCCTTTCATCCCACCAAATTGTTAATGCCCCTAACACCCTATTAGCTTTATTAACAAAAAGCATAAAACCAACCAAAAACATCATAACTGCAAAAGAGTACCCGAAATGAAGTGCCAAAAATGTCAACAAGAAGTTTTCTTGCCCTTTAGATGTCCATATTGTGGAGGCTATTTCTGTCCAGAACACCGCCTTCCAGAAGCTCATGAATGCCCAAATATGGAGTTGGCACGGGCTCCAAAAGAAGAAATACGCATGCCAATAATTCAAAAACAAAAATCGTATGAGTACACGGTCACCTATTTGCCAGTTCAAACAGCAAAAAGAAAAGTATATTTCAGCGCCAAAGAAGTTAAACATTTGACAATTGCTGCATTGCTTGTTTCGGGTATTGGTTTGTCTTCAGCCATATATCTTATGGAACTTAACTCTTTGGTACTCTTCATCCTAATCATTTTACCATCCTTTTTCATCCACGAAATAGCTCATAAAATAGTTGCCCAAAGGGAAGGTTTTTGGGCAGAGTTTAGACTGACATTTACTGGAATCCTCTTAACGATCATTTCCATGCTGTCACCATTTTTCAAGATTATATCTCCGGGAGCTGTTATGATTTCAGGATTTGCAGACAAGGAAAGAATTGGAAAAATAGCCATTGCAGGACCAACAACAAACATCATCTTGTCAACTGGCTTTTTTGTAATTGCGTTTCTTTTGCCCCAAAACAATTTGATATTTGCGATTGGAACCGCTTTTAATGCGTGGATAGCCCTTTTCAACTTAATTCCTTTCGGAATCCTTGATGGATTCAAAATTTTCTTGTGGAACAAAAAAGTTTGGGCTTCAGCTTTTACTATAAGTTTGGTTTTAACTTTGATTTCATACAAGCTTATATTTTAATTAAAACAATTTTTAGTGAGTTTAAATGGTTAACAGGGATAGACACGACATTACCATGGAAATATTGAGGAAGGCAACTTCTGGAAAAAGAAAAACAGAGCTAATGCGAGACATTGGTCTCTCATACTTGCAGGTTAAACAATATTTGAGTACACTCACACGGAGAGGACTGCTGGAATTAGATGAGCAGAACTGTTTCAAAACAACTAAAAAAGGCTTAGAAATTCTGGAAAAATGTATGGAATGCCCACTTTTCAAATGGAAACAAACTGCATAATCCAATTAAACCAGTTCTATGGTTACATGCACTTCTTCTGGAACCCTAATCCGCATAATACGCCGCATCACACGCTCCTCAGCATCAATGTCTATGAGACGCTTGTGAATGCGCATCTCCCACCTATCCCAAGTTTGAGTCCCCTCACCACAAGGCGACTTCAAAACAGGAACCCGAAGCCTCTTTGTCGGCAATGGAACTGGCCCATTCATTTTGACTCCTGTTTTTTGGGCAATGGCCTTCAGTTCCTCGCATACCTCTTCCAATTTTTTGTAATCTGTGCTTGTTAAGCGTATTCTTGCTTTTCTAGCCATCACCATCATTCCTAAAGGTTTTAAGGTTAACTGTTTCGTTTGGTGTTTACCTTAGACAATTAACCACAAATAAAAACTTATCGACTGCTACATTAATTTAAAATAAAACAAAAGATACGATGTACTACAAAACGTAATCCCTTTTCTAGATTTCTCGTTTTGCATGATAATCTTTTTATTTGCTTTAATATAATGTTCGTTCGGCGAAAACATATGTTTGAGGAAATCTTGGAAGAAATACCAGAATACAAAACATTCTACACAATAGATGAATTAAACGCAAGCTCGGAAAAACTCGCCAAACAAAATCCAACCAAAGTAAAAATCTTTGACGTAGGTAAATCACGAAAGGGAGAGAAAATAAAAGCACTAAAAATTGGAAAGGGAAAAAAGACCGCTTTGTTATTTGGCTTTCCTCATCCAAATGAACCCATTGGCAGTATGACACTGGAATATCTTTCTCAGAGGCTAGTTGAAGATGAAACCCTAAGTAAACTTGACTTCACATGGTACATAATTAAAGCCATAGACATAGATGGAGCAAGGCTTAATGAAGGATGGTTCAAAGGACCATTCACTCCGCTAAATTATGCTTTAAACTATTATCGCCCACCATCCTACCAGCAAGTTGAATGGACATTTCCTATCGAGTATAAAACACTCATTTGGAAAAAACCACTCCCCGAAACAAAGGCGTTAATGAAAATCATCGACGACGCTAAACCTAGATTTATGTATAGTCTTCACAATTCAGGATTTGGCGGGGTATACTTTTACGTTTCAATGCCATGCAAACCATTATACAGCCAATTTCAAAATTTAGCAGTACAAGAAAGATTGCCTCTGCATCTGGGAGAACCAGAAGCACCTTATATGGTAAAACTTGCGGACGCCATTTTTAAAATGCCAACTTCCGCCGAATCTTATGAATTTCTGAAAAAACATTTGAAAAAGGATCCCGCAAAGATAATGAAACATGGCACAAGTAGCTTTGATTATGCTCGGAGAGTGTGTAAAAATTTCACTTTAGTATGTGAAATGCCCTATTACTATGATCCACGAATTGAAGATACCTCTGAATCGGACGTTGTTAGAA
The DNA here is from genome assembly GCA_038883775.1 of Bathyarchaeia archaeon. Lineage (GTDB taxonomy): Archaea > Thermoproteota > Bathyarchaeia > Bathyarchaeales > Bathycorpusculaceae > JASEJA01. The sequence continues at coordinate 28,581 of JAVZLM010000007.1, forward strand.
AAGAAGCGGTTCTCTATGGCTTAACACTCGAAAAGGAAAATTACAATTTCATTAAAAAAACATACACCAAGATGAAAGTGCATCTTAAAAAATTCAAAAACAAAAGACCATTTATGGACTCCATCAATGAGTTTCTTAGACGTTTTCCAGATCAAAACGCTGCCCAGAAACATTGGGCGGAAACTGATCCTTCATTGAATAGAAAAGCAACTGTGGCGGAGAAGTTTGACTCTTGTGTAGTTAGTCGCTTCTACGCTCTCTTAATTTCTGGCATGTTATATCGCTGCGTCAAAGACACGGGAAGGGAAGAGACAGAAAAGGAAGTTTTTGAATATATCATCAAGTTGAATCAAGAACTTGAAAAACAACTTTCTTATAAAGTCATACCCATAAGAAGTTTAGTTAAGGTGCAACTTGGAAGTGCTTTAATAACAGCAGATTACATAAACAAGAAATGCTGAAACTCTCAAAATCTTTTGAAACCTTGATAAAGATGAAAGACAAAAAGCTGAAGGTTAAAGGGATACTCTTAGATTTGGATGGCACACTAGTGGATTCGAAAGAGGCTTACGTGGAAGCTTTGAAAACTGCTTTTGCATCTTTGGGAAAAAAGTGTGTTGCAGTTGAAACAGCTATGGAGATTCCAAAGAGGCTTGAGCAGAACCTTCCAATAAACGATCTAGTGGAGGGGGATACGCAGAAGTTTTTGGATTTATACCTTAACGCCTATTATAAAGTCACAGCCACAAAATCCAAACCCATGCCAAAAATTGCAGAGACGCTTGGAAAACTTTCAGAAAAGTCTACTTTAGCACTTATCACAATGCGTTATGTTTCAAAAGAAAATGTTATAAAAGAGTTGGAAAATTTTGGCTTGGCAAAATACTTTCAACATGTAATAACAGCCCTTGACACACATACGCCTAAACCTTCGCCAGAAGCGCTTATAAAATGCGCGAAAAAGTTGGGCATCCAACCCTGCGAATGCTTAGTTGTTGGAGATTCTGTGGCAGATATAAAAGCTGGAAAGAATGCTGGAGCCAAAACCGTTGCAGTTTTGTCTGGAATTTTCTCCCGCAAAGAATTGGAGAGGGAAAAACCAGATTTAATTCTTGAAAGCGTCAATCAGCTTCCAGATTTTCTTGAATAACTGTTAAATTAGGCTTTTAAATATTTCTGAAAATGAAATATAGCTGAAAATTATCGAAAAAAGTTATAGAAGCAACCATAAATAAAGCTTAATTAAAGGCTCAGCTTAACATTAACGTGGAGAAGGCTTCAGCAGGGGAAACACCGATGAATTTCATAGAAACGTTATTGGCGGATAAGCTTAAAGAAATAAATCCGACACTGGAAGTTTTCGGTTCGGATAGAAAAGTGCTTCAAATAGCATGTCAAGACTTAACAAACTATCTCAAATTTCACTGGAACCTTGTTGGAAGAGAGGCGAACGAATGCGAAATAGTGGAGAATCTTGAGAAGTTCTTCAATGAAAACCCGAACGAACTGCAAGAATTTTTGGATCTCTGGACAAAAATATGGTTCAAAAAATGGAAGGAAAGGGTAAAACTGCTCATAGGCAATGAAAACTCTAACAAATGGGATAGAGTTACAAAAATGCTTGCCAACGCAGAACCATTATGGAGGAGATTGCCTAATCGACAAGAAATGCAGGAAATAGTCACCTATACGCTGATAAAGAATGGAGAAATCTGCGGCACCTCAATCCTTGCAGAGAACCTTCTAAAAATGGAGCTTGGCGAGAAAAGGAGAAACTACACAAGCGAAGGAGAACAAGCAGTGCGCATCGTCAACACTTCTCTGAGAAAAGCAAGAGAACTTGCCAGAAGCAAGGGTCCATTAATCTACGTTAAAATTGATAAGGGCTATTATAGAACAGAATCCATGTAAATGAAACAGCTTTTAACGTAATCTTTCTCTGTGAAGATTTCTAGTTCGCCAAGAATAGGTTTTGATGGTTGCTGTTTTTCCATAGCCGCATGCTGCGCATTGTTTCTTTGCCACGTTATAGGCTCTTCTTCCACATCGCCTACAACGGATATGAAGCGTTTTTCCAGCCCGTTTTCCAAAGGATGGTGTTCCCTTTCCCAAAGTTTTCACCTTGGCGGTGGCGAAATCAGAACCACGTTATCTCCTCGAACAATTATTAAACCCAATTTTTTCACGTTCTCAGCATTTGTGGTGTCTTCTGTTTCTTCAAGAACAAGGTTTAGATGTTGGTCAAAACCTTTCAGTCTTCCCCTAAGGCTTTTTCCACCCTTAAGGCGCACCAGAACTATTTTTCCAAGGTTTTGTTCAAGGATTTCTGTCGTCATCTCGCTCATTTTGTAACCCCAGATTAGACTTTATGCTTTTTATACTTAAACTTATACCATTTAAATCTATCTAAAGAGATGTAATCTGATGGCAGAAAAATATAGGAGATATTTTTTAAAGGACAAAGAAACAAAACTCTTCTTAAATCGGGTTTCAAAAAGAATTAAGTTCAATTTAAAACAAATTTTAAGTCCGAAAGTCAAAATGGAACTTATCGAAACGGAATTTGCTGAAATATACGTATTTGACGGCAAACCAATATTAGCCAAAACTGGAGAAATAATTTTTCCAACACTTGTTTTCAGCGAATTTTTAGATTCTGCCCCAAAAGTCATCATTGATATGGGTGCTGTTCCTCATATTTGCAATGGAGCAGGGATCATGGCGCCTGGAATAGTACGTTTTGAAGGACAATTTGAAAAAAACGATTTCGTTCTTGTTGTGGATGAAAAGTATAATAAACCATTGGCTATTGGCGAAGCTTTATTTGGCGCAGACGAAGCAGAGAAAGTTAAGCAGGGAGTTGTCATTAAAAACGTTCATTTTGTTGGCGATAGGTTATGGAAACTCATAAATCAACTTTAAATCTGTATTTTGAATTCATAAAAGGTTTTAACACTAAATTTTATTAAGGATTCAGACGTGAAATTAGGAAACGCTTAAACTGTTAAAAACCAAAATATAAGTAGAGAGGAGAAGTTTGCCGGGTTTAAGTGACATATTCCGAAGATCTAAGAAAACTGAAAAAGAAATAGAAGCCAAAAGTATTCCCGGCAAAACCTACTTGAAGGCTATGCCCCTCCGCGATTTGTCAGATTTAGATTCTGTGAAAAACGAGGTGAAATTGGGAAACATCCTTATTCTTAGGATAACGCCTCTCGCAAACAAAAGTATAGATGATGTTAAAAGGGCAGTGAATGAACTATGTGAGTTTGCCGAGTCGATAGGCGGCGACATTGCAAGATTAGGCGAAGAACGAGTGGTAATATGCCCCGCGGGTATTAGGATTTGGCGAGAAAAAACACCAATGACAAATGAACCAATACCCACAGCAGCTTAAATGTGCGCTCTATGACGTTAACATCACGTTTTCATACAACCTAAAAATTTAATCAAAATAAAATAAGCCTCTAAATCCTACATGAAGCACCTAATAAGATAATCCAGAATACTCAAATTTGCATGCATAAGACGAAACCTTCATAAAGAAGTAATGTCAACTTTGTGGATTTGACGGGTGAGGCTAATGTCAAAACCCTTTTACGTAAAATTTGAAGTTCCAAAGGAGGTCGCAGATGCAGCCTATGAAGCCCTGCAAATAGCCGCAAAAACGGGTATGGTTAGAAAAGGAACAAATGAAACTACAAAGGCTGTTGAAAGAGCTCAAGCAAAACTTGTAGTTATAGCTGAAGATGTTGACCCACCAGAAGTTGTGGCTCACTTGCCCCTCCTATGCGACGAAAGAAAAATACCGTATGTATTTGTTCCCAGCAAGGAAAAGATAGGCAACGCCATAGGCATAGACGTTTCAGCCGCTTCAGCATGCATAGTTAAGGAAGGAGATGCGGCAGGATTAGTTAAAGAGATAATTACACGAGTTGAAGCTTTGAAAAGAGGAGCAAAGTGATGAGCAAAGAAGAAAAGGAAGCTGCAGAGGAAATAACCCCAGCAGAAGTTATTCAAATCATCGGACGCACAGGCGTAACAGGCGAAATTACCCAGGTTAGGGTTCGCATCTTAGATGGAAAAGACAAGGGACGCATAATAACACGAAATGTTAAAGGACCAGTGCGAGTTCAAGACATACTAATGCTCAGAGAAACAGAGAGAGAAGCAAAGAAAATTACCAGATAATCAAAAATCAAATTATTAAGAGGGTATTAGCTTTGCCTAAACCACGAAAATGCTCCTTTTGCGGCAACGAATTCCCAGCGGGAACTGGAATAATGTACGTTAGAAATGATGGGTCAACCTTGTGGTTTTGTTCAAGCAAATGTAGGAAAAGTTCCTTGAAATTAGGGCGGGATGCGCGAAAACTCAAGTGGACAAAATACTTCGGCAAAGAAGAGAAGGGAAAAGCTTAAGCTAAATTACCTTTTATTTTCAACAATTTTTCCCATAAAGGTTTGTTGTGGATGCACCCGATGTCTGGCGAGTTAACGTTTCCGTTGAAATAGCTGAAGGCTCTCGCTCGGCACCCTCCGCATATGTATTTGTCTGGGCAACTTCCACAACCAACCCTTTTTCCGTCAACAATGCAGTCTTCAAGGTTTTCTCTTATACGCAGTTTCCATAAAAGCGGATGCTTATCCCATATCTCTTCAAAATTGTCTTTAAGTATGTTGCCTAAAACTGTGCTCTTATTTGTTGGAAAGAAGACGCAGGGTTTTATGTCACCGTTGGGTTCAATACAACAGTATAAGCGCCCAGCCCCGCATCCACCCAAAAAGTTTGCGACGCTTTCTACGCCCTTTTTTGCTGCGTAGTGGGCTTCAACCATGAATTTTTCGCCAAACTGCTGTGAAAGTTCTTTTGTTACGCTGGCGTATTGTGGGCATGTGCTGAAAAACTTGTCAACTTTTACCTTTGATTTTCCACTTTTCAGTTCTTCCTCTTTAGCTTGCAAGTACAACTCAATTATCTCTTTTCCTATTGTTTCCAACACATGAAGCCGCTGGTCTGGGGTTAAGTCCAATTCAATATATGCCTTCGCCCTTCCAGTTGGAATGTAATTAAAATGCATGAATCTCACGCCTAACTGCTTTGATAATTCTATTAGTTTGCTGAGTTCGGAAAGGTTATCGCGGTGGATTGTTGTTGCAATACACGTGTCTATGCCCGCTTCTACACAATTTTTGACGCCTTCCATGGCTCGCTCAAAGGCGCCTGGTATTCCCCTAAACTCGTCATGCACGCTTGGTGTGGCACCGTCGATGCTTATTTCTGCATAATCTATTCCAGCATCCTTAATCTTTTTCGCATTGTCTTTAGTGATAAGTGTCCCATTGGAGGCTATGCTCACATATCCTATGCGTTTTTTGGCGTAGGCTGCAAGTTCGAAGAAATCTCTTCTGACGAGAGGTTCGCCTCCGCTGAAGGATAGAGCTGGCAAGCCTATGCCCGTAATTTTTGAAAGAACATCTAATACTTGTTTGGCCTCTTCTGTTGAGAGTTCTGGACGTTTTCCGCCACCAGCATTTTCATAACAATGCTTACATCTCAAATTACATTGGTAAGTAAAGTTCCAAACAATTTCGAAGGGACCAGCAGGCGTAAATGGAACACGCACACCATACTTTTCGATGCCCTTCATCATTAAGCCGAAGCCTCTAAGCCAAGCCTCACCATACTCTTTATTAAGGAACTGATTACGCATGAATTTTTTATCTACACGTAGAAAAATGCTGCCAAGAGCATAAAAGGGATTGGCGATTTTTTGGCTTATGTATTTGCATGGTGGACATAAAGCCAGAGGTTCGCCTAAAAATTCCTTAAGAGAATTTAGAAGCAAACTGCCATCTGTTGCACATTCTCTGTCCAAAAGACCAATCAAACGTCTAAGGATAGGATTAACTGTAACTGAGAATAAAGCATTTTCAACCGTGTCAATTTGCATGAAGTCTTCCCTTTGCGATGTTTTTAAAGAGTCCCTATTTAATTATTTTTGGTTAAATTAACTGATTTTTCTGACTCACATATATCTTTTTTAGATATATATCCCTGACCGAAAGAACTGCTTTATTAAGAAATGCGATAAAACTTTTAAAGAAGGAATCTATATGGTTGCCAAAAAATCACGACAAAAAATTAACTTGCTAAATATGTCCGATCTCGAAAAAATTAAAGTCATACGGGAGCTTAAACAAAGCCTACGACAAAAGATCATCGAAGCAAAATTGTGGCAATCCTTTGTAAACACAGAAAGCATAACTATAAACGGCGAAACCATCCAATGGAAAAACATAGACTTCAAAGGAATCAATCTCAACGAAATTTAAGCATAACGCATAACCACAATTTCTTCTTTCATTTTTAGAAGGATTAGCCATAGAGAAGTTTTGGTAGCGGGGGGTCGATTTGAACGACCGATCTCTGGGTTATGAGCCCAGCGGGTTAATCCTGGCTACCCCACCCCGCTACTTTATTGCTGGTTAAAGCCTTTCTTAAATCTTTTTGGGAAACAGCCTTTAGTAAAAGATTTTAGTTGCGAAATCTTTAGGGATTTTGGCTGATGCTTTATGGATAAGCCCTATTTCCGTCAAATATTCAATCCAGTTTTGGAGAGCCCAGTTTTTGTTGAGGGACTTCCTGGTTTTGGAAATGTGGGAAAGATTGCAGCGCATCTTTTGATAAAATTTTGTGGGGCGAAACCTTTTGCCGAATTATATTCGCCTTCTTTTCCGGATTATGTTTCCGTAAATTCTAAGGGGATTTGCCATTTGCCCCGTTATGAGTTTTATGCTGCGCCTATGGAGAAAAACGATTTTATCATAATGACTGGGGATACGCAGCCTTCCTTTGATGATGTGGTTGCCCATTATATGTTGTGCAATGAAATTTTAGATTTTGTTGAAAAATATGGTTGCAGCTTCATTACAACAATTGGCGGAGTCCCAATAGCAAGCGATAAGGCAGAAGTTTATGTGGCTGCCACATCACCGAGGCTTGCAGCAGAGTTTATGGAGAAAGGCGCAGTAATATATAGTAAAGGAAGAATTGTGGGGGCTACGGGCTTACTGTTGGGACTTGCAAAGGAACGCGGTTTAGAAGGCGTATGCCTATTGGGTGCTACAACAGGTTTTAGGGCTGACAGAGGAGCAGGCTTTGCAGTTTTCAAATTTCTCATGAAAGCCCTTGGTAATGAAGTAAAGGAAGGGTTATAAGAGGAAACCCAAATTTTAAATGGTTAAAAGGAAAGTGAATACATGAGTGAAGGAAAAGGAGTAAAGAAAACTCGCAAGGTTGATTTGAGCTCAAAGTTTTGGAAAACCCTTTTGCTGGTTTTGGCTGCGCTCCTAACCTTTGGGGGACCATATGCTGTTTATATGCTTAACATTGTTCTTGAAATAGACTTTGCTGTTTCAATGGTTTCCGGATTCGTCCTTTTCATAGTGGGCTTAGCGCTTATATGGTATTTGATTAAGAAGGGCGTTGTTTCTTAAAGCCTCAGATACCCCAGGGTGCATCATCTTTTCAGACGAGCAGGTTCTTCATCGGCAAAATATAAAGGGGCTTTGCTTGTTAAAAATTGTTCGGTTGCAGATGCTTAGTTAGCAAAGCATATAAGATATGCTATAAGATATAATAGTTATGCAAGAAAACGAAAAGAAGAAGCTTGAAGAAATCATGAAAAAAAGTGAAGAACCCGCAAAAAGGACAACGATAATTCTGGAGAAAGAGGAAAGAGAATTTATCGACTCATTAATTCGGGAGGGGAAGGAGCCAGGCATAAAACCGCTCATTTCAAAATTGCTTGATGTTTATAGGAGCATGATGATTTATGATTGGCGGTTTCCAGGAGAATGTTATTGTGGCATTAGCCGAATGGCGTTCATAAACGTGGAATTAGTCAACATTCTCATAAACAACATTCCAAGGGAAAAATGGCACGAAATAGGAGCGAAAATGGGTGAAGCCGCGAAAGTTTCTATGGAGGCAACCTTGGGAATTCAAACCGCAGACCGCGAAAAATGGCAAGAAGTTTTCAAAAGGTTAAGGGTGCAGGGGTTTGGCGACATCTACCTAAAAGACAAATACATCCTCATAAAGGCACCATTCATCAATGAAGCTGAAATTTGGGCTGGATTTTTGGAAGGCTTACTCAACATAGAAATCGACATAAAGACAACCACCTCACCCTTTGTTTTTGAAGTTAAAGAAAAAAGTGTGGAGCAAACAAAATAAGCCACGCCAAAACAATGGTTTATGGAGAGAGTTGGATGACGTTACCCTTACATGAGGCAATGTTATATGAACAGTTTGAGAACAAGAAAGTTAAATGTAACTTATGCGGAAGAAGATGCATCATAAAGGATGGTGGAACAGGTTTCTGTTTGGTAAGAAAAAACGTTGGCGGAACCCTTTTTTCCCTTGTTTATGCTAAGGCTATTTCAGCGTGCGTAGACCCTATAGAAAAGAAGCCCTTATCGCATTTTAACCCCGGAGCCTTGGTAATGTCAATAGCCACGGTGGGCTGCAACTTTCGCTGTCAGTTCTGCGATAACTGGATGATAAGCCAAGAGAAAAAAATTGAGGGAAAAGATTTCCCACCAGAAGAAGTTGTTAAAGCAGCTAGAGATAACGGTTGTCAAGGTATAAGCTACACCTATACTGAGCCGACAATATTTTTTGAATACGCCTATGAAACCGCTAAGCTAGCTCATCAAGTGGGATTTTTCAACACTTTCGTAACGAATGGGTATATGACGCCTGAAGCCGTTAAAACCATAGCGCCATATTTGGATGCTGCTACTGTAGATTTTAAGGGCGGCGGAGACCCAGACTTTTACAAGTCCTTTTCATCTGTTCCATCTGTTGAGCCAATTTACGAAGCCCTAAAAGAAATGAAGCGAAATGACATTCATATTGAAATAACGAATCTTGTTGTGCCAAAAATTGGAGATTCCATTGAAAAAGTAAAGGAGTTGGCAGCTTGGATAAGGGAAAATCTTGGCAAAGACACGCCCTTTCACCTATTACGTTTTCATCCAGATTATCAGTTGACAACGATTCCATCAACCTCCATTGAAACTTTAGAGAAGGCTTACATGGCTGCGAAAGACGAAGGATTAAATTATATCTATATTGGTAATGCGCCTGGGCATCCTTTAGAGAACACTTATTGCCCAAGCTGCAACGAGTTGCTGATTAAACGCTTTAGTTTCGAGATTACAAGATGGAACTTGACAAAGGATATGCACTGTCCAGTTTGTGGAAAGGAAATTCCAATTAAAGGTAAATTGCACCCAAGCGGATACGCTTATCCTTATGCTTTGTTTTGATGTTTTGGTTTGTGCAATATCTTTTAGCCCACTCATTAAGAGTCTAATACTTTTTGTTAGATTGTTCAAATCCAACTTCTACTATGTTCTAAAAACTCGGTTTAGCCGTCTTTTTCACGCATCCTTATGAAGTACCAAAAAGGGGCAAGTATTGGTTTATAAAAATCATTGGCAATTGGGCATGTGACTAGCGACTCGCGTAAATATTATATGAAATCTGCGAGATAGGTGTTACCATAAAATTGGAAAGTGATTTGAATGAAAGGGAAAGCGTGTTTGATAACAATGTTAACAGTCCTTCTTGTGGTTGTTGTAGGCGTAACAATAAAAGTTGAATATGTTAAAGCTGACGGAACCATATACATTCGACCTGATGGATTTGTTTATCCGTCAACTGCGCCCATAAATCGCTACGGAAACATCTACACTTTGACTGATAACATCATTAATAGCTCTATCATAGTGTTAAGAGACAATATTGTGCTTGATGGAGCTGGAATTTACAGAATTGAAGGACCGCCTGAGTACCCTTCTAAAGGAATAGATCTCACTGGAAGAAATAATGTAACTATAAGAAACATGGAAATAAGGTCTTTTTACTTCGGGATATTCCTAAACATGACAACAAACATTCGAATAAATGGAATAGCAGCAAACCGCACAGGTATTTACGGTTGGAATTCTTCAGGCATCATTATCCACGGAAATAATTTTCCAAGCGGATACATTGATCTTGATTACTACTGCTCTAATATTATAGTTAGTGAAAACATGATATCAGATGGAATCATTAGTGTTGACTCCAATAGCACAATCTATTGGAATGCGGTGTCAGAAGGTTTCATCGATGTTGGTTCAGACAATATTGTATATGAAAACAACGTAACAAATAGCTGGGCAGACGGAATATCTATGGGCTCACGAAACAAAGTCTTCAGAAACAATGTGGTGAACAATAGTCGTTATGGCATTCATGTTTGGTGGGGTGGCAAATACAACATCATCTGCAACAACAACATAATGAACAATCGTTGGGTTGGCATTTATCTTGATAGAGCCGATGAAAATGTGATTTTCCATAACAACTTTATCAACAATGGAAATAATGCTATGGCTGACCCTGAAGCCGATCTTAACCTCTTTGATGCTGGTTATCCCGCTGGCGGAAACTATTGGAGCGACTATGCGGGGGTTGACGAAAAAAGTGGTCGCTATCAAGACCAGCCTGAAAGCGACGGCATAGGAGACACACCCTACATTATACCCGAATGGGGGGTCGGTGTGCCAGAGCATTCTGACAATTACCCGCTCATGGGTCCAATCAACATCTTTGAAGCTGGAACATGGAATGAAACAGAATACTTTGTTGATATTGCCAGCAATTCGACTGTTTCTAGCTTTTACTTTAACCCAGCTGAAGGCCCCTTTGTAAAGTTTAATGTGACTGGAGAGACTGGAAGAGGCTTTTGCAGAGTAGCAATCCCTAAGGACCTGTTGTGGGTGGAAGATGAAGAATGGAACATTCTCGTAAATGACCAGACGGCGAATTACACGTTGTTTGAGGATTGGGACTTCACTTACTTATACTTCACTTACAACCATTCCACAAAGACCGTTTTAATTCAAGGAACCAATGTTATACCAGAGTTCCCAACAACAACTCTCCTTGCATTTCTAACAGTCACAGCTATTACCACGATACTAATAAGGAAAAAGCACAATAGAAAATGACAACTTAACCCTATTTTTTAATCGGAAGTGTTTTCACGGTTTAGATTGATCTTGATGCGTTGTGTTTTAATAATCTCGCAACTAAAATAATTATTGAAAGGAAATGTGGAGACTTCTTCGTCCAGATGCGATGGCTGTGCTTAATGATGAGATGGCAAGGAAAAGCCTAAGTAGATACTTTGCCATAGTAGAAAATGAGAAGCTAGCAAAATTTTTGATAGCAAAAAAACTTGAAGCAGAATTCAGCGAAAATGATTCTTTAGAAGAGCTTTGGCGAAAACATGTGAAACTTACAGAAGAATTCTATAAACTTCAAATGGAAATTGACGCTAAACAAGAAAATTTGAAAACGATGCTTGTTCCAGAAAAGTCTTATCTTGACTTGAAAATAGAAATCGCCGAAAAAATCCTCGTTAACTGCCATTTCTGTACTCGCAGATGCGGAGCAAACAGGGTTGAAGGCAAACTCGGCTTTTGCAGATGTGGTTCAGAAATTATGGTTTCGAGCATTTTTGAGCATGTTGGCGAGGAGCCAGAGCTTGTACCTTCTGGAACAATTTTTACTATGGGCTGCACCATGCGCTGCAAACACTGCCAAAACTGGACAATTTCCCAATGGATGGAGAAAGGCGAAGCTTACAAGACGGAAGATTTGGCTAAAGAAGTGGAAAATTTACACTTAAGCGGTTGCAGAAACGCTAACCTTGTAGGCGGAGAACCGACACCTTGGCTGAAGCAGTGGTTTGAAACCTTCAAAAATGTAAACGTGAATATTCCAGTTGTTTGGAACTCAAACACATATTATAGTCCAGAAACAGCCCAACTTTTAGCTGGATTCGCAGACGTTTACCTATTGGACTTCAAGTATGGACCAGGCGAATGTGCCGAAAAGATTTCCGAAGCCCCGAACTATTGGGAAGTTTGCACACGCAACCATTTGGAAGCAAAAAATTATGGCGAACTAATAATTCGCATACTAGTTTTGCCGGGTCATTTGGAATGCTGCACAAAGCCGATTATAAACTGGATAGCTGAAAATTTGGGTGTGGAAACCAGGGTTAATGTGATGTTTCAGTATAGACCAGAATGGCGAGCTTATGAAATTCCAGAATTGCGCAGGAGACTTACTAGAGAGGAAATGGAGAAGGCATTGCATTTTGCTAAGGAAGCGAAACTAACCAATTTTATCACATAATAAATGTGTCATTAAGATTTTTACGAAACATATATTTCATCCACATCCCTTGTTTTAAGGGATGCTCTTCATGATCTAAACTGGAGATGAAAAGACGACTGAAATAGTCTTCAATGATGACTTGATTGTTCGTTGGCATAAATGTGACATTTGCAAAAACGACGCCTTTGTCGTTTATATATTGCAACTTGATAAGTGGTATTGTGCTGATTGCATTCGTACGGCATGCGAACTATTGAAAAGTTTGGAATGAATTACTCAACCAATTACATGTCCACGTTATTTTTCATTTAAAAACCCTTTTATTTGGGGCATACACTCAATTCTTAAGACCAAAGATAAAATGGGATTAAAATGCCATATTGCCCAGAGTGTGGAGGCGAAATGCAGTATATCTTAGCCACCAAACATTATGTCTGCAAAAGCTGCGGATTATCTGTGACACAGCAAGAGTTGATGGAACTTAGAGAAAAACTTAGACCAACCTTTGAGACGGAGGAGGAAGAGCAAGAAAAGCGAAAAAAGGAATATTTGAAGTGGTGGCTAAGCAAGAAAAAATAGGCGCTATTCAACTGTTTTTAACAATAAATTAGCAAACAGCATAAAAGCCAAATAACTTATTTTTGTTGTTTAAAAACGGAAACGTGAACAAGATGGTTCAGCCAATGGAAATAATCTGTGTTGGAAATGAGTTGCTAATTGGCAAAACATTAAACACAAACGCCCAATGGCTTGCCAAACGTGTCACATCCATGGGAATTACTGTCAAGCGAATAACGGTTGTAAGCGATGATGTTGAAGAAATTGCTAAAGCCGTAAAAGAAGCCTTACAGCGAAAGCCTCGTTTTCTAATAACAACAGGCGGTTTGGGACCAACCTTCGACGACAAAACCTTGGAGGGAATCGCTAAGGCTCTAAATTGCAAATTGGAAGTTAATGAGGAGGCTTTGAAAATGGTTAGAGAAAAATATGAGGCTTACGCCAAAGCTGGAAGAATTGAAAGGGTGGAGTTGACACCACCAATGGTAAAAATGGCAAGGCTTCCAAAAGGAGCGGAACCATTACCAAACCCTGTTGGCACGGCTCCAGGCGTAAAAATTGATGTTGAAAAAACATTTTTGATTGCTTTGCCTGGTGTTCCATCAGAAATGGAAGCTATTTTTGAGGGATCTGTTGCGCCTCTTCTAAAAGGGGAGGTTGGGGAGGCTGTGTTTTTTGAAACAAGCATTTACGCTGATAACATTATGGAATCTTCATTAGCGCCATTGATTGATAAGACAATGCATGACAACCCTTACGTTTATATAAAATCTCATCCAAAAGGCGAAGAGAAAAAGCCGCACATAGAAATCCACTTTTCAACAACAGCTGAAAACTCTAAAATCGCCAAAGACCGCATTGGAAAAGCCATAATTCAATTATCAGAGCTTGTGCAGAAAAGCGGCGGAAAAATCAGAACATAAAGCGAATGTGAATAAAATGCTTGCTGATTATCATATTCACACTGAGGTTTCGCTGGACGCCAAAGGCTCAATGGAGGAATATGCCAAAAAAGCAAAGCAGAAAAGATTAGTGAAATAGGTTTTTCAGAACACATAACATTCCACCACATTAAAAGGCGCCCTTTCGTACCCATAAATTCCGCTTACTTTCAAAACTTCCTCAATTTAAAGGCTAATGCGGATTTGCCGGTGAAATTGGGCGCCGAAGTGGATTTCATCCCAAAATTTACTGAAAAAATTGAAGATTTTGTTAGAAAATTTCCTCTTGATTATGTTATTGGAGCTGTTCATTTTATTGGCGATTGTTCTGTTGATTCGCCATCACAAATTAACGAATACTTAAAAAGAGATATTCTAAAAACTTATGAGGAATATTTTAGTCTCGTCAAAAAATTATGCGAATGTCGGCTTTTCGACGTTTTGGCTCATCCAGACTTAATAAAAATTTTTGGATTTAAACCAAAAACCGATTTCTCCCATCTTCTTAGGGAGGTTGCTGAAGCAATGGCAAAGTATAACGTTTGTGCCGAAATCAACACCAGCGGGTTGAGAAGACCATGCAAAGAGATTTACCCAAGCGAACAATTTTTGAAAATATTACACAGCTACAACGTTCTCATAGTTTTTGGTTCATGGGCGTCTGAACCAAATGAAGTGGGTAGAAATTTCGAAGAAGCTAGAAAGTTAGCAAGGAAAATTGGTTATAGACAAGCTTGTGTTTTCAATCACAGAGAAAGGAAGATTATTGAAATCTAACTATTTTGCTATTGATCATGAGTCCATAAGAGTCATAAATTAGTAAAACAATAAATTTTGAGAGTAAAATGAAAACGCCGATTTTAAGGAATCTCATAATATTAATGATTCTGCTTGCATTGGTCTATTCGTTTCCATGTTGTTTAGCGGAAACTTACAGCATTTCCTATCAAATTTTAGATGAACCTGAAGGTTCAACATATTATAGGTTAAATGTTGAAATTCAACAATCACTCTACGAGTATTATAGCGGGAAAAGTCACACTTTAAGCTCAAACGCTGATTTTGCAAAATTTGTTACGCCTTATTCATTGAAGCCCATTGCAGATAATCTTTGGAAAATTTGTTCCGACGATGAAGATTTCGCTAACGGTGTGTTAATGATTGTGCATCAAATACCATATGAAATTACTGAACCGGCGAAATATCCAATAGAAACAATGATGGAAAATAAAGGTGATTGCGACCTCTTTTCGTTTATTGCTGCATCAATTATGAAAGCTGGTGGGCTTGATGTTGTGCTTTTATATTACAAGGATAAGATACACATGAATGTTGGCGTCAGCCTTTCCCATACACCTTACGATGCAAGAGGACAAATTTACTATGTAATTCACAACAACGTTAAATATTACATAGCTGAATGTACTGGTTACTTTCAAGACGGATGGAGAGTCGGCGAGTGCCCAGAGAGTTTAAAGCAAGCTTCTGTGGAAATTATTACTCTTGAAAGCTGTGAAACATGGTCTCCGGGACAAGTTTCTGCAAGCTACAAAACCTTAATAGCATCAACAATTTCCCTCACTGTATCGCCAACATACATTATAAGCCAAGGCACAGTTACACTCAATGGAGAAATTTCACCAGCCCTACAAAATAAAACCGTCACCATTTACATAAGCGTGAACAATTCGCCCTGGAAAGTTTTAGGCGCAACCACAACAGATTCTAATGGACGCTTCACATACGTTTGGAATGTGGAAACTTACAGTGGAGTCTGTTTCATTCGCGCCAGCTGGTCTGGGGATTATGATTATGCTGGAGCAGACAGCCCAATACAGACAATAACGGTATTATCTATGTTCTTCGTTTTGTTGTTGGCAGCTACCATGATTTTGGTTTGTATGGGCATGATCATATTCGTCACTTCACGGCAAGCTCAGCCAAAAATGCCAGAACCCCTTCTTAACAGAAAAAGTTTTACCAAACAGTTAAAGCATTGGTATTAAAAGTTAAGTGATAAAGATGTTTACAGTTTTCATTATAGGGACAGCTGGCTCTGGAAAGTCTATGCTCACATCAGCCTTCAACGAATGGTTGAAGATGTCAAAACAAGATGTTGCAGTCGTAAACCTTGACCCTGGAGCTTTGACACTTCCATATACGCCAGACATGGACATTAGGGATTACGTGGACATTGAAAGCCTTATGGAAGAGTATGGTTTAGGACCAAACGGAGCATTAATAATGGCTGCAGATTTAATTGCAGACAAAATTGAAGAGATTTCCAAAGAAATTGAGGATTTAAGGTCTGACATAGTTTTGGTTGACACTCCGGGGCAGATGGAGTTATTCGCTTTTAGGGCAAGCGGACCCTACATTGCCAGTGAGCTTACAAAGGAAAACAAAGCTATAGTTTACTTGTTTGACGCTGTTTTTTGCGTTAACCCGCTTAATTATGTTTCAAACCTTTTCCTTTCAGCCGCAGTCTACAACCGCTTCCTACTACCACAAGTGCATATCCTTTCAAAGTGCGATTTGCTTCCAAAAGAGGAAGTTGACAAGATTGTGGATTGGTCGGCTAATCCTAAGGCTTTGGAAAATGCCATCGAACAAAAACTTGAAGGAACCAAACGCTTACTCAGCAGAAACATGATGCTGGCAATTCACAAACTTGGTTTAAGATTTTTACTAATCCCAGTCTCGGCAAAAACCAACGAGGGAATGATAAACTTTAATATGGCATTGGAACGCATCTTGGCGGGAGGGGACAAATATACATACTAATTAAGCAGAGCCCACGCTGCAGCTAAAGCCCCATGATGAGCTTTCTCAGGGGTATTGGCACTAACAATAATTATAACGTCATTTTCCTCGGGTTTAAGAAAACTCAAAATCTGACTTGCAGCTTTCGGGAAATCTTCAGCCACATTATTACTAACGGATGGAATGATTAAGCGTTGCCCCTTAAAAAGTAATGTAGTGGCGCTTTTCGCGCCCACCATCACGGCAGCATCCCGTTGTTCCATGCCAGATTTAACTTTGTGCGCATGATTTTTTACTAAAATTGCAAAATTATACTCTGCAAGCGTCAATTCATTTTTCTCAATCTCGATTTTCTCTTTAAAAATTGTCTTATACTCTTTCCATAGGCTTAAACCCTTTTTTGTAAGAAGGCAACCAGCCGTGGAGACCGTAATTAAACCAGCCTTTTGCAGTCGATTAATTATAGTACGTACAGCCCCTTCCCCAACCTTCAAATTTTCAGCCAACATGCCACGACCAATAGGCTGTTTAGCCATAACGTCTATCGCATTTAATATGTGAAAAAGCGAAAAGGTTGGAGATGGACCTGGAGCTCTTTCGCTTGCTATTTTTTCTAAAATTTGCTTAAATGCGTGAGACATGATTTCACAATTATAGATTAAACCATCAATTATTAAAATTATTATTGTTTTAACGCAAAGAGGAAAGGCTAGAATAGAAATTTAGAATTTGCCTTTTGCATAATATTCTCTAACTATGCCTGCGGTCAGCGCTACTAAACCTACTGTTAATAGGTAGATGAGCGGGTAAATGAATATTGAAAGCAAATTTTCGTAAGTGACCGATGGCAGCTGCGGAGCAAAGAAGATTGAAATCCAAACAATGACGAAAGTCGCAATGCACCCAATTCCCAAGCCTACAGAAAGCCCATGAATGAAACCACTTCTATCCTCTACTTGATTACTTTGGTGCGGGTTTTTCTGTTTCATCTCTTCTTTTGGTGTTGGCATCTCCTCTGCAGCTTGATATTCTTCTTGCTCCATTTCCTCTTGTTGGATTTCCTCTTCACTTGTTGCCTCTTGGAGTTCAACTTCTTGGGCTTCTTGTTCAATTTCTTGTTCGGTTTCCATAATATCCGCCCTTCATGTTTTTGTGTGGTCGTGAATTAATAAAATTATTCAATTTTAGATTCTTATTCAAAAACAGAATTTAAAATACATAAATCAGTCAAAATGTGATTATTTTGAAACCAGTTTTGGCGCTAGTTGTTCTATGGCGCTTTTAAGTTTGTTCCATTCTTCTAAATTCCTTATGTTAAACTTATGCTTTCTTTTCCAAGTTCCATTTCTGTTCTGCCACAAATACAAACCAATGGAACGCCTTCCAAAGGATTCGAAAACCACTATGGCCTCCCACCATTTTTCACTTTTGAAAATATTAACGTAATCAACAACCTTATAGAAACCAGATATGGGAAGCCTCTCCTCTGTCCCACTCAACAGCATTCACCTTCCTTTCTAAAGTTTGACCTTCAACTATTTTAAGTGTTTTAACAATAGCATGCTATAAGCGCTGGAAAATTCCATCAACAAGAACGTTCATGCATGAGCCCTTTTTGTCAAAAACCTTTACAGTAGGCTTTGATACGAGAAAATCCATGTGGTTTTTGGATTTGTTCTTGCCGCCTGGCATGTCAGAGTTGTTGCCAAAGGCTATGTGAACCGTGCCAAACATCTTTTCCGCTTCGAGAAACTCTTCGACAAATCTTGCCTTCTTGTTTATTCCAAAAGCAAATTCCCCAACCACATCAGACCACTCATCAGTGTTAAGAGAGTTCCTAATTCTCTCTAGTGTTGGCGAATCTTCAGAAAAAGAGCTTTCTACTTTGCCTTTATAGACAGTTAATTTAACTGGAGTTTTTAGTGGTCCTATTCCGCCAACAGCCATGTCGCATACTAATGTGCCTTCAAGGGAATCTTCCAAGGGAGCGACGATAACTTCGCCTGTTGGCAGATTCATCCATTTCATGGTCTCCCAATCAATTGCAGTGTCTGTATAGAAGGGTCTTCCTTCAACGTTTAAGGAAACTTTTGTGCCAGCAGGATTTATAATTTCTATACGTGTCACATTACTCAATTTTTGAACCAGGGTTTTTGCAAAATTTTGCATTTCTCTATGCTCTTTAACTGTTAGGGCTAAGGCACCTTCTGTTAGCATGTCTAAGGTAACGCCTGGACAATGACCTAAGCGTGTTTTGCGTTCCGCAGTTTCCATTTTTATAAGTGCTATTCTGAAGGGTGTTTCTTCACGAGAACCATGGAGAAGGTTAATGTAAATGTCTGGTTTGTATTTTGTTAAAATTTCCATGATTTGTGGCGGAATTTCTTTTCGAAAAACATTCGCATTAGTCTTAAGCGGTATTAGTCTTGTTTGCAAACCAAGGTTTAGGGCGCCATTTGTAAAGGCTTCACCAACATCAAGCTTTTCATAATCACAAAAAACGATTATAGTCTCGCCTTTCTTAGCTTCTAATACGCATTCTAAAGCGTTTCGAGCTGCTTCCCAAGCTTTCATAAACTTAAGCTCCAATCCTAACTAGAAATGGATGGTAATAAGCCTTACAATCTAAATGAAAATTTTTATGCTAACAGGTTGGGATTTTTCCTTGTGCAAGCTCCATGCAGAATTTGTCTATGTTTTCAAGTTCATAATTTAGCACGTCGCCTATTTCGCGCCTAACTTTTTCTATGGCGTTATTGCCCTTCATTATGACTTGGGCTGCCGCCACTTCCGGCTGGTCTATGGGGCTTCCGATTTTGCTCAGCAGCCAAATGTAAACTTCTTCAACTTCTGGCACTTCATCGTAAACGTGTTGGGCTATTCTATAGGTTAGAACATTGTAAATTTTCCCAACATGGCTTACTGGGTTTTTGCCTGCTGCCGCTTCGGAACAGAATGGTCTGTTTAGGGATATTAAGCCGTTTACACGGTTTCCCCTTCCCACTTGCCCAGAGTCGCCGCTGTCTGCGCTTGTGCCCAAAACTGTTAGGTATAATCCTCCTAAGCCTCTTCCGCGAGCATCTAAAGTGTTTAGTTGAATGTTAACCGTTTCGAAGTCTGTGCTTGCCTTCACGAATTTTTCAGTTTCTTCGAGGATTCTTGCTTTCTTTTCGAAGTATTCTTCTTCGCTGTTTATGAAGCGGTCGACAAAAGCCATGGAGATTGTAAGGTTTAGGGCGTTGTTTACTCTGAAACCCATAACTTTTATGTCCTCGCCTGATTCGGGAAAACGCTGTTTAAAGTTTTGAGAGTTTAGAAATTTTTCTGTTTCCAAGACAATTTTTTCTGTTCTAGTCATTGGCGCATATCCAACAGCAGCGGAAGTGTCGTTGGCTCCTAAAACTTTTCCTTTTCGCCTAAAAATGTCCACAAGCCCAACGGAGCCGGGCTTCAGTTCCACCTGATATTTCAGATGCTTTTCAGGGTCTACAAAACGCATGTTCTTTCTGAACCATTCTTTTGCAACACGTACAGCTATTTCTTTAACGTCTATTTTTGCACCGTTAAATTCTGATGTCGCTCTGTCGCCGAAAACAAAGAGCATGGGCTGTTTAACTATGCCTCCGCCAAATCTGGGTTCAGCCTCTCCAGCCACAAGGAGGGATTTGTCAACATTATGGTGAAGGATTGAACCCGTCTTTTCCAAGTATTCCTTGCTTAGGTTTATGGAAATTTGGTCCATTACAGCGTCGCAAATGTAATCTGGATGTCCAAGCCCTTTTCTCTCCACTATTTCTATGCGTTGCTTTTCAAGGGGCATCTGTTTTAGGTCTTCTACTATTATGTTCCGCATGGTAAACCTTTCCGCTGTGAAGTTTATGGATGTATGCGTAAAACAAATATATAATTTACTGTATTAATTTATAAAAGAAATAACTGGTGGTTATTTTTGGCAGTTACAGGCTCCCTCATTAGAAAGTTAAGATTAGATGCGGGCTTAACCCAGAAAAGGCTTGCAGAACTCGTTGGTGTATCCCAAGCCCACATAGCAAAAATAGAGCAGGGAAAAGTTGACCCAAGACTTTCCACAATCAACAAGATTTTGGAAGTTTTGACGGAAGGAGGGAAGAGGAAATGTAAAGACATAATGACTGAAGGCGTCCTTTTTGCAAGACCAAACAATAACATCTTAAAAATAAGCGAGATCATGGTAAGAAATGCCATTTCGCAGATGCCCGTGCTGAATGGAAACAGAGTTGTTGGAACAATAACGGAAGAAAGCATAATCAGAAACTTGAGTTCAAACATAGCAAATGAGAAAGTAAAAAACATTATGGGTCCGCCCTTGCCAACAGTGTCAGAAGAAATGCCAATAGACGCAGTTCGTAAACTGCTTGAGAGACATCAAGGAATATTAGTGGCAAGAGGCAAAGAAATTGTGGGAATAATCACGCGTTCAGACCTCCTAAAAACAATAGGCTAAAAAGGAGCGTTACTCATGCAACTTCAAAATTTTGAAAGAAAAGCAAATCAGGCAATTGCGGAGTTGAGGGCAAAAAAGCCCACAGAAGGCATAATAGTCCATCATGATGACGCTGACGGCTTATGCTCAGCAGCGATAACAAAAAGAGCCTTAGAACGGGAAGGAATAAAGCCCAAAACATTCTGCCTAGAAAAAGTTTACACAGAAGTCATCAAAGACTTACATTCAAGGAGTGGACAAACAATTTTTTATGTGGATATTGGCTCTTCGCACGCTGACATGATATCCGAATACAATAAGGGCAAAAACTTAACAATAATACTTGACCATCACGACCCAAAACCAGCCACGGATCATCAAGTTTTTGATTTAAACCTTGAAAATTATGGATTTAGAGGCGAAACAGACTTTTCAGGAGCAACATGCTGCTACCTATTCGCAAAAACATTAAACCAAGCCAACATGGATTTGGGTTATTTGGCTTTAGTTGGAAGTTGTGAGATTCCGGAAGACTTTACGGGAATAAACAAGATGGTGTTAGAAGAAGCATGCAAGAATGGAATTGTTCAGCAGAGGGGCAAAAGCTTCGAAATAACCAAATTTAAAACACGCTTGGACTCGCTTTTCTCCAAACTTCAGATTTTGGGAGCCGTGGGATATTATGAGAAGGGCCCAGAAATTGGCGTAAACGCCTGCCTAGAAGGATTGAGCAAGGAAACTGAAGAACAGATTAACGCCTTGGAAAATAAGCGTAAGGATGTTAACCGTCGCCTTTTGGGAAGGCTTTATCGTGAAAGGCTAAAGGAAACGGAACATATTCAATGGTTTGACGCTGGAGACATGTACTCTGGCATGGGCACAAAAGTTATTGGACAATTCTGCTCTTTCTTGGCTTACCAAACACGTCTAATAAAACCTAACAAATACATTTTAGGGTTTGTGAACGTCCCATCAGAAATCCCAAATTGGGGAAAACTAAAAGAAAAATTCGTTAAAGCTTCAGTTCGAGTGCCAAAAAATATGCAATCCTTAATCGATGAGGGAAAGCTTCCAGGCGCAGTAAACCTTTTGGATAAGGCTTCTGAGGGCTTTGGTGTTGCTGATGGGCATCAATACGCTGCAAATGTAACAGTGCCTATTGATAAGAAACAAACATTAATTGAAAACGCTGAAAAAGCAATTAAAGACTGATGAACCTCATGAGCGGACTTAATTTTAAATATGCAATTGTTCGACCAGTACCAAACTCTTATGACCGTTGCGTGAGGAATAATGTTGAAAGGATAGACGTTGCCCTCGCAAAAAAGCAGCATGCAGAATATTGCAAAGCGTTAGAGAGGCTTGGTTTGAAGCTTATTTGGGTGAAAGGTGATGATTCACTTCCCGACAGCTGTTTTGTGGAAGATACAGCCATAATAATTGGGGATAAAGCGATAATATGCAATATGAAAGTAAAGTCGAGAAGCCCAGAAGTAATTGAAGTTGCTAAAGTGTTAGAAAAATTAAAGGAAACTCACTATATTAGGCCTCCAGCCACCATTGATGGTGGGGATGTTCTCAAAATTGAAAACAAAATTTTTGTAGGGCTCTCAGAAAGAACTAACATCCAAGCTGTGCATCAAATTAAAAAAATTTTGAAAGAAAACTATGCGGAGATAGTTCCAGTGAGAGTTCAAAACGTGCTCCATCTAAAGTCTGCTTGTACCTATCTTGGAAATGATTATGTTATTCTTTCAAAGGGACACTTTGATTTAGGCGTATTGCGAGGTTATGATAAAATTGTTGTTCCGAAAGGAGAGGAATACGCTGCTGATTGTCTCGCAATAAATGGGACAGTTTTGATGGCTAAGGGCTATCCTAAAACTAGGAAAATGATAGAGATGGCGGGATTTTCTGTGAAAGAATTAGAGATGTCGGAATTTCGGAAGGGAGAAGGTGCCTTAACATGCCTCTCCATACTATTTTAGAACCCTGCCTTTAGCAGATTACGCGGTTTCATAATCTCTCTTAAGAGTACAGTTGCATAAGCCCCGCGATGTAGTGTAAAGCTTATTTTTGCCATGTTTTTAGATAGACTAGTTGCATCAGCACAAACTTCTTTTAATTGAAAATTGTTTAGCGGAGTTAAAGCAGTTCGCAGTTCGCCTTTCGAGCTTATTTCTGGCATTAAATTGATTTTGAAATTTTCAAAGGTTATGCCTTCTTCGTCCAAGATTTGTTTTTCAATTTCTCCTTGAACGCCTCGGGAAGGCTTCTGTTTAAAACCTATTAGAGGAAGGGCTAACTGCATTCTTCCAGCTTTTATTGCCTCATTAATTTCTGCAAGGGTTTCAGTCTTCACGATTTTATACATTGTTAGCAATGGCAATCCAGAACGCTGCACACTAACAACGTAATCGCCGACTTCCGCCTTATTTAACGAAAGCCCTTCTGCAATTCTTTTGCTTAGGAATTTGTTGAAAAGGTAGGCTTGATAGGCTTGCGGAAAAAGCTCTCGAAGTTTAATTGGCAAACGCCTAAGTGCGCCCAAAAAATCTTTGGGTTTTTGTGCTAGATGCTTAAGCATTAAACGTTCATAATGCAACTGTTTCGGAAAGTCTTTCAAAGCTTGCCTAAAATCTTGCGTCTTTTGCAGTTGTTCTCGGGCTTTTCTGGATTCTGGATGCTCATATGGGCTTGGTTTAGCCAAAAAAAGCATCACAGCCTTTTTGAAGTTTCCTTTAACAAGGGCTTTTCCAATACTATGCGTTATGGGACGAACGGTGCCGAAACGTTGGTGACCGAAAAAATTTGGAACTCCACCAACAGCTTCGAGCTCTTTAATGGTTTTTTCTATACGCTTTTTAGTGGATGATTTTGGATGGCTTATGTTTCTAATAGTTATGTTGAAATTATTTCCAAGGAGATAGTATGTGGAAAGCTTATGGCGAAGATAGCCTACGGGATGAATTTTTATATCTTTAACATTAGCCTTTTGAACTTCATCGGCTGAAACACCATCAACCGTGATGAATTGGGCGGTGACTGCTTTAGCATCTTTTATGCCAGCAAAATGAATGGTATCAGCGTTTATGCCAAGTTGTTTAGCAATGGCGTTTATGGCTAAAAAAGTGTCCCAATTTCGTTTGACCAAAACACATAAAAGGTAACGTTTCTTTTCCGCAGAAGAGCCTAATACTTTGGGCTTATCAGAGCATTTTATCTCCGCTCTAGAACCGTCAACAAGAATCTCTTCAACAACAAAATCCTCAACAAACTGCCTAATAACTCCACCAACGCCCAAAGAAGTTGTGGCATAAACCTCCATGCCCATGATTTTCTCAAGTTTAGGAACAAACAAGCATCTTGCCTTCCTTAGAGAAGGGGAAGCTTACCAGTTAATTTATCGATAATTTCGGATGGGGCAGGACCTACACCCAAACACGTTATTGTTCCAGGCGGCACTTCTGTTAAGCCTCTATCCATAATTAGTGCGCATGGCAAAGCCAAAGCCTTCGCCTCTTTTTCCAGCTCCAAAATTTCCTTTTCACTTTTAACTTTTACCACAATCTTGCATTGTCCCTCATCCATCCAAGCGCTCCACCAAGCTTTTTGATTTTTGCGAGCCTCTTCAGCAGCAGAAACAGCGCCATGTCCAGCTTGGGCAGCAATCTTACCTTTACTTAATTTTAAATCTGAACGAAAGACAAGCACTTGCTTATAACGAAATTCCGACATGCCACTTTCAACCGCTTACTCCATTTTGTCACTCGAAGATTTTAAGGATTTGCAGATGTTTAGATTTAACTTTGGTATCTACCATGGAGTAGCAAGGAGCCTTACCATTTTAAGTGAAGTTTCCTTTACAGTTTTTGTAAAGTTTTCTTCATAAAAACCCTTTTCTTTCCATTTAAACTCATAAAAAATGAGGAAAGGGAACAATGTGTGCGGAAAAAATGGAGGAAGAAACATATTCTTTGATTTTTAAGTCACTCAAACATCCTATACGAAGAAAGATACTTAGAATGTTAGTGGGCAAGCAAATGAGTTTCTCAGAAATTTTGAACATCCTCTCCATTGACAGTGGGCATCTGAGTTATCACATTGAAAACTTGGGTGAATTGATTAGGCATTCAGAAAACGGCAAATACGAACTCTCCAGCATAGGAATTGCTGCAGTAAATCTAATGAGTGGAGTGGAAGAACATCCACATTTGCCAATTTCACCCTCCAAATGGAAAACGAAGAAAACGAGGAACATTTTCTTGGTTGCTGTACTTGTTACTCTCATGGCCTCAGCAGTAGGGAATGCATATTATTACAATTTATTGCAGTCTAGCTTACAAAAAAATGTAGAAGGCACCGGCTACGCCTTAATTCTATTTGACGACGGCATCTATAGAGCTACAAGCATTTCATATCTCTTATTGACGTATCGACATGGACTCCGAGAAACCGAACCTAACGAACTTAACATTAAAGCTTTGATTAAAGGTTTTTTCAATGAAATGGAGTATGCATATTATTTTGGTCTAAAAGGGTTAATGGCTCTAAACCCAGAACTTAGCGGGTATAGGAAACCACTTTATATAATTGATAGATTTATGTGTTATACCTTTATTCAGTGGAAATCATGCCAAGGGGGACCTACCGTAAGGTCTGTCCTAGAAAATTTAATAGCAGAAGCGGAGTCACTTGCTAACTATTCTAGGCCATTAGCTGCTTTTAAGGAACTAAACCAAACATCCTTTCAAAAATTGCAACAATTATCATTCGAAGTTCTTGAATCGTTTGCTACTCCCTTCAATGCAACAAGATTAGAGAATACGATTAACATAGTTAACGATTTAGAAAATGTTTTGGCTCAATGGCTAAATAAGTACGCATAGTACTCCTTTAACAACCTATTTATCTACTGCTCCATAAAAGTTGCAGAGATATAAAGAAAAAAACGAAGGATAATTGGTAAAACCCTCGGATTCGGCAGAAGTTTCAAAAGGGTTTTCCCTTGAAAATCTATTTCTTCAATTTTATTTAAAGTCTTGTTTAAATCCAGCCTTTCACATAAACTGATAGCTTCGTCAAGTTTCTCGTCAGACAAACCATTAAGTATCTTCCTAACTTTAAGCATAACCTTCATGTCAAAACCAAAATTTTCTTTACAGCGCTGAGCGTATACGCTTAGAAATTTTGAAGAAAAATCATTTCTCTGCAAGGCTTCATATGCAACCTCAGCAGCAATTCTTGAACAAGATAAGCCAAAAATTAAACCACCGCCGGTTGTAGGCTTAACTTGAGAAGTCGCATCGCCAACAGCCAAAAAACCATTTGAATAAGTTTTTGAGATTGGTCCGCCAAGAGATATGGGATGAAAAGCCATATGCGAAATTTTTGCTTTGCGCAATTTTTTTGAGGCTACTGGATGTTTAAGCATGAACCGTTGCAAAAACTCTTTGGGATTCCCATGTTTTGTGGCTAATCCAACTTTTGCCTCGTCTTCGCCTTTTGGAATCAGCCATGCATAAAAACCAGGCGCATACTCATTGCCGAGAAAAACTTCTACGCTGTCTTGTTCCACATTTTTAACGTTTTTAACTTCTGCATGTACGCCATGAACGAACATGCGCCCATATTTGGGTGAGAGGTTGGCTTGCCGCAGAATTTTTGAGGAAATTCCTTCGGCATCCATCACAATTTTAGCGAAATATTTTTCGATTTTTCCATTTTGGTTGACGCTCACTCCTTTCACAAAACCACTCTCAAAAATTAAGGATTCGACACGAGAATTTAGATGATAGAGAACTCCTTCTTTTTTCGCCATTTCAGCAATGTAATTGTCGAAAAGGGAACGATTAACAACACACGTTACGGGTGAAGAAAAGCGGACAGCAAATTCGCTGCCCTTCGGCGAGTGAAAGATAACTCCACGAAAAGTGTTTTCAACAATTTTCTCTGGAGGCGGATATAAACCTAAACGTTTCAAACCGTTAATTGCCACATGCCCTGGACAATGGATTGGAAAGCCTATTTGAGCGTGTTCTTCGAAAACTCTTACCTTAACTCCAAGTTTTGCAAGGTTTAGGGCTGTGAAGGAACCGCAGGGTCCGCCTCCGATGATGATGGCATCTGAAAAGTTTTCCATGATTACACATTAAAAGAGTTGAAGTTAAAGGCTTATGTTATAAGTTCGATTCTTCTTTTTCCACGAACCATAGAAGTTGTCCGTATTTTTCCAGCGACCTCTAACCTCATAAGAAACTCGTTAAAGTCCTTGAAGCCCAAATCCTTAAACTCCTCACTTAAAACCTCAAAGAGCTCAGTATCCGTCATGGCGCCCTTCTTTTTCAAGACTTCTAAAAGAACATAATAGGCTGGATGTGTCTTCCAAGTTTTAACTGGCAAATTTACGCACTCCTAAGCCACCGGTGTTGCTGGCTTTTGAACTTGCCTCACTTGCTGCATGAAGCCTTTGTACCATTTTTCCATGTCAGGAGTTATTGAAGGCCCAATTTTTTTCATTGCTTCTTGAAAATCAGCCAATGTAACCTCTTTAGCGTTTACATCTCTTCTCAAGGCGTGCATAGCTGCTTCTCTGCAGAGGGCTTCTATGTCTGCGCCAGAATAATTCTTGGTTATGGCGGCTAACTGCTCTAGGTTTACGTCTTTGGATAATGGCATGTTTCTTGTGTGAATTTTGAATATTTGAAGCCGAGTTTTTTCGTCAGGTTCTGGCACATATATCAGCCTATCAAATCTTCCAGGTCGAAGCACTGCTGGGTCAATAATGTCAGGCCTGTTCGTAGCCGCTATGACAACGACGTCCTCTAAAGTTAGGATTCCATCCATTTCAGTTAGGAGTTGGCTGATTACGCGCTCTGTTACGCCGCTGTCTGCAAAACCTAAGCCTCTTCGAGGCACAAGGGAATCCATCTCATCAAAGAATATTACGGCTGGTGCTGCCATTCGGGCTTTTCTGAAAACTTCCCTTATCGCTTTTTCAGATTCGCCAACCCATTTTGAAAAAACTTCTGGACCCTTAATTGTTATGAAGTTTGCTTCGCTTTCTGTTGCCACAGCCCTAGCCAACAAAGTCTTACCACAACCAGGCGGTCCATAGAGAAGTATGCCCTTTGGAGGCTTTATTCCAAGCCTCTTGAAAATTTCAGGGTTTTTAAGGGGCCATTCCACAGCTTCTTTAAGTTCCTGTTTGACTTCTTCCAGCCCGCCGATGTCGTCCCAGTGGATTGTCGGAACTTCTATGTAGACTTCCCGCATGGCTGTTGGCGTCACTTCCTTGTAGGCGTTTATGAAATCCTCCATTTTCACTTCCATTTTTTCTAAAACACTTGGTGGTATGCGCTCCTCTTCAAGGTTTATTTGGGGCAAGTATCTGCGGAGGGCTTTCATGGCTGTTTCTCTGCATAAAGCTGCCAAATCTGCACCTGTATAGCCATGAGTTATTTCAGAAAGCTTCTTTAAGTCAACATCCTCAGCCAAAGGCATCCCACGAGTGTGAATTTGTAATATTTCATATCTTCCCCGCTTGTCTGGAACGCCTATCTCGATTTCTCTGTCAAACCTGCCTGGTCTCCGAAGGGCTGGGTCAAGGGCACCGGGTCTGTTAGTGGCGCCAATAACTATGACATTTCCTCTTCCAGATAAACCGTCCATTAGGGCTAGAAGTTGCGCGACAACTCGCCTTTCAACTTCGCCAGTCACTTCTTCCCGTTTTGGCGCTATGGCATCCAACTCGTCAATGAATATTATGCTTGGAGCGTTCTGTTGGGCTTGCTGGAAGATTTCTCTAAGTCTGGCTTCGGATTCGCCATAAAATTTGCTCATTATTTCAGGTCCGTTTATTGAGAAGAAATTCGCTTCAGACTCATTAGCAACAGCCCTAGCCAACAAAGTCTTACCACAACCAGGCGGTCCATGAAGCAATACGCCTTTCGGAGGTTCTATTCCAAGCCTTTGGAAAAGCTCCGGATGCCTTAATGGAAGTTCAACCATTTCGCGTACTCTTTGGATTTCCTCTTGCAGTCCGCCGATGTCTTCGTATGTTGTTCTTGGGAGCCCTCGCCCTTCGGGTGCTGGTTCGTTCAAGATTGTTAGTCTAGTTTCTGGAGTAACTTTAACTATGCCGTGGGGGCGAGTTTTTGACACAGTAAAGGGTATAGCGTGTCCAAGCATCATAACCAGCGTGGTGTCACCTTCCACAAGGGTTCTTTCCATGAGGCGGTTTTTGACAAAGTTTGTGAAGTCTTCGTCAACGTTTAATCTCATGTCCACAGGCGCCAATGTTATGCTTATGGCGTTTTTGACTTTGGCTGGTCTTGCGATTACGTATTCGTTTATTGCTACTCCAGCGTTTTTGCGGGTGAAACCGTCTATTCTTATAATGTCTCTGTTTTGGTCTTCGCTGTAGGCTGGCCAGGCTATGGCTGAAGTTGACCTTTTACCCACTATTTCTATGACATCGCCCGCTGAAATGCCCAGTTTTTCCATTGTTCTTTGGTCTATACGGGCTATTCCTCTTCCGACATCCCTCTGTTTTGCGTCGCCAACACGCAATTGCACTTCACTCAATTAGAACTCCTCCGTTATTAGCGTCATAACACGTTTCAAGCAAAGATTCATTCCTATATAAATGTTTAAAACAACCGTTTAAGGTTATCTGCTCACCCTGCGCACCATAATCGTTTGCACCTGGCTTATTTCACTCACTGCTTCAAGCTTCTTTTCAAATTCATCAAGCATGCCAGTTTTGTCTTCTGGAAATTTTATGTGCGCTATTAATGCTTTCAAGCCAAAGGCTATGGGTTCCTCACCATATCCATAAACGGATGCAAACTCTGGTAAACATTTCTCAATTTTCTTTTTCAAATCAGTAAAGTCCACGATTACGTCTGTTGGAAATATTTTGTATGAGATTATTACATTACCCATTCAATTATCCACCTTGCAAATCTTTCGCCCTTTTTAACAATTGGAGAACCTCATTTAAGTCTTGCTTATCCAAATCCTCTAAATGACTATATGTTGTATGAATTTTAAAGAAAAGAAATTATAAAAAGGGGACTTTAAGAACGCTCACGATATTCTTCTATTTTTTTCACAAGCCTTTCCACATTTTCGGGTTTCTCGGCAAAGGCAAGAAGTTTTTCGCTGTCTGGTCCAATAAGGATAAAAAGGGGTTGGAGGTAGAGGCGGGCAAGTTGGGACCAAACGTGGCTTGTTGGTCCAACGGTTTCTAGAAAGAGCAAAGCGATGCCGTCCATTTTTGAATCGACTATTTTTTTGGCTATTTTTGAAAGCCATTCTTCTTCGGTGTTTTCCACAGTTTTCTGATCCAAGCTCATAGAAATTTACCTTTGCTATTTTCGTCTCATGGCGTAGGCTATTGCAATCACAGCCAACACAACTGCTATTATGGCAGCGTATGGTTGCGGCTGGAAGTACTGCAAGTATATTCCTATTAAGAACCCGACCCTTGTCATTATTGTGTTTGCGAATAAAGCTCCGAAGCCAACCATCATTCCATATACTCCTATTAGGAAGAACGCTCTGTATATCTTATGCACCACTGTTGATTTTCCTTCAGCCTTTGGAAATATAGTGAATATGAAATAGGTTAGTCCACCGAGGGTTATCAGAACCATGAGCCAGTTGTTAAAGGTTGCTTGCAGATCTGTGGGTGTCCAAAGGGGTACTATGGCGGCATTTATTTGTTTTATTATATTAGCCATCGGGGCGGTTCTTAAGGCTAGGGCTGCACCTACAGCAACGTTTACGCCTATGCCATACCTTGCAACCCAATAATACTTCTTTGAGTATTTAAAGAAGAATGTAAGCCCTAACAACAATGGTATTATCAGATGCCAGTTTGCCACAACATCTTTGCCCAATGGAACAAAGGCTGTTTTGTTTAGGCTGTCTAGCGAAAGCGCTATGGAATATCCTGCTGCAGTTCCAACAAACAAGTGTTCAGCAATGCGGTATAAGACATTATCTTTGTATACAAAGCTGTAAAGCCACACTACTATAATGGCTGCAAGCCAAGCGCCCATTAATTCTGGCGTGATCATTTCTTCTCACCTCTCTTAGAAAGCTTTGTGTAGGCAAACACTATGTTTCCCAAGATAATGAACAGCAGAATAAGTCCGTGGGCAAAGCTTTGAGCATCCATGGAAGCAATGCCTAAACCCTTTCTTCCGACAAGAAGTTCGTATTCGGCTGCTGCCCTCTGTCCAGTAAGCATACCTATTGCTTGTCCAGCACCCACATAGGGTTCGACGGAAGGCCCTATAACGCTAAGAACGCAAAATAGGAGGGGCGTGTGGTATGGTGTGTACCATTGGCGAACATACCATGCGAAAGTGTCTGTTCCAGATGATGCAACAAGAACTAGCTTATAGTCTGCAGCAGTATTAGCTTCTTGTATTAAAGGCAAATTCGAAGTCGGGTTGCCGTAGTTATCTACTGCAACAGTTCCAGTAATACTACTTGCTAATGATGCTAATGCTGACTCACCTCCTGCAATGTATCCTAAGAAGACGTAGTCTTCTCCGTAAGTTTTGCCTTCAAACAAGTCAGGAGCAGAAGACTGCAAAAACTGAAATGCAAGTGGACCATAAGTTGCCATCGAAAGAAACACTAGTTTACAATTTTTCTCAAATAAGTGTTTCATGAGAGCTATGACTTGAGGCTCTAATTCAGCTCTGGCAGCGACCTCATAGTATATTTCCACAAGAACTGGTGAACCAGGCGGAAGCTTGCTATCATCTTCTATGTAGTCATAAACTGCCTTTGTGCGCGATGAAATTCCTATTGGAAGCCCCATAGGGTATATGAGAGGAGCTATTATCAGAATTATCAGCAACGTGTACAATAATTGCCGTGTGCTTAATACTTTATCAATTTTTTCTATCGCCGTCATTTCTATTCCCTCCTCCCCATCCAAGTGACTTCTTTACCCAAGAGAAGCCTTAGACCCAGTATTATTATTCCAAAGCCTAAACCCATAGTGATGGGTCTGAATGCTGCGGTGTTTGGAACAGTCATTATCCAGTCTCTGACGGGGAGGAAACCGCTCCATATTATTTCACCAAGGCTTGTGTTACCGAGCATTATGAGGATAGCTACGATTAGCAAGAGAAGCGCTGGTGGGTTCCTAACTCTGAAAGCTCTATATGAGGCGGAAGCTATGTAGAAGACAAGGATAGAATACATTGCAGCATCCGAAGGCGCAAATATATAAGTGTAGAGCCACTGGAAGTTAGTTTGTGTAGTTATTGCGATTCCAGAAGATAGGGCATAAACTGCAAAGGCGACCATTATTACCTCCATAACAATTACTATGCCACTAAAGAATACTTGTTTCGGCTCTTTTTTCCGACTCTGATTTACGTGGTACCTTAATATGTCTATGCCTCCAACTATGGCGGCTATCGCCGTTATTACAACAACCCAGTCGGTCAGAGCCTTATTACCAGTGTCAAAGGCTTTCTTCACATCGCTGCTTATGTAGAAGAAGTAGAAGAGCACCATCAGCACTATTATGACGGTTACAATGACTTGGGGAATATTTCTCCTTATTACAGCACCCATTCGTTTCACCCCTTACTTGAGCAGTTCTGTTGCCAGTTTAATGCCCAGCGGCAGCAAGGCAAGACCAATCACTATTAGAACCCATGAAAGCAACTTTCCTATGTCCTGTCCTCTAATAGATGATAAAGTTACATTGTCTCCAGAAGCCAAAGCACCAGCAGCGAAAATTTCCTCGCCTATGAAGGCATAATCAGCAGCTAAGACGAAGAAGGGAATTTGAGTTTCTCGGGCTGTTCCAGCAATTTGGAAAGCTCCGATCATAGTGCCAGCTTCAACAAATATTAGGGATTCAGCCCAGAAAGGCCCAACTATTATGTTTGTTCCAGCATTTTCTCTCTGAATTGTCGCTTGAACAGCAGAAGCAAAAGCAAACTGCTGGTCCGTCAAATATCTCACATTATAGGTAACATTATAAAGTTCTGGTTTCCCAGCAGAATAATATGCATCACGAATAACCTCTTCTTCCGCCGCTATAAGCTCTGGCACCCCAAGCGTTGAAACAAGATTCGCACCGTATTTACCGCAAAGTTTCGCCACGTGATTTAGCACTCCCAAACCAGCCAAGTATTGAGGGGCATGAGCAGTGGATAATGGACCATATCCGAGAGTGAAGTGAACTGGTCTGCCCATTTCGACGGATCTTGCCACACCTTCTTCTATAGCGTCAAAGGCAGCCATCTTCCTAACAGGAATTGGTTTGCCTCCCTTAGCTTTCCGCATGAAATAGTAGCCTGCAAGCATAAGAAACATTAGCAAGACAAAAGAGTAGGCTCCAGATTTCTGATAAATAATCTGGTAAATAATGTCTTTCCATATGTCCATTGCCATTTTTCTCCTTTTTATTTTTGAAAAACAATGTTCCATATAGAAAGCATTTATTATATAAGATTTTCCAGACATCATAGCAAAAAGAACAGAAAAAGGTCTTTATAGACAAAAAACGAAACGGAAATAGATGCAATTCACGAAAGAAACACGCTTCATAGAATAACGCCATTTTCATTAATTTTTCAATACTTTCAAGAAATAACATATATAACTCTCCAAATTCTTATAACTCAGAAAACGCTGGTCAAAATGGAGCCAAAATTCATCCTAGCAACAGACGTGGGAAGCACCACAACCAAAGCCAGATTCTTCGGAAAAATTAGGGGCGACTGGAAATTTCTATCCAGCGGAGAAGCACCAACAACAGTTGAAAAACCAGTAGAAGACGTTACAATGGGGATAAGAAACGCCGTAAGAGAAGTGGAAGAGCTTACAGGGCATAAGATAATAGACTACGAAAGCGAAGAATTGCGGTTCCTAATGCCTCACAAAGGAGGAAACACTGGAATAGACGTTTACGTCTCAACAAGCAGCGCAGGCGGAGGGCTCCAAATGCTCGTTCAAGGAGTTGTAAAAAGCATAACCGCAGAAAGCGCCCAAAGGGCAGCTCTCGGAGCTGGAGCCATAGTAATGGATGTTCTTTCCGTAGATGATGAGCGAGACACTTACGAGAAAATCAATACTTTAAGGTTTCTAAGACCGGACATAGTACTGCTTGCAGGCGGAGTTGACGGTGGAACAAAATCGCATGTATTGGAAATGGCTGAAATATTGGCCATGGCTAAACCTCGCCCGAGATTTGAGATAGAATTTCTCCTACCAGTAGTTTATGCTGGAAATATAGACGCGAGAGAAGATGTAAAGAGGACATTATGCGAAAATTTTGACGTAAGAATCACAGACAACATTAGACCCACATTAGAAGTTGAAAAAGTAGAACCTGCAAGAGATGCAATTTTAGGATTATTTATGGAGCATGTGATGGCGCATGCCCCAGGATATGAAAAGCTCAAAAAACTCGTTTCAACAAACATTATGCCGACACCAGCCGCCGAAGGAATGATGGTTAGAAAATTTTCGGAGCTAAAATGTGTAAACAGCATCGGTGTTGGACTTGGAGGAGCCACAACAAACGTATACTCATATTTTGATGGAAGATTCCTAAGAACGGTAAGCGCAAACTTGGGAATGAGCTACAGCGTAGGCAATGTCCTAAAAGAAGCAAGCATTAAAAACGTGAAAAAATGGACCCCATTTCCAATAAGCGAAGAAGAAATCATGAGCATAGTCTACAATAAAATGATAAGACCCACAACCATTCCAATGACATTTGAAGATTTAGTCATAGAACATGCCCTCGCCAGAGAATCAATAAGAATGGCATTCAACCACCACAAATATCTTGCAAGAGAACTCAAAGGTGTCAAAAAGGAAAGAACAATCTCCGACATTTTCGAAGAGGTCAAAACTGAAGACACTTACTTGGAAATGTACAGAATCAACTATATAATAGGCACTGGCGGTCTCCTCTCAAGGGCTCCGAGAAGAAATCAATCAATGATGATGTTAACTGACGCCTTTCAACCAGTAGGTTTCACTGCCCTAGCTCAAGACAGCGTCTTCATGATGCCACATTTAGGCGTACTTTCCACAATTCACCCAGAAATAGCCTTACACATATTTGAAAAAGAATGCCTTATATATCTTGGGACGTTAATAGCGGGAGCTGGCAGAAGTAAGTTAGGCGCAAAAGTTGCAAGCATAACATTGGAGTATGATAATGGAAAAAGGGAAAACTTCGAATTACCTTTTGGCAAAATAGTGACAGTAGAAGCTCCATATGAGACAACCGTAAAGGTTAAAGTATCCCCTTCCAGTGAATTTGACTTTGGAGCAGGTTTCGGAAGAAACGTTGAAAAAACTGTTAGAGGCGGAGTAGTCGGTTTAGTGTTTGATGGAAGAGGAAGACCAATATACATGCCAGAAGATGAAAAAGAAAGATTCAACACCATATTAGACTGGTATTCCTCCATGAACCTTTATCCCAAAGAAAAAATCGAGGAGTGGAAGAAACGGTTATGAAAACTTCCAAGGAAAGCTTCGCTTACACGCCAGGATTGAAGGTAACCCCATGCACATACATAAGAAGACTGCGCAGTCTTCCATTAAAAGGTGAGGTTCTCGTTAAAAAAGGAGAAAAAGTGAATTTTAATACAACGGTTGCAACATGCTGCATTGAAGGCACACCATACATTGTAAAGGTTGCAGAGCTCTTAGATGTAGACCCAGAAGAAACTGTGCGATACATACTAAAGAAGGAAGGAGATACTATAATTAAAGGAGAACTTTTGGCAAGATACTCATCTTTATTTGGACTAATAAACAAGAAAGTTTTTGCAGAAGTGAGCGGGGTAATAGAGCGAATAAACGAGATTACTGGACACTTAACTATAAGAGAGCCTCCCAAAAATGTGGAAGTCAAAGCCTACATTAAAGGAAAAGTTGACGAAGTAATACCCCAAGAAGCAGCTGTGATAGGAACTTACGCAGCGTTCATTCAAGGAATAATAGGTTTTTCTGGAGAAAGATTTGGAGAAATTAGAATAGCCGTATCAAAACCCGAGGAAGTCCTTGATGCACACATGATAACGGAAAAGGACGCTGGAAAAATAATTGTCGGAGGCGCCCTCGTAACATGCGACGCACTCGAAAAAGCCTGTAAAGCAAAAGTGAATGGAATAGTTGTGGGAGGCGCCAGAATGGAAGATATAGAGAACATTCTCAAGACAAGGATAGGGGTAGCCATAACAGGTAGAGAAGAAATAGGTTTCACATTAATCCTGACAGAAGGATTTGGAAAACTGCCTATGTCTGAAAACACATTCCGCATACTAAAAGAAAATGAAGGAAAAATTGCAGCAATTAACGGCACGACTCAAGTTAGAGCAGGCGTTTTGAGACCAGAAATAATAATACCCTTAGAGGTCAGCAGAAGTGGTCAAAGAGAGAAAGAACTCGAGGAAGGAAAAATGAAAGTAGGAAGCATAGTTAGAATAATAAGGTTTCCATATTTTGGGGCTATTGGAAAAGTTATAGAGCTTCCCATTGAGTTGAATAAAATAGAAACAGAATCCCTCGTTAGAGTCGTCAAAATAGAATTGTCGGATGGAAGAAAAGTTTTGGTTCCAAGGGCGAATGTTGAAATTATAGCAGATTAAGAGGCTTTTTCTAAATAGCCCTTCAAATGTTCTAAAAATTCTTTGTTTTTCTTTTTCTCCAAAAGTTTTAGGACAAAAGTTTTTTCTCTAAACACTAGGATTATGTTTTCTTCTCTCAAGAAAATGGCGGATAAGAATATTGCGAGTGTTAGTATTAAATAGAATGGATTTTCAGCGTTGAATAGGCTTATTATGGCGGATATTATTGCCAAGCCTAAAAGGGGTTTGCTAAACCTCCTTTTTAAACCCACTTTAACAAGGTCTGAAAGGTTATACTCTTCCTTCAAAGACTCACTTATTACCACTAACTTATCATTTTGAATCATAAATTTCTTCCCCTCTGCGTTGATCTCCATTTGCATCCATCTTTTACAGCAATTCTTTACTCTTTTCAATCTTAAATGTTATAAACCTTTAGAGGAACGAGAGATTTCAAACCTAAACTGTGTTAAACTTAAATTCCAGTTTGTATAAAAAGCCATTTCCGGTCGGTGTAATCGCATGTGGGATATATTGATAAAGGGTGGCAAAGTTGTCGATGGAAGCGGCAATCCATGGTTTAAAGCTGACGTAGCAATTAAAAATGGACGGATAGAAGATGTCGGCAGCTTAAATTCAAATTCTGCGGATGTTATCATAGACGCTACGAACATGGTGGTTTGTCCAGGTTTTATAGACATGCACTCTCACTCCGACTTTGCCCTACTCGTAAATAGATTTGCTGAAGGCAAAGTAAGACAAGGAGTAACAACCGAAGTTATAGGAAACTGTGGAAATTCGGCAGCGCCTTTAAACGATGAACTAAGGAAGGACATTATGCGGGAGAACCCCATAATACAAGAAGCGGGAATCACGTTAAACTGGTCGAGAATGGAAGAGTTTTTCAAAATTTTAGAAAACCCTGGAATATCCATAAATGTGGCTGCGTTGGTTGGACATCAGAACATTCGAGTGCTCACGATGGGATACCAAAACAAGCCTCCAACAGAAGAGGAACTGGAAGAGATGCGGAGGAATACGGAAGAAGCTATGAAAGCTGGAGCCTTCGGCTTATCGACTGGTCTCATTTACCCGCCCAGCAGTTACGCAGATACAAACGAGATAATAGAGTTGGCTAAAGTTGTGGCAAAATATGGTGGTATATACGCTTCCCACATTAGAGGCGAAGACGGACCAAGACTCGCTAATTCTGTTAGGGAGGCAATTGAAATAGGCGAAAAGGCTGGTGTTTCGGTGGAAATTTCCCACCATAAGGCTCATGGAAAATTGGCTTGGGGCAAGGTTAAAACAACTTTGCAAATGATAGAAGAAGCCAGAGAAAGAGGCGTAGACGTAACTTGCGACGTTTATCCGTACACTGCAGCCAGCTTTGGATTGAGCGCTATCCTTCCTCCAGAAGTTCACGAAGGCGGTGTTGACAAAATTTTGGAGAGACTTAGAGATGCGGAATGGCGCAAAAAAATTAGAGAAGAAATGCTAAATGGAATGCCAAACTGGCCAAGCCCCTTCATAAGCGCCGGATGGGACGCCGTAATGATTTCACACTCGAAAAAGCATCCGGAGTATGAAGGAAAAATGATAAAAGAAATATGCGATTCGCTTAATATCGACCCATTTGAATTCGTTTTCGACCTATTAATTGAGGAGGAAGCTTCAACAGAGGTTGTAAGGTTTACAATGAGGGAGGGAGACGTTTGCACCGTTTTGAGCCATCCATTGTCGATGGTGGGTTCAGACGCATCTATTCAAGCAACATATGGCCTTCTCAGCAAAGGGAAACCCCATCCAAGAGCTTATGGAACATTTCCCAGAGTTATTAAGAGATATGTTAATGAATTTGGCATTTTAAGGCTTGAAGAAGCAATAAGAAAAATGACTTCACTTCCAGCAAACAAGCTTAAACTGTTCGATAGAGGACTCATAAGAACTGGCATGTGGGCAGACATAGTAATTTTCAACCCAAGCGTTATATCAGATGAAGCTACTTATTCGGAGCCTCATCGCTATCCGAAAGGAATTGAGTATGTGATTGTTAATGGGAAAATTGTTATAGAACATGGAGAACACATGAAAGCCTTACCTGGAAAAGTTTTACGCCTTACCATGAAAAAGCATAGGAGGTGAACAAAATGGAGAAAAAGAAAGAAGAAACAATTTACATAAAAGCGAAACTCCTCATCGACGGCACAGGAAAAGACCCCATAACTAATCCGGTGGTTACCGTTAAAGGAGACAAAATCAGCGAAGTCGGGAAAGAAGGAGAAATTGGAATAGTTGAAGGCGCAAAAATTGTTGATTTGGGAGATTTAACACTTTTGCCTGGACTAACGGATGCTCATGTTCACATAATGGGAGACAGAAGCTACAGTCCAGCCGAGGACATAATAGTTCCCCACGACCTCAAAGTCATTAGAGCTGTTGAAGACTGCCAAAAACTTCTAAAAGCAGGATTCACAATGATGAGAGATGTCGGAAGCTCCATAGCCTTATCACTTAAGAGGGCAATTAACGAAGGAACCATCATCGGGCCAAGAATATTTGCAGCTGGAAGAACTATTTCGCAGACGGGCGGACATTCAGACCTTCATTACCTTCCAAGAGAGGAAGTTATAAAAATGGGTGTTTTACTGGCTGACGGCCCGGATGACTGCCGTCGTGCTGCCAGAGAAGCACTGCGAGATGGAGCAGATTTGATAAAAATAATGTCGACTGGTGGTGTGGGCTCGGAGAAGGATGACCCGCATCACCCACAATTTACTGTGGAAGAGGTGAAGGCTATAACTGAAGAGGCTCACAGAACTGGAAGAAAAGTTGCCTCTCACGCTCAAGGGGCGGAGGGTGTAAAAATTGCAATTGCTGGAGGAGTTGACTCTATTGAACATGGCTATTTCTTGGATGAAGAGGCTGTGCAGATGATGCTTGAGCATAAGGTTTTCTTTGTGCCAACTCTATGTCTAGTAGAAGTTTACAAGAAATCATTAGAAAAACCCTTAGACATGCCTCCTTGGAGACTTAGAAAACAACAAGAATGCATAGATGCCATGCCAAAAAGCTTCATGATGGCTTATAAGGCTGGAGTAAAAATCGCTACAGGAACAGACTTTTTCGGACCTCCAATGAGAGCCCATGGAGATAATGCTGCAGAACCCATAACTATGGTTAAGTTTGGTATGGCGCCTATGGATGCAATAGTGGCTGCTACAAAAAATGCTGCTGAATGCATAGGAATCGAAAAAAGCGTTGGTACAGTGGAGAAGGGAAAACTTGCAGATATAATAGCAGTGCAAGGCAACCCGCTTATAGACATTGAGGCTCTTAAGAAAGTAGAATTTGTCATGAAAGAAGGGGTAATCTACAAGAAGCCACAATCAACCACATAAAAGCCTATAGATTCAGGCTTTTTCCAAAAATTTGAGGCGTCTCCACATCAACGTTCCACCATGGACTACTCCATTTCTTCTCCACCTTTGGCACAGCATCCAAGACGTTTTGGATGCGGGAGAAAATTTTTGTAATATCCGCCTTTGAGAATCCTACCTCTTGAAGAGCTGCCTCATTTCTTAGTATGTTTTCTAGATTAAGTTGAAAGGTTAGGGCGAACTTCTTATCTTTTTCGAGAGTTTTGCGCATTTTGTCTGGGTTTATGTTGTTTTTCTCGTTGCCAATTTCATGGTCAAAGAATAATGCGCATATGTCCTTCACGTCTTTCTCTTCTATGCCCACCAAAAGGCGGTCACTTCTATAATGGGGGTAGTTGAGAATTCGATATTCCATATGCTGACGGGCGAGTTCGTCTCGGGCGGAGATGGGCACGTCAAAGATGAATTGACACTTGGAAAGGATGACATTTTCAATGCCTATTGTATACAAGTTTTCTTTTTGAAAGTTGAATTCTTCGCGGACGTCAACTTTGTGTCTAAGGTCCACAGCATCTGTAAATATATCAAGAACCCCGCATTCTAGCGAACCGTCTTGAAGGATTTTTTCGATTGTTCTAACGCGATAGCGTTTTCCAGCCCTCATTGCGTTAAATCTGCAGTCGGAACGAGCTGCGAAATGGTGATATCTTGTCCCGCAAATTTCACTGAGCGATAATAATAATTTGTATAGGTCTTGGGCGCGGTTTTTAGGAGCAATAAGGTCTATGTCATTTAATTGGCGGAAGAAGGGGCTTGAGGGTTTGTTTGCGCTAGGGGATAACATGCGAACTGCTGCTCCGCCAAAGAATAATGTTGGTATGGGTTCTTTGATGGGCTTTTGAAGAGGTGCTGTTGGAAAAAGCTCCTTTATTCTGTGAGCGTTAAGTCCAGCCCAAACGGTGACTAAACCTCTTTCCATGGTGAAACTTGATTTGTCAACATAATCTGGTATCTCAAGGCTTTTTCTAATAGTTTCGTAGTTGACTTTTGAAGTTAATGGCGTTTCAACTTCGTAAGTTGTGCCATCATAGTCTTTGAAGAGGATACAGCGCACTGTTAAGTTTCCCCAAACATTACAATAAGGGAGAAAACAGAAAAAGTTATTGGTAAAGTCTTAAGGCAATTTTTCCATAAAGTATATTTTGCTGAAAATTCTCATTAAAACTAAAAGTTTGGAGATGAAAAAGGGTTGCTGAAACTTTTCTTCGCATCAGACGTTCATGGAAGCGACATTTGTTGGAAGAAGTTTTTAAGGGTAATTGAACATTTTAAGGTTGACATTGCAATTTTGGGTGGGGATTTAACTGGAAAAATGGTTATACCAATGATTAGGGAGGGCAATGAGTATTCATATGAAATTTTTGGGAGACATATTAAAATTACGGCAAATCAGCTTCAAGAAGAAAGTACAAAAATAGCCAATTCTGGTTACTATCCCTATCCATGCGAAAAAGAAGAAGTTGAGCGCTTAAATAATGACCCCCAAGCCCAAAAAGACCTTTTCAACCGTCTTATGGTGGAACGCATGCAACAGTGGATGGATCTTGCCTCTGAAAAATTTAAGGGAAAATCCATGCTTTACGTTTCGCCTGGTAATGACGACCGCTTGGTTGTTGATGAAATTCTTGAAAAGAGCGATTCAGTGGTTGCATGCGAAATGAAGCTTGTCCATCTTCCAGACGAATATGAGATGGTTTCATGCGGCTGGGTCAATCCGACGCCTTGGAAAACAACAAGGGAAGCACCAGACGAGAAACTTGAACCCATGTTAGAGGGATTAATGGCTAAAGCAGAAAATTATGAGAAGCTCATATGCAACTTTCATGCACCACCGTACAATTCTGGGCTTGACACAGCTCCGAGATTAAAGGAAGATTTTTCAGTTAGAGTTCGCTTCGGGGGTGGAGTGGATTTGGCGCCAATGGGCAGCAAAGCTGTTAGGCATATGATAGAGAAGTATAAGCCTCTTTTGGGGTTGCATGGGCATATACATGAGTCTGCTGGTTTCAAAAGGTTTAGTAGGACACTATGCGTTAACCCTGGTTCTGAATATGCGGAAGGCATTTTGCGGGGTTACATTGTTTTCTTGAGCGGGAACAAGGTTCAGGGACACTGGAGGGTGGCTTGTTAATTCTTGATTAAATATTAGATTTTCTAAAAAATTGCATAGAAAGTGAACTTTTTAAAAAAGGCTTATAAACATATAAATATAATGAAAAAATTGTGCAAATAGGAGAGGGGAAAATTGTCTAAAGCAACTTTTGTAAGAGAAGCCACTGGGCTTGTCAGAGAATTCGGTCCAATGATGGCACTAATGATGGCAATGAACAACATGATAGGCGCAGGAATCTGGGGACTATCAATAAGAATGCCATACACCTACCCAGGCTCAGACCCCACCCTAGCCTTCATAATCGGACTTATTCCAGCCTTCTTCTTCGCCATATCCTACGCATGGCTAGCCTCCTGCATGCCAAGGGCTGGAGGAGACTACGTTTTCATCTCGAGAACCACAAACCCAGCACTCGGATACGTTGTAACGATAGGAAACTTTCTAGGCAGATGGTTCTCAATAGGATTCCTACTATATACGGATGTAACTTTATGGGCTATCGCCTTTAGAATGCTTGGAAAAGGAACAGGCAATACTGCCCTTGCTGATTTTGGATCCTGGCTTGCCGCTGCTGACCCCACAATAAAAATTGCTTGCGCACTGTTTCTGCTTTTCACTGTGTGGTTGTTTTTGACGATTGGAGGAAAAGCATTCAAAGCTTATACAGCAATAATATGGCTTATTCCCATAATAGGCGCACTAGCTTGCATAGCTCTAAACTACGCAAACCCATTCAACCCCGCATCCTTCCAAAGCACATGGGATGCGGTCTGGGGCATCGGATCTTACAACGAAATTGTTTCGATTGCTCAAAAATACAATTATAGTCCCACAGCACCGAATTTCGATGCTACAATTCGAGCAGTTGCAGGAGCAGCCCTTTTCGCCTATTCTGGATTCCACAATCCTGCTCAATGGTCTGGTGAGATAAAAAACCCGAAAAGGAACTTGTTGATCGGAATAATAGGAGGCACTCTCATCACAGCCGTCATATATATAACTTTGGCAAATTCTGCGTTTTACGCTGGAGGAGAGTTTATTTCAAAGTATAACTGGGCATACTATAAGGGTACAGCATCAGACTTCGTAATCACTCCTAGAATTGAACCAGTTTTGCCAATGTTCGGTGTTATCTTCGCTGGAGGAAACGTCCTTCTAGCATTTTTGATAGCTACAGCTGGCGCCTTCAGCCTTTACCACGTAAATCCTGCCGCTTTAATGATGGAAACTAGACGTGTATTCTCTTTGGCTTTTGACAGGCTGTTTCCAGAAAGGTTCGCTGATGTTAGCGAAAGATTCCATACGCCAACTTGGGCAATATTGTTCATGGTGATTGGTGGAGCCATAGGCATAATCATTTCTTCACCAGTTTTGGGTCCGCTGAGAACTTTGGCGGGTGGAATTAATGCAACTTTCATGTATTTGCTTGGCTATTTGTTCACTGGACTTGCTTTGGCTTTGTTGCCGATAACTAAGCCTGAAATTTACGAAAGCATTAAGGTTGAGGTTGCTGGAGTACCAGTTCCAGCCATATGCGGTGTTGCTGCTTTTGCTTTGGGCATATTCTTCTTCGCCGCAAACGCCCAAGTCATGGCGCCACTGGACATTTTCATATCTTGTCTCGTTTTAGGAATAGGCTTGGCGCTATACATTTACTACGCTTACAAGAACAAGAAAATGGGCATAGACCTGAAAACACTACTTAGCGAAATACCACCAGAGTAGCCCGCTTTCATTTCCACTTTTTTCTTATTGTTGCTATGGTCCAGTGAAGCCGCATTTTGGACATTTATAGGGGCGCCCAAACTTTCGGCATTTTCCACAACGCCTTATGAGGATTTCTCCAC
Organism: Bathyarchaeia archaeon; assembly: GCA_038883775.1. Taxonomy (GTDB): domain Archaea; phylum Thermoproteota; class Bathyarchaeia; order Bathyarchaeales; family Bathycorpusculaceae; genus JASEJA01. The sequence continues at coordinate 72,583 of JAVZLM010000007.1, forward strand.
AGTTCGGGCATAGAAATTTTGTGGCTTCTTCTCCTGGAGCTATGGGTTTGCCACAGCTTGTGCATGTTACGAGGGCTAGGGTTGTTTTTTCTGCCATGATCATTCCTCATTGATAGCTTTTGTATTTGTAATGCTTCCTTATATTTTGTGTGTTTTTCGCAAGTTTATTATTATAGTCTTATGCTATATTTTCACGGGGTTGTTTTGGGAGTAAACCTTCGGGATTTGGTTCCTAAAAAAATTGTTAGACTTGAGGATTTAAGCGGAAAATCCATAGCCATAGACGCTTATAATGCATTATATCAGTTTTTGGCTATAATCCGCCAGCCAGACGGCACACCGCTAAAAGATACTATGGGAAGAATTACAAGCCACTTAAGCGGTCTCCTTTATAGAACAAGTAACCTTGTGGAAATGGGAATAAAACCAATCTACGTTTTTGATGGGACACCGCCCACGCTTAAGGAAGTGGAAATAAAGAGGCGCATGAAAGCAAAAGAGGAAGCCCTAATAAAATATGAACAAGCCATAAAAGAGGGCAAAATAGAAGAAGCTCGAATGTATGCGCAAGCAACATCCCGCCTAAAAGATTACATGGCAGAAGACAGCAAAAAACTCTTGGATTTGATGGGAATTCCATGGATTCAAGCACCAAGCGAAGGTGAAGCCCAAGCAGCGCATCTAGTAAAACTTGGAGATGCCGATTACTGTGCAAGTCAAGACTATGACAGTTTGCTTTTTGGCGCCCCGAGGCTTGTGAGAAACGTGACGATTTCTGGACGGCGAAAGCTTCCAAGCAAAAATGTTTACATTGAAGTTATTCCAGAAGTTGTGGAGTTGGAAAGTGTTCTGCGAGAGTGCGATATAACTTATGAACAGTTAATTGATGTGGGTATACTCATTGGAACGGACTTTAATCCAGACGGCATTAAGGGTTTGGGACCGAAAACTGCCTTAAAACTGATAAAAGAGCATGGAAATATTGAGAATGCCATGCCATATTTGAAAAATGCGGAGTTTCCAGTTGAACCTCAAAGAATTAGGGAAATCTTTCTCCATCCAAAAGTTACGGATAACTATAAAATAGAATGGAAAGAACCAGACGTGGAAGGCATTGTAAACTTCATTTGTAGAGAAAGAGACTTTTCAGAAGACCGGGTTAGAAAGGCAGTGGAGAAAATGCAGAAGGGCATAACAAAACAAAAGGGAAAAACGACGCTGGAAGAGTGGTTTAGATAGTTTCTGATAATAAGATTGTACGGCTAAATGGAAATCTTTAACTTGAGATGACATCAATAAAAGGAATTCTTTAAAAGGTGAAGATTCATGGAGAAAAATCAAATAAACCTCCCAATCGACGAACTTCCCAAAAAATGGTACAACATAATACCAGATTTGCCTGAACCATTACCACCACCAAAAGAACCAGAAACTGGTCCATCACGCATGGAATTTCTCGGAAAAACCATGGTGCATGAATGCCTAAGGCAAGAGATGTCAAATGAAAGGTGGATTCCAATACCAGAAGAAATAAGAGAATTATACATTCAAGCTGGACGCCCCCGCCCCCTTTACAGAGCCAAAAGATTAGAAAAATATTTGAAACTAAAGAAAGTCAGACTTTATTATAAACGGGAAGACTTGTCGCCAACAGGCTCTCACAAAGTTAATACAGCGTTAGCCCAAGCTTACTATGCGGCGAAAGAAGGAAAAACAACATTAGTCACAGAAACAGGAGCCGGACAATGGGGAAGTGCGCTTTCTTATGCAGCGGCAATTATGGGGCTTAGGTGTGTGATTTTTTGGGTTAGAGCCGTATATAACTGGAAGACGGATAGGCGCACTTTAATGAAACTTATGGGAGCAGAAGTCCATGCTTCTCCAAGCAAAGAAACAAACATTGGGAGAACACTTTTGGCTAAGGATTTGAACCATCAAGGGTCTTTAGGCATAGCCGTCTCAGAAGGCTTGGAATATGCGGAAACCCATGAAGAAAGCGTTTATTGCCTCGGCTCTGTTCTAAATCATGTTCTAATACATCAGTCAATCATTGGTTTGGAAGCAATAAAACAGTTTGAAATTGCCGATGACTCTCCAGACTTTATTATTGGCTGTTTGGGCGGAGGTTCAAACTTCGGCGGAATAGCTCTACCCTTTGCCGGCGAAGTTCTACAGAAAAAGCGCCACTGCGAATTTTTGGCAGCCCAGTCAGAAGCAGCACCAAACCTTGTTAAAGGCGAATACCGTTATGATTTCGGCGACATAGCAGAACATACGCCTTTATTAAAAATGTATACGCTTGGACACAAAACGGAAATGGTGCCCATAAAGGCTGATGGTTTACGTTATCATGCCGCCGCGCCACTCATAAGCGTTCTTAGACATAATAACATAGTAAAAGCCGTAGCTTATCCAGCAGATGAAAAAGCAATTTTTGAGGCAGCAAGAATTTTCTTACAAACTGAAGGCTGGCTCGCAGCGCCAGAATCCAGCTACGCCATACGTGCGGCAATAGACGAGGCTTTAAAGGCTGAAAGAGCAGGCGAAGAAAAGGTCATATGCATGAACATAAGCGGCCATGGATTTTTAGATTTGCAAGCCTATAAAGAAAAACTTTCAATAGGATAAGCCTAAAATTTGTGGCCGTAACGCCCAGTTAATGGAACGAAGGCTACTCCGCCAAGGTTTTCTTCTTTAAGTTTTCCATCAGCACTTTTGGTGATTTTTATAAGACTTTGGAATAGTGATATGCTTCCAATGGGAATTAGCATTATTCCGTTTGGCTTCAACTGCTCAATTAATGGTTTTGGAACTTCTGGCGCAGCAGCGGTTACAAGGATTCTATCGTATGGAGCCTTTTCAACATAGCCCATAGAACCGTCTGCGCAGATTATGGTAACACGGTCGCCATAACCATTATTGATAATGTTTTTTCTTGCAAACTCCGCTAATCCCTGAATTATTTCAACAGTATAAACGTGACCCCACTCGCTCCTTGGCGCATCGCCTGGGGCAATTATCTCAGCTATAGTGGCGGCATGCCACCCCGAACCCGCTCCAATCTCCAACACTTTGTGGCCTATTTCCAATTGGAGGGCTTCATTCATTATTGAAACCATGTTTCGCCTAGTCCGCAGTTGCGGAGCTATGTGGCGCCGAAATTGTCTGCCCAAAACCAATTGGAAGCGGCGTGTCCACAGCGCTGTAAGATTGCATGTTCTCTGGAAGAAACTTTGAGCGGGGCACTGAGCGCATGGCTTTGATTACTTTTGGCGAGCGGAGGATGCCTTCCCTTATTAGGTTTTCAATGAGTTTTTCCCATTCCTTTTTCTCCAATTTTGTAGCACCAAAAAGAAATATTGCGAAGGATGCTTTTAACACTATTTCACTGTGACGGATTTTGCCAAGTTTCTGGGCATGTCTGGGTTGTGTCCCCTTTCAACAGCCATGTAATAAGCCAAGAGTTGAAGCGGAATAATATATGGTATGGGCGACAATACTTCTGGAATCCCCATAGGCATTTCAATCCAATCATCCGCCAAACTTTTTATTTCCTCGTCGCCTTCCTCCATAACCGCTATTATTGAGGCGCTTCTGGCTTTCATTTCCATTATGTTCCCAATTATTGTTTTGTGGGTTTCATCCCTAGGGCAGATGAAAACTACTGGAAAGCCCTCTTCTATAAGGCTTATTGGACCGTGCTTACTTTCACCAGCTGGGAAAGCGATTGCTGGAACGTAGGCAATTTCCATAAGTTTTAGCCTACCTTCATAAGCTGTGGCTGTGCTTATCCCACGCCCTAAGAAAAAGAATGTTTTGGCGTCTTTGTATTTTTTTGCGATTTGCTTCACATTCTCCTCTTGTGTTTGGAGTATTGTTTCAACTGTGTCTGGAAGTTTCTCCATTTTCTCAGCTAAATAATCCATCTCATCCTGCGAAATTTTGCCTCTCTTCTTGGCGAGCCTCAAGGCTAGTTGAGCCAAAACCGAAAGTTGTGAAGTGAAAGTTTTTGTTGCTGCTACCCCAATCTCTGGACCAGACTGTTGACCAATGTAAACCCTTGAAACTCTTGTCAAGGTTGAGCCGATAACGTTGGTTAATCCGAGAATTGTGGCCGCTCTTTGCCTTGCGCAATTAACAGCAGCCAAAGTGTCTGCGGTCTCGCCGGATTGGCTTACTGCCAAAATCGTGCTGTCAATGTTAACTGATTTGCCATGTTGTTCAATAAATTCTGAGGCTATTACTGGATAGGTTGCCAAAAAGGCAAGTTTAGAAAACATGTAGGATGCAGCCAAACACGCGTGATAGGATGTTCCGCAAGCCACCAAATAGACTTCGCGGGCACGATCGAGAAAAGTTGCCATCAAATCAAGATAGTGCTCCTGCAATCTTAAGGTGTTCCGCAAAGTGGCTGGTTGCTCATGAATTTCCTTAAGCATAAAGTGCGGATATCCTTGTTTCACAGCCATCTCAGGCGTCCAATCAATAAGTTTTGGCTCCCGCACGACAAGGCTGGAATCAGCAATTTTTTTAATCTCAAAACCTTCTAAAGAAAGCGTAACGAGTTCCCCATCATCGATTACGACCGCTTTATTGGTTAGTGGCAGAAACGCTGGAATATCAGAAGCGCAGTAAATTGCATTTTCATTTATGCCAACAACTAGTGGGCTCTCATGTCTTGCGCATACTATTTTGTTTGGTTCCCTCGGCGAAATCACCGCAATAGCATAAGAACCATCAAGCCTTTTAACAGCCTCGAGAACGGCGTCGGCGAGGCTTAAAGATGGATTTATCTTCAAAATTTCTTCAATGAGATGGGCTGCCACCTCTGTGTCGGTTTTTGATTTAAAAACATGACCGCGATTTTCCAACTCAAGTTTCAATTCGGCAAAATTTTCTATAATTCCATTATGAACAATGGCTATTTGCCCACCACAATCCACATGAGGATGCGCATTAACCTTTAAAGGCGCACCATGAGTAGCCCACCTTGTATGCCCAATGCCGATGTTTCCAGGCAAATCGTCCAAGTTATGGATTTTGTTAACTTCTTCAATCTTTCCTTGATCCTTCTTTATATAAAGTTTCCCATCATATATGGTTGCTTCTCCAACAGAGTCATAGCCACGGTATTCAAGCCTTTTTAAAGCGGCATGAATTATTGGTGCTGCTTTTCCGTTTTTGAGGATACATCCAAAAATTCCGCACATCTTTAAGCCTCAATTGCAAGCTTTATTCAAGACTTTCTGGAGGTAATAAGCTTTTTTAGTAATAATTTTCAAGTTCTAAAAATTTTTTAAGAATAACTCCGCTTTTAAATGTTCAATTTAGGCTTAAATTGCTTTATTTTTTATTAAAAGCTTTAAAAAATTCTTTATAACACAAACATAGTTCTACGCTTCCTTTGCGATATAAAATTTGTAAGTTTTGTCCGGTTACCGTAATAAAAATTTTAATAATGGGTTAGACTTTATGCTTATGAAAAGCCATGAACAAAAAACTATTACTTCAAGAAGAGGGGAAAAAGCAGAAAGCAAAAGAAATAGCCATATTTGAGGATCCTCAAAAGTTAAAAATGATTTTGAATAGGCTTAGCTGGAAAATTTTGGTTATGCTTTCTGAAAGGGAAATGTATCCGCTGGAAATAGCAAAAAAACTCGGCATCCACGAACAGAAAGTTTATTATCACATAAGGAAGCTGGTGAGGGCTGGGGCCATAATCATAGCCAAAGAAGAAGAGAAGAAAGGTGCCATAGCAAAATATTACAAGGCTGTTTCGCCAGCCTTTGGAATAGAACTTCCCCAAGGATACAAAACTTTGGAGAGGCTATCGCTTCCAGTAATTGATGAAAAAATCCAAAAATTCTTCAAAGGATTCATCAAAGAAGACGGCGCGTTCGAAGGAAAAATAGTTGTTGGAAGCCCCATGCCCCACGGACCCTTCAAAACAAGCGCAAGAGATGGCCATTACGCTTCGCATTTGACATTCTTTTTGGGGCAATTCGCCAGAATGCCAGAAGATTTCGCCATAAAACTTGATGTGGACGTTAAAGCAGAAAAGGAAGAGAAAAACAACCTAATCCTCGTGGGTGGACCTGGAACAAACCTTTTAACGCAAGAGTTGAATGATTATTTGCCAATAAGGTTTAACATGCAACCATCAGAGCAAGGCTTCCTCTTTAGCGGTTTGGTTTCAAGAAAAACTTCAAATGTTTACACTGCAGATGCGGTAGGTTTAATAGCGAAAATTGTGAACCCATGGGATAATAGTAAGTGGGTCATAGTTTTGGCTGGGAACAAAGCCGTGGGAACAAAAGCTTGTGTGTTAGCCTTAACAAACTTTTGGAAAAAAACCCTAACGAGTTATGATGGAAAAGATTCTTTTGCAACAGTAATTCAGGGATTCGACTTGGACGGTGATGGAAAAGTTGATTCCATAGAAATCCTTGAGTAATTTTGCGGAAGGATAAAAATGGTAACCGTTAGAGTGGCTACTTTAAAAGATTTAGAGGACATTTTAGAGTTGGAAAGGGGAGATGGTCAGCCTACAAAAGAGGATTTGAAAGTTTTATTTGGATTAGATAACCCAAATGAAAAATGTTACCTTTTTGTAGCAGAACAAGAAGGCAAAATTTTGGGCTATTCCCGCATGCATTTTTACAGATGGAATAACAGCGCTTATATCATTACAATTCTCGTAGATGCTAAATACAGACGTAAAGGCATAGGAACCAGCTTGCTAAAATTCATGGAAAACTTCGCAAGAGAAAAAAGAGCCCGAATTTTACTCTTTGACACCTCAACCGATAATACTCCAGCCCTACAACTTTACTTCAAAAATGGCTTCAGAATATGCGGATACAACGACAAGATTTACGAAAATGGAAAGATAGCTCTCTATCTCGCAAAAGAACTGTAATAGCGACACATGGAGAACTCCAATGGATAAGGTTATTATTAGAAAAATGCATGAAAAGGACCTACCAGTGGTTTCAGAACTCGCCATGTTAGCAAATCCCCACGCAACAAAGGAAAAATATAGAAAACATATCTTAAATGAATTGAAGGAAAATCCGGACTTATCCTTCGTAGCTGTCTATGATGGAAAAGTTGTGGGGTATGCACAAGCCGACTTGTGCAATGATGAGGCTGTGCTTGAGGATATAGTGGTTGACAAACAATATCAAGGAAAAGGCATAGGAAAAATGCTGTTAGACAGGGAGTTGAAGGCCATAAAAAAGAAGAGAGTGAAAACGGTTTTGGCTGAGGTTCACTATAAATGTGCTTCCGCCATCCCCTTCTATTACAAGCATAATTTTCGCATTTCAGCATTCAGAAGAGACTACTTCGGAGAAGGACACGACGCAATAATACTAAAACTAGTTTTAAAATAAACCTTTGAGGCTTCTTATGGAAATAAAAGAAGTTGTTTTCGCTTACGGACACAAAAACATCCAAGCCACCCATCCAACAACTCTGGAAATAACTAAAGAAAAGAGGCTATCAAAAAAGGGAGACTGTATTATTGCTGTTTTGGCTGATAAGGCTCTGGCGGATTTGAGCGCTGAATTTAAGGATTTTTTGCGCAGAGAAAATGCCAGAATAAGTTTACTGATTGAAGCGGGAGAAGCTGCTGATGTTGTGAATGCTTTTGGAAATCCAAAGCTGATTTTGACGCACCCTACGGACATGGTTGTAAGAAAAAGCGGTTACATTTGCAACCGAACATTGGCAATCCAAGCAGATAAGGCAGCAATCAACTTATCCAGAAAACTTGTAGAGAAACTGAAAAATTCAAAACAGAAAGTGAAAATAACGCTAACGGTAAAGGTTTAGAAAATTTTTGCGTCTATCACGGCTTGCCATTCATATGGGGCTGTTGCCCGAACAAACCGAGAAAACAAAACCTCCACTTTTCTTCCACATTTTTTGACAGCTTCAATGAGTTTAAGTTTCACATTTTCTAAAGAGCCAGAACCGCCAACAAAAGTGTAAAAGTGGATTATGCCACCCGCGGGCTTTAGCGCCTTACATGCAACATCCACAAACTCCATGGCTTTTTCAGGCAAATTCATTATAATACGATCTGCCATCCCCAAAAGTTTTTCTTCAACAACTTGTCTTGCATCGCCAAAAATTGGATGGACCTTGCCCTCAACCCTGTTAAGCCTAATATTTTTCTGCAAAAACTCTATGGCGTGGGAGTTCATGTCTATGGCATAAACTTTCACATTTTCATGTATTTTTGCAATTAATATTGCAAATGGACCAACACCAGAAAACATGTCTATGACGGTTTCGCCTTCCTTAACTAAAGAGGCAATTCTATTATGCTCATAGGATAGGCGTGGGGAAAAGTAGGCTTTTGCAAGGTCCACATAAAATTGGCAACCATGTTCCTTGTGAACTGTTTCTGTTTTTGGTTTGCCAGCAATCACGCTGAATTCTCTTAGACGATAAGTTCCAGAAACTGCACCAACTTTAGCAAGAACAGTCTGCACACTTTTATGTGTTTTAAGAATTGCCTCGCCGACCAGAGTCTTATATGCTTCAAGTTCTGGCGGAATCTCGATTATGGCTATGTCGCCAACAAAATCTAATGCCCTTGGCAAACTAGCCAACAAATGGGGAGGAAGCTTATCCTCCAACAGGTCGGTAAAGGCTACTTGCCTTTTTCTTTCATGAAAAATTTCAGTTGAGATTTCACAGTTTGGAAGCTGTTCTCTTAAAGTTTTTAATTCTTCTTCTGAAGGTTGACGGTTAAGCGGAACATAACTGAATGCTTCATCTCTTTTAATTTCCAATTCTTTGTCAACGATTTCAAGTTTGTTGGCTAAGATTATGGCTTTCTCGCCAAAGTTTTTCAGAACCTTTAAACACGTAGATTTTTTCTCAACAACATTTGCCATACTGTTTCCACTAATAGTTTTGTAGTGAAACAACATAAACTTATTCAGCCATTAAAATTAGCCTACTTTTCCTTTGCACTAATTAAAGTCTTAGGGACTACTTCTAAACCTACTACATTCTGCTGTGGTTTTTCTACATTTTTAAGAAGCCACTCTGTCAGTTTTTGGCATTCGTTGGGATTGCAGTATAGGCTGCCTTGTTTTATTGGCTCCCAAAACAAGCATTTGAAGCATGGAATTTCTGTTAAAATTTCCACGTCAGCATGCATTGGACATCGTGAATAGGAGAAACATACTGCTTAAACTTATAGGTTATGAATTGGCATGTATTACTTAGCTTAATAATCGAGGCTTCTGATTCCAATTCTTACTCTGAAAGAAAGTTTTGATGCGCAATTATGCTTGCCTTTCCCTTAACAATTTCAAAAAGCCTTTTACTTATGAAGCCATTTTCTAAAGCTTTCTCAAGTTTTTCTACATCCAAAATCTGAATGGAGCCGTTTGGTTTGACGCAAACATCAACCTCCAAATCCACATAACGTATGGCGTGCGGATAAACTTCCACTGGTGTGTTCAAGTTTATGTATGTTCCTTTTAGCTCACCTTTAGGGGAGAAATATTTTGTTGTGATGTGCCATTCGCCAAGTTTTGTTTCGCTTAAGGCTGTATCACCAGCTTCTTTTTTAACGCCAAGTCCATCATAGAAACCATCACTTCGTATTGTTCGCTTAAACCTTAACTCTTTATTGTTTAGGGCGTCTATGGTTGCTTGTCCAAGATGGAAAACAATTCCGCTGAGCTTAACATGCTCAACATTCACAACAGAGTCTTCTTCTGGAAACTCGTAAAAAATCTGCTCTCTGAAGAATTTCTCCACGTTTTCCCGCTCTTCGCCTTCTTCTAAAAGCCTCTCCGCCATTTCCAAAGCTGAAGAAACCTTTCCGCCACAACTCTTATAGAAATGATGCCCATCCAAGGTTAGGGTTGCGAAAGCCCTCAGCCTATCCATGCCTTTTTTGGAAAAGTAGGGAAATTCTACATCCATAAAGTATAAGCCATCAACCAAGAGCGCTGGAGCTTCTGCAGATGAAACCATTCTCTCTTTTAAAGTTTCAACTTTATTCGTAAGCATTCTTATTTCGTTTTCCAAAACTTCTCTCGACTGGTTTGCGGATGTTTCACGCCAAATAATCCCCCAACCATTTGGTGCAAGAGACTTTCCAAGAGCATAAAGTTCCGCTCGTTTGTGCAAATCTCTGATTTTTAGGCTTACGCCGACCTTGCTGTTTTGGGCTAGGATGGCGTAGTTTCCAATAATCTTCAAATTTGTTGTCAAGATGGGCTGTTTTGCGCCAATTTTTTTCCTTTCAACCTGAACCGTTAATTGTTTCTCGTTGGCATATGCAATTTCAGATTTGGGAAGTCGCCCAACTATGCCATTGCCAATGTTAACGTAAGCGCCATACTCATCGGAACCCACAACATTTCCACGGTATATCCCGTCAACGCTAACAAGCCATCTTCGAGTTATAATGTCATCAAAGCAAGAGTGTAAAATAGAGTGAAGCTTGTTTACCGCTTCAAGTGTTCCCAGAATTCTTATGCCTTGCAAATCATACCTATCCTTAATTTTCAAGTCTGGAGGGGCAAAATTATCATTAAGCCCAAAACGTTTCTTTATGGCTAAAGAAGGGTTAACTATTTCAAAGCCATTTTCCAAGAGAAGCTTGGTTAAGGCGGTTGTGTAAATTCCCCTAACATTAGCCCTCAAGATTTATTCTCCTTCGCCTTTCAATCAACCTTCTCAATTTTGTAAAGCCCACCAACTTTGTTAACTTGGAATTTTACATTCAAGATTTTTTCTGCAAGCCAAATATTTGTTTCCAAATGATCAGAAAGCGCTCTTGTAAAGTATAGGGAACTACCTTCAGCTAAGGCAATGTAAGGCACAAGCATATCAGCCAAATGCACATCCACAGTTGGTTTAGCAGAAATCTCCATGTAAAGTTTTTCGGCAGCCTCTCGCCCCACAGTTTCGCTTGGCTTTCTTAGTTCGCCGATGGCATCAGCCCCCAAAATTGCGTTTGTGTCCGTTTCAGCCCACAAGACAATGGAGCTTCCCTTCTGCAGAGGGTTTGACTCATCGTTTACTAGCTGGATATCTGCTGCATAGCCCTTCTCCCTTAAATATTCATTAGAGGCTTTTGCTTGACGTTCAGCAACCTTCCTATCCGCCAAGAAGGTGCAAACCGAAACGCCACGTATCATTTTTATTTTGCCAAAATCTTTCAAAACTAAAGGTTTTAGATGTTTACATGGCTCAACTGTTATGGTTATTTCGCCCATGCCTTTCGGATAATAGCCATACTTATGAACGGTTAAAGTGGCATTCACTCCCATTCGCTTAAGTGTTGGCAGAAGTACGCAACGTATATAATTGATTGTAGGCGAGTTGGAAACATCTGTTCCGCCCCTTAAGACGTGCAAGTGAACAGTGTTTTCTGCAAAGGCACATATGGGCAGGATTGTCATTAGAAGCATTGGGATACTTCCAGCTGTGCCAATTTCCGCCTTAACCCTTCCACCCCTAACTGTTTTGGGTTTAAACCAAAGCTCCCTTGAGTTAAGCTCTGCGCCTTCCACTTCTGCGTCGCAAAGTTTGGCGGCTGTTAAAACTGCTTCTAAATGTTGGGGTCTTAATCCTGGTTGTGGTCTTCTTTGTCTAATGTTGTAAATGTGAAGGTTTTCGCCTAGGATGGCGGCTAAGGCAACGGACAACCTGAGAATTGTGCCGCTTCCACTTTTTTGGCTTCCATCGATTTCAATCACTTGTTTAGGCGCTCCTTTATCCGCCCTTAAGTCGTTCTATTAAAGGATGAAAAACAATTAATAAATGCGTATAGTATTAAAATTTGGAATAGGGAAAACGTATGAGCGAAGAAAGGAGAATCCTCGAAAAGCTTGTGGAAAGAATTGACGAGCTTCTCGTGGTTCTAAATAGAGTCACAGAAGACTTGAGGGAAGTTTCAACAGCCCTAAAATCTATAGTCATCTCCCACTTAGCACAACCACCAACAACACCAATCCCGACACCCACGTCCATAACTCAGAAACCTCCAGAAAGATTGCAAGGAATAGATGACATAAAAATGATGTTTCCAGAAGAATTAGAGAACTTATTAAATTTTGAAGAAAAGGACGATTACATAATAATAAAGCCCCGACAGTTTTTGGGTTCTGAAAATTTCGCCAAAATAGCCTCTGTAGTGCGTGGAATAGGAGGCGACTACATAAGCGCAGGAAAAGCATCCCATTTCAGAGTGCCAAGAAAAAGAACTTAACCAAAATTGAAAAGCAACCAGCCATTTTGGATGTCATACTATCTACTTCAGATGCTTTCAAAGAATGTCAGAGGTGATACCCGTATCTTATTTCAAAATCCTTAAACTCACCCGTATACGTTTCCCAGCGAACGTCTACGTTTGTGACTCTTGCGCCGGATGGTCCACGCCTGCAGAAGTTTATGAGTTCTTTAACTTTTTCTTCTTCTCCTTCGAAAACGGCTTCAACTCTGCCGTCTGGCAAGTTGCGAACCCAACCTGTCACTCCGCGTTTTTTGGCTTCATATCGTGTTTCTGACCTGAAGAAGACGCCTTGCACCATGCCGCTAACAAGTACGTGCGCCCGAATTTTCATGGGAATTCGCCCTTGAAATTTTATGATTTTGAGGGTTTATGAGTTTTCACTTTAACTCATCTCTCTCCACTTTTGGCAAGAGTTGTTGTAACACTTGCTTTAAAAATGGTTTGGAGCAGTTGGAATTTTGGTGATTTAAAATGTTCGAGAACATTAATGGAAAGTTGATAGTTTACGCCTCAAATTCCACATTTCACGAAAAGCGTATGAGATCCATTAGGGCTGCTGCTGAAAGGATGGCGAAGGTGTTGAAAGTAAATTTTGAAGTCGTAGCTTTAAGGGAGAAGTTCACGCCTATATATATTTACTACAAAAATGGCGACGAAGAACCAGTTCCAATTTATTGTGATAAGGATGGGAAGGTAGACGAAATGGAGATTTTTAATGCCTTGAGGAATATGATTTTTGTTTTATCATTTCATCCTAAGTATTCGGGTTTGAGGCGGATAAGGAAAGAGGTTATGTCGTTTTCTTAAATCGTATGTTCTGGTTTTCAAGCCATATTTCGTAAGTTTGATTCACATCAAAGTCTATACCCAAACTCTCGTATTCTTGCTCGGTCAGAAACAATATTATTTTGGGAATGGCGAATTCTGTTCTTGCTGGAAAAATGGGCAATTGCTGCTGCACCGCTTGAAGAACTTCTTGCACCATTTTAGCCTCTTCGCTTTGCGGTCTAACAACAAAGCGTGGTATCTCCCGTTCTTCAACTAACTCTATTCGCTTTCCGAGGTTGCCGTCCGGATCTCGGATTGATTCGATTTTATTTACTCTAACGCGGAACATGTCAATCGCAAGAAATAGTGTAGTTTGGCTATTTAGGTTATTCCATTTCGATTGTGGCTGGAGGCTTTGGGGTGACATCATAATAAACTGTTGACACATCGCCGCATTCTTTAAAGACAGCGCCAGCAATCTTGTTCAGTGTAGACCATGGTATTTCAGAAACAGTTGCGGTCAAGAAATCTTCGGTTTGGACAGATCGTATGCCAACAACATAGGGTTTCTTCTGGGCTAAATCTTTAACTGCATAGAAAACCCGAGCAACGGAAGGATTTTCAGTTATAATTTTCGCTTGGAGAGAAACAATTTTCTGAAGGGGCGCCTGATGAACCTTTCCGTTCATTGTTTGAACTCTAATCCCAACAATTTCGCCGTAACGTCGCTTTCCACCCTCCACTCCAGTGGCTTTATCTCTGAAAACTTTTACATCGACATTTCTTGATGGAACGTTAAGAAGCCTTGCAACAGTTTCTTTTATGCGGTTGACTTCGGAAAGCTTTAACTCCTCTTCATTGTCGATGATTACGGCAAAATACTGGCTTGGCTTGTGCTGTTCCAATTCGCATTCAACAATTTTTGTAGCTTTCTTCAAAATCTCAAGTTTGTCACGACGGATTTCCCCAACAACACGAACAGACAAGCCCGGTCCCGGGAATGGTTGTCTTTCGGAAATTTCGGCGGGTAACCCTAAATATCTTGCTACTGCTCTAACTTGGGGTTTATACAATGTTACGAGGGGTTCGACAATTTTGAAGCCATAATGTTCCATGGGGTTTATTCCCATTTGCTCCAAAACATTATGTTGCGTTTTTACGCCGCCCACGGTTTCAATAATGTCTGCTTTTATTGTGCCTTGAACGAGAATTTTGCAGCTTTCGTTTTTTGCTGTTTCGCTCAGAACTTGATAGAAGGTTTCGCGGAATTTTTTGCGTTTTTCTTCAGCATCCCTTAAACCCTTCATGTTTTGTAGAAAACGTTCACGAACATCCACAACCTTTGTTGGAACATTCAAAGGAGGGTTAGACAAGATTTCTGCCACACGTTCTGGCTCACCTTCCCGCATGAAAGCATCATCAAGGATTACGCAGGAAAGGTTTTCACCTATGGCTTTATGCGTTAACACAGCACATGTCGAACTGTCAACACCGCCTGAAACAGCAACCAAAGCCTTTTCATTGCCAATCTTTTTTCTAATTTCCTCAATTTGATTTTTCACAAAATTTTTCGCTTCAAACGACTCCACTAAGACACCCCTTTTTATGCTCTAACTTGATTTGCTGTTTCACAATTTATGGTTTACCACAAACCAATAAAAAATACTAGATGAAAAAACAAATTTCAAGATTATTATTTAAAAATTGAAGTGTTTTTGGAGAAAAAGAAGCAGCAAATTAAGGTAATAATTCAAATTAAAGTTTTTGTGCTTCAGAATCTCTATAATAGAAAAATTAGGTGGTTCGAAATGAAAATCGAAGGTGCAAAAGCTTTGGCTGACGCCTTAAAAGAATTGAACGAAAGCTATGCGGAACTACTGCAAAACTTGAAAGAAACAACTAAGGAAGCAAAAGCAACAAAAAATTTGTGGCGCAAAGGAAACAGTTCAAAACTAATAAAAATCGGTTTAGCCCTAATAGCCTTTCCAGACCCAACAATAAGCGATATAATAGGCTCAGCTTTAGTTGCTGCTGGAATGGTTCAACAAGGAATACGCCGCCGCACCATTTATGTTGAGGATGTTTATAAGACATTCCAAAGCACGCTTAAAGAAGTTTGGAATATGAGAGAAAGCCTTTAAATGCGAGTTAATAGCCAAATTTTATATTTGCAGCATATTATATGCATAACATGTTTAGGGGGAAATAAAGTGAAACTTGTAACAGTATTGTTGCCAGAAGCCTATTTAGAAGGATTAGATGAGCTTGTTAGGGCGAATATGTATCCAAGCAGAAGCGCAGCCATACGCTCAGCAGTTAGAGATTTGTTGAAGAAAGAATTGTGGGAAAGAAGAGAAAGATAGCATACGCTCACGTTCAAATAGAGTATGATTAAAAAGGATTAGGAGAGGATTAATCCCAATGAAACAGCATATTGTTCCTAAACAATGCCACTTGGCATCAACTTTTTCCATTGTAGCTTTCGATCCATCTACCAGAGATTTGGGAGTCGCCGTACAATCACGTTACTTCTCTGTTGGTTCTATTGTTCCTTGGGCAGAAGCAGACGTTGGAGCAATCGCAACCCAATCTTTTGTTAACGTTTCTTATGGCCCTCGTGGTTTACAGCTTCTTAAACAAGGTCTAACAGTTGAGGAAGTAATAGATAAACTCACAAGAGATGATGAAGCCAGAGAGTTTCGCCAAGTTGGAATCGTAGACGCTAAGGGTAACGCAGACGCCTTTACAGGAAAAAACTGTCTAGAATGGGCTGGGAGCAAAATCGGCAAAAACTATGCAGTTCAAGGAAACATTTTAACAAGCGAGGATGTGGTGGCAAGGATGGCGCAAAAATTCGAAGAAACTCATGGAGATTTAGCTGATAAACTAATTGCTGCGCTGGAAGGCGGCGAAGAAGCTGGAGGTGACGCAAGAGGAAGACAATCTGCCGCCTTGCTTGTAGTCAGAAAAAATTGTGGGCGTGCAGGCTATGGCGACCGTTACATTGATTTACGCGTCGAAGACCATCCCAACCCAATTGCAGAATTAAAACGCTTGCTTGTTTTACATCGCATTTACTCCTTAATTGACGAGGGCGAAGAAAAATTGGCAAAAGGCGATTTGAAAGCCTCTCTAGCAGTTTTGATGAAAGCAGTTTCGCTAAACCCAAATGTTGACGATGTATATGTTGATTTGGGCATAGTCTATTTGAGACTTGGAGAGAAGCAAGAAGCAATAAACGCTTTTAAAAAGGCTTTGCAATTGAATCCGAAAATGAGAAATTTGATAAGACAACTTCCCAAGTTTGGATGGATGGAATCAAACCAAGAAATTTTTAGGGAAATCAGAATTTAAAATTCCAACTTAATTTTGTTTGCTAAATCTCTAATATTCTTTGCCGCTTTTGAAGGATCTTCGGCTTGTGTTATTGCTCTTCCAACAATGAGATAGCGAGCTCCAGCTTCAATGGCGGCTTTAACATCGCCTCCTTGAGCGCCTATTCCAGGCGAGTATATAGGAACTTTTTCGCCGAGTATGGTGTATACTTCTTTTATTTTTTCTGGATGTGTCCCGCCAACCACGGCTCCTTCTGCCTCATGTTTCAAAGCCTTTCTTGCAAACAAGATATATTGCAATATTTTTTTGCCCGTTTCAGGATCTATTACTGTTTGTCCATAACCTTCAACGGCTCCTTTGTGGCTCATGTAAACTAGAAGGATTACGCCACGCTGCAAATTTCGGGATACATCAAAAATTGGTTTTAAGCCTTCCTCCCATCCTATAAAGGGATTAGCAATTAAAGCGTCAAATCCAGCGGCATAATAATACTCAGCGATAACCTGATTTGTTGAGCCTATATCGTTTATTTTGCAGTCCATGATTGTCAAAAGCCCATAATCATGAACTTTTTCTAGGAGCTTTTTAATTCCGTCAAAGGTGCCAAGAGGGAGGACCAGATGGTGGTTAAATTTTACAGCACATATATACTCGTGAACACTTTCCAAGACTTTTTCTGCTTTAGAAAATAGTTTCTTACGGTTTTCTGGCTTTTCGAAGGGAAAATCTAAAGCTAAAACAATGTTGGATCTTCTACTTTTGGCAGTTTGTTCCATCTTGCTTTGGAAAGACATGCGAAACACCGCTTTCTATTTATGTTTTGAACTAAAAATCTTTACTACTTCGATTTCTCCATGCGCCACCATTTGGATATATGCAAGTGTCGTTTCTACGCACTCTCTCAGCTGGTCTGTCGTGATTCCAGGAGCCCCATAGCCAATTATAAGCACATTTTTAGTTTGCTCAGTAATTTTTGTATAGTCTGAGTCTCTATGTGGATAAAGGCACAAAATTTGTTTTCGGTCGGCTAAAACAAGCATTTTATCAGTTAATGCGAGAGGCTTATTCATACCAATTCCAGTGAAAGTTTCGCCATTTCTTGCAAATCGAACTTCAAATAGCGGGTTTAAGCAGTTTTTATCAAATCCGCTTATGGGAATTATGGCTTTCATAGAAGCCAAATTATAAGCATCTACAACCGTTGAAATACACGGCAAATCTTCACCATGCAAAACTCGCCTCAGTAAGGCTTCGCCAGAAGGTCTCGTCTTCGTCGGGTCTATATCAAGTTTCCAGTAGAAATCTCTGTAGGCTCTCACTACAGGATTATCCTTCAACGTTTCAATGTTATATTTGGCTCTAACTTCCTCGTAGGCACTCTTTTTTAGTTTTTTGATTTGCTCGTTCTCCTTTTCCACATGTACACCGTTGATTATGCCAATGCATATGGCAAGTTCTGGAAATTTTGATAAGACTTGTGGATCCCAGTTTAGATGGAACTGCATTTTTATATTCCAACTATTATTTTTAGGCGTCAGATATTTAACAGCTTAATGCAAAAAATTTATTCTTTCAAAATTGCGTGAAACAATGATAGGTGAACTTGCCGCTTTAGGTGCAGCCTTAACCTGGACATTCTCAGCAGTCCTCTATAAGGAAGCATTGTTAAAAACCAAGCCTATATCAGCGAACATTGTAAGACTTGTATGCATAAGTGCAATTCTGATTATTTATTTAATGGTTATTGGTAAAATTTCTATTTTAACAACTTTACCGCTTAACGCTGTTTCTGGCATGTCTAAGCGGAATAATTGGTTTAGGCTTCGGCGACACATTATATATGTATAGCCTAAAACTTATAGGCGTGGCAAAAGCCGTTCCAATAACGTGTATCTATCCACTCTTCAACCTTTTATGGAGCATTTTCCTTTTTAGAGGAGTCTATCACCCCCGCCAATAGTTTTTGGAGCACTCATAATCGTTTTTGGAATAGCACTTTTAAGCGGCGAAGAGAAGAGTGAAAACTCACAGAAAGTGCGTAAAGAAAACTTGGTTAAGGGAGTGATTTCCGCTTTAATTACAGCTTTAATGTGGTCCTTGAGCATAACATTAATAGACGTGGCGGTAACGCTTCCAGAAACGAGCAGTTTAGACAACGCCTTGGCAATTAACACCATTAGAACAATGGTAATTGCAGTTTTACTATTGGCTACTTCACCAATCATTGATAGAAAATTTGGCCTCTTAAAAATGCAAAGAAAACATTAGCCATGCTCATTTCAGGTGGTATCATAGCCCTCGGTTTAGGATGGTTCTTCCTTACATACAGCTTCATACACGCTCGAGAAGCCCGTGTGGTCCCAATATCTTCCACCACTCCATTATTTTCAACATTGTCTGCAACAATTCTTCTCCATGAAACGGCAACGCCAAAGAACATTGTTGGAGCCATAATAGCTGTCGCAGGAATATTTCATCTTCTGAAAAGGTGAAAAACGGTATAGTTTTATACTTCACATTGTTTAAAAGGAAAACTTGGCGGACTGGAAGGTCGTAGGGCATGGCTGTATCTCCAAGCGTTAGAGAAGTTCTTGCAAGGAGAATCGCAGGAGAAATAATCCTATCAAACAAGCCAGGCGCCACCATGCGAAAATGGCGGGAACTTTTTGCTGTGTCGCAAACTAGTCTTTCAGATAAGATGGTTATAGCGCCTTCAGTTATTAGCGATTACGAGAGCGGGAGGCGTGAGAGCCCAGGCACAAAGTTTGTTAGAAGGTTTGTTTGGGCATTATTGAAGATTGACGAAGAACGGGGAAGCCGTTTCATCCGTGAGTTTGCAAAGCTGACAAGTTCGCCGAGTGTTGCTATACTGGACCTTAGGGAATTTCCCATACCAGTTCGCATTGAATACTTGTGCAAAGCCATAAAAGGCGAGATAGTCGCATGTGCAAGCACATTTGTTAAAGAGGTTTATGGTTACACTGTTATTGACGAGAAGAGGGCTATTGAAACTCTTTCGGGCTTGGAGTACTCGCAACTTTTTGGTGCAACAACAGAGCGGGCACTTGTTTTTACAAATATTGGAAATGAGAATTCGCCCATGCTTATTGTGCGTTTGAACAATTTGAAGCCGCGGGTTGTGGTTTTCCAAGGCGCCAAACCAGACGAACATTCAATTAGACTAGCGGAGTATGACCGCATTCCACTCATATATTCTAGTTTGCCAACCGTTGAGCAATTGATTAAATCCTTAAGAAAGCTTTATCGGATTGCGCTTCGCAGAAAACTTGGCAAACCAGTTCGGCCGCCCCCAAAAATAAGTGCATAATGAGCGCGCATTGTTCATGATTAAGGTTGGCTGTTGCGGCTTTCCCACGTCAATGAAAAAGTATTATGAAAACTTTAACCTTGTAGAGTTGAACAGCACATTTTATCAATATCCACGCATGGAAACCGTTGAAGGCTGGCGAAAGAAAGCACCAGAAACTTTCGAGTTCACAGTAAAAGCTCATCAAGACATAAGCCACAAAGAAAAAATGAAACCCACCGACGCATGTCTTCAAGCTTTCGAAAAAATGAAAAAAATCTGTAAAACTCTAAATTCAAAGATACTGCTGGTTCAGACACCCGGTTCCTTCAGACCAGAAAAGCTTGATGATGCAGAAAAATTTTTCAAAGAAGCAAATCGCGAAGGCTTGGTTTTAGTTTGGGAGACTCGTGGACCAGCTTGGGAAACTCCAGAAACATACGAGAGACTTAGGAGGGTTTTAGAGGGGGTTAATGTTTCGCATGTGACTGATCCGTTTAGGGTTATGCCAGCTTATGTTAGTAAAATAGCTTATTTTAGGCTTCACGGGTTGGGCGAACAAATGTATTATTACCAGTATAGTAATGCAGAGTTGCAAAGGCTGAAGGAATCCATTACACCATACGAGAAGAAGAGAAAAGAGGTTTATGTTTTATTCAACAATCTTTCCATGTTTGAAGATGCAATACGCTTCAGAAAATATTTGGCTGAGGGAAAGTTTCCAAAAGTTACAAGTTTCACTGGTTTACAAGCATTAAGAGAAGTTTTAGCAAGGACACGTTATCCCATTTCAAAAAGCATGTTGATTAAGAAAGTGGGATGGAGGCTTGTGGAATTTGATGAGGGAAAACAGGAAAGGCTTGAAGCTTTTTTGGTTGATTTGCCTTCTAAGACATACAAAAATGTGGAAGAGCTTCTTAATGAAATAAAAGCCGTCAAGAAGATTTGATTAACTCCCTTTTTTCGAGTTCACTCTTCAATTTTTGGAAATCGTTAGTTAGTTCTTTTTTGTATTTGGCGCTGTAAAGGGCTGCAGCTGGATGAAAAGTTGGAAAAATTGTTAGACGCATGTTTAAAAGTGATGCTTCGTAGGTTTTTCCATGTGCTTGTGTGATGCTGCTTAGGAACAAGCTAGCCTTTGAGAAGATATATGCAGTGGAATGATTCCCAAGAGTAACAATAAATTCGGGTTGAATCGCCAAAATCTGCCTATCCAAATAAGGTGTGCATGTTTGAATTTCTTTTGGCGTTGGTTCACGGTTTCTTGGCGGTCTACATTTTAGGATGTTGGCTATGAAAACATCCCCTCTCGAAAAGTCTAAATTGGCTAATAATGTGTCAAGAAATTTTCCAGCAGCACCTACGAAGGGTCTTCCTTGAACGTCTTCCCAATAACCAGGCGCCTCACCAATAAACATTATTTTTGCATTCGGGTTGCCTTCGCCTGGAACAGCATTTTTACGAGTTTTATGTAAATTGCATTTTTTACAATCCAAGATTTCCATTGCTATTATTTCTAGCTGGTCTTTTTTGGTTAACATGATGTTGCTGACCTCCTTTTTCATATGTCTTATGGATCATGTGAATTTAAATTTGGTCGCGGTTGTAGCAACTAAGAACCCTAACAGGATAATCGTCAAAAATCTAGGTAGGAAGGTTTAGAAAATACTAAATTGGAACTTCACCACCAACAAGATTAACATGAAAAAACCTAGAGGGTAGGGTCCGTATTGGTTGTTTTTAAATCCAAAAGTATGTTGTTTCAGCGCAGTTGTCTATTTAATGCCTCTTTAAGTGCTGGCAATATTTGGTATAAGTCGCCTACAACGCCATAGTCTGCAACCTCAAATATGGGCGCATTCTCATCCTTGTTAATAGCCACTATCACCTTTGCGTCTCGGATTCCGGCTACGTGCTGTATTACGCCAGAAATTCCGCATGCGATGTAAAGTTTCGGTTTAACTTTATGCCCTGACAATCCAACCCACTCTGTAAACCATTTTCTATCTTCGGCCAAAGGTCTCGTGTTGCCCACTTGCCCGTTGAGGATTTTTGCCAATTCTTCCAGCAAGGCTGTGTCTTCTTTCTTTTCTAATCCCCTTCCGCAACTGACTATTACGTCAGCATCCTCAATTCTTACAGCAGAAATTCCGAGAGGTTTAGTTTCGATGATTTCTGTTTTTGGCGCTTCAATTTTTGCTTCGAAATTTATTATTTGCCCGCTGCGGTCTTTTGGTTGAGGCTTTTCAAAGGTTCTTTGAGGTATTGTTGCTATTTGCGGTTTCGTTTTGTAGGTTAATTTTGCAGTGGCGTTTCCGCCGTAGGTTATTCTTTCGCATACAAGTCTTCCCTGTTCGTCAACACCTAGCCTATTGCAGTCTGGGATGCATCCAGTTTGGAGACGGGTTGCGAGTCTGGCTGCCAACGGTTTTCCATTTCTTGTGGAGCCAATTAACACTACTTCTGGTTTGTAGTTTACCACTAAACTATAAAGAATGCTGAGGTATGGTTCTGTTTGAAAATGGGTTAAGGTTTGATTTTCCACTACGAAAACTTTGTCCGCCCCATAGTTTATTAGCGCCTTTGCCTTTTCTTGAACACCATATCCGATCACAACAGCCGCCAATTCCTTTTGCAATTTATCCGCTATTTCTCTCCCTTTCCCGAGCATCTCCAGAGTCAAATCGTGCTTTTCAGAATAAACCAGAATCATGCCCTTCACCTTCCAACAACGCCTTCCTCAACCAACGCCTTAACCAGTTTTTCAGCAATTTCTTGTGGCGTTTCACCCGTTATCTTTATTTTTTTGCGTTCTGTTTTTGGAGCCAAAACTTCCATTACTTCAATCTTTGCATCCAAATTCTCTTTTTGAAGGTTTAAGTCTGCAGCTGTCCATGTTATTATTTCTTTTTTAGAAGCTTTCATAATCATCATTAGCGAGGGAATTCTGGGCTGATTTATCTCTCTTGTAACCGAAACTAAAGCGGGCGTTTTCACTTTCACAGTTTCAACTGCTTCTTCAAGGGCTCTTTCTGCAATAATCACATCATTTTCAACGGAAATTTTTCTAACAGAACTCACATGCGCCAATCCCAAAAGCTCCGCCAATCTTGAACTGACAAGTCCAGAAAAACTGTCAAGGGAAGTTTCGCCGCAAAGAATCAAGTCAAAGGCTCCAATTTTTTTGATGGCTCCTGCTAGAATATACGCTGTGCCCAAAGTGTCAACTTCTTTAAAAAGGGGGTCCATAACCATGTAAGCCTTGTCTGCTCCCATGGCTAGGGCTTCCCGCAAAACAGTTTTTGCATCTTCCGCTGTGACTGTTACCGTTATTATTTCGATGTTGCCAATTTTCTCCTTAATCCTAATGGCTTCTTCTAAGGCGTTCTTGTCAAAATCGCTTATTTTTTTGGCTGCACCAGCCGTTATCAGCTGTCTTGTTGCTGGATCCACTTTTAATTGTGAAACGTCAATTGCTTGTTTTAGGCAAACAATTATTCTATTCAACAACACTCACTTCTGACAGAGGTTATTAGGAAACCTACAATTTCTAGCGCTTGTAAAAAACTTTTGCGCTCTAATTTTATCCTTTTAAAGGTAAATTTCGGCTGAACCGCGGATATGTATAAAAACTTATTAGTATATGTTTTTTATGGTCTTTTATGGAAGAAGCAAACATAGTCATTATAGGAGCTGGCATAGTTGGCTTAGCTGTGGCTGCAAAAATTTCTGAAAAAAATGAAGGAGTCTATATTTTAGAGAAAAACGCAAAGTTTGGACAAGAAACAAGCACTCACAACAGTGGCGTAATCCACTCTGGAATTCATTATCCGCCTGGTTCTCTTAAAGCCAAGTTATGCGTTAAGGGCAATTTGATGATTTACGAAATCTGCGAGAAATACAAGATTCCCTGTAAGCGCTTAGGAAAGTTAACTGTAGCCATTGAAGAGGAAGAAATGGAGGAGTTAGAAAAACTGAGGCGTTGGGGAGAAACCAACGGAGTGGAAGGTTTAAAGATTTTAGAAAGGGAAGATGTTAAGCGGTTAGAACCAAATGTTGAGGTGGAAAAGGCGCTTTATACGCCTTCCACAGGCATTGTGGAACCTGACGAGTTTATGAACTATTTTTATGCAAAAGCCTCTCAAAATGGGGCTGTTTTGGCTACAAAAACAGAGGTGACAGGCTTAAGGAAGATGGATGACTATTACGAGGTGAGCGGAATAAGTTTGGGCGAAAAATTCACCATCAAAGCCAAAAGTGTGATAAACTGTGCTGGGCTTTATTCGGACAAAATCGCCAAACTTATTGGGTTGGACGTGGAAAAACTTGGTTATAAATTGCATTATTGTAAAGGCGATTACTTTAGGCTTATTGGTAAACCTCCAGTAAAAATGCTCGTTTATCCGGTTCCAAAAGGACCAGGATTGGGAATTCACTTAACTCCAGATTTAGCTGGGGTGGTGAAGCTTGGACCAAACGCCTATTACGTGGACAATATCAGTTACGAAGTAAGTTCTAGCGAAGAGGAGTTTCGGGAAGATGTGAAGAGGTTTTTGCCATGCATCGCTAACTATCAATTAACATCAGATTTTGCTGGGGTAAGACCAAAACTTCAAGGCCCAGGGGAAGGATTTAGAGATTTCGTTATAAGGCATGAGGATGATAAGGGTTTGTTTGGTTTTATAAATTTGATAGGCATCGAGTCGCCGGGTTTAACGGCAGCTCCAGCCATT
Source organism: Bathyarchaeia archaeon (assembly GCA_038883775.1). Lineage (GTDB taxonomy): Archaea > Thermoproteota > Bathyarchaeia > Bathyarchaeales > Bathycorpusculaceae > JASEJA01. Next base: position 97,001 of record JAVZLM010000007.1, read on the forward strand.
GGCGAGTTTGTTTCCGAAATATATGAGAACAAAGTTAAAAAGTGAAAAAATTTTCAGAAAAAGGGTTTAAGCGTGAAACACCTGAATAGAGTTTTATTTAATGCCAACAACAAAAGGGAACAGAGGCTGCGTGGAAAATGGCTTCCAAAACAGTTTTCTGGCAAGGAAACGAGGCTTGTGTTGAAGCAGCAATAATTGCTGGCTGCCATTTTTTCGCTGGATATCCCATATCCCCTGCGAACGAAATCTCTGAGTATATGGCAGAGCGTCTGCCAAAAGTTGGTGGCATTTTCATGCAGATGGAAGATGAAATAGCTTCCATAGGCGCTGTTATGGGGGCTAGTTGGTGTGGAGCGAAGGCTATGACCGCTACCTCTGGACCAGGCTTCAGCTTGATGCAAGAAACAATTGGATGGGGGTTTATGACGGAGACGCCTTGCGTTGTTGTTGATGTGCAGAGGGTTGGACCTGGCACTGGACAAGCCACTAAGGCTGCTCAGGGCGATGTAATGCAGGCTCGTTGGGGGACGCATGGCGACTATTCTGCTATTGCGCTTTCTCCCAATTCTGTTCAAGAACTGTTTGAGCTCACAATTAGAGCTTTTAACTTGGCTGAAAAGTATCGCACCCCTGTTGTCATTTTAACTGATGAAATAATAGCTCACGTTAGAGAGCAAGTTGCAATCCCGCCATTAGAAAAAATTGAAATAATAAATAGAAAAAAGCCCAAGGCTGAAGACAAAATGTTTTTTGGTTTAGAGAACGTGGCGCCCATGCCATCAGTTGGCGAGGGTTTTAATGTTGCTGTTACCGCTTCAACCCACGATGAATATGGAGTCCGTTTTACAGCAGACCCAAAAGTGCATAGGCGAATGTTAGAAGCCATCAACAACAAGATAAACAAAAACGTGGATGACATAGTGGAAGTTGAAACTTACAACGTTAACAACTGCCAAGTTGGCATAGTCTCTTTTGGATGTGCATCCCGAGCAGTTTACGAAGCCGTAGAGGCTGCAGAAACTAAGGGAATAAAAACTGGTTATGTTCGTCTAAAAACCATTTGGCCCTTCCCAGAAAAACAAATCGAACGGTTAGCAGAATCTGCTGAGAAAATAATTGTTCCTGAGATGAATCTTGGGCAGATATTTTATGAGGTTAAAAGAGTTGCATGTTCTAGAAAAGTTGTTCCTTTGAATAAAATTGGCGGGGGAGAAATGATTACGCCTGAGGAGATTTTGGCTGAAATTTTAAGGGGGCGATGAATGGATGGGTGAAGCCTTTTCAAGTCGTAATTATATGAGAGATTTAAGATTGCCCTTCTGTCCTGGATGTGGCTTGTTTGCTTTAAGTGACACCTTTTTGAGGGCTGTTCACGAATTGGGTTATAAAGATTTGAGTAATTTCATTTTTACAAGCGGTATAGGCTGCACTTCTTGGATTCCATCACCATATTTTAAGGCTGATTCTATCCACACGCTTCATGGAAGAAGCATACCCCCAGCAACAAGCATAAAACTCCTAAAACCAAACTTTCACGTTGTCGTCTTCGGAGGAGACGGCGACATAGTCGGCATAGGCTTAAGCCACTTCATCCACGCAGCAAGGCGAAACACGGATATTCTTGTGATAATGGGGAACAACATGGTTTATGGCATGACGGGAGGTCAAGTGGCACCCACAACTCCTTATAAAGCCTACACAACCACAACGCCCTATGGAAGCTTTGAGCATCCCTTAGACGCTGCAAAACTTGCAGTGGCGGCAGGCGCAGCCTACGTAGCCAGATGGACAACCGCCCACCTAAATGAATTGAAAGAATCCATCAAGAAAGCAATACGGTTGCAAGGTTTTCGTTTCATTGAAGTTGTAACCCAATGCCCAACAGCCTACGGCAGAAGAATGGGCTTTAAAAATGTTGGAGAGATGCTGAAGTGGTTTAGGGAAAACTCCATTCCCTTCAAGCAGACGGAAGGAATGCGAGAAGAAGATTTGGAGGGTAAAATTGTTGTTGGAGAGTTTGTGGAAAGGAGGCGTCCGACGCTTGTGGAGAATGTTTACGCTTTGTTAAAGGAGGCGCAGAAAGGTGGCAAAAAGGATTGAAATAATAATAGGTGGAAGTGGCGGTCAAGGTGTTGTTTTAGCCGGACAAGTGTTGGGTAAGGCTGTTGCTTATGAAGGCAAAAAAGTTTTGCAAACACAAAGTTATGGAGCCGAAGCAAGGGGAAGCCTAGCGAGAAGCGAAGTGATAATTTCAGATGAAAAAATAGGTTTTCCAGCTGTTAGAAAATGCGACATACTAGTTGCTATGAACCAGGAATCCTTAGATGCATATTTGTGTTGTCTCAAGGATGATGGGCTGCTAATAGTTGATAGCACAAATGTGCAGGAAATCCATGAAGCAAAGGCGAAGGTCTACAGAATTCCCATAACAGAAACTTGCAAGAAAATGTTTGGGGAAGCGACATATGCAAACATGATGATGCTTGGAGCCTTAACTAAAATAACAAGGCTTGTTAATGGCAAAACTATGGAAAAGGTCATTGAGGAAACTGTGCCCGCAAAAACTTTAGACCCTAACCTGAAAGCCTTCCAGAAAGGTCAAGAGCTAATATCATAATGGTGTCTTGTTTATGGATTATGAAATTAAATGTAGCAGTTGTGGGCAATCTTCAACCAACCCTTTAGATTTTAAGTGTCCAAAATGCAGTCATCCTTTAGAACTGCAAACTTTTATCGACTTTAAAGCTGAAAAAATTATAGGTAAGGACTATACGCTTTGGCGGTATGCAAAATTTTTCCCATACGTAAAAGAGGATATCATATCGTTGGGAGAGGGCTGGACCCCCCTTGTCAAGTTTTCCGAAAATGTCTATTTTAAACTTGAAAACTTGAATCCAACTGGTTCGTTTAAGGATAGAGGTTCAACAGTGCTTTTCTCCGCAATACATAGACTTGTAAAGGCTGCTGGTGGATACATAAGTGAAGATTCTTCTGGCAATGCTGGGGCATCCATGGCTGCTTATGCTGCCAGAGCTGGTTTGAAAGCGAAGATTTATGTTCCAGAAAACGTTTCTGGACCAAAGTTTAATCAAATCCAATTTTATGGTGCAGAAGTTGTCAAAGTTTCTGGAAGTCGCTGCAAGGTTGCTGAAGAAGCGCAAAAAGCTGAGAAGGGGAAATTTTATGTGGGGCATATTTTGCATCCATTGTTTAGGGATGGGATAAGAAGTCTTGCTTATGAGATAGCTGAACAGTTTGGTTGGAGTGTTCCAAAGCGCATTTATTTCCCGGTTTCGGCTGGCACCTTGCTTTTGGGCGTGATTGATGGGCTTAAGCACCTTATCAATTCAAACATAATCGAAGGTATGCCTAAAATTGTGGCTTGCCAAACACAACAAGTTTCACCCCTCTACCACAAATTCAAAAATTTAGACTATACTCCTCCTGAAAAAATAACTTCCATAGCTGATGCATTAGTCAGTGTTAACCCTCCGCTTTTGAGGCTTATGGCTAAAAAGTTAAGGGAAGCTGATGGCGATGCGGTTATGGTTGACGAAAACGAGATTTATAGGGCTTTTATGGAGCTTGCTGGGAAAGGTTTTTTTGTGGAGCCAAGCTCAGCTGTGGCTTATGCAGCCTACCAAAAACAACTACTGGAAGACGCGAAGGCACGAAAAGAGAAAACATTAATAATCCTCACGGGAAGCGGATTGAAAACATCCTTAAAGCCAAGCTAAAATATTAGCCTTTTATGAAAAGATATTTGTCGAAAATGTGGTAGTGATTCTCAAATATGCTTTTTAGAAATTTTCCCTTCTTGATAGAATGGTTAAAAAAGAAATGGAAGATGAGTTTTAGCTTCTTTTGTGCTTTGTGAAGATTACGGCTGTTGCCACTATGGCTATTGCCACTATCAATGAGACGCTGATGGAAAGCATCTCAATTGGTAAGCTTGGTATTGGTAGCGGGTTTGAAGATGATGCTTGCCAAATGTTTGTGCTTGTTGCTTTAAAAGTGGCTGATGTTGAGCCTTGGGTTAAGGTTACTTCTACGATTATTCCAGTCTCCTTGTCCCAGCAGTAGCTGAACTGCATATCTCCTTGCGTTAAGCTTGCGTAGACAACGGTTCTGCTTGCTCCCGCATAGGTTCCGGTTTTTTCACCAGCAATGGTTACGCTGCCTCCTTCCACCGCTTGAATAACATCTTCGGTCCTTGAGTTTGCTGGTATAAGCGCTTGGAAAGTGAGGTTTCCAGCGCCGCTGGCAACATCCCACGTCATGGTTTCAGTTTGTTCTGCGCCATTGCTGAAGTGTGTTGTCACGCGTAACGTTGCAGTTGTTCCCGCTGCTGATAGGCATTCCACTTTAACCCATTGAATAAAGTCGCTTGGCAAATTGCTACCTGAAACGTAGTCACATTTTATCCAGTCGCCTGCTTTAACGCCCAACTGCGCAGTAGCGTAAACTGAACCTACGCTGAACAGAAAAAGCATTGCAATTGTTCCCACAGCGGCTGTTTTCCTCATAATGTTGCCTCCATTATCCTCGTCTAACGATTATAACCGCTATCACAGATGCAACTACTACGATGGCAACTGACAGTATTAGCCACCAGTAGCCCAATATGCCCGTCAAATCCACGCCGCCGATGCCACTGCCACCGCCGCCTTGCAGATGCGCTGTCAACTCGTGGAAGCTGTGATGGTATTCCACATAAATCTGAGCATAGCTGCCCATTTGGTTTGTTTGGAATTCTATGGGCTGGTTGTCCAATGTAACGCTAACTGCGGAAAGAGAAGTTATCATTTCCATTGGTATTGTTATGTTGGCTATGCCTGTCGTTCCATCCGGACCGCCAACAGAAATGCTCAAAGCCATACTTGTGGAATTAAACACCACGCCGAGTACGGAGGAGTTTGTTGAAACATACATTGTCTTATTTGACCATTGAAGCTGCATTCGAATCCATCCTTCTGGCAGAACGGAAATAAAAGCGTTTAATCCAGTTGCTGCAGCCTCAAGACCATCATTGTAGCCATCACCATCCGTATCCCGTCTTGTGGGATCTGTTCGGAAAACTTTGATTTCAACGCCGTCGCTCAGTCCATCCCCATCAGTATCTGGATTTAATAGATTCAACGGATAGGTTCCAGAACCAGTCCGGTTTATGTTAAACTCGTACTCTTCCAAGTTGGACAAGCCATCATTGTCATAGTCTTTGTAGAGGTCTGTAGGGTCCAGCGGATTGAAGTATCCACAGAAAATTTCTTCACGGTCAGATAGGCCGTCTCCGTCGCTGTCCGGGTTGGAGGATATTGGAAGACTTAAATCTATAAGGTATGGGACACCCCAGGCTATCGGTTTAATGAAGGCGGCTATAGAGTCGTTGAGGGGCGACCATGTCCAACATTTGGCTCCATAAAAAATTGTTCTTTTGTTGCTTCCATCAACATTTACAGCTGTGATGTTACTACTATCCCACCAAATATTATACGGATTATACTCACTTCTTTCTCCGTAATTAACTTCCGTGTATGTTAGCATTGTTCCATTTGGTGCCCAATTTAAATGCATTGCAATGTTGTTTTCTGAGATATCAGCAATCTTGGTTAGGTCAGTTCCATCGGAGTTAATGATCCAAACGCCAGTGTATGTTGTGAAGGCTATCTTGTCGTTTAATGGAGAAAACCTAACGCTAAACATTTGGTTATCTGACCCCTCAAGTTCCAGAACCAGTGATCTCTCACTTGTTTCTAAGTTGACCTTCCAGATTCGACTAACATAAGTGTAGGGATATGAAGAATAGTTCTTTGCAAATTCCGTGTAAAGCAGTGTTGTGCCATTGCTTGACAAGTCAAAGAATGTGGGGACACATGAGGAGCTGCTATTAACGTAGGTTATGAAAGTTGGATTAGAACCACCCAAGCTTATCGAATATATTGCGGAAGAAGGAGCAAATACATAGCTAGTGTTGACATAGAATATTTTTGAGTCGACTGGTGAAATAATAAAACTATCAAACACGCCTTGACCGCTATAACCCCGCGGATTCCAGGACTCACTAATCGGTGACCAAGTGCTTGCGTTAATCACTACAAAACGGTCAGAACCAGCTATTAATAGCAGTTCTCCAGAGGGTGACCATACGATGCTTGTAGCGTCAATGCCTCCAGAACTCCACATGATATGCCCATCTTGCGTTTGCCATACTTGAGGCGCAGGCCAATAAATAATCCTCGGATTGGCATTTTCGGTAGATTCGATTGCGTTCGAAAGAGGAACACTGCAAAGTCCAAGCATGATTAAAACGAAAATGATGGTTATTACGGCGATAGATGAAAGCCTAGTTTTCGACATTTAATTTTCCTCCATGATTTTTTAGTGTTTATTACGAAAGCATACTCTAAAAACTTATGCATAAAAATTTCATAGAATAAATCCTAAAAATTCATCATAATTCCAACTAAACTTTAAACTGTATTCTAAACATTAAAAGCCGAAATCTAGCACAAAATTACAGCAACCAAACTTGTTGGCTTACATAGCCTATTAACTCCGAGGAGTTCGATGAAGCGATTTTATTCCAGAAATGTGCTCAATTAAGCGTAATTAAGGAAAAATTTATATTGTAATGCTGTTTTTCATTGAGACGCATTAGGGAGGTTGTTTGCTTGTCAACACAAGCTGGAGGAGTTCCAGTTTTAATATTAAAAGAAGGCTCAAGCCGAAGCCGCGGAAGAGAAGCCCAACACGCCAACATAATGGCTGCAAGAATTGTAGCCGAAACCGTGAAAAGTTCTTTAGGTCCGAAAGGCATGGATAAGATGCTTGTGGACAGCTTCGGCGATACAACCATCACAAGTGATGGACGCACAATTTTGGATGAAATGGACATTCAACATCCAGCCGCTAAAATGATGGTGGAAGTTGCAAAAACTCAAGACAACGAAGCCGGCGACGGCACAACAACAGCCGTAATATTAGCCGGCGAATTACTCAACAAAGCCGAAGAACTTATTGGAAAAAATGTTCACCCAACCATAATAATAGATGGATACAAAAAAGCCAGCGAAAAGGCATTAGAAGTCTTAGAAAAGATAGCAATGCCAACTGGGTCAAACCGTGAAGAATACTTGAAAAAGGTGGCTATGACTTCCATGGCAAGCAAGTTAGTAGCCGAACACAGAGAATACTTGGCTGAGCTTGCAGTTAAGGCGGTCCTAGAAGTTGCAGAAAAAGAAAATGGAAAATACAAAGTGGACATTGACGACATTAAAGTTGAAAAGAAACCAGGCGAATCCCTAAGAGACACCAAACTCATTCAGGGCATAGTTTTAGACAAAGAAGTTGTCCACTCTGGCATGCCAAAACGGGTGGAAAAAGCCAAAATAGCCTTACTGGATACCGCATTGGAAATTGAGAAGACAGAGTTTGACGCGAAAATAAACATTGAAAGCCCAGAGCAAATGGACGCCTTCCTCAAACAAGAGGAAGAAATGCTAAAGCAAATGGTTGAAAAGATAGAGGCAGTAGGCGCAAACGTTGTCTTATGTCAAAAAGGCATCGATGACATGGCACAGCACTTCTTAGCCAGAAAAGGAATTCTTGCAGTTCGCAGAATCAAAAAGTCAGACATGGAAAAACTTTCAAAAGCCACTGGTGGAAAAATAATAACCAACATAGACGACATGAGCCCCTCTGACCTGGGCTATGCAAGCCTCGTTGAGGAACGCAAGATAGGCGACGACAAAATGACTTTCGTCGAAGGATGCAAACATCCAAGAGCGGTTACGATTTTGATAAGGGGTGGAACAGAACGCATAGTAGACGAAGCTGAACGCTCACTGCATGACGCATTATGCGTGGTTCGAGACGTGGTTGAAGAACCAAAAATCTTGGCTGGGGGCGGAGCACCAGAGCTTGAAATTTCACGGGCTCTTAAAAAATACGCTGAAACCCTTCCAGGCAGAGAGCAGCTTGCAGTTAAAAGCTTCGCAGAAGCCCTCGAAGTAGTTCCAGTAACACTAACAGAAAACGCTGGCTTAGACCCAATAGACATACTGTCGGAACTGCGAGCACGCCACGAAAAGGGTGAAACATGGGCTGGAATAGAAGTAAACTCTGGAAAAGTCCAAGACATGAGCGAAGCCGGAGTCTTCGAGCCTTTGGCTGTTAAAAAACAAATCGTTAAATCTGCTGGAGAAGCCGCCTCAATGATACTTAAGATTGATGATGTGATTGCTGCTGGAAAAATGAAAGCTCCTCCAACACCTCCGGGTGGCCCCTCTGGGGCTGGGTATCCGGGCGCTGGGGAGTATTAGGATACGTCTAAAAAAGAGAAGAAAATTTTGATAGGTCCTCCGAAGCTTACCCGTTTCGAAAAGGCTAGGATAGTGGGAGCTAGGGCTTTACAAATATCCATGGGGGCTCCGATACTTGTGGAGATTTCTGAAGGGTTTTCCAGTCCCATAGACATAGCCCTAAAAGAGCTTGAAGCTGGAATTTTGCCGATGACTATTAGGCGAACATTGCCAGACGGCACATACCAAGATATTCCGCTTAAATGGTTGCTAGAGGAAACATAATTAGAATGGTGGAGGAGGCGGAGGAGGAACCTTCAAGCTTTCTTCTCTTGCTCGCATGGAATAATAGTAGAATGCTGATGCGATTGGAATGATTGGGGCAATTACTGAGCTAACAATGATGCAAGCTAATGTACCGTATATTCCAAGCGGAGCCAAAATCAGATTTGCTACAAAAGCTAAAGCCCCAGTTATCAGTCCAAGTATTAATGCTAGGGCAAACGTTTTAAGCCATCTATTACTTACAAGCTCTCTACTTCTAGACAAGCTTTCAAAAGCACCCTTCTGTTCCACTATAATAACTGGAATTACAAGATAGAACATTATGTATATTATTATGCCTGGGATTATAAAAAGCAGCATACCCAAAATTGTTAGGATTCCAACTATCAGCGATGCAACTAAAAGGGAAGGAAGCTTTGAAACAGCGAAATTGAAGGAGTCGCTCAAACTTGCCTTCCCTTTTTCAATAATGTCAGAAGCAGATTTAATCAAAACTCCAGAGACAACATTACCTATCAACCATGAAATTATGGCGATAAGAAAGGCTAAAGCCATAAGCGTCAAGAACATGTTCAAAAACCTAGGCAAAACAGTTTCTGGAGGACCAGTAAAATCTATTTTTGTGATTTCTTCTGTGTAAGTGAGTATTGGAAGGTCCAGCAGAGCTGAGATGATACTAAATATCAGGTACGGTATGAAGAAGATACCAAAGTTGTTAAGGTATAAACTAAATGTTAAGGAAATGTTTTCTTCAATGGTCAATTCACGTGTAGGCTTTGATGATGTGAACATCTGATTCTTATTTATATTGTTCAATGGTTTTAATAAATTTGTGTTTTAATTTATGTTCGCTTTTCTAAGACCTCTAGATTTTCCTTTGCTGTTTCAAGGGTTTTTCTTATTTTTGTCCAGTGGGCTCCTTGCCAGTAAATTTTTCCGCATTTTGGGCATTCCCAAAACTCGTTGTAGTATGTGAATGTGCTTTTTTCCACTTTGTCTGCTGCTTTTTCTTTTGGTATTGGTTTCACTTTTGCGTTGCATTTTGGGCATCTTGATGTTGCCATGTCTATGTCTAATTGGATTTTGAATCTTTTTGCAAGTTGCGCCAGTCTTTCGGCTTCGTTTGTTCCTTCAAGATAGAAGGCGTTTACCCCTTTTGCTGTGGCTTGTTGATAAAGCTCCAAATCTCGTGTGAGAAGGATTCTCCGTTCCTTTTTTGCTATGGTGATTAGCTGGTTGTCGTCAAGTTTGCTTGAATATTTCACATTGTGCCCTAACATGCGAAGCCAACGGGTAAGTTTTCCAAGCATACCATCTGTGATGAACTTCAAATTTATTCTCTCCGAATTATTTCTCCACATCCAGCCTCAGCGACTATTTCGCCTTCATCCATGACCAAATGACCTTTAACAAAGGTTTTTACTGGTTTTCCTTTAACCTTGTATCCCTCGAAGGGAGAGAATTTCGCTTTTGAATGGAATTTTGATGCGTCTATTTTGCCTTTTCTTTTTAAATCAATAACTGTCAAGTCTGCAAAATTTCCTTTTTCTATGGCACCCCTGCCCTTAAGTTTAAAGATTTCGGCTGGTTTTTCTGCCATTAACTTGACAACATCCGCTATTGACAATCTTCCATGGTTAACTTCCGTGAGTAAAAGCGGCAATGTTGTTTCTAAACCTGGTATTCCAACCTTAACATTCCAAACATTTTCAGCCTTTTTCTCTGCCAAAGTATGCGGAGCATGGTCTGAAGCTAAAATGTCGATCCAACCACTTTTAACGCCATGCCAAAGAGCTAAAGCGCTCTTTCTGTTTCGGACTGGCGGCAAAGTCAATGTTAAAGTGCCAATTTTCCTCAAGTCTTTAACCGATAAAAACATGTGATGAGGTGTGGCTTCGCAGCTTATTGGTAATCCTAAACTTTTTCCTTTCATTATTGTTTCCAGTCCCTTTTTTGTGCTTACGTGGCAAAAATGTATGGGGACACGGGTTTGTTTGACGATTTTTAGCAAACGTTTTACGACTTTCCATTCTGCATTTTCCGAATGCGCTTTCAAAAATGCTTCAATGTCATTGCGATTAAGCCGTTTATAGTTTTCTTCAGCTCTTTTTATCGTTTCTTTATCTTCTGCGTGAACAGCCACCAAAGTTTTCAATTTGGCAATAGTCTCAAATGCTTCCAACAAGGTTTTATCATCGTCTATATTTAATCCGCCCACTTGTTCCATCATGAAAAGCTTGAAGGCGACAGCCCCTGCCTTAACAATTGCTTGAATCTCATTCATTCTCTTTGGAAATTCAGAGTAAAAGCCAACATTAACCAAAATCTTTTTTTCAGCAATTTCCATGCGCCTTCTTAAAGTTTCAGTGCTCATGGTTACTGGGTCGTTGTTTGGCATGTCTAAAACTGTTGTTATCCCCCCCGCTGCAGCAGCCGCTGTTCCACTGTAAAAGTCTTCTTTGTAGGCTTTTCCCTCATCCCTCAAATGCGTGTGAATATCTATTAAACCAGGCAAAATTAGGAGATTTTTTGAATCCATTTTTTCTTCTGCTTTTGGCATGTTTGCTTCTTTGCCTATACTGTAGATTTTGCCGTTTTCTATGGCGATGCTACACTCTACTAATTTTTTGTTTACGTAGGCTTTCGCGTTGCTTAAAACTAAGTCAACGGTCAAAGCGGACGCTCTCTCTTTTATTTCAAACATGAAATTATTCTATTATTTTAAAGAAATCTCTTTCCGTTAAGATCCCTACAAGTTTCTCATTTTCAACAACTGGTATAGCGCCCACGTTCTTTTCTCGCATAATTTTTGCTGCCTTGCCAATGTCTGCATTTGGTTCGATTGTTGCAACTTCTTTCGTTGCTATTTCTATGGCGAGCGTGTTTAGAACTTGGATTATGTTTCCCGATTGTAAGTATGTGAAAACTTTTCCTGAACCGAAAAATCTTATGATGTCCATGGCTGTTATTATGCCCATTATCTTGCCGTCAGACACTATGGGCAGTCTTCTAAATCCTTGAGTTGCCATTGTTTTTTCAGCCTCAAAAATTGTTGTTTTTAGCATGGCGGTAACAACTTTTTCTGACATCAACTCGGCAACTTTTACGCCGCTCATTCTGTCGGCAAACATGTTGGCTATGTCCCTTTCAGTGATTATTGCTCTAACGCGGTTTTCTTCGTCAACCACTGGTAAACCGCCAAGATTTTTCTCCCTCATCAGTTTTACTGCTTCACTTATTTTTGAAGAAGTTTTAACGGAAACAACATTTTTTGTCATTATGAGTCTCACCGGCTCGTTTATGGCTTTGAAAAAGTTTCCGCCATGTTTCTGCTGAATTATTTCAAATTTTTTCCCACCACCAAGATAGTCGATTAGGTCTGTGGCTGTTATGATTCCTTCAAGGGCTTTTGTTCCTGGGTTGGCTATGGGTATTCGGCGAAAACCTTCCTTTGCCATGATTCGGATTGCATCGTAAATTGGTGTGGTGGGCGCCATGGTTACAACAGGGCTTTTTGCGATGTGCATTATTTCGCTTTCACGTTTTTTCGAAGGATGAACCCTCAAAGAGAGGGGCCCTCTCTCCTTTAATGTCCTTCTAAAGGTTTCTCTGCTCAAAATATCATCCTCTCATTTAACAACTAACCTAACAACATCCTCTCTGTCAACTATGCCAATCAATTTACCCTGCTTATTTATTACGGGAACCCTTCCAATATCTTTTGAAACCATGATTTTTGCAACTCTAATCATTTTTATGTGTGGTTCTACGGCTATAACTTGAGTATTCATGACTGAAGAAATTTTGGAAGACCCTCGAAAGCGTCCCTTCTTTGACTCAAATGTAGGTAATAACGCTCCACTTTGGATGAGGTCTTTTTGTGTGACAATTCCCACTAACTTATCATTTTTTGTGACGGGCAATCCTCCAAGGGATTTGGTTTGCATCAAGCGCCAAATGTTGTCCAACTCATCTTCTGGAGAACAAGCCAAAACATTTTTTGACATTACTTCTTCAACAGTTCTAGCAAGTTTTTCTGGGCTCGTCTTAATTATGGCTTCGATGAAGTTTTCTAAGCCAAAAACTCCCATGTAATTTCTGTCTTGAATAGTGTTTATGACTGGTGTATTCCATTCGTCCAGTCGAATCATTTCTTTAACAGCGGAAACGGCATCATCTTCTATTGTTGCTGTGTGTTTTGGGTTTCTCATTATTCCTTTAACTCTTATTGGAGAGACGGCGGAGGAAATTGTCATGACGTCGCTGCGGGAAACTATGCCAATAAGCTTTTTAGTTTTGTCTATTACTGGGAGAATTCTTAGGGCAAAATCGCGGATTATTGCTCTGGCTTTGGTGGCAAGTTCATCTTCATAAATGAATGGGTGCTTTTCATTCATGATTTCTTTAACACGCAAAAATCGCCCTCACCCTTCCTCTTCTTCTAACTCCACTCTACACTCTTCACAGACAAATTCTCCATTAACCTCTTTTAAATCTTCAGACCATCCGCCACAGCGGTCACAATAACCAGCAAGTGGAGTAGATTCTTCAGCGCTTTCTTGAGCCCTGTTTTCGCCTTCTATAAGTGCCCGCTCTTGGATAGTTTCCACAAGTTCGGGCATAACTGCCAAAATGTCTTTGCTTGAAACCAACCCAATAAGCTGCCCCTTATAAACGACTCCTAACCTTCTTATGTTTAAACGGCTCATTCTTCTTGCTGCCTCATTAATTGTTTCATGAGGCTCTATGGTGATTAAGGGCGAGGTCATAACCTCTTTTGTTTGGATAGAGTCTGGCTTAACATTTTTAGCTAAAACTCTGGCAACCAAATCTCTTTCAGTTATTATCCCTAACGGTTTTCCTTCCTTGTTCGTCACTATTATACAGCCCAATCCATGCTTTTCCATCAATTCTGCAGCCTTGTTAACAGGCGCGTCTTCTTCTATGGTTATAACTGGACTGCTCATGACATCTCTTACCAGCATCCTCGACCTTAATCCAATTTCAGCCATTCTTTTCAACCACTGGGAAACCTTGCCCTTTTTAGTTTAAGCTTCACTCAACTCAAAATAAACAACATGCTTTTAAAACTTGCCGTGTCACATGAAAAACTAATTAAGATGTTTTACTAAAAGGTTCAGTCTAAAATAAGGAGGAATAATAAACGTTAAAAATAAATGTTGAAAAATTGGTGAAATTATCTGTTGTAGGCGAAGTTACAAGTCCAGTTTATGGAAGAGACATCTATAGAGTTTCTGCCCAAGGAATTCCCATGGTTTTGCCAGGCGTCGGCGGAATCACATACAACGTGCGCGTAGGCGACCCAGCTTGCGGATGGGAGGCAGACCATGTTGAACCAGGCGTAAGCTTAGAAAATAAAGAAAACGACCCCCGTTATGGACAAGGTGCAAACATTGCTTTTAATGTACTTTCATGTGTTGGAAACGAAGCAGTTGTGGTTGGAGGCGAAGCTAAGGGCGCAAAAGGAGTCGTAACTGGAAAGCATGGCGGAATAGAGCATGTCCTCGTGGATTTTCAGCCTGAAACCCTTGAAAAACTCATGTTAGGCGACAAAGTTCTCGTTAAAGCTTTCGGCGTAGGCTTAAAACTTTTAGACTTTCCAGAAGTGAAGGTTATGAATATGGACCCACGTTTTCTCGAAGCTTTAGACCCCAAACCCAACGGCGACAAATTGGAGGTCCCTGTTACGCACGTGATTCCGGCGGCTATAATGGGTTCAGGTTTAGGAGCAAACCAAACATATTCTGGGGATTATGACATTCAACTCTTCGATGAAGAAACTCGGAAGGAGTATGGACTTGACGACTTGAGACTTGGAGATTTGGTGGCAATCCTTGATGCAGACCACTCTTATGGGCGAATATACAAGAAAGGTGCTGTTTCAGTTGGCATTGTTGTCCACACAAACTGCGTCACCTCTGGCCATGGACCTGGAGTTACAACTCTCTTCACGTCTTCAACTGGAAAGATTATTCCAAAAATTGATGCAAAGGCTAACATTGCTTCGATTTTAAAGTTGAGGACAGATATATAAGGTGGCTTCGCCTTATTGTTGTTGGCATTTGAGGAGTAGAGAATTTGCCTTATAAAAGAAAAAGTCGCGGACGTTCGAAAGGCGGCAAAGGTCTTAGTGGTGCTGTTCAATGTGCCATGTGTGGACAGCTTGTTCCCAGAGACAAAGCCAAAAAGGTTACTCGAAGGCTTTCTTTTGTTGACCCAGCCCTAGCAAAGGAGCTCCGCCAAAAGGGCACCTATATTGCTGCTCCCTTGGAAACAAAATATTATTGTATCTCATGCGCTGTGCATCGTGGTATTGTGAAGGTTAGGGCTCGGGAGGAAAGGCGCAGCCGTTTACGCCCCAGAAAATTTTAATTTTTTATAAACATGCAAACTTCTCTGCAATACCGTTAGATTCGAGAGGATTGCAAGTAAAATTATGCCAGCATTCATTATCTCTTGTGTTTGTGACTGCCAAAGGAAGGCTATCAGGGTTGTAATGGCCAATATTATTATGCGTTCAGCCCTTTCAGCCAGTCCTACCGACTCCATCTTTATTTCAGCTGCCTCCGCCCTTGCACGAGTATAACTTACCAATAAAGAGCCTATTAGGGCTATCAAACCCCAGAGGGAGGCACATAATCCACCCAAAATTATTCCCATATAAACTATGGCGTCGGCATACCTATCCAATAAAGAGTCTAAAAAGCCGCCAAAAGGCGTTGTTTTTTGGTATGTTCTGGCTATTATGCCATCTAATGCATCGCAAAAGCCTGAAAGCAAAAGGAGGACTGTGGCGAGGAAGAGGTAAAGCGTGTTTGTTTGCCATTGCATATATGCCATTGCTGAGAGGAAGGCTAAGATTATGCCAACGAGGCTGATCATGTTAGGCGTTAAGCCTATCTTATGTGCTGCTTCTGCCTCAGCAAGAAGCATTTTTTGAAATTTTTCTTTGAGTTTCGTAAGCATATGAACATCGCCGTTTATTTTAGGGAGCGATTGTTATTTAAGCATGTGAAGATAAATTTGTTTAACAAAAGAGGTGTTTCGTTATGATAAATGTGACATCCTTAAAGGTTAACGACAGAGCATGTTTGGGTTTGCGTGTTGAACTTCCAGATTCGCCGCCGCTTTTAGTTATCATAGCAGATAGGGGGTTTGTCATGTGCGGGTTTTTGAACATGGATGTTGCTGAACGTTTGGGCGTGGCTGCTGCTATGGTTAGTGGCGTTAAAACCTTTGACGACGTTTTGAATACAAGTGTTAAAGCTGTGACAAGTAAAGCTGAAATGTTTGGCGTTAAAGTTGGAATGAAAGGCGCAGAAGCTTTAAAACTTATGCTTTAAAATGTTTCAAAGCAAACTGACGCTTTAGTGTTTTCTATGTTCGTTTGGCTTTAAAATCAACCAATACGAACCCTACCCTCTAGTTTTTCACTAAAATAGATTAAATAAATGGGTTGTTATTTTGTAATAGTTTATGATATCCAAAGATGAAGCTTTGAGGCTTATTGAGGGTAGGAGCAAGTATTCTCATGCTTTGATAGTTTCTTGTATGATGAAATAGTTGGCAAAGGAGAGGTGAATGTTGGTTGGGCTATTGCATGATTTGGATTATGACATGGTTAGAAATGACATGAGGATGCATGGTGTTGTTGCTGCTTAATGTTGAAAGGAAAGCTACAAAAGAATGCGTTTACGCCATTAAGGTTCATGATTACAGAAGCGGAATTAAACCAAAAAGCAAGCTTGACAAGGCATTGATAGCAACAGATTCGCTGGCAAGTCTAATGGAGAAAATGGGAATAGAAGTTGAAAAATTAAGTGTGGAAAAGCTGCGAGCAGAGTTAGAAAATGTTTCCGCAACTAGCCCATGGTACAAAAGTAATGTGTTAAAATGTGAAGAATTTGGGCTGAGAATAGATGATTTCTTACGGTTATGCTTAAACTCTATAAAGAAAGGAAAAGATGGATAATGCGGATTATTTGTAGGGTATGTATTCTTTGCCCAAAAGTTCTCTGGCTATGACTATTCTTTGAATGTTTGTGGCACCTTCTGCTCCGACGCAGTAGGACATTATTCCGCGTAATCCCATTTCCAATGGGCATTCTTTGGTATAGCCGTAAGCGCCAAGCCAAATCATAGCGTGCTTGAAAACGTCAAATGCGAAATGTGGAGCCATCAGTTTGCATGCAGCTATCATTTTGCTAACTTCTAAGGGTGAGAATTTGCCTTCTTTGTACTTTTTGTCGTTCATCCACGCGGTTCGATAAACGAGTGAACGCAGAGCCTCAAGTTGCGCCCAGTCATCCGCCAATTCAAACTGTATTCCCTCAAACTTGCCGATGGGTCTGCCGAAAGCCCTCCGCTCCTTAATATAATCCATACCAATTTCAAGCGCTCTTTTTGCAGCTCCAACACAAACTGCAGCTATCAGTATTCGTGCATTGTCAAAGCCTTCCATAGTTAAATAGAAGCCCTTATCCACCTCGCCAATGCGGTAAGAGTCGGGTATCCTAACATTTTTCATCATAAAACCGCCCGTGGAAATCGCCATACGCCCCATATCATCAAAGCGTTTGTTAATTTCAACTCCAAGCGCATTTATTGGCAAGTAAAAACCAGTCATTCCACGGTGGGGCGCTTCTGGTGGCGCAGGCGAAGTTCTAGCGATGACGAAGTAGCCTCCGCCGAGTTTTTTGGCTTCTTCGGTTCCGCTGATATACATTTTCTCTCCATTCAAAACCCAATCGTTTCCTTCTTTACGGGCTGTGGATTTGAAGGCGGCAACATCGGAGCCTCCGCCAGACTCTGTGGAGGCAATACCGATGAAGGCTTCACCTTTTATTGCTGGACGGATAACTGCTTCACGAACTTCTTCTGTACAGTATCTGTCAACAACAAAACCCCAGGAGGATTCCACAAGCCAAAAAACTGGAATTGCAATGCTGATATCAGCATAACCCAACTCTTCTCCAGCAATGCATGCAGTAACCCAGTCAGCGCCAGTCCCACCATGCTCTTGCGGTGCAGTCATAACAAGCAAGCCCAAATCAGCCATCTGTTTTATTATTTCCTTTGGAATCTCGCCGTTTTTGTCAAATTCTCGGATTTTTTCTAGTGGTAAACTCTTTTGGCACCATTCTTTTAGGGCGTTGCGAAAGAGTTCTTGTTCTTCTGTGAAAGCGAAATCTACCATAAACTTTCACCTTGAAGCCTAACTACTAAAGTGGAATATAAAAGAGTTGTTCAGCTTTTCAGCAAAATTTTTGTTAAGAATTGGTTAACGCGTACCTATATACCAAGTGCACCGTTTCTTTCTTTCTTTACACCCAAGTTTTAAAATGGCTTTTCCATAACAGTTTTCAGTGTACCAGCCAAAAAGTGGGCATGAAACCCATATTGAACCATCCGCATATTCGATTACTTTGATGTTGTGCACCATGTGATTATTGCATTTAAATGGTCTAACCCCTACTATGTGGAATTTTTCGTTGGTTTTCTGAAGGTTTAGCGTTTCTAGTTGTCCCACTTCTACCACCAAAAGTATTTAGATTGTTTTGAGTGATATATTCCATTTGCATATATAGTATTTACCAAAAATACTTTAGCGCATAAATAATTTACAATTCGCTTAAAAAACTACCTTAGAACCAGCGGCAAAAGTTTTTCAACAGGACTTTGGTTCAAATGCAAACCAAGCTTCTCCACCCCAATGTTTAGGGCTAAGCCTAGCAACTGCGTATAATATATTACGGGCAAGCCAAGTTTTGTCCCAACAACAGTTTGGGCATCCTTCTGTTTAGCGTCAAACATCAAACCACAATCTGGACAAGAAACAACCAAACCATTCACAGCCAAATTCTGTAAAGCCTTAATTTTTGCGCCAGCCAAAGAAAGGGCAGAGTCTGGATGACTATGCATTAAGGCGGCACCACAACAGTCCAATTTTTCAGCATAATCCACGGTTTCTACTCCCAAAATGCGCACAAGCTCATCCAACTTCCTAGGGTTTTCCGAATAATCAACTCTACCCAAGTCGGTGTAACGGATAATTTGGCAACCAACATGTGTGGCAAATTTTAAACCATTAAGGGGCTTCTGTACCGTCACTTTGATATTGTCTAAGCCAAGAAAATCATGTAGAAAGTCGATTAAATGCCAAATTTTGATATAAGGATTAAGTTGTAAACCTTCCTCATGCAATAAATCAATAATTTTATTGCCGATTTTTTCATTTTTGCTTATGGCAGCCTTTGCTTCAGAAATTGCGAAGTGGCAACGGTTACATGGAACAAGCAGATTTTCTAAGCCAGTTTTGTTTGTTAAGGCTAAAATTCTCGCTGCCAAATAATTTGCCGCTGAATCGTTCACGCTTTTAACAGGGTCTCCACAGCAGTTGGTTTCAGGCAAATCCACAAGTTCAACATTTAGCCTTGGGAAAACTTCTCTCATTGACATTTCATAAGCGTATTGGCTTGTTAATATTCGACAACCCCAGAAAACTGCAACTTTCATTCTATTTTTCCTCCAGCATTTTCATAAAAGCAGATTGAAAACTTTCTTTGGGTTGAGTAATCTTTGGCATTTTTAGGCTTTCACGGTCGAAGGTCTCCATCTTTTTCGTCACAACTTTTTGAACAGTTTCCGCTAAACCAGTTTCAAGAATTTGCGAAACAGCTTTCAAATATCCTTCTGGTACTTTGACTTCTCTTTCAACTGCAAGATTTCGCAAAGCAACAATCACATGATAGGGAGAAGCTTTTTGGGGGCATCGTTCAACACATTTTAGGCATGTAACACAAGTCCAAATTATATCCGAAGAAGCCAACTCATCAACAAAACCCAAGTTAACAAGTTTCATAATCTCATGAGGTTTTAACTCCAAAAGTTTTAGGGCTGTGCATCCGCTTGTGCACTTCATACACTGAAAACAATTAACAAGCTCTCCTTTGCCAAGTTTTGACGAGATTTTTTCACGAGCTTCTGCATTTGATTTAGCCATAGACATTAAATCGGTTAAACCCAAATTTAGCCACCTCCAAAGGCTTCTGTTTCTAAACATGCAGCCTTAATTTGCGCAAGAAACTGCTCATCTGTGTAATGGCGCATTTTAATAGCCTTGGTTGGACAAGCAGAAACGCATAAACCACAGCCTTGACACATGGCTTCTACAACCTCAGCCCTGATCCTTCCGGCACCATCTGAGCTTTCGGTTTTTAATTCTATGGCGACAAATGGGCATATTGCCTCACAAAGGCGACAACCACTACACAAGTCTTCGTCTACAACTGCTTTCAATGGTTCAAGCTCGATTTCCCCACTTGCCAAAAGGTCTATGGCTTTTGCTGCTGCCCCACTTGCTTGAGCCACAGTATCCGGAATATCTTTTGGACCTTGGCATGTGCCAGCAATGAAAATTCCAGTTATTGCACTTTCCAGAGGGCGCAGTTTTGGATGAGCTTCTAATAGGAAGCCGTCGGCGCTTCTTGAAACATGGAATATGCTACTTATTTTTCCCAAGTCGCTGTTTGGAACGAGACCACTGGCAAGCACAACAAGATCTGAACGCAGTTCGAAGAGTTTGTTTGTTCCCTTATCATAAACGTCAAAGTAAAGCGAACCATCAGATGCGCAGCGAATTTCGGAAGGTAAACCAGCAACGAAGTTTATGCCCATTTCTCTTGCTCGCCCATAAAACTCGTCATAACCCTTGCCAAAAGCTCGCATGTCATTAAAACAAACATAAATGTCCACTTCCTTGCCGAGTTTTTCTCGAGTGAGTATTGCTTGTTTTAATGTTGCCATACAGCCGATACGACAACAGTATTCGTGAAACCTAGAGTCCCTCGAACCCACGCATTGGATAAACGCGACGGTTTTTGGCGTTTTACCGTTTTGGGGGCAAAGGATTTTTCCGTTAGTTGGTCCAGAAGCATTGCATAGTCTTTCAAATTGGAGGTTTGTGATTATGTTTTTTGATTTCCCAAAGCTGTATTCTTGGATTTTTGAGGCATCAAAAAGTTCGCTTCCAGTAGCAATTATTATCGCACCAACCTTAACGTTTATCCTTTGAGGCTTTTGTTTGTGGTTTAGCGCCTTTGCTTCGCATACTTTTTCGCATTCTAAACATTCAGAGCAACCACCACAAGCAAGACAACGCTTAGCTTCTTCAATAGCCATTTCTTCACTAAAGCCCAACTCAACCTCGTCAAAACTTCTAATTCTCTCTTCAATAGGCAGAAGAGGCATAACTTGCCTTTTCCTCTTTTCTATGCCTACTTTCGGCGATATTTTAACTGGAGGCAGCCCTTTCTCTTCAACAGCTTTCAAGTCTTCGCCGCGCAAGTATTTGTGGATAGAAATTGCTGCCCTTTTTCCTGCTGCTACTGCTTCAATAACTGTGGCTGGACCTAAAACTGCGTCTCCGCCAGCAAATACGTAGGGGATATTTGTTTGAAGAGTTTGGGGATCAACCTCTATCGTGCCATGATTTAGCTTCAACCCATTTGGCAGAGAAGCCATATCCAAAGCTTGACCTATGGTTGTGATGACCGTATCCGCTGGGATTATGTGTTCTGAACCTTGAATGGGAACTGGTTTTCTCCTTCCCGTCTCATCTGGTTCTGTGAGCATCATTTCAAAACACTCAACAGCGACAACTTTGCCATTTTCGCCGATAATTCTTTTAGGTGCTTTGAGAAAGAGAAATTCGACACCTTCCTTCTCTGCCTGCTCAACTTCTGGTTGAAATGCTGGCATCTCTTCGCGTGATCTTCTATATAGAACGTAAACTTTTTTGGCTCCTAACCGCAACGCAACTCTAGAAACGTCAATGGCGACGTTTCCCCCGCCTACCACTACGACACGCTCTCCAACCTCAACCTTTTTTCCCAAATTCACATTTTTTAGGAATTCAACACCTTGAAAAACGCCTTGAAATTCTTCCCCTTCAATGCCTAATGTTAAGCTTTTTTGCATGCCAACAGCTAAGAAAACTGCCTTATACCACATTTTCTTCAAATCTTCAAAACTTAAATCTTTACCAATAGTTACATTGGTACGGATTTGAACACCTAAACTTTCCAAATATTCAATTTCTTTTGCCAAAATCTTTTTTGGAAGCCTATATTCAGGTATGCCTATTCTTAACATGCCGCCTGGTTCTGGCAAGGCCTCAAAAACTGTTACTGAATAACCCATTTTTACTAGCTCATAGGCTGCAGTTAACCCCGCTGGACCAGAGCCTATCACTGCAATTTTTTCCTCATATTGCGGTTGGATTGGAGTTGGTTTTTCTTGAGGTTGTTTCATCATGTAATCTGCAACGAAACGTTTTAGGGCGCAGATTGCAATTGGTTCCTCAACATCGCTCCTCTCACAGTCATTCTCGCATGGGTGAAAACAAACTCTTCCCAACACAGCAGGGAATGGTATAGCTTTTCTAATCAACTCATAAGCTTCTTTAAATTTTCCCTTTGCTATGAGGGCAACGTAGCCTTGAGCGTTTACGTCAGCTGGACAAGCGGCTCTGCATCGGGCTGTGCCCTTTTTATCTATCGTGTAAACGTTTGGAACTGCTTGGGGATAAGGTCTGTAAATTGCTTTTCTTTCGGCAAGCTTCAATTCAAACTCGTTCGGTAATGCGATTGGACATACTTTTTCACATTCGCCACAACCTGTACATTTAGCTTCATCCACATATCTCGGGTTTTTTACGATAGAGACCTCGTAGTTACCAACAAAACCTGATACGTTTTCCACTTCCGCACAAGTTATCAATTGTATATTTGGATGCCTTGCCACTTCGGTCATTTTTGGCGTTAATATGCATGCACTACAATCAAGGGTTGGAAATGTCTTGTCAAGTAAAGCCATTTTTCCACCTATGCTTGGAGACCTCTCCACCAAAAAGACCTTCAAGCCCGCATTGGCTAAATCTAGTGCCGCTTGAATTCCCGCTATTCCACCGCCCAAAACTAGAACACTTTTTTCAGCACGCACTTTACTTCTTTGCAGTGGCTCTAAGAGTCTTGCACGGGCTACGCCTATTCTTATAAGGTCTTTTGCTTTCTCTGTGGCTTTTTGTGGTTCTTCGCTGTGAACCCATGAGACATGCTCTCTTAGATTGACAATTTCAAGCAAGTATGGGTTTAAGCTTGCTTCAGCAACTGTTTTGCGGAAGGTTTCTTCATGCATTCTTGGCGAGCATGTGGCGATAACTATTCTGTCAAGGTTATGCGCTTTTATGTCTTCTTTAATCATGCGCTGTCCAGTTTCGGAACACATGTAAACATAGTGCTTAGCCACTACAACATCTGGCAATTTCTCAGCGTATTCAGCTACCTTATCTACATCAACAACTCCTGCAATGTTTAAGCCGCAGTGGCAAACGTAAACGCCTATCCTAGGCATCTACAAACCTCTCAAGAGTAATCTACTCCATTAGACCCCTTTATTATTCATAACGGTTAAAAACAGCAATCTACAACATAAAACTATTTTAGTAAACTGAAACCTTAGCTACACCTTTTATTTTCAAAAATTCTGGGATTAATTCGCCTGGAATTTTTTTCTCAGCAATCAAAGTCAATTTTGGTTCAGGCGACAATTCTGGGTCATCTACTATTGCTTGTCTTATGCTTAAACCAGCTTTTGCAAGAAGTGAGGCGGAGCTTGCGAGTATGCCTGGAATTCGTGCATCCACAGGCGTTATTTCAACAACTCCCAAGTCTAAATGTTTGGCAATTTCTTTTAAAGAGTGCCCTGCTGACCTTAATCCTTCGAAGATTTGTTTTAGTTCATGGTTTGTGTGGATAGCATTTAGTGTCTCATTTACGGTTCTTCTGTCTACTCTGGCGACTCTTGCTATGCGCACTGGAGGAATTTCGATTTCATTAAGGTAGATTTTTCCGTTTCTTACGCTTAGTCCATTTTCTACAAGAACTCTGGCTACTTTTAGTCTTTCTGGATAGCCTTCTAAACATTTTACGATTTTGCTCCACATATTGCGGATTCCTTCATGTACTGTTTTGTGCAGTAAAGTATAAATATGTTCGTGTTGTCTTTAGTATAATACTATACGTAAATGAACAAAAAAATACATGAGGGAACATCTATATGCAACAAAAAATCAACGAAAGCTTCACAATACTTACCCCAGAAG
Source organism: Bathyarchaeia archaeon (assembly GCA_038883775.1). GTDB lineage: Archaea > Thermoproteota > Bathyarchaeia > Bathyarchaeales > Bathycorpusculaceae > JASEJA01. The sequence continues at coordinate 120,770 of JAVZLM010000007.1, forward strand.
AAATACCGAAAGAATGGTATAATATACAAGCAGACCTTCCAGAGCCCTTACCGCCACCATTAGACCCCACAACCCTAAAACCAATAAGCCCCCAACTTCTGGAAAGAATATTCGCAAAGGAGCTCATAAAACAAGAAGTTTCCACAGAACGTTACATAAAAATTCCAGAAGAAGTTTTGGATGCTTATCTAAGGCTTCCACGCCCAACACCGCTTTACAGAGCCAAAAGATTAGAAAAGTATCTGAAAACGCCCGCCCAAATATACTTCAAATGTGAAAACTTCAGCCCCACAGGAAGCCACAAAACTAACACAGCCATTGCCCAAGCCTACTACAACAAAGAACAAGGAATAAAAAGATTAGTGACGGAAACAGGAGCAGGACAGTGGGGAACAGCCCTAGCCTTTTCATGCACAATTTTCGGATTAAAATGCCGAATCTACATGGTTAGGGCAAGCTATTATCAAAAACCTGGCAGAAGAATCATAGCGCAAATTTATGGCGCAGAAATGTTTCCATCACCAAGCGAACAAACAAACTTTGGCAGAAAACTGCTCAAGGAAAACCCGGAAAACCCTGGAACTTTGGGGATAGCCATAACAGAAGCCATCGAAGACACGTTAACAAACGAAGACACTCGCTATTCTTTGGGTTCCGTTCTGAACCACGTGCTTATGCATCAGACAATAGTGGGCTTAGAAGCAAAAAAACAGTTTGAACTTATAGACGCTTATCCAGATGTGGTTTGTGGTTGCATAGGTGGAGGTTCCAACTATGCGGGTTTCGCATTTCCCTTCATGATGGACAAACTCAAAGGCAAGACAGACACGGAGTTTGTTGCTTGTGAATCAAAGGCTGTTCCCCACACGACCAGAGGCGTTTACACTTATGATTATGGAGATACTGGCAAAATGACGCCGCTTCTGAAAATGTTAACAATTGGACACGGCTATGCTTGTCCACCCATCCATGCGGGCGGTTTGCGATACCACGGGATGGCGCCCTTGATATCTTACCTAATACATGAGGGTTATATGCGCTCTGTGGCCTATGCTCAAAACGAAGTTTTCGAAGCTGCCAAAATCTTAGCCCAAACAGAAGGATTAATAATAGCTCCTGAGACTGCTCACAGTCTAAAATTCGTAATTGATGAGGCATTAAGATGTAAGAAAACTGACGAGAAAAAAGTAATTGCAATGAATTATAGCGGACATGGCTTGCTTGATCTAACAGCTTATGAACAGTTTCTCGGTGGCAAACTGATAGATTACGAGCCAGAAAAAATCGAAGTTCCAATTTTCAGCCATTAAGGTAAAGAAAATGACGGAAAAACAGGATTTCAAAATCGTTTTTCTTCCAATAGACTCTTTAAAACCCCATGAAAAAGGCTCCCCGCTATATTTGGAACTTTTGAAACAAGAGATTCTCAGAGATGGTTTGTTAAAGTATCCAATAATTGCTGATGAAAAAACCCATGTCATATTGGATGGAATGCACCGATGGCTTGCCCTAAAAAGTCTTGGTTATTCGTTAATACCAGTCCTACTTGTCGATGCCTTTCAAAACCCAAAAATTCGCGTTGGAAGGAGGAGGATTCACCGTTACATATGCGCTTCTGATGAAGAAATAAGCGTTGAGAAAGTCATCACAGCGGGACTTAGTGGACGCCTTATGAACCCCCGCTCCACAAGACATTTTTTCAGCTTCTCAAAATTTCAAGAAATAAATTGCCCCCTTAGCAAATTGAGAAAACGTGCTCCACAAGATGTTTCCGAATATCTTGCGAAAATGACGAGAGAAGAGTGCAATTTAGCCATTAAGGAATGGTTAGAGGAAATATCTGAAGAATTAGAGTTTCTGACGAAAAGAAGGAAAGAAGTAGAAAAGGAAATGGAGGAATTCTTAAACAGAATAAAAGGTTTAAACAACCTTCTGATACATTAACCCTTAGTTTTCATTCACAATTCAAATTGTTTAAGACAATAAGTTATTTAGCACTGAACAACATAATAGCTTAAAGGTCAAATTATGATTTCAATTAATGCCCCACAAATTGGAAAAGAGGAAATCGATGCTGCTATCAAAGTTTTAAAAAGTGGGATTTTAACCCACGGACTTGGCGCTGGTCCGATGGTGAAACAGTTTGAAAAGGCTTACGCAAAGTTTGTAAGAGCAAAGGAAGCGGTAGCCGTAAACTCTGGAACCGCAGCTCTACATTTGGCACTGATGGCGGCGGGTATAAAACCAAGCGATGAGGTTATTCTCCCAAGCTTCACTTTCGTAGCCACAGCCGAAACCATAGTCACGGTTGGAGCCAAACCAGTCTTTACGGACATAAACCCGGAAACATACAATATCTCTCCAGAAAAAATTGAAGAAGCCATAACAAAAAAGACTAAGGCTATAGTACCCGTGGACCTTTATGGTTTATCGGCAGATATGAAACCCATAAAAGAAATTGCCGAAAAATATGGATTAAAAATAATTGAGGACGCTGCCCAAGCCCATGGCGCACATTACATGGGACAAAACCCTGGAACTTATGCTGATGTCGCATGTTGGAGCTTTTACGCAAGCAAGAACATGACAACTGGCGAGGGGGGAATGATAACAACCAACGATGAGAAAATAGCAGAAAAAATTCGCCTTATGAGAAGTCACGGTGAAATGGAGAAGTATACATCCATAATGTTGGGATATAACTATCGCATGCCAGAAATTGAAGCAGCTATAGGCTATGTTCAGCTTGAAAAATTACCAAGATTTTTGGCGAAAAGAAGGGAAAACGTTGAAAGACTTGCAAGTAAACTGAAAAGCGCAAAAGAGTTAGCATTGCCGAAAGAACCGTTGGGGTATAAGCATAGTTGGTATCTCTTTACGGTCAGATTGAAAAAAGCAAGAAGGGAAGAAAGGGATAAAATTGTTGAAGAACTAAAAAAGAAGGGAATAGGCGCAGAAGTTTACTATCCAAATCCAATACACTTAATGCCATTCTACAAAAAATTTGGAAAACGCAAACTTCCAGAAACAGAAAAAGCTGCAGAACAAGTTTTCTCCTTACCAGTCCATCCAGGCGTCACGGCGGAGCAAATAGAGTTTATAGGCGAAACAGTTTTACATTTAATAGGATAGGTTTTACATGTTAAGGTTTATATGGAATGATTTAGGTAGTATAGAACCCTCTTGTTAGGGTTCTAATGGGTGATTAGTGCCATGAAAAAAGTTAAAGTTATAATAATGGGAGCGGCGGGTAGAGACTTCCATAATTTTAATGTCTACTTCCGAAACAACGACGCTTACGAAGTTGTTGCCTTCACAGCCACGCAGATTCCAGGAATAGAGGGCAGAACATATCCCTCGGAGCTTGCCGGCCCACACTATCCTAAAGGAATACCAATTTATCCAGAAGAAAAACTGCCTGAATTAATAAAGGATTATGATGTTGACGAAGTGGTTTTTGCGTACAGCGATGTTTCCCATGAATACGTCATGCACAAAGCTTCTATAGCATTGTCAAGCGGAGCAGATTTCCGGTTAATGGGACCAAAGACAACAATGTTGAAGGCAAAAATTCCAGTGGTTTCTGTGGGTGCTGTCAGAACTGGTTCTGGAAAAAGTCAAACATCAAGACAAGTTGCAAAAATCTTAAAAAACAAGGGCTTAAGGGTTGTCGCCATCAGACACCCAATGCCCTACGGAGACTTAACAAAGCAGATTTGCCAAAGATTTGCTTCCTACGAAGACTTGGACAAACATCAGTGCACCATCGAAGAAAGAGAGGAATATGAACCCCACATTGACAATGGCATAATTGTTTACGCGGGCGTTGACTACGAAAAGATTCTACATGAAGCTGAAAAGGAAGCGGACATCATCGTTTGGGATGGAGGCAACAATGACCTACCATTCTATAAACCAGACTTACACATAGTCGTTGCAGATCCCCATAGGGCAGGACACGAACTAACCTATCATCCCGGAGAGGCTAATTTGCGAATGGCAAACGTCGTAATAATAAATAAGGTGGACACAGCACAACCAGAAAACGTGAAAAAAGTCAAAGAAAACATAAAAAATGTTAATTCTACCGCTCTAATATTGGAGGCAGCCTCGCCATTAACAGCCGACAATCCCGAACTAATCAAGGGAAAACGTGCCCTAGTAATTGAGGATGGCCCAACACTAACGCATGGAAACATGCCTTATGGAGCCGCAACAATAATGGCGCAAAAGTCCGGAGCAAGCGAAATTGTTGACCCTAGACCTTATGCGGTGGGTTCAATAAAGAAAACTTATAGAACTTACACTCATTTAGGAAAAATCCTTCCAGCGCTGGGTTATGGAGAGAAACAAATAGCTGAACTTAAAGAAACTATTGACAGAACACCTTGCGATGTCGTGGTTATAGGAACACCAATAGACCTAAGAAGAGTCGTGACGTTAAGCAAGCCCACAGTAAGAGTCAAATATGAACTCCAAGTTTTAGGCTCTGTAACTCTTGAGCAAATATTGGAAGAATTCCTCAAAAAAGGTGGAAAATGGTGAGCAGCGAAGAGCAAGAAATTTCACGTGTAAAAATAAAGTTCATAATTGAAGGATTAGGAGAAGCAGAAGGAGAGCTTGTACGCTTTTTAGCGCCAAGAACCATAGACATGCTTGTTAGAAAGCTCCCAATAGAGGGCAGAACAGCCCTATGGAAAGAAGAAGTCTACTTTGAAACACCAATAAAAATGGGAGAAGAAAAAGCAAAAAGCACCGTAGAAAAGGGAACAATAGCCTTTTGGCCAATGGGAAGCGCCCTCTGCATATTTTACGGAGAATCACAGCCCTATAGTCCAGTTAATGTTTTGGGAAAAATCACTAAAAATCTTGAATTATTTAAGCAAGTGAAGAGCGGAACAAAAATCAGAGTAGAATCTGCTTAATAAACTAGGAAACTTTCACTCCAAATTTTTAGAAGCTTCTCACATTCATTCCTAACATCTTTCTTTCGACTTTTCTCTCTCAATCTTTTAAGAAATTTTATGCGCACCTCAACTGAACGTTTCTCAGCCATGCCACCATAGTAAAGTTTGCCTTCCAAATACTCTTGCATGTGGTGTGCCTTTTGCACAAATAAACTTGCAGCGTCAACAGGATTTTCTACAGCATATTTATTCGCCCATATAGAGGCTTCTGATTCCCGAAGTTGTGTTAAACCACTAATTTCAACAATACAGCGAATATACGTTCTTAAAAAGTCGTAGTAACCAGCTGTTTTAATAAGTTTAAGGGCTTGGCGCACTTTTTCCTTAAAAACGGCATCTCCCTTAATTTTTAAACGATGCTTATAGCCCTTATCGACAAATTCTTTTGCCTTCTTAACCTCTTCATGAGTGTATATTCTTTCTGGAAAAGTTTCCATCAAATCCCAAACTCCAATCAGATAATGACGAATTAAAGTAGAAAAGAAATAAACAAAAAGTTCAGCTTATTGGTTTGTATATTTTGATGTTATGACTACCAGAGACAAGTTGAATTATTCCTTCATCCTCCAACTGTTCTAATAGGTCCTTTGCAGCGCTTATTCGCAAATTGAAGCGGGAAGCAACAGCATAAGGCGTTAAGACATTCATTTTCTTCAATTCGCCAACAATCTTTTCGCTTCTCGGATCTGGAGGAACTATTCCAGAAGGCTTCTTTTCTTTGGACGCAGCTTCTTTTTCCTTTTTCTTTTTCTCTTCAGCATCCTTCCTAAGCTGCATTCGCTCCATTTGTTTTAAGCTAAGCTTCTTCTTACCACCCATACCCATCAGCCTCATTAACTGAAAGCATCTTCGCAGTTCTTTAGGTTTTCTACGCTTAGGCGTACTGGGTTATTTCAACCTTATGCTTATTTTGCCACTCTTTAATTGGCATTCCAAGTTTCTTCTCGATTTCTGGACGGTGAATGGAATTCATTGTGCAGAAGGGGATTATGCGCCCATCTGGAATTGCGTAGTGGATTACGCAGCGTTGGACTCTTTCTAAGTCAAAGTTGTAGGGGTCCATGAAGTGCATTGCAGAAAGCAGTATGGATTTTCTTTGCAAATTCCCCAAAGCTACGTAACTTCCTTCCTTTAACACGCCCCAAACATGTTTTCTTAGAAAACTAAATTTGATATGGCGTAAAGCTCCAACCAAGCGCAGTTTCGCCTTATTCTTGCTTCCTTTTGAAGCATCCTCGTAAACTTTCTGCATTGTTTTAATAAAGTTATCCACGTTTCCATAATGGGTTATAGGAACAATTTCGCCATTTTCAACAAATATGTATGTTGCCATACCACAGTGGGGATGCGCAGTGAACTCCACATATCTTTTATCTTTTAATGCTCCAACAGCCTTGGAAACTGGCACAACTGTTGGCACTGGATAGAAATCCGACATTTTTATCTTACCATTTGTTTGCTCTTCCACCAACCGCATAAAGTCTGGAATTGTTATTCGCATTTTCTCCCTTTCTGTCTGGGGAAGCCTTCCACAGAGGGAAACGGGCTGAACATTTATACAACGCACCACATCGAAATTTTGAACCGCAAAACGTATGATGTCGCCAAGTTGACTATCGTTTACGCCCTTGATTAATGTGACAACTAACACTACGCTGTCAATTCCTGCCTTGCGACAATTTTCAATAGCCTTCGTTTTAATATCCAACAAGTCTATTCCGCGAATAAACCTGTAAACGTCAGATGTTAATCCGTCAAACTGCAAATAGACCGTGCTCATTCCAGCCTCTTTCAAGCCTCTGCAATAATCAACGCTTTGCGCAAGTCGAAGCCCATTCGTATTAACTTCCACATGGCGAAAACCAAGCTCCTTAGCCGTTCGAATAAGTTCGAAGAGGTCATTGCGAACGGTGGGTTCACCACCAGAAAACTGGAGAGCCGTAGCAGGAACAGGGTCATTTCTGCGCAGGTTTTCTAGCATCCCTCGAATTTCTTCTTTTGATGGTTCGTAAACGTATCCTGCAGCTGCAGCGTTAGCAAAACAAACTGGACATTTGAGGTTACATCGGTTTGTCACGTCGATTATCGCTAAGGCTGTGTGAGATTTGTGTTGAGGGCATATGCCACAGTCGTAGGGACAGTTGTGGACGGTTTTTGTTCTTGGATTGTTTAAGCCTTCGCCGTCGTATCTGAACTTTTCAACACGCAGATATTGCTCGTAATCAGACCAGTAAACTTCCTGGAAAAAGCCGTGCTGTGAGCATTCCTTTTTTATGTAAACTTTGCCGTCTTCTTCGAATATTGTAGCCTTCAACACTTTTAGGCATTCGGGGCATAAACTCTCTGTTTCTTTAATGACTTTCATGCGTGTTCACCAAGCTTTTAAGCAGTGTTTTGAAGATTTTGAGGAAGGATATAATAAGGTTTCCAAACTTTTCATAAGGTGATTGAGGGGTTTAGGTTGCCCATAACGGGAGAAAGTAAACAGGTTTTGCGAGAAATTGGATTAAATACTTACGAAGTTGACGCTTACCTTGCTCTATTAGAAGGTGGGCAGATGACAGCCATGGAAATAAGCATGAAAGCTAAAGTGCCCTACTCAAAAATCTATGAAGCTTTAAACTCTCTTAAAGAAAAGGGATGGATTAAAAGCGTAGAAAGCCGCCCAAACAAATACTATCCATTACCACCTCTCCAAGCATTAACAGCCACAAAAATTAGGCTAGAAGACAAATACAAAAATTGGGAACAAAAAATCGCAAGCGAATTGCAACCTTTGTATGAGAAAAGAGAACTTGTGGAACATCCAAATATACTCATCCTTCATGGCGAACAAGCAGTTATCGCCAAGCTTGAAGAAACCATAAGAAAAGCGGCAAAAGAAATAATGATAGCCGCACCAAAATTCGCAAAAAATACACTTGCATCAACAACTATTTCAATAGAGGCTTTACAGAAAACTCGCTTAAACATCAAACTTATTGTGGTGGGAAAATCAGAAGAATGGAAGAACATTGAAAAGTTAAAGGGTATAGCCGAATTGCGGGTTAGGGATCAAATGTTTGGCGGCGGAATAATTGTGGATGGAAAAGAGGCTATGTTATTTTTAGGCGAGGAAAAACCAAGCTTAGTTATATGGAGCAACCATGTTGGTTTGGTGCAATTCGCAAGAGATTATTTCCAATTTCTCTGGGAATCTTCACAGAAAATCCATTAGAAAATAATTCAAAGTTTGAAAAAGAAAGGAGAAACTTATAATAGAAGCTTATCTGCCCATAACCTTTTTTGCAGCAATTTCAATGTCTTCTGCCTTTATAGTTTTTCTTCCCGCATGCATAGCAAAATCTAAGGCTTCTTTGGCGATTTTCACGCCGATTTCTTCCAGCGCTTTAGCAAGTTCTTTGGCGGCTGCTTCGCTAACTCTGTCAGCTCCAGCCTTTTTGCATATTCTGTGCATTGGAGCCACAGCCAACTCTAAATCAGCCATAAACACTCCTCCGTAGCCTCTTTTTCTATTAAAATCGATATTTAACGTTTATTGTTCTTTATTTTTCCAAACAAAGCAGTATGGAAGATTCTTTTATATAGAAAAAGAAATTTTAAAAGCAAAATTTAAACACTTTAAAGAAGCTGCAGGTTTCCCAAATGAAGTTTGTTGACTCTCACATCCACCTTTCAGACGAGGAATATTCAGAACACATTGAAGATATCATAGTTGATGCTAAAAACTCAAATGTTGTTGCTTTGGTTTCCAACTCAATGGATTTAGAAACAAGCATTAGAAGCCTCAAGCTGGCTGAAAAATATCAAGGAATAGTATATGCAGCCTTGGGCATCCATCCATGGAATGTAAAGGATTTAACGGATGATGAACTTCAAAAAACTGTAAATTTGATTTGCGAACAAAGAAACAAAAAATGGTTAATTGCCATAGGAGAGATAGGTTTAGATTACAAATACTCAAAAATATGGCATAAACAAGTTAAGGTTTTTAATGAAATGCTACGGTTAGCTGAAAAACTTGAGTTGCCAGTCATAATTCACTCCCGTGGCACGACATCACAAATTGTTGAGATGCTCCCGTCTTTCAAAATTAAGAAAGTTTTGCTCCATTGGTTCAGCAACCCCATAAGCTTACTAACAAAAATTGTGGAAAATGGGTATTACATCACTGAAGGCCCGCCCGCAGCTTACTCTAATGGCATACGCGAGGTAGTTAGAAAAATACCATTAACTAATTTGTTAACGGAAACTGATGGGCCATTGCGCTATTTTAAGCAGCCTTTCAATGGACGAATAACAACGCCCGCCTTTATTCCAGCAGTGGTTAAGGCAATAGCGGAAATTAAAAATTTAGAGGTAGAAAAAGTAGCTGAGCAGATACTGAAGAATTTTGAAAAATTTTTTGAAATAAAATTGAATTAAAAAAGTTTGTTGAGAAAGGTTAAATTATCCTTTTCTTTTATGAAGGGGTTACTTTAAAGCATATGTGCGTCGAGGATGGAACAGTTGTGCTTGGGGGAAACTGAAAATTGGGAAATGTGCGAACAGAACAGATTAAACGAGTAGCCAAAGAACTTATTCGACGCTTTCCCGACAAGTTCTCTAACAATTTTGAAAACAACAAACGCATGGTTGACATGCTAATAAGAGGAGCAACAACGAAGGTGAGAAATCAAATAGCAGGATACATAACTCATGCTTTCGCTGGAACCCAACCATCTTCATCAAACGAGACTCAAGAAGAAGCGTAACCTTATAAAACACTTTTAATCCTTTTTAAGAAGCATAAAGAGAAGCGGATGCAAATGATGGACGAATACAGAAGAGGATGGGCGCATCGATATTTACGAGAGGCAAAAGCAGAGCTGGAAGCCGCAAGGAAATTACCATACATGGCTCCAACTTTGGTGATAGAAGCAGTCAGAAAGGCTCGAAACGCCATTTATTACAGCCTAGGAGAACCGGCATTCGTAGAAATTGTCATAAGAGAAGCTGCGGAAAAGACACATGCAATAAATGACCCAGTATTGAGATTTTTGGTGCAGATTGAAGAAATGGCTCAGCAACTTGTCCAAATAGGAGAAGTTAATGGAGAAATGGCTATGAAAAAGGCGGATAATTTAGTTCAATTAGCTTCGGATATAGTTGAAACGCTAACTGGAGAAAAAATAGAGGATTAAAGAATTATCGTTTTTCGAGAGCCTTGGATATACGGTCTAAAGCCTTTTTAATATTTTCAATAGAGTTGGCAAAGGACAAACGCAGATAGCCCTCACCATACTTTCCAAAGGATGTGCCTGGTAAAACAGCCACACCAGCTTCATTAAGTAGGTAGTCTCCAAGCTTGCGGCAGTCCATTCCTGTCCCTTTTATGTTTGGAAATACATAGAAGGCGCCGTGGGGTTTTTTGCACGTTATCCCCTTAATTTTGTTTAGACCAGAAACTATGACTTCTCTTCTTTTTCTAAATTCAGCAACCATTTTTTCCACTTCATTTTGCGGACCCTTTAAGGCTTCGATGCCAGCCATTTGGATGAAAGTGCAAGTGCAAGAGTTGGAGTTGGTCATGAGTTGAGCGATTTTTTGGGCTAAGTCTTTTCGCATTACGCCATAGCCAAGCCTCCAACCTGTCATGGCATATGTTTTCGAGAAGCCATCCAGAATTATTGTTTTCTCCTTCATTCCCGGAAGCGAAGCGATGCTTTCATGTTCGCCCTCGTAGATTATTCTGCTATAAATTTCGTCTGAAAGCACGATGACATCGTCCCTATTTGAGATGCAATCGGCTATAACTTTCAAATCTTCTTTGGTTAAAACCCCACCCGTTGGATTTTCTGGAGAGTTTAAGATAATCATTTTTGTTTTCTTTGTTATTTTCTTTTTTACATACTCGTGATCCATCCTAAAGTCATTTTCTTCCAAAAGCGGTATGGGTACTGGTTTGGCTCCAACAAAATTTATGACCGACTCGTAGATTGGAAAGCCTGGATTTGGATAAAGAACTTCTTCGCCAGAGTTTACGCATGCAAGTATGGCAAAAAACATTATTGGTTTAGCGCCTGGTGTTACCACAACCTCTTCATGTTCAACTTTTATTTTTCTCGTTTTAGAAATGTATTCGGCGATGGCTTCTCTTAACTCTGGGATTCCGGCTGATGGGACATAATGGGTGTAACCTGCATAGAGGGCTTTTACAGCAGCCTCTTTAATGTTCTTTGGCGTGTCAAAATCTGGCTCACCTATTTCCAAATGCACAACATCTTTCCCTTGCCTTTCCAGCGCTTTTGCCTTTGCAAGCACCTCAAAGGCTGTCTCTGTTCCTAAGGTTTCCATTCTCTTAGCAAAGATAGAACCCACTTAAATCACCCATCGGAAAGGGAAAAGAAAGGTTAAAAACAAGGGGTATTTAACCATTGCAGTGAAATTGTTTGTAAATTTATGTTAAAATTGTTTTTGTAATGGTCTAATTTTCATTACTTCTGGATTGACAAGGTTTGGCGGTTTTTCGCCTTTAAAGAAGGCTACCAAATTTTCTGCAACCATCTCAGCCATCCTAGAGCGAGTTTCATAGCTTGCACTGGATATGTGAGGAGCAACAACCACATTGTCAAGTTTTAACAAAGGATTATCCACGGGTGTTGGTTCTTGTTCGAAAACGTCAAGGGCTGCGCCGGCAATTCTGCCTTCTTTCAGCGCTTTATACAATGCCTTTTCGTCCACGACTGGTCCACGAGAATTGTTTATTAAGTAAGCGGTTTTCTTCATAAGTTTAAGTTTCTCTTCGTTTATCAGGTGGTATGTCTCCTTCATTAGTGGAACATGGATGCTAACAAAGTCTGATTCCTTTAAAAGTGTATCCATGTCAACCGGTTTTGCGCCTAACTTTTCCATTTCTGGTCTTGGCACAACATCATAGAAGAGAATTTTCATATTGAAGCCTGTGGCTCTTTTTGCTACTGCAAAGCCGATTCTTCCAACGCCAATAATGCCTAATGTGGCGCCGTGAACGTCTCTGCCCTGCATCATCATGGGATGCCAACCAACCTTCCATTGCCCACTGCGAACATACTTGTCTGCTTCAACAACCCTTCTAGCAACAGCCAACAACAATGCCCAAGCGAAATCCGCTGTTGTATCCGTTAGAACTTCTGGAGTGTTTGTTACGTATATGCCTCTTTTTGTGGCTTCTGGAATATCTATATTGTCAAAGCCTACAGCCATCTGTGCAACAATCTTTAGCTTTGGTGCAGCATCAAAAACTTCAGCATCTATTTTATCAGACAAAAGTGTGGCAAGAGCATCAACGTTTCTAGCCTTCTCTATAATCACTTTTTTGGGCGGTGGAGCATATTCTGGCCAAACTTCAGCGTCAAAATGTTCCTTAATTATTTTTAAGCCCCTTTCTGGAAGTTCGCGAGTAACATAAACTTTTGGTTTTGGCATATGGGGTTCACCGAGCAAAGATTTGTGGAATTCTTTATTAATATTAGCTTATTACAATTACGCAGTTAACCATAAAAATTCATGTTAGGGTAAACAAATGATAAAAATAAAGAATAAAGAAAAACTCGTAGAGAATGGCGAGACCCAACTTAACAAGAAAGCTAGAGAGTTAGCTCTAAAAAGCCTTGAATCCGCATTGAACGCTGCTGACCCAAAACAGATAATAAAATCAAAGGTTTTATTGAAAAACTCAACTCTCCACGTTGATAAATATGTTTTTGATTTGAAAAAGTTCGAGAATGTTTATGTGGTGGGCGGTGGCAAAGCAAGCGGTTCCATGGCAGAAGCCTTAGAGCAAGTTTTAGGCCACTTAATAAAGAGGGGATTTGTTAACGTTCCCTATGGAAGCAAACACAAAACAAGCGTTATAGAGCTTCATGAAGCAAGCCACCCCATCCCGGATGAGTCAGGTGCGAAAGGAACTCGACAGATGCTTGAAATAGCAGAAAAAGCAGAAAAAGACGATTTAATCATTTGCTTAATTTCTGGTGGAGGCTCAAGCCTCATGCCCCTGCCCCGCGGCGGAATAACCATCACCGATAAAATGGAAATAACAGATGCTTTGTTAAAATGTGGCGCAACAATAAACGAGATTAACACTGTCCGAAAACACATATCAGATTTTAAGGGAGGCTGGTTGACAAAGAAAGCTTATCCAGCCACAATCCTAAACCTTATTCTTTCAGATGTGGTCGGCGACCCACTAGATTTTATTGCTTCAGGCCCAACAGTTCCAGATTCTACAACCTTCAGCGATGCCATAAAAGTTTTGAAAAAATATGGGTTGTGGGAAAGGGCTCCAGCATCAATTCGAAAGGTTCTGTTAGAAGGAGAGAGAGGCAAAATTCCAGAAACGCCAAAAGTCAACGATGAAACGTTCAAGAAAGTCTTCAATGTGGTTATTGGAAATAATAGGCTTGCCAGCCAAACAGCCCAAAACAGCCTAAAATCAGAAGGATTAAACACGCTTTTGCTAACAGCAACCTTAGAGGGAGAAGCCAGACACGTTGGAACCATGCTCGCCTCAATAGCCCGCGAAGTTTCCGTTTCCGGAAATCCCATTCCAAAACCAGCTGGCATAATTGCTGGAGGAGAAACAACAGTAACCATAACAGGAAAAGGTAAAGGAGGAAGAAACCAAGAAATAGCATTAGCAGCAGCAATAAAAATGAAGGACATGGATGGAGCGGTTCTGGCATCAATAAGCACTGATGGCATTGACGGCCCAACAGATGCTGCTGGAGCAATTGCCGATGGAAAAACATTAGGTAGAGCAGCAGAGAAAGGGTTAACTCCAGAAGAGTTTCTCGCCGAAAATAACTCTTACAATTTCTTCTTAAAACTTGGAGACCTTATTTTTACGGGTCCAACTGGTACGAATGTAAATGACATTTCAGTAATTGTAGTGTTATAAGATAGGGGACAGTTATGGTTGTAAATGTGAATTTTATTGGTGCTTTCCGCACCCTATCGGGGAGAAACAAAATCGCCATCACAATTAAGGATACAATGCCGTTAAAGGAAGTTGTAAAGAAAACTGTTGAAAAGGTTCCAGCCCTTAAGCGGGCGCTTATTGACCCGGAGCTTGAAGATCCAAGACCTAATGCGTTAATACTTGTGAATGGAAAGGAAATTAGCGTTTTGAATGGTTTGGAAACTTTGGTTAAGGATGGAGATGAAATTGTTCTTGTTCCAGTTATTCATGGAGGATAAAGTGATTGAAGCTTTATGCCGTCAAAACAAAGGTTATCTGTGTTGGCGACAATTTGGTTGATGTTATTCTTGATGCCTTGAAGGAACAAGGTTTAGAGCTTGAAGACAAAGACATAATAGCTTTAACCTCGAAAGTTGTTGCCTATGCAGAAAATCGCCTAATAAAACTGAGCGAAATTGAACCTTCAGAAAAAGCAGAAGAGTTGGCAAAACGTTTTTCGCTGCAACCAGCTTTCGCAGAACTAATTTTAAAAGAAGCGGACAGAATTTACGGAGGAGTCGCGAAGGCTGTTTTAACGCTTAAAAATGGAATTTTAACAGCAAACGCGGGAATAGACAATAAAAATGCTCCTATGGATTATGCAATTCTATGGTCGTGCAACCCTCAAAAATGGGCAGGATACATAAGAGAGGAAATTAAAAGTAGGACTGGTAGGCGAGTGGGTGTTTTAATTGTTGATAGTGGTTTAGTGCCGCTTAGAAAGGGCACTGTGGGTTTGGCTTTGGCGGTGGCTGGTTTCAAACCAATAAAAGATAGAAGAGGAGAAAAGGACATTTATGGAAAACCAATAACCATCACACAACATGCTGTTGCTGACGATTTGGCTTCTGCAGCACATTTTCTAATGGGAGAAGCAGCAGAGAAAACTCCTTTGGTGATTATTAGGGGTGCCAATGTGGATTTTGATAATGGCGTTTACGATTCTGCAGATATGGCTATGCCCCAAAAAGAGTGCATTTTCATGGGCACTTTTCTTGCCGAACGGAAGAATTAGGAAGGAGCGTTAAAATTGCAGACCTTAGAATGTTATGCAGGGTTGTTCCAATAAGCGTTCCCATCAATGCGATAAGCACTCGTTCAACAGGATAAATGAAAGTTAAAAATTGCCACGTAGCCCTCCAAACATTCAAATCTGCCATAAAAATAGGCCAAGCAAGAACTTCGAAAACCAGGGAACCGGCAATTTGACCAGCCAAAGTTGATGTTAGAGAGGTTACGAAAAAAGCTTGAAAGAGTTTAGAAACGCTCTTTGAGTTAAAATTTTTGATGGCTTTGGATTGTAATGGCGAAATGAGGAGGAAAAAACCAACTATTTGAAACCACATTAAGGATGGATAAAGCCAAAAGGGACCAACCAAAGGGTAAAAACCGAAAAGAAACAGTAACGAAAAGTAAGTAAAAGCGCAAAGACTTCGCTTTTGAAGATAAAGCATACCAGAACAAAAAGTTGTAACCACACCAGAAACTAAACTTGGCGGAGAAAAAGTGCCAGCAAAAAAGACGATGATTCCACCTAAAATTGTGGATAACACTCCCATGTATGGTCCAAGGATTATGCCAATCACCGGAGCCATTATTGCAGCTACCGTTATGGTTTTGCCCGGCAAACCAATTATTGGAGAAATGGGTATGAAACCAAAAACTGTGTAAAGGGCTGTGAAACAAACGATTAAAGACGTGTTTTTTGTTGAAAGTTTTTTATTAATTACCATTTTTAGGCTTCCTTGGCTTTGGAAAGGTAATTATTTTGTAACTGTTAATGTTTATAAAGAAGGTTATGCCTCGCTCAATAATCACTTTGACAACGGATTTCGGTTTGAAAGACCCTTATGCGGCGGAAATGAAAGCTGTAATTTTAAGCATAAATCCAAATGCTGTGATTGTTGACGTAACTCATGAAATAGAAAAGTTTAATGTGAGAATGGGCGCCTATGTTTTGGCTTCAGCCTCGCAATATTTCCCTAAAG
Source organism: Bathyarchaeia archaeon (assembly GCA_038883775.1). Classification (GTDB taxonomy): domain Archaea; phylum Thermoproteota; class Bathyarchaeia; order Bathyarchaeales; family Bathycorpusculaceae; genus JASEJA01. The sequence goes on from JAVZLM010000007.1 coordinate 136,705, forward strand.
GCACAGTTCACGTTGCGGTAGTCGACCCAGGAGTAGGAACACCACGACGCCCTATACTCATACAGACAAAAGAGGCATTATACATTGGACCAGACAATGGCTTATTGGCTTTAGCGGCAAAAAATCAAGGAATAAAGCACATTTATGAAATAAAAAACAAGAAATTTATGATGCCTAGAATCTCAAATACGTTTCATGGAAGAGACATTTTCGCTCCAGCCGCTGCTTATTTGTCGAAGGGGATGAAGCCGGCAGAGTTTGGACCGGAAACTGATGAAATGGTGATTTCAAAATTTGCGAAAGTTGTTCGGCGGGGCAACGCATTTTTTGGTGAAGTTTTGTATGTGGACGACTTTGGAAATGTAATAACAAATTTTGGAGAGAAAGAACTTAAAGAATTAGGCATTAGGAATGCGGTAAATTTGGAAGTTAAAGGCGTTAATTTAAAGTTGAAACTTTGCAAGGCTTATGCAGAGGTTGAAGCACAAAAGCCCTTAGCCATTATCGGAAGCCACAATTTTTTGGAAATTTCCATAAATCAAGGCAATGCTGCAAAAACTTTCAAAATACAGGTTGAGGATAGGGTTAAACTTTATCGCTCTTAGTTAAATCCCGAAGTCTGTTGATGCCGTCTATCTCTTTTATGAAGGCGGCAACACTTTTTGGAACAAGTTTCTCCCAACTCTCATCTTTCAGCATTCTCGCTCTAATTTCAGTTGAAGAGTAAAGTTTTCTTTCATGAAAACGTATGGCTTTAACCTTATAATTAGCTTCGAGGAACAAGCGACGAGTTAAGGGTTCATTAGAATAAACTACATGGAATGGTGGAGTATAGCCTTCTACCGCGGCAACCCACATCATATGCAAGTGCACATCCGGAACCGGCACAATCCAAACCCTCGAATAGTCTATTTTTGCCTCTTCCAGCGCTTTACGAATCATAATGAGTCTTTCTCCAGCAGTGAATGGATTGTCGATACGATGGCTGTATTGAGCGCTACCAATAACAATAATCAACTCATCAACTTCCTTCAAAATGTCTTTTATTGCGCCAAGATGCCCCAAATGGAATGGTTGAAAACGTCCAACATAAAGTCCACGTTTAATCATCAAATCCCTCGTTTCTTGGTGTATTCACCCCACATTTATCATTTACTGTAAAAGCAAAACATATATCCTCATAGCGAAGTTTAGGCTTAAACGGTATGGCCTATGACAAAAAATGCCACATCAAAACTGTTAAACATATTTTTCAATAGGCGAAGCATAAGAAAATTTAGCTCCAAAAACGTTTCGGAAGAAACTGTGCAGAAAATTGTTGAGGCTGGTCAGCGGGCTCCAAGCGCATGTAATCTTCAAACCTACTCTATTATTTGGGTTAAAGATGCAGAAATTAAAGGAAAGATTTTGGATGCTTGTTGGGCTTCAAAGCAAATGAGAAACGTGCCTGTGGTTTTTGTGATTTGCGCTGATCTCCGCAGATTACACAGAACATTAGATTATTTGAAAGCAGATCATTGCCTCAAGCAAGAGGGCGGTTACGCCATCAAGTTGATGAGTATAATTGACGCTTCTCTTGTAGCGGAAAACATGACATTGGCAGCTGAATGCTTCGGTTTGGGTTCTGTTTATCTTGGTGGGGCGCTAGCAAACAAAGAGGTTATAAATATTTTGAAGTTGCCAGAAGGTGTTTTACCACTAACGCTTCTCTGCGTTGGCTATCCAGAAGAAGAACCACCAACAAGACCAAGATTGCCCCTCTCAATAATTCTCCAGATAAACTGTTATCGAGACCCTTCAGATGAAGAGATAAAAATGTTTTTAGAACACATGGATGATGCCCTTGCAAAAGAGGGATATTACCAAAAATATTCCAACCAAAAACCAAATTATCGCTATTCAAACCACATACAAAGCAAAACAAACACACAATCCATGCGGAAAGCTGATGCTGAAATATTGCATGTCCTCGCGGCAACAGGCTTTTTTAAACTACACAGTTAATTTTTGTCTTCTTCAACCTTATTTAACACAAACTCAACCGGGAACAGAAGCAGTCTTCCACCTTTTAAGGGAATTTCTTTTTTAGAAGTGTAGCCTCGTATTTCTCGCTTTAAGATTTGGAGTTTAACGTTTAAGCCGCCTCCATAACCGCCTAAGGTAAAGTCTGAGCAGACAACCCTATGACAAGGGACGAGGGGCGCAAAGGGATTCATAGCCATAACATTACCAACAGCCCTTGGGCTTCCACCCACTGCCTTTGCGATTGCTCCATAAGAGGTTACATATCCTACTGGAATTAGGCGGGTGGCTTCAATAACCCGATTGGTATAGTTTGGCAGATGTTTTGTGGCTAAAGAAAAACTGGCTGAAACATTTTTCCCATCATAAATATCCTTTAAAACAGCTACAACGTGTCCAGCAAAATTTGAGGGCTTTTCTAACTGTTGAAAGGGAACATTGAACGGAATACTCATCAAAAGACTTTGCAGAGCCTTCTGTTGGCTGAAAGCAAATGCTGTGGCGAAAATCTCTTGATTTTCAAAGGCGACTCCAAACCAGACGCTTTCGATTTCTTTGACGTAAAGGTTTATCATTTTACTCCAGCCTTTAAAGTGTTATAGAAGCGTTAAGTATTTAGCTCTGTGGTGATTGAGGATGGAAGACTATGTTGAAAAGAGAATCACATATTTCAGATATTGTGGCGAAGTGAATACGGAAAAAGTTTTGCAAAACGCAAAATTGAGATGCGAAGAGACTGGAATAAACAAAGTAGTTATTGCCTCGGAAACTGGAAAAAGCGCCATAAAAGCGCTCACGGTGTTTAAAGAAACAAAAATCAAATTGATTGTTGTAACCCACTATCCAGCCACAACTTGGGGTCCAAGGGGTGACATACCCATAGGGTTAAAACGAAAAGAATATGCAGAAACGCTGAGGAAACTGGAAGAAAACGGAGTAAAAATAGTCCAAGGAACAAGACCCTTCGCACCTCCAACCCGCTCAATAAACTGGGAATATCCAACCCCAGAAGGCATAATCGACAAAACCCTGGAAATATTTGGATCGGGAACAAAAATAGCCATAGAAGCCGCTGTCATGGCAACAGACGCAGGAGAAGTTAATGCAGGCGAAGAAGTCATTTCTTGTGCAGGCACCTATAAAGGTTTAGACACCGCCCTCGTCGTGAAAACTGCCTACAGCGGAGGCTTCTTCAAAGAGTTTGAGGTTAGGGAGATAATAGCCAAGCCCATTTGTCGTGTGAAGGAACTTCCTGAATATAAGTATGAGAATTGGAAAGGCAATTTAGACCAATATTATTTATGAGTAAAAGACAATATAAACAAATGGAGTAATCAAATTTGGAGCTTTTTAGGGTTCTTCCGGTTTTAGTCTGTAGAAAGGGCCAAGTTGAAGAAAATTTCATGGAGAAAAAAATAAAGCAGCTAAGAGAAAATCTGAAAATCAACGCCCAAATCTTAATGCATATTGTTATTAATGAAGAAAAGGATGTCCCCACTTTAAATGAGCATTTTGCAAAGGCAGATGTCATTCTTCTTTACAAGCCTCATCTCGGCTTGGGCGATTGTATAATAAAAGTTTCCGAGTATGGTCTTCCAACTATCCTTTTCAATGATGAGGGGATGGTGAACAATCCACTAGATGCTTTGGAATACATTTATCCCAAAGAAAAGGTTTGGGTTGCCATTGACTACCAAGACCTAAACGATATTTTAGGAGCTTTACAGACAAAGAAAATGATGGAAAAGACAAAGATACTGGTTTTAAACGCTGAATATCCCCATTGGCAAAGATTCCTATGTCGCGTTCATGGAGGCAGCGAAGCCATTAAAGAAAAGCTTGGCATAACGGTGGAATACGTGAACAGCGAAGAAGTTATAAGAAGATGGCAAAACATGGATGAAGAACGTGTTAAACCCTTAGTGGAGAAATGGGTAAGAGAGGCGGAAAGAGTCGTTGAGCCAGAAGAGAAAGACCTGATTAGTGTTGCAAAACTTTACTTGGTTATGGAGGGTTTGCTGAAAGAGAAAAATGCGCATGCGTTAACGATAGCTTACGGAGACAATCCCCTTCCAGTTCCATGTTTTGCCTACACCAATTTAAGGGATGAGGGTTTTCCAGCAGCATGCGAGGCAGACATAATTTCGCTGCTGTCGATGGTAATTCTCCATTATCTAGTAAACAAACCATGCTTTATGGGTAACACATTCGTCGATACTAAAGGCAACACGTTAATTCTAAGCCATTGTGTATGCCCTCGAAAAATGGAAGGATACAATGGAAGCGCAGCACCTTACAGGTTGAGGCGTTATCATAGAGAAAAGTTTACTGGAAGCCTAACGGTCTTTGTGAAAATGAAGAAGGGACAGGAGGTCACTATATGCCGTTTGAGTGGAGATTTGAAAAGCATGATAGTTGCAAGAGGAGTTATCGTGGATTGTGCGGATATGGATTCTGAAGAATATTGCAGAGTAACCGTTAAAGTGAAAATTGCCAGTCCAAAAGAGTTTATCCGCAAAACCTCTGGAAATCATCATGTCATGGTTTATGGCGATTACAGAGAACAATTGAGAAGACTGAATGATGTTTTAGGCATAACAACAATAGAGGTGTAAAAAGTTTCACGATTAAGTTTAATAAGTTGCTTGCATATATCACGGAAAAGGTGAGGTATATGGAAAACCAAGCTCAACGTGAGTATCTTTGGGTTCCAGGCGCCACAACCGTTGGCGTTGTTTGTTCAGACGGCGTTATATTAGCCTCTGAAAAACGTGTTTCTTACGGTTATTTGGTTGTTAGCAAAGGCGGCAAAAAGGTTTTCAAAATAACAGACCGCATAGGCGCAGCATGTGCAGGACTGGTTTCTGACATGCAAATTCTCGTTAGGGAAGTGGAAGCTTACGCCAACCTTTTCGGTTTAGACGTTAACAGATCAATCTCTGTAAGATCAACAGCCAAGCTCATGTCAAATCTGCTTTTCGCCAGACGCTTAGCGCCACTAATAACTCAAACAATAGTGGGCGGAATAGACGAGGAAGGCGCATCCCTTTACGTGTTAGACGTTTTAGGCTCAGTAATACCAGACAAGTATGCAGTTGTGGGTTCTGGAACAGAAATCGCCATGGGAGTGCTGGAAGAGGGATACAAAGAAGGCATGACCGTAGAGGAAGCAAGAGAGTTGGTCATAAGGGCAATAAAATCAGCCATTAGCCGAGACATAATGAGCGGCGACGGCATAGATTTTCTCTACATAACAAAGGATGGAACAAAGGAAGAATCAATAAAATTCTAAAACAGCGCTTTCAAGAAAGCTTAAAACCTCCTAATTTATACACACAATATTCATCAAACAATCGAGGAAAATGAATTGCCATTTGAACTCAGCCTAAAAGAAGGAAAATTTTTAGTTGAGCTTGCACGCAAAGCCGTAGAAGAATACTTACAAAAAAGAAAACGTATCAAAATTCCAGAAAATACGCCAGAAAAACTTCTACAACCCTGCGGGGTTTTCGTCACAATAAACAACATAACAAATGGAGAGAAAGAGCTCAGAGGCTGCATTGGATACCCATACCCAACAAATCCGTTGGTTGAGGCGGTTATCGACTCCGCTATAAGCTCGGCAACCCAAGACCCAAGATTTTATCCGCTTTCTTTGGATGAATTGAATAAGGTTGTTTTTGAAGTAAGCGTATTAACGCCTCCTCAGCTAATCAAGGTTGAAAAGCCTAGGGATTATCCAACAAAAATTAAGGTTGGAGTGGACGGATTAATTGTTGAAAGAGGACCGTTTAAGGGACTGCTTTTGCCGCAAGTGCCAGTTGAATGGGAATGGGATGAAGAAGAATTTCTTTGCCAATGCTGCATTAAGGCTGGTTTACCGCCAGACAATTGGCTTCTGGAAGGCACAAAAATTTACAAGTTTCAAGCCATAATTTTTGAAGAAGAAAAACCGAGAGGTGAAGTTAGGCTCAAAGCCCTCGGCGGGAAATAATTTCATGAAAATTTATTTCGCCCCCTGCGGAATCGGTTTAGGACATGTTGGAAGATGCGTCCCAATAGCAAAGAAACTATTAGAAAGAAAAAAGGCTAAAGTGGTTTTCTCCACATACCGCGAAGGTGCGCCCTATATAGAAAGGGAAGGATTACCTCTCATTAAAGCTCCTCCAATTGGTTTTCAAGTCAAACCCGACGGAACAGTGGATTTCAAACAGACAGCAGTTAACCCTGGACCTTTTTTGGCTTCCTTCACCCTTATGAAACAGGTGAACGCTGAAGTTCAAGCCATTGAAAGTTTTAAGCCTGACATTGTTGTTTCGGATTCGCGCATCTCACCATTATTAGCCGCAAGAATTTTGGGAATACCCAGAATATGCATTTTAAACCAGTTTCAACTAATAATTCCAAGAAAAAAAAGGTTTTTACGCTTGGCAAAGTTTGCAGATTTCATAACGCTAACACTTATTGGAAAAATTTGGACAAGTGGAAACATGGTGTTAATACCAGATTTTCCAAAACCATACACAATATGTGCTGGAAACCTAAACATTCCAAAATTTTACAGAAAAAATGTGAGGCTTATAGGTCCCATATTGCCGGTGCATCCAAACCAGTTGGCAAGCGAAGGCGAACTGCGTAGAAAATTGAAGTTGCCAGTTGACAAGCCAATTATTTTTGCGCCAATAAGCGGACCAATAAGGGAAAGAGCCTTTTTGACTGGAATTTTAAGGAAAATATTTTTGGATTTTCCAAAAGATTATGAAATTGTTATGTCTCTGGGCTATCCAAACGCAGACAATGAACCCATACGTCATGGCAACTTAAAAATTTATAGGTGGATTCCAAACCGCTTTGAATACTTGAAAGCTTCTGATATAATCGTAAGTCGAGCTGGACATGGAACCATAACCCATTGCATGTGCTATGGAAAACCCATGATACTTATACCAACACCAAGCCACACCGAACAGCTTAGCAACGCAAAACAAGCAGAAGAATTAGGCGTGGCAAAAACCCTTCAGCAAGAGGAATTAAATAAAGAAAAACTTCAAAAAAGCGTTGAACAAATGCTAAACAGTAAAGTTCCAGAACGCCTCAAAGAAGTTCAGAAAGAAGTTCTAAATTATGATGGGTTAAGTAATGCTGTGGAAACAATAATCCAGATTGCGGAGAACAAGCAAATATTTTAAGTCAAATACGCATAAGATGAAGTATGTTTATACCGCGCAAAATTTTGGAAGAAAAACTCCGAAAAATGCTCGCTGAAGATGTTGGGCAAGGAGACATAACCACAACATTAATTGTTCCACCAGAAACAGAGGCAGAGGCAGAAGTAATTGCAAAAGAGACTGGAGTTGCTGCTGGAATTGAAGAGACAAAAATTCTTCTGGAAAGTTTAGGCGTTAAGGCTGAGGCTTTAATTGATGATGGAGAAAAAATAAGGGAGAAACAAGTTTTAATGAAAATTTCTGGAGACGCAAAAACCATACTTTCAACAGAACGCACGCTATTAAATATTCTTTCACGCATGAGCGGCATAGCAACAACCACAAGAAAACTGGTAGAAAAGCTTCAAAAAAATGGATTCAAAACCAAAGTTGCATGTACACGCAAGACAGCGCCTGGACTTCTATATTTTGATAAAAAGGCTGTTTTGTTGGGTGGTGGTGATCCCCATAGACTTCATTTGGATGATATGGTTTTGATAAAGGATAATCATATTAAAGTGGCTGGAAATGTTGAGAAGGCTGTGGAAAGAGCAAAAGAAAAAGTGTCTTTTAGCAAGAAAGTCGAAGTTGAAGTTACAAGCGTTAATGACGCATTAAAGGCTGCGAGGGCTGGGGCTGACATAATCATGCTGGATAATTTTTCCCCAAAACAAATAACAGAGGCGATTAAACTTCTAAAAAGGGAAGGCTTTTTGGAAAAGGTTTTGTTGGAAGCCAGCGGCGGAATAACAGCAGAAAACATTATGGAATATGCGTCAACCGGGGTTGATATTGTGAGTTTGGGCGAAATAACAGACAGCCCAAAGTCATTGGACACAAGCTTAGAAATAGTAAGGGTTTATAAGAAAAGTAGATAAAAACTATGCTACACGTTAAGAGACTGAATAAATCATTGCTGCTTCTATAATTGCAGCCACCAAAAGAATCACAGCACAAACTGAAATAAACTTGCATGCGTTTATGAGTTCATGCTTGCCTCTACGCTGCCATAGGCGATAAGTTAACCAAATACTTTCAGCCATGGCGGTTGAATAAGCTATGAATTCAAGCCAAGCTATTGGTGTTAAAAATAAAGCGATTAGGCTTAGGGCTGGAGAAACTTCATTAGAAATGGCAATAGCCGCTATAACAGCTCCAGTATTGTAGAGTACGTAAGCTCCGAAAGCAACGCCGATTATGGGAACGAACATTAGCAAGGTAAACATGAAGTTGTTGCCAAAAATGTATTGCACCAAAGCATTATTTGCTATCAATGAATTTATGGTTTGGTTCATTTCATTACCTATCTCATCCGCCTCTTGTTTTTCAATAGGCGTCCACGTTCCAACAGTCGTCACAATTACAGCGAAAACAAAGACAATAGCAATTGTTATGATTCTTTTAACAAGGGGCGAAGCGGTTTTCCAAAATTCCAAACTCATGCAACAATCACCCTGCATGCTAAGCTTTTGGTGTTATTTTTAGGATTCTGAAGCCTCTCGCAATTGGGTTTAGCATGTCCGTGATATTAACCTTTTCCAGAATCTCTTTTGTGTCTTCCGCATAACCTCTAACGTCGTGTTCTGCAAGCATGAGAGAGTTAAGGTAAACTCTATTTTCTGAAAGTGCGTATTGACATTGGGAGGGCAAGCCAAGAAGAACTGACCGATCCTCTTTAACGGCTTTTTCGCTTGCGTATAAAATTGCGTGGGCTCCAGCCGTTAGCTCTGCAATCCTCACTGGAATGCTTTCTTTTCCTATGGCTAAAACTTCAACTCCATATTTTTGTGTGATTTCGCCAGCAATTTTCCGTAGTTTAGGCAGAATCCCTATGAGATTACGTCTTGCTTTAGTTGAGATTTTCATATTTGAGAATTGAATAGGCGACAATTGTTCGAGAGGAATTGCTCCCAGAGACATGTCCAAATGCACCATATCAGCCTTCACTTTTCCCAGTAATTCCTTACAAAGTTCCGCCTCATGCACCACAACTTCATGTCCATCGGAGGCTTTTGCAAAAATTGGTTCAGCTAAGCACATGCTTGGTTCTTTATAAGGAGGATTAACTAGCACGGATGCGGCTGCCACAATAGATAGGGGCTCAAATTTGTCGTTTAATATGGCTGCAGAAGAATCCGCCGCGATAATTTTCAATTATTTCACCTTGCATATTAAGAAGAGATTAGATAATTTATATTTGCCGTCTAATCTCCGCTTTTTAAACGTATTCCTAAAAGGAATATTTCAGAACTTTTAGCCCTACTCGCCTTAGGCTTCACTATTTTTACAATTTCAAAATGTTTCTTCATTTTTTGGATAAAATCATCCAGCAGATCTCCTTGAAAAACTTTCACAAAAAAATTTCCAGGAAACCTAAGAGTGCCTAAAGCAATTTTTAAAGAGTGCTGCGCCAAGTCTATTTGGCGGGCGTGGTCAATTTCCCAAATTCCAGAAATGTTTGGCGAAGCATCTGAAATTACAGCGTCAGCTTTTCTCGGAAGCATTTGTAAAATCTGCTCTATGGTTTCTTGTTCAGTTATGTCGGCTATTATGGTTCGAACATTATTATGCGGAAAAGGCTCTACAGGTTTGACATCAACCCCTAAAACGAAACCTTTGCCTCCAACAATTTTTCTCGCAGCTTGAACCCAACCGCCCGGGGCAGCGCCTAAATCAACGACAACATCGCCACGTTTTATGAAACGGTATTTTTGGACTGCTTCGAAAAGTTTGTAGGCTGCTCTGGAGCGGTATTTTTCTTCTTTAGCCTTTTTATAATAATAGTCTCTCTTTCTTTCTTGCAACCAAGCTTTTGGCAAAACTAGCTGTCACCTAAAATGCCAGAGTCATTTTTAGCTGTAGATATAAGCCATTCCGTGAGTTTCTCGCAGCTTTGGGGCGAAATTGCGCTTGATGGGTCGCATCTGGTGCTGTCTGGACACTTTAAGCATGGAACATCCGCTATGGAATCTATTGACGCTGGAACCCTTCTTGGATAAAGCCTATAAGTCCACCTTCCATCACGAAGTTCCCTTTCTCGGCGAATAAGCTTCTTGTCTTCGAGTTTTAGGGCTATCCTTGAGCCTTCTCTGCTGCTTGCTCCAAGTTTTCGCCACAATTCTGACTGGAGCACACCTTCAAAGCCCGTATTCATTATGTATTGGAGGGCTTTCTGCTCTAAATCATTGCGTTTCGGCATTTTCACCAGTTCCACACATTAACACCATATAATATACGCAATTTTAAATAAAAAGATGTATGTTCAAGTTTATAGAAAATTATAATGAAGGATAGGTAAATGAAGAAAAAGAATGCTGGCGAACACTATTGCTTAGGAATAGAATCCACAGCAGATGACTTCAGCGTTGGAATAGCAACATTTAATGGTGAAATTTTAGCCAACATCATAAGCGCTTACATCCCAGAAAAAGGCGGTATCCACCCAAGAGAAGCTGCAAGACACCATGCTGAAGTTGCAAGCCAAGTCCTTGAAGAAGCTTTCCGAAAATCTGGATTAAAACCACGGGAGTTATCAGTAATAGCATTCTCCCAAGGACCAGGATTAGGTCCTTGCCTCCGCACAGGTGCAACCGTAGCCCGTGCATTAGCCTCATATCTAAACCTTCCCCTCGTGGGGGTTAACCATTGCATAGCGCATATTGAAATTGGAAAATTAACAAAGCATGTCAAGGACCCAGTTACGCTTTATGTTTCTGGCGGAAACACCATCGTTTCAGCCTTTGATTCTGGACGTTACAGGGTTTTCGGCGAAACATTGGATATAGCTTTAGGAAACTGTTTAGACGCGTTCGCCATAGAAGCTGGACTTCGTCAAAGCCATGGCATGCCTTTCGGCGCCATGGTGGAAAAACTTGCAAGAAAAGGGAAAAAACTGATTCCTTTGCCATACACCGTTAAGGGTATGGACACTTCCTTTAGTGGCTTATTGACAGCAGCGGTTAACTTGCTCAAAAGAGGTGAGTATAGGCTTGAGGATTTATGTTATAGCCTTCAAGAAACAGCCTTTTCCATGGTTACGGAGGTTACTGAAAGAGCCTTAGCCCATACAGAGAAAAAAGAGGTTCTACTAACTGGTGGGGTGGCTGCCAACAAAAGATTACAGTCCATGGTTGAGGCTATAGCAGAAGAACACAATGCAAAATTTTGTGTGGTGCCAAGCGAATTCGCCGTTGACAATGGAGCCATGATTGCATGGACTGGAGTGTTAGCCTACAAAAGTGGTTTAGTTACACCTATTGAGAAAAGCTTTGTAAAGTTAAAGTGGCGTTTGGATGAAGTTGAGGTTTCATGGGTGAAATGAAACCCGTATTAATTAAGAAGGGAGCAGAAGCCAGCCTTTACCTTGCAGATTGGCATGGCAAAAAGGCTGTATTGAAAAAGCGTTTGGCTAAAAAGTATCGCCCAAAATTTTTGGATGAACAGATTAGAGTTTATAGGACAATCCACGAGCCGCAGTTGATGCATGAAGCAAAAATGGCCGGGGTGCCAACACCAACAATTTTCCTTGTCGACATAAAAAATGCTACTATAACAATGGAGTTTATTGAAGGAAGGCAAGTTAAACAGTTGTTAGGCAAAGCTTCAAAAGAGAAAAGAGGAGAGTTGTGCCTAAAAATTGGTGAGTTAATAGGTAGGCTTCATGAGAATGGGATAATTCATGGCGATTTAACCACATCCAACATGATTTTGACGCGAGAAGGAAAAATTTTCTTTGTCGATTTTGGACTCGGCGAAAAGAGTAAAGAGTTGGAAGCTAGGGGGGTTGATTTGCATCTTATGAAAAGGGCTCTCCAAAGCACCCATTTTCGCTTTACTGAAGAATGTTTTAACGCCATAATCCACGGATATACTAAAATTGTGGGATCTGAAACTGCAAAAAACATTTTAGAGAAGATAAAGGAGATAGAGCGAAGAGGGAGATACGTAGCCGAAAGAAAAAGGGAAACCACATGAGTTTTAGGTTAGAAGGTAAATTCATATTCTTCGCCACAAACAACATCAACAAATTTAACGAAGCCCGCAAAGTATTAGCCGAATACAAAATTGCCATTGGCATGCTAAGGATTAAAACTTTTGAAATCCAAAGCGAAAGCCTAGAAGAAATCGCCAAAGCAAGCGCCATTGAGGCTTTCAAAAAATCCAATTTGCCAGTCATCACAGAAGATGCTGGATTATTCATAGAGGCATTAAATGGATTTCCAGGACCATACGCTGCTTACGTGTACAAGGCTATAGGAAATAAGGGGATTTTGAAGCTTATGGAAAATGTTAAGAACAGAAAGGCAAAGTTTCAGTCGGTTATAGCCTATTGCGCTTCAGAACGGGAATTGCCATTGTGTTTTATTGGGGAGGTTGTTGGCGTAATAACCAGAGAAGAGCGTCGAGGAAATTCTGGTTTTGGCTTTGACCCCATTTTTGAACCATTAAGTGGTGGAGGAAAAACTTTTGCTGAGATGACGGTTGAGGAGAAAAATAGATATTCGCATAGGGCTGACGCTTTGAGAAAGTTTGCCGAATGGTATAAAGGAAAATGTTAATAAAACAAAATAAGAGTTTGACTTTAATTATAACATGGTGATTTAAATGACCGAGAAATCTATGGGATCATCTGAAGGATTTCAATTAGCTATACCAAGAGAGATAGTCATAGCGCCCAATGAAAAGGTACTTATGGTTTTGGAAAGAACCTACATATCCTTCGTTACCATAGCGACTGTTGGGCTTCTCGTAATTGCAGGAGCACTATTAATTCTAAACTTTGCTATTCCCAAAGAAAACCAGTGGGTTATGTTTCCATTGGCTTTGTTTTTCTTCGTAATTCTTCCGCCTCTCCTTTATGGTTTGGGCTACATTTACGTTAAGGGACACCGCTACATAATCACGAATGAAAGGATTATAATGTTCAGAAAATTCATTGGTATTCTGCTGAGAACGGTTACTCATGATAAGATAACAGATCTAATCGTGAATCAGGGACCAATCGGTAGGATTTGCAATTATGGAAGAGTTTCTCCAATAACAGCTGGGATGGTAATGCCCATGGGAGCCGCCATATTCTCCATTTCTGGCGTGCGAAACCCATACGAGGTTAGGGATAGTATAGCGAAGTTGGTGAAAGCTAAACAGCCAGAGGAGCAATAGAAGTAATGACTGTTGAGGAGACTGTTCCGCCTCAAGTTTCATTGCTTAAGGATGAGAAAATAATAATGAGGTTGCAGAGGCGTTATGCATCCATTTTTACATCTATTTTATCCTTCATGGCAACCGCACTTTTAGTAAGCTTTGGATCAATCGTTAGAAATCTTGCCCAATACTCTCAACCTTTGGAAGCTTACTTTTGGTTTTTCATTTACTCAATCATAATTGGATTTGCGATTTTCTTTGCATTGATGGCTTTGGTTGGATACTTTTACGTTCGAGGACACCTCTATATTCTAACTAACCGCCGTATCATACTTTTTAGAAAATTTATCACTATCTCGGTTAGGGAAATCGCCTACTCGGAAATCACAGATATCATCCTAAACCAAGGTCCAATCGCCAGAGTCCTTAATTATGGTTCCATAACGCCCTTAAGCCCTGGCGTCCGAGGATTTTATGCCGTTCCATATCCTTACATGAGGCGCTCTACCTATTCAAGAGTGGAGCTTAAAGATGTTAGTCAACCTTCAAAGGTTATGAATGAGTTGTTTACTTTGGTTCGTTTTCATAGGTCAACCTAAACCTTGACATCGAAGGTTTTAAATATTCGTCTAACCTCGCTCATACCACGCTAAAAAGGGAATAAGGATGCCAAAACAAGAAAAAGGAAAATCTCACCAAGTAAGACCAGTAAGCAAACGCCCTCCAAGCTGGTGCAAATACCAACCAGAAGAAGTGGAAGCATTAGTGATTAAACTGGCGAAGGAAGGAAATTCTCCAAGCCGGATAGGAACAATCCTTAGAGACCAATACGCAATTCCCCTTGTAAAGCCAATAACAGGGAAAACAATAACAAAAATCCTTAAAGACGCGGGGCTTGCGCTAGTCATGCCAGAAGATTTGGCAAGCATGCTGAAAAAGGCTGAAAGCCTCGCAACACACTTGGAGAGGAACAAGAAGGATTTGCATAATAAAAGAGCGCTTCAAATTTTAGAAGCGAAAATTCACAAGCTCTCACGCTATTATAAGCGGGAAGGGGTTTTGCCGCCAAACTGGAAATATGAGCCAAAAATAGCCTCAATAACTTAGTTAGCTACTTCTCCGCCTTTGCATGAAGCGGTTTAAATCTTTAAATAATTTGGCTTCTTAGCCTAAAGTGATTGCCATGGCAGAAAAAGACTCCATAGCGGAGTTTTTGAAATCAGCAGCACAAGCAGCTAAAGCGATTCTAGAAACTGTAAAGGAAGACGGGTTCATACAGGTTTTTTCCCATTTAGATGCTGATGGTGTGGCTGCGGCTGGAATTATTGGAAAAGCCTTGTTTAGGCTTGACGCAAAGTTTCGAATTCGCATAACTCAATGGATTGATGAAAAAGTTTTTGCAGAAATCCATTCAGAAAAACCCCAAATGATAATTTTATCAGACTTTGGAAGCGGCTACATTGATTTTTTGAATGATAAGCTTTCAGACTTTAAGATTATCGTTTTGGATCACCACCAAATCGTAGGAGAAGAAAATCAAAACATTGTGCATGTGAATCCCCATTCTTATGGGATTGATGGAGCTCGCGACATTAGCGGTGCTGGTGTGGCTTATTTTGTCACCAAAGCAATCGATAAGGAAAACGTGGATTTGGCGCCAATAGCTATTGTTGGAGCCCTCGGAGATTTGCAGGATAAGTATGACCAACGAAAGCTTGGTGGAGTTAATGAAAAAATAGTTGAGGATGCCGTAAAGACTGGGCTTTTGACAGTTGAGAAGGATCTGATATTTTTTGGTAGGGAAACCCGTCCCATTCATAAGACACTGGCTTCTACAACAAACCCCTTTATTCCAGGCATAAGCGGCGAAGAAGACAAAAGTTTGGCTTTTTTGGCAAGTTTGGATATTAAACCAAAATTTGGCGAAAAATGGCGGGCTTTAAGAGACCTTTCAGACGATGAAAAGAAACGATTGTGCTCAGCTTTGGCAGATTATTTACTTTCGAAGGGTTTACGCTATGAAGTTACGAACTTGATTGGGCATGTTTACACTTTAACCCGTGAAGAGCCTTGGACTCCGCTTAGAGATGCGAGGGAATTTGCTGTTCTGTTAAATGCTACTGGACGTATGGAAAAACCAAGCTTAGGCGTAGCTATATGCATGGGCGACCGAGGCTCTGCATTGGAAGAAGCAAACAAGGTTTTGGAGGAGTATAGGCGAACAATAAACAAGTATCTTGGATGGGTTATGGAGAAGGCTGAAAGGATGAGGGAAATGGAAAACATTTACGTTGTCCACGGCGAGAACTTCATAAACGAAAAAATTGTGGGCGCCATCTCCTCTATACTCGCAACAAGCCTCCCAAACCCAGAAAAACCATTAATCGCATACGCAAACGTTGAAGAGGAAGGCTTGGCGAAATTTTCAGCAAGAACCATAGACATCATGACAAACAAGGGCATAAACCTAGGCGAAGTAATGCAAATAGCAGCAGAAAAATGCCTAGGAAACGGAGGCGGACACAATATTGCTGCTGGAGCACAAGTTCCTATAGAAAATGTTGATACTTTCATTAAAGTTGTTAACGAACTTGTGGGAAAACAGTTGAGGGGTGAGAAAGTTAGAAGCTGAAATAACGATTGAATATGAGGATGAGGAGACTGCCAAAGCCATAGCCAGAGCGGTTTCGCCGGACAATTTTAAAACGCCGACCGGATTAGCCATCAAAACATTTCAAGAGAAAAATAGAGTTATCACGAGAATAGCGTGTAGGAGAAAGCTTCCGACATTCATAGCCACAATTGACGATTTGCTCTTTTGCACATCAACCGCGGAAAAGACGATTCAGATGACAAAGAAGCTTTAGCCGTAGCAATTTCTCGGATAGTCAAATTTTGGCTGTTTTCCTTTGCTAAATTCGTAGCCCCCTCTCTATATTTTTGACAAAACTGTCATTCTTCAAGAAAGGTAAAAATATCGATTTAAGCTAAAGTTAGAAGGTTGCGTGTGAAAAGATGTTGGACATTAAACTCATCCGTGAAAACCCAGAATTCGTAAAGAACAACTTAATGAAGAGGGGAGACCCAGAAAACATTAGAATGCTTGATGCCCTAATCGAGTATGATGGGAAATGGCGGCAGAGTTTAACTAAGCTAAATGAGTTGCGCCATGAAAGAAAGTTAATAACGACTGAAATTGCAGCTTTAAAAAAGAAGGGGAAAGATGCGGCAGAAGAAATTGCAAAAGGAAAAGCCATAGACGCAGAAATCACAATGTTGGAAAAACAAGTGTCTGAGTATGAAGAGAAGGTTCGCTATCATTTAATGCGCCTCCCAAACCTGTTACACGAGTCAGTTCCCTTCGGAAAAGATGAAAATGATAATGTTCCCATAAGGACTTGGGGGAAAATCCCAAAATTCAGCTTCCCCATTAAAGACCATATAGATTTGGGCTTAAGCCTTGACATAATGGATATCGAAAGAGCTGGAAAAATCGCTGGAGCCAGATTCTTCTACTTAAAAAATGACGGCGTATTGTTAGATATGGCTTTAATGAATTTCGCATTACAGGAAATGGTCAACAGGGGCTATAAGCCAATAGAACCGCCTTTTCTCATGCGAAGAAAACCCTACGAGGGTGTAGTAGCCCTAAGCGATTTTGAAGACGTCCTATACAAAATTGAAGACGAAGACCTTTACCTTATCGCCACTTCAGAGCATCCCATGGCAGCAATGTTTATGGATGAAGTTTTGCTGGCGGATGAGCTACCACTCAAACTTGTTGGAGTTAGCACAAACTTTAGGAAGGAGGCTGGAGCCCACGGCAAAGATACTCGTGGAATTTTTCGAACCCACCAATTTAACAAGATTGAACAGTTTGTTTTCTGCAAACCAGAAGACTCATGGAAAATTCACGAGGAACTCGTAAAAAACGCTGAAGAACTCGTGCAAAAGCTTGGTTTACCATACCGCGTTGTAAACTGTTGCACCGGCGACATAGGAAAAGTGGCAGCAAAAAAATATGACATAGAGGCCTGGATGCCAGCACAAAACGCCTATCGCGAAATAATTTCATGCAGCAATTGCACCGATTACCAAGCGAGAAGGTTAAACATAAAATACAGAGAGAGGGAGGGCGAATCGCCAAAGGGTTTTGTGCACACTTTAAACTCTACAGCCATAGCTACTGGAAGAACAATTGTTGCCATTCTTGAGAATTACCAGCAGGAAGACGGTTCAGTTATCGTCCCAGAAGTTCTAAGAAAATATATGGGAGGCATAGCAAAAATAGAGCCGAAACGGTAAAACTTTTAATACTCAGATGCGAATTTTCAAGCTACATTTGGAGGATAACTGTGTC
Source organism: Bathyarchaeia archaeon (assembly GCA_038883775.1). Classification (GTDB taxonomy): domain Archaea; phylum Thermoproteota; class Bathyarchaeia; order Bathyarchaeales; family Bathycorpusculaceae; genus JASEJA01. The sequence continues at coordinate 154,438 of JAVZLM010000007.1, forward strand.
TTCAAAAACAAAACGTGTAAGAGATAAATGGCGAAGCAAATCCTGGTACACAACAATTGCTCCACCATACTTTGGTAATGTGGAACTTGGAAGCGTGCCAGCAGACGAACCAGAAAAACTCATTGGGAGAGTTATTGATTCAACGCTTTAT
>JAVZLM010000008.1:0-126617 GCA_038883775.1 Bathyarchaeia archaeon
CTTCGCCCTGCCCAGGGCTAGATCGCCCGGTTTCTAGTTTTCACAGCTGTGACTTCGGGCCCTTTCAGACCCCGCACCTCGCTGGGCAAGAACCCAGTTGTGTGCGTGTTGGTTTCCCTGCGCTTTCGGGCTTTTAAACCCTTAAGCTTGCCACAGCTGTGAACTCCCCGGCCCGTGTTTCTAGACGGAACGTGCAACCCTGGTCCCCCTCCTTCGTACTGCCGCCTCGCAGCGGTTTCCTTTTGGAGGGATCTACCCTTCCGGGCTGCACACGTCTGTAACCGTCTGGTTTCAGGCTCTTTTCACCCCCCTTCCGGGGTACTTTTCAGTTTTCCGTCACCGTACTAGTGCGCTATCGGTCTTGAGGCGTATTTAGTCTTAGAAGTTAGTGTCTCCTAACTTCCCGCACCGAAACCGGGGTGTGGTACTCTGGGTTTCCAGCCCAGCTCCTTCTGGTTTATGCTTACGGGGCTTTCACCCTCTTTGGCGGGCCTTTCCAGGCCACTTCAGCTTCGCCAGTGAGGAGGAGGCTGGACCCTTAACCTTACATCTCCCATAAGTTTCCTTATGGGATTCGATTTGGACTCCTCCCTTTTCGCTCGCTGCTACTGGGGGAATCCCATTTTGGTTTCTTTTCCTCCCCCTACTAAGATGCTTCAGTTCGGGGGGTTCCCGCTCCCTTTTGGGAGCACCACGATCCCCGAAGGAACCGTGGTAGGAAGTCCCATTCAGGAATCCTCGGTTCTAAGGCTGCATGCGCTTACCCGGGGCTCTTTCGCGGCTTGCCACGCCCTTCTTCGGCGCTCAAGCCGAGCCATTCCCCAGACGGCGTAGCGTGTCGGGCTTTTGGTGGTATCTGTTTGACGTTTTGGGTGAATCACTAAGGCCTGTGCATGGTTTCATCAATGAGCTTTATAGGCTCATTTAACCCTTCGCTCCCAATCATGTTGATGGGGAGCTGCATCATTTTCCAGACAGCGTTTGCTATATGGCTAAAATATTTCTGAAGCGGTTTTCGGGGATATAAGTATTGCGTATGTATGTAATAAGTGTTTTTGATTATGAATTTAAGAGATAGATGCTTAATTATTTATTTTTATGGGAAGAGGCTTGCTTAAGACACATCGGCTTATGGCTTCTGGTGGAGTGATTTTTCGAAAAGTTAATGATGAGTTTGGAGTGGCATTATGTTTTAAAAGGAGAGAAAAAGTTTGGTGTTTGCCGAAAGGTTTGATTGAGAAGGACGAATCTGCTGAAGAAACTGCTTTAAGGGAGGTTAAAGAAGAAACTGGATTGAATGGCGAAATAGTCGCAAAGATTGGGGAAATTCATTATAGCTTCTTTAGAGGGCAACAATATTTCAAAACTGTTCATTTCTACCTTCTCAAATATGTTAGCGGTTTCCTAAGCGATCATAGTATTGAAGTGGAGGATGTTAGATGGTTCAAGCTTTCAGAGGCACTTAGAGTTCTAGCCTATGCTAAAGAGAAAAGAATTTTGAAAAAAGCTGAGAAAATGCTAAAAACAGCATCTCTTTAATTTAGTTGGCTAATATTTTTATTTTTGTTGTTAAGTATTGCCTATTGCGCATGTGCCTCGGTAGCTCAGCCTGGTAGAGCAACGGCCTTGTAAGCCGTAGGTCGCGGGATCGATGCCCGCCCGAGGCTTTCATAACATTTTTGCTAAATTGTCCAAGATAGCCACGTAGGATTTTTCAAGAGTTATTAATCCGCCTGTGGGGCCTCCTTCTCCTACGACTATGTACTCGTTTGGAGCGTGGGCTCTTGCGCCGTGGCCTAATCCGCCCATGACGAATGGTAGGTTTAATGGTTCACGGTTGAACATGCAGAAGGGGGCGCTTCCAGCCATATGGGGCCATATTTCCGGTTCGTAGCCGAATTCGCGGTAAGTTTTTAATATGGCTTGGGCTGCTGGTTCTTTTATGCTTGTTTTAGCCCAGCCGTAGCCTTCTTCAAGTTCTACAATTTTTATTTCTTTGAAACCGTGCTTGTCTAGGTGTTTCTTTATTTTTGGGATAACTTCTTCCACGGTCATGTTTGGAACAAGTCGCACATCAACTTTTGCCGTTATCTTGTATGGCAGAACTGTTTTTGTTCCAGGTCCAATGTAACCACCCAATATTCCGTCTATGTTTAGGGTTGGCGAGTAAAGATATTTTAGTAAAGCCTCTTTTCCATGAACATCATTTATAAATCGTTTAACTTTCATTTCATCTTTGATTGCTTCTTCATCAAAGGTTTTTTCAAGTTTCTCTAAAAGCTCTAAATCCTCTTTGCTTGGAGGAATAACATTATCATAGAAGCCTTCAACCAGAACTTTGTTGCCATCCTTCGTTGTGAATGTGCTTAGGGCTTGTATCATGCGCCATGCTGGGCTGTCCACCCAAGCCTTGTTGCTGCCGTGAATGTCAAATTCTGTTGGTCCATAACCCCAAGTTTTTCCATCAAGTTCCAATTCGAAATAAACTATTCCCTTAACGCCCAAGGTCATTTGCACTTTGCCTTTTTGGTCTTGATCAGCTGTTGGGAAGAAAACGGCGTCAGCCTCCTTTAGCTTGTCTAAGTATTTGTTTATGAATTCTGGTAGGTGACGGCTTCCAAGTTCTTCTTCTCCTTCAGCCACAAAAATCATGTTTGTTGGAATTTTCTCGCCTGCGGCCTTTATAGATTCACAAGCGTTAACGAAAGCTCCAAGCTCGCCCTTGGTGTTTATGGCTCCCCTTGCCACAAGGCATTTGCCAAAAGGCTCCATCTCAATAACCCGTCCCTCTAAAGGAGGAACGCTCCATCCTGGCTCGTCTACTGGTTGTGTATCATACATGAAGTAAACGATTATTGTTTTTTCTGCATCAGCGTCATAATATCCATATACCACGGGGTTGCCAGAAGTTTCAACAAGTCTTGTATCTTGACAGCCCAAATCCTTTAGATAGCGTTTAACAAGTTCTGCACATTCGCGGATGCCGCAGTTTTCAGCGGATATGGAAGGTTGTCTAACGAGTTCTTGTAAACGGCTGAGATGTTCTTCGAAATGATTTTCGATGTATTTGAAAACTTTATCTCTATTCATTATGGTCACCATTTTAGTACTCTTTTATTGTGATTGAAAATTAATAATTTTCTAAAATGATCCATGCTTCTGGATAATTTATATATGCATAAAAACAATGTGAAATAAGAGAGGGAAAGCGTTCTTGCCCCTTGAGGATATCCTAATCTATGCAATAATTGTTTTAGGGGCACTTATTGCATGTTCAATAGTCATTTATGCCATGAGAAAAAAGGAAAAGAAAAAAGAAAAAGTTGGGGAGGAAGAAAAGTTAAAGGTTGACTTTGGAGGTTTACCATTTAAGATAACAAAAAGCGTATCGCCCGACGAGGCAGCAAGAGCAAAAGAAGAGCTTAGAATTCTTAGTTTGGAAAGAGAAATTTTAAGCGATGCCATTCGACGCCTTTACGAAGCCCATGCGGAAGGAAAAATAACAGAGGAAGAAAGAGAAAGACTTGCCCAAACATACAAAGATAGGATGGTGACAGTGAAAGAAGCCATTTCAAAAGATGAGCATCTTGTGGCTTTACATGAGCTCGAAGACATGCAAGAAGACTTGCTAAAACTTTTCAGCGAACGCTTCGACGAGTTAAGCGGAAAAATTGAGGAACTACGCTCAAAAGTTGAGGCTAAATCACTAAAAGAAATAACCATATCCACGCCAAAGGTGGAAGCAGTCACTAAACCAGAAGAAAAACCTGAGGGGGAAGAAAAAGCTAAGAGAAAGAGAAAACCAGCCGCCAAGCCAAGTCCAAGAACCGAAGCAGAGAAAAGAATAGAAGAAATAAGAGCTGAAGTAGAAAAAGTTTTGGAAAGGTTGGGACAGATGGAAATTGAAACCTAAAAAAGAATTGGTTGAACAAGCAAAAAAGAGAGCTGCTTTAGAAGCGGTTAAACACGTTGAGGATGGCTTTGTTGTCGGCTTAGGAAGCGGAAGTACAGCAGCCTATGCCATTAAAGAAATAGGAGATAGAATAAAACGCGAAAAGCTTCGCGTTTTAGGTATTCCAACGTCATATCAAGCGTTCATGTTAGCGATCAAATGCGGTATTCCAATAACAACTTTAGAAGAACATCCAACAATAGATTTGACGATAGACGGGGCAGACCAGATAGATCAGAAACTAAACTTAATCAAGGGCATGGGCGGAGCCTTAACCCGCGAGAAAATTGTGGCTTTTGCTTCTAAAAAATTCATTGTGGTAGCTGACGAAAGCAAAAAAGTTAAGATTTTAGGAGAAAACAACCATCCAGTGCCAATTGAAGTTTTGCCTTTTGCCGTGCCAGTCTTAATAAAGAAAATAAAAGAGCAAGGTGGAAAAATAAATTTAAGAGAAAGTGTAGGAAAAGTTGGACCATTGATAACCGACAATGGCAATTTCATTATAGACGCAGACTTGGGACTTATACGAGACCCTGAAAAGCTGGAACATAAATTAAAAAGACTCCCGGGGGTTATTGAAACTGGACTTTTTATTAAAATGGTTGATGTGGTCTATCTTGGAACCTCTACCATGGTGGAAAAGATAGAGAAGAAAAATGCTAAAGCTTATGTATCTTAGGTCGCAAACTCTTCTTGAACATTCATGAGCGAACAAAAATTAAAGAAGATTGATAAAAACAAGTTGCCTCTAATATACAGACTAATTTTAAAGGTGCCTGGGTCAGATTTTATCCAAAGCATTTCTTCTGGTATTTTTTGGAGTATAGTAGTACCAATATTTTTGTTGCTAGATTTTTTCTTGAACTTTTTTTTGCTCCTTCTCTTTCCCTTTCCAATAAATATACTTCTAACATTAATAATTCCAGTTGCAGTCTTGATGATATTTCTTAGAATTAATCTTGAAAGATTCATCGACTGGTGGAACTTTAACATCGGAGATTCCTTTGAATGGAATGTCGAAGAGTCCTTGAATGAGTATTTAGCTATATTAAAGCAGAAAGAGAAAAAGAATTAAACTTAAACAAAAGTATCAAAACTGGGGATAGCCATTCGCATTTTAAATTAAAAGGTTTCGAGTATGTTCGGTTTTTGGGTAAATAATTGATAATTTTAAATTGATTCAGATATAATGTGTGAGATCGAGATGTACTTAAGACAGATTTTAAATAAGTATGCCAAAAGGATGACTTAATGTTTTTTAGGAAGCGCATATGAAAATGTATCGGAGTAATCCGAAAAGTAGCCGGGGTAGCCTAGCCTGGAATGGGCGCCAGACTCATAATCTGGAGAGAAAAGGGACCAAACGCCCTAACCCAGAGGTCGCGGGCTCGAATCCCGCCCCCGGCACTAAAGCAACTTTTTTAAGCCGTGACCCTTATTTTAGAGTATGAAAATTTTGGGGATATGCGCTTCTCATAGAAAAAGTGGTGGTACTTATCGTTTGCTTGAAGAGGCGATGAAAGGGGCTAAGGAAGAAAATCAAACTGTTGATACGGAGATTATCGAATTGGCTGGATTAAAGATTAGTCCGTGCATAGCCACTTGCGCCTATGATGAAACAGCTGGTTGTGCCAAGCAACCTTTTGAGTGCAACTTGAAAGACGATCTTCAGCTGGTTTTTGAGGAGATAAAACAGGCAAACGGTATTTTGCTTGCTTCTCCTCGCTATTTTATTGTGCCTTCAAAGTTGCAAGCTTTAATTGAGAGGCTTTACTGTGTAACCTACTGAATTCGATGGAAAAATCCCTCAATGGTTTCTCCCCTAATAAACAAGCCTTTTGGCATTATCACCACATCATCTTCAGACGCTTACAGTGCCATACCACTTCAAGAGCATTTGGAAGAGTTCTGCTTATGGCTCCAAATGACCCTCGTGACCATAAAAAAGTGGCCATTTAGAGGAGTGCATGGACAATTCCCAGTTTCAGAAGATAAACGGGCTCTCGAACTTGCAAGGCAGCTTGGTCGAGACATTGTAAAGGCAGCCGACAAAGGAACATTAAGTTAAAGGATGAATACCATTGTAGACGCTAAAAAGCATAGTCTATTATGTCGTTTTTGTTTTCAAATTTTTCCATGCAACTGCAAGAGGTGCTAGCAGCGTCCAGCCTATAAGGATTCCGATGAGGGCGTGAACTAATATGTTTTGGGCGAAGAGTATGTTGGTTGCAAATCCTATACAGAAAGAGGCTATGCCAAAATATGCTCCTTCTTTTCGTGAGTACCATAATAGGTATGTGGAAGCAAGCGATAAAATGGCGCTTATTAACATCAAGATTCCCCAAGGAGGAAGCTGGGCAGTCCATCTTATAATATGTCCATGAAAATATTCGCCAACAATTCCCTTCAGAATTGAAACGTTACTAGTAAAGGCTAACAACCATGAAGTGAACCCTAGGAAACTGATGACCGCATAAATTGAAAATTGCACTATGATAAGTTTATTTAAGGCATCTTTCATGGAGACGTTTCTCCAAACGTTGGCTTCAGAATAATTAATCAGCGATTATGTTTAATTTTTGTCTTTCGGAAGGATTTCGATTGATGTTGTGGTTCTTGTTGATATTTCCAGCTGGTCTCCGAAGCCTCTTTTTACATAAGCGTTTTTTATTGTTATTTTATCACCTATTTTTAGGTTTGCGGCTGTTTCTGCGTGCTTTCGCCATGCTGAAACCCATATTGTTCCAGTTTCATCCTTCAACTCGAAAACTGCAAGTTTTACAACATTGCCTTCTGATGTTTTTACGTTTCTTAGCATGGGTTTTGTGGCAACTATTCCTTCAACGTTAACATTGTTTAAGCTTTCTTTCAAATCGGCTATTTGGAGAAAATCTGGTTTGGACTCTAATGCTTCAACATAAGTTCCAGTGCCAACGTGAATTTCTAAGCCTTCATTTGCCGCCTTCTTTACTTTAGCATTTACTATTTGCAATTTAATGCCTTTTCTAAGCTTTTTATCTAACTCGTCCACTTTTTCGTTCCAAACCACAACTGGTAATTCGCCTGTGGCATCTGAAAGAACAAACCGCTGTACTTTTCCACTGCTTGAATCTTTTCTTTTGAAAGTGGCTACTGGAAAAACTTCTTTAACTGTGCCTATTAGATGTAAATTTTTGTTCGTATACGCTTTGGTTATTTCCTTAATTCTAATTGCGAATTTGCTTATGTCAGGAAAATCTTTCTCATTTACATCTTGAGGGTTAATTTGAACATCACTTTTATCTCCAACGTGCAACTCAACTTTTCCATCTCGATTTTCTTTTGTGTAACCGTGAGAAAAACGTATTATTTGTCCAGTCTTTAACGTTCCAGAATCTATAAGGCTGGTTTTATCATTCCACACAACAACTCGCAACATCCCACTTTTGTCAGCGATAAGCAGACTCGCAAATTTTCCGTCTTCAGCCTTAAAAGTTTTAGATGGGAAAACTGCAACAACCCGACCGACAATATTTATATCATTCAGACTTGGAATTAAGTTGCCTATTAAAAGTGTAGGCGCTAGAAACTCTTTGTGAGAGATTTCTATGCCAAGTTCGGTTGCAATCATTCGTAGAAGACTTTCGTCTGAAATGAAACTAGCCGTTTTTTCTCGCTCCCTCTCCAACCTTTCTATAAGCTCTTTCCTAGAAATTTCTGGACGCTTGGAAAGTATATGTTCAATTAGCTTTTCAATGGACATCTTCAGTCACAATGCTGTTGAACGATAAAAAATTGGATGTTATAAAGTTTATTAAATGCTCTTTCTCAGTCTTATAATTGTGTAAGAGGATGAGTGCGCAAACAATTTATAGCTTAGGCATAGCCTTAATCTTTGCTGGAATGCTCATTGTTTTATTAGCTTTTCTTCTACTTTTCTATTCTAGCACAAAGGAAACTGGAAAAATTAAGGGTGGCGGAGCCTTGATTATTGGACCTTTCCCAATAATTTTTGGAACAGACAAAGAATCAGTTAAAACGGTTTTAATTCTCTCCATAATTTTAATGGTGCTGCTTATAGCGGCAACGGTTATTTTATATCTATTGCTCAGGTGAGATGAGGATGGTTGAGAAGGAAAAAACTGCGGAAAGCCCAAGCACCGGACAACAAAAATTCTTAATGTTATTCATTATAGGATTTTTTATAATCTTCTTAGGTATAATAATCTTGATTATCGCCTCACTGGTTTATAGTGAGAGTTCCGTAAATTTTGGCGGTGTCATATTCCTATGGTTCATCCCAATAGTTTTTGGTTCGGGTCCAGAAGCGCATTGGATAGTTTTGTTTGCCATAATTCTTGCATTTTTAGGCGTAGCAATGTTTCTAATAATGCGCCGTGAAATTAAAAAGGTGAAGGATTAAGCTTTCTTAGCTTGCCTTTTCCTCTTTACCGTAAAAGGCGTAGAGAAAGATTAATACTAATGCAATGAAAGTTGCTGTCATGAGAATATATTTGAGCACTTCAAAGTAGGCTCCTATGTCCATGAAACATCTCCTTTTACCCTTTTATTTAGAATCTAAATATTTTAATGTGTTGGTTTTTTCCACTCCTCCATAAGGGAATCATAAAGTTCATCATGCTCTTCTATGGTTTCATACCATCCTAAAATGTTGGCCAATTTTTGGGCGAGAAGATGATAACATAAATGTATCTCCTTGTCTAAAACACGAAAATAAAAGTCATCACATGAACAAAATTCAGCTTCTGGCATTAATAGATAATCACGTTCTTTTCCCACAACAATCCAAACAGTTCTACCACTTGGTTTAAAATTATACTTTTTTACGCGTCCTTCTTTTAAAGCTTCGAAAGCTTTTGTAAATCTTTGACCAAAGATTTCGTAAAGTTTTGTTAGGTTTTTGCCTGTTAGTCTACCCTCTTTCTTAGCTTCTCTGCAGACTGCGTTTATTATGTCAATTTCTGAATTTTCATCCATATACGCACAAGCTGTTCACGAAATGAAAGTGGGATGATGGACTGTTAGTCTATGCTTATGGGTTCGCCCTTTGGTTTCTTTTCCTCTTTGATTTTTGGGAGGGTAATTTCTAAAACTCCATTTTTATATTGTGTTTTGGCTTCTTTCACTTTTACTTTGGCTGGCAATGTTATCTCTTTATAATATTTGCGTTGGGGAGTATCAACAGAAATTGTTAAGGATTCCTCTGTCCCGTGAAGTTTTATATCATTTTTCTCCACGCCAGGCAGTTCCGCGACAATGTGAATTTCGCCATCAGTTTCGATAACATCCACAAGGGGTTCACGTTCTTCCTTAACTTGGGGTCCGAGGCGGCTTGGTTTGACGTTCCCAAACTCATGAATTTCAGGTTTTCCATCGGGGCCTATTTTTACGCTGTAACCATATACGAAGGGGCCCCATTCACGGACGGTTGTGCCGTCTGGAAGTTTTCTTTCCCTAACGTAGTCTTTTGGAACTCGAGACGTGAAGGTTTTGAATTCCTCCTCCATCATCTTCTCGATTTCACGGAACATCTTATCCATATCCTCAAAGAACCAGCTTCTGAAGAAGGGATAGCGTCTCCTTCTAAACCATTCTGGAAAATCTTCTGATGACATAACTTTTCACCTTGTATGTGTGAATAATGTCATATCTATAAATTTTGTGCTAAAATTTAGCTTAAAAGTTTAAGCTGGTTTAGGGTTCCAAGGTAGGTTCCATCTAAAAGGTAGGTTTCAGCATTTTCCATGTTTACCGCTTCTGAACGAAGAATTGGACCAACGACTCTTTCTTTACCAGTATCACCTTTGTTTAGCGGTTTTCCTCCTAAGAACTCGTTAAAGGAGGGCATTATGAAAATGGTGGAGGTTTTGGGCTTAATCCTATAATGTTTAAATAATGTTTCTTCTGGATTCTGTTCAATTTTTATCTTATGCCTCTGCAATAAGATTTCAGTTAGCCTACTACCATTACAATTTGCTTTTATCCAAACTTGTTTTGTTATTCTAAACCCGGCGGGGTCTTGAAAGGCTACAACCGGATGGATGTGCCCCATTACTAACGTTTTACATTTCAGAAGGGTAGGTGATGGCCATCGATGCCCATGGAAAAAACCGACTTCGCCTAATGTTATGCCAGTTGCCGAGATAACCTTTATGTTTTCTGGAAGTAAAGGTTCAAGGTTTCCGTCATGGTTGCCTCGGATTACCCATATTTCTTTTATCTGCCTTTTTAGTTCATTGAAGAATTCAGGTATGTCTTGCCATTCGCCCAGTTCTGCAGTTGCAACCGTATGTTTTACATCGCCCAAAATCAGCAGTTTTTCAGGTTTGTAGGCGGATATGAGGTCTTCCAGCTTTTTTAAAAGCCTCAAAGTCTGCGTTGGAACATGGATGCCTCTTTCCGAAAGTGCCATTTCCCAACCAATATGCAAGTCAACTATTACAAGAGTTATGCGCTGTCCCTCTTTAACCAGTAGAGCTGGTTGGTTTTGTATTAATCTTAACAAGTTATTCTTTTTCTCTCCTCAAAAAATTTAATATGATTTCATGAAGTTTTTGGTTCGCAGATGCTATGAAAGTCACTTTTTGTTTAGGGTCCAGCTTGATGTTTAATGGTTTTCCTTCGGGCGTTGTTATTTTTGCGCCCGCCTCTTTTATTATTAGCCATGCTGCCGCCACGTCTGTGGCACGAAGTTTTCCCCGTATGTCTAAAAAGGCGTCCGTGGTTCCATCGGCCACATAGCATAATTCTAAGGCGTTGGCTCCCAAATGGCGTATGTGCTTTGTTTTATTTATAATATTTGACAGTTTTGGAGCGATTTCTTTAACTCTGTATGTGTTTAAGTCTATGCCTATCACAGCTTCTTCCAGCGAAGTATTTCTTGAAGGGGTTATTTTCTGGTTGTTGCGGTAAGCGCCATTTTCTTCTTGTGCAATATATGTTATATCATGGGGTAAATCCGCCACAAGAGACGCGTGAACAGCGTCTAAAGCCGGTTTTGTGGAGACGGCAATGGATGTGGCGTAAAATGGTATACCTCTTTCAAGGTTTGTTGTACCATCTATGGGATCTGCGGTCACAAAATTTTCGTTGGGAGTTTTGCCATATTTTTTTACGCCCGATTCTTCGCTTATGAGCGTGAAGGAAATGTTATGTCCTTTTAAGGTGTTTACTATAGCTTCTTCCGCTGCGAGGTCTATTTGCTTTATAGGGTCTCCGCCTGCACCTATGCCAAAGTTTGGTTGAGGCTGATTTAATGTTTTTAGGAGCGGAGCGATTTGTTTTTGTATGTTGCTTTTGCATTGAATAAGGATTTTTTGCCAATCGACTTGTTCTGCCATTAGGTTTTTCTCCAAATCCGTTATTTATAGTTTTATCGCTTATGATAAAAAGACTTTACTCTAAATGCTGCGGAACATTTAAACAAACGGACATGTCCGAAAATAGACCTTTAGTCTAGTCTAAAAGTCCTCAATAGTATTTAAGCAACAACTAACTATCATAAACATCTTCCAGTCACTTAGAGGGTTAAACTTGTCAACAAAACTTGAAAAACTGTTAAGTTTGTTAAGCGATAACGTATGGCATAACATGGAGGAAATAACGAAAACGCTGGAAATCCCATCTGAAAAGTTTCAGCAGATAATAAAGTTTTTGACAGAAGCGGACATGATACAGTATAATTCTGCAACAAATCAAGTAAAACTTAATCAAAACTGGAAAACCCTCATAATAAACCAGAAAGAACATGACCAGCCACAACAAGAGACAACAGCCATTGGCACAATAATAATACCGCCACAAAAAAGTTTAGTAATTCAGTGCACAAGAATATCAAATTTAACGGATAACAGCCTCGAATTGGAGGTTCGCATAGACAAAAGACTAAGCGAGATAGCCATAAACAAAATTAAATAGACAAGAATTCATTAGCTTTTCGTAAAACCTTAAGAAGTTCGCGCCCTTTCTCAGTAGTTTTGTACAATATTATTCCTTCAGGATTCGCATTAACACGTTCGATTAAACCCGCATCCAACAATTCTTGAAGGTAAGAGTTAAACCGCATAAAATTCAAATTACACTGATACATAAGTCTAGTTTTATTGGCACCGCTCAAAGCTTCCTCGAGAAGGCTAATAATAACTTCTGTGCGACTTCTTCTATGCCTAGCCTTCTCCATCCAATACCAACTCTGAATACGAATCCAACAATAAACAATTAATAGATAACAATTAAACCACTAATAAAGCTAACTCCAAACAATCTCCTAGAAAATTTTTCTGAAAGAAAATTTCAAAAGACGTTTAAGCACTAAAACATAAAGGTTTAAAATATTTCCTTTGGAGGAAGTTATCAACGACTTCTAAAATTGCGAAAGCTTTAGAATATCTTAAAGATGGAGAATGGCACACCATAGAGGAATTGATGGAAAAAATTAAGGTGAATAAGGACCAAATTCGGGAAATAATAAAATTTCTAAACGAATACAATTTCGTAATAATAAACCAAGCAGATAAAAAAGTAAAACTTGAAGAAATAATTCAAAAATTTTTAACGCAAACCACTACTTCAAGAGAGCCACCAAATCCTTATAAGCCCTCAAAAAAGCCTTGCCCTTTTCGGTAATCTTGAAAAAACCTGGGTTGCCATCAATATTTTCAGCAACCACACAAAGAAGCCCTCGGGTAATGAGAATTTCCAGGTAGTATTTTAATTGTTTGAAGCTCATGTTGCATCGATACATAAGATATGTTTTTCTTGTTCTCTCTTGGGATGCTTCTAAAAGGTCAGCAATTACGTCTAGTTGACAACGATGACCATTATTACTTCGCTTTTTACTTTGAACCAACAAGTACCTCAACTCGATTAGTGTTTGAGGTCCCCTTCTCCGAAAAATAAAACGTAAAACGTCAATTTAAACGTTCTGAAAAGGGGTATTAATGGTGAAAATGTTAAAGGTGAAAAGAAAATGTTAGGAAGTTGAGTAGTTTAAAAAGTGTGGAGTTTTCTTAAAACTTTTTCACAGTCAGCATTTTTTTCCATGAAAACGCTTATCCTATTTTCATCAATAACCAAAGAGAGCACTTTAACGTCTTTGCCTTCGACGTTTATGTTTTTGGCTTCGCCTAAATCGAAAAGTTCGCAAAGTTTCTCGCTTGCTTCTAGGGCTGAGGATGAAAGGATGGCGTAGTCAATTATTTTTGTTGGATCTTTGAGGTCTATGGCGGCTGATGTAGAGTTTCTGAGAATATAGCCGATAACTCCATCGTAGGTTTTGATTTCTTCGAGGCTTGCCTTCAAATCTTTTTCGGAAGTTGTTTCTTCAACGGCTACTGGTTCGGTTATTGCAGCAGTTTCGGGAAAACCTTTTTTCTTTTTAACCATAATGCAGCGCCTCCATTATTGAATTATTGGTTTAGCCCTCACGAGTTCGCCTTTTTTAATTTCGAGGGCGAGTTGCACTTTTTCGGGCATTTGGATAACGCCTTTCCCCTCATATTTTGAATCTTTTATCGGCTTAACCTTACACCTTGCGGTTTTCCCATCAAAAGTTTCTATTTCAACTTCCTCAATTTTCTTATCTTCACAAAGTTTTTCCCACTGAGAGAGTATTTCGGTGTCAATGCGCACAGTGTCTGATGGGACAAGCAAGCCTCCGAGGTTTTCCACTATTAGCTGGTTTACTGGGGGTTCGGGAAAGAGGGGTTCAGGTTGTTCTATCGGAGGCTTTTCTATTTTCTTTGGTTCTTCCTCTTCTTTTGCTGGTTGTGGAAGCTTTTGGGTCATTGGGATTTCGGGTTCTATTTTTAGCGATGGAGTTGGAGTGTTTTGGAGGGGGGTAGGGCAGATTTTCTCTAGCAACTTTAGAACTGTGGGAATTAAGACGCGGGTGACGGTGTTTACGTAGTTTATGTCCGCCTTTTTTGATGTAACTGCGGCGAAGTATATGTCTTTTAGGCATGAAACGTTTACTCTGCCGTTATTTCCTTCTATGGTTATTCCTTCGACACCACCTATTTTGTCTGCCTTTTCCAAAATGCCGTCAAAGGCGTCTATAACCTGCATTATAGTTTTTTCATGTGTATTCTCGTCTGCGGCTAATATTTCGCCGTCTTGATTAAACATGAAAGTGTGAGTTACGTCTGGGCAGACATTTCGAATTTCATTTAGAGCGTTTTTTAGAGCAAAGCTGTAGACTTCATTATCCATGTTTTTCACTTCCTTAATGCCTTTAAGATAGTTTGAAGAGGATACGTTCAGGAACGCCGTCGTTTTCCACAACAAGATATTTTAAGCCTTCAGTGTCGCCAAGCTGGTCAAGCCATTTTAGGGCTTCTCTGGCTTTCTGCAAAACCAAAAGCCTTTCCTGGTGGCTGCGCACGACTTCTTCTATTGCTGTGAGTTCGTGGAATGGGTTGGCATCTAAAATTATACTTAAACTGCCTATGGTGATTTCGCCAAGGCTTTCGGTTGCAGCTTTCTTGCCAGCCAGTTTCATGACTACTTCTCGGATTTTTTTGGATTTTTCAGCCAAAGCCCTAATATCATCTAAACGACGCAGGTATTCGCCTAAAGTGCTTTTTGTTTCTGAAATTTCTTTTTCAAGGGTTTCAGCTATTTCTTCTGCCGAAGCGTATTCCTTTATTTCTACCACCATTATATTTTACACCTCCAAACATGGAAACAAAGGGAAATTAGAGAGAGGCTTAACCTCACCCTACCCCAACCTCAACACGAACAATGGGTGAACTATTGCGGAGCGGTTGCTTGATACGAGCCAACTACTTGTCCGCTGCCATCGTAAAGGTCAATTTTATAGGGATTACCAGCAACCCAATCGTATTTTATTCGCACCCATCCCGTGGCTCCAGAAGCATACGACCCTGAACTATGAGTTGAATCAAACGCAATATCCGACGCAGATACAGGTGAGTTATTAATTTTCACTGAAGCGATTGTAACCATGTTTGTTCCAGAATTCTTCAATGTACAATTGATATACTTAGATCCAGCAGTAGTGCCCTCAAATCGCACGTTTGTTATTGTGATTGAGGATGAGCCCATGAATCCTATTGTTAGGGCGCCCATCCATGCTGCCACGGCTATGCTTACGGCGACTGTTACGGCGATGAGTATGATTGATGCAACTACGGGGCTTAGGGCTTTCTTGTTCCTCAATATTTTCATTTCTTTTTTATCCCTCCTTTTGAGGTTGTTGTGTATGTTAGAGGAGACAGAGAATTTAAATCTTACGACTTAATACACCATATTAATTATTTGTAAAACAAAACCACAAAAAACCCAAAAATCACAACTATAAAGACGTTTAAAAAACCATGTAAAACGAAACTGTACAACAGCAACCGAACATTATTCTCAATAAACGCCTTAAGGACCCAACTTGTCAAAAAACTCCAAGAGAAGCTTTGCCACTTTTTCGCCAAACTCCGTTTTCACATAATACTTCTTCAAAGGGTCTATGCGCTCGCCCTTGGCCAAACCCAAATCCTCGATCTCAATCATCCTAGCCCTAAATGTTCCATCGCTCAAAGTCAAACCGTTAGAGCGCATAAACTCTTTGGCTTCCTTCCATTTTCCACGGTTCATGTAAAGCAATAAAATGCAGTCTATGGCGTGGTCCTTTTCAAGCATAGCCTTAACAGCCGACAGTTTCGGGTCTGTCAATATGCGCTTAATCTTCTCCTCATCTCCACTCTTAACCATAGCACACTCAACCTTTGCTATTTCCTCTTTCTGATTATAGCTTAAACCCTTTAAAAGATTTAACCTATATTACGATTTATGACTTATTATAGACAATAAAAGTTAGTTTTAAGGGCTGCTATTTTCTTTTCCGATATATGCGAGCGCGTCAACGATAGAAAAAGGAGTGTCATCTCCAAGTTATATATTTTGATCTTGGATTAAGTACATCTTCCAACACTGATGCGAGCAGGTTAAAGCCGAGGGCTAATAGTGTTATGCATAATCCAGGAGGGATAAACCACCACCATGCACCTGTTGAAAATGCCGTGCGTTGCTGTGCAAAGTATAACATCATTCCCCAGCTTTTTTGCGTTGGATCGCCGAGACCCAAGAAACTCAAAGCTGCTTCTAACAAGATGGCATCAACTATCCTAAGTATTGCATTGGCATATATTAACGACGCAACATTTGGCAATATATAACGCATTATCGTGTAACCATCAGACGCGCCCAGCGCCTTAATGCTCTCCATAAACTCCTTGTTCTTAACTGAGATAGTTTGCGATCTTATCGTCCGAGCTCCAGCAGGCCATGTCAAAATTGAAATCGCCAATAAAACAGTCAATAAGCCAGGACCAAGATTGGCTGCTAACAATATAACAAACGGCACAAAGGGTATTAGTAAGAAAATATCCATCAATCCCGTGAAAAAACTTCCAACCTTTTGATAATATCCTGAAAGTATACCGAACGCCGCTGCTATGAAAGTAGAGCATATTCCCGCTATTAAACTGATCAGAAGGGATATTCGAGTTCCATACAATAATTCACTAAAAACATCTTGCCCCAAATCATTCGTGCCTAGAATAAACTTTTCAGATGGGGGCGAAAATGGAGGCCCAACTAACTTATAAGGGTCATAAGGAGCAATATAAGGAGCTAATATAGCTATTAACACGAAAGATGATGTTATAAACACACCGATTAAGCCTCTTTTTCTACGCAGCACCTCCTTAACTACTATTAAAGCGCTGTTTAACTTTCTTGAAATAAAAGTTTTCAGTTTACATTTACCTCCTTGTTCTTGGATCCAAAGCAAGTATGAAAACGTCAATAATGAACAAGGCGCAAAGCATGGTTAAAGTGAGCATAAGAAATGCACCCTGCAAAAGAGTATAATCCCGAGCGAAGACAGCTTCAAAAAGAAGCCGTCCCAATCCAGGATAGGAAAAAACCACTTCTATAATCACGGCTCCACTTACAATGTATCCTATTTGAAGGGTGAACCATGTTAAAATGGGAATTATGGCGGCTCTAAACGCATGCTTGTATAAAAGTTTGATTTTGCTTAAACCCTTTGCCCTTGCCGTAAGCATAAACTCTTCAGGAAGCACTTCTGAAAAACTTGCTTTAACTACTAAAATGTTTCCTGGAACATAATAAAGCGAAAGCGTAACTACGGGAAGCACCATATGCCACAATACGTCTACAAGCCTTACTAAAAGATCAGATTTTGGCAAACCTATAGTTATGGCTCCCGATAACGGAAATACACGAAGATAATAACCGAATATTAAGAGTAAAATCATGCCCACCCAAAAGCTTGGGATGGTGCGGGAAATAAAGCAAAGATCTGTTATTATAGATGCTTTTTTGGTTCCCTCATGCCATGAGATATATGGAGCTATTATCATGCCTATTAGCATGGATAAAACCGTAGCGGTTCCCATTAAAAGAATGGTCCATGGTAACCTCTCTAGGATAACCTTTATTACTGGTGAAGGGTAGTAGGAGTAAGATATTCCAAGTTCTCCTCTAAAAATGTTCACAATGAAAATAAAAAATTGTTCAATTAAAGGCTTATCAAGTCCAAAAGTTTTAATTAACGCTTCTCTTTCTTGCTGTGTTAGTCTGCCTTCCATTATCCACCTATAAGTAGGATCACCAGGTATAGACCTCAAAATTACAAAAGTTACAGTTGTAATAAAAAGAAAAAGGAAGATTAAATAGGAAAATCGTTTGACTATATAGCCTATTACTGATGTCAACTGGTCCCTCTCGTAGCCTTCTTTTTGGCATATAAAATGTATGCGACGGCGCCTATGATTATAACTAAGATCACAATGACCGAACCTAAAATCAGTAGCGTATAGTCTGGTGGTTTAGTTTCTGTAGGGCCTCCAACAGCATGCAGTGATAAGTAGCAAAGTGTATTTCTTAAACCGTACCTTGGCACCGCTATCCACCCTTCTATAGTGTCGGTTCGAACTGCATACACAAGGTCTTGGTACCAAAGAGGTATCCAAGGCAAATCAAGTGCGAGTACTTCTTGCATTTGTAATAGATAGGGTCTCCTCTCTTCAGGTGTTGCGCTCATTCTTTGCTGTTCGGCTAATGTATCAAATTCGGTACTGTTGTAACCAGCCCAGTTTAAGCCCCAATGTCCAATTCTGCTTGAATGGAAAGATTCGTAAATAAATGGGTCGGGGTCAAAGTATAGTCTCCACCCAAGGGGGAATAAATCAAAATCCCATCTGTTTAGAACCATATCCAGTATTGTGTTCGGTTCTCCCGGTATTACGTTAACATTTATGCCTACATCCTCTAACATGCCTGCTAGGAGTTCCGATAGCCTCGGCCAAATGTCTACATTATACGTTGGCATGTCTAGAACTATCTCTGTTCCATTTGGATATTCCCTCATACCGTTGCCATTGGTATCGAGGAAGCCAATTTCGTCAAGAATTTGGTTTGCCTTTGTTACGTTGTATTCGTATTTTGTGACATTGGGATTATACCAGTATCTTAGTCCCGGCACAAGGAGTGAGTGGGCAACATCACCCATCCCAAGGATTATTGTTGACACTAAGAGATCCTTATCTATTGCATGCGCTACAGCCCTTCTAAACTCAACTAAATTTATCGGGTAGCGGCGAAGGTTAAGACTTAGATAGGTGAAGTATGTGCTTGGAGCTAACACGATTCTGATGTTTGGCTCCGTCATCAAATCTCTAACAGCTGGGCCAGGCGTAAGTTCAGCCACGTCGAGTTCTCCAGTTTTAAGCGCCAAAATCTGGACGTCAGTTGACGGAATTATCTTTATTATAACTTTGTCTATTTTTGGGCTTCCCTTGAAATAGTTTGTATTTTTTTCCAGCATAATGTATTCGCCAGCTCTCCTCTCTACAAACTTGAAAGGACCTGAACCCACAGGGTTATCATTTGTGAAAGTTCCCGGATCTGAGACGGTTTCCCATATATGCTTTGGAACAACAAAGAATATGTCAGACATAATAAGTGGGATAGGGCTAAATGGTTGTTTTAAGGTAACGGCCACCGTGTAGGTATCGATTGCCTCTGCGGAATCTATGACTTCGCCAACTGAACCTAAATAGGGCAGCGTGTGATCTCTAACGAACTCAATTGAGTACTTAAAATCTTCTGCTGTTACTGGTTGGCCGTCATGCCATGTAGCGTTTCTAACAAGGTGAAAGACAAATTGCATGTCTTCCTCGTCATATTCGTAACTTTCAACAAGCCAAGGTATTAAAGTGCCATTTTGATCCACCTTAAATGGCGTATCATAAATCAGCTGCAAGGTATCCAGTTCGCTTATTACATGCCAATAGAAGGGGTTCAACGTGCTTAATTCAGCGTTCCACGCCATTCGCAACGTTACCTCTTGCTGCTGCGCACTAATACCCACCGAAGTAAACGCGTTTAGCAATAATAGCGTGCACACAATCAAAGCCAAAATAGATAACTTATGTATCTGCAAAACCTTTACTCTCCTTTCACTTGTTGACGTTAGTAAAATGTCAGCTTTTATATAAAATTTTTCGTAAATTTTGACGTATAATGACTCTACTTATGTTTGGAGTTCATGACATGCTACGAAGTGTTCATGTTTAACATTTAAGAGCAGAGGCTCAACCGTGGAGCACACGTTCTTGGCAAGAGGACATCTCGTATGAAATCTACAGCCAGAAGGCGGATTAACCGAACTGGGAACATCCCCTTTTATTGTTATTTCTAAACGCTTTGAGGATGGATCCAGCAAGGGAGCAGCTGAAATTAACGCTTTAGTATAAGGATGTAATGGTTCATCAATTACTTTTTTAGCTGGTGCAATTTCGACTATTTTGCCTAAATACATGACAGCTATCCGCTCACAGATAAGTTGTGCAGAAGCTAAGTCATGAGTTATATAAAGAAAAGATGTTTTATTTTTCCTTATCAAGTGGAGTATTAAATCCAGAATGCTTCCTCTGATGGAGGCGTCTAACATTGATGTAGGTTCGTCTGCAACTACAAACTCTGGATTAAGTATAAAAGCTCTGGCTATGGCGACTCTTTGTCTTTGTCCTCCGCTCAACTCAAATGGATATTTATTAACAAAATCCTCAACGGGCGTTAATTTAACAGTTTCAAGAATCTCTGTTACCCTGTTTTCAACATCTTCTTTCCCATCAAATATCTTTTGAACTTTTAAAGGTTCAGCGATCAGCGTGCCTATGCTCATTCTAGGATTCAAGGACTCATAGGGATTTTGAAATATTATTTGTAATTTTTGCCGTAGGGGTCTTAACTCTTTTTCTGAAAGATGGGATATATGTTCACCCTTGAAGTATATATCTCCATCCGTAGGGTCAATTAATCTGATCAGCAATTTTCCAGTAGTTGTTTTTCCGCAACCGCTTTCCCCAACTAAACCAACAACTTCCCCTGCTCTCACTTCTAAGCTAACATCGTCTACAGCTTTTACAAACTTTTTTCCCCGAGTAAACGCTCCAAATAATCCCTTTTTAAGTGGAAACCATTTTTTTAGATTTGTTGCCTTTATTATCACTTCACGTGCCATTCATGTCCCTGCACATATTATTTTTTATCCTATTTCAGGAATAAAGATGACAGCTGACATAATGTTCACCGTCAAGTTTAACGGTGTTTGGCTCTTCTCTCTTGCAAATCTCCATCAAGTATTTACACCTTGGATGAAATCTGCAACCGCTGGGGGGGCTTAGTAGGTTTGGGGGATATCCCTCAAGAAAAGTTATGGGTTTCTGAGTTTTAATTTCTGGAAATGCATTTATGAGCACTTGAGTGTAGGGATGTGCTGGTCTAATAAAAACTTCTGTAACCTTTCCATATTCAACAATTTTTCCTGCGTACATTATTGTCACTTCGTCGCAAGTTGAGGATATAGCTGATAAATCATGAGTTATTAATATCAGGGACATGTCCATTTTGGTTCTTAATTCGTCGATTAACTTTAACACTTGTGCCTTAGTTATGACATCTAATGCTGTTTGCGGTTCATCTGCTATTAGAAGGTCAGGATTGCAAGATACAGCCATAGCGATCAATGCACGTTGTCGCATGCCACCGCTGAGTTCATGAGGGAAGCTTTCCATCTTTGACTTTTCAAGGCCTACCATTTCTAGAAGCTTTGCTGTTCTTTCTAAGGCTTCATTTTTGCTTATATTACGTTCATGGGTCATTATTGCTTCAACGAGTTGATCTTTAATCTTAAAGAATGGATGAAAGGCATTCATTGCACCTTGAAATATTAATGAAATTCTTTTCCATCTTATTTTGCGCATCTCGTCCTCAGGTAGTTTAACTACGTCGCGACCCATAAACCGGATTTCTCCTTCCACTATTCTTCCATCCGACGGAAGCATCTTTAAAATCGATAATGCCAATGTACTTTTGCCACATCCGGACTCTCCAGCTATTCCTAAAGATTTTCCCTTATTCATTCCTATATTAACTCCATCCACAGCCCTTACTGGCCCTAGTGGCGTGGCATAATAAGTCTTAAGGTTTTTGATTTCGAGGATCATGATTTACAACCTTCAATTTTTAACCTTTAAACTTTCAAAATATCAAAGACCTCCATTTTAATGTAAAATTTTTTCAGCGTTTCTCCCAAAAATTAGTTCCTTGTCTCTTTTACTTATATTTGCCATCTCAATTTTAACCATTTCAAATTTTATGTTCAAATACGGCCAATCTGATCCAAAAAGTATTCTTTCAGCCCCGATGGTTTCAACAGCATTCTCTATTTGAGAGGGACAAACTGCCCCAGAAGTTTCCAGATATAAGTTCTCGTGTTTCTTTGCTACTTTCACATTCTCGGGGTAGGAGCTGAAATGTCCTATTATTATCGTTGTATTTCGAACTTTTTCTGCCAACTTGCTAAATCTAACTGCGGAGTCGTAAGAACTGGAACCTGAATGAATGAGTATTGGAATGTTGAGATTTGCTGCATGCTGAATAACCTTTAATATCGCGTCGTGGTCGACTGTGAAAACCTCCATTATTGGATGAAGTTTTAACCCGCGCAATCCTAAAGTAGACACTGATCTTTCTATTTCCTTTAGAGCCATTTTTCCTGTTCTTGGATCCACCCTGCAGAAACCTATGAGTCTTTCAGGATATTTCTTCACAGCCGCTGATATTTCGTCATTGGCTTTGGGATATTCGGTAGGCAATTGAGGGTTCGGAAAAATTACAGCTTTGTTTATTCCATTTTCATTCATAACTTTGATCAGTTCATCCTCGTTCCTCTCGATCATTGACTCATCTTTTATTCCGTACACCTCTAACGGTTTTATCCACCCTTTAATGGTTCTACCCAAATGAACGTGAAAATCAATGATGACCACATCATTCCTCCAATTTTGGTTTACATAAATGGTTATTCAAGCGAATTTAAGCCTATCGGGAGCGCTAATAAACGTTAAGCATTTCTGAAGTTAAGTAGCGTCTTATACGGACATGTTAACCACTAAAACCATCTTTTCTTTGCTAATCTTATTTGTTCTGACATCTATAATGTTCATGAACCAAAAGTGAGAGAAAAATAAGCGAATGTGGAGTTATTGCTTAAAATTAATTAGTTTGTTTAATATTGTAGGATTGTAAATAATCTTGGTGAAAGCATGAAAAAAGTTGTCCTATTGATGGGTTCGGAGAGGGATTTGGACTTTTGCCGTGAAATAACTAAATATCTAAAGGCTTTAGGCTTGGACTATGAGTTTCGTGTTGCTTCTGCGCATAAAACTCCTGTAAAGGTTTTAGAAATTTTAGGCGAGTATGAGAAGGAAAATGTTGTTTACATTACTGTTGCGGGTAAAGCCAATGCCTTAAGCGCTTTTGTTGACGCAAATACGGCGAAGCCTGTTATTGCTTGTCCGCCTTATTCGGAAAAGTTTGGAGGCGCAGACATATACTCTTCCCTTAGGGTTCCAAGCGGAATAGGCTGTGTGGTGACTATTGAGCCTGAGGGCGCAGCCATTGCAGCAGCAAAAATTTTCGCTTTAGAAGACAAGGATTTGGCAAAACGCTTAAGGGATTATCAGCAGCGGAAGAAGCGGGAAATTGAGAAGACCGACGAATCGGTTAAAAAGCTGAAATAGTGTGCAATGCCTATGGGAAGCGTTAAAGATTTAGAAATTATCAAAAAACCTACAAAAGCGAAAATGGGTGTTGGACGTTTTCACTTTTCAGACCGTTATTCTGTTTTTGATTGGGGGGAAATGCCAGACCACATTGAAGGGAAAGGCGCTGCGCTTTGCCTTATGGGGGCTTACTGTTTTGAAAGGCTTGAGGAGAAAGGTATTAAAACGCATTATAGGGGTTTGGTTGACAAAAATGGGCGGGTTTTAGGTTTTGACGAGTTAACGGAGCCTACGAATGTTATGGAATTTAACCTTGTCAACGTTTACAAGCCTAAAGCGTATGTGGAAAATGGCAAACTAAAATATGATTATAGCGTTTTCACGCCAAGGCTTAGGAATTTTTTGATTCCGCTTGAGATTATTTATCGTAATGGTTTGCCAGAAGGCTCATCAGTTTTTAAAAGGCTTGAAGCTGGCTTGGTTACGCTTGAAGAGTTAGGCTTAAACCATTATCCAAGGGCTGGCGAACGCCTTACAAAACCAATCTTTGACGTGAGCACGAAATTGGAGCAGAGCGACCGTTACGTGAGTTTGAAAGAAGCGCAAAAAATTGCAGGTTTAACAGACAACGAACTGGAAGAGGTTAAAAGTGTGCTTTTAAAAGTTGATGAGACAATTACGGAAATAGCCTCAAAGGCTGGGTTAGTTAATGAGGATGGGAAGATTGAGTTGGCTTTTGACCCGCAAAGGCGGCTTATGGTTGTTGATGTTGTTGGCACATTAGACGAGTGCAGATTCACCTATGAAGGATTGCATGTTAGCAAGGAAATAGCCCGCATATACTATAGGCGAACAGAGTGGGCTAGGGAGGTGGAAGAAGCAAAGAAGAAAGGCGTAGAAGACTGGAAGAGCCTGGTGAAAACGGAACCGCCAAAACTAGACCCAAAACTAAAAACAATAATAACTCAACTATACATGGCAACAACAAACGAAATAACTGGAAAAAGGATATTTAATGTTTCAAAATTTGCAGATATTGTTAAAGAGTATAAAACATATTCAGTATGCTAATACATTTTAGAGAGTTGTAAAAGTTCGGAAATCCACAAAAGGCTCTGGCTTAACAATAACAGTTATTCCTTCGGCTTTCCAAGGTTCGATGACGCTCTTGTATATTTCTTCTCTTAGATGTTTTGATAATCCTCCAATTGAATAGAATTCAAAGAATACATTCATGGGTCTGATTCCTAACTCAATTAAGGGAGATATGGAAACTTTTTTGATTTTGTTCATTATGTATTTTGCTATTCTTGGAGAAAGCTTCTGCGCTGGATTATCAAAAAAGACAGAAAAATAAAGAATATGTTTAAATTTTTTGGGTGGCGGTGTTGAAATACGGAGATAAGATGTGTAAGAATCTATGGGGATTTCAGTTATGAAAGCTTTTTCCTTATTGAACCAATAATTGAAGGCATTTGCCTTTTCTCGGTAAAGTCTTAGTCTTCTATCGTCCCATCCCCATATTTTTTGGTTTTTCATAAACTCTAACATTTTCAGCGATATTCTACGGTTAACGAGGTAAATGCCACCGCTTAGTTTATTGCTGTTTTCATAGTTATACTTTAAAATCTTTTTTCTAAAATCTTTAACCCTTTCTTTGCCGATGCTTGACTCCCTTATTTCAAAGGCAACCAGTCCTTTAGGTGAATAACGAGGATTTGCCAGTCCAACTTTTGGTTTTTCAGGAGGAGATTCAGCAATACAGTCGATGTTATACTTTTCAATGTTGGTTTCTTGTATGTTATATCCAAGGGATTCAAGGAGATTCCATATTTTATCCTCTGCTTCTTCTCCTATGCTTTTGGCCTTTTCGCCAATGAATGAGCCGCCCGATTATGCTGCAACATACTGAAAACTGCCACGGCTTCCCAATCTGCGAAGTGTCCCATTTTTTACTAAGTGAACAAGAATTGTTGCAACAGCGGCTTTAGTATAATAAAGGCCGTTAGTTTCCAAAGCAGTCATAATTTCACCTAAACTGCGAGGCTTTCGTCCCCAACCTGTTTTCACCATCAACCTTGTTAAAGCTTCTACAAGAGACGACGGTTTACCCAATGGTGGTGGATACTCTGTAGGAGGCGCTTCTTCAGTTTTCACTTCTTCCACGGATGGAATTTCGCTGACTACTTTCTGCAGTTCTTTGATAAAGTCGTAGAGCGGTTTTCCCATTAATGACAAAACATTTGCATGTGTTCCTTCAAGTTCTATTTGAAATTCTCCTAAGCGAACTGATATTCTTGAGTGCTCACTTTTATCCTCTTTTTTGTCTCATTCGTCAACTTTTTAACCTCATAATTTATAGAATTATAATATCTTTATAAATCATTATATTGTTGTTCTTTTTTTGGTATTCTGTTAGGAATGCTTCTAAAAATTCTTTTACCATCTTCCTAAACTCTTTCAATTCTTTAGATATATCACCATACTTTTCAGCCATATCCTTAAAATTCTGTTTATATCCTCTCTAAACCCTTCATTATACTTTCTCCAGCAGCTTCAAGAACTCTTCCTTCGTTAGTTTCGCATCCTTAATAATCTTCAAAAGCAGCCCAACACCAACCTTTTCACCAGCATGCACTGGAATCACGGTTATTCTCCCATCGGAATGCTTCAAAACAACATGACTGCCACGTCTTCTAACAACCTTAAAACCTAAAAAATACAAAACCTTCATTACTTTTCTAGCAGACAAAGGTTTTAAACTCACTTGACATGAACCTCGACAAACTGTAAACCAATAAGCTCAACGCCCTCACTTGGTTTACCCTCAGCTTCCAAGTAAGCTTCAATAGCCTCCTTAATCCTCACCATCAACTCGTCAAGCGTCTTGGCTTGAGTATGACAACCGGGCAATTCGGGAACCGAAGCCACATAATACCCATCCTCATCCCGCTCAACAACAACTGCAAATTTCAACCTAACCATCCCACAAAAAATATAGAAAAACTATTACTAAAAGTTTCCCAAGGCAAACCTATGTTACTAGTTCGTGTAGTTGGTTTGTTTTCCATGCACGTCTTATTTCTAGGGCTATGCGGTCTCCTGTGCTCATTCGCCGCTTATATTTGGCATTAGCATATTGCGAGCCCAATCCCATGTGGACGTTTGTTCCTCCGCCATGCCTTAGGGCTACGTCTTGCGTAACTGGAATGTGCATGTATGGGTCGCGTTCTTCTGGCACATCATACAAGCCATAATCCGCGGCAGTTTTTGCTTCCACACCGCTTGTGAAGTCCAGCTTAACAGTGGGTTTGAGCTCGTATTTGCTGACGCGGTCCCAAGTGATTAGCGTTTGCAAGCACCATGCGCCTATTATGCCTGGAGGCTCGTGTTCTCTGCATGCTAGCAAAAAGCGGTCTGCGTAGCGGTGCACATCCTTCAGCAAGGATTCTCTTAGGCTTAGGATGGCATGCGCGGTAACCTCAAAGGAAGGCACTTTCCTTATTTTTTGTTGTACATCCGCTGGAAGCCTCTTAACGCCGTCCAAAATTGTTTCTCTCCGCTCGTCTATGGATAGGAACTGGTTGGCTAGGCAGATTCTGGCTTCTTCTACGCTGACATTGTAAAGTTTCGCAAACCACTCTTCAGCATCTCCCCAAGGGCTTTTTGCATCCAGAGGCGAAAAGAAAAAGTTAAAGTTTGCATGGGGACCTAAAACAATCTGTTCAACACGAGCCCTTTCCAACACTTCTCTGTTTAGGTTTCCAGCTGCCACTTCTCTGGCAACTTTTTCCTCCAAGTCTTGCGAGTCTGCGGCGAAAATGAATTCTCTCTCAAAAACCCTATGGGGGTGTTCAGCTTTTAGCAGCATTGGCTCATCAATGGGCTCCTTAAATCTTATGCCACCTTCATAAACTTCATAGTGATAAGCCTTTGGGTATGGGATTCCCGCTTGCTCTGCAAACCAGTAATAGTCCTTTTCTATTTCGCCTCTGTTTTCAATTTTTAAAAGCATCCTAGAACCCATTATGGGAACCGCATATTCATTTTCTATTACGCTGCAGCGTTCGTCTCCGCCAACATAAACCGAAAAGGCTCTGTTGGTTATTTGGATGCACTCCAAATTGACAAGCTCATCCACGTATTTCACTATGTCAGAATATTTATCAAGGATGAGGATGACGCTTTTCCAGTCATCATCCTTCCTTATGTCTTTAGGGTCGTTCACAACCCGTAAGTCTCTTCTAACCAAAATTGGCAGATTTTCCATAACTTCGTCTGGTTTGCCAACCATTGGGTTTTGTAGGTAAATTCTTGCTCTGCCGGGAGTCGTGTATATTATGCTTCTTATGCCATAATTGCGTTGCCCCTGCCAAGCGTCTAAGGCTGAATGTGAACCCAAATTTAGTCCAATGGGCTCTTGATATCCTTTAACTATCTCTTGCATTTCCTCTCTCTGAATAACCATTTATGCTCACCATTTTGGTTAGGAAGTTGGAAAGCCAATGTTTTAAACCTTTTTACACGCAAGGATAAATTGCCCATAGAATTTTCTTCTATTTTCTTTTTCCATGCATGGTTATAAAGGATAAAACAAATTTCTCATTTTGAGGAGAGGAGAGAAGGGAGAATTGGCTGAGGCTTGCGGTTGGCTCTTCGTGGACTCCATCCCCCTACTTTATGAAAAGAGAAGGGTTGCAAGGCAACTTCAAATCGAAACATGGCTTGACCTTTCCCAACTCGCAAAAGAGTTAGGAATTGAAAGGTTAAATGAAGCCAAACAAGAAAGGCGCCAAACAACCAATTACATAGTTTAGAGCCCGCAAGCCTCCAGCACTCTTTCAAAATTTTCACGAGTCCTCTTCGCCTTATAGCATCTTAACGCTTCAATAATTGCCTTCTTATCCCTTTTGCCAATTTTTTCAGAAACTTTTTTGGCTATTAAACCGCTGATGAAGAGGAACTGGCAAATTGAAGTTACATTTGAAGGCTTTCGGTTTAGGCTTGCAGTTTCAAAATCTACAATAAAGGGCTTAGCCTCTCCATCAACTATAATGTGTTTTGGAGCGTGGCTGAGTTCGCCATGGTCTAAACCAGCGTTGTCTAAACGCCAACACTGTTCCAAAACATCATGCAAAACACGTTTTACCAACGCCTTTGCTCTGCGACTTTCAAGCCATTCTGGAAGCAGTTTGCCATCAACAAATTGCATTAAAAGAAAATTTTTGCTCACAGCCAAAAGCCTTGGTCCAACACTAATGGAGTTTGCCTTTCTGAGCATTTCCGCTTCCCGTAGCATTCCCGTGCGGTCTGCATCCACTCTGCGAATTTTTAACGCTGCCCTTTCATGGTTTATGTGGGCTATGGTTACTATGCCAACACAGCCTTTACCTAAAATTGGCATGTTTAAAACCTCTTTTTCTCCGCCGAGCTCTATGGCTTTGACGCCTAATTTCCGCAGTTCTTTTAGACGTTTTTCAAATTCCGTCTTTGTAGGTTTGGGATAACAAATTAACGCTGCATACTCTTCCTTTTCTAATTCTTGGATAAAAATTTTTTCAGTCTTCCCTTTCAATATTGGTCCTCAATTATCAGATTACTCTTTTCACATACTCTAAGAAGACGGATGAATCGCTAAATGGCAGAGAGGGTTCTGTTACGCAGAAAAGATAGCAACCATATTTCCTTGCCAGTCCACAATGTCTATACTTTTCTCTTAACGCTTGCGCTTTGTCGGAATACCATATTTCCCTCAAATTTTGGTTTAAGGCGTTGCCCAAATAGTCCTTTGGCATGCCCAAGACGCACATGGAAGTCACATCTCCGTTGTAGGTTATGCCCAGTTGCATAGAAAATGGATAACAAACATAGTCGGCTCTGTCTCGCATCAAATTTAAGAAAGCATCAGTATTCAGCACAGTCCTTCCAAAACCATTCCGCTTATAATAAAGGAGCATCTCTGCAACACGCCTAACAAAGCTCCAATCATTAATCCTTAACAAATCAGCATCTTCCTTTGTCATACTCCCTAATATTGACCCATTTGGGGTTGGCGTTTCAAAAACAGGCTCAAAAGAAACCGTAGTGTCAAGCGCCTTAGCCATGAGCATTAGCTTCCTAACATCTTCGAGGGAATGCTGGGCTGTCAAAACACAGTTCATGTTAACTGCAATTCCATAATTCCGTGCTAAGCGTATTCCTTCAAAAATTTTTTCTAACAAGTTTGGCAGACCCCTAATTTTGTCATGGCGAACATCTGGAAAATCGACGCTTGTATTAATTGAATCAACAAATCTTTGAAGTTCATGAATTCTTTTTGGGAGAAGATAGCCATTTGTTAAGAGAAGGGTTGAAAAGCCAATTTTTTTGGCAAGCCTAAAAACTTCTGGAATATCCCTTCTTAAAAGGGGTTCTCCGCCCGTCACTGCCAAGAGAACACAGCCCAAATCATAGCCCTCATCAAAAATCTTCTCAATCTTCTCTAAAGGCAAACCCAAAGAAGCATCTTTCACTCTCCAATAACCACAAAAACTACATTTTGCATTACACCTTTGAGTAATCTCATAGCTAAGCAAGAGCGGTGTTGGATTTTTCAGGATAAAATTGTTAATGCAACATTTTAAAAAATTCTTTACGAGATAGCTTTTTATGGGGTATTTCATGGTTTAGCCATACCTTACTCCTTGAATGACTTCGTCAATGACGCTGTTGGCTCTTGGAAGGTTGACAAGTAAAACTCCAAGCCTATAAGAGCTTTTAAGGGTTCGCAACACTTCCTTTAATAATTGTTTTGGGCGTAGATAGAATTCGCGGAAATGTTCATAAATCATTTGGCGAATTTCCTCGAAGGGAACCGTGTGCGGAGAAACGCTTGGAACATAAACGCTTGTTTCCCAACATTCTTCTTCATTTATCCACCCCTTAGCCACCAACTCATTCCAAATTTCTGTTCCAGAAAAGGCTCCAAGAATGTTTAGGGATGGAACATCAATGTCAAGTTTCTGTGCAAATTTTAAAGTATTCAAAATTTCCTTACGTGTCTCGTCTGGAGCGCCTACAATAAAGGAGCCGACAATTACATCTATTCCAGCCTTTCTTGCTTTGCGAACAGCCTCTTCAGATTGATGCGGGGTTATCCCCTTCTTATAATAGTCCAAAATTCTTTGGTTTGCACTTTCTATCCCGAAATAAAGTGTGTTACAACCAGCCTTCACCATTTCCCTAAACATGTCATAACTACTATTGTCAACCCTTGAATCGCAAATCCATCGAATATCTAACCCCTCCTTCTTCATTCTTTGACAAAGCTTCACCACTCTTTTTCTGTTTAGGGTGAAGTTGTCATCCACGAAAAGGATTTCCTCATACCCTTGACTTCTTAGGAGATGCAATTCTTCCATTATGTTTTCAACAGACCGGGGTCTCCAAACTCCTCTTGCAAATTTTCTGCATCCGCAAAAAGTGCAGCGGAAGGGGCAGCCGCGGGACGAGAGGACTGTTGTGAATTTTTTTGTTGCAACTTTCACTCCAAAAATTGTTGATGTGTATTCTGCATTCATTAATTTTCGGTCTGGAAAAGGGAGTTCATCAATATTTCTTATTAAAGGTCTGTCTGGGGTGGAAACAATTTTTCCGTTATGGCGGAAGGTTATTCCATCCACTTCTCTGAGGTCTCCGCTTTTTTCTAAGCATTTTGCTAAATCAAGGCATGCGTATTCGCCTTCTCCCCTAACAATAATATCCACAGCCGGATACTTTCTGAGAATTCTTTCAGCGTTAAAAGTTGCATGATAGTTTCCCATAACAATTGTAATGTTTGGATTCTCCTTTTTGACAAGTTCAGCAATTTTTGGCGCTTCTTTCGCTGCACTGTGCAAGACGGAAAAACCTAAAATGTCAGGGTCTTCCCTCTTAATCCAGTCTACAGCTTTTTCGTGACTTAAGCCCAAGGCGCTTTGGTCAAGCATGGACACCTCAATGCCTTCTTTCATTAAAACTCCAGCAATATACAACATGCCCAACGGTGGCCACGCTTTCGTGCACATTTCCAAACCGCCCGGCGACTGACTGGGGTTTATGAATGAAAACTTCATTTCCCATCACATGGCACATCAATTATTTTAAACAGATAAAATAAGCTTTGCCCGAAAATGGCAAAGTTAATAGGAACACGCCTTCTTTTTCAAAGTGAAAGGAAATGCGGAGATTCAAACAGACAAACGGAATTCTCAAGTTGATGCACAAAAAAGAGGCTATACGTAACATAGGAGTAATTGCCCATATAGACCATGGAAAAACAACAATGACAGACTCCCTTCTGGCTGAAGCAGGATTGCTATCGCCGACCATGGTGGGTTTCAGAGTCCTAGACTATCTCGAAGAAGAACAAAAACGTGGAATAACTATCAAAACAGCAAATATCTCCTTACTTCACGAAATGCAAGGCAATTCCTACGTAATCAATTTGGTTGATACACCGGGTCATGTGGATTTCACTGGAAAAGTTGCAAGGGCATTGCGTGCAATAGACGGCGCAATTGTTGTAGTTGATGCTGTGGAAGAGATTATGGCTCAAACAGAAACGGTTATCCGCCAAGCCATAGAAGAAAGAGTCAAGCCAGTTCTTTTCATAAATAAAGTTGACCGCCTAATTGAGGAGATTAAGCTTTCAGAAAAGGAAATTCAAAACAAATGCGCACGTATAATCAACGACTTCAACAATTTAATCGAAATTTACGCGGAACCTCAATTTAGGAAGAAATGGAAGGTTAACCCAGAAAAAGAAAGCGTCGCCATAGGCTCAGCCCTCCACAAATGGGGCTTGACGGTGCCAATTGCCGACAAAAAAGGAATGAAATTCGCTGATTTGGTAGACGTTTATGAAAAGAAAAGGCATGAAGAATTGTCCCGTTTGATTCCTCTACACAATGCGATATTAAACATGGTGGTTAAAAACATTCCAAACCCAGCTGAAGCCCAAAAGTATCGAATACCAAAGATTTGGAAAGGCATGATAGATTCGGAAATAGGTAGGGCAATGTTAAACTGCGACGAAAATGGACCAGCAACAATGTGCATAACAAATGTGCAATTCGACATAAATGAAGGACTAATTGCAACAGGAAGATTGTTTTCTGGCTCACTAAAAGAGGGAGACCATGTCTATTTGGTTAATGCGGGAAAAGAATGCACCGTTAAACAAGTTTCGATTTATATGGGTTCTTTTAGAGAAAAAGTTAACGAAATCACCGCCGGTAACATAACCGCCCTCTACAGTCTGGATTCGGCGAGGGCTGGAGAGACGCTTGTTGACGTAAAATGTAAGGGGGTTATGGTTCCTTTTGAGCGGACAAGATACATTTCAGAACCAGTGATGACAATAGCTGTTGAGCCTAAAAATCCAAAAGATTTGCCACGCCTAATCGAAGCTATGAATAGGTTTTCCATAGAAGACCCAAACATCATCGCCACCATAGACAAGGAAACGGGACATTATTTGTTAAGTGGGATAGGCGAACTTCAATTAGAAATCGCCATGAAACTCCTTACTGAATACAGCGGAGGAATAGAACTATCCTCGTCAACTCCAACAGTCACCTACAGAGAAAGCATCACAGCAAAAGGTGCAACCGTCACCACGAAAACGCCAAACAAACAAAACAGTTTTCATGTTCA
The DNA here is from genome assembly GCA_038883775.1 of Bathyarchaeia archaeon. GTDB lineage: Archaea > Thermoproteota > Bathyarchaeia > Bathyarchaeales > Bathycorpusculaceae > JASEJA01. The sequence goes on from JAVZLM010000008.1 coordinate 32,740, forward strand.
GGTGGAACCATTAGAAAAGGAAATTCTAGAATTAATCGAGAAAGGCGAATTTACAGAGGAAATGGCTGAAAAATTTTATGCCTTAAACAAGTATGGGAACATGTTTGTGAACTTAACAAATAACATAAGCGTAGAAAAAGTAAAGGAAAGCATAATTTTGGGGTTCAACTGGGCATGCGGAAGAGGACCCCTCTGCGAGGAACCATTAAGAGGAGTTAAAGTCAATTTGGTTGATGCTGAAATTCGCGAAGACCCAAAATTGCATGAAACAGCCCAAGTCATGCGAGCCATAAGCCGCGCCATTTTAGGCTCAGTCTTAACAGCAAAACCCATCCTTCTCGAACCAATCTACAAAATTGAAGTTTCCGTTCCAACTCATTGGTTTGGCACGTGCTCAAACATCATAACCCGCAGACGCGGAAAAATACAGGCTACAGAAAACAGAGGAATCTTGACAATGATTGAAGGATATATTCCAGTCGCAGAAACTTTTGGCTTATCCGCGGAGTTACGTTCAGCAACTTCTGGACGAGCCTTTTGGCAATGCACCTTCTCCCACTGGGAAAAAATCCCAGAAAATGTCGCTGCAGAAATTATAAAGCAAATTCGTGCAAGAAGAGGCTTGCCGCCAAAAATTCCAAAACCAGAAAAATTCATAAACGAAATCCAAAACGCACATTAGGCGTATAGTAAAAACGTGAAGTAAACATGAAAATTTGGTTGAACCCTTCATGCCTCTTCAATTTGGATGTGACACTTTGTTGTGGACAAGCCTTCAGATGGGATAAGCATAGTGGATGGTGGTATGGCGTAGTTGGAGGAAAGGTTCTGAAAATACGTCAGATTGACGACTTGTTGGAATTTGAGAATGCTGATGCGGATTTTGTTAAAAACTATTTTGGGTTAAATGATAATTTGCCTCATATTCTTTCAGAAATAAGCAAAGACGAAAACATAAAAAAAGCAGTTAAAATGTTTAATGGTTTAAGGATTACTCGCCAAAATCCTTGGGAATGCCTAATCTCCTACATCTGCGCCACATACAAAAACATTTCAGCAATAAAACAAATGCTATTTAACCTTTCCAAAAAATTCGGAGAAGAAATTCATTTTGAAGGACAAAAGTTCTATACATTTCCCACACCAGAAGGGCTGGCGAAAGCTGCAATCCAAGAATTAGCCAGTTGCGGACTCGGCTACAGAGTTAGGTATGTGGCTGAAACAGCTAAAGTGGTTTATGAAAACCATTTTGATTTGGAAAGTTTAAGAAATATGAGCTATGAAAAGGCAAGAAAAGAATTGTTAAAATTTAGTGGTATAGGCTTAAAGGTGGCAGATTGTGTTCTCCTATTCTCTTTGGGGAAGCTTGAAGCCTTTCCGGTGGATGTTTGGATAAAGCGTGCCATCCTCAAATATTATGCAAACCATTTTCCAAAAGAGTTTATATGGAAAATTTCTAGTAAAAAATCACTTAGCAATGCGGAATATGAGAAGTTAAATTTGTTTGGGAGAAAATATTTTGGAGAATATGCGGGGTACGCCCAAGAATACCTCTATCACTATGAAAGAACAAGAGGCTAAATGAGGTTTTTCTTCTTTAAAATTTCAGCTGCTTGGTTCCCATTGGTTGTTGTGATTGATATGGCTTCAGAAACAAGCGGCATGAGATTTACGTAACTATGCTCTTTAATGTGGTTGACGATTTCATTAAGCTTGGCATTAACGTTTTGAAAGCCTTCAACTCCTGAAGCGTTTGCGGCAATGTTAACTTCATGAATCAAAGCATTGAGATATGCCAGTAAAAGTTTCTCCGCTCCCGCTATCTCCTCATTTTTCATACTGCCTAAAACTTCCAAAAGGCTGGCGGTTATAATCAAATTTGACTTTATCTTTTCCGCATAGTGAAAAGCAATTATGGTTTTTTTAATTTCTGACAAGGCATTTTCTCTCGAACAAAAATAAGCCTATAACTGGATAAGCTTTTTGTCATTCAAGCCTATTCAGCAGAAGCTCTCCTTCGCCATTTTTCAATCCTTTTCGCGACTTCATCCTCAAGCTTTTTCCTAGAAATAAGGCGCCCCCGTACTATAACCTCATCGTCCAGGGCTATGCTTGGAGCGCCCACAATTTCAAGGGCTAAACCTTCCTTAAAACCCTCCTCAGTCGCCATATTTACTTCCCTAAAAGGAATACCAAACTTTTCCGCAACCTCTCGTGCAACAATTTTAGCTGTTGGACAAACAGGGCATGTGGGCAAAGTGAAAACCTTCAACTCCATTTGGCTCCTCTCTCCAAAACACGATTTTATAAGGGAACAACTTTTAAACCTTTCATAATTTTTGCTTTAAAGCGGAAAACGTTTAAATTAAATTAAAAATAGCATAATTAAAGGGGGCCCGTAGCTCAGCACGGTTAGAGCGACAGGCTCATAACCTGTTGGTCCCCGGTTCAAATCCGGGCGGGCCCATTGCTTATGCTTCTTTCAGCTTTTTAACAAGGCTAGCTGTTCTTTTTCCAAGTTCACGGCAGTTCTCGAGTTCTTTCTTATCGGGTGACTCCACCGCTGCTGCACCATAATGTTTGTTGTTTGCTCTTCCTTGGACTATCATGCCGTGAACTAGCATGGCTTGGATTATTGAAATTAACGTGGTTTCTGCGCCTGTGGCTGTTCCACCCGAACTCGTGAAGGCGGCACCAACTTTTCCTTCGAGTTTTCCATGGATTCTAACAGACTCGTCGATTAGCGCCTTAAGCTTAGCGGACATTTGCCCATAATACGTTGGCGAACCCATTATTATTCCATCAGCCATCAGCAAATCATCGAGGCTTGTCTGGTCAGCTTTCTTAACAACTACTTCAATGCCTTCCACTTGTTTTGCTCCTTCAGCCACAGCCAACGCCATTTTTTCAGTATTGCCAGTTTTAGAATCATAAACCACAAGGACTTTTGCCATTTCACTATTCACTCTCAGAATGAATGCTATAACAATTTTGTATATTAGTTTTATGAGCAAGAAAGTGAATAGAAGATTTTTCCATAAGCTATAAGTGTTTAAATCGCATTAAAACTTCATGAGGAGAATGGCGGAATCTTATAAAGGGAGAAAGGAGAGAAGGGAGAAAAACAGTCATTCTACCATTCTCCTCATACATCATTCTTCATTATGCATACACATGTTGCTTTTAAACTTTTCTTTGAATTTCGGATTTAACCTCAAATAAGTGTACTTCAAAGGTTTATTTCCAACCGCATTTCGGTGGTTTAGTAAGCTTAATAACGCTTTTTCAATGACGAAAAACATTTTGGTGCGGTCGCCGGGATTTGAACCCGGGTCGTCAGCGTGGCAGGCTCATCCTACCATTGATTACCATCAAGTTAAGGCAGGGTTCATTGATTATTTAGAGTCGCACAAGTTTAACAGGCGATATATTAAATGCATCTTAAGTTACCTCGATAAATATGCAACAATAATCGCTGAACCGTCCGACATTCATAAAATGTTCTCAAAGTTAACTGTTGGGCAGCAGCATAATCTTAATCGTGGCATACGCAACTTACTCAATTTTATGCAGACGCAAGGTTATCCAGAGGATTACCTTAACTTGTTGCGTAAGAGCATACCGAAAGAGCATATCGGCGTAGACCTTAAAGTGCCCGAGGAATGCGACATTGTTAAATCACTTAAAATGTTAAATAAAATTGCTCCCAAATATTCTGCGCTCTATAACCTATTGCTGGACAGCGGATTAAGGTTAATTGAGGCAATCGAGACAATTAACAACTTTAAAAATGCAGAGGGTGTTAACGGATTTTATCGTATAACTGTTGGTATGTTCAGGAACACTAAACAGGCATATTATGCATACCTTACGGACACAACTTATAATCAATTACTCAATTTGAGCGAATCAATAAATCCTCTCGCTGCATCGCATTATTACCTTAAATATGGACTTGTCGCACCCAAGTATCTGCGCAAGTTCGCCTTTGACAAAATGGTTCAACTTGAGATTCCTGAATCAGTTGCCGATTTTATCGAGGGCAGAGTGGCTAAACGCATCGGCGCTAAACATTACATGGCGTTAAGGCGTCAGGCGGACAATTGGTATAGTCGGTATGCAGATTACCTTAATAGCCTACGCAGCCGACTTTAACCCCTCTTTCTTTATTGAGGCTCCATAAAATCGCTAATCGAAAATCTCATCCGTGCAACATATATTAAATCGTAGGATGCGGGCAGAATGTTAATCATACTCTGCAAGGCGGAAAATTCTTGACGAAAATCAGAGCGCAACTGAGCTAGGCTGTCGATTGTTCTGCTGTGTCATACTCTTGCGGTGGCATAAATCTCGTTGATTTCGTTGAACAGGGTTAAAATCTTGTGTCTTGTGCACAACGATTTTAAAGACTCTCACCGCCTACTCCCCTTTCGGACACCTAGGTTAAAATTCGTGTGCACTGAACACAAGATTTTAACGCTGATTTAAAATTGCAACGAGATTTATGAGAACGCTCTCTGCATCGGGTAAATCTGCAATGCCTCTGTGGTTCTGAATTATTTTAAAATCTCATCAGCTCAACATATTGTAAAATTGAAAAATTGTAGCTCGTATAAGAAAGATCACCCTTTAACACCCTCTTATTTTTCGTCACTCAATAAGATTATTAAAGGTGAAGCGCAATTTTTCCTAGACGGGCTACAATTTTACAATTTTACATATTCAGGTTCCGCATCGGGTAAATCTGCAATGTTTCTACCTTTCAACCTTGGTAGGATATAGGGCACGTTAAGACGCACATTTTCACAGACCTATTCTCTCAAGGTAGAAAGGTTGAAACAATGTCTCTCCGTTTCATCAGTTACAGAATACCTATCAGAGTGAGTCGAGATTTACGCTATACCTATCCTCTAACGTGTGAAGCGAAGAGACATTGCAGCAATTGAACCCGTAACCGTAGTCCTGCAATGACCCTGCGTTTCTGCGCCATAATCAAGGAGCGATTTAGGTTTAGGTTTTATCAAGTTCGCTAATTCTTTAACCGGCTCTAATTGATTTAACGGTTTAACCATACCATCATAGTTAGGAGTAATTTTCTCACCTTTATGACTAATTTTCCAACCATTCTCTCCTGCTAAAATTGTTTTAACTTTATCGAAGCCTCATATCTTACATTCGCCAATGTCAGCGTTTTTAACTTGTTCAGGGTTGGTTATCTCTTGTGGCACGTCGCTTCTAGCGTCAAAAATGTACCATCTTTCTTTGCCTTTATGATAAACTTTAGCAATGCAATTAAACCGTTTTATTTGCACTTGGACGAAATAGTCACTTTCCCTCTTATGTTTTGTATGTATTGGAAACACCGCATAAGTATGAAAAGGTCTCGCAGACCCAATCTCAAAAGTTAACCCATTGTCAAGTTTAAAGTCCCATGGTCGCCTATCTTTATCTTCTTCCCAGTAATTAGGTTTTCTTTGATTCCATTGATAATCTTTACCAGGTTTTAACTTCGCCTCTTTAAGAAACTGATTAAACGCTAATTCTGCCGCTACCCCTAACATATTCTCTATGGGTCCTTTATGAGGATAACCCCTTTTATCATATTCTTTAATAGCAATTGACACTTGCTCTTCAAGGAAATTCTTGTCGATGTTTTCGATGATAATCTCCCCGTTTAATGGATGAGTTGAGTCTTTCACTCTTGCACGCCATATCTTTTGTATCATTGTTTAGTCGCCTCTATGATTAACCGTTCTCCATCAATGCGAATCTTAACAGAGTCACCGTCTTTGAATGGGAACGTCGAATCAATCACTAAATCCGCTGGGACATAAATTATGCCCGTTCTGCCCCGCATTGGCGTTTTGAACGTGCCGATAGCCTCTTTAACCATTTTACCATCACCATTATACGTAAAGGCATAGCGATATTTAAAGATTACGAATATTTTACCCGATACTTTATTCGATAACTTTAAATATGGCGATGGCTACATTATAATCGAGGATGATAAAATGTTAAGTAAGGTCGAATTAGATTACCTTAAATCGCCAGACGCATTTAACCCAGATTATCAGCGAATCTTACGTTATCGTATCCGCCATAAAGTTGAACGCCTCAAAGTTATAATGCCATTGTTGGAGGCTAACGGTTTCAGCGTTATAAATAATTGTAACAGCGTTACGGAATCTTATAACGGTCAACGGAGCGTAAATCAGACTCTTTTCGATAAAAGAATGGTGCGGTCGCCGGGATTTGAACCCGGGTCGTCAGCGTGGCAGGCTGATGTCCTAGACCAGGCTAGACTACGACCGCTTTGAGATGATTATAACGTTTTTCTTTATTTCTTTTTCTTAAAAATGTAACATTACCAAGCGTAGTACAAGCTTGGTAGAAATCAGCCTTATGTTGACGATTTGAAATTAAAATCCTCTGTTATAGCTAACCAACTCAAGTAAGGAAGGTTTCATCTATTTTTAACGAAAAAATTAAAAGTGTGACGGATATTTTGCTCTTTCTAAACATCTCATGGAAGTGAAAGCAAACAAATGGGATTAATTGACCCTCTACCGGCACTTATTATCGCTTTCTCTTTTCTTGTTGTACTACTGTATAAACGTGTAAATCTTGCAATAACATTAAATTCTACAGCCTTGCTTTTAGCCTTACTTGCATTGGATTGGCAAAACATTCCCACAGTAATTTTTGAAACTACAAATTATTCAACTGTTGAGGGAATACAAACAATTTTTGTTGTACTTGCAACTTTTGGTATTACTTTGTTAAGTCAACTCTATAACGAAACAGGAGAAATTAAGCATCTCAGTGAAAGCTTAAGCAAAATTATTAAAAACTCAAAAATAATTTCAAGCATGCTTCCAGCAATCATCGGTTTTCTTCCTGTTGCTGGCGGAGCATTAATGTCAGCGCCAATAGTTGATGCTGAAACAGAAAAATTGAGACTAACACCGGAGAAGAAAACATATGTAAACTTGTGGTTTAGGCATACAATTTTTCCAGTTTACCCCATTAGTCAGCTGTTAATAACAACTGCCGCACTCACTAGTGTACCCATGTTCCTGATAATCTTACATCAGATTCCAGTTGTTACCACCATGATAATTATTGGATACCTCATCGCTTTTTGGAAAGTTTCCAGTTTGAAGAGCCGAGAAAAAAGTGGAGAAAATGGGTTAAAATCAAACTTGCATGATTTTTTTGTTTCTTTTTCCCCGATTTTGGCAACGATAGTCATAGTTGTTGTATTAGGCTTAACGGGTTTTAATTTGTCTAAGCAGGGGGTTGACGTTCTTATAGCAACGTTTATTGGAATACTCCTTTTAATTTTTATTTCAAAAACAAATCTGGAAACTTTGACAAAAACTTTAAAAAATAGAGGAATTTATGGAATCACATTTGCAGTTTATGGAGCTTTTTTACTGAGAAACATTATTAAAGCTGGAGGAGTATCTGAAGTTTTTAAAACGTTGATTATGAACGGAAACGTTAACACAGTGGTGCTTTTAACCATTATTCCAAGTACCCTAGGGTTCCTCACAGGTTCCCCTTTGGCAGGAGTCTCAATAAGCGTCTCGATAATGGCAGGAGTCGTACAGTTTTTGCCTAAGGTTGCTTCACTTATTTACATGAGCGCTTATCTTGGGTATATTATATCTCCTACACATCTATGTTTCACGTTTACAGCAGAGTATTTTAAATGTCCACTTGGAAAAGCCTACAAATATGTGATTCCATCATCTTTAGCCACGTTTATGGTTACACTGCTAATCTACTTAATATTTTAGACAAATTTTCCATTCAACTTTCAAGTTAAAAACTGAAAATCGCAAGTGAACCATTGCTTCATACAAAACCTTTGGAACAGAAAGATAGATATTTCATAAAAATATAAGAAGCGAACGTTAATAGGTGATGAAGTTTGAGTGAAGCTCAATTTGAAAAACTTGAAAGCATAGTTGTTGACCTGATGCGACAAGCAAAGGTTCCTGGACTGAGTATATCAGTTGTTATTGATGGAAAACCAGCATATGCAAAAGGATTTGGCGCAAGAAACCTAGAAAAGAATTTACCCATGACTCCAGATACGCTTTGGGGAATAGCTTCAATTTCAAAGTCTTTCTGCGCTATGGCAGTAATGCAGCTTGTTGAAAATGGAAAAATAGACCTTAACGCTCCGGTGAGAAAATACATTAATTTTAAACTTGGTAAGAAAGGTAAACCTATAACAATTCACCATTTGCTTTGTCATTCTTCAGGCATACCTGAACTTGATGCCACAACAGCTGCAACGGTTAAAGAAGCGTTTATTCCCATGAGTAGCGAAGAAGACTTTCTGCGTTTTGTAAATAAGGCAAACACAGAGATTTTTAGTGATCCAGGTGAAATGTTCATGTATAACAATGATATGTACACTTGTCTTGGGCTTGTAGTGCAGAAGGTCGCAAAGATGAGATATGAAGATTACGTGAAAAAGAACATTTTGAAACCTCTTCAAATGAATAGATCAACATTCATAAAAGAAGAGTTCGAAAAAGACGACAATATTATTACAGGCTATGTCCTTTCAAAAGATGGAAAATCCATGGAACTCAAGCCAATCAAGAATGATAGGCTAGATTACGCTTGTGGTGGCTTATACTCTTCAGTTCGCGAATTACAGAATTACATGATAATGTTAATGAATGGCGGGGAATTTAATGGACATCAACTTTTGGAGAAGTCATCGATTGAGAAAATGTGGACGCCATACATAAAACCGCCAGCTGCGTATGCCCATGGTGATGGCGGTTACGGTTATGGATGGAGCATTGAAAAGGAATTCTTTGGCTATAAGCTTGTACAACATGGCGGAAATATTCCAACGTCGGGAGGCTTCTTAGCCATGGTTCCAGAGAAAAAATTAGGGATTGCACTTGGACAGATTCCAAATCCTTCGATAATTCATGAAGCAATCGTTCGAGGGCTTCTCGCAATACTTCTGGGAGAAGACATGGACAAGGCAGCTCCAATAATTGGGATACAAAAAAAGCTTGAACGTATAATTGGGAAATACAAGACTTATGGAATGGTGCAGGGAGAAATTTCAATGGAAGATGGTATTCTCTACTTAACTCTCATTTTCGAAGGAGAAAGTAAACCAGTGAAACTTCCTCTCCTAATTAAAGACATCGAGAAACTTAAGTTCTCAATTCCAGCCTTGCTGCCTGAACATGAAATGGATGTCCAAATAATTACAGATGAAAAAACTGGAAAAGTTCACATGCAGATAGATCGATACTATTTTCACAAAATCGCCTAAAACCATCCATCATTCAATAATAATTTAGAGAAAGCCTTGTTAAAGTAAAATAGCTATAAAAACGTGAATGAAATTTTATTGCCATACTCTTTTTTTACATTGTTAATCTGTGATTTTTTCCAATTCCGTTATGAAATGTTGGTATTGTTTCATGCCTATTTGCCAAAAGTCTCTGCTGCTGATGTTGAAGCCTGCGATTTTGCCTATTTCTATGGGGGATAGGCTGCTTCCAGCCGATAGGATTTGTTTCATTTTCGGTATGAAGGCTTTGCCTTCTTGGAGATACTTTTGGTAGAGGGCGTAAACGAATAGTTGTGCGTAAACATATGGGTAGTTGTAGAATCGGAAGTTAGCCATATAATAGTGCGGTGTTATGCTCCATTCTGAAAGCATCTCGTTGAACCATTCCACAGTGTCGCCGTAGGCTTTGTTTCGTGCGGCAACCCAATATTTGCATATGGTTTCATGGTTTAGGTATTCGCCTCTTTTGATAACATTGTAAATTTGCTGTTCAAACCATGCGCGGGCGGTTACGCTAAAGATTACTCTTCCTGCGCCGTCGAGAATTCTGCAGAGAATCGCTTTCTTTTCCATGTCTGTTTTTGCTTCGCTTAGTAGGAGGTCTGTGAGGAGTAGTTCGCCAAATATGGAGGCGGTTTCTGCCACAACCATGGGAATCCTCGTGTTCAAAATTGTTTGGTTTCGGAAACAATAGTAGTCGTGGGTTGCGTGGCCGAGTTCGTGGGCTAATGTGTAAACGTCGTTTAGTCTTCCGTTGAAGCTTTGGAGTACGAAGGCTGATTTTCCATTATACCATCCTGCGCAAAAGGCGCCGTGCTGTTTGCCAAATCTTGGTGTAGCATCAATGTGGTTTCTTGCGAACATGTCTTTAACAGCGAAAGCATATTCTTCGTCGAAATTGCTGTAAGCTTTAATAACTAAGTCCTTAGCCTTTTCAAAGTCGAATTTCATTTCTGGCGCATCTGGTAAAGGTGCAATGATGTCGTGGCAGCCAAGCTTGGGTAAGCCCATTATTTTTGCCTTAAGCCTAAGATAATGCTTGTATAAGCCAACATTTTCTTCAACAACTTTAAGCAAATTGTCTATGGTTTGTTGGTCCACGTCATTGGCTATTAGGCTGGCGTGCATGGGTGAATCGTATTTTCTCCATTCGCAGACGCTTAGCCAATCATTACAGATATTCCTAAAAGCTGAGGAGAAGATTTCTCCGTCTTTCCCGACAAGGCTGAAGACTGATTTGTAGGCTGATTCGCGGGTGGCACGGTCTGGATGAGCGAATAAGCCGTAGGCTTGGCCGAATGGAAGTGTTTTCTTTTCGCCTTCCACCATAACCTCAAACATTCGTGTGTTTAGCCATTTGGCTTGTAGTTCTTCCCATGCGGAAACTCCGAACTGGTCTTTTTCGATTATTAGTTTTTCTTCTGTTTCTGAAAGTTGGTGTGGAACTTTGCGCTTTAGTCTTTCTAGGGCATGTTTATAATTTGCCAAGAGTGGGTCTGAGATTAATTCTGGTTTTTCGTAGACTAGTTTTCCAACTTCAAGCTCGAAGAAGGCTAATAGTTTGCCAAGTTTTGCTTCTAACTTCATGGCCTTGTCATGGAGCGCTTGGGTTTCTGGTAATGTCATGTTGGCAGCAAACGCAAGTTCGCAGAATAGCGTGATTTCTCTAAGTTTTGCTTGATACGCTTCAAACTCTTGTAGGCATAGGAGCAGTTCTTTGGCTGTGAAATCCTTAATTTTTCCTCGGTATTTGTTTGCGAATTTTTCAGCCATATCCGTTAATTCGCTCATGGCTTTCTGCACTGAAGGGTCTGTAATGCTTGGAAAAATTTCGGACAAGTTCCAAACAACTTCACTTTTCATCATATCTTAATCACATTCCAACAGCAGAATAACCCATTAAAGCAGCAACAAAATTTAAAGCTTAAGAGTAACAAAGCCTTTTAATGTGGATTTTAGGAAGTTTTCAACGGCTAAATTGGATACCCTCTCTAGATTTTTGTGCGGAGTTGTTTGAGATGTTTATTCGTAGGCTTTTTCTCTTGGTCCTATGTAGTGGATTAGTATTGTTTTTTCATTCCAGAAAACTTGGTAAACTATTCGAAGGTTGCCTATTCTGATTCTGTATGTGCTTTCGTAGCCTTGGAGTTTGCAGACATCAACTTTTTTGAATGGTATTGGGTCGTTTTTTAGAATTAAGATTATTGTTTCTATGTTTCTTTTTTGTTTTTGGTTTAGTTTTTCGAGTTTTCTGAGGGCTTTTCTCTTAATCTTTACGGCGAACATTAGTTTTGCCCAACGCCTTCATTAGTTCTTTCTCATTAGCTACTTCGTCTTTCTCTTCTATGGCTTTTCTTTCTTCGGGTGTGGGTTGTTCGGTTGGTATTAGTTTTTCTACTAGTTCTTTGTAGAGAAGCCTTAGCTCTCGCAGTTCTTTTCTAATGTCTTTTAACACTTCGACGCTCATAATTTCAAAGCCCCTAGTGTATGATTATTTAAAATCACACTTATAATTATTAACATTGTTGATTTTAGAAAAGTTTCAACTGCTAAATTGGATGCCCTCTCTAGGTTTTTGTGGGTTGTCACGCGGGGTTCTTTGAGCATTCTAATTTAATCAGTGTTTTAATCAAAAGTCTTATGGGTGTAAAATGATGAAAAAAGAAAAGGGTGAAAGAATGAGCGAAGAAGGGTGGAGTCCTCCTAAATGGATGTATAGAGAAAGAAAGCCTCCAAATGATGATGCCTATTTTGAGAACATGACAAGAGTTATTTTTCTGGCTGGGTTGGGGTGGAGGATGATTGATGAGAAATGGTCTAACTTTAAGAAGGCTTTTAGGGACTTCTCTGTGGATGAGGTTGCCGAGTTTGGCGATGATGACGTTAAGCGGCTTATGAGCGACGCTGGTATTGTAAGGAATAGGGTAAAGATAACGGCAACTATTAGCAATGCAAGGCAATTTCAAAACATAAGAAAAGAGTATGGGTCATTCAAATCTTACTTGGATGGGCTTGATAAATCAAATAATTATGCATTAGCCATTAAGGAGCTTGGCAAGAAATTTAAAAGACTTGGTCCTTCATCAGCAAGAATTTTCCTATTCAGCGTCGGAGAAAACATAAGACACTCGGAAGAATAAAGGATATGCCAAGGTATACAATTCCAGTTTGGGAAATGTGCATTCAAGCTTTAGAACAGTTAGGCGGTCGTAAAAAATATGTTCCTTTAAAAGATATCGTTGCTAAAGTGCATGAATTATGGCTTACACAGAACGTAAATGAGGAAACAATACGTTGTCAAGTTTTTAGACACTGTATCAACTGTCATCCAACTCACGATGAGTTTCCAGATAAAGGTAAAATGTGGAGACAAAGAAAATTGTTTGTGACTGATGGAAAAGGAAACTATCGCTTTTATGATGAAGGAAAAGATAGAAAAATTTACGTGGCATCTTTGAGAGAAGACGAAGAGGAAAGAATAGAGGTTCCATCTAAGTTTCTGGGAAATAGAAAAAAGGAATCTAAGAGAGCAGCTCCACTCACTGATGTTTACATAAATGCTATACAAAAATTGCAAGTAATTGGAAATAAATTAGGATTCAAAACTGAAGATGGAGTGAGGATAGAAGGCGGTGAAGTTGACCATGTTTGGTTCATTGATTTTGGTGCCAACCTCCCTTACTTTGGATCTAAAATTCCCGTAGTTGGATTTGAGATTGAGACAAGTTGGAGAACTCGAAAACATATTAAAGGTGATGTTTTCAATTTGTTAACAATTAATTCTGCATTTGGAATTATACTATTTCTTAGACAAGGTTTCCGCAGCGAATCTCAGTTCAAAGGAAATGTGAATGCTGCAAAAAGATATGTTCGAACTTTTGAAGGAAGAAAAAAGATTTTCGTATGGTCGGAGGAAGACTTAAGTGAACTTTGGGGACGAATTAATTTACTACGTAAATAAAGTAGCCCAAGGCGCTGCACCATACTGAAAAACTATGGGTTCATCAGAAAAAAGCACTTTTGGATGAGAAGAAAAATCTTCAGAAAATTTGTTATACGTCTTTCGAATTAGATCTTCATTTGCTATACCTAAAACGTGAATACTAAATCGTGCATGCACAAAAAATCGAGTTGATTCAACAATTTGCTTAAGGGATCTTTCATAAACGTATTTAAGTATTGCCTCCATATGGTCAGAGCTTATAATAAGATCTTTAGAGTGGCTATCTATAAAAACAAAAAGGTTAGTCAAAACAGCGTTTTTTCTTTCAGATGATTCTATTTCTTTCAAATACGAACTATTATCCATTCCTTCAATTTTAATCTCTTCTACTTCATTTCTTTTAGCCAGTTTCTGAATCGCTTGAGCTTTTTTCGAATAAAAAATAAGCCTCCGTATATCCCAACAATATACGCCCCTTGACAAAAGTTTATCTATTTTATCTTCTGTCTGTGTATAATTTGTTACAATGACCATTCCGTCAAGTTCTCTAAGAATAGAATCTTTCGGATCTTTGGAATTTTTTGCTAGTTGAACTTTTTCAATAAGTTCTGTAACATCTTTCTCTTTGAAGTCTCCTCTTTTTAAACTAAATGCTGTAGCACCATGTGGCGCAAAAAATGGAGGCAAAAGTTTGCAATGATTCAAAGGTTTTTTAATGATAGGTTCACCATAAAATTTTGCTATGATATCTAACCCAGATTTTGTATCTCGCTTTCTGAGGACATTATAACCAAGCCTATCTAAGAGATCTGCAAATGAATCTTCCATGACTCTACTTATTTCGGGAGGAAAATGACCTGACAAGATGTTTTTTCACTCAGGAAGTTTGAAGTACGCCCATTTTCCTTCTTTTTGTATGCGACGAAGTACGCCTCGTTGCACGAGTCTAGTCAAATAAACGTTTACTGCTGGTACGCTATCAGGAACAGCATTAACCTCAAGTGCCTTTACAACTTCAGCCACCGTACGTGGTGTCCGCCCCCAAGGAGTGCTAAATAGTGCCTCCAAGTTTTCCATCGTTCTTCTGGAAGGTTTAATCGCTGGTATATCAGCAGTAGGAATTCTAGCCACCTCTTCTGGAGAAAGAGCAGATTCAGGCTCAGCTGAAGGAATTTCTTCAACAAGTCCTAACTTCTCTGTGACCTTATCTGTAAATTCAGCAAGAGCATCTAGTTCTTTAGAAATAGCTGAGATTGTGCCTTTAGTAAAAATCTTAAAACCTTTTCTTCGCACTATAAGTTTCACTGGGAGTTCTGATTTCTCGCTAAGATTTTGTTCTTTCTTCAATTTCATCATCTCAAACAAGTTCAAATAATTATATCCATTTTTAGACTTTAAAATTTTACCGCTGAGTCTAATTTTTGGGCATATGCTCAATATTTTGAACTTAAGGCGGTGGTCTTTTCTGAGCATACTGATACCTTCGTGGTTTTCCTTCTCTTGTTAAAATTCCATCTTTTACTAAATCGATTAGGGCGTGGGCTACTGCTGTTCTGTCGTAGTGGAAGCCTCTTTTTGCCATTTCGCTGTGGACTTCGCTTAAGCCCTTAGCCGTTGTGAACCAGCCTTCTTCCCATAGTTTTTGTATTATGCCTTTGCATGTTTCTGCGCGTGGTGGTGCTGCTGCTCTTTCGCTTATGATGGGCGATTCTTTCAGCTTTTCTGTTACTGTTGATAGTATGCGGTCTACTGTTGCCTGCAACTGGTCTTCTTGGCATTCTATTTCGAATTCTATTTCGCCTATGCGCATTTTTACTCGGATTGGTGGTTTTGGCTGGTTTTGTGTCAATTTCCCACCTTGTTGTTTATTGAATTGTGCATCTTGTTCATGCACAACATTTAAATACATCTTCCCCAAACAATTGGCTATTGGTGAATCTTGGTGAACACACAATACACTATAACAACAACACAGAAATATAATTTTCCACAACCAACCACAGAAACAGCACTGCCGCAACGCCTAATACAATTAAGCCTCCACTCGCTAAAAAATGCGCAAAACAACAACATTCAACAAAACCAACAAGGCATACACGCAACCCAATTTCTTCAGCCCATACCCCTAAAACCCAAACAAGAACCAACCATAATCGCAGCAGTAGACACTTCAAGCATAAAAATAGGCGAAACAAGCACTGGCATCCTCATAGCCATAAGAGGCGCCAACGTATGGAAACAAAACCGCACTTACCGCTATATGCGCCTAGGACCCTTCATCCTCCACATAACAGAAGAAAACAAAAAAGAAGTATACTGCGCATTGCAAAACGCACTAAACCCATCCAACGAAAACCATCTAAACTCGCCGAACATGCAGCAAATGCCAAACCGCCTCGCAAGCCTACTTGAAAGATGGCTACAAAAAATGCTCTCAAAAACTCTAAACAACAGCCTAATTCTCTTCGACGGCTCATTGACGAGTGGAACTCCAGACACGCCAACAAAAACCATGAAAGAAATCCTAGAAACAGCAAGAAAAAGAGAAAACACGGTTTTAGCCTTCTCAAAAATGACAAATTTGAGACTTAACGGGCACATAATAACCGAAATCTTGCCAACGCATAAGCCGCCCTACATGATTGAAGCCTTTGGTTTAAAGGCTAAGCCTCCAATAGTTTTGTTCGGCGACATCTACATTGCCAAACTATCCAAAGGAAACTGCGCCTTCAGACTGGACATTGACAAGGAAACGCCATTACCGCAGAGAATCGAGGCTGTTGAAAAGCTTTTGGGAAATGACCTTCTCACCCAAGGTTATCCAGAAACACTGCGTTTGGCGCATATCCTCTGCACATTCACAGCCAACGAAGTCCTAGCCATGCAGCACTTCATAACGCGAAAATGCGGCGTCAAAATCATAAACAGACCAGACATGCACAAGCTTCTATTCGGAGTTTTCGGAAAAGGAGAGGCAAATTCATGAAGCTATACAAGAAAGAGGGCAACATAATCCAAATCTTAAGTTTCCCAAACGAAAACGTGGAGAAGGGCGATTACTTGCTTATTGAAGATGCTGATGCTGGAAAAGCCCTAATTGCACAGGTTATTGACGTGCAATTTGCGAATATTCCTGGAATCCTTGAAGAACTCTTGCGTGGCTTGCCAGACGGCGGAGAACTAATCCAAGGCGAAGACTTCGACCCATTAGAAATTGCGCCTCACATAACTTATATTCAAGACGCAAGCCTCCTCATCTGCAAAATAAGGGCTACAGTGGAGAATGAAGGTTTAAGCCCAAGCAGTTCATGGCTTCCTTCACGCTCGCAATCGGCAATAAAAAAACTGCCAATACCAATGCTGCTTAAACTGGCGAAAGTTGATGGAAAACTATCAATACAATTAGGCGCCACAAAAGATGCTTCACCCTTAACAATTGACGCCTCAGCCCTCGATGGAAGACTAAACATAATCACTGGAAAAAAGGAAACTGGTAAGTCGCATCTCTCAAAACTTTTAATTTCAAACCTTGTAGGATATAAAGCCACAGTTATCGTCTTCGACTTAAACGGCGAATACCTAAGCCTCGGAATGACAGCAGACGGGAAAAGAAACGCCTATTACGATAAAATTCATGTTTTGACGCCGGCACAAAACTTTAAGGTAGCCCTAAAACAACTAAACCTCCACGTATTACTAGACATTCTCATTCACGCACTTCACTTGCCTGGAACATCAGCCCGCGAGTTTAGACGCATATGGCAATCGCTGAAAGAACGAGACATGCTAAACATGCATGAGTTGGGCGAGACTATACGAAATTGGCACTGCAATCAACATGTCAAAGACGCATTATTTTCACGCTATTATGCTTTGGTCAATTCTGGATTTTTCACAGACAACGTGGCAGAAGCAACCATACTAGAAGAATGCATATTTAAGGCGAAGGAACACGGCGGAGCAATAATAATAAACCTAAGAAACACTTCGATGATTGACCGCCAAATAGTCGTCGAATACTTATTGGGAAAACTTGTCGAACTCCTAACAAGCTGGAAATTGAAGGCTGTTTTCCTATTCGCTGAAGAAGCGCATTTGTATTTGCGGGAAACGTATTGGGATGACATCGTAACGCGAATGCGCCACTTTGGCATATTTACAACTTTCATAACCAATCAGCCAGACACAATACGCGAAAACATTTACCGCCAAGCAGACAACATATTCCTCTTCAACTTCACAAACGAACACGACCTAGAAGTAGTTTCAAGGGCAGCCCGTGTGGATGCGGAAACAGTGAAATCCATAGCCAAAGACTTGCCGCCGCACTATTGCCTAGTTCTTGGAAAAGTTGTTAAGGATTTTCCAATGGTTGTGAAGGTCAAGGCTTTAGACATAAAAACAATGGGAGAAACCCGCCTATTCTTCAAAAATTAAAATCTTCAAGGACAAACAAGGTATAGAATTTTTTGATTTAAAAATTAAATTCTTGATGCTGCTATTCCTAATGCTGAGGCAAACAAAGATGCTGTAGTTACTGCTAATACATACATACCCGCATTCATATTATAGACAACAAATTGAAAGACCACAGTAACTGATGAGATGAAGGAAATTAAATAGAATATAGAAGTTATCCATACGAACTTCAAGGTGAGAATTTTCTCTCCCAAAAATGCTATAATTGGGCAATAGAAATAAAGAATGGTTTGAGATACACAGAGGATGTACAACAGAACCGCTATGCTCTCCAGACACTCTGTTCTCCCAAATACTTGTGCAATCAAAAATGATGACAATACTTGTGGAATCATTTGAATATGCACCAAAACCGATGTGGTAAGGGAAAACGATGGCTTTTTTGTGTGTAGAAGCTCTGATACTATGTGATCTAAATAACTCATCCAACAATAACTAAAAATGAAAGATACTGTTGATAATAAAGGGATCATAATATAAAAAATGATATGCTTACGTCGGGAGCAAAACGAAAAATAAAAATTATATCCCAATTTTCAACTTGTCTAAAGATTGGGTAAGTTACATAAGATATTGTTAGACTAATAATGCCAGAGACTATAAATATCAGGATAATTGCCTTTTTCCTCTTATAAGACTGAATTATATCGTAGGAAATAGCTAATACTATCAAAAGGAAAACTAGATATGGTACAACATTTTCCAGAAAAATATACCTTGTTATTGGTATCAGATTCAAAATATAGCCAATAATAAAGAAGACCATTAATATCGGAAGTCTCATTTGCTCGCTTTTCTTCTTTTACGTAATAGTGCGCCAAAAGCAAGATAATAATTAGAGTTACATACGACAGCATTGATTGAAACCGTTCAATAATAACCAATATTAAACCTTCCATTCTTTGAAGAAATATGTTATCTTGTCGAATTTGAATATAACTTTCACTTATAACCCTATTTTCAGTTTAAAAGCAGACAAACATGACCTCCTTTGGAATTTCATTGTAGACTTTAATTTTTAACAATCCTTTTACAATCATTAACATGATGGAATCGGAACTATTTTTGGAAATGCGAGTTAAGTTTCTCTAATTTTTTCTTGTTTCTTTGGATGAAGGCTCTGAAAGTTTTTGTTAAATCGTATTTTTCCACTTCGCATAATGGAACCCACCGTAATTCTTCAGCGTCGCTTGAGGCATTTAGCTTTCCGCCTTTAAGCTTGACAAAATAGTCTATTATGACAAAATGATATTTTATTTCACCATTTTCATCTCTGACAACATTGTCAACAACATCTATAAGCTCTGGTTCACAAACTTCCAAACCAGTTTCTTCTGCGACTTCCCTAACAACAGTTTGGCTAACACTTTCGCCAAGCTCCACCAAACCGCCGGGTATGCTCCATTTGCCACGTCCAGGTTCGCTCTTTCTTTTTTCAAGCAAAATTTTTCCATCTTTAATTATTACTGCGCCAACGCCTACAACGGGCTGTTTAGGATAAAGCCTTTTGACCAAACCCCTAAACCTCACTTGAGCTCATATCTTTAATTTTCTTGTTTATATTATTGGTTCAAAACGGCGCCAAAAAGTTTCAGATTCTTCGCCCACAACTGCTAAATCCTTATCCTTCTTAACAACCACGGCGAGTGCCACAGCAGCGACAAATAATGATGGAAGCCCAGAATATTGTGTAATATCCGAGAGGTTGACTGTCTGAGAAGATAGCTCAAAACTGTAGGTCAGGGGCTCGCTTTGCATCACGTATATTCTTCCAGAAATCCATTGGAGGCTCACTGCTCGTGTTGTTAGGTTTCCCACACCATATTTTAGAAAGCCTTCAACATCATATGTTCCTTTAAAGTAATCTATCGTTGTATTCACATAAACCACACTTGCCCATTTTCCCACTTCAACTTTTACTGGTAGTTCCCGAGCCCAGTTGCTCAAATTTACCTCACTATCAGCGCTAAGAATGTTGTAAATTAGCCCAGCAGCGTACAATCTATTCAGCAATATTCTTGTTTTATCTAAGGATATGCTGGCAATCTGTGATTCAATATCAGATAACTGAACGCCCAAGTAATCCATGTATGGTGTTCCTTCGCAAGTATACTGGACGGTTGCTGATTTAATGTTGCCCTGATTGGTTAACCCAACCGAAGCATAAGCAGCGCCAACCAACAATGAAGATAGGAGCACTGCAACGATAGCTTTTGTAATTCTGCCTAGCCCCACAGTTTTTCGAGGTATAAATGTTAAGTATGGGGGTACGGCAATATTCAGCAGTAGTTTAAGTTGGCTTATTCTCTCTTTTTTGGCAAGCAATGGAAGCAATGCTATGCCTGCGATGAATCCTCCTGCATGGGCGAATACGGCTGTGCTTTCCGCTAACCGTGCATATCCATAAATTAGTTGGGTTGCGAACCAGAAGATTAGATAGTATGCCGCCTTCATTCTAAAAAACATGGGGAAAAGGAAGAAAAACCAGCCCATGACAAGAGATGTTCCAGGATAAAAGATTAGGTATGCGCCTAAGACTCCGCTTATGGCTCCAGAAGCGCCTATGGCTGGAATAATGTAGGCTGTGAATCCTCCTAGAAAACTGAAGGCTGTGTGAAATATGGACGCAACAATTCCAGAAATCAAATACAAGGCTAGATATTTTAATCCACTCAGAACATTTTCAACGGCTCTCCCGAAAAGGTATAGGAAGTACATGTTAAAGAGTATGTGGAAAAAGTCTGCATGAAGAAACATGGATGCAAATACTCTATACCACTGAGTTGGCATTGTAATTAGTGATGGAACGAAGCCGCCAGCGCTTACCCAGTAATCGCCTATTTCGAGGAAAACGTTAGCGTAGGATGTTATGGCGTATACTGCGATGTTAAGCGCTATGAGGATTAACGTAACTTTTGGTCTTTTATAGCGGGTTGCATCCCCCATGGGAATGCCGAGGCTTCGTTTCAGATTAACTGCCAAATCACTGTTACCTCTCTTATGGAATTGCATTTTCACTATTCATATCTTAAGGCTTCTACTGGTTTAAGCTTTGAAGCCCGCCAAGCCGGATAAAGCGCAAAAACTACGCTTACTATTATTCCAAAAACTAGGGCTCCTAAGAAAACTGTCGGCGTCAAAACTGGATTTATAGATATTTGCATTGTTGCTGTGGTTGCTTGGTTTCCGCTTTGGATTCTTCCTCCAAAAATTCCAACTCTGGCAACTATGTTTGCTAATCCCCAACCTGAAGCTATTCCGATTGCGGAACCCAATAAGCCTATAATTATGGCTTCGCTTAAGAAAATCATTAACACAGTTTGGTTTTTCATGCCTAAAGCTTTAAGGATGCCAATTTCGCGGGTTCTCTCCATCAGGGAAACTATCATTATGTTCATTATGCCCACTCCAGCAACCAAAAGCGATATTCCAGCAATGCCAGCCAAAAAGAAATCAACGTTTGAAAACACTGCGGAAATTATGTCAAGCACTGCGGTGGCAGAAGTAACAGAAACTTGATTATTAAATGCTGTTTTTATGGCTTCTGAAACGCTGTCAATTGTCGCTTTATAATCATCCTTTAACAAAACAATAATTGCACTACACTCGTCTGTTTCAAAGAAGTTTTGGGCTTGAGAAATTGGAATGTAAATGCCAAGGTCCGAAGGTCCGCCGATATTGAAGCCTCCAATTTCTTTAAGAACCGCTGTTATTCGTCCAGTGTAAGTTTTGTTTTGAGGTGGGCTTGTGCCGCTTCGTTTTGTCCATGTTATCTCAATAGTGTCGCCAACATTAGCTATTATTGTTCCATTTTGCCATGGGTCATGTATCCTTGCGCCTATCACAACCGAATCATTTTCTGAAACGATGCTTCCTTCCGCAGCAACAAAAGTGCTTTCGTAGATGATTTCATATTTTGCAAAATCTACGCCTATGATGTTAACTGTGAATGTTTTTCCACTTGCGTTTACGAAGCATATTTTCTGCATTATAGCCACTGCTGCGCTTACATTTTCGCCTATCTTTTCTATTGTTTGAGTGTCTGATACAAAAAGTGGAATACTTGCCTCTCCACCACCAAGTCCTCCCCTTGGCGAAACGATGAGCGTTTTTGTTGCAAATCCCCTCTGAAGCTGCATTGTTATAGTGTCTTGTAAGCCTTGGCTGAAAGAGAGAAGCGCCACTATGGCTGCTATGCCAATTACCACGCCAAGCGTTGTCAAGGATGCGCGGAGTTTCCGCAGTTTTATTGCGCCAAAAGCATAAGACAAAACATCATTAACATTCATTAGTTCATCACATCCTTAACTATTAAGCCATCAAGCATATGCACAGTTCTCTTCGCTTGCGAAGCTATACGCTGGTCATGCGTAACAATTATGGTTGTTATGCCCTTTTCCTCATTCAACCTTTTAACAAGCATTAATATTTCTCCAGCCGTTTTCGAATCTATGTTCCCAGTGGGTTCGTCCATTAAGAGAAATTTTGGATTGTTTACCAAGGCTCTGGCTATAGCTACACGCTGTTGTTCGCCTCCACTGAGTTCAGTAGGCTTGTGGTTCATTCTTTCCTTCAAACCAACAGTTTCGAGAAGCTCCTCAGCCCTTCTCCTTCTTTCAGCCTTGCCAAAACCGACAATAGCCATTGCCAATTCAACATTCTCTCTTGCGCTAAGCCTTGGAATTAAATTGAAAAATTGGAAAACAAAGCCTATTTTTCGCCTTAAATCTGCAAGTTGATTATCATTTAAGGTGGAAATGTCAACGCCTTCTATGAAGACTTTGCCCTCTGTGGGCTTGTCTAATGCGCCAATCATGTTAAGAAGCGTGGACTTACCGCTCCCAGAAGGGCCCAAAATGGCGAGGAAATCGCCTTCTTCCACTTTGAGGTTTACGCCTCTAAGGGCTTCAACTGGAACTTTGCCAAGCAAATAGGTTTTTCTTAAACTCAATGTTTCAACAATCGTCGCCATGATTTTCTAACGTCTCCGTTTTACTTGGTTAGGTATCTCCAAGAGAGCACTATGCCGATTGTGGCTAAAACTGCAGCAAATATTGTTAGATAAGTGAAGTCCATTATTAGTGCTGATGTATCTAATGGAAGTATTGTTAACTGCCTAACCGCATCGGTTACATAAGATAGGGGATTAACACGGGCTATTGCTTGGATCCAATCCGGCATTAGAGAGATGGGAAAAAAGGTGTTGCTTGCAAACATTAACGGTATAGTGATTAAGCTTACAATTTGCATCGGCCTCTCCATTCTAGTTGACCGTAAAGAAAATGCAAGGAACACTGATGAAAGTCCCACGCCGAGTAGGAAAATCGCAGCATAAACTCCAAAGATGTTAAGCAAAGTGAATGTTGAACTCAACTTTAACCCTAAAACGTATGCAAGTGCAAGAATTATCGTTGCTTGAAACATCGCCCTCAAGGTTGCATTAAGAACCTTTGAAAATATTATTGCTGCCCGCGATACTGGAGTGCTTAACACTTTATCCAAGAATCCTAAACGCCTATCCCAAACTATTGACATGCCACTGAACATGGTCGTAGTCATGACAATCATGGAAACCATTCCAACAGCCATATAGCTAAAGTAGTCTGCAACACCGAAAGTGTTCTGCATAATACTTGCCCCCATGTTGGCGAACATCTGCGAAAGCATTGTGCCGTTAAGAACAACATCACCGACTCCAGGCGGATAAAGAACAGCGCTGCTCGGAATAGGTATTTGCAAAGGCAAGTTTATGTTGTTAGCAGAGAACATGGCGTTTATGTTCATGGACTTGCCTAAAAGACCCATCCATATTAATGGTTGAAGCACAAACATTATGAGCATAACTGGGTCTTTAAGCCACTTTTTAAGTTCCCGATAGGTTAAAGCCCACAAACCTCGAGTTAGGCTTGGATGGAATTCGTTTTTTCTGCTCATCTTGCTCTAGCCCTCCTAAGGGTTATTCTCTGCGTTCTAAAGGCTTCCTTTGATTCTTCCATGTCCCGCAATGCTCTGCCAGTATACTCCAAATAGACTTCGTTTAAAGTAGGCTCAGTAAGTGAAAGTCTTGTTACGGTGTAACCCTTTTTTCGCAGAGCCTCAATTATTAGTGGAGCGGTTATTTCTCCAGATTCAGCCTTAATTCTGTATGCGCCGTTTTCGTTTTTTACTTCTTTAACGTGTTCTATGCTGCTGATGAGCTCACTTACATCTGCATTTTCCTTTATGCTTATGGTTATTATGTCGCCGCCTAGGCTTTCCTTAAGCTCGTGGGGTGATCCAGTTACAACTATTTTGCCGTGGTCTATTATGGCTATGCGGTCGCATAGGGCGTCCGCCTCCTCTAAATAATGTGTTGTCATAAAAAGCGTCATGCCATACTCCTTCTTCAAACGCCTAATATAATCCCATGTTGCCGCTCTCGTTTGAACGTCCAAACCCAAAGTTGGCTCATCTAGGAAGAACACCCTTGGTCGATTAATTAATCCGCATGCAAGTTCAAGTCTTCGACGCATTCCGCCAGAATAGGTTTCAACCCTCTTATCTTTAAAATCTGTAAGTTCCACAAGCTCCAAAAGTTCAAGAGCACGTTTCTTTGAGATTTCGCGGGGGATACCATACAAGTCTGCACACAAAATCACATTTTCAAAACCAGTCAAATCCTCATCTGCCGTGTACTCCTGAGGCACAACACCAATGACTTTTCTAACTTCACGCGCTTGCTTCACAATGTCATAGCCCAAGACAGACGCTGTGCCCTCTGTTGGCTTCAAAACAGTTATGAGCATGTTTATGGTTGTAGTTTTTCCAGCACCATTTGGACCCAAGAAACCGAAGATTTCGCCGTCTTTAACATTGAAATTTACATGGTCAACTGCTGTTAGGGTTTTGTTGAAAACTTTCGTTAACTCTTCAGCCTTAATTATGTCATCACTCATTCCGATCAGCCTTCAGTTTCCTGTTTATTTCCTCAAGCTTATCAGCAGTCTCATTTAGAACCTTTACGGTCTCTTCAAAAACTTGCTCCGAAAACTTTTCTCCAACAGTAATTCCTAAACTGGCAAAAGCCTTAAGAAGCCTTCGAGAGGATTCTCGTAGCTCATTAGCCTTTTCTGCTGGAAGCCCGCACCACATGACGCCGAAAAATGGCGGCGCCAAAAATTTAGCTTTGTCTCTTAGCTCGGCTCTAATCTTTCTTTGTTCTTCAAGAAGCTTTTTCCCCTTGTCAGTTAGCGTATAACGTTTTATTCCACTTTCCTCTGTTGGCACCTCTTTTACGTAGCCATTATCTTGCAACCATGCCAAAAGCGGATAGACAGAGCCTGGACTTGGTTTCCAAAGTTTGTTTGTCCTTTTTTCAATTTCGTTAATTATTTCCGAACCAGAAAGAGGCTTCTCATTTAGAAGCTCTAGCACTTGATAGCGAAGAAAACCTTTAGGAACCGCTGCCATATGCCTAATCCAATGCCTGAAGGGCGGTGGAGGTGGAGGGAAATTTTCAAACATAATATCACCATTGATATCAACATCGATATCAACACCGATATTTAAGTATTACGCAGAAAAATGAAATAAACATCTATTCAATCATAGTTCCAACATGTTTGCCTTCAACAGCTAACAAAATATTGTCAGGTTTAAATCCATTAACAACCACAAGCTTAACCTTCATACGTTTAAGAATTTTTATGGCTTCTGGGTCGATTATTTGGTGGATTCCAGCCTTATGTTTATTTTCTGCAAAAATTTTTGGCAAATCTTTGAAACGTAAATGCTCAAGCTTAACGGCATCTGCATGTTTTTTAGGGTCTTTATCGTATACGCCTTCTTGGTCTGTGGCTTTAAAAAGTAAATCCGCCTTAAGCCTTTCAGCGAGTAAAGCGGCAACGGTGTCCGTAGTCATGCCTGGTTTTAATCCGCCCATAATGGCGATTTTGCCTTCATACACACATTTTAATGCATCCTCGACAGTTAATGGCACATGCCCACAGCCTACTCTTCCAAGTTTTTTAACGAAAAGTTGGGCAAAAATTCGCGAAACAGAAATGGCGATTTCGTCTTGGGCTTTTTCGGCTAATCCTAAATTTTTTGCGATTTGAATGAATTCTCTTGCTAGGGCGCCGCCGCCAACAACAACAGCCACATCATGTCTCATCTTTTTTAGAGTTTTCAATAAATCTGCATATTCAGCAATTAAATTATAGTTTATTGGTGAAGCAATAACTGAACCGCCTATGCGCAACACTATTCGCATTAAACCCGAACCTTCCAGAGCACTGTATGCAATTTTTAAGTTAAAACCTTTTAGAAAAACTTGTTTAATCCTTGCTGGGTTTTTCTTCCAGCTTGCATGGTTATGGTTTCCCCAAAATTAATTCGCATGCCATCAGAAGCAGCAACCGTTGGAACGCTAGTTTCTTCTTGGATGAGTTTTGCTTCGTTTGTTGGTCCCTTAAATATCATTTGCATTCCAAAATGGGTTAAAACTGCTTGTTCTGGATGCGCCTCTTTAATTATTTTTATGGCGTCGTTTGTTGTCATGTGTCCCTTCCATGGTTTTCCAGTTGGTCGCATGATGCATAATAGGAGGAGCCTTACACCTTCGTAGTATTTGCCTACTCCTTCAAAATATTCTGTGTCGCTTGTGTAGGCGAAATCTCCGAAATCTTCTGTTTCAAATCTGAAGCCAACGCTGTCTGGGTCTGTATGTCTAGCCTCAGTAACGGAAACGTTCACATTGCCAACTTGAAATTTCAAGTTTGGAACAGCCTCAATTTTTTGTTCGGGCATCTGCTGGTGATACTTAGAAATAGAAGGTTCGCACAGAACATTGCCAACCAAAACGCTTTTGGCAGCAGCAAGCACTCCACGCTTTCGAGTCATTCCACGAGTCATGGCTTCAATCAAAACTTCGGCATCAGTATAATGGTCTGGATGACCATGTGAAACGAATATGGCGTTAATTTTTTGCGGGTCCAACCCTTCATTAATTGAATGCACAAGAGCGCCGGGTCCAGGGTCCAAATGCAAGTTTAAGTTTTCGCCAATTATGCGGATGCCGGCGGTACGCCTCTTCTGTGTTATTGTTGCGAATCTTCCCCCGCCAGTTCCAAGGAGAACTATTTCAAACTTTGAGCTCATAAACCAAATTATAGTGGTTAAATGATTTTTACTTTGCGTAAAGTTAAATGTAAAGGGTTGCGTAGGCGAGTAGGTAAAGAATTATGAACAGCATTCCCGTTTTCTTGTCTAATTTCTCTTTTATTGCGAGAATTAAAAGAATTATTACGGAACCAAAAAGTGCATACAAACCCGTGGTTTCTGCAATTCTCCCAGAAACGCTAATTGGGAAAAATAAGGGTCCAATTCCAATGGAAAAGCCAGCGTCGACGATGCTGCTTCCTATAACGTCTCCTATGGCAATTTCGTACTGCTTCTTCCGGACAGCTGTCAAGTCAACAACAAGTTCTGGAAGTGATGTTCCAATGGCGACTAAAAAGAAGCTTATAAAATATTCTGGTATAAGCAGAACCGCTGACAAAGTGATAACCGACTCAATAACAATAAAGGAACCAACGGCGACTCCTATGAAACCAAGAAGGGCAAAAACTAAGTGATGGAATAATCCTTGACCAGAATGCGACGCAACTTCAGGCTTTTTCATGACATTTCTAACTATTAGCATTAGGATTGGCCAACTGGTAACTAGGAATATGGCGTTCATTCTTGAAATGTAACCCTTTTCCACCATTGATATTGCAACTATAAGTGCCAAAATCTCACAAGCGCCCATAACAGTTATTTCCTGTCTTTTAACCTTGAAAGTGCTTCCAACTAAAGCGATAAGTCCTAACATTAAAGTCATTTGGGCTAGAACCGATCCGAAGGAATCTCCAACGTTTATGTCGCCGTGACCTAAGGCGGATGAGAAAATTGAGTTTGCAATTTCTGGAAAATCCGTGCCCAAAGACACTATTATAAGCCCTATCATAAGGGGAGACATGCCCAAAGCTGAGGCTATATTAACCGAATGTTCCACCGCTTTCTCAGCGGAAAAAGCCAAAAGAAAAATGCCAAAAATGAAGAGGACTGTTCCAATGGTTACGTCAAAAGCCAGCCACAAACCAACCAGAAGAAGCGGGACACCCAAAGTCAAAATGAAGAAGATAATCCAATTCTTCAAAGGGTTTCACCTGCTTTTTTCAATAATTAGCTTTCATCATTCTTAAAATTTCCCTTCCATTCTCCTTCAATTTCAAGGGGAAAATGCGTAATTTTCAGTTTTTACGAAGAGAAAACATTTTAATATTGCACAAAAAGGGAATAGCAAAGGTGAACTGGCTTGTTCGAGGGAATGCTGATTAACGCTTTGATTCTCCTTGTTTCGCTATTAATACTTGATAAAGCCAGCGATTGGACTATTACTAATTCTGTTAGGGTTGCGGACATAACTGGTTTTGGAAAAACGACGGTAGGCTTTATACTGGTTGCTTTCGCCACATCCCTACCAGAACTTTCAGTGTCAATTTTCGCAGCGATTGGACAAGAATCCATAGGTGTAGCCATAGGCAATGTTTTAGGCTCAAATATTGTAAACGTTTGCCTAATTCTTGGCTTGTGCTTTGTAATGGCGGCATTAAAAAACTCGAATTATACGGTACTCATTCCAGCCATGGCGAAAGAAGATGTGGGAAGCCTATATTTTGGCTTATTCATAGCTTCAATAATCCCATTAACGCTGCTTTACATTGGCTATGCAAGTAGATTCATAGGAATAATCCTCATCGCAATTTTCATATTCTACATTTATCAGCTTTCAAAAATACGTAGAATAAAAGAGGAAAGCAGTTTAGGAAGGGAAAAGGAAAAACTTGGCAAATACGCTTTTCTAACCTTTCTGGGCGCGGCCTTAGTGGTCGCCAGCTCATATTTTATTGTTGACTCAGCCTCCTACATTGCAGAGGGTATAGGCATTCCAAAGGTTGTTATTGGCGCTACCGTTGTAGCTTTTGGCACAAGCCTGCCAGAGTTGGCTACGAGCATTGATGCTACAAGAAAGGGACATTTAGACTTGGCTTTGGGAAATATTGTTGGAAGCTGTTTCATAAACATAACATGCATTTTGGGCGTAACATTAACAGCCTCAACATTGAGGGTTAATATGAACGCTTTCTCAGACCTTGTCATGTTTTCGCTTATAACAAATCTTCTTTTATGGTATTTTCTTTCAAGCGAAAA
Source organism: Bathyarchaeia archaeon (assembly GCA_038883775.1). Lineage (GTDB taxonomy): Archaea > Thermoproteota > Bathyarchaeia > Bathyarchaeales > Bathycorpusculaceae > JASEJA01. Next base: position 61,737 of record JAVZLM010000008.1, read on the forward strand.
AATCAGCTGGAGGGAAGGCGCAGTTTTGCTATTCATATATTTCATGTTCTTAACTATCAATTTTAGCGGCTACAAACTTTAAAGAAACGTTTCACTTAGAACCTCAATTGTGCGCTGCAAACGAGAAAATGAAAGTTTTTAAACTTTCTTAAAATTATTTTCAGTTGTGTTTGGATGTGTTTGATTACGTTTTAATTCACTATGGTGAGTTGGGGCTTAAAGGGTTAAATAAACCAAGTTTCGAGAGGAAATTGGTTGAAAATATAGTTAAAGCTCTTGATGGAGTGGAATATGAGAAGATAAGGAAAATTCAGGGAAGAATTCTCTTAGAGCTTTCGGAAAAATCTGACTTGGGAAAAATTGAGGAAGCCCTCAAGAAGGTTTTTGGAATATCGTGGTTCGCCTTTTGTTTCACCACAGAAGCCAAACTAGACGCTATAAAACAGCTGCTGAATAAAAATTTCATAATTGAGGCTGGCACAAAATTGAAAGTTTCAGCAAAAAGGGCGGATAAGACATTACCTTTCACGTCTATGGATGTAAACCGTGAATTAGGAACTTATCTCATCAAAAAATTCAATGCGCAAATTTCCTTGAAAGAACCGCAAAAAGAGATATTTGTTGAACTTGCAGAAGGAAAAGCCTATGTTTTTGACAAGAAAATTAGGGGGTTATACGGTTTACCCGTTGGTGTTTCGGGAAAAGTTTTACACTTGTTGTCTGGCGGGATAGATTCGCCAGTGGCTGCATGGCTTCTAATGAAGAGGGGCTGCCAAACAGATTTTCTACATTTCCACGCCTTCCAAAATTTTGACGAGAAAAAGTGCCAAAAAATTTTGAAATTAGCAAAGGTTTTAGCCCAATACAACCCAAACCCAACGGCGTTTTTTGTTCCATTTTATCCCTTCGAAGCCGAAGCCGTTGAAGCACCAGCCAAGTATAGGCTTGTCCTATTCAGAAGGTTTATGGTTAGAGTTGCAGAGGAAATAGCCAAAAAACATGAAATAAAGGCTTTAGGAAGCGGCGAGAATCTGGCGCAGGTTTCATCCCAAACCTTAGAGAATATGGCCGTAATAAGCCAAGCAACAACGCTTCCAATACTAAGACCGTTGTTGACATATGAGAAGAATGAAACGGTTAATTTAGCAAAACAAATTGGAACTTTCGAAATTTCCATTCAGCCATATAAGGACTGTTGCACCCTATTTTTAACAAAGCATCCAGCAACAAAAGCCAAACTAGAAATTGTGGAAGCCTTTGAAAAGAAAATGAACCTAAACGAAGCCATAAAAGAAAGCCTCGAAAAAACCGAAACTGTAGAAATAAAGTAGGCTAAACCGAAAATCTAGAGAGGGAGGGTCACTATTGGCTGATTTTCAAACCAAAAGTATGGAGAAAATTAACGTTTCTTTCTCTTCGCCTTCTTCGTGTCATCAAATTTTCTCTTTTTCTTTCCAAAAAATTCTGGATACCGCTGCACATCCTCATGAATTGGTCTTGGAATATTAGTTCTTGGAAAATAAGCATCCATACGCCCTTCAGGAGGCACTAATGGATATTTTGGCTTTTCCTTTTTGTAAACAAAATGATAGAGAAAATAAAGGTATACAAGGAAACAGCCAAAAAAAGAAAGCGAGTAAAGAAACAATTTAGCCAAAAGAGAGAAGAAAATGAAGGGTGTGAATAGGCAGATTCCAAAAATAAGGAAAAACCAAAATTTAATTTTCCTCTTCAAAGCCTTCTCCAAACAATCTTCGCCAAACTAACTATTACGCTTTATGCTCTTTTCAGTTTGCCTTTAAATAACCAAATAAGAATATTTCTTTTAGCCATGTCCTCTGCTGAAATCGCCGTTCAAGTGTTCCGCACACTAGAAAATGAAGACATTAGAATACTGCAAGTCATAGAAGCAGCAAAAAGCAAACATGAATTTGTTCCAAAAGAAATTATAGCAAAATATGCAAAATTCAGCCCAGAAGAAACAGAATTTCGCCTAAACCGCCTAAACAAATTAAAACTCGTATACAGAATGAAGGGCGCCTATGTGGGCTACACGCTAAATTATGCGGGCTACGATTGTTTAGCAATAAACGCCCTCGTAAAAGCTGGAATAATCGAAGCCTTCGGAAAACCTTTAGGCGTAGGCAAAGAAGCGGACGTTTACGACGCCCTAAACCCAAAAGGCGAAAGAATAGCCGTAAAATTCCATAGACTGGGCAGAATAAGCTTTCGCCAAACAATAAGAAAAAGAGGCTACATAACTGAGCATGCCAACTGGCTTTATCAATCAAGACTTGCCGCAGAAAAGGAATTTGAAGCCTTAAAACTTGTCTTTCCATGCGGTGTTGCTGTTCCGAAACCCATAAGCCAAAACCGCCACGTCCTAGTCATGGGAATGATTGAAGGCGCAGAACTGGCCGAATACAAGGAAATTCCAAAACCAGAAAAAATTCTCAAAGAAATATTGCGTAATGTTAGAAAAGCCTATTTCAAAGCTGGTGTAATCCACGCAGACCTAAGCGAATACAATGTTCTCTTAAAGCCTAACATGCACATCCTAATCATAGACTGGCCCCAATACGTTAGAAAAGAGCATCCTAATGCCCAACAACTTCTAACAAGGGATGTCAAGAACATTCTGGAATATTTTAAGCGCAAGCACATGGTGAAAATAAAACTGAAAGAAGCCTTAGAATATGTGGCTGGTAAAAGCAGAATAATAAGCGCTTAATGCACATCAAGTACAATGTAGAGAATGTTGTTTCCCCGCAACAAAACATTCCCATAATTCGTGATTAACTGGTCTTCTCTGCACTCCGTCGCTCCTTCCAAAAGAATATTCATGTGACCATCACATTTAATCATCTTCCCCTTGTACTCGCATCCGTTTTTTAGCACTACGGCAATATTGGCATTTAACTGTTTAACAAGCACATTCAAAGGCTTCTTACTTGGCTCCATGACAGCACCAGATGATTATTTACCTTAATACTCATATCCAAAACCACCAAATATAAAAGTTTTATCCCCAAACCCAAACCCAAACTTTAAAAATTGAGACCGAAGAACCGTGCAGAAGTAGACCAAAAGCACTCAGAGAAAGCGCATAATGTTTATATTACCCTCCCCGAGACATCGATTTATGGGCAACTTTAACGTTTTATATCTTAATCAGATTATTTGTATTGCAATTGCGTTGAATGAACATGGAATTTTGTTGAACCTTGATGATATGCAAATGGGTAGATTAAGTCCGAAACTTTTGGGGGACATAAACATCGTTCCAATATCTCGGATATATCCTATTCAATTAACTTTGGAAGTGAAAGAAAAAATGAAATCCATTGGTATTGTTGATTTTTGGGATTATTTATTTTACCAAGAAACAAAAATTAGACAAGAGAAGAAAGACAAAATTGGACGAAGGTCCAGGAAAAGACTTTGGATATTTTAAACGTAAACGTAAACATTGAAACCTTTTAGCATGAACGTTTTATTATGGATATTTTCCATAGAAAAGCATGGAAAAGGTATGGAAAAGAAACGTTCCTTTTTAATGTTTAGGTTAAAGTTCAGAACATTTTAAAATAGGTTCAGTTTTAAGTTTAGGTTTTTGTTCAAGTCTTCTAATAATGCCCTTGACGATTTTTCTGTAAGCCAAAAACTCAGCAATTTGGTTCTCTTGAGAGCCATATCTAAACACAATGCGTGGCTCAGGCTTATCCTTCTTCGCAGAAACTCTGAGAGTGCTTCCTTCTTTAATTGCTTGCATAGTAAACCATTTCTGAAGATTTTTGTTCTGGGAGAGTAGGCTAACCCAAGCCATGATTTTAACGTTCTTTTCCCATGAAACCTTTTTGTCAAAAACGACATGATAACTGTTTTTTGAGCTTTTGAGAATAATGAACCCTTTTAATTTGAACCATCGCATTGTTCTCATCGCCCAATATTTGACGGTTCTAAACTTGGTTTTATCAAAGTCAAGTTTAACCGTATTTTTGTCGGTTATTCCCATGATGAAAGGCAAATTGTTGTTTTCAGCTTTCGATTTCTTTTTCAATCCATTCACCTTCTAAGCCATATTTTTCTGGATTTTCTAAGAAGCTTTTAGCCGAAACATGAACAAACCCTTTTGGCATGAATTGATGCGCCTTAATCACGGCTTTGTAAAGCTCTTTTCCTTTACCATGAAACTCATATCTTCCACTTTGCTCAATTGTTTTGGTTCTCTTAGTCTTTTTCCAATACCTTTGACGTATTCCGTCTTTGCGTGTTTTCCAATATCTTTGACGCACATAAACCTTAGCTTCATAAGAACCGTAAACAGCTATCTTTTTCGTTTCAGCCATTAACATCACCTTTATCTCTTAATCTTAAGGTAAAATCGCATTTTTTCTCGAAGATTTAGCCTTCTTTTTGTGCCATAAACCGTATTTATGTCTAATTTTCAAAATTGCTATAAACAATTTGTCTAAAACTTCAATTGAAAGCTCTTGTGCTATCCATTTTTCCGTTTGCGGATTACTTACTGTAACAAATTTCGTAGCTGGGCATTTTTTATCGTGGAAAACCGTAATAAGCCATTTTTCAACCCAGAATTCAAACTCTCTCTCCAAATTTGGGTTTTTATCAAGACGCTTAAACGTAGCATCCTTAATCGTTCCAATCTTAACAGGCAAACCACTCTTAGTTTTCCCTTTAATATGCAAATCCTTAAACTCAATTGGAAAAGGTTGCGGAATCCAAGGCTCTGGAATCTTACTCTTAAGAGTAAAATACGTTAATATCCATTGTTTCTGCTCATCTTCACTCATACTTTTCCAATCCTTAGGAAAAACAACATCTTCAAAAGCCACACTTACCCACCTTTCCCATTCTCTCAAGAAGCCAAGCTTCAACACCACTAAGGAAATCAGAAAAAGAGAGATATTGAACCCATTGATAGCGAACTTTCAGTTTTTGCTTTAGCTTTTTTGTTGGAATATCACCTTCAAGCCACTCATTAACCCAAAACTGCCTTTCAGCATTAGGCATAGGCTCTAAAACCAAATAACGACGCTTTCGATAGTCAAGCTCAATGGCTAAAACATGGTTGTCTCTCATATATCGCTTAAGCAAAGGCTTAATCTGTTCAACTGCATACCTTAACGTTTCTCGCTTATGTTTTGAAGTAGGCTTTACCTTATCAAAAGCTTCTTTTGTCAAACGTAAAGCTTTTAACTGACCTTCAACATTTATACTCATATCTAACCACATCCTTTTTCTTTTGTAAACTTTGAAAGTCAGTGAAGACGTTAGTCTTCTTCTGTTTCTTCGCTTTCTTCAGTTGAAAACCAAGCGTATTGTTCTTCTGAAGGTTCTAAAGGCTCAAATTTCTCTGCAAACTCTTCAAGCGAAGGCTTAATGAAATAGCCTTCATACCCTATTTGCAGTTTTTCTTTGACTTTTCTCCATTGTTCAGGCGTTAAGTCCTTAAGCTTCCATCCCTTTTCGCTAAACTTAGCAATGAAACCGTCTTCGCCATCTATCTCAAAACCACCATAGTAAGTTGTGCATTCATTGAGTAATGCATCAAGTTCTTTATCTGGAATAACAGCCTCTGGATTAGGTTCAGCGGGTTTTTCTATCTCTTCAAAGTATTTTCTGAGAGCCTCACGCACTATTGAGCCTCTGCTTACGTCTCTTTCGTAGGCTAAATCCTTCAGTTTTTTGAGCCATTTTTCTGGAAGCATTATTTGAACACGCACTAAAGACTCATCGCTATCCAAGTCGGGAACTTTTTTCATTTCCAAATCTTCAATTTTTTCGGACATACTTATCTACCTCATAAATTACCTAATTACCGAAAGATTAATAAACCCTACCGTAACTATAGTTACCTTAGGGATACGTAATGAAAGAAAGAATGGGAGAAAAATCGGTTCAAATAGGCAAAAGAAACAAAGCCAAAATTATAGCTGAACTAATCAAAAATCCAATGACATTCACGGAATTGAAAGAAACCTTAGACTTCTCAGCAAAAACTCTGATGTTTCATTTAAGAGATTTGGAAAATGAAGGTTTAATACGACGAATTTTAGAAGGAAAATCCATTCTTTATGATGTCATAAAACCGAAAAGCGTCATTGAGCTTAGAAAACAATTCCTTTCAGAACTTCTAAACTTAAAAGCCTACGATGTAGCTTTAAACGAAAAGACAAAAGCATTATACTATCAATTTTTGAAAACTCTCAAAGAAAGCATTGAAAAGCCAGAACCAGAAGCAAAAACCACAAAAATCATAGCTAAAACCATTGAAATTCCAAAAGGATTCAAAGGAACAATAAAACAAAAGATAACCAATATGTATGAAAAACCAGAGCTAAAAGAAACCGAAACCGAACAGTTGAAACCTTATTCCATGAAAAGAAAAAAGAAGGTGAGAACATGAGAGCAAAGCTTCAGAGAATCGTTATAGATAATTGTGGCTCGTATTTAGGAATGCAGAAAGGCTGTTTTGTTGTTAAGGATAGAGAAGGTAATGTTCAAAGGTTTCCAATGTTTGAGAATGAAATCGGCGAAATTGTCTTGACAGGTGGGAACTTTGTTAGCACAAGTGTTTTAGCGTCTTGTGGTTTCTGGGATATTCCAATAACTATTATGACAAAGAACTTTAAGCCTATTGCTGTTCTTAAAAGCTTAGATGATGATAGCCATGTTAAGACACGCATTGCTCAATATGAAGCGTTAAAGAATGGAAAAGGCATAACCATAGCCAAAACCATTGTAGAGTCAAAAATTGAAAGCCAAAACATAATCCTCAAAAGATATTCACTCAAACAACTTGACATTATGACTTTGAAAGCCAAAATTGAAAAGTTAGAATCCAATAACCTTAAAGACTTGAGAAAAAGGCTCTTACCGATAGAAGGCAAAGCTTCAGAACACTATTTCCATGAAATCTTTAAGCTGTTTCCAAAAGCCATTAGAACAGAACAAAGAAAAACTTGGAAGGCTTATGATAGTTTAAACAACACTTTCAACTTAGCCTATACGCTTTTGAAGTTTAGAGTTCACTCTGCAATTTTGAAGGCTCACTTAGAACCTTACTTAGGGTTCATGCATTCAGAACAACATGGTAAGCCTTCTTTGGTTTGCGATTTTTGTGAGCTTTACCGCTACATAATAGACTCATTCCTAATTGACTTCTCGCAAAATCTAAAACCCAAAGATTTCATTGTTAAAACTGAATGGTATTCCACGAATCGTTTAGGCAAAAGGCAAGTTTTGAACCGTGAAAAGACTAAGGAATTAACTGAAAATCTTAATCGGTTCTTTGAGACAAAAGTGCCAATAAGCAGAATAAGATACGGTTTTAAACAGCAAATTGAAACATTGATTAATGAAGAGGCTTTGCTTTTTGCGAAGTATCTTCGAGACGAAAGGGAACAATGGATTCCACGCATCATTCAACTAAACCCTTTTTTCCATCCACGTTTTATGCGTATGAGAAAAAACTTTTTATCTTTTTAATCGAAAGGATACTGTGAAGAGATGAGTATTGGTGGTAAATAAACTGGCAATCGCAGGAAGCATTGTTGCTTTTATTAGTTTGCTTTTCCCGTGGTGGTCTCTCGAAGCTAGTATTGTTGGAGTGTCCCCAGTAACTTTCCACGTATATCCTGGATGGTTCAGTGGTAATCTAAATGATGTGGTTAATGTTTTTCGTAAACTTGACATAACTCTCGGCGTAAATTTTTTCGAAGAGTGCGTAGGTGCATTAGCAACGTTTGGTATACTATTTTGTTCAGGGATTCTCTTTGCATTGATTGGAGCTTTTATCAGAAGTAACATGGGAAGGGGAATTATTGCACTCGGGTTTTTCTTAATCTTATGTGGTATTTATGGTTTTTGTTACACATGGAACAAACTATTTTACCTATTACAAACTCCTATTTCATTTTCACATTCTGAATTGTCACCATTATTTTCTGTTACGTGGGGTTGGTCATATGGTCTCTATATCGCCATCTTTGCTTTCCTTTTATTGTTGGTGAGTGTTGCATTTCATCCAGTAGAAGTTAAAGCAAAAGAAGAAGTAGAAATTGAAAAAAAGCCTTCAGAGCAAAAACATATATTCAATAGGACCAAAAAAAGGACCTATTTAGAGTCGATAATGGAAGCACGAGCAAGGGAGATGGGTCCACCTCCTCCTCCACCTCCTCCTCTCCTATGTAGATTAAGGCTTCATCGGTGGAGGTATTATGGTCAAGATGTTGTGGTTACTGTTCGAGAATACGTAAAGGTTGGAGACGCACGTATACCAGTTAATGAAGGAGTGAAGCTCATTAATAATAAAAGAAAATGTGCACGATGTGGTATAAAACAAGAGGCAAACATTTTTACTAACGAAGATGGAACACTCTCTATGAGAGGATGGAGAGAGTCGAATAATTCGCAAGGTGATTAGTCAGTCTTGCACACCCCCTCGTTAGTTTGGGTTTGGGTTTGGGTTTGGGAATAAAAGTTTTATGAAAAACTATTCCGAAAAATAAAGCAAATTAATTCGTCTTTCCAAATTCTAAAGCTTTTTCCAAAATAAATCGCTTTTTCGCAAAGACTTATTTAGAAAACTCAAATTTAAAGGAGAAAATGTTCCCAAAGAATTAAAACGAGAAAGTTTCCTATTGCATAATGGAGGATAAAACATGCATGAAGTGCACGTTGACGGAGAAACCTTAACCATCGAAGACGTTGTAAAAGTTGCAAGAGAAAACGCAAAAGTCGTAATATTAGAAAAAGTAAAAGAGAAAGTGAAGAGAAGCCGAGAAGTTTTGGAAAAACTCGTCAAAGAAGGACAAATAATTTACGGCGTAAACACCGGCTTCGGCGCTTTAAGCAACAAAATCATCACGCCCGAAGAAAACAGAAAACTGCAAACAAACCTCATCAGAAGCCACTCCACATGCGTTGGAAAAAACTTAAGCACAGAAATTGTCCGCGCCTTAATGCTTTTACGAGCGAATACGCTTGCTAAAGGATATTCTGGCATACGCTTAGAAACACTTGAAACCATAGTAGAAATGCTAAACAAGCGGGTACACCCAATAATCCCAGCAAAAGGCTCTGTTGGAGCAAGCGGCGACCTAGCCCCACTATCACACATGAGCTTGGTGCTTATAGGTGAAGGAAAAGCCGAATACAAAGGCAAAACGATGAATGGAAAAGAGGCAATGGAAAAAGCCAACATAAAACCCATCCAACTAGAATTTAAAGAGGGCATAGCCCTAAACAACGGCACCCAACTAATGACAGCCATAGCTGCACTAACGGTTTATGACGCTGAAAACCTAATTAAAACAGCGGAAACTGCAGCAGCTTTAAGTCTCGAAGCATTGAATGGCGTTTCCGACGCCTTCCACGAAAAAATCCACAAAGTAAGACCACACAATGGACAAGCAATAACGGCAAAAAACATAAGAGAAATGATTATCGGAAGCCAACTCGTCCAAACTGGAAAAGAAGCCTTTGAAAGGTTGAAGCATCCCCACGACCCCTACAGCCTAAGATGCATACCACAAATTTTGGGCGCCGCAAGAGATGCCACCGCCTACGCAAGAAGGGTTGTGGAAATTGAAATCAACTCCGCCACAGACAATCCACTAATTTTTCCAGAAGAAGAACTCTGCCTTTCAGGAGGAAACTTCCACGGGCAACCCATATCGCTTGCCATGGACATTCTCGGAATAGCCCTAACCATAATCGGCAACCTCTCAGAAAGAAGAACAGCAAGACTCCTCGACGAAAAACTCAACAATGGCTTACCAGCCTTCTTAATCCCACCAGAGGCAAAAACAGGATTAAACAGTGGCTTAATGACCCTACAATATACAGCAGCCGCCCTAGCCTCAGAAAACAAGGTTTTAGCGCATCCAGCATGCGTAGACTCAATTCCAACATCAGCAAACTTCGAAGACTTCGTAAGCATGGGAACAACAGCAGCCCAAAAAGCCATGCAAATCCTAGAAAACACAGAGTATATAATAGCCATAGAACTTCTCTGCGCAGTCCAAGCAATAGACCTCCGAGGACCAGAAAAACTCGGAAAAGAAACCAAAAAAGCCTATTCAGCCATCAGAAAGATGGTGCCTATGCTTAAAGAAGATAGGGTATTAAGCGAAGACATAGAAAAAATTAAACGTGCTATGTATAATCTTTTAAGGCTTGAATAACTTTCTCGGCTACAGCAAAAGCAAGCCTTTTAAGGGTTTCCTCACAACTTGCCGCCAGATGCGGTGTAAGAATAACATTATCAAGCCTTGTTAAAGGATTATCTGAACTTAAAGGCTCAGATTCAAAAACATCCAAGGCTGCCCCAGCCACTTTCCCAGAAACCAAAGCCTCATACAATGCTTTTTCGTCTATAACAGCGCCCCTAGCCGTGTTAACAATAAAAAGGCCACGCTTCATTAATGCGAACTCCTTAAAGGAAATCATATGATGAGTTTCAGAGGTTAAGGGAACATGAATAGATATTATGTCAGACTCCGCTAAAAGTTCATTAAAAGTGACATATTTCACTCCAAGCTGCTTTTCAAGTTCGATGCTTCTCTGTCGCTGATAATAAATTAAGTTAACGTTAAAACCGCAAAGCCTTTTTGCAACGGCGCTTCCAATCCGTCCAAGCCCTAGGATCCCCACAGTCTTACCCATAAGCTCAGCACCCACCAAACAACCGTATTTCTTATTCCACTCGCCTTTCCTAACTGCATCATCAGCCAATGATATCTTCCGCAAAAGAGCTAACATAAGCCCAACAGTGAATTCAGCTACGCTATCAGTTAATGCCTCTGGAGTTCGAACTATACGGATACCCTTTTTCTCTGCAAAATCCACATCAATATGGTCTATGCCTACACCATGCACACCAATAACCTTAAGCTTCTCGGAAACCTCCAAAACTTTTCTTGGAATTTTTATGAAACCCCTCGAGATAAAGGCGTCAGCCTCCCTACAAAACTTTAAAATATCCGTCCAAGTAGCATTAGGACCAAGTTGAATTACTTTTCCATATTTTTCTAAAACCTCTATTCCATAAGAGTTAATGGGCTCTATTACAAGAAATATGAAACTTTTACCCATAACCCTCCACCTTCAATAACATACATAAAATAGTGTCCAAGCTAAATTTATGATGCTTTAGTCGGGCGGGCAGGATTTGAACCTGCGACACTCCGGTTTCCGCTTTGCGCTTGTGCGCTTGGTAGGCTGAAATGGGCACCCACCATGGGTGGATGTCTACAGCCGGAAGCTCTACCAAGCTGAGCTACCGCCCGAACCAAAATTTCTAAAATAAGAAGATTAGATTTATCCTTTTCGTAGTTTAACTTCACTTAGCCTTTCTGTATGATTTAAGCCAAAGGGCTCCCCAAATTATGGCAAAGGCTATCGTTGTCCAAAATAGGAATATCAACATTTTAACAGCGCTTGAAGCCATCTCCTCAAACATTTTCCAAGCCTTCTCACTTAACACTTTGCCCTTAAAGGTTAAAAACAAAGTTTCAACCTTCGAAATAAGCACATTAACAACCATATTTTAAATGAGGATATATGCCAACATGAATAGCAAGCGTTTTATAAACAAAACGCTTATAAAATTTCAACCGAACTGAGAGAAAGGAGAAGGCTTCCATCACACTTTTCTGATTTTACGCAAATCATAACAATAATACCAAGCAGTCCAACCAGAACGAAAAGCCTCTTCACCTTTCTTTCTTCTCCTAAGATAAAGCCAAATCAGCAATGGTAGAATTACCAAAACCAAAAGAGATAGCAAAACTAAAAAGAACCACCAAGGAAGAACCCAACCAGCCGTAGTAGAAACAAACACAGCTTTTAAATTGTGATTTTGATTCATCAAAACCGAAAATGGATTGGTCGAACCAACATTTACGCCATCCAATTCCCAATGATCAAAAGTATAATTTTCACTCGGAATAGCCCTAACTTGAACTGTTTGACCAGCAGAGTAAGTGTATGTTCCAGGGGCAGGATTTGTTGTTCCGCCAACAGTAGCTGTTATTGTAAGCGTGTATATCACTATTTGTAAATAGTGCGCCGTTAAATTATGTGGAGCCGCCATATGAACCGTGATTGAATTGACCGCAATAGCTTGGACAACACCATCAACTTCCCAAAATTGAAAACTGTATCCTGAAACCATTGGAGCAGTTACCGTTACGCTCGATGATTCATCATACCAGCCTTCTCCGGAAATAGTGGCAATACCAAAGGGATCGGTTCTAATAGCCAAATAATGTTGAGTTTTCCAGTTTGCAATCGCGTTTTTAGGACCATCCATAACTATAGGATTACTTTGTGCATAATTCGTCCCAGAAGCATTTCCATTCCAGCATATAAATACTCGCCTCGTTCCATTTTTATGATCTAAAATTTCAATGTTCAATCTTGCGTATGTTGTAGACCCAGCATCATACCATCCTGCACCCTCTGGAGAACCGTATGGAGAATCTACAATTAAATAGTATTGGAGTATGTAGTGCGCCGTTGCTGTATGATTTGCGTTCATAAAAACATTAATTGAATGAACCCCAAAAACTTGAGAGATACCATCAACATCCCAATAAGCAAATTTATAACGAATACCAAATGAAACTAATACGATATCTGGTGCTGTCAAGCTAACGGTGGTGCCTTCTCCATACCATCCCTCACCAAAAATCGTCACAACATTAGAAGGAATAGTTCTAACGTCTAGAAAGTAAAGCTGTCCGATTATAATAAAACTTTTTAAAACTTCGGGACAATATGGAACACCGCCAAGTTCGGGAAGTGCAGTGTAAGCACAAGCATAAACAGTAGCGCTTCCTACGTATGCAGTTTTTGGTAAATATAAGAAAACGTTAGCATATGCTAAAGTTTCATTTGGTGGCACCGAAAAATTCTGTAACTTCACTGCATTTACGCATACATTTAGGTTGTCGTAAACTGCTATAACTAACATGGCTGTTTTCTCAGTCATTGCAATACTTCGCAGTGCAATATTCACTCCCAAAATACTCCCTCTTGTAAAACTTTCCTGTTCGAGATAAGCCTCATTTATAGTTCTCAATGACTCTATTTTTACAATCCATCCAACCTTAAAGACTACAGAATCTTGGACGATGACATCCCCGATTCTAACACTACCAATAACTGTCCAATCGCCAAATGTAGTTTCATTCAAAAGCGCTATACGGAAACTTATCTTTGCAAGACCATCTTCATTAGTTAATGCGCTTCTAACGAAAGTTATGTTTTCAATAGGGTTATGTGGACCTATTATTTGAAAAGCAACGAGAAGATTACTTACAGGGTACTCATTATAAGTAGTTAATGCATAAACTTGAACTTCCTCTCCAAGGCCAAAGGCATCGCTTCGTGTATTTGGTCCCTTTCCACTGTAAGGCTCTTTTTGTGTAAAGAGGTCTATTTTTCCACCAGAGCTTTCTGGAAAAGCAATTTTCATGTTTGGCAATGACAAACTAAGGATGATTATTGTTAGCATTAAAGCTAACTTTTTTAGTTTAGCCTTCATTGTTATCAAGCGTTTATTAAATGCTGAATTCTTTAACAAATATTCCGTAATCATGAATATTACTATAAAGGATGCGTTTTTAGGCATTCAATCTTATGTTGTTTATAAGAAAATGTTAAAGAAAATTGAAGGTGTTTGGCGGGCCCGACGGGAATTGAACCCGTGACCCCCGGGTTTCTCTGCGTTTTTTGGCTTAAAAGCCCGGTGCTCTATCCTTACTGAGCTACGGGCCCTTTTAGGCTTTCGCTTTTAGAAGATTTGTGAGGGTGTTTTTTAGGGTTTCGATTTGTTTTGCATTTTAAAAAGGTTTAGGTGCTGGATTGTACTTTTAGGAGGCCTGTTATGAAATTTTTTATTTTGTCGTTGGCGCTTAGTATTGTTTCTATTGTTTTTTTGCCTTTTTCTGTTAGTTGGTAGACTCTTTTTCTTTCGTTCCATGTTCCTTCTATTAGGCCGTTTCTTTCCAGTGAGTATAGGAGGGAGTAGACTGTTCCTGAGCTTACGAGGAGGTGGAATTTGTTGTGGATGAAGGAGATTACATCGTAGCCGCTTAGGGGTCCGTTTCTTAGTTCTGCCAATATTATTATGTCCATGAAGTTTTTGATTATGCGCTCGTGCATTTTCTTTAATATTTTTCCTTCCAATCTTTCACCGCCAACAATTATTGTGAGCGCCGTCATGTTTGTTCACATTTTAAGATTTTAGGTTAGATATAAATATTTAAATTTTATTCTAATTCTGAATTAGAAGTTGAAACAGATTACGACAAGTATAAACTTCTCAACCTTCATAAAACTTCACACAATAATTCCTTTACAAAATGTTTATGACGAATTAAATGTTTCAACGTTTAGTTATATAAGAAGTTGACAACATTTCCAAATTTTAAAGATAATTTCTCATTTTAAAGCCAAAAGCCTATACTTTTAACAGTCTGAAATATATCTGCATGTTAAAAAGTGTTATTTCTTTTTTAAAGGCATAAAAATGGACGGTGTCAATAATTGATTTCGTGGAAGCACTCTTTTAGAAGATTAAACGAAGAATACGAAATAGCAAAGAAAAAGAAGCAAGCTTTGGACAATTTGTTGGAAAATGGCAGAATTTCGCAGCCGACGCATGAAATGTTTGATAAGGAAATTGCTGAGGCTATTGCGGAAATTGAGAGGCAGAAGAGGGATTTGCTGGAGAAAATGAATTCAAAGATTAGGGAACTTGAAAGCCAAATTAAAACCTTGGAGGTTTTGGTTGCAAACTACGAGATTCAACATGTCACAGGCGAAGTGGAAGAGGAAGTGTATCAGCGAGAGATTAACCTTTTATCGGTTGGGCTTGATACTGCAAGGAAGGAGTTGGATGCCATTAAAGAAGCATTTAACCAGCTTTCAGGCAATACGCAAATCCCAACAGCAGCCGAAGTTGTTCCGCCGCAAGAAATTCAACCGCAAATACAAGAGACTGAAGTTGGCGTAGCCAAAGTGGAAGTTGTAGAAGTTAAGGAGGCAATTCCTCAGACTTCGCAGGAGCAGATTCAAGAGAATCCACAAGTAACAGAAACGCCACCAACGGAAAAGACGGAAAGCTAAAGAATCACAATATTTTCCTCTTTTTCTGTTTACAAACTCTTATAATAAACATTTCTTACCTTCTTTGAGGAGAAATGCAAATGTCTGAAAAGGTTATTATGACTTTCCATGAAAAGTTTAGGCAATATGACTTAGGCGAAGGACACCCCTTCAGAGGAGACAGATTCATAAATGCCATAAAGTTTTTCGAAACTCAAGGAGTATTCAGCCTTCCTAAAATTGCGCTAGTTGAACCGCAACAAGCGTCAAGGGAAGACTTGCTAAGGGTTCATGATGAAAGTTATGTTGATTTAATTTTCCGCTTAGCGAAAGAAGGAAAACCTTATGATATGGAGACTCCTGTTTCTCAAGAAATTCTTGAGGCTGCACTTTTAATTGTTGGCGGCGCAATAGAATGTGGTAGAGCAGTTTTTGATGGAAAGGCGAGAAGGGCAATTTCTATTGGTGGAGGTTATCATCATGCTGGAAGAAACCATGGCGGCGGATTCTGCTTATTTAATGACATAGCCATTTTGGTTGAGTATTTACGAATTGAATATGGCGTCAAACGTTTTCTTGTTTTGGATTATGATGTCCACTTTGGGAATGGCACAAGCGACATTTACTATCGAGACCCAAGCGTGCTCTACATATCATTACATCAAGACCCACGCACAATTTATCCTGGAACTGGATTTGTTTGGCAAATCGGCGAAGAAGCAGGGGAAGGCTACAATGTTAACGTGCCCTTGCCTCCGGGAACAAGTGATGAAACGTATCTTTATACTTTAAGCGAAATTTTTGTCCCTTTAGCTGAAGAGTTTAAGCCCGAAATAATTATTGCCAATGGCGGAAGCGACCCTCATTTTGCGGACATGCTCGGCGATTTAAGTTTAACCGTTAAAGGCTTTTTCGAGATTGCCAGTTTAATTCGCGAAAGTGCTGAAAAAGTTTGTAATGGAAAGCTTGTTTTGATGCCTGGAAGCGGATACAACCCAAAGGTTTTGCCCCTTTGCTGGTATGCGCTTATTGCTGGAATAGTTGGCTTAGAAGAAATAAACATTAAAGACCCTTACAATCCGCCAGAAGAACCACCATATTGCCGAAAGAAAGCTGAGGACACAATTGGAGAGCTAAAAAGTTTGTTGAAGAAAAAGTGGACATGCTTTAGATAAAGCTAAACTTTTCTTTCAATTGGTTTTGCGATTACTGCTGTTCCGTATGCTGCGAAGACTGTAGCTGTTCCTTGGAGTACGTCGCTAGTTTCAAAATCTACGCCAATAACAGCGTTTGCACCTATTCTTTTGGCATTTTCAACCAGCCTATTCAAAGATTCTTTTCTAGCTTTTTCGCATTCTGAAGTGTAAGCTGTTACTTCCCCTCCAAAAATTCCTTCAATGCCAGCAACTATTTTTCCGCCAACTCCTCTGGTGCGTACCGTCAATCCATGAATGGTGCCTAAAACCTTCACTATCTCGTATCCTGGCAGTTCGGGTGTTGTTACGACAATTATTTCTTTTTCACTCATTTTAGTTTTAACCCAGAGAACTTTAATACTTAAAACTATTTAATTTGATTTCTCATCAGCATAAGCATAAGGAGTAAAAATTATGGAAAATATTGATAGGATTCGTGAATTGTTTCCAGTGACCAAGAATAAGGTTTTCCTAAATCATGCTGCCCAATCGCCTCTTCCAAAACCAGTTGCTGATGCTGTTTGTAGGTATGCTGAAGATTTCTCGAATTTCGGAGACACTTCGATTGAATGGAGCGATGGCGGAAAACCATTATTTGCAAAATTGATTGGCGCGAAAACGGAAGAAATAGCTTTTATTGAGAACACTTCTGTGGGCGTGAATATTGCCGCTAATGTGCTTCATTATTCGCCTGGGTCAAAAATTGTCACAACAGATTTGGAGTATCCTTCAGTAGTTTATCCTTGGCTTCGCAGAGGCTTAGGCGTGAAAGTGCATTACGTTAAAAATGTTAATGGCAAAATTTTGCTTGATGATGTGGAGAAGGCTGTTGACGACAAGACGGTGGCGGTTGCAGTGAGCCACGTTGAATACGTTAATGGTTTTCGAAATGATTTGCGAGCCATAAGCGAAATAGCCCACAAACATGGGGCTTACCTAATTGTTGATGCAATACAATCCGCTGGAGCCATACCAATAGACGTTAAAAGAGATGATGTGGATTTTTTGGCAACAGCATGCTACAAATGGCTTTTAAGCCCGCCCGGGGCTGGCTATCTATACGTGAAAGATGAGCTTATTGAAAGGTTTGAGCCGCCCTTTGTTGGTTGGGCAAGCGTGAAGCCAGAAGTATTTGAGACAATAGATTTTTGGGACATTTGGAGTTTGAGGCTTTCGGAAACGGCAAGCCGCTTTGAAGTTGGCTCACCAAGTTTCATAAGTTTAGTAGGCGCCGCAGAAGCACTGAAATTGCTGTTGAATTTTGGCATAGAAAACATTGAAAAGAGAATACTTAAACTGACGGATTATTTGATAGAGGTCATAAAAAGTTTAGGGTTGGAACTTTTCACTCCAGAAGAGCGACAACATCGTTCTGGCATAGTCTTGTTTAAAATACACAAACCGCAAGAATTCGTTGCCAAACTGCGCCAAAAAGGGATTGTTGTTTCTGCCAGAGCTCATGGAATAAGGGTTTCGCCCCACTTTTACAATACTGAAGACGAAATTGATAAGTTGATTGAAGAAATCAAGAAATTGTAAGCGTGTGAAAACAGAAAAGGATGTTTTTGATGCTTAGGATAGAGAAGGTGGATGAAAGCAACAAACAACAGCTTATAAATTTTCTAAAACTGGACGTTATAAAGCATGTTTTTGCAGTATATGACCTTCAACATGATCCAAACCACACAGTTATATGTGCAGCCCTTGAAAATGGAAATCTGAAGGGATATATCCTAACTTACACGGCGCTGCAGTTTCCAACCTATGGAGTTTTCATAAAAGACGAATTGGTCTCATATGCAAGCTCTTTTCTGCAGCTTCCACAAGTTTGGATGATGGGTGGAGTTTACACTCATCCAAATCATAGGAATAAAGGATATGCAACATTAGCCACATCTGCAGTAACGGAAGAAGCATTAAAAAATGCTGATTCGGCCGCCCTATTTGTGAGGGCAGATAATTATGCAGCCATTAAAGTTTATGAGAAAATTGGTTATAGAAAAATAGGCGAAAAACTTTGGGTTGACGTGGGAACTGGACTGAAGCCCTAAAAGGCGTTAATATTCGCTTGTGAAACTTATTTCTGGAAATTCTCTGACTTGTCTGCCCTTACCTTTTTCGGATAAGATTTCAAGCTGCAGGATTTTGCATGTTCCAGCAATGTCTTCTTTGTTTTCGCTGATTATTCGCGCAAATTCGCTTTTTCCAGCATATGTTTTCACTCTTTTAATTGGCATGTTGAGGGGTTTTCTCTTCTCAGCCTTTTCCCTTCTAATTTCTGTTATTAAAGCCATTACTAAATCGCCTTTTCTTTCAGCTTCCTCATCCAAATTTTCCATTTTTGTTTCTGGCCAAGGTGTTAATTGTAGGCTTTTTTGTCCTATGTTTTCAGCGTATATTGTTTGGTAAATTTCCTCTGTTATGTGAGGCGTTATAGGAGCTAGCAACTGAATTATGCGGTATAGAACATTGTAGAGAGTGAACTGCACAGCCTTTCTTTTTTGTTCTCCGTAAATTTCTGGTTTGTAAAGCCTGTCCTTTACGGCTTCTATGTATTGGTCACAGAAAATGTGCCATGTGAAGTTGCGAATTTCCTCAAGTGCTGTGTTGAATTGGCAGTTTTCTAAGGCTTCCGTAACTTTTTGTGTAACCTTCTCCAGTTTGCTTAAAATCCATTTGTCTAAAAGTTGCAAGTCACCTTTCTCTTCTGCTTTATAATCCTTTAATTGGGTGCTGGTGAATCGTGCCGCATTCCACAATTTAGTCAAGAAGCGCCTTCCATAATCCACATCTTGCCATCGGAATGGAATGTCCGAACCCGTGGCTCCACCACCAGCAGCCCATTGTCTTGTTGCGTCTGCACCATATTTTGAAAAAACTTCTAAGGAAGGCACGTAATTTCCCAAAGACTTGTGCATCATTCGCCCGTCTGTGCCTAAAACCATTCCGTTGATTAGGCAACTCTTGTAGGGTTTCTCATCAAATAAAGCGAGATGCCTAACCATCAGATAATAAGCCCATGTACGGATAATATCAACGCCTGATGGGTGCATATCCGCCGGAAAAAGCCTCCGCCAATCCTTTCTGTCTGGCCAGCCAGCATGGACTGCGCATGTTATTGAGGAGTCAAACCATGTGTCTAAAACATCTTTTTCGGGCTTGAACTTTTTTGAGCCACATTTTGGGCATTCTGCAATTTTTGGATTTTCTATTTTTGGGTCTATGGGCAGCCATTCTGGTTCAGCTAGAATTGTTTCGCCGCAGTTTTGGCAGTACCATATTGGTATGGGCGTTGCAAAGACCCTTTGGCGGGATATCACCCAGTCCCAGTCAAGGGATTTTGCCCAGTTTATCAGGCGATATTTCATATAGTCTGGATACCACTTAACCTCTAAAGCATTCTTTTCCAGCTTATCCGTGAGGATGCGCGTCTTCATGAACCATTGTTCTCTTTCAAGAATTTCTATTGGAGTGTGGCATCTCCAGCAAACACCAACCTCCTGCGTGAGAGGTTCAGTTTTTTCTAGAAGACCATCTCTTTTTAAATCTTCTACTATGGCTTTTTTCGCTTCTTCGATGGTTAATCCAGCATATTTTCCAGCATTCTCTGTCATCCTTCCTTTCTCGTCTATGCACATTATGACTGGCAAATTATGCTTCACAACGCTTTTTACGTCAGCCTTATCTCCGTAAGTGCATATCATCACCACACCTGTTCCGAATTCGGGTTCAACAAGCTCGTCTGTGATTATTTCAACGATTCGATTGGTTGTTGGCACATGAATCTTCTTGCCAACGTACTGTTTATAACGTTCATCGTGGGGGTTTACGGCAACGGTTACGCATGCTGGAATGAGCTCTGGTCTTGTGGTGGCTATTGTTAGGAAACCGTCGCCTTCCAGTTTAAATTTGATAAAATGTAGGTTTGCAGTTCTTGTTTCATATTCTACTTCGGCATCGGCTATGGCTGTTTCGCATCTTGGACACCAGTTAACTGGATGGGTTCCACGATAAATGAAGCCTTTCTTATATAACAGAACGAAGGAGAGTTGGGTGCGCCTCCAATAGTTCGGGTCCATAGTCTTATATTCGGTTGTCCAATCTATTGAGCATCCAAGCCGGGTGATGGCTTCCTTCATAAGCCCTATATACTTTTCCACATGCTCTTCACAGAGTTTTCTAAACTTGTCTGGTGGTAAGTCTGTCTTCTTGATTTTATGTTTCTTTTCAACCTCCACTTCCGTTGGCAAGCCGTGGCAGTCCCATCCTTGGGGAAAATAAACATTATAGCCTCTCATGCGCTTGTAGCGGGCTACTATGTCAAAGTATGTCCAATTCAAGACTAAACCCATGTGAAACTCGCCGGAAGGATAGGGCGGAGGCGTATCAATGCTAAAAACTGGACGCTTCTCATCCTTCCAATCAAAACGGTAAACACCCATCTCCTCCCACTTCTCTTGCCACTTCCTCTCAATTTCAATGGGATTGAATTCTTTAGGCAAAGGCTTCATACCCAACATCTCAGTAGCCATTAACTTTAGGAAAGATAAATATACGAGTAAATAACAATTACCCCCACCCAAAGGTTTGGGGGAGCTGGGTTATGACCCGGCTGAGAGGACGGCTGAAAGCCGTCGACCCCTAGAACCTGATCCGGATAATGCCGGCGGAGGGAAAACCGTGAAAAAGAGTAAAAAGAAATTTGGCTTTAAGCTGCCTCCAGAATGGGGAGCAGATCCAGTACCATCGGAAAAGAAGATTTTGGGGTTGTTTGATTATTTCATTTTATGGTCTAGCTTGGCTGTTGGTTTGCTTGTGCTTCAGGCTGGCGGTTTGCTTGTTCCTGGCTTGTCTTTGGTTGAAGCGGTTGCTGTGGCTGTTTTGGGTTCTGTTGTTGGTTCGTTGATGTTGGCTTTGGCTGGTGGTTTAGGAAGCAAATATGGCATACCAACGATGGTGAGTTTGAGGGCGGTTTTGGGATTGAAGGGCTCTTTTGCTCCCACAATACTTAATGTGATTCAGCTTATTGGGTGGGCATCCTTCGAAATAATAATAATGGCAAATTCAGCCATAAGCATTACAGGCTCATTTTTAGGTCCATACACTTTATACTTTTGGATTATAGTTTTTGCAGTTTGGTGTTTTCTCTTATGTGTTGGAGGACCATTAGTTGTTATAAGACATTGGTTAGAAAAATTTGCCATCTGGTTCACTTATGGAACAGCCATCTACATAACCTACATAGTTCTTTCAAAATTCCCCCAGCTGTTGGCTTCGACTGGAGATGGCACTTTGTCCATACCACTAGCCTTAGACCTTGTTATAGCAATGCCAATATCATGGTGGCCATTAATATCAGATTATAACAGGTTTTCAAAAAGTGAAAAAGACGCTTTTCTAGGAACCCTTTCAGGCTATACTTTCGCAAACTCTTGGTTTTATGCTTTAGGCGCCTTGCTTGTTTTAGCTTATCCCGAAGAAAGCATAATTTACTCAATAGCTTCCATAACTTTTGGAGGTTTGGCTTTAACTTTGCTTTTGATGGATGAAACCGACAATTGCTTTGCAGACATATATTCTGGAGCTGTTTCTATACAAAATATCTCGCCAAAAACTAAACAACTAAAAATCGTTGCCGCAATAACCGTTGTAAGCGCTTTATTAGCAGCTTTGATGCCTACTGAATGGCAAACAGCCTATGAAGGTTTCCTATTGTATATAGGAGCTGTTTTTGTCCCTTTGCTTGGCGTTCTTGCCGTGGACTTTTACCTAATCAGAAAAAGAGCATATAGCTTAGAAGAATTTTATTCTACGAGTAAAGGTTTAAGGGTTAAGCCCATAATTTCTTGGTTTATAGGCGTAATCGTATACTTCTACTTCATATTTTACAATTATACTACATGGGGTTCAAGCATACCATCCTTCATAATTTCCGCCTTTATGCTTTATGTTTTGGAGAAGGTGATTTGAAATGTTCGAAATAAGAAAAGTGCAGCGCAAAATTCCAGTGGCGATAACGATTGCTGGAAGCGATTCTGGAGGAGGCGCTGGAATTCAAGCAGACCTTAAAACCTTTGCAGCCTTAGGCGTTCACGGCACAACGGCAATAACTTCGGTTACCGCCCAAAACACCTATTCCGTTAAGGCTGTTGAAGACTTGAAACCAGAAATTATCCGCGAACAAATTAGGGCTGTGGCTGAAGATTTTGGCATAGACGCTGGAAAAACTGGAATGCTCCACACATGGGAAATAATAGAAACTGTTGCCTCTGAAGTTTCAAAATATGATTTTCCATTAGTTGTTGACCCAGTCATGATTGCAAAATCTGGAGCGCCACTACTAAAGCCAGAAGCCATAAACGCATTAAAGAATCGTTTGCTGCCTTTAGCCACAGTTTTAACTCCAAACAAGCTTGAAGCTGAAAAACTTTCAGAAATAGAAATTAGCAATTTAAAGAAGGCTGAAATTGCAGCTAAAAAAATTTCTGAAATGGGACCAAAGGCCGTGGTGATTAAGGGCGGACATCTAGAAGGAGAAGAAGTAACAGACATTCTCTTTTATGAGGGCAAAATTAGAAAGTTCAGCGCTCCAAGAATTGATTCAAAAACCACCCATGGAACTGGATGCAGCTTTTCCGCCGCTATCGCTGCAGGACTTGCCAAAAAATTGGATATTCCAACAGCTGTTGAAAACGCCAAAAAGCTTGTGACTTTGAGCATAAGGTTTGGCTTAGAAATTGGAAAGGGGTATGGTCCAGTAAATCCCATGGCGCATCTTTACCGTGAAGTCTCAAAATATTATGTTCTGCAGAATCTGGAAAAGTCTAAGGCTTTGCTTGAAGCAAACTCTGAAATTGCCATGCTTATCCCAGAGGTGGGCATGAACGTCGCCATGGCTATTCCCCATCCAGAAAGTGTTGAGGATGTAGCTGCCATAGACGGCAGAATAGTGAAAACAACTGAAGGCGTTAGAGCAGTTGGAAATCCAAAATTTGGCGCTTCTCGCCATCTCGCCAAATACCTTCTTGAAATTGTTAAGCATGATGAGAATAAAAGGGCGGCGATAAATCTGAAATTTTCAGAGGAAACTCTAAAGATTTTGGAAAAGCATAAAATGATAATTTCTTTCTATGACCGCACAAAAGAGCCAGAGGAAATAAAAAGGGTTGAGGGAATGAGTATACCATGGGGCGTAAAGGAAGCTATAAAGAAAACTGGAAAGGCTCCAGACGTGATTTACCATAGAGGCGACATTGGAAAAGAACCGATGATAGTGGTTTTTGGCGAAGGCGCCTACCAACTAGCTGAATTTGTTGTTAAAATTGCAAGGGAGAGCCAAAGGTGAATCAAGCTCACATTAAAAAGTTAGCCCTCGTAATAGTTTTTTCAGCTTTAGGAACAGCAATTTCGCCATTCACATGGTTTTATGCTTTTGGAACAAAGGCAAATCCAGCACAACACATGATAAACGCCATACTTGGAGCGCTTGCAGGTCCACTCTGGGCAGCATTAGCCGCAATTATAATAGGCATCATGCGAAACATGTTGGGTGTGGGAACGATCTATGCCTTTCCAGGGGGTATACCAGGCGGCATAGTTGTTGGCATAATATACTGGGTGCTTAAACGTTTAAAAAGAAGCGAAAAAACAGCTTTAATTTCAGCTCTCACAGAACCAATAGGAACAATACTCATAGGCGCTCCCTTAGCCCTCTTCTTAATAGCTCCATGGATAGGACCTCAAGGCTATTCAGCAACCCTTTTAGAATTAATAGCAAATGAGGGACCAACATTTGCATTCTTAACATTTGGATTTTGGTGGGCTTTAAGCTGTGTTCCAGGAAGCATCATAGGGTTTGCAATTCTCCTAATTTTGAATAGGGTTGGAATAGATAGGGAGACTTTGTTTGGAGAGAAATAAACAAAAAATTCATTTGAAGGGCAAAGAAATTCTTGGAAAAAAAGTTTTAATTCTAGGAGAGGCTGGTTCTGGAAAAACTAGGCTGACAGCACAACTCCTTAAGGAACTGATGCAATTAGTGAATTCTGAAAATATAACCGTTATTGATTTGGCTCCAAAAAGGGTTGGCAAGTTTGGCGGAAAACTAACAGATTATTTGGAAATAGGTGGCAAAGTTAAATATTATTCGCCAAAGCATGTTTACACGCCTAGGCTATCTGGAAAATCGCCAAAACAAATTTTGCAATATGCGGAATTGAATAAGAGGAACATGCAGCCATTATTTGACGAATTTATTCAGAATGCCACTGAGGTTCTTGTGATAAATGATATAACCCTTTATCTCCATTGCGGCGAATTAGAAACAGTTTTAGAATGCGTAAAGTTGGCTAAGACTTTCTTAGCCACCGCCTATTATGGCTCGAAGCTTGCAGAAGATTTGGGAACTGGAATAAGCTTAAGAGAAAGGCAATTAATCGATAGGTTAGCTGCTTTCATGGATTTGGTTGTCAAAATTAGTTAGTTTAAAAGAATTCTTTCAGCGCCTGTATAGATGTTCATTCGGTTTCCGCGTACAAACCCTATGAGGGTTAAGCCTAAATCCTTAGCAATAGCAACGCCAAAATCTAATGCTGCAGCCAAAGAGGCGATTATTGGTAAGCCAACTCTTGCCGCTTTAAGAACCATGTCGCCTGTTAACCTTCCACTTAGGGCGAGAAAGCATGTGCTAAAGTCTATTTTGTTTAGCGCTGCCGTACCAATTACCTTGTCAACGGCATTGTGACGACCAACATCCTCAGCAAAAGCAGCTAGTTCTCCGTCACTTTTGTAAATGGCGGCGACATGGACCCCGCCAGTTTTTCTAAAAGTTTCTGCAATAAAGTTCAAGTTTTTTACACTGTTTAAGATTGTTTCTGCTTTCACTTTTAGGTTTGAGTTGATTTTTGGAATTTTTCTAGAAAATGGGTAAGCAAATGGGCTTCCGCAGGCGGATGTGATTATGCGAGAAAAATGTTGCGAAAGCTTCAGCCTTTTTTCCACGTCTATATTAGATTTGATTTTGACATGGCATGTTTCGTTTTTTAGGTTTACCTCTTCTATTTCTTCCAAGAATTTCAGAATCCCTTCGGAGAGTAAGTTTCCAATGGCTAGTTCTTTTAGGTTTGATGGAGAACAGAGAATGGTTGCGTGATGGGTTTTGTTTATGAATATGTGGAGTGGCTTTTCTTCTGCCACGTAATCCTTCACTTTATTAGCTTCTCGGGCTGAAATGTCAATTTTAACTATTTCGACCTCACGCATTTTCGATACCCTCCTCTCTATTTTTTAACTTCAGACAATACGAAATTTACGATTTCGTCGGCAATATTCACTTTGGTTACTGACTGCAAGCCTCTCCATCCTGGTTGACTGTTAACCTCAACAACTAATGGTCCTTTTGGGCTTTCTAGAATGTCTACGCCAGCAATTTTGCAATCGATTAGTTTTGCAGATTTAACAGCCAAATCTTCCATAGCCTTATCAAGCGTGACTGGTTCGGGTCTGGCTCCTTGACTGTAATTTGTTTTCCAGGTGTTTGAAACACGGCGCATGGCTGCAACCACATGGTCGCCGACAACGAAGGCACGGATATCGGAAAATCCATGGTGTATAAACTCTTGGATGTATATGACGCCGTGATAGAAGGTTATGTTTCTAAAAATTGTTGAGGCAATTTCCGCATCCTTAACCCTTGTTGAGCCTATTCCTCTGGAGCCGAAAAGGGGTTTAACAACGACGTCTCCGCCAAGCTCATTAAACGCCTTCAAAGCTTCGTCGACGTTTTCTGTTACTGCTGTGCGTGGTACTGGAACGCCATTTTCTTCCAAAATTGCCAAAATATCATATTTATCAACGCAATGTTCAATGGCTTCAGGCGGGTTTATAACATAGAAGCCTAAACGTTGAAGCCTATAAAGCATGTCCATCCTAAAAACTATCTCTTCTAGCGAACCACGCCCGATGGGACGAATTATTAGGGCGTCTAAATCTTCTAAGAGGCTTATGTTTCCAACTTTCAAGTATGGCTTATAGCCTATGTGAGCTGTTAATTGTGGAAAGCTGAAGCAGGTGTGGGGAATTTTGCGTTTTGTTAAGGCTTGTCTAAGCTGGGATGAGCTCCAAGAATTTCTGTTTCGGGTAACAATTCCAATTTTCAAAAGCGAAACCTTCTAATTGCTTAATCTGTGAAGATACTAGAGAAAAGAATTTAATTAACGATTTGGTGTTTCACTCAGTTTTTGGCTGTGGCTTTGAATTATGGATGATTTGCGCATAATGGAAAAAATAAGAATAGACATCACATGGAAAAGGCTGCAAAAATATTCCGTTAACAGCGATTAACAGAAGTCATCTAAGATTTACTGGACATTTTGGACATTTTAAATGGTAAGTTCTTTGGCTACCAAGGTGAGGTTTGGAAGCGGATAAGGCAGATTTGTGTGGGGCGGGCATAACCTCTGAAGTGCCTGGCGAAGATTGGTTTAGCCTTGAGACGTGAAATTTGTGACCGCAAATGGAACAACGATAATTGTATGCTTAATTGCACCTCTTTCTTCTTTCAGGTAACTTTTTGGATGGTGTAAATTCGGTTAAGGTAACGAAAGTCATAAAGTATTAGTTTTTTATTTTTTCTCTCCCAGTTCAAGAAGAAAACTATTTTTGTTACATAGGTTGTAGGAACCGCTGGAAGAAGAAAACTAACCATCGGCACTCCCACTGATGGGCCGTAATTGAAGAGCAGAAAAACTAAGCAAAACACCGTGGGCATGCCAACGAGTAAAGTCAACATCAAAGTTTTAAGAGTAGTCTTGAATTCGCCATTAATTTCAAGACTACAACTTTGCCTCCATGCAATCAGAATTCCTAAACCCGAACCAAAAACTACTCCAAGACAGCTAAGGATGATATTAAAATTAACGATTGTTGAATCAAAAAAGCATATTAAAGCCCATAGCAAAAACAGGACACCATCAAAGAACACCGCTCTCGGTTTCAACTCTCGAATCCCATAAATAATTGAAACAGAATGAGCCTATTAAATTTTCCACTTCATCAGAAAACTTCACTTAATAAAGGTTATCAGTATCTTAAGGAGGGCTTGTTTTATGTGATTATTCTGTTAATGATGATTAAAAGAGCAAGTTTCCGTGTCTTGCAACTTTTAAAACTTGCGAATGCAACCAATCAGTTTCTCAGCATTATCAAATCTTTCTGAAAGGTCAAATTCCAAGTAGGCACCATACGCATTAAAGTATGGTGCGCCTTTCCGTGAGAAAAGCGTTAAAATCATGCCTTCATGGTCTATTTTGAAGCCTTCATGGCATGGCTCATGTCCCCTAATAAGAAATTTCACATTAAACCTTTCAAGAATTTCCCTGGTTACTTTTTTGCCAAAGAGTTTTCCAGCTCCTCTTGGCGAGGCGCATGATTCGCTTATCCAATCGTTTGGGTCGTTCCAGAGTATTTCTTCAAGAAAGGGTTTTTCGGGGTGGTTTTTGTGGGCGTAAGCCAAATCCAACAGGGTTTTGGCTGTTGTTGGTAAGCCTCCGTGAATCATTAAGCAGCGTTCTTCAACAAAAACTGTAGTGTATAAGCAGCTGAACAGCTCGCGAATTTTTGTGTAGGCTTCCCTCCATTTCTCGCCAAATTTCATCTGAAACTCTAAAGGCAAATCATGCGGCGACGCAAGAAGGTCTTCTGGACCTTCATGGTTTCCACGCATCAAAACCACCTGCGATGGGAAAAGAAGCTTCAACTTTAAGACCGTGTGGTAAATTTCTTTTGAGTATTCTCCTCTGTCGCCATAATCCCCCAAAAAAATTAGAAGTGCATCGGGGTTTTGGTTCATTTTTTGCAGAAAACCGCTTTGTTGAAAGATTTGGATTAGACTTTCTAAATCGCCATGTAAATCGCCAATTATTAAGACTTCACCTTGAGGTTTTACGCTTACAAGCCTTCCAATGATATTTAAGTTTCCCATTTTCCCATTTTCTTTTGAAAGCATTTGCGTGGCATCTTCAACCAATTTTACAAAGTCATCGCATTGAATTTCCAAGGCTTCTTTAACAATTTCTGAAAAGTTTGCTTGCAAAATCAATCCTCAAATTATTCAATGTGAACCTTTTTACCAGCAAAATCCAAAATGTTCTTCTCTATTTGATTTTTGTGACTCTGAATTTTTTCCATTGCGGCATTAATTGTTTGTTCTAGAACGCTTTCTTCAGATTCTAAAGCTCGCTTTTTCTGCTCAAGCCTATCAAGATTTTCTTGAAGCTTTACCAAGCCACTTCTAGTTTCGGCTACTTCCGCAGATGCAGAAAGCTGCCTTTTCTGAAGAACAATATCCATACATTTTTGGTGCAAATCCATTAGAGAATTCTTGTTAAGAATGTTGTTTATGGCTTGCTCAGCCTTTCGCATCTTATCCGGTTTCAGCTTAAGCTTACCACCAGCCATTGCTTGGGCTAACTTTTGGAGAATTTGCCTCAAAAGTGGATAGCCAGCCTCTTCTGTGGAAAAAGCTTCCATTGGATTTTCCAGATATTGATTTAGTTTGTTAACTTCTTCTGGGGTTAAACCGCTCTCTTCACCATGAAGCGCTAAGGATTGAAGTTTTATGAAGGGCTTTTGAAGATGCTGCAAATCCCGCTTTAATTCACTGTTAAGGGCTTCTATTTCCAAATCTAATTGGCTTAGCTGACTTATTCCTCCTTTGCTCTTTAATTCAGCCATTCTTTTTTGAGTTTCAGAAATTTCCTCCTCAACCGAAGCCTTTTCAGCCTCTACATTTTTCTTCTGGTCACCTAATTTTACAAGTTCTTTTTCCAAAGCTTGGAGTTTTTCAATAAGCTGGAAAGTTTCCTCCAAGGTTTTGGTTTTAACATACTCCTTTGTTAGGAAATCGTTAAGTTCCTTAAGCGACGCTTTCGCCCTCTCAAAGACCGTTAGGAATTTTCTTCTGTCAAGAATAAAGAAGGGTGAAATTCTCGGAAACCAGTTTCTAATATCAACTTCTGTCACCAAAAACGCCCTTTGAGTTTCTTGAACAAAATCGCGAATACCATCATAAGAAACCTTCTCTGGAACTTCAATCTGCCGCATTCTATCCAGAAACAAACGCGAAAGCTTGTTTAGGGCTCTGGCTCTCCCATAAGTTTTCATATTCCTTTTCTCAATCTCTTTACTACTATTATCTAGGAGCATCTTGCTCGAATCCGCAAGGCTTTCAATGGATTTACGCATTTCATCAAGCAGTTTTTGAGCCTTAGCATGGACGGGAACAAAAATTGAGCCTGTCTCCTTTTCAAGCCAACCCCTAACTTCGCTGGAGGAGAATTTTAAAGCGTCAGACACGGAGTTTCCCAATAGAAGATACTCATAAGCCATATTTATTTTTCGAAAACTGACACTCTTTTTTGAGTAGAAACTTATATATGAGTAACAAATGAATGCAATACCGCTGGTGAAATGGGTGAGTTATGCAAAAAATGCAAGACAAATAGTTTTCGTCGCAATGATGGCAGCACTTGGAAATGTCATGTTCATTATATCTCAGACAATTTTTAAAACAACCCAAATAGCACTAGACCTTTCCCACATTGGAACTTTGATTGCCGCTGTTTATGGCGGTCCATGGATAGGACTATTAACAGGTTTAATTGTAGGAATAGGTCCAGGTTTATACTTTGGATATTTGGGGGGAAGCTTGGGTTTGCTTGGAGTTATAGGTTTGCCGCTCGGAAAGGCTTTAACTGGTTTAACGGTAGGCTATTTAACGCGATTTTTAAAGTCAGCTTGTGTGAAATATCCATCTTGGAAGGTAACTTTTGCAACTTTGGTGGGTTATCTACCTGAATGCATATTTACGTTGTTTTACTTTGAGGGCTTAGTGGTTATTTTGCTTCCAGAGGTCGCCGCAAATTTCATTATGTGGTTTGGTTCAATGCATGCTCTTGTGCTTTCGATATTGGCAAAGGCTTGGGTTGAGATGATTCTTCTCGGGGTTTTCATGGGTGCCCTTGTCGGAAACAATGGTTTTAACGATTTTGTGAACAAAGTCTTCACAAACCAGTCGTTATTACAGAAACTTGAAACAAACAAAAATAGTTAAAAACCTAAAGATTTCGCCAGTATTTCAATGTTAATTTCTCCAGCTTTAAATGAGCTGCCAGTTTTCACATTATTGATTGTTATGACTGCTGGTGCGAAGAGGTTTGGGTCTATTTTGTAAAAGTCATAGTTTGCTTCTTTGAAAATTTCTATGAAGGGTTTGCCATAATTTTTAGACGCCTTAGACGGCGCCTTCTCCACAATTTTTTTCAACGCTTCTTCATCTTCATGTTCAACTATGAAGTAGGTGATTCCGCCGTAGAGGATTGCATCGTTTGTTCTTGCCATTGCCCTTGTGAATTTCGGATGGATTGGTGGGATTGGGGCGCATCCGCAAGCGTACAATATTGTTTTTGGGTTTAATCCTAACTTTCTGAGTTTGTGGATTCCGGTCTCAACTATTCTCCCCGAAACTTGTATGGCACCACTTATGCTGGCTGTAGGCGTCAAAATCACAGCCAAATTTTCAAGTGAAATTTTGCAATCTTTCGCGAATCTTTCTAAGAGTTTTTCTGGTGGTGGCTTATCTGTTTCTAGAACTATGATTCCCTTGTCAAAATCATCCTTATACCCAATTTCTTCGTATATCTCCTTAGGCTTTAGGGCTAAGGCTCTTGCTGGTCCGGAGCCTATTGCAAAGTAATCGCCTTCCTTTATTTGCCAACCCGCATATTGCGAACCTAAAGTTGCAATGGTTGGATGGTCTGTATAAACGAAAATTGACGGAAACTCCAGATCACCATATTGCTTATTGATTATTTCAGTTTTTCCGCAACCTCCCATGCAAATTTCCGTTATGAGTTTTCCAGCTTGAAATCCTCCATTGGCTTTTACTCCAGCATCAACAATTGTTGCGCCAGAACTTGCTTTTTCCACTTTTACGCCATAAAATTCTGCGTTATTGCAGAGTTTTTCCAAGATTTTCCATGCCAAACGGTTAACACTTAAATTTTTTTCCATAATTTTTCTCCTTTAAAGAAGTCTTTCATAGTGGCTTAAGTGGGGATTCTTTTCTTTGGAAACATAAAGTTTGCCTTCGCCATTTTCAACGAGGTCTCCGAGGAATAGGTAGAAGGGTCCGGTAACTGTTTCGCCTTCCTCAATTTTCACTTTTTCCTTTATACTGTCAATTGTAAAGGTTGGAAGAACAGATTCTAAAGAGCCTCCAACAACTATTTTTCCGCCCTTCATGCAGGCTCCAACCCTTCCACTAGAATCTTTTTCAACAAGTATTGTTCCATCCCGCATGCGCAAACCCACGAATTGACCAGCATTCCCATAAATTTTTATTAACCCATTCTTCATGTAAGCGCCAGCCTCATTCCCGACATTTCCGTATACAACGATTTTGCCGTCACGCACGCCTTCGCTGCTTCCACGGTAAGGAGCACCTAAATAGTCGCTGGCATTTCCATGAATTTCGATGGTTCCGCCTTTCATCATTGAGCCAGCCCATCCGCCAACATTTCCGTAAACGGTTATTTTTCCGCCTTTCATTTCTTCGCCTAAATGCATGCCAACATCGCCGTGGATTATGATTTCGCCGCTTTTCATGCTTGCGCCTATTCGTCTAACTTTGCTTATGTTGCCGTTTATGGTTATGACTTCCTTTTCCTGCGGGTTTTCTGTTCTGGTTTCTTCAACCTTGAAGAGTTCTTTAAGCGTTTTTTGTTTGTTTCCTTCCCAGATTTTTAGCTCCTCAATTTCTTTGATTGCCTTGCCATGGAAAACGTCTGGGTTTACGCATTCGGCAATTATTGGAAATTGGAAATCCTTTTTTGGAGTTAGGGTTATCATTTTAAACCTTTGCCTCTGCATTTATTGGCTGCGAAATTTCAAGATAGTCTTCTGTTACCGGATAATTTTCACATTCAACAGTCCAATACTCTCTAAATCTTCGCCGCATATCCTCACTTATCTTTGCTGGTTCGGAAACTTTGACGTCAAGCCACATGGTGGCACCATCCAAATGTTTCACAATTTCCCCATTTTTGGCAACAATTTTTCCACTTTTAATCGTGTAAGCAGCCCTCTTGAAGGCTTTCCTCACAATCCGATACTTCCTTGAAGGGTCAATTGTTTCGGGGTTTAGGTTGTATATGGCTATGTCCGCATCTGCCCCCACGCCCAAGTGTCCCTTATTTTTTAGCCCTAAGGCTCTTGCTTGTCCAGCCCGCGTCATTATGGCAATTTCCTTAAAAGTTAATTCTCGGTGTATGGATGGGAGAAGGCTTCTACTTCCTGCTCTTGGATTAATCTTTTTTAGGGTTGCTTCTCTGGCTTTTCTGCTCATAAGCCATGCAATAATTCTTGGATAAGCCGTGAAGGGGCCGCCGTTTGGGTGGTCTGTGGTTAAGAAAATTTTCCATGGGTCTTTTATTAGGAGGGCTAGTTCTAAGCCTATGGACCATTGGATGGCGTGGACATAGCTTTTTCGGCGGTAGTGGAAGGGCACTATGCCAGCGCTTGTTTCTGTTTCCACATCATGATTAACCCATTTGTTTCCGCTTAACTCGTAAAGCGTATACTGGAAGGGACCGTCAGCCGTCATGGTTGTCGTGTCTGTAAAAATAACTTGTCCCATATCCAAAGTGACATGAGAATGAGCATTGACATAATTGGCAATTTCCTCCGCCCCCGATTCTAGCGTTCTCCAATCACTGCCCTTGAAGGCTGAAAACTGGCAGTGCGTTATGTGAATTGCAGGCTTATTTTCAGTGGCTAAATCCTCAACACATTTCATGGTTTCCAAAGCCGTTAGATAGTTTCCAGGCTTTCCAAGATTGTTTGTGTGAACGTGAATTGTGTGGGGCAAATTTAGAAGTCTATTCACTTTGCAGAGCCCACGAAGGATTTCGCGAGGTGTTATGCAGAAATATGGGATTTGGTCGTCGAGGCTTTTGACGTTGCTGCCGAAACCCCAAGCTTCTAGACCGCCTGGATTAACAATTTTTATGGCATAGCCCTTCGTTGAAGTTATTATCCAAGCCACATGTTTTGCGCACTCCTCAATTTTTCCAGCGCTTAAATATTCAAGCACAAACCACCAGTCGCCCAACAGTGGATAACTAGCCTTATCTACCAGTGGCGTGTCGCTTAACTCTTCATGCGTATGTTTAGCCTCAAGCGGAGGCATTGAAGGATTCATTATCGTTGTATAGCCCATTCGTGCATAACGATAACCAGTGGTGAATGTTGATGGAATCGAATAGCCAACCCCAGACCTTGTTACGGCTGTTTTAGGCTCAAAATCCCTAAAATGATCTTCTGGTCTTAAGAGCCTACCACTGTTCACTTCGGAACCAGCAATGTGACAGTGAATGTCCACGCCGCCTGACATAACCATCATACCGGAAGCGTCTATTTTTCTTGCTTTGCGCTCGTTAACCTTTTCAACAATTTTTCCATTCTTGACGGGTATGTCCATTTTTTCGCCGTCAACGCCATTAATGGGGTCGTAAACAAAGCCATTCCTTATTAAAAGCTCCATTTAGGATGCCTCCGCCCTTCTCTTCTTTATTCTCCTAACTTCTGCAAGGATTCTCCTCAAAATTTCCTCGTCTGAAAGTACTCCCCTAGGCGGGTCAACAACCTTCTTAAGCGGAAGCGGAACATGATCCATACGATAGGCTGTTCCGCCAGCCTCGATGCCAACAAAAGCCGAAGGCAAAACAACATCAGCCATTTGGGCTGTTACGTTCATGTGAGGGTCTATAACTATCAAGGGATTCTTGACTAAGTGTTCGGCCGCTGCCTTTGGAAAGTTTGCAACAGGGTCTGAAGCTATTATTAGGGCTGCGTCTGATTCTTTACGCAAGAGAACGTCAACCACGGATGTCTCGCCAGGATTGTAGCGAGGATAGCCCAGTGAAAAGTCCACTGCGTATGGGTAGCCAGTTTGCCACGTGAAGACTGTGTTGGCGCCTGTAACGTTGAAGTGGCCCCTCATTGGCATTATCACAAATTTTGTCCGCATGTTCAAGTCCCGAACTAGAGAGAGAGCGGCGTCAATGTTTCTCAATTTGCCACTGCTCATTGTTAATCCAAGCCCAAAAAATAACACTCCAAAATCGCACCTAATCATTAAGTCGGCAACTTCTTCCAAATACTCCACTGGAACTCCAGCAACGGTGTCAACATCAATTTCTTGGTCTCGAATTAAAGCCCTAAAGGCTTGGAGAAGCTCATAATCCTTGTTTGGCTCGACTTGGATGAAGTAGTCGGCGATTTCTGCAGACTTTGTCTTTCTAACGTCAATAACTATGAGTTTTCTGTCCTCTTTCTGAAGTGTTGAAGGAGGCTTATTCCTAAGGTGTGACGGAACGGAAGACTTTCCCTTAAAAAACACTCTCCTAATTGCGCTTTCAATTTTCTTCCTAACAGTGGATGCTTTAATCTTGTTTAAGTAGCCTCTCCAAGCACTTTTCTCAAAGCGCCCCTCAGAAAAGGCTGTATACCTTTCTATGTGGCGTGGATGAGCACTCCAAGGATTGCTGCCCCAGTAAACGACAAGGTCTGCCCTATGCCTAATCTGCCCCAAAGTGCATGAAGGAATCCCAACCTCTTGAATGCTCAAAATTGACGGCCCATGGCAAACTACTGAAGTATTATCAATTACTCCTCCAATTTCTTCGGCTAATTCTAAGCCTAAGCTTATGGCTTCGCAGCTTGTTGAACTCCAACCATACAAGATGGGATAGTTGGCGTCAGCCAAAATTTCCGCAGTCCTTCCAATAGCGTCTTTCCATGAAGTTTTGACGAGTTCACCATTCTTTCTTATGAAGGGCTTTAGAAGTCTATGCTCGCTGTTGTAGCCAAGAAACTTTGATTCACACATGGCACAGCCATTTTTGACCTTAACTATCCTTCCATCCTCAACCGTTAATTCTATGTCATCGCATAAGCTTCCACATATAGGGCATGTCACAGCCTTAACAACAGTCATTTAGATTCCTTCCCAAACTCTATCCTAAGAAGCTCTTTTAAACCTAAGATTGGCTTGTCTGGTGCAGGTTGGACTTCGGCTGGAATTCCCTTGAAAGATGGCATTCCAATGCCATGAGTTTCAGGATTAACTATAACATTTGCCCATGGACCATAAGGAATAAAAATCACGCCTGAATGGGGAGCCCTAAGAGACTTCAAAGCTTTAACAACAACAGAACCATAATCCGTTGAAATTATAACGTTAGTCTTCTCCTTTATGCCAAGGCTCTTCAAATCTTGAGGGTCCATGTAGCAGACGGAAACGCTTTCTACATACTCCCTTGAGGATTTTCCACGTTCCTTTCCGACACCTTGCTCTATTGTTCTTCCAGTAAGCAATGTCACACGCAGTTTTGGCTTATCCATGTTTAACACACATTGGGAAGGTAAATTGTGCGACAATTATTTAATTAACTTTTATCTTCTTGCCTTAATAATTGGAAAGGCTTTTAAGTCAAGGATTATAGTGAAAAGGTGCTTTAAATTTGAATTAAGGTTGAATGATGTTGGTTAAGGAAGTAGTCATAGAGGTTAAAGGTTTAATAAAACATTACGGTGAAGTTAAAGCTCTCGACGATGTTTCCTTCACTGTTGAAAGAGGCGAAATTTTTGGGCTTTTAGGTCCAAATGGAGCTGGAAAAACTACTTTGATTGAGATACTTTGTGGTTTGAGAAGGTTTGATAAGGGAGAAGTAACGGTTCTTGGTTTGGATTTGGCTAAAGAAGCCTATAAAATTCGCAGTTTAATTGGATTTTCTCCGCAAGAAACCCTTCTCTATGATTTATTAAGTGTATATGAAAATCTTAGTTTTACAGCTTCTCTTTATTCGCTATCTTCAAAAAGGTTCAAGGAAAGGGTGGAGTTTCTCTCAAAGGTTTTGGGCATAGGCGAGTTTATGAAAAAGAAAGCAAAGGAACTTTCAGGAGGAATGAAAAGAAGAGCAAACTTAGCAGCTTCAATAATTCATGACCCACCTATGGTTATTTTAGACGAGCCAACAGTTGGCTTTGACCCTAACGTGAAGAGAGAGTTTTGGGAAACAATAAAAATGCTTAAGCGTGATGGAAAAACCGTGCTGCTTTCAACCCATGACATGTATGAGGCTGATGAGCTCTGCGACAGAGTCGCCATAATAGATAACGGAAAAATAGTAGCCATAGACAAGCCGCAAATTCTTAAGGAAAAAGTGGGCGGAAAAGCATCTATACTAATAAGAGTAAAAGAGCCCCAAACAGAAAAGGCATTAAAACTGCTAAAGCCATACGGTTACACTTTCAAAGATGGCGAAATACAAATTTTCACTGTTGACCCATGGAAAATTATGCCAGAAATATCAAACATGCTCCTTTCCAACAAGGTTTTAACGGAGAAAATTGAGGTTTTGGAACCAACGTTAGAGGATGTTTTCGTAAGGTTGACTGGAAGAAAACTTTTGGAGGAAGAATCCAAATGAACCCAATAATTGGCGTAGCCATAAAAGACATTCGCACATTTTACAGAGAAAAAGGGACACTTTTCTGGACGATAGCCTTTCCAGTGCTCGTGATGCTCTTATTCTCCGCCATATTCGGAAGGGAAGTACCATTCACAGCAAATATAGGCGTTGTCAACCAAGACTCTTCTAACGTGTATGGAATAGCCACAAATATCATTGCAGGGCTTAACCAAACAGAAGTTTTCAATGTAAAAACCTTTGAAAATAAAACCGACGCATTAAAGGCTTTAAATGCCACAGAAATTCGTGCTGCCATCACAATTCCAGAAGACTTTTCAATAAACATTACAACTGGAAAACCAGCGCATGTTTTATTGGCTGTTGATGAAACTAATCCAGACGTGGCTCGAATTGTTAGGGATATAATCAAAACCTTCTTCACCGAATTTTACAAACAATTGAATACAAACTTTAGTGAACCCATATCTGTGGTTGAAGAAGTATCACTAACGCGTGAGAAAGTTGGCTACAAAGAGTATATTCTTCCAGGCATGTTATGTTATCCGCTTTTGTTCTCCAGCATGGTTGTTTCCACAGGCGCAATAGTTTACGAAAGGGAAAGGGGAACACTTAAACGTATTAGGGCTTCGCCCATACACCCGTTAAATATGCTTTTTGGCAAGACCATTGCTGCACTTTTCCAAACAGCCATAACAATCCTAATAATAGCTGCTTTAGGCTTTTTAGTGCTTAATCCAAAAGTAAACTGGAACATTCCACTATTAACGCTAATACTGTTTTTGGGTTCAATGAGTGGCATAGCAATAGGCTTACTAATCTCATGTATTGGAAGGTCTCCACAAGAAGCTTCGGGAGCAGCCACAACAATAGGCATAGTGCTTCAATGGTTCACTGGAATGTACTTCCCACTAGAATACCTTCCAGAATATCTTCAACAAGTGGGCAGAATTGTACCGATGACCTATGCAGCCCAAGCCATAAGAGACGTAATGATTCGGAATGTGACGTTAAATGATTTGCTTCAGCCAATAATAACGCTTGCAACCTCAGCAACAATACTATATATTGTTGGAATTTTCCTATACAAGAAATGGGTTGAAAAAGAATAAAGCTTAAAAAGGCAATGTAATTAATTACACTGCTGTGTTGAAAATGAAACTCTCATCTAGACAGGTAGCCTTAACCGCCATCTTTGCAGCCCTATACGCAATAATCTCAAGACTTCCAGGAATACCCATAATTGGAGCACCCACCAAGATCGAACTGATTGTAATTTTAGATCCTATTGTTGGAATTTTGCTTGGACCCTGGATTGGCGGGTTAACCTCTCTTTTAGGCAACTTTGTGGCGTGGATAATTCCATCAACAACCTTTTATGGCCTGCTAAATCTTCCATGTGGACCCATAGCAGCCATCGTGAGTGGAAACTTGGCGAGAAACGCTAAAAATGCTAACTGGAAATTTGCGGCAGTAATATATGCTGTAGTCATAGGAATTTGGTATTTAACTCCTCCAGGGCAGGAAGTATTTTATTATCCGTTTCTTCATCTGACAGCTTTTGCTCTCATACTGATTTTCAGAGAAAAAATTCACAATCTCTTAAATGCAGAGGCAAATCTGAAAAAGATTTTGGGTTCAATAGTGTGCTGTTTTGGAGGCATAATGGCAAATCATATGGTTGGAAATTTAATATTTATTGGTTCAGTTGGATGGTATATTTCACTTAAGGATGTAAAAAATGCTTTAAACAATCTTGGATTTTTCTGGTTAAAATCTGGTTTGCCTCAACCAAAAGATCCGCTTGGAGCAATTTTCGCCACAATACTGCCAATAACAGTCGTTGAAAGATTAGTGATGACGGTTGTTACAGTCTACATTGTTTATGGACTTATATTTGCTTTAAGAAAAAGTGGTATGGTAAAGCTGGGATAAGAATGAATGATAAAGCCTCTCGCATACTTTATTTTATGCTTTTTATTTTAGGCTGGATTGGAATATTTTGGACGGTGTATGCCTTTTTTCTAAACGCTTACAATGGCACCATGGAAATTATTACCGAAAACCCCTCGTTCTATACATTGCTCTGCGTTTCGCTAATAAGCATAGCTACAGCATTCATACTTGAAAAAACTGTTCAAACGAAACAGTGACATCTTAAAACCGTGATTTTACAATTTTAAGAACCTGTTCATAATATTTTGGGCCATAGGTTAATGTTATTTGGTGAAAATTTCCATGATGCGTTTCCACTTTTTCAAGGTTTCCCTCCACATAGATGATTTCGTCCTTCCAGGCTTGCATCCTAAATTCTTCAAGATAAGAAACAATTCTTTTAACATCGCAATTTTTGGGACCCTTAACGATCTCAAGCACCTCCACCTGATACACTGAAGGCATAAAAAAGCCGTCTAAGTCATCTTTCACTCGTAAAAAAACTTTAATCCAACCCTCATGCGTTATTTTTGCAAATTCTTCATACTCGTTTTGAATTTCACCCCATTCCTTTACTGGTTCAAACTCAACCTTTATTGCCCGTCCAGATGCTTTATCGTTGAAAATTCCATAAATTAACTTTCTCTTTTGATGCCATACAAACGCTTGAGGATTAAGGTTTCTAAATCGCCAATTCTTTCCTTTAACTGGCTCGTCATTTACAAATTCATTTTCCAGCAGAGAACTTTTATTTCCATAAAGCTCTTGTAGAACTTCGCGTATTTGCATTACATTTTGCCTTCCATAAACAATTAGATCGATATCAGAGAATTTTGGATGATAAAACCCATGAAGTAACGACCCAAAAACCCCAAAATTCTTCGTTGACAAACGGGAGTTTGCAGTTACTGTTTCTAGAACATCTTGTAAAGCTTTCAATAACTCGTCTTTTGGTTTCATTGAAATAAGCCTTTCAAGCTCTCTTTCTGGCTTTCTCACTTCTGCAATGTTATGATGTTTGACGCCCACAACTTTCCTGTTAAGAGGCTTGTGGAAAATCATGTGTTCTGGAAAATTCCTTTCAACAAACTTCCAGCCTTCATCTTCATAAAATTTGTAGAAAACATGTTTTTCATCTGTTCTATAGGCTTTTGGATTTTCTGATTTGAAAATTTCTGCTGGAGCATATTCAACATCGCATATATAACCTTCAAGCGGATGTGTGTAACCAAAAACACGGAAGACCAAGCCTTCCCTTGTTACAATTGCGTCTCGGTCCCTAAGCCTTAAACCGGCCAAATGTGTTCTTCCTCACTTGTACCCGTTCCAATGACAACTTGATGGAAAATTTCACCCGTCTTAACATTTTCAACGCGTTCCAGTATTCCGGAAACATTAATGGCATTTCCTTTTTTAGCAACATTTCTATAGCATCCAATCATGGATACTACAAGTTTTGGAATTAACTCCTTTGGAAGCTCTGAAAATGGGTTGGCTGGTTTGTAGTTTTCAATTTTGTATATTGCTGGACGGAACATAGCTTCACTGTCATCTTTAACTGTGCATTGAAACTTGACGGGGTTTAAGGGCTTATATTTGAACTCTCCATATTTTGTATTAACTTCTTCTGGTTTTCGAACGGCATTATACATGAAAATCTTGTTTTTGTATCGTCCCTTGTAACGCCTAGCAGCATATAAGCGATTCTTGAACACGTAATTTAAGGCTCCAGTTTTAACAAGTTTGTCTATTGTTTTTTCTAACTTTCGAAAGTTTTGTGAACCATACACGACTATATCTATGTCCGACTTGGATGAGTGCATGTTTAGGGCTATAGAGCCATGAACGCCAAAATCTTCTATGGCAACACTCGACTCGCTTGAAAGCAAACTTATAAAATCTAATGTCATTTTTTGTAAAGTGTCCTTGCTCTTAGCTTTAATTAACAAACGCAGACATTCTCTGGGAACATAAACCTTCTTAATAGAACTTAAGGGTGCGCTGATAACCTCTTTTTCACGGTAAGGGCAAAAATATACATAACATGGAAAACTTTTCCGAAAAGCTCCAAGAAACTCCTGATAATTTTTGGCGGTATAAAGTTTTTCAGCTCTAAAAAGCTTCAGCTTTCCGTATTTCCATGATCTTTCCAAAAATTGGATGTTAAATAATGGTCTAAATTTGGATGGAATGTATTTTAAAAAGGCAAAAACTCGACTGCTTGGATGTTCATACCCAAAAACATTGAATACAACTCCTTCTGAAGTCACGAAGGAATCTCCATCGCAAGGAATCCAGTCTTCAATTGTCATTTCTAGCCACCTTGATAAAATTAGGTGAAAAACCTAAAAATCTATTGATTAAGCGTAATATTTTAAAATATGTTAATACAAGCAAAATGGTGTGAGCTATGTGAGCGAAGATTTACATCCCTATGTAGTGTTTCTTCCATCTAAGCAAAAAAGCAAAGTTTTAAGTGCAATTTTTGGTTCAAAAGCAGCCATCGACTTTTTAAAATTTTCACTCAGCCAAGGAATCTCAAATAAAATCTATCAGAAAGACCTCATTAGAAAACTTAA
This sequence comes from Bathyarchaeia archaeon, assembly GCA_038883775.1. Taxonomy (GTDB): domain Archaea; phylum Thermoproteota; class Bathyarchaeia; order Bathyarchaeales; family Bathycorpusculaceae; genus JASEJA01. Next base: position 103,137 of record JAVZLM010000008.1, read on the forward strand.
TTATTCGAATAAGACAATTATCGAAAACTTGAAGTCGCTAACTAACCTTGGAATTTTAGAAGAGGATATGGAGAAAACCAAGCAAGATGGACGCATTGTATGGGTTAAGTCTTATAGGCTTTCAGATTTGGGGAAATGGTTTGCTTTATTGCTTGCTGAAGAGAAGGATTTAAGTGAGAAGGAGAAAGCGGAGATACTGCAAAACATTTTTAAAATTTACATTCAATGGGTTAAGGGGCTTTCAGAAAAACTTCACGTAAACAAGAAGGAATTAGAAGAAATCTTCAGGGAAGAGATGAAATGAAAAAACCATTAGCTATTGCGGTTGTTGGAAGCAAAAGCTCTGGAAAGACAACAACAATAGAAACCCTAACAAGAAAATTAACAAAGAAAGGCTATAAAATCGCAGCTATTAAGCATATTCCAGAACCAAACTTCACCATTGACCATGCCGGAAAGGATACTTGGAGATTCGCCCAATCCGGAGCAAAAACAATCATAAGCGTATCATCAAATGAAATAGCCATAATAGAAAAAGCGAATATGAAAAATTTTTCGTTGAAAGAAATTCTGAAGAAATGTAAAGGTCACGACATAATTTTCATTGAAGGATTTAGAAAAATTGTTGGCAAAGACAAGAGCATATACAAAATTGTGGTTACAAAATCTGCCGAGGAAGCATCGGAGGCTGTTAAAAATTTTGAGCCTCTGTTGGCTTTTACTGGACCATATTCGACTGAAGCCTTATATCCAAAAATTCCCTATGTGAATTTGATGAAGAATCCAGAAAAAATTGCGGAAATTGTGGAAAGAGTTGCCAAGGGATTTTTGCCTTAGTTTGGTTTGTGGAGGTTTGGAGATTTTGTTTAAGGGGGAGAAAGGAGTTTTAAAAGAAGAAAGGAAGGGATTTTCTCCAAACCTTTCCACCCAACTTTAAGGCTTTCCTCATTGGCACCTCCCTTTTAAAGAGCCTTGAAGGCTTCAAACCAGCGGTTATAAAGCGCCAGCATATCAAGGGAAACACTTGGCTTTCGCTCTTCCAATATTTGTCTAAAATCATCCATCGTTAAGAATCTCGGCTTAGCCAACTTATTAGCCGCTTGACCAGACTCAAAGAACTCACCTATAATTTTTAGCTGGGCTGATTGGCAAACATCTCTTATGTCGCTTCCAGAAAAGCCTTCAGAAATTCTCGCTAACTCGTGAAGGTCAACGTTTGGAGCCAGCTTCAAGTGGCTTGTGTAAAGCTTAAACATCATCAAACGCGTGTGATGGTCTGGAAGCGGCACCAAAATTCTCTTTTGAAATCTTCGGATGAAAGCCCAGTCCAAATCCCAGGGTTTGTTTGTTGCTCCGATAACGTAAACGTGAAGGTTCTTACCCTTATCTATGATGCCGTCGGTTTCTTTCAAAAATTGGTTTCGAACCCGAACTTCCCCGCCAACCTCATTTGAATGACGCCCCATAAGCGAATCCAACTCATCAATAAAGACTATGGCGGGTTTTCCTTCAGCAGCTGATTTTCTGGCAGAAGCAAAAAGTTTTGCAACATTCTGTTCAGCTTCACCCAACCATTTAGACATTATAGAGGCTGCATCAATAGAAATGAAAGTTGCATCTATCTCCGTAGCGACAGCCGCAGCCAACAAAGTCTTTCCACAACCAGGCGGACCAAACAAAAGAATGCCTCTTGGCCAGCCTAAGGGGAAGAGGTCTGGTCTTTGAACTGGGTAAACTATGGCTTCTTTAATTGCCTTCTTTGCATTTTCTAAGCCGATAACTTCTTCCCATTTCACGTTTGGTTTTTCAGTAACTATTAATTCCTCATAAGTTGACTTGCCCTGGCTGGTTCTGGCGCCACCTTCAACATTAGCGGCTTCTTCTTGCGGCGGCATGGGCGCTGCGCCTTGCAAAGCCTTTATTCTTTCTTGATAAGCGATGGCTCTTTGAATATAGACCTTGTTTAAGCTGTATTCAGGATACAATTGTACAAGTTTTAGAAGGCTTTCAATGGCCTTTTGATACATGGTTATTGCCATACCCCGCGAACCTTGCTTATCCAAGCGAACAGCTTCCAAGGCGTAATTAGTTGCGGCTTTTTCAAGTTCTTGAGAAGCGCTCATTTTCAAACGCTCCTATCCGGATTTTAATTCAATTTTTATTTTTCCTTTCGCACCCAAACTTTCAAGAGCCTTCTCAATTTCCTCATAAGAGGCTTTCAAATCAGCCGAACAACGTTTTAGATCTATTTCTCCATTACTCTTCTTAACATAATCGAGAAGAACATCTTCTAATGAGGGTTTTTCAACTTTAAGGGAAATTTCTTGAATTTCAGCTTTCTTAAAAGAAAGAAGGGTTTGGGAAGAATTTCTCTCAGAGTCCTCAACTGTTTCATGCGCTAATGCCTGCGAACAGTTAGCAGCTAAGGCCACCATTTCTTTCAATGTGGTTTTTTCAGGTTCTGGCGTTTCTAAAGTGGCGGGCGGTTCAGGGAGCTCCTCACTCAATTTTCGCTCGAGGTAGCTTGAAACTTCTTTTAATATTTCTTCCCCACCGGGTGTTTTCTTACCTACTGGGATTAGGGTTTCGTCTGCTGTTATTTTTGTTGAATATAATGTTTCGCTTATTGTTTCGTTAACCTTGCTGAGTTCGGATGAGACGTCTGGCAAAACTTCATACAACTGTTGTGAAACGCTTTGGAGAATTTTTAAGGCTGGTTTTAAGTCGAAAACTATGTCGCTTAACTCCTTTATCGTTTCAAGTCTGAGGATCACACGTTCTATGGCTAACTCCACATTATAAAGAAACTTTATCAACTTCCTAATTTCTGCAATTTCGTTGGCGCAGAGCGCTGCCCTTTCCTTATTCTTATTGTTAAGGGCGTTTATGCACGTTTGAAAGAGGATTCTATCTCTTTCTTTTAACCTAAAACTTGCCTGTTCAAGCTTATTGCGTTGAACCTTTAAAGTTTGTATTGATTTTATAACTACTTCACGGAGTGGAGGGCTTTGGCGAATAAATCCTTTAATAGCTTTTCCCTCCGCCCGCTACTTTATGCGTTTATATGCTTGCCTTTCCCATCTCTTTCACGTAAACAATTACAGGCGGCTCAGGAAGTTCTGGAGTGCCGGGCAATGATGTTGAAGCTTCGGTTATTTCTTTGCTTTTCTCTTGTTCTAGTGGTTTGGGCGTTTCACCCAATAGAATGTTTGTAAGCTTGTTTTTTGTTTGTTCCAAGTCGCTTTTCTTTGCGTTAACTCTTTTCAGGTTTTCTTGTATTATGGAAAAGGCCGTTTCATAAGACTGGTCGTCTATCTTTCCAATTTCGTGTTCAAGTTCAAGATGAACCAAAGCGTAGTTAAGTTCCTTAATTTCGTTGACGCATTTGGCTATTTCCTTGTCTATCTCTTCTATAAGAGATTGAGCCTCAGTTTTCAGCTGGTTTAATGCGCCATCAAAGTTGCTGTGAAGTTCTTCGTAGAGTTCTGATGAAATTTTCTTCTTTTCTAAAAGTTCTTTAAGGGCTTGGTTTTTGCGCCATAAGAGGGGGATTTGATCGCATAGAAGGTTTGCTTCTGCTTTGATGTGAGATATGAGCGTAACATCTGTGCCATCGAATTTTAGGTGTTCCATTGAGTATTTTAGGAATTTTCCGTCGCCCAGCTCTACGAAGACGGCGTCAAATTTTCCGCTTGGAGTTAAAGCGAAAGAAGCTATTTTGCCTATTGAATATCCATATTCATCTTTAATTTGTTTTCCAAGAGAAAGAAAAGGGTTGGGGTTTTGCGACATGCTTTCTCCCCCGTGTTTAAGAGGTTTCTGTTGGCGCCTTTTCGCCTATTGGAGTTGTTGGGATTCCTGGCGGCAGTTCTGGGAACTTTTCTTTGATTCTTTGTTCTGCGACTGTGGCGGCTTCTGTGAGAATTTTCTGAGCGTCCTCGTTTACTGTGTCAAAGTTTAGGGTCATTCCAGAACTTTGTCCAGCCTCAATCATTATGCCGCTTAAAATGTTGCCTATTTCGCCAAGTTCAGTTTCTGCTTCTGGGAAAACGCTTGCAAGTCCAGCTCTCACAGACCTTAAAACGCCCACTGCTGGTCCTAATGTGGATACTACGTCTCCAAGTTCTGATACAGTTCGTAACCTTAATACTATCTGTTCAAGGGCAAGCCTAGCATTCATTATCAGTTTTTCCATTTTGCGAATTTCAGCTAACTCATTGGCGAAAACGTTTGCGCGGGCGGTGTCATGCTTTGTGTAGGCGTCAACTATCCTTGCAAATATTGCCTTATCTCTTTGGCTGAACCTTTCAGAAGCTTGATCCAACTTTTGAACTTGCAATTCAATGCGTCTTACAGCAAAGTCTAAGCGTGGCTTTAGAGGACCTGGTGGTCTCACGGCCTCTTTTATGCGGGTTGTGAAGGGTTGTTCTTCTCTTCTGCTTTCCCATTTTTTACCAAATCTTTCAGACAAATGAATACCTCCGAAAAGAGAAGGGCGCAAAGAACAATCTTATACATTGTTAATATGTTGAAAACATGTACGTATATACGTAGAGCTATATGCCCCGGAAAAAACGGTTTTGGGCTTTAGTTGGAAAAATAAAAGATGCGATTGCTGGTTTTGGACTAATAGACATAAATGTGTAAGTTAGACTAAAAAGAGGCTTAATTTGAATTCTAAGCAAAGGTGAAATTAAATGGGTGAAAGGTTAAAGGTTTTCGGATTAGTGGCGCTCTTAGGATTCATGGCGGGAATCATAGCCCAACTCACAGCAGACTACGTTATTCCAGCGCTTCTAGAAGTGTTGCCAGTTCTCGTTCAAATAAGATTCTTAGTTTCAGGGTTTGCAGGAGCATGCCTAACGCTGGTCCTAATAAGCATTTGGGCTTACATCACTGGACCTACAGAAACATAAATTCACTATTTCCCTTTCTTTACTTACAAATTTTTAGCTTATATGCCATTTTTGGACTCAGGAGCGGAAAAAGCAATCATCCGCTTTAGGGTCATTGTACCTCGATTACGTCATCGTCCGTAATTGAATTGCTTATCAAAAGTTATTTAGTTTTCGGACATTTAGGCAATGTATGTTTTTGTTACATCCAAAATTTCCTTGTCAGTTAATGCATAAACCAAGTTTACATCTTTGTTCCATTCTTTAACATACATTAGAGGCTGGTTAATTATTTTTTCAGTAGGGTCCACGTGAACCCAACAGTTGTTAATGAAAATTTCAACCCAAACGTGATCTCCAGCTGCTTTCTTTGACTTGTCTCTTAGGGTCGAACAATCTATAACTATGCGGCTTTTATAGCCATTCGCCAATAGCAAACCATTGTATAGTAGTGCGAATTCTCCACATCGCCCTTTAGATTGGCGAATTATTTGTATGGGCAATTCGGCACGGGGTTTCGGTAGTTCTTCTCTAGTGTATTTGAGGTATCTATGTTCCCAATCCAACAGCTCTCTCCAATCTAAATTTTCGATAGGATCATGTAAAACAGATTTTGTGAAATTAATAAGCTTCGCCCTATATTCGGGTGTTGCCATTTTCGCGTAACGTTTCTGGTAAATTTCCACAATCTGCGGATAGCGAGATTGCTTAGTCGAATTGTTTCTCATTTGTATTCACTCAGAATAGTTTTGCCTATTTTTCTGAAAAGCTTTAGTTTAAAAGTTGAAACATATCAAATTTGGTATGAGGTTATCATAATGTGTGGCATATTTGGCTTTGCGCTAAATAGGCATGTGCCAATGGTTAAAGTTTTTAGGGTTCTCCAGAAATTAGAGGCGCATAAATATCCAAATGAGCCTAGACCAGTCGGCGGTTTCGGCGCAGGTGTAGCTATTCTCAAAAAGGGTAGAAGTGTTTTCTTGGAGAAAATTGGCAAGCCTTGCGATGTTTCACCAGCAAGACGTTTATCTGAAATAGTTAACATTGCAGAGGCTTCGGTTCTAATTGCGCATGTGCGAATGCCAAGCCCCCAATTTATGGAAACTGCAAAGTTTAAGGAAGCTGCACAACCTTACGTTACGCAATGCCTTGCTGACTCAACCATAATTTCAGCCCATAATGGAAATGTAACAAATTATAAGACTATACGGGAAAAACTAGCCGCAAAACACATTTTTGAGTCAGAAAAAATAGAACTAATCGATTCCGAAATTATCCCACATTTATTTGAAGAACTTTTGCTTGAAAAAGCCGATCCAAAAAAGGCAATAGAAGTGCTCTTCCAAACTTTGGAAGGGTCAAACACTTTAAGTCTTTTGCAAATAGGGGCTAATCACTTGTTATTGCATTTTGTTCATAAGGGAAAAACTAGAGGGTTAACAGTTTGGAATAATAATGAGGGAGAAGTTGTTTTCTGTTCTAGAAAAGAGCCTTTGATGGAGGAGTTTGGCGATGTTCTAGGTGAAGGTGAGTTCAGGGAAGAAGTTTTTATTCATTACGGAGAAGAAGCCAGTTTGAAGATGACAGTCCCTCTTTCGAGTTTGCTGTAAAACATAATAAGGGGCTTAAACTTAAAATAATTTTGAAAGTCCATGTCCCAATTAAGTAGGCATTTGCAACCAGATGAGAAGGTTTTATGGAGTGGCAAACCAGTTTTCATACCCTTCATATTTTCCGGACTTATCGTGGTTCCAGTTATTGGAATTGTGTGGCTAATTTTCGCTATGTTTTTTGTGTTATCTGCTATTTCGATGAGAGCGCCCATGTTTCCGTTTATACTCTTCAGCTTATTCGTCATTTTGATGGGTCTCGGTATAATTTTGGGTCCAGTGTTTGTTGAGTTTCTAAGGTATAGAAATACGGAATACATGATTACTAACCAGCGTATCATCGCACAGACAGGAGCTATAGGAATCGACACAAGATTCGTTGAACTTAACAGAATTCAAGAAGTATACGTAACTGTCAGCTGGTTGGATAAAATCTATGGAACAGGATCCATTGTGGCTGTCACTGCGGGTTACGTTCCAGTTGGCGTACCAAGTCCCTATAACCCGCTTGTGCGTCCAGCTTTAAAGGCTATAAGCAACCCTTACGAAGTTCAGAGACTCCTTCAAGAAGCCATAAGAAGGGCAAGTGGTTCCCGTAACAAGATTTAGTAAAGAATAAGTGGAATTTTGCTCACTTTAATCTTTGGCGCTATTGACTAATGAAGAGTTTCTCGGAATCTAATGTTTTCAATACTCTTGCCCCACCAATTCAAGAAGGATTAAAGGAACTTGGCTTTTTAAAACCCACTTTGCCGCAGGTCATGGCTATTCCGCCAATTTTTGCTGGAGAGAACGTGCTTTTGATTGCGCCAACTGGGACAGGAAAGACAGAGGCTGTTCTCCTTCCAATTTTTTCAAAACTAATTCAACAGGAAAAGAGAGACGGCATAATAATCGTTTACGTTACACCTTTAAGGGCTTTAAACCGTGACTTGTTAAAGCGTTTATCTTTTTGGGCTAATCGTTTGGACATTTCAATTGAAGTTAGACATGGCGATACAGAGTTAAGGCTACGGAGACGACAGGCTGTTTCGCCGCCACAAATGCTTGTTACCACGCCCGAAACGCTTCAAGCCATTCTTCCAGGCTCACGCATGCGAAAGCACTTAAGCCATGTACAATTTGTTGTTGTGGATGAAGTGCATGAATTAGCCTCTAACAAGCGTGGCGTTCAGCTAACAATTGCCTTAGAACGACTGTATGAAGTTGTTGGGAAGGAGTTTCAGAGGATTGGTTTGTCAGCAACCGTCGGCAATCCAGGTGAAGTCGCAAAATTTATTGCTGGGGTAAATAGAAGCGTAAAAGTTGTTCAGGCTTTATTGCCGAAGGGTTATAGGTATCACGTGGAAAATCCAGCGCCAACAGAAGCCGACTACGAACTGGCTGGAAAACTTCAAACTTCGCCAGAAGCTGCAGCCAGAATTAGGCGCATAGCTGAACTTGTTGACGCTCATAAGTCCACATTAATTTTTGTGAATAGTAGACCCAACGCTGAGATGTTAGGGTATAAGTTTAGTCAATTGGGAAGGGCAGATATAGCTGTACATCATGGTTCTATATCAAAGGAGGAGCGTATTCAAATAGAGGATGATTTTAAGGCTGGAATTTTGAAGGCAATAATTTGCACAAGCACTTTAGAATTGGGCATAGACATAGGCGACGTAGACTTGGTTATTCAATATCTTTCGCCTAGGCAAGTTAGCAGTCTAATCCAAAGAGTTGGGCGCAGCGGTCACCGTTTAGACATGCTTTCTGAAGGAGTTATTATAACAGCTTTTCCAGATGACACTCTTGAGTCTACTGCAGCCATAAGAAATGCTTATGAGAACAAAATTGAGCCAGTTTTGATTCATTATAACGCCTTAGATGTTTTAGCGCATCAAATTATTGGAATATTAATGGATAAGGGCACTGTAGAATTAAAGAAAGTTTTGGAAATTGTGCAAAGGGCATATCCATACAGAAAAATTACTCAGAAAACCCTTTTGGATGTGATATACTTTTTAGACAGCCTTAACGAATTAAGATTTGAGGAAGAAGGAAAAGTTTTGAGAAAAACACGCAAAACAAGAGGCTACTACTATGAAAATTTAAGCATGATTCCAGACGAGAGGCGCTACCCCATAATAAACGTAATTTCAGACAGAAAAATCGGCACATTAGGCGACGAATTCATGGCTTTGAGAGCTCGCATAGGCCTAAACTTCATTGTGAAGGGGAAAGTTTGGCGCATAGTCCAAATAGAAGAGGAAACAGGAACAGTTTACGTTGTCCCTTCAGAAGACACTTTTGCGGCTATTCCAGGATGGGACGGAGAAATGCTCCCAGTCCCATTTAACTTGGCACAAGAAACTGGAAGGTTAAGGGAAGAAATTAGAAAAGCGTTAATGGAGACTGGAAAGACTGCAGAAGCAGTAAAGAGACTTGCTGAAAAACTAAAAATAAATGAGAGTGTTTTATCAGACGCTGCAAGGGAAGTTGAGGAACACATAAAGCAGGGAGCCCCACTGCCAACACATAACCACATTCTAATTGAAGCCTTTGAAAAATACCTCATAATCCACGCTTGCTTTGGCGAAGCAGTAAACTCCACTTTAGGAGGCATATTCGACGCAATACTTTCAGACAGAGAAATTATAACTGGATGGTGGAATGACGGTTACAGAATACTAATTGAAACTTCAAGAAACCTAACGCAGCAAGAAGTTGAAAAAATGCCAGAAACTCTCTTTAAACTTTCTGATGAAGAAGTGGAGAAAGCCTTCAAAGATTATTTAGAGGCAAGGTTCCCATTCGCTTACAAAATGAAGTTTGTAGCCGAACGTTTCGGAGCATTGCCTCGTAGAAAAACTATGGGTCCAAAAAGGCAGAGCCAACTTCTAAACCAGTTTAAGGGGACGCCAATTTATGATGAAACCTTGCGAGAAGCCATGTTGGAAAAGGTGAACGTCGAAAAAGTGAAGGAAATAATGCAGGCAATTAAAGATGGAAAAATGAAAGTTAGCACTTTATATCGCCATGAAAAGCCAACGCCTTTAGCCTTCCATATTCTGGCGAAATATTCGGACCTTTCGGAGTTAATGGCTCCCGAAAGAGTATTGTTAAATAACATAGAAAAAATGAAAAAAGCTATTGAAGCAAGAACAGTCACGCTACTGTGCATGTCATGTGGCGAATGGGCATGCGAAGAAAAAATCAGGGATTTGCCACCACACCTAACATGCAAAAAATGTGGGTCAAGGCTTTTGGCGCTTTTACATCCGAAACAAGATGTCAATCATTTAAAAGAATTTTTGAAGAGAAGACGTGAAGCAAAAGAGTTCAGCGAAGAAGAGCTTAAAGAATTAACGAACGTAAGACGTACTGCTGACCTAATTTTAAGTTATGGCAAGAAGGCAGTTATAGCCTTGGAAGTTAAAGGAGTTGGTCCAGAAACAGCTTTTAGAATTCTCGGAAAAATGCACCCAAGAGAAGACGAATTTTACATCGACTTATTAAAAGCAAAAATTCAGTATCTGCGAACTCGAGAATATTGGAAAGATCGAGAAAACCGAATACGCGCATGAAAGCCGAGATCATAGTTTAAGACTATTATTTTTAAAGAATTAACTTAAACAAGAATAGTTTAACGCTAATAGGATTTTGGTAATCCTAAAACGTGTTGTCCGATGAAGGCTAATGCCATTTGCTGCGTGACCGGAGCCAGTCGAATGAGGTTTATTTCTCTCCACCATCTTTCCACGTCATATTCTACAGCATAGCCGTATCCGCCGAAAGTTTGCATTGCGTGATAAACAGCGCTTGTGCCAGCTTCTACAGCGGTTACTTTTGCCATGTTTGCTTCTGCGCCGCATTCCATCCCCTTGTCATAAAGCCATGCAGCCTTATAATTTAAAAGTCTAGCAGCTTCAATTCTTGCTTTAGCCTCTGCCAATGGAAACTGAAGCGCTTGATGCGAACCGATTGGTGCATCAAAAACCCTTCTTTCTTTTGCATATTCTACAGCCTTTCTTATTGCTAGAAGACCTAGGCCGCAAGCTGCGGCTGAAAAGGACATGCGTTCTGGATTAAGCGTATCCAATAGAAGATACCAGCCTTTGTCAACTTCGCCGAGCAGGTTTTCTGCTGGAATTTTAAGGTCGTTTATGTAAACTTCAAAGGTTTTTGAGTAGTTGATTCCATGTTTTTCTATAGGGATGATTTCGATGGCTGGGTTTGGCAAGTCCACAAGGAAAAGGCTTAAGCCCAAAGTTCTTTTCGGAGCCTTTTCCAATGGCGTTGTTCTTGTTACTAGAAGCATTCCTTTGGCTCTATCAGCGCCTGAAATAAACATTTTCTGACCATTAACCCTATACCAGTCTTCTTCTTTTACGGCGGCTGTTTTAATGTTTAGCGTATTCGTTCCAGCGTCTGGTTCTGTTAGGGCTAAACAGAACTCTAAACCTTTGGCGATTTTTGGCAAATATTTCTCCTTTTGCTTTTCATTTCCATGCTTTACTATGGATAAACCGCCAAAAACGGAAGACAAACAAAGGAACCATTCTCCAGCCAAACCGCAACCTTCAGAAACAAGTGTTTCCATAGCCAAAAGCATTTCAAACATTCCCATTCCGCCGCCGCCATACTTCTCTGGAATTATTATGCCTGGAAAACCAGCATCCACTAGGCTTTTCCAAAAGTCTTCTGGAAACTCGTGTTTCTTGTCTTTCTCTCGCCAATATTCTGGTCCAAAATCTTTAGCTATGTCAGACGCTGCCTCCACAATCATTTTCTGTTCAGCGGTTAACTCAAAATCCAAACTTTACCACCAAAGTTATTGCAGAATAATTTTGAAACCATATAAAACTCTTTCTTGACAACTGCCGACAATTATATCCTATAACGCGCAAAAATATAAAATGGGCTTAGAGACAAAACTTTAGACCCGAAGTATATTCTAAATTATAGGAAGAATGTGACATAAATGGCGGTATCAGAACCCGAAATGCCATGAATGTTAAATCATAAAAGTGTACGATTATTGAAACGAAATAAAAGAGAGAAGCTAAAGCTCAAGTGAAACGCCATAAGAGTCTTTAAAGAATATTTCCTTAAACGCCTTTCTAGGTCTTGGTGGCGGGCTTTCGTCTGGAACGCCTATGGGGAGTAAGGCAACAACTGCCAGGTTTTCGGGAATTTTCAAAATCCGTTTAACCTCTTCTTGGTTGAATGCTCCAATCCAACATGTTCCGTATCCAAGGGCGGTTGCTGCCAAAACCATATGTTCTATGGCTATCATTGGGTCTTGTAAATGGGATATTCTTGTTGTTGAAGGTGTGTAAGGCATTTTTACGGAAGAAGCGCTTGGGTCGCCCAAAGCTGCAATTATAACGCCTGCGTCTGCAATGAACTTTTGATTATTTGCCGCTATAGACAATGCCCTTCGTGTTTCTGCATCCCTTACAACTATGAAATACCATGGCTGACGGTTGCCGCCAGAAGGAGCCAAACGCCCAGCCTCTAAAATTTTTCTTAAATCTCCATTCTTTACTGGTTCTGGCTTGAACCTTCGTATGCTTCTCCTTTTTTCAATAACTTCAAATATGCTCATACTCTTCACTTTTGTTTTGTTTTATGAAATTCAACCTAAAATAATTTAGGTTTGCGGTGTGGGTGGATAAGTCAATTTTATATGAATGGCTGTTAAATTATAAGATGCGCATCGGTTTGATTATTGGAAAGTGCGTTAAATGAGGAAAACAATATTTAAGAAACTTGAGGCTCAGGGTTTAATCGCAAACTATAACCATTATAGAAAAAATTTGCCTCCAAAGCTTCCAGAAAGAGTTTTCATTTGGGACGAAACTCTTAGGGAAGGAATCCTAACCCCAACAGTACTTCTAACCTATGTGGAGAAGGTTAAGCTTGCCAAAATGATGGATGAAATAGGTGTTTCCCTAATAACTGTTGGTTTTCCAGCTATATCCGAAGAAGAGAGAAACGATGTAAGAAGAATTGCAAATGAGGGCTTTCAAAATGCACACTTGGCAGCATCAGCACGCATAATTAAAAGCGATATAGATGCTTGCTTAGAATGTGGCATAAGAGAAATCTTAATTTCCACGCCTTTTAATGGATTAAATCTTAATTATAGGCTTAAAATGACAAAAGAACAAGTTTTAGAAAAAACCGTAGAAGCCATAGAATACGCAAAAAAGCAAGGAGCAAAAGTTGATTTTACTTTAGAAGATGCTTCTAGAACGCCACTTGAAGATATTTTACAAATTTTTGAGGCTGCTGTGAAAGCTGGAGCAGAAAGATTAGTAATTGCAGATACTGTTGGATTTTTAAGACCATTATCTATGCGCTATCTTATATCCCATATAAGAGAAGAGCTTTCACAAAAATTCAACAAGGAAATTCCCCTATCAGTACATTGCCACAACGATTTTGGTTTAGCAACAGCTAATACCCTCGCCGCCGTAGAGGAAGGCGTAAGTTATGTGCACACTTGTGTTGCTGGTTTTGGTGAAAGGGCGGGATTAGCGCCTATGGAAGAAGTTGTGGTTGCTTTAGAACTACTTTATGATATAGATACTGGCTTGGATTTGAAGAAACTTTATAGACTCGCACAGTTAGTTGAGAAAAGTTTTGCATTACCAATACAATATCATAAACCAATAATTGGCGAAAACGCTTTTTCCTACGAAGTAGATGAACATATCCATGGCATGCTGGCCCATCCTCTAATATATGAGCCTTTTCCACCAGAAATAATCGAAAGAGAAATCACTTTTTATCTTGGAAAACAAAGCGGAAGGCACCTTGTGGAAAACCGCTTGACATCAGTAGGAATCAAAGCCACTCCATGGCAGATAGACGAAATAGTCAGAAGAATAAGGAATGCACAAGAAAGTCAAGACAAAGGCGGAACACAGATGACTTTTTACCAAATAAAAAAACTTTTGAAGGATTTGAGGAAGGGCTTAACAGAGGAGGAATTCTGGAAAATAGTTGAACAAGTAACAAAGCAAAAACCAAAAATCTCCATAAAACCCGAAACTGAAAAACTTTTAGAAACAACAAAACAATAAAACTCACCTAATGTTTAAGCGGGTGGGCGCGATGAGAAAACCCCTTTGGACACCGTCGCAAGAACGCATAAAAAAGGCTAACATAACCCGCTTCATTGAATTTGTAAACAAAAAATGCAACCTAAAAATAGATTCTTACAGTGAGCTTTATAAATGGTCCATCGAAAACATTCCAAACTTCTGGGAGTGCATGTGGGAATTTGCCCAAATAAAAGCCTCCCGCAAATACGACATGGTGGTTGACGATTTAAGCAAGTTTCCCGGCGCGCAATGGTTTGTTGGCGCTCGGCTTAACTTTGCAGAAAACCTCTTAAAACATAGAGACGAATATCTCGCTTTCATATTTAGAGGAGAAAACCAAAAAACAAATAGACTAACCTACAAGCAGCTTTATCATTCCGTAGCCCAATTAGCAAACCCGCTGCGCGAAATCGGAGTCAGTCCCGGAGACCGTGTAGTCGCTTACATGCCAAACATCACAGAAACGCCGATTGCCATGCTTGCGACAACAAGCATCGGCGCCATATGGTCTTCATGCGGAACAGAACTAGGTCCGGGCGCCGTTATAGACCGTTTTAGCCAAATAAGTCCCAAAGTCTTGTTTACTGTTGATGGTTATCCATATAAGGGAAAAACCTTTGATGTTTTGGCTAATGTCGAAAAAATTGTGAAGGGCGTGCCTTCCCTTGAAAAAGTTATTGTAGTTCCTTATGTGGCGGAAAAGCCTAACCTTGCAAATGTTCCAAAATCAGTAAACTATAGCGATTTTGTATCTTCACATGGACAAACAAAGATTGAATTTGAACAGTTACCAGCAGACCATCCCATATATATAATGTTTTCTTCTGGGACTACTGGTAAGCCAAAATGTATGGTTCAAGGCGCTGCTGGAATTCTAATAAACCATCTTAAAGAGTTAATTCTCCACACAGACCTGAAACGTGAAGACAGGATTTTCTATATAACCTCTCCAAGCTGGATGATGTGGAACTGGTTGATTAGCTCCCTAGCTGTTGGCGCCACCATTGTATTGTATGATGGTAACCCTAATTATCCAGACTGGGGCGCCATGTGGAAACTTGTCCAAGAAGAGAAAATAACAATCTTTGGCTGCAGCGCTAGCTACATAAACTACTTAAGAAGTGTGGGCGCAAAACCAGGAAAAGTTTACGACTTATCATCCTTGCGCGAAATATCTCAAACAGGCTCGCCCCTTTCGGCTGAAGGCTTTGAATACGTTTACAGAGAAATCAAAGAAGATTTGCATTTCAACTCTATTTCTGGAGGAACAGACATAAACGGTTGCTTCGCCGCTGGAACACCCATCCAACCTGTATATGCTGGAGAACTTCAAGGTCCAGCATTAGGAATGAAAGTAAAAGCTTATGATGAGAAAGGCGATTCTGTGGTTGACCGTGAAGCAGAGCTTGTTTGTGAAGCCCCAGCGCCTTCAATGCCAATTTATTTCTGGAACGACCCAGACGGCAAAAAATACAGAGACGCATACTTCAGCTTCTACCCTAACGTTTGGCGCCACGGCGACTGGATTCTAATCCACAGCGACACTGGCGGAATAACCTTTCTTGGACGCTCAGATTTTACGCTAAAGCCTTCTGGAGTGCGCATAGGCCCAGCCGAAATCTACAGCGTAGTAGAGAAATTTGAAGAAGTTGCTGATTGTGTTGTTGCTGGACAAGATTGGAAAGGCGACCAACGCATAATTCTCTTCGTAAAACTCGCTCCCAAATTCAAATTAACTGAAGAATTAAAGAACAGAATTAAAAAGGCCTTAAGGGAGGAGGCTTCTCCAAGGCATGTTCCAGCATTAATCATCGAGGCGCCTGATATTCCATACACCTTCAACATGAAGAAAGTTGAAAGTGCAGTTTCGAACATAATAAATGGTAGACCTGTCACAAACAGGGATGCCCTAATCAATCCGGAATCGCTTGACTTCTTCGAAAAGATTCTTCCAAAACTTCAAAAAGAATAAGTAAAATCAAATAGCCTTCCTTAAGTCCTTAACTCTTTTAGATTTTCCAACGAATCTTGGCAATGTACCATATGGAACCAATTCCACGTTTGCTTTCACACCAACTATAGATTTGACTTGTTCTTCTATTTCTTTAGCCAAACCTTGAAGCTTCAACAAATCCCCACTCACACTTTCATACAGTTCCTTGTTTGGCTCTAAACGTAAAGTCATGATGTCGAGCTCCTCGGGTCTTTCAATAACTATCTCATAATTTTCCGAGGTGCCCCTCACAGTTAACAATGCATGTTCAACGGTTTTCGGCCAGAATTTTACGCCTCTAACCTTTATCATGTCATCTGCCCTTCCATAAACTCTTCCCATTCTTGCAAGGGTTCTGCCGCATGAGCACTTTTCGGTTTTTAGGAATGTTATGTCGCCTGTTCTAAATCTGAGGACTGGAGTGGCTTCTCTGGTTAAAGTTGTCAGCACCAATTCGCCTGTTTCACCTTCCTCAACCCTTTCGCCAGTTTTTGGGTCAATTATTTCTGGCAAGAAATGGTCTTCCTGAATGTGAAGTCCATCATGTTGCTGGCATTCCACGGAAACACCAGGCCCAATAACTTCTGACAAGCCATAAATGTCGAAGGCTTCTAACCCTAAAAGTTCTTCAATTCTTTCCCTTAATTCTTCCGACCATGTTTCGGCGCCGAATAAGCCGCTTTTCCATTTCAATTCTTTTGTTGGGTCTATCCCCATTTTTTCCCTTGCATATCTGCCAATATGGGCTGCGTAACTGGGTGTGCATGCAAGAATAGTGGTTCCATACTCTTTTGCGAGGGTTATTTGTCTTTCTGTCTCGCCTGCTGCTATTGGTAGTATTGTTGCGCCTATTTCTAATGCCCCATAATGGAAGCCCAAGCCACCTGTGAATAAGCCGTATCCATAGGCGTTTTGCACGATGTCACCCTTTTTTGTTCCGGCAGAAGCGTATATTCTTGCCATAACTTTTGACCAAACTTCCAAGTCGCTTTTAGTATAGGCGCATGTGGTTGGGTGTCCGGTTGTTCCAGAACTGGCATGCAGCTCGAGAACGTCGCATAAGTTTGCAGCCAGCATTTCATAGGGGTAGGCTTTCCGCAAATCTTCCTTTTCTGTAAAAGGTATTTTTTCTAAATCATCCAAACTTTTTATGTCGTTGGGCTTTATTCCAGTATCGTTAAACTTTCTTCTGTAAATTGGAACTTTTTCATAACAATATTTCACCATTTTTGTTAGCCTTTCTTCCTGCAATTTTAAAAGCTTATCCCTAGACATCTTTTCAAATTCTGGTTGAAAAATCCAGCTTCCAACAGAACCCTTCATTTTTCCACCGTATATTTCCTTATCATGTAAAGGCAATCAAATTAAATTTTGTGATATGTTGCTGTGAAATAGGTTGATTCGTCAAACATCTTGATGATCAATTTTACTTAGCTCCCGTCTTTATAGGTTTAGTTGCCTTTTTATTTCAGATAACTCTTCTTCGCTTATTTTCCTTGGATAATTGTAAATTGGTCCGCTTGGCTTTTCATTGTAGTATGGACGATTGCAGTTTGGGCATCCTGAAGTAAGGAAGGGTTCGCCCGATTGAATGGTCTGTAGTAAAGTTTTTTTGTCAACTCCAAAATCGCTTATGCAACCTTCACCATTAAAGTGCATGTTCTCGCATCTGGTGATTCCATGAACTATTAGGTGTCTGGCAATTTGAATTCGCCTATAAACTTGAATTGATGGTTGGGGAATGCTTTCTAATGCTGTTCCAGCAATTGGTGTGAATGCGAAAAGCGCTGGCAGAACACCCAGGTCAACACATTGCTGAATTGTTTCAATCATTTCCCTTTCAGTTTCTCCCAAACCAACAATAAGATGCGTGCTGACTTTTCCTTTTCCGAAAATATGAACAGCTTCGCTTAATAGTTTAAATTGATTTTTCCAACGATAGGGACCTCCAGCTGCAAACCCCTTAATTATGTCAAAAAGTTTTTCAGAAGCAGCATCTAGTGGAATGCCAATTCTTTCGGCTCCAGCTTCAGCCAACACTTTTATGTTTAGGTTATTTTTGGGTTGACATGACACGGATATAGGAGCATTAACTTTTTGGCGAATGGTTTTTATGAGAGCTTGCAGATGTATGAAAACTTTTGGATAGTTTAAGGCTTGAAAGCAAACACGCTTTATTTCACCCTTTTTCACCGCTTCATCTATTTTATTAAACACTTTTTCTGTAGAAAAAACTGGCCATGAAACTCTTGAAAGCATGTCACTTCTACCGCTGCTTCCTCTAGCTTGGGAACAAAAACCGCAGTTTGCTGTGCATTTTCCTTTTTTATACGTCATCAGATAAGCAGTTGTCGGTGCAGCTTCAAGCTTTCCGATTAAAAGCCCAAGAACTAAAGCTGACCCTAATGAAACCCGAATTTTTTTTGGTAACTCCTTCTGGTGGAAGGTGCTTTGCGGTTCTGTTGAGTTTTTCATGGAGCGCTTCATTAGGTGAATTCCCTATTAGGGCTAAAAAACATTTGGAATTTCTTTTGCGTATCGAAACTTTTAAATGCGTTTCTGCAAACCCATAAAGGGCGATATCTATGAAGGCTTTCATTTCAGTAGACATGGAAGGAATGCCTTATGTAGTCATTCCAGGACACTTGGGCATAAAAGGAACGTTATATTCTGAAGCGAGGAAAGTTGCCACGAAAGTCATGTTAACTGTAGCTGAGGAGCTAAATAAAAATGGGTTTGACGAAATAGTTGTTGCTGACAGTCATGGACCAATGGTTAACCTTTTGGTTGAAGATTTGCCAGAATATGTGGAGCTTGTTAGGGGTTATCCAAGACCAGCGAGCATGGTTGCAGGTGTAGAAGGATGCGACATTGCCTTGTTCCTTGGATATCACGCTAAATTCGGCACATCCAAATCCACATTTGACCACACTTATAGTGGTGGAAGCATTAACAAGGTTAAAGTTAATGGTGTTGAGGTAAGCGAATTTCTTCTGAATGCTTATGCAGCTGGAGATTTTAAAGTGCCAGTGGTTTTAGTCGCGGGCGAAGCTCAACTCCTAAAAGATGATGTTAGGAAATATGCACCATGGGCTGAAACAGTAGCCTTAAAACATTCTTTAAGTAGACTTTCAGCCAGAAGCTTTAGTTTGGCAAGGATTGAGAAGGAATTGAGAGAGGCTACTAAAAGGGCGGCAACTAATTTTAAACAAAAAAATGTCAAGCCACTCACAGCAGAAAGGCCAGTTAAAATGGAGATAACTTTCTTAACAAGCCATTTTGCAGACGCCGCTGAACTGTTGCCGATCATCAAGAGGGTTGATGGATTGAACGTGGAGTATACGGCAACTAATATCATTGAAGCCTATAAAATATTCGAGTTACTGGTGCTTGCAGCAAGCGGCATCTCGGCTCTACTTCAAAACGTTCAGTGATTCCGCTTTACAATATAGTGTTCCGTTGACTAAAGATTTTGAATTCATAAATATTTTATCTAAAAAGAGTTAGATGAAAATTTCAGTGTGTGAAAATGCGAAAGTCTAAACTTGAATGCTACGAGGAAATTTTAGGAGCATTAGTTAAGAAGCCCTTAACCATAGATAGAATAGCTTACGAAACCAACATGGACTGCGGCGTTCTTGAGCGACGACTTGAATTCTTAATTAAGAATGGTCTTGTAGAAGAACGAGATTCAGACAGAAAAGTGCTTTATGCAATCACGGAACGTGGTGTGGCGGTTTTTAAGACTCTTAACTTTCAGAGGTATCTTGAAAAGGTTGTGAGCAACATCAGAATTATCGACGAAGCTACACATATTGTTCCTACGATTTCGGAAGGACAACGAAAGAAGACATTGGAAAACGAAAACTATTAAAAGAAACGGCGGATGCTTTCCTAAGAGAATGCCATGGCACAAATTTCACCAGAAAATGTCTGGCAAATGAGCGAAAAGCAACTTGTAAACCTATTAGATGCCAATTTATTGCCTTTAAAAGTTGGGAAAATCCATTTTTACGCTCCAAGTTTCATGTATTATAAAACAAGCCAATACTCTTCTTCGCCTATCACTTTTCCAACAATATCCATAACTGGAAAGGGTTGTGCCCTTAAGTGTAAGCATTGTGGAGGGAAAGTTTTAGAGACCATGCATTCGGCAACTACACCCGAAAAACTTTTTGAGTTATGTGCCAAGCTTAAAAAAGAGGGCGCATTAGGCTGTCTTATTAGTGGTGGATGCTTACCCAACGGTTCTGTTCCTCTTGAAAATTTTGTTGATGCTATTGGAAGGGTTAAGAGGGATTTCGGCTTAACGATTTTCGTTCACACGGGCATAATTGATTCTTTTATGGCTAAGAGGCTTAAGGAGAATGGGATTGCCGCTGCATTAATAGACATTATAGGTTCAGACGAAACAATTAAAGAAATTTACAACCTAAACGTAACAACTGAGGATTACGAAAAATCTCTTAAAGCTTTAAGGGAGGCTGGCATCTCTTTTGTGCCTCATGTGATTGTTGGGCTTCATTATGGAAGACTAAAAGGCGAATTTAACGCTCTAAAAATGATAGCCAAATACAAGCCTTCAGCAATAGTCATTATAGCGTTTATGCCTATTCGTGGAACTGAAATGGAGAAAATTGAACCGCCAAAACCAATAGATATAGCAAAAGTTATAACAGTTGCGAGGATAATTTTCCCACAGGCGCCAATAGTTCTTGGGTGTATGCGCCCAAAGGGTAAACATCGCATTGAAACTGATATTCTGGCTATTAAAGCTGGAGTAAATGCAGTTGCGTTTCCAACGGAAGAAGCCATAAAATTCGCTAAAAGCCGAGGAAGCAAAATTTTCTTTTCACCATTCTGCTGCTCAAAAATTTACATAGATTTTTAAGCTTAAATTCTCATAAAAAATGAGTGTTTCAAGACGTTTCTGAACTCATTTTTTAACTTTACAAATTGAGAACTTAATCTTTCTGCATCTTTTTTCGCCATTCCTCGGTTGATAAGCTGTTTTTCAAAGGCTTTTCTCGCTTTCCGTACATTCCACCCAAAGGTAAACCACAAAACAAGAAGGAAAAGGGACAGACGAGTTAGATGGAGGGCTATGCTGAATATGCTGCCAATCTTCATGCACTAAGACTCACCTTTTAATCCTCACGTTCTTTCTCTTCTTTGCCAAAGTGTTTCTCAGCTAATTTTGCTTTGATTTTTCTTGAAAGCTCTTCGCCTATATCCTCGCCTTTTTCAGAAGCTATCACAAGTTTTCTTTCTCCACCTATACCCTTAAGGATATCTCCAAGGCTTGTGAATACTGAAATATAATTTTCCGTCATCTTAACAGCGGTCTCTTCAGGCACACCTGCCTCCTTCAATTCTTTGTAAAAAGCTGCCGCTGCCTTTCCCATGTCTCTTCCCGTCTCCTCTGAGAATACGCTGTTTAGAATTGACTTTATCAGGTTTGGGACTTCTCTAGAAACAACGCTGAGCACATCTTTAAGTTCCTCAATATCCTTTTCTCTTTCCTTTTTCTTTTCTTCATAACTCAATTTTCTATTCCTCCCAAAAAAGAAAGCTTGAGTAGCATATTTATTTATTCTGGAAAAAAGTGGTCAAATCAACGTTTACCAACCTTTGTAACCTATTAGTTAAGGATAGTTTATTTTCTATGCTTCACATACTTTCCGCCAATTAATAATTAACCAAAATTAGTCTCTTTAGTCAAAAGTCTACATAACTTTGTTTTACGTAGAGGAGAAAATTTCCCACCCTAGCACCAAATCATGTAGAAAATCAATTAAATTTTTGGTCACGCTAAAAGGATGCTTTACAACTTGATGCTTACTTCAACGCCGCCTGCACTTGCTGGCACATATTTGCTTGAATATCTTCTTGAATGTCTTACATAATCAAGATAATCTGGCGCATTCTCCGCGTTGTCTGCAACTACGACGCTTCCTTTGTGGAGTTTGTTCTCAACTAGTTGTAAATAGTTTAGGTACTCACTTTTTTCAGCGTCTATAAAGACAAGATCAAACGTGCCCTCCAGTTTCGGGATAATCTCGAGCGCATCGCCGACCATCAATTCTACGGTTGGCGGTATTTCCGCCTTTCTTATGTTCTCTTTAGCTATTTTTGCGCTGCTAGTATCTTTCTCAATAGTGATTAAGTGAGCATCGCTGCTTAACTCCTTTCCCATCAAAATTGCTGAGTACCCAACAAGTGTTCCAATCTCTAAAACGCGTCTAGGTTTGATTTCACGAATAACTTCTACCAGAATTTTGCCTCTGCTCCCTACGATAGGATGAGGCAACAGCTCCCTTCTCGCTTCATATTCAATTTTTCTCAAAACTTTTTCTGCCTTACTCCGAACCATTTTCCTTCACCTCAATGAGCGCTGTCAATCGATCCTTGAAACTTATTAGTTTATTCATGTTAGAAGTGATCTTGGAAGGATCCACACGTTTTAAGTCCTCAAGATACGATAGATAACTACTCATTTCTGTTATAATGTCATCCAACGATTGCCGTTGCCTTATCGGCATACCACATAACCATTCAAGTTCCTTTTTTCCTTTTTCTGTGATTTCATACCGTCCGTCTTCACATTTCCTAATGCTTTCTTCTTTACAAAGTTCGGCTAGTAGCGGATAAATGGAGCCGGGTGAGGGCCTCCAATCACCTTGGCTCGCAAATTCTATTTGATTTATTATTTCATATCCATTTCTTGGCGCTTGTTGAAGTATTGAGAGCACCCATGTTCTGAGGTTTCCTCGCCTGTGGTGATGTCCGTGATGTTTTGTTCCATGCTCATGCAGATGCCCAAAATGGCAGTCATGGTTTGAATGGTGATGCTTGTGATGTTCTCTTTCATGGTATTCATAACTATTTCCAAACATGTCTGTCACTTATTATAATCGTTTAATCGATATATCGAATATTCGATATATCTTAATAAACCTTCCGCTTCAAAATTTTGTTAAGCCTCTGCTGAGAATCTTATCTCTGGAAAATGTTTAACAAGCATGCTCAATAATTAAGAAAGTTTTATCCACACAGTAGATCTCTGCATGGTGACAGTTTAAACCCTTAGGTGAGATTTAGTGCGGGGGGTGGGGTTTGAACCCACGCAGCCCTACGGCAGCAGGTCCTAAGCCTGCCTCCTTTGACCACTCGGACACCCCCGCAAGGGCTTAATTTTCAGAATTTGAATTGGCAGCCTCTTTTATATTTATTTTAACCTTGAGGTGGTTTATTCATGGGGAGAATGGTTGTTGAAGGGAGAAAGGAAGAAGTAGAGTTTGCCATTCTCTCCACACATCTAATTACAATATAGTTAATCAATGATTTAAGCTCTAACCTTCCAGAAAATAATCGAAAGCTCTAAATCTTCTTTTGAAAGTTTTCTTAAAGTGGAAAATAACGCCTCGGTGGCCTAGCCTGGTGGGGCATCGCCTTGGTAAGGCGGTGGTCGCGGGTTCGAATCCCGCCCGAGAACCGCTTTGGGCGGTCGGGAAGCTTTGATTTGAATCCGCCCCACCGTAAGATTCGCGGTTTAGTGTTTTTTGGATGTTTAGGTTTGATAGATAGTTGATTGCTTGTTTTAAGGCGTTTTCTGTGAATGCTGAAACGTTTATGCCATATTCTTGTGCTTGTTTTAGGATTTGGGTTTCTATTAGGATGCTTGTTCGGGTTTTCATTTTTGTTCACGGTATATACTTGTATGCAGTTGAGAATAAAAGGTTTGTGGTATATGTGTTGTATTTTGTTTTATAGGTAAGATGTGTCTGGGTAAGGTAATCCTAATTTTTTCCTTCTTTCAAATTCTTTCTGAACTTTGGGGATTTGTATGGCGAATTTGACGTGATAGCATCGGTTGCTGTCGCAATATT
>JAVZLM010000009.1:0-82477 GCA_038883775.1 Bathyarchaeia archaeon
GCACATAGAAGCCTACTTCCGTGAAGTAGCTTGGATAAACATTGTGCAGTTCAATCAATAGCGTGTCCTTATCTCCATCATTATCGGAGTCAACTAAGGTTAAGTTTTGCCAGCCGATGTTTTTTCCATCAGGGTCTGGCCAGTAATAGTCATCTCCGACAAGAGGAAAGCCCTCTAAGCAGTGATAGTCTACCCCTACGTCAATGCACCTTGGTGATGCAAATTCCCAATCTAGTTCGCCAGTGTTT
This sequence comes from Bathyarchaeia archaeon, assembly GCA_038883775.1. Classification (GTDB taxonomy): domain Archaea; phylum Thermoproteota; class Bathyarchaeia; order Bathyarchaeales; family Bathycorpusculaceae; genus JASEJA01. The sequence continues at coordinate 249 of JAVZLM010000009.1, forward strand.
ACTGTGCCGTTTAGCCATAGTGTTTCGCTCCAGTGGGCGTATGTGAAGCCTACAATTGCCAAAGCTATTAAGGCTATGGTGGCAATTGCGGGCACTGCTGTTTTAGATTTCTTTAAGAGCGTCATTGGTTATCACCTGTCCGTTTAGAGTTCGTTCCAGTTCCAGAACTCTATCCATGCGCTAATTGTTGCAGTTGCATTTTCTGGTAAGTTTTCTGTGAAGTGTATTTCGAATTCGCAGACAAGCGACCAGCATGGGTCAATCTGGTTCACTTCCTGAATCCAAACTTCAATGTCCATTGTTATTGGATAAATTGTGCCGTTTGGCGCTTTTAAGTAGAAGTCCACATTCACGAGTTCAACAGCGCCTGCAATGCCGTTAGGGTCAGTTATATTCCAATCGTAATCCGCGATGCCTACTGGTATTGTTCCACAGTTGTGAACGTCAATCATTCCTTCAACCGTCAAACTTGGATAAGCATTCCTAAGAGTTACATCCAACGTGTCATTGCAACCATCTTGATCTTGATCGCGCATTGAATACGTGAGCACGGCAACTGGGTCATCCTTCTCTCCATCGCCATCCAAGTCCTTAAGATTTGAAGGTGGCAAAGTCGCATTGAATGACCATTCAACGCACACTCTACCAGTACTAACAGTTCCGTTTAGGTAAAGGAATTCACTCCAGTGGGCATAGGCGAATCCCGCAACGCCTAAAACTATCATTAATATTGCAAATGTTGCCATAATCTTTTTAGTATCCATTTCTTTCATCACTCTCCTTTTCTCCTCTTTTGGGTATATTTAACGTGCCCCACCCTCGGCACGGGTTAGACCGGCCTAACCATTACAGTGCAACTAGCCGGCTAAACTGCCTAACCACACAATATGTCTATCAACAACCACATATAAACACCCATGGAACAATAATCTAGACCAAAAAACCATAACAAAAAACCACACAAAAACATTAAAACTTAAGGAGCAACCATCAAATTGAGACCCTTAATCTTCTTCAAATGAACAACATTCCTCGTAACCATAGCACAACCCCCAACCATTGCAATTGCGCCAACCATAACATCCCTCAAACCAACTGGTTGACCCGCCCCCTCCAACTCAGCATAAATTTGCCCAGCTTTCTCAGCAGACTTCAAACCCAATTTGAGAACAATCAATCTTCCCAACAATTTTCTTGCAGCAGCCAAATTCTGCAACTTCTTCTTCGACTTACAAGCCCCATAAAACAGTTCAAAAGCATTAATACTAGTCGTCGAAAGCGTTAACCCCCTCTTCTCCAAATCAGCAATAAAAGCAACAACCTTCTCTTTACCCCTCAGCAAATCCACCATTATGTCAGTGTCAATTATGACTTGATTTCTAACGGTATCCATTTTTTCCAAGCCTCTGCAAGAGAAGCCTTAATCTTAACCCACTCCTCATCAGACATATCCCACGAACCAGCCAAATCAGATATCACAACCCCCCTCTTCCTCCTTTCCAAACTAAGCAAATACCGCATAGCTTCATCAAGCGAAACTGGACGCTTCAACCTCACCTGAAGCTCACCAGCAACCTCACAAAGCCTCTCATAAATATCCTTACCAACCTTAACAGTCTTAACCTCAGTCACAAAATCCACCAAGTAGAAAAAGTGCCAAACACAAGCATTTAAACCTTCCCACAACAAAAAACACAAAAGCAACCCAAAACAAAAATAAACCCAAACAGGGCGGGGTTGCCCTAGCCTGGTAGGGGGCAGGCCTGCTAAGCCTGTGGTCAGTAATGGCCGCGCGGGTTCAAATCCCGCACCCCGCGCCAAACTAAAAAGGTTACTTTTTCAGTTCTTCAATTAATTTAACTAATTCGCCTATAATGTAATCGTTTATGAATTTTCCCTTTTCAACAGAAGCTGCTGCAGGTCTCCTCGAATTCCATTGGGTAAAAATTCTTTTGGATTTGCGGTTATTTCAAATCTCGGAAGTTTTTGCAAGTTCTTCCAAAAGGCTCATTACGTTCCACAATTTGACTCGTGTATAAGGCGCATGTTCGGATCCTGCAAAATCTCAAGCGAAATTAAACGTACATGTGCCTTGTGCCTTTAGAGGAAGCATGAAAAAGGTTTTTCATGGCAATTTGCTGGACAAACTTGATAATGTGCCAGATAAGAGTAGCGTTCCACCTACAAAACTGAGGTAGGCGCCGTAAAGAACTTTATATACGTAGTATGGTCTATACGGGGCCAGTGCTCCTGGATATACAATCCAAATTAACGGAGAAATTGTTACTACTATTTCACTAATAACAGCAAAAGTGAGTAAGTGCTTTTGATTCTTTATCTTATAGAATATATGAAATAATCCAGTAACACATACTCCCACAAACATAACTTGACCTAATAGGAGTTGGATTCCGAGCATAAAATGGGAGTCCGTCATTATAGGCATTAAATTCCGTTCTCCCCATGGGAGGAACGCTCCCAGCATACACAAAATGAATCCAACAATATTGACGAAGGTTATTTTTTTAAACATCAGTACACCTTAACGGTGAATTGTTTAAGAAGTATATATAAAAAAATTGCCATTAGAACACCGATATATATACGAAAAATTTCTAAAACTTAAAATGAGGATATAGAATGAAGAATAAAATGTTTTCATTGCCTTTAACGGGGTTTCTGGCTGCATTAATATTCAGTTGCAACATCGCTTATGCTGTTCCCAGCATTGATGCGAAGGCTATGACGTTAAAATTCTTAGAAGACGTCGTTGGAGTTAATACGGTGAACTGGCAGGTAGTCTCTTTCAATACTTCTACTGCAAGAATGCCAAATTCACCACATTATCAAACCAACATCAAAGTTGTGATCGCTAATACTACCAATCAGTTTGAGGTTTTAATAACAGTAGTGGACACAGAATATGGGCGTATAGCTTAGAAGGAGAATTTAGAAATAGCAATTTGACACTTTGGGACTACCTAAAAGTAGCAAATAAAAGCCTTACATCATACCAAAAGTTTGTTGGTACATTAGATTACAACAGACTTATTGGAATGCTTTCAACAGCCATAGAAACAAAAAATCAACGCATTGAAGATGAAGAATTTGCCTTAAATATCTCGTATACAGAGAACTGTTCTACATTATACGATTATATGGAGAATACCGTCATCAGTTTCGCCCGCAAAGTAAATGGTTACAGATTACCCGGCGACTACTTTATGATGAGCTTTTCTAAAAACGGATGGTTAACCCGTATTGTTGATAATACGATTTTTTATGTCGCCACCACTGTTGTCAACGTTTCAATGGAACAAGCGATAAGCCAAGCATTGCCATACGCCGAAGCATATGCTCATTCACATGGACAAAAAGTAAAAGACATTAACGCTGTATTTGAGTTTGTAAGGGATTTAGGTTGTGTTCGCGGGGATAACTTCGCAATATATCCTCAATGGAAGGTATGGATTACATTTGACAAAGTAAATGAGGAAAACGTCTTCGGATATGCTGTGATGATTTGGGCGGATAACGGAGAAGTCTACCATCACGGTCCAGAGGGATTTTACAGTCCTTCATCTGAAAGAAACGTTGATTCATATTTGTTATGGCAACTCATGGTAGCTGCGGCAGCTATGATTATACTATTTCCAACCCTAATCACATGGATCAAATACAGGGTCAGAGCACGGAGAAAGAATAAATGAATGCACATCTAAAAGACTTTATAATATCGCTCATTATTGGTTTCCTCTACCTATCACTCCTAGTGCCCGCATCGTTTGCAAAAACTTCCATAGTATTAGGTTCAAGGTGGGAGGTACCCGACTATGAAGTGAATGCAGATACGAGCATAGCAAATATGATAACAAGTTATTCATCCATAGCTGGGTATAGCGCCTACAACTGGTATGGGGCTCAAACAAATGCGACTACCATAAACTGGGCAGCTTACGGCTACGGCCACGTATATTCAATATCGTTTTACATAGGTCACGGATGGCTTCAAAACTGGACGCATTATTGGGGTTGGCCTTGGCAGTGGCACGGACATTCTCAATACGTTATAACAGCAGATGATGGTTCTATGGTTTTCGATTGTGATATTTATGCGTATTCGTATTGCGAGAATGTAAAGTTCACGTTTCTATGGTCATGCCACTCGGGTGATGTAATCGGAAGCATGATTGAATATCCCTGCGGAGAAGTGAAGGCCCGTGGAATGCCCCTTGCGTGGCTGCATACTAACTCGCTGAGCGGCGACGGGTACGTAAGCCCGGATAACACAGGTCGTGCTTTTATTGGATTTCATGGGGTTGGTCCATTCCTTACTTACGACGGTTTAGGAGTAACCGATGCAGGTTACTATTTCCTTCAATATTTCTACTACGCCGCAATTTATAGAGGATACTATTATTCTATTAAAGGTGCCCTTGATTATGCTGCTCAACACGTTTGGGGTACAAACTTCGGAAATTGTATTCTACATACCGGTTACACAATTGGAGGTGATAGCGGAAAGCTGGTGGTTTATGGGGACGGAAACATTCATATAAGTGATTATGCCGGTGGCGGTGGCGGGGTAGGGTGTCCCCTTCTTTATGTTTTCAGTTGCGACGAGTACTTTTACGAGGGCTTGCTTAACATACATAATCCCGATGGTGTTGATGTCATCCAAGACCATACTTTGATAGCAATTTCTGAACCTGTTAACAACGCATACCTGCTCCGCTTAGTGGAACATCCACTAACACATTCATATATAGACCAAGTTAAGCTATTCGCGATACTGGAAGATGGAAAAGTAGTTAAATTGCCACTTATCTCAGCCACGCATAATAGATATGGCAACGTACTACTGAAACTATTATTCAGCGACGACGTAAAAACGGACACAAATGCGAACGAGGCAATAAATCTAAAATTCCGTGCCTTGCCACCAGTTTATAAAGTTATAAGCTTCCTCTTTGAGATAGAAGGAAACAACCAAGCTAGAAAATAGTAAAAAGGTAAAGAGAAACTGCTCAATATCACTCTTTTTTCAGAAGAATGTTGATTCTATTTATATAAATAGAAAATATGGTTTTGGGCTCCCTCCACCAGTATAGTGTATTAGGAATTATATGCTTATACTCTCTCTGTTTCGCCGTTTTTGCTTTTTATTTCCCCTAACCTATTTAGAAAATTCCGCTCCCTCATGTTTTCAGTCATTGAAGATTATGTTCTGTTAATGTTTGTTAACAGAAGCCCACGGAAACGTTATATATTTAGAAAAATTTCAAAAAGCCAGAAAAATCCCACTATGGAAGCTTTTCCAGCACACGATTTCTAAGTCGAACCCCACTAGTGGACTGCGGACCGTTTTGCCTTGTCAGAAAACCCTCCGTAACTGCTGGAAAACTTGACCAGCTTTAGCAAGCTCCTTGAGGCTCTTTTGGCTTGACGCGGGGAGCGGGATGAGTTAAAGTGAAAGCCTTATAAGGTTGTATTACAACGTGTAATACGGTGCTGGGATGAGCGTTATAACCATTAGGGTTGCGAGGGAAATTAAGGAAAAGTTGGAAAAATACAACGTTAACGTAAGCGAGACCGTGAGAAAATTACTTGATAAATATCTCGTAGAGTTGGAATTGAGAGATCTCGGGGAAAGACTTGAGTTGCTAAAAGAGCGCTTAAGCAACAAAATTGATCCAAAATTGGTAGCTAAGCTTGTGCGACAGGACAGGGAAACCCATTGAAGTATCTTCTTGACGCCTCGGCGCTCCTTCCTCTTGTCACAAAATGCGGCAGAAGGCTAATAGTTGAGGCCTCCCGTGAAGAATTATTTACGACAGACCTCGCCATATATGAAGCTTGCAACAGCCTTTGGAAGCTTTCAAAATTGTTGAAGACCATATCCATAGAAGATGCCGTAAACACTGCTACCATAATCAAAGACTTAACCACAAAAAGCGTGATTAAACCAATAAATTTCACCAAACTAAATTTTTCCCACACAATTCAGATAGCCCACAAAGAAGGACTAACATTTTACGACGCCTCATACATCACAACCGCCAAAAACACAGAAGCCATCCTAGTAACAGAAGACGAAAAACTGCAAAAAGCAGCAAACAAATTCATAAAAGCAATAACTTACACCAACCTAGAAAGCAAACTAACCCAAAAATAACTATTAAAAACGCCAACACAACTTAAACAACACAACCACCAGAATCGAGCAGAAAAGTTGAAATTAATAATAACACGCTAATTTTTAGCGTATTCAAATCCCGCACCCCGCGCCAAACTAAAAAGGTTACTTTTTCAGTTCTTCAATTAATTTAACTAATTCGCCTATAATGTAATCGTTTATGAATTTTCCCTTTTCAACAGAAGCTGCTGCAGGGTCTCCTCGAATTCCATTGGGTAAAAATTCTTTTGGATTTGCGGTTATTTCAAATCTCGGAAGTTTTTGCAAGTTTTTTCGTTCCTTTCCTCTTATTAATTCGGGTTTTATCGCCATCACTCTGGAAGTTTCAATAGTACCGCCATGGCCATCCATTTCATCAAAATATTTTCCACGAAGCTCATACGCAAAATCATAATCAGAACACACCATTATCCGCAATTTTCGCTTTTCAACTTCTTCCCCATACTTCCACATAACGTAATACGCAGCAAGCCTCAATGCAGCCATCTGCTCCTCATCTGCATGACCACTAAGAATCAAAAAACGTTTAAAACCATTGCGAACAAACTCCTCAACAACTTCTTTTGTAATCCTATACAATGATTGAAAACTTATCGAAATTGTCCCTGGAAAAACACGTGTAACAGTGCAGACCCCATAATTTAACGGCGGCGCAACCAAACTACCCGTCTTTTTAGCCACTTCAACCGCCACATATTCAGGCTGTAAACTATCTGTACAAAGGGGCAAATGAGAACCATGTTCTTCGACGCTTCCAACAGGAAGAATTATCACCTTGTTTGCTTTCACAGCTTCTTCCACTTCTTTCATCGTCAATTCAGCAAACCAAACTTTACTTTCCAAACTCACAATACCACTTCTCCTTACTTACTCCAGACAAGAATAAAATTTTTCTCTAAACCATATATATAAGTATATGAAAAACATTCAACTCGCGCTCAAGTTCTTTAAATTAGCAAATCATCCAAACCCACAAAATCCTTTGAAATTACAGCTCTAACACCCTTCTTTGGATCCACAACCTGATTTATAGCCAAATCCACGGCAAGGCTCCCAAACATATACGCTTCCTCAAAACCCCACCCATACTTACGCATAAAAGCATTAACAGCTGCCTCAGCCGCAAATTCCGCAGCTTCGTCTAAAGTTTCACCACAAACCAACAAAGCATATTCCCTTTTTGTTTCTAAAATGGGCCATTCTGGTTTTCTTCCCTTTATAACATCAAATTTCAATAATATTTCACTAGCCACCTCAACAGAAGAAACGCACAATTCACCATCAGCCTGAGCTGCATGAACATCACCAGCAGCGAATAAAGCGCCTTCCACAAATATTGGCAGATACAGCTTTGCTCCAGCTGTAATCTCTTTAAAGTCCATGTTCCCACCGTGCTTTCCAAGAGAACCCGTGGGGATTTCACCAGATTCTGGGGCCGCCCCAATCGTGCCTATCATCGGCTTCACTTTAACTTTAATATCGCCAAAGTAAATGTATCCATTCTTTATTTTCACAATTTTAGTGTAAGGATTAAAATTCTTACTGCCCAAAACTCCACTCTTTGGAACAACAACCATGACGCCTTCATTCGCAATCTTCACATCTAAAATCTCAACAACAAGCGTATCCCCAGCGTCCGCGCCTTCAACATAAACTGGACCAGTCGCCCCATTAACCTTCGCCCAATCTAAATTTTCCATAGAACCCCCCTCGCTTCTTATCTGCCCACCCAAGGCATCCACAGTTTCAAGCAAAACCTCCTCTTCCGGCTTAACTTTTAAGGCTGGCTTATGCCTCGAAGAAAACGTGTACACCACATTATTCGTCGAAACCACCTTCATGAGTCACACCCTCAAACTTTAATTCGCTATAAATTCATATACAACTTCTATATTTTGCTTTCACAACAGTTATCGGTTTTGCTGTTTCAACTACCTCTATGATTCCGAATCAAAACAAAGCTCTTCTTCTAATTTTGATTATAACCTTCATGATTATCCAATCAGCAAAAGCAACATCAACAAGCTTCAACGTGTCCAGCAACCAAGAAATAACCAAAACATTGCAACTTAAAGTTGAAGACCATGTTCTCATCCACTTCACAGTTGTCGGAGGTGAAAACGCCATCTATTTCATTCTGATATATCCAAACGGAACCCAAATAGATTTTGGAAAAACAGGCTATTTCCATTACACATTTGTCTGCGATTTGGAAGGCAACTACACTTTACGCTTTTCTAATACCGACTCTTCCATAGACAAGCTTGTAACTTTAGACTATGAAATTGAACATTATATTTTTGGCATTCCACAAATGCTATTCCTCACAATAATTATCGCAGTTGTCTGCGTAATCGCAGTAGTATCCTTTATCTTCCTAAGCAAAACCCACTAAAATTATGATTCAAACTACATATAGGCAATCATGTTTCAGATTATGTAAATCATTTATATTAACCCACAATTAATATCAATCCGCAGTGGAAAGCATGCTTGTCACAAACAAAGACTTATTATTAAAAGCTAAACGTGAAGCCTATGCAGTAGGCGCCTTTAACATCCAAAATCTCGAAAGCCTCCAAGCAGTTGTGGAAGCCGCTGTTGAAGAAAAATCTCCAGTAATAATTGCGATTACACCAAGCGCCATAAAATACGGCGGTCTCGCTTACCTAACAAAAATTGCCAAAACAGCAGCCGAAACCATTCCAGTACCTATGTCCATCCACCTCGACCACGGCGAAGACTTCGAAACAGTTAAGCAATGCATCGAAGCTGGCTTTACCTCAGTCATGATTGACGGCTCCTTCCTAAAATTTGAGGAAAACATTGCCCTAACAAAGCGTGTCGTTGAATTCGCCCATCCAAAAGGAGTTTCCGTAGAAGCCGAGCTTGGAAGGCTTGCCAGTGTAGAAGAGAAAACTGTTGAGGAGAAGGAGGCTGTTTTAACAGACCCAGAGGCGGCTAAAGAGTTTGTTGGGCGGACAGGCGTTGATGCGCTTGCAGTAGCCATCGGCACTTCCCACGGAGCCTACAAATTCAAAGGCGAACCAAAACTCGACTTTGAGAGGTTAAAAAGCATAAGCCAAAAAGTTGACGTGCCACTGGTTCTTCATGGAGCCTCAAGCGTTCCCAAATGGATAATTGAAAAAGCCCAAAAATACGGCGCCGAACTTGCAGGCGCAAGGGGCATACCAGAAGACCACATTAGAAAGGCAATTTCGCTTGGCATAACAAAAATAAACATAGACACAGACTTGCGCCTAGCTTTCACAGCTACAATACGCGAAGTTCTAACAAATATGCCAAAAGAATTTGACCCGAGAAAAATTTTGGGTCCAGCAAAAGAAGCCATGAAAGAAGTTGTTAAGGGTAAAATGCGGTTATTTGGAAGCTCAGGAAAAGCCTAAAAGAGGCAAATAAAATGAAGGTTGGAATATTAAGTGGAGGCGGAGACGCTCCGGGAATAAACGCTGTTATACGAGCAGTTGCAAGAAAAGGAATTCAACAGTACAACTACGAAATTGTTGGCATAAAGGATGGATGGCGCGGACTCCTCGAAGGCGAATTCATACCCTTAGACCTAAAGTCTGTCTCCGGAATCCTTCCACGAGGCGGCTCAATTTTAGGAACATCCCGCACAAACCCGTTTAAACACGAAAATGGACCCGAAAAAATAATGGAAAACGCTGAAAAAGCCCAAATAGGCGCCGTTGTTGTTATTGGCGGTGATGACACATTAAGCGTAGCTCACAAAATGGCTGATTTCGGACTAAAATGCGTAGGCGTTCCAAAAACAATAGACAACGACTTAAGCGGTACCGATTACACTTTTGGCTTCAACACAGCCGTATCCATAGCCACAGAAGCCCTTGATAGGCTCCACACAACAGCCGAAACCCACCGCAGAGTTATAATTCTCGAAGTTATGGGACGCTATACTGGCTGGATAGCCTTAGAAGCTGGAATTGCAGGAGGCGCAGACGTCATACTAATACCTGAAAAACCCTTTGATGTGGACGAGGTTTGCGAATACATTAAACGCAGACACGAGAGAGGACGAAACTTCAGTATAATTGTCGTTGCTGAAGGCGCCAAACCGAAAGGTGGAAAAGAAATTGTTTACAGCGAAACCATTGACGAGTTTGGACACATACGCTTTGGAGGAATAGGCTATTACCTTGGAAAAGAAATTGAAAAACGCCTAAACATTGAAACCCGCGTCGTAGTTTTGGGACATATTCAACGGGGCGGTTCACCAACAGCCTTCGACAGAATTTTAGCCACACGCTTCGGAATAGCAGCAGTGGACTTTGTGAATGAGAGAAAGTTTGGGCATATGGTGGCTTTACAAGGAAATAAAATCGTTTCTGTCCCATTAAGGGATGTTGTTGGAAAAAGGAAAACCGTTAACTTAGAACTTTATGAGATAGCAAAAGTTTTCTTTGGTTAAAGGGATTAGGTTGCTAGCACTTTAGCCAATTTTAGAAGATTTAAATCTAAAGGTTTTTCTTTGGTGCATGATTCTTCAAGGTCTGTATTTGTTATTTTTCCATTCTGCAGTCCAACAATTCTGCTTCCTTTTCCCTTCAGAAAAAGTTCCACGGCATGGTTTGCGAAGAGGCTGGCTAAGAGTCTGCTTCTTGCTGTGGGGTTTCCACCCCTTTGAGCGTAGCCTAAAATGCTAAGTCTAACCTCTGTGCCCGTATGCCTCTGAATTTCCTTTGCAATTCTACGCGTGTCGCCGATGCCTTCTGCTGCCACAATTATGCCTGAACGTTTCCCTTTTGCACTATTTTCTTTGATGACCTTATAAATTTCCTCTATGCTTAGTTTTTCTTCTGGAACCAAAATTACTTCTGCGCCAACAGTTAAGCCTACAGTTGCGGCAAGGAATCCTCTTGTTCTTCCCATGACTTCGACTATGAAAATTCTTTCATGAGATATGGCTGTGTCTCGAATTTTGTCAATTTCAGAAACCGCTGTGTTCACCGCAGTGTCAAAACCTATGGTTTCTTCTGTGCCATAAACGTCATTGTCTATTGTTGCTGGAACTCCAATTATGAGCGTTTCTGTTTGTCTGCTTAATTCTAAAGCGCCTTTGAAGGAACCGTTGCCGCCAATGACAATTAAACCGTCAACCTTGTTGAGTGCGAGAATTTCAGCAGCCTTCTTTAACCCCTCTTTCCTCTTAAATTGTGGGCATCGTGAAGTGCGGAGTATTGTGCCTCCCAACTGGATTATGCCGCCCACCAAACGGGGATTAAGCTCCACAAAATTGTTTGTTAACAAGCCTTCCCATCCCCTTTCAAAACCAAAAACCCTTAAACCATTCGCATATGCAATGCGCACAATGGCGCGAATAGCAGCATTCATTCCAGGAGCATCTCCACCACTCGTAACAACACCTATCCTTTTCAAATTCCACCCATCTCCAAATTTAGAACAGCTTTAAACAAAATATGTTGTTACGACAAAAATAATTTGCCCCATTTCACAAATGCTTTTACAAGGTGGAGCGTTTGGAAAAAGATTATGTAATCGTCTTGGTGACAACAGCAAACAGGGAAGAGGCTGAAAAAATTTCGAAAGCTTTGCTTAACGAAAAATTGATTGCATGCGTCAACATAATCGGTTCATTACACTCGCTTTTCTGGTGGCATGAAAAAATCGAAAAGGCAGAAGAATGCATGCTTTTGATGAAAACTTGCTCTAAGATGTTTGAAAAAATTACTGAAAAAGTCAAGGCGCTGCACAGCTATGAAATCCCAGAAATAATAACCATACCAATCACAAAAGGATTCAAACCCTACTTAGAATGGCTCAACAATTCACTAAGGTAAAGTTTTATACTTTCGAATATGCTTCAGAATGTTTTGGCGGTGGGTCTTAGGCGGGGGGCTAGGGGTCCCCTGTACCGTAAACCCTCTATACGACGGGCCGAAAGCTGAGGCTGAGGCGTCCGTGGCCGCCTAAACCCTTCACTCCGAGGCAAAGACTACCCGTCCCTTGGGGCTGGCGGTCGCTGGGCTGCTTCCGTAGGGAAGCTGTCTCCGGCGTTTGCCAGGTGAACCTGGCCAGGCCCGGGAGGGAGCAACCTAAGTCTGGACGTTTAGCGCTCAAGGGGGTGCGGGTACGAGTGTAGGTTTGATGGGTTGAGCGGATTCTGGACGTCGAACCTCAGTGATCCACCGCCTTTTAAATATGGCATGAGGCTTGTATATTATTGTGAATTGGTATGGGTTTTCCTGAAAAGTTTCTTTGGGGCGTATCTGAAAGCGGTTTCCAATTTGAGATGGGAGATTCTGCTGGAAAAAATATAGACCCAAATACGGATTGGTATGTTTGGGTTCATGACGCCCAAAACATAAGGAACGGCTTGATAAGCGGTGACTTACCAGAAAATGGAATAGATTACTGGAGCTTATATGAGAAAGACCATAATGTGGCTAAAAGGTTAGGGTTGAATGCTTACAGGATTGGAGTTGAGTGGAGTAGAATCTTTCCAAAAAGCACAAAGACAGTTGAGATTGGCGTTGAGTATGCTTCTGATGGCAATTTTTCCCGGATAAACGTTGACGATAAGGCATTGGGAGAGCTTGAAAAGTTAGCAAACAAAGAAGCTTTAAATCATTATAGGGCTATGATAGAAGATTTGAGAGAAAAGGGCTTCACAGTGTTTGTATGTCTAAACCATTTTACGCTTCCCTTGTGGATTCATGATCCTATAACTGTTCGCAATACCAAGCTAAAGAGGGGTGCAAAAGGATGGCTTGACAAACAAACCATAATCGAGTTCACCAAGTATGCGGCTTACGTGGCATGGAGCTTTGGAGACATCGTTGACAATTGGGCGGTTTTTAATGAGCCTATGGCTGTATGTGAAGCCGGTTATATAATTCCGGAGTCTGGTTTTCCGCCTGGAATACGCAGTTTCAAGGCTGTTAAAGAAGTAGCTAAAAACATGGCTGTTGCATATGCTCGAGTCTACGATATCATAAAAAGAGTGGATACTGTTAAAGCAGATGAGGATAGCCCAAGCCCAGCAAATGTGGGTTTAATACATAATGTGATACCAGCAAAACCTTTCGATGAAAAAGAAGAGCTTCACGTGAAGGCGGCTAAATTTATGGATAACATGCATAATCACTTCTTTCCTCAAGCCATAGTCCATGGCTGGTTGGATGAAAACTTTAATGGAATACGAGAAAAGGGAGAAGCGAAAGACTATTTAGGGCATCGTCTTGACTGGCTTGGCATAAACTACTACACAAGATTTGTGATTAAGGGTGGAAAATCATTTTTAGCCAAAATTTTTGCTGGAATCCCAGCCATTCCAGAAATAGTACAAAATTATGGTTTTGCATGCAAACCAAACAGCAAATCAGCCGACGGCATGCCCACTTCAGATCTTGGATGGGAGGTCTTTCCAGAAGGCATGCTTGAAGCTTTAAAAATAATGAAGAGATACGAGTGCCCACTTTACGTGACGGAAAATGGAATAGCAGACGAAAAAGACGAGCTTAGACAAAAATTTATTGCTGACCACTGGAGAATGCTTGAAAAGGCTCTAAATGAGGAGAAAATCAATGTTCGTGGCTATTTCCACTGGTCTTTGACCGACAATTATGAGTGGGCTAAAGGTTTCAAAATGAAATTCGGCTTGTTTGCTGTTGACCTCGAAACCAAAAAGCGAACTATGCGAAGAAGCGCAAAAATGTATAAGAAAATAATTGATTTAAATAAATGAAATGTTTTGAACAATGCCTAATTTTTAAAATTATTGAGAAAATTCTATTTCATAGTTACGACTCATAGTTTGCCACAATCCTAAAGAAACATTCGGTTTAAAGCTAAACATACTTATATCACATTTTCTATTAGGTCTATGCAACAAAGGAACCCCAAAATGGTTTGCACCATACAAATCATTGAAAAACCAAAACTCAATAACCCAATCTTAATTGAGGGTTTGCCTGGAATAGGATTTGTAGCCAACATTGCAGCCCTCCACTTAATCCATGAATTAAAGGCTAAACTTTTCGCGGAAATTTTCTCAGATTCCTTCCAAGATTTGGCAGTCACGACAGAAGCAGGAAGTGCCCGTTCTCCAATAAATGAGTTATACTATTACAAATCCTCCGATAATAAGCGGGACTTAATTATATGGTATGGCAACACCCAAGCCCTAACAACTTTTGGACAGTATGAGCTTTGTTGGCGCGTTTTGGATATAGCCAAAGAATTAGGGTGCCAATTTATTATAACACTTGGCGGCTTCAAAAAAGACGAAGTAAAAACACCGCCAGAAATCTACTGCGCAGCTTCAGACCCAGAAACGTTAAACGAAATCTTAAGCCTGGGCGCCAAAATGATGGTTGGACAAATATTCGGCGTTGCTGGTCTGTTAATAGGACTTGGCAAACTTAGAGGGGTTAGGGGCTTCTCCCTTTTAGTGGAAACTTTGGGCACTTATCCAGATGCGAACGCCACGAAATATGCCTTAGAGGCTTTAAACAAGTTTTTGGGCATAAACGTGGATTTGTCAAGGTTGGATACTGCTGCGGAGAAGACTGAAAAAATATTGGAATCCTTCGGTTTGATTAGAACCATGGAAGAGGAAAAGAAGAAGGAAGAACAAAAGTTCCGCTGGTTCGTTTAGCTTTTACATGCGTCATAGAAATTTTCAATTCTGCCGAGGATCTTCTCTATCCTCCAGTGAGTTTTCATTTCGTGTTTCCATTCCCTTGGAAGTTTGTGTTTGAATTTTCCAGCGGCACGTCCATCCATAATAATGATCACGCCCTTGTCTTCCGGACTGCGCAAGAGTCTACCAGCAGACTGCGCCAGCGCATTTAAGCATGGAATGTCATTGGCATATTCTATTGCTTTCGCTCCAAACTTTTCCTTAAAATATTCGTAAACGGCAGCTTGGAGTTCCGTCTTTTTTGGATACGGCAAGCCAACGACAACCACAGCGGACAACATGCTTCTTCCTCCAGTGGACATGTCAACTCCCTCGCTTATTTTGCCTCTGGCAACTCCAAAAACCACACAGCGTTCATGTTCTTTCAAAAATTGAAGCACATCTAAAATTCCGGTGCCCCGCTGTTCCACGATGAAGGGCAAGTCAAACTTTGCAATGTTTGCGATTTCCTGCATAACCTCGTAAGAGGGAAAGTAAACGGCTACTCTTCCATCAATTTTGTTGATTATCTGTTTAAGGCGTTTAGCGATTCTTTTCCATTGGATTTGGTTGCGTTTCTCAAACTTTGTTGTAACCGCCTTATCCACTATGATAAGCCTGTTTTCTGGTGGGAAGGGACTTGGAAGTTCCAGGGTTTCACAGCGTTTCCTTTCAATTCCCAAAACATCCATGTAATAGTTCATGTGCCAAAGGGTTCCAGACATAAGGATGGTGGAACGAAGCTTATTAATTATGCTTGCGGCTAAAGCCGGGTCCAAGCAGCGAATTCCAATTTTTACGCTTTTTCTGCCGTCTCTATCGATTCCAACATTCACGTAGCGAACATAACTTGAACCAGTTAGGCTAACCCAATCTGAAAGAAAACTTGCAACTCTCGATAAATATGAAATTGGACTTTTGCCAACTTCCGCTCTCTTATGCCTAACAGTTTCGCCTTTGTCTGAGAGGTCGGAGATTAACTCTATTAGTTTATCAGCATCAAATTTTAACTCTTTTAATATCGCATCAATTATGACGTTCTTTCCAACTATGTGCTCAAAATCCACACCATACTTTTTGTAAATTTTCTTTCCAATTTTAACCATCACGTCATATAAAGCGTCCAAAAAGCCGAAGTCGTCCAGACAAAAAGTTTCAACTTCCTTCAAAGCCCTTCTAACAGAAGTTGATGAGAGTTCGTCTGAAAATATGCCAGCAGCATAGTAGGGTAGGCTGTGGGCTTCGTCGAAAACGCAATTGACATCATTTATGCGCCATCCAGCCTTTCCTAAAATTGACCCTCTAACAGAATCCACAAGAAGGTAATTGTAATTGCCTATGATAATGTCAGCATACTTCGCAAGAATTTTTGTAGCCTCATAGGGACAGATTTCTTTATCGCGGCAAATCGCATAAACCTCATCTGGCATTAGGGGACCAATTTCTCTAATCTTATTAATGACAGCGTAAGCATGCCAACTTGGCTTCCACCCACTGTAGGTTCGCTCATAATACTTACATGTTTTTCCAAAGACGCCTTCCTTCAAACCCTTACAGTAATAAAGAAAATCACGGTAGCTTATGTCCCTCAGTTTCGGGTCTTCCAAAGCGTAGGGACACATTTCCTTTTTACTCTTAAAAACTGAAGCAACAAAACTCGTATGGCAGTGTTCTTTTATGCTTTTAAGTTCTCTACAATAGATTTCAAGCTGGTTTCTGGTTCTTGTTAAGGCAAGAAGTCTGCCCACGGAATCGTTCCATTCCTTAGCCATGAAGAAGGCTGTTAATACGGAAATGGATTTCCCTGTGCCGCAAGGCGAAGACAACAAACCTATCTTTCCATTTCTAATAACGTCAAAGTTGAATTTTATAGCGTCAAGCTGGAAGGGGCGAAAGTTTGGGTAAGGAAAGAATTCTTTAACCAATTTCTTAAAATCAGCTTTCCTTTCCACTTTTGCCTCCGACATCCGAGTAAGCAAGGTTCCGCATCGTTCACAAAAGTGGCTTTCTTCATAATCTTCAATAGAGTAGGTTTCGCCGCATCGGCGACAAACAAATACCTCTTGAGATTTTTCAGTCATAATCATCCTTTAGCCTCTTTTAAGATGCTTAGCATTTTTTGCGAGTTTGCCAGCATGGCATGGTTGTTGTTGAAGAAGACATAAGCCTTTTTGGGCTTAACCCTTAAGATTTTTTCCGCCACTTCCCTTAACTCTTCATCCGTGTAAAAGTGGGCGTACCATTCTGTTCTTCCGTGCATTCGCTCATAAACCAAACCATTAGTGTTAAAAACTTCTGTGGGAAAATCTGGGGAATCAACGCTTACCCAAGTTATTCCAAGCCCAGAAGACCAATCCACCCATTCTTTGCTGAACCATTTTAGATTTCGAACTTCAAGGGCAAACCTCTCCTTAAGTTTAGTTTTCTCGAAGAAGCCTTCTATTAATGGAGCAGATTTTGGAGTCATGGATGGCGGAAGTTGAAACAAATAGAAGTCTATGCTTTGTTCTAATGGTGAGAAAAAGTTTCTAAACTTATTCCATAACTGGAAAGCCTTATCATTAAATTTGAAAGTGTGGGTTATTAAACGGTTAACCTTAACAGACCATCTAAACCCTTTACCCTTTAAAGTCCAAGACCTAACCATGTTCGGAAAAGGAAAACGATAAAAACTCGCATTTAATTCCACAGCATTCAAACTAGAGTTCCTCACATACCAATCGAAATTTCCGTCTCTATTCCAAGAATATGCCCACCCCGAAGTTCCAACGTAAAATTCCAAACCATTTTCACTAAAAGAATACTTTCGCATAGTAATAAAAGAATTTATTGCCTTCAAGCTTGCAAGAGCATCCTTAGATTTAAGTGCAGCATAAACCCTTTTTCATTTTGTGGTGATACGCTTTGTCTAAAAATTTTAAACCCACAGTTTTTGCAGATACTCGAGAAAGCTTAGACGTTAAAGACCATTTAATAGAACTTGGCTCCGAGGTTGTGGAGAGGGTTTTGGCGCCTGCGGATTACGTGATTTCTGAGGATTACGCTGTTGAGAGGAAGGAGCTTCACGACTTTTTCCGTTCAATTTTTGATGGAAGGCTTTTTGAGCAGGCTGAGAGGTTGGCTGAAGCTTACGGGAATTCCTGTTTGCTTGTAGAGGGCGATGTAATAAAGGCTGTGAAAGCCCTCCGTAATCCCATGGTCTTTTGGGGTGCTATAGCAAAAATCATGGCAGACCACCGCATTTCCTTAGTATTCACACTAGACGAGCGGCACACAGCCATGTTTCTCCATAGCCTCGCCAAGAAACTTCAAGAGGAAAAGCATAGAAAAATATTGGTTAAGCATAAACCTAAGGCTTATACGCTGAAGCAAATGCAAATTTCAGCCGTTCAGAGCCTACCCCTAATAGGTCCAGAAAGAGCCGAAATTTTGCTCAAAAAATTTGGAAGCGTGAGACGAGTTTTCCAAGCATCAAAATGGGAACTGCTTTCTGTGAAGGGGTTAGGTGAAAAAACTGTTAGGAAGATTTTGGATTTTCTTGACGCTAAATATCAATAAAAAGAAGGAAAACTTGGTTTAACCCTTAACTTCGCTGATAAACTGCTCGTAAACCTTCTGCACCCGCTCAGCAGCCGGACCTGAACCTTCTACTACGCCTTTCTCAGTCACTTTAACCTTGTCCATAACCCAAATGAAACCCTTATCCTCATAAAGCTTAACCATTGTTGGAAAAACCTTTTCAAGACGATCTGCCAAAGCCTTAAGGTCGAAGGGTTTTTCCACACTCAATATTTGCGCTACAACATTGCCATTAAGGAAAACTCTATGCAAAATTTTTCCCTCTTCATCCTTTGCTTCGGCGAGACATAGGCTTAAAGTGTCTGGGTTAATGCCTATTAGAGTGCCGCTAAAAGTTTTTCCTGTGGTGGTTGAAACAATCACGCTTTTATCCACCAGCGTTGTTACTTCGGTGAAAAACTTCCTCTGCGCCACTGACAATTTTTAACCTCCTTCTAGGGTTAAGAGTTAGAAAAAGATGTATTTAGGATTTTAACAAGCCCGACCGAACAGTTATCTTATTCTCTCTTTTCACGTAGCATTTCCTATCCAAAAAAATCGCTTTATTAGGCTCAAGGTCTTCCTGCAAGCAAACACCAGCTCCAACAATGCTGTTTGGTCCAATTTTCACGCCTGGCAAAAGTGAAGCGTTAATGCCCACTTTGCAGAAATCACCTACTATGGCGCCAAGTTTGTTAGTGCCAGAATCCACTTTTTCGCCTTCCACCGTAACCTTAACGTTTTTCTCGTCGAATCGGAAGTTTGCAGTTATTGCTCCAGCTCCGAAGAGGCAGTTGTCTGAAATTATGGAGTCACCTATGTAATTCTTGTGGAACCAACAATTGTCGCCTATCAAAGAATGCTTAATCTCGCTCGAAAAACCCACAACGCAGTTATCACCAACAGAAGAGTAATCTCGAACCAAAGCATTATTGCCAATAAGGCTGTTTGAACCAATATAGCAAGGTCCTTTTATAGAGGCTCCGCTAAGAATTTTAGTTCCACGCCTAATCCAAACCTTCCCCTCAACATTCGCCCCTTCAGAAATTTCCACATCATCTTCGATTATTTTTTCCTTTATTTGCTCATCCATTAAATGCGCATTTATGGTGAAGAGGTCCCAAGGATACTTGTAGCTGGCAAAGAATCCTTCATAGCGGGCGGCTATAACCATATTTTTGTCTTCGATAAACTTTTGAATAGCATCCTCATATTGGTGGTCTGAAACTGGAATTTTTCGAAAATAATTAAAAATTCTCTTGGTCATCAAATAAACGCCAATAACTGCCAAATTGCTTGGTTCAGTTCCCTTTGGCGGCTTTTCAACAAGCTTGGTTACCTTGTTGTTTTTGATTTGGATTATGCCAAACTTCCATGTTTCCTTGACGGGTTTGCATGAAAGCACTATTTCCGCTTTGCCCTTTCTAAATTTTGTAAGCATATCCTTTATCAGAGAACTTTCAAAAACGTCATCTGCATTGACAACAAAAAAGTTGTCTTCAACCAAACCTTTCGCAGCTTCAAGGGCGTTCGCCATTCCGAGAGGCTTTTTCTGAAGCGCATATTCAATACTAACCCCGAAGTTTTTTCCATCAGCTAAATAATCTCTAATTGGCTTTCCATTTTCGCCCACTACAACTATGAAGTCTTTTAAACCAGCCTCTTTCAAAGTTTCAATCACATGATGGATTAGGGGTTTTCCCAAAATTTTAAACATGGGCTTTGGCTTCACAGCAGCTAATGGAAAAACCCTTCTTCCGCTTCCACCAGCGAGGATAACCGTCTGCATTAAAGCTCCTCCATAGTCTTTTTTAATTCTTTCACTGCGAACTGGTAAAGTTCCTCAAGTTTTTCTTCGGTTTTTGCTTCAGCAGAAACCCTTATGAGGGGTTCAGTGTTTGAAGGTCTTAAAAGAACCCACCCATCCTCATCTAACAATTTTATTCCATCCACATCTAAAAACTTCAAACCATGATCCCTAAACTTGGCTCCCAACTTTTCGATAACTGCAAACTTTATAGTGTCTGGGCATTCAAAATTTTTCTCGTGAATGGATGGATATTTGGGCAAAGAATCCACAATCTCCGAAAGCTTTTCACCACGCTTAGACAATATTTCAGCCATTTTTAAGCTTGCAAAAATTGCATCATCCATTCCATTACACTCCAGAAAATAGAAGTGGCTGCTCGTTTCACCGCCCACCAAGGCATTTTCGTCAATCATTTTATCCATGATAAAAACATGACCAATCCTTTCAACTATGGGAACTCCGCCATGCCTTCTTACAAATTCTTCAACAGCCATAGAACAACTCAATTCATAAACTATTTTTCCTCCACCTTCTTTTTTCAGCGCATCCTCAGCAAAAATCATTAGGGCTAAATCGCCTGGAATTATCCTTCCTTTATCGTCAACAAAAACTGCTCGGTCTCCATCCCCATCATAACCAACACCAAAATCCGCCTTAGCCTCTACAACTTTCTTTTTTAATTCGCCCAGCGTCTCTTCTTTAGGCTCTGGCAAGTGTGCTGGAAATCTTCCATCAGGCTTCTCATTCAATGTCATAATATTGCAGCCTAACCGCCTAAAGATAGATGGGACGAGCAGTCCACAAACGCCGTTGGCAGTGTCAGCAACCACACTAACTTTCTCTTCAATTTTAATTTTGTCCAAAACAAATTCCGTGTAATCATCAAAAATTCTTTCATACTCCACCACTTTTCCCTTTTGTCTTCTAAAATTTTTAAAATCAATTGTCTTTGCAAGTTCTTTTATCTTAGCCATTTCCCCGCCATATACACATCCATTTCGCTTAAACAGTTTAAAACCGTTCCATTCTGGAGGGTTATGAGAAGCAGTAATCATCACCCCAGCATCTTTTTTTAGATGATTAATTGCAAAATAAACCAGAGGTGTCGGAACAACACCCACATCAACAACATCGCAATTAAAAACCAATCCCGACATAAGGGCATTTCTGAGAGTTTCACCACTCAACCTAACATCTCTGCCAACAACAACATCCTTACTTATCCCCAAAAAGACACCCATGGCAGCCCCAAGAACTTTGGCAATTTCTTCCGTTAACTGTTTTTCGAATATCCCCCTAATATCGTATGCCCTAAAAATGCTTTCAAAATCTGGTCGCTCAGCAGCAGCCAATGTGATATCTCCATTTAATTCTTGTTTTGTCGTTAGTAAATGCTTTGCTAAAATCATTCAGCAACATACTATTAATTACTTTTGCGCCCACTACACTTTTATTTTTAATTTATCAAAGAATCTTATCAACTGCTTTCGTGTAGGATGCATTTTA
The DNA here is from genome assembly GCA_038883775.1 of Bathyarchaeia archaeon. GTDB lineage: Archaea > Thermoproteota > Bathyarchaeia > Bathyarchaeales > Bathycorpusculaceae > JASEJA01. Next base: position 22,002 of record JAVZLM010000009.1, read on the forward strand.
TTAGGATTAGAAATGTAATAAGCTGCAACGGCATTAGCTAACACAAGTCTACAATTGTCCGAAAGTCCGTGAGCATCGCCTAAAATGTTTCCAGCGTTCCAAGCATCACCAGCCCCAGTCACTCTCCTAACTGGAACTTTAAAAGTTGGAACAATGGTTTCTCTCTTCTTTGTGAATGTCGCCGAGAAACTTGTTGTGTGCAAGTCAACTCTCGCAGACAAATGTGCCGCTAAAATTCTTGCAGACTTCTTTGCCAACTCTTCAAAGGATAAACGTTCTGCCAAGGCTTTTACTTCATCATTTCTTAGATATGATGCATAACAGATCGCCTCATTTTCGTTCACACTTAATACGTCAATGCTTCTGCTCTGCAAAACTTCCTTTATCAACTGAGGAATCTTGTGTTTGTTAGGCGTGGGATCCGCCGAATCATAATATGCTTTGCCCTGACCCTTCGCTTTTACATGATGGAAAACTGTTTTCGCCAATTCTGTTCCAAAACGCCTTGTTCCAGCCCAATTAAAAACGCAAACATAATCCGCATTTTCCATCACACCAAAATCATCCTTACTCAAATGATGTGGTCCAAAACTTGCTAATGCACCTACATCCCTAAGCATCACATTAACTTTTCCGCCTTCAATTTCAAATTCCATAGCGGTTGTTATAGACGCTTTGCCAATGATTTTAACATGCGAAAAATCAACTTTTTCCGATTTAAGATAAAACTTTAACAAACGCAACCCAAGCGCATCGGTGCAAACTATCGGAGTTACCTTCACATCTAAAGCCGCAAGGGCGGAGGCGGTGTTAACAGCGTTTCCTCCTCTGAAATCCGCTTGTTCTATTCCGTCTATGCAGCCGCCTTTTCTTTGAATTATTCTCCAAAGATTTTCTGAAAAAGCTTTGATGTTCCATTTTAGGCTGATAAAGCGGTCGAGGAAAAAATCTGGCATAACAACAACATTAAACTCCTCAATCCGTCCTTTCAAGAACTCTTTCAGTTCCTTGAGAATTTCAAGCAAAATTTTCACCAAAGATAATTTATTGTTAAATGTTGATAATACTTTTTCATAAAAGTATTTTAAGACTGAACATTTAAGAGTTAAAGCTGAGAGGATGTAATTGAAATACAAAATCGAGATTTCCCTATTTCTATTAGGCATTGCCTTGTACGTGATAAGCGTCTTTTGTTATTTTTATGAAGCTCCTTGGGAAGATATGATTCCCATGATAAATTATCCATACCAAAAATTTGCTTTGCCATTGGCGGGCGTTGCTTCCGCACTTCTAATAATTGCTGCAGCTTTATACTTGAAGAGAGCGTGAAAATAAATAGGAGAAATCATGTCACAAAACAAAAAAGAGTTTCTCTTAACATTCGTAGTTGCTGGCTTTTTAATGAAAATAGTAGCTGAAATCCTTCATGAAATCTTTGGACACGGCTTATTTGTATTAATATTTGGAGGAGAGATAGTTAATGTATATATTAGTGTCTTGTGGCCTTACGAGCCTTCCTACATAAATTGGCATTTGCCAAGCACCATTACACATTTGCAGTTAGTTTGGATTTACGCAGGCGGAATTGTAATATGCTTATTTGCATCGTTCCTAGTTCAAACATTTTTACTTTTGCAAAAGAAAGGTGATTGGCATTTTGCTCTTGTAGGTTTTTGGCTTGCATTTTGGACTCTTGTGAATTCAACGGGTTATCTTATTATAGGCGGCTTAACACCCTTTGGCGACGTCTACGAGCTTATTAGATTGGAAGCCTTATCGGGCGCCATTTCTCTCTTTGCTGGTCTAATAGCGTTTATTATGGGGTTTATCGTTTTATCCTGGATTTTAAGAAAAAGTCTGCGCCATACATTTCCGCCTAAAAAGGCAAGTTTAGGCGTGGTTCTTTTCTGGTTGACAATTCCTATGCTTGGCATAATCATGAGCATTAGTCCGGAAAGAAATTTGCCAATGGTCTATATTCCCCTCACGTTCCTTCCTACGCTGTTTTCCCTTTTTGTGGAGTATTTTTTGGTTTTATCCAAGTAAAAAGTGAACAAAAATCCATACAATGTCGCCGAAGAATAGAGCTATGATTAAGCCTGCCGTGATGAAAATTAGCATAGGTAAGCCTGGAGTTGCCCAGACCATGTCTTGAATTTTTCCAGTTTCTACTGCTTTAGCTAACCTTTCAACAATGGCATTTCTCTCCTCATCTTTCGGTATGAGAACAAGCTTTCTCTTAAATCCGTCTTCAAAATTTTCTAAGTCTTCTAGGGGGTAGAGATGCCATTTTTCCTTTAGTTTATTAACGGAAACTTTGTAGCCTGTCATTAAAACCAAAAGTTTTCTCCAAAAGGATTCTTTTTCATGCTCTTCTTCGAAGAGTTTTTTGTTGGTTTTTTTGTGCCAGAATGCATTATAAAAAAGTAGGTAGATAGCTGTGGCTGCCGCTATCAAAATGGAGTTGCTGAAAACTGTTATTGGGAAAAAATTTTGGGCGATTATTGATATCTCATTTGAAATTGGCGTAAGCAAATTATTTGGGTAGAAGGGTAATGCGAGCGCTAGGCACATTAAGGCTTTGGCGTCTGCTCCTCCAAAACCGCCCAAATAAAAAAGGATTATGGCAAAAGCAGATGTTAAACCGAAGCAGATTCCATAAGAAAGCAACCGGGAGGACTCGTAGAGGTAGAGTTGTATAAAGGTTAATGTGAAGGTTGGTGGGGCGAAAAGTATCCATAGGCTGTTGCTTACTTCGCGGGTTTTGTAGTCGCTCCACGAAGCATAGAATAAGAAGGATAATGTTATAGTTGTTCTTGTGAGTGCGGTCCATATTTGCAATGGAAACATATTTAGCCCAAAGGAAACTGTTTCAGATTTTCCTATTTAAATGGTTTAGATAGTATTTTGGTTTTAAAAAGAGCGATTAAAGGAGAAGATGGTTCTAGCTTGTTGGTGCTTGTTCTGGGAATGGACCTAAGGGCTGTTGTCCGGCTGAGGGTATAATCTTGAAGTAATACGTGATTCCAGCAGTCCAGTTATACTCTACAGTAAGCCTAACAATTTGGCCTGCTGCAAGCGAAACCGGAAGCGAAGGAGTTGTTGTTTGGTTTTGTAATGTTGTGGATGATGTTCCAATGTAAACTTGAATTATTTGGGTGTCTGAGGTTCCAGAGTTTCCCACGTCGATGTCTATTTTCTTTGTTACGCCTTCTGTGTAGAATCTTACGTTTGCTTTGTATAGGATTACGCCTGCTTGGGTTCCTGCGCTGCTCATGTATGTCATTATCCAAGCGTATGTTACAACTATGGCGGCTACGGCTATAACTATAAGTAAGAGTGTGGCGAGGATTGGGGATATAGCCTTTTTAGTTTTTAATAGGTTTTTAGCCATTTGATTTTCACCCTTTCTGTTGTTTAGGAAATCTGGAGTTTTCTTATTTAACTTGTATGAACTTTGAATATACATTTTGGATAAGTGTATGCAGTTGATGACAGCCCGTCTATTTTGAGCTTAATGGAGTTTAGTTTTCTGTGGTTACTGTTATTGTTGGCAGATACTCAACAAGAACCCATAGACCTGATTGGTTGGTGCTGCTGTATATAGGTGTTGTTCCATCAAAAGTGACAACCGCACCATACCAACATATGTCTAATGGATACTGAAAACTGACTGGAGCATTGAGGGCAGAGGCTACTGGAAGCAGCTCAATTGTTCTCGAAGTGTGGCTTACGCTGAGGCCGCCTGTGTTTTTTTCTGCTATTGCATCGAAACGGTACAACATTTCATTGGCAGCATCTGTAAACATTATTCCAAACCCTCTTGTTGCGCTTGAGCTAAGTTGAGCCCAATGATGTTGCCAAATGTTTGACATGTTATAGAATAAACCGGAAGAGTAAACTATTGGGTAACCGCTTGCTGTTCCGTTTTCTGCTAATGCCGAAAACGTGTCAGATGGAGCCCTTATTCTTATTGGGCATAAGTCCGTGATGGTTCTGGGTTGAGTGGAATTTATAAACATCAGTCTTAGCTGGTAAGTGTAATATGTTGCGTTTGCAGGAAGCGTTAAAACGATATGTGCGTAAAGGTTGGGACAGCCGTCAGCACCACCGCTCCATTCTGCTTCTTGGTGGATTATATCCCTAACAACTCCATGGTGAATAACATAAGCTGCATCTGCACCATATGTACTGTTCTCTCTATTAATTCGCATAAATCTTGCAGCAGCAGTTGAACCTCCGACGGTTGATGTTACTTTAAAAACAGTTGCTTGATAAGCCTGCTCCCACTCCCTTTTGATAGTTAAGGTTAGAATTCCATTCGTTAACACACCATTACTCGGGTTATCCCCTGCAAAGTATCTGTTGGCATATGCATATAGTGTCTGAGTTGCCGTGTCGCTTCCGTTCCACCATATAGTGACTTTTGTAACCTTTGGATTTACAAGGAAAACTATCATTTGCCTATTGCTGAAAACGCTTGCGTTACTGGTTAAGCCTAAGGGAATTTTGTAGTTTGAAGCCCAATCTTCTATTTGGAATGGCACCTTTTGGTTTATGCCGTTTATAGTTTGATTAATGTGGATTGCTTTTACCGGTATTGGTGGGATAGGTTTTGCTTGTGTTGTTAACTGCAGGTTTTGTCCAAGCCATCGCATTGTGCCATTCTGAAGCAACTCAACAACTATTGTTGCGTCCGTTGCACTTTTTAATGCTGAGTAAAGCGTATCGTTCCAGTTTAACGTGCATGTGTAGCGGTTGAAAGATGACGCAATTACAACTATACCTCTCGGGTCTTCGACTTGCACAATAAAAGAGTATGGATCTATTCCGGAAAGTGCGGGGTCACTCATGTTGATGAGGTATGTTCCATCCGAAAATGACTTTATGCTTGTATTATTAATGGGGCTCACTGTTTTCCATGTTGAGTTCTCATATATGTAACGGTAAAATTTGAAGTTCTGTTTTCCAAGATTTATCAGATGTTCTTTTTCATCTCTGGTTACGTTTAGTTGTACTTGATTGTCCACAACAGTTTGATTCACCTGCACTGCTAACTTGCATGAAGTTTCATAAGTTACGCCATATAATCCAAGACCAGTCAAACTATAATTTATAGCCAATTTCCCCATACTCCAGCTGTCATTTGTATACCAGTAAGTGCTCAAGTCTACGCTGCTTAAATTGAATGAGGTCCCCCATTCTGGATGCATATTTGCTATGTTCACAAGCCCGCTTTGAAGGTATTTTATAGACAGTTCTTTTGCGTATGAAGCGTTTCCAGTGACCTGCAACACTGAACCATAATAGCCAATGGTGAAACCCAAAATCTGTTTTAGTGCAAGATTCGTCTCATCTATGGCGCTTAATATTTGAGGTTGATCTTGTATTGGGCTGTTGCGTATGGTGGAATAGGTGATTATAACTGTTGCTATTAGGATTACTGCAACAAGTAAAGCCGCAATAATTGAAAATTGCCCTTTATTGTTCACTGTTATACGCCTCCCACTTGTCCAAGCTGCAAAACAACAAGCCTAGTGGCATTACTTGCCGTATACTCAGAACGATAAAGCCTAGGCTTATAATCGCATAAAAGCCCCAAGGCAGTAAGCCTAATATCTGGTGTTCTGGTTAAACCCAACGCAAAAAGAGCACCAGAAACAATATGTCTAAAAACTGCTCCAGCAATCCAGCCACTCACATTATTAAAGATACATGTTGTTATTTTCAAATTGTATGTGCTTGTTATCCATAAAGGCAATGCTCTAGTAGCGGTGTGATAGGTGGATGGGTAAATACCATAGTAATTGCAATAGTACATTGCTTCTGAAGAGAGAGGTACACTTGCTAATCCTGAATTATCGCCTGGACCACCAGTAATCCAGTTGCCATCATGTGTGTAATTTTGGTTGTTCAGTCCCCTTAGAAAAGCGTTAAGCCCAGCTGGCCCTACATATTTCATTCCATAAATTCCCCAAGTGTTATGCTCATTTGGAAATAGTGCAGTATTACTAACATAATACAATGGATAACCCACTATGCTAACCCACGTGAAATTATGTGTTCTAACTTTTTGACCTAAAATGTAACAGTATTTTGCATATGAAGTGTGATCAGAATCATAACCTTGCGTTGCATAATAACCAGCGGGTATTGGTACCGCCTCTCCAAAAGTGTTTATGACAACAGCGTTTTGTACAGTTTCACCTTGAAGAGATGTGCCATTTAGTATTTTTCCAAGGTCTGTTGTGTTTTGCACCATTACTGTTTTTACGAAGTATGGTGATAATAGGCTGTATAGGTCTTGTGCTAGGCTTTGGGCTGTATAACCAGTAATCCACCATCCATTAGCGTCGCTGCAATTCAATATATATAGGGTTCCGCCGACTCCACTTTTTTCGCCAATCTTTTCTGGAACCACATTGAAAGTCACATTTGAAGAAGCAACCAGATAAGAGGCAGCATCAGAGCCTATTCCCAAACTTTCGGCATTAGAAATAGACTTAATGAAACAGTAAAGTTTTGGTCCACCAGTACTCAAAACTTCATAAACAGTCAAATTATAAACAATGTTTGGTGGAAGACAGGCAGAAAGGGCTATTTGCAATTCGCCCCAAGCTGGATCGTCTGGGGATTTAAACACTATTTCGCTTAAGTCGTGATCCACGTCTAACATTTGAAGTGTTGTTAATGCAATTCTTCTCAAGTTTAATGGTGAAACCCGCCTTGGTATGGGCAAAACGGCGAAGAAAGATGATATTATGAAGGCGGCTGTGATGATAATTATCACGAGTAATATCTCAATTGTCCGCATCATTTCAGCCCACCACCGAATAACCTTCCAAACTCCACAAAGCCAAAATCGCCTGATAAGCAACATTACCAACTAAAACCTGACGAATATCAGTGGCAACCCACTCTTTGCCAGAGGGATCATCTCCAAAAACTATTGGAAAAGCCATAGAGCTTAAACCCCAAGGCATTAAAACAACACCAGAGTCGCTAGGATTTGCGCTTTTTCTATAAGTGACAACCAAAATGCCAGGGTTATATGTGGGAATAATTATTTTTTCATAGGCGTGTTGGGGATCTTGACCATAGTTTAGTAAACCCACCTTCCCTACAGCCAACGGCATCTCTCGAAGTGCGAAATCCTCTGTAAGTAATACAAAAGTTGCATTGTAGGTTATAGCAGCTGGATTAGCTCCGCCATGAACATCCCAACTGTGCGCAAGAAGAACCTCTCCGCTTTCATTTCCAAAGTTAGAGACAAAAGGAATAACATAATTCTGTTTATATAATACATGCTCGTAATAACCAGTTCCAATCAACCCGCTGTGATGAGCGTAAACAATTAGCACATATGACTCATTTGATTCATTCACACTTGAGAAACTCAATATTGCTGAACCTTCAGCGTTAGTGTAAGCGGTTCCATAATCTGTGGAGAAAGCTGGATACGGACCTTTACCTCCGGTCGGTTCGACTGTGATAAAGCAATAGCTAACAATTGCGTTATAAAGAGGAAAACCCGCCCCCTTAACATTCACGGAAAATGTCAACGGTTTAGATTGCAGTTTTGAAATTGTAACCGACACGATTGGCGTTATAGTTAATCGAAAACCGTAAGTTCCATTTATTCCAAGCAAACGCGATGCAAAAGAATAGTTAATTGCTTCATTAAATGATACAAGCAAGAAGTTGCCAAATCCCATAGTAATATTGCTATAATACTGTCCTGTCTTAGGGTAATAAACTGGCTTTCCTGCCGCAGACATTAAACGCATTAATGAGAAGGGACTAAGCCTATACTGCGTGAACTCTGGATCTTGCAATCCAAAACCATAAGGAGTACAATTGCTTTTACCCCAATTTGGTGGAAAGCCTGGATTTAGGAGCATGTTATCGAGGAGGTCGCTGCATTTTGTTGCAAGATATCTGTGGCGCTGATATAAAATGGCTGTTTGGATTGTCTGGTTGAAAAGACTTATGAAAATGAGTGTGGCTCCCAGAAAAATTGTTACGGAAACCAAGTGATCTATGGTTGAGCCGGCCATTTTTGCTTATCCTCCAAAAGAGAGGCATATGGTTCCATTCACGAATTTTTCAGCTTTTATGCATGCGTTTGTAGAATTGCTAATGAAAAGTGATTCACGCCACGTAACATTTTGACCCAAAATAACCGAAGTTTTAACCGTGATTCCAACAGTTCTCAGTTTAAGCGTTATCTCCAAAACTTTGCTTGAATTCAATGCAGGATCCAAAACAGTCTTCAAAGTCGCATTTCCAACATACGGATAATTCTCTATAAATGGCGGAACATCCGCCTTTTGCGTAATAGTTCCAGCCGATATAGAATCATGGTTTAAGGCAAAATACACCTGCTGTATACTGCTTCCTAAATGGCTTGCAGCTTCCTGAAGCGCCAAGGTCCTACGAGAATCAATCCAAATATTCATAAGCCAACTTGCCGTCAAAGGAAAGAGGAAAATCTGCAAAATTAGAACTGGAACCATGATCACATATTCAATAGTTACATGCGGCACCCATAGCCCCTCCTAACCATGCAACCCTAAAGAAACAATCACCTCACTAGTGTAAAACTCGATAATGGAGCCGCTTGGAACATTCAACGTTTCTTCTATCTCATCAAAATTGAAGAAACTCTCACCAAAGCCTAAACTGCTCTTTGGAAAAGAAACACTTATCTTAACCGAATTAACACTAGCCATAGTTTTAACTGAAACATTCCTTCCCGTAAGAGTTACAGACTGAGAAAGACGAGGATTCGTCTCAGAAGGCTTAAGAACGGGCAAGTAAAATTTAAAATAATTTTTCACCCCTCCGCCAGCAGATATAGTCGAATTCAAAACCCTAATTATTGGGACCACAACAACCCTTATGTAATCGCCATCAGCCATAGGCAACTTCTCAACAACATAAACATAGCTTACAGGCGCTGAAGATCCAACTTGAAGGAAAGACTTGTCTGAAGGAAAGATGCTTTCATAATAGTTATTTCCAACAGAATATTTGCTTATGGGCATATTAAACAAAAGAATACCAGTAGTATAACTTGCAAAGTAAACAGTTCCATTCACAAAAACAGTATAATTTAAAGCAGCACTTTCAAAATTAACCTGCCCATATTTGCTTGCGTAACGAACTGTTTGAGTACGTCCAATAATCCAAGCCACATCGTCTATTTGAAGCCCAACCGTCTGCATAAATTGTTTTACAGCGCTAAACTCGTTCTCCGCCATCCTCGCAGTCAAAAAGTTGTTGGCAAATACAACAGCCACAAGAAGAAGCACAACTACAGCGCTTGTTAATATGACAGTGGAAATTGCTGGACTAACCCCTCGCTCGTCCTTTCTTAATTCGAATCTTACGGTTTTCTTAATTGTTTCTCCCTCCCTAACCAAAACTTATAAACATGGGCACTAACTTCGCTGCCAAAACAGCAATAATCACCAGAACAGCAGCATGCTTAAAACCGGCAGCAACAGATTCCTCGCTGATTTTGCCAGCTACAATACCAATCAAATAGCTATGGAAAATACATGAAGTAGTAAACGTCATTATTAGCGGAGTTAGGTCCTTTTTCTGACCAGTTTCAGCTACACCAAGTGTGCCTGATGTAAAGCCTATCATCATTGTTGTTGTTGCCACAAGAAGGATAGCCGCAAAATAGGGCATTAATATGTATGGGCGGACAGCCATTTTCTTCTCCTTTTCAACTTCCTGCGTTAAATTGTTGAATCTTGCCAGCGACTCTATCATTGCTATTGTTCCGCCGCCTACGTCTATTGTTTCAACAAGCAGAAACATGACAATCTGAGCCATCCAGCTTCGCATTCGCTTGACAAAATCCATTATAACCTTTCTTACGGGCACGCCCCAACTGATTTCAGAACTTATTTTTCGCAGTTCTTTACTGAACTCGCCATAGTCTCGGTTGGAAAGGCTTTCAATGCATTTTTCTGGTGATAAGCCCGTCTTTCTGACCTCTGTTAAATCTCTGAGGAAGCTGTTGATGCCTTGTTCAATGCTTGCCTTCTTTTTAGAGAGCCTACTGTTAACAACAGCTGCTGGCGCTGTGGCAACAAATAAGGATATGGCGATGGCAACGGGCAAGTCTATAATGTTTTGAAAACTGCTGAAAAGCGGTACTTCTATGAAACCTATAAAGTTCGTCAATAATAGAAACAATATTACGGCTAGGATGCTGCAAACTCCGAAAACCTTGTAGGGACGCGTTTCCACCACTGGCGTTTTTGGTTGCATGCTATGAGCCAAATAGATGAACATGAAAGAAAGCATGGGCGTGAATAAGTAAGTATACAAGATTATGCCAGAATACATGGATATGCCGACACTGTATATGGATTCTACGCTGAATAGTATATAGAAGCAGAGAGACATCAAAACCATCACAATGATGAAAGTTTCTAAAAGCATTCCAAGTCTTTCAGCTGCAGCCTTAACACGCAAAGCCCTCGTTTTGAAAATGTCTTCAGCCTTTCTTTCAAGGAAATGTCCAATGTCACCGCCTATGATTACTGTTGAGGCATAGCCAGATAGGAAATCTTTGAAAATGTCAAGGGGATTTCTCTTTGCCGCATTCTCTATGGCAGAAAGTGGGTCTATGCCAAAGATTTCTACATCTTTTATTATTTCCCTTGCTTCACTTCGCATGGCGGGCATTAATTCGACTTCAGCGAGTCGCTTAAAGCTTGTGTAGGGTGCTATGCCACCCGAAGCCATGACGCTGATGTAAGCTGCTGCGAAAGGCATTTCCCTTTCAATGTTGCTTGCCCTTTCACCAGCCCTTGAGATTGGTATGAGAAGGAAGCCTATCATCACATAAAATGGAAGGGGTACGAGAAAGATTATTGGAATGAAACCGTAAAGGTAGAGAATAATTATTGATATTATTGAGATTGGAAGTGTTAAAACTGCAATGAAAAACATTAGGGAAACATAGGTTTGGGGGTAAATCTTGATTTTTGCCCTTTCAAGATAGTCCTTAAACTCGAGAACATGTTTTAGAAAGTAGGGGGCTGCTTTACCGAATATGCGGAAGGACCAAGCTTCAAGGGTTTCTAGAAACGGCAATTGCTTTCACCTCCTCCCCGGCAACAACTTTTTCATAAATCTGTTTTGGTCGGGCATAATATTCAGCGATGATTGCAGCTACATCTTTGTAGCTTCTAATGTTGCGTTCACGCATCCAGTGGAGAATTTCTTTGCGCCTATCTATCTCCTCAATTAGTTCCTTTTTACTGGCGCCAATGCGTTCAGAAATTGTTGACAACATCAAGCTTTTATCGAAGGCTGGTATGTGAGCGTCTTTTGTGGGGTGCCACTTGAAAGCACATCTGTAGTCTTCATAATCTGCGATTTCGTTGACATTAATTACACGCCTATACGCCTTCTTCTCAGCACCCTTTACCAAATGAACTCTTTGAATTGACAATACGATGTTCATCAATGGGATGTAGGCGGGCGAAATGTCCATGGGCTTTGATGTTAAACGCTTAACAGCGGAGTCCAAGTTTTCAGCGTGCATTGTGCACATGCCGCCGTGCCCTGTGGCTAAAGCTTGAAAAAGCACATAGGCTTCTTGACCCCTCACCTCTCCCACAATCAATATGTCTGGTCTATGCCTCATGGAAGTCTTAACCAAGTCAAAGAGGGTTACTTCGCCGACGCTGCTTCCGCCTAAGCCATAGCTTTGTCTGGCAATGAGCGAAACCCAGTTTTCATGGGGAAGGTTAAGCTCTGCCGTTTCTTCTATTGTTACTATTTTGCTTCCAGGCTTAATTAGGCAAGCCAAAGCGTTTAGGGCTGTGGTTTTTCCAGCAGCCGTTCCACCCAAAACCATAATTGAAGCCCTATTTTCAAGGCATAGCCAGAAGTAGGCTGCCATCTCCTCTGAAAATGTGCCCAAATTTATTAAGTCAATTATTGAGTAGGGGTCTTCCCTAAATTTCCTAATCGTGAAGGCGGTTCCGAAAGGTGTAACCTCACGTCTGTAACATACTGCAAGTCTATGCTTGCCTGGCAATGAGGCGTCTACTATGGGGAAGGCTGAGCTTACATGCTTTCCAGCCATGTGCACAAGTTTGACAACCATGTTGTCAAGTTCTTCATCATTTTCAAATTCCAAATTTGTTTCAATACTTTCATAGTTTCGATGCCAAACATAGACTGGTTTGTTAACTCCGTCGCATGAAATATCTTCGATGTTAGGGTCTCGCATTAAGGGGTCAATTTTGCCGAAACCCACAAGGTCTCTTTCAGCGTGATAGAGAATTTTGTACCATGAAACGTCAGGCAGCCACCCCAGGCTTATACGATATTTATCAACGATTTTTTTGGCTTCTTCTGCAAAGAATCTTCTTGGGTCAAGGACTTCCTCTTTTGGCGACTCTATTTCCGCCAATAAAATTTCTAATATGCGGTTGTAAACGCTTCTTTCGAGAGGGTCTAGCTGCAATTCGTCCAAGACGTACTTGTACTCGCCAGTTTTTGGGTACTGAACTATGGCTACATGGGCAAAGGGTTCGTAGAGTGGATATTTTTCCACAACTTTGAATCCTCTCGGTATGGGCTTTGGCGGTGGCGGAGGAATAACTACTTGTGGCTTTCGTTTAATGTTGAGTTTGATTCTTACTCTTTTGAGTTTGGTTAATGTTTCTTTGAGCTTCACTCGTACCATTGTGTTTTCTCCTAATCAATTATTATGATATGTACGGTCTATTAAATATTGCGTCTCACGAAACTTTACTCCGAGCCCTCTTCTCCACCCGCAGAAATTTCAATAACCTTCAATTTAACGAGAACGACAAACACCACAGCAACAACCACTGGGACAAGGATTATCAGAAGCATTGTCATCCAAGGCAAACCCTCGCTGGGTTTTGCTTCTGGATTAACAATTACGGAAACTTGTTCTTCGCCGCTTACATACCCGTATTTACTCGCATTAGCTGTCATATTGACGATTAGCGATATTGTTGTTTGAGGAGCAATGTAAACAAAGGTGCAATAGCCATTAACGTCTGACCAATTTGCCATTATTGGAATAGTTCCACTGGTACAAGAAAGCGTAACCGAAGCATTAAAAACTGGAGCTTGGTTGCAACTGACATGCACAGTTACAATAGCAGATTCTTCTGGAACAATTACTGGCTCAACTATGATTTCGATGTGGAGTATCCCCGGATTAACAGTTATGTTAAACTGCTTTTCTCCATCAACGTATCCATCCTTGACTGCTTTCGCTAGAAGCGTTATGTTGCATGCCACATCTACTGAAGGCGCCATGAAGGTGAAAGTTGCATTACCATCCTCCCCACTCAAAGCAAAAGTTGGAACGAAAACTCCCCCACTTTCAGATGTTAATGTTATATTCACTCCAGCAATCGGATTTCCTTCGTACGATACTTGAACTGTTACATTTACTCTTCCTTCAGAAATAGTTGTAGCAGGATTTGCAGTAACTTCAACAAAAAGAACTTTAGGTTCTATGGGTATTATACATAAGCCTTGTCCCTTTCCATAACCAGCTTTCGTAGCGATAACCAGAATAGTGCCGTTTATTTGAGTTAAAGTTTGAGAGGCTGTGAAATCAAAAATTGCCACACCGTTTGAGTCTGTTACGCTTGTTGTCGCTGAAAGGTTACCGTTCTCGGCAGACAGCACAAGCGAAACATTAGAAACTGGCTTTTCGAAATTATCCAACACTTGGATTGTGATGGTTGCCGTCTCTTCAGATTTAAGCGTATGCGGATCAGCACTCATTTGAACGGTAAGAGGTGGAAGAACCTTCAAATAATCGTAGGCTGAACCATCAGCGTAAGAAAGTTTTGAAGCTCTTGCGATGATTCTAACGTCCTCTATATCGGTGACATTTGGTGCTTTGAATATCGCAGTAAAGTAACCAGCCGAATCTGTTAAACCGCGTTGAGGCGTGAAAATTCCACCTTTTACCGAAAACAGTGTAATGTTTGCGCCTTCTACAGCGCTTCCATCATAGGAAACATAAACAGTAACTGAAACCTCTTCATTATATTCTGTTGTATAATCACTAAGAGTAATTGACACATCCAACGATGGTAAGTTTACAACGTTTATTTCTGCAGTAGCAATGTTGCTGGTAGTATTGAAATCATCTTTAACCATTAAACTCGCAAAGTATGTTCCTGTTGAACTATAATTGTGGAAGAAAAGAGATAAGGTTGTCCAACTGCTGTTGCTTCTATCTCCGAAATCGAAAAGATAATAGTTAACTTGCCCATCATCATATGAGTCAGCACCCACAAAAGTCACTGCTTGGTTAGGTGCAACCAAAACCTTATCTGTCCAAAGGATTGCCGTGGGAGGAGCATTCTCGTAATCGATGGGATGCGTTAAAAAGAAGATAAAATTAAGATTAGCTCCGTTTCCACCTACTTGATTTCCTTTCCCCCGCGGGTTTAATGTAGGATGATAAGGTCCGCTTTGGCTACCCCAATAATTGTACGTTGCATCTACAGAGGCTTCGGAAGAAACGTCCATACCTAAGTTGTTGCCAATTATGTCGTTAAAGTGGGCTATATGCCCCATTCCACTTTCATACATAACTCCAACATGATTGTTTAAAATGTGATTTCTTGTAATGTTGGTAACAGCATCGCTTGATATGCAGAAGCCATAGTAGTTTTGGAAAACTGTGTTATTTACGATAACAGTGTTGCTGTAAGCGTCTGCTTCGCAGAGTATTCCGCTGTGCTGGTTAAAAGATATTTGGTTTTGAGTTATGCTCACTTTCGATGTTAAAACTCCATTTAGGATTATGCCTTCTCCATTGCCGCTTATAAGGTTATTATGAACGCTAACCCGGCTGTTGCCGCTTATGAAAATTCCACCAGTGTTGTTTAACACTTTACAATTTTCAATATCTACATAACCATCCAAAATTGTAACTCCATTTTCAGAATTGTATCTAATGGTGCTTTCTTGAATGTTCACATGACCATTTTCTACGGTTATTCCGTTCATTCCATATTCTATGATGCAATTTGAGAGGGAAGATTCTTGTGTGGAATTAAACTTGAGTGTTCCCCATTCGCCAGTTTTAGGTTCAAGCGTGTTTGAGGTAAACTTTATCGCTTTATTTTCTGTGCCTTCAGCAACGAGTCTGCCTTCTATGATTATGTTGAAAAATCCTCCAAAGCGCACTTCAACACCTGGTTCAATAGTTAAAGTTGCGTTGGAACAAACTATGGTTTCGTTTGAAATTATGAAGGGACTGTCGAAAAGCGTCCATATAGTGTCTAGCGTAATGTAGCCTTCAACATAAGTTGCTTTTACAGAAGGAAATAATATTATATTTGCAAAACTGAAAATGCTAAAAATCAAAGTCAACAGAATAAAGTATACCCTAAATTGTTTCTGCATGTTTTTCATCTCTTAGTTAATCAAGTATCGCTATGCCACTAACAGTTTAAGCATTATGAATTTTGAATAAAACTTCAAAATCTGTAATAAACGTCTTAGCAAGAGATTTAATGCCGTAAGATAACAACCATAAACAAAAAGGAGGAAAACCTTTGAAAAGTTTCACAGCCCTCGCCCTTAACAATTTTCCATTAATAAAATCAGGAGATAACGTAGCAAAGAAAATTGTCGAAACCGCCAGAAAGAATGGCTTAAAAATTGAGGATGGCGACGTAATAGTTGCTGCTCAAAAAATTTTCTCTAAAGCCGAGAAGAGAGTTGTCAAATTGAGGGATGTTGTTCCTTCAGAAAAAGCCAAGGAAATCGCAAAAATAACGGGTAAAGGACCGAAATTTGTTGAGCTTGTTCTTAAAGAAACAAAAAGAATAGTGAAGGCTTCCCGTGAAGTTTTGTTAGTGGAGGATAAACGCGGTTTAGTGTGCATAAACGCTGGAATAGACAAATCAAACGTGGAAGGCGCAGAAAACTTTGCATTGCTTCCACAAAATCCAGATGAATCAGCCCAAAAATGCCGCAAAGAAATAAAAAGACTGACGGGTAAAACCGTCGCCGTAATAATATGCGACACTTACAGTCGCCCATTCAAAAGGGGACAAGTAAACTTCGCCATTGGTTTGGCGGGCATAAGACCCTTCAAAGACTACCGTGGAAAAAGGGACCTTTTCGGACAAATCTTAAAAGTTAAAAATGTTGCGGTTGCCGATGAGATTGCTGCAGCAGCAGAACTTCTCATGGGACAAGCGGATGAGGCAACACCAGTGGTTATTTTCAAAGGGTTAAACAACATCGTGCAATATTGTGAAAACTGCAGTGCAAGTGAGTTGCAGATTTCAAGGGAAGAAGACCTCTTTAAAGAGGCATTATAAACCTTGCAAAAAGGGATTGTTAAGTTTCTCTTCACCAATGGTTGTTATAGGTCCGTGCCCAGGATAAACGATAAAATGGTCTGGCAAAGCTGCCAATTTCTTCAAGGACACCATCATATCTTGTTCGGAACTTTCTGGAAAATCTGTTCTTCCAATAGAACCCCAAAACAATGTGTCGCCAGTAAAAACCTCCCCCTCACCAATAAGGGCTATCCCCCCGCGAGTATGACCAGGCGTATGCATAACCCTTAATGTTATTTTTCCAAATTTGACCAAAGCGCCCTCGTGCAGCATCACGTCTGGTTTTGGCGAGAAACTCCTAAAACCGAGAAAATGGGTAGCTATTTTGCCTCTTTCACTAAGCATGGGAGCATCAAACTCATGAATCAGGATGGGCACATTAAATTTTCCTTTAACAATACCGTTTCCGCATGTATGATCTGGATGCCCATGGGTGTTCAAAATAAACTTCAAAGTTAAAAATTTATCATTAACATAATTGAAAATTTTTTCTGCTTCACGGCTATTGTCAAAACCCGGATCTATGATTATTGCTTCCATTGTTTGCTTGCAGTTTACAACATAACAGTTCGTCATTAAGTCGCCAACAGTAAACAACTGTACTACCATTTAAGTTCACCATTGAAGCCTAATTTTGTATTAATAGCTCTTCTGGTTTTGCTGCACGATAAACTTTACCGAAATCATTAAGTTTTCAGAAAAACACAATTGTTTATGGAGATTGGAGAATCTTTGAAGTTTCAAGAAATTGAAGAAGCATTTAGCCGCTTCAAAATATGTCCCAAATGTAACTCTAGAGAGGGATTTTGGCTTGGAATGAAACGTGATCATGTCTATGTTCAGTGCAAGAGTTGTGGAGGAAACTTTGAGCTTTTTGAAGTTTTCGCTTTTAATGAGAAGCATGAATTGCCTAAGCGATTGAAGTTTTTTAGGAAATAAATGTGGGATGTTTTGATTTTATGTTCTAATTCTGAGTCAGAACCTCTAAAAAATTTTTAATAAATGTGCTAACCCTTTCATACGTGACCCAAAAGAGGAATGAAAATGGAAAAAAGGAAAAAGCTAATTACAATACTAAGCGCAGCAATAATTGTAACAGCTATTTTTGCACCACTACTCATTGTAAAAAACGTAGCAGCAGCAGATCCAACAGACTGGTACATGACTGTTAACGGCGTTCTCGATAGCGACACTTATTTGCTTTATCCATATGATAGTGAAAATCTGAAAGTTGGCCTTTCAAAGTTCGGTGAATTAATTGACAGCAACAACAATGTTGGACTTGAATATGCTGGTGCACGTGATCCATTTGCAGCTCCGGTAGGTTCCAGTATTGATGAGGGTAAATTACCGAAGAAGGTCTGGATAAATGGTTGGTACATTGACATCCGGTATGTGCATGAGGACTGGGGTTCACGGAACATTTGGGCTGGCGCGCTTTTTGCTGATAAAAGCGACTATGGCAAAAATTGGATAAGGGTTGACAACAATTATACCTATCCATATCATCCAGTGACTGAAGCGCAGGAAAGTTTTGACGACAAAGGTTTAGAGCTTGATGATGACTTGGAGCCGATTCCTGGCTTGGTTAACGGTGGAAGGAAGACTAATGGAACCGCCGTCACAGAGCCTATAACAGTGTTGTATGATGGCCCTCGTTTATTCGTTGCCAAAAGTGAGACTCACATTTACGACTGGAACGAGGAAATTAATGATAACTTGCATTTGGTGGACGTTATTTTGACAATAATGTTCAACAAGGTTAAGAAGGAAGTCGTTGTCATTAAGGATGTCAAATTTATTGAGCAAGCCAAGTATGTTATCGCTGACTTGACAATAACCGTACCAGATGACGACAATGGCGAGGAGGAAATAACTATTCCACAGGCAATACTTATCCAGTTCAGCAACAGGGAAGAGTGGGATTTAGGCGCCAAAAACGTTGCAGGAACCACCGATTATAGCAGTTACGTGCACTTCTACACTGCGGGAACCGCTCCACAAGATGCGGAAGAAGAAGGGCAGTCAACAGTTTACAACGAGGACTGGACTTTACTGCCAACTCTTCCAGCAGGCGTAAAGTACAAAGACATAGAAATTAACGCTTGGGGATCTGAACCAGGCGCTAGCGGAACCTATGATGTCGCCCAAATAATTTCTAATGATAAGGCGTATGTGGGCTGGCACGCCTTCTGGCCAAGTCTAAGCGATTGGTCAGCAGACGCGGCTCGAGGCACCACTAAAACTTGGTACAGAGCTATGAAGGCTGATGACCCCCACTGGATTAACTCTTATTCTAGCAGTGAGCCCTTCCTTTCCCCGCTTATCGTGGGTGAGTGGGACTTCATCCTTTCGGACAAAGAGGACGTTTACGGCAGCGTTAATATTGGCAGACAGTTTAGAGGCGTAAGTGTCTACGGAGTAACAGACCTTCACGACGGCGACGATGCCAACATGGGTGCTAGACACGATGATGTTCTCGACACAGAAGTCAAATATCAGTTAGACGAGGTCTTTAACCCATGGGATTTGTTAAGCGCAGTTCACAAGAGCACGAGGCGTTGGGTTGAATGGAAAGAGGCCGATGCGTCTACAACGTTCACAACTTCGCATGCGCCTGTTGTAGAGGTAGATGATGACGGGTGGGACGACTACTGCGTCTTCTCGGAGAGAGTTTTCGACTTGACAGAAAACGAGTTAGAAGCTAGAGTTGGCTATAACTGGATGGGACAAGACACTTACACGGTAACCTACAACGAAGACGGAACAATGACTATATCTGGCTTAGACGCTTACCATGAATACAAGATATTGTACTCAACGCAACCAGTATGGGGAGATATGGGTACCATTGAATTAACAGAGGACTTTAACACATTTGATAGCGTATCTCCAGGAGATAGCGTAACCTTCGAGTACAGCACTTCTTACTTGTTCGACGCTGACCCCTTAGGAGTAATCCACGGATTCAACTTTACCGTAGCAATGGAGATAACCGTAAAAGACACGGTGAGTGACGACTTTACAGAATCTCTTGATAATCCTTGTTTAGACGGCGTGCACAGCAACTTCAAAGTGTTTAGAGGAGAAACCTACTACAACGATTACTACTTCTGGGATAACGTGACTTATAATGGCGACAACGTGGTTGTCACATGTGTAACTTTAGATCCAACGATGCTAACGTGGAATATAACCTCACCGGAAGAAACAGTTCACATAGCGATACTAGACATACTACTCTACCTAGCAAGCGAAATATCATACAACTATACTACAGAAGAATTGAATGTAACCTTCACACCTTACATGGGATATCTGTACATGGAGTACATGGGCGGCCGCTACGAATGGGGCATAGTGGGCAGGGACGCCCATTCAGTTGACTCTGCAGGCTTGTCCATGGTTTCAGCAGCCTTCAAAAACAAACAAGTCGAATATGGCTTGGCAGGCGCAGACATGTATGACCCATTGCCCTACAACCAGATGCCATGGGTAATGAGCAAAATAGGCGCAGACGATGAATGGACAGACTACTATTACAGTGGAACAGACTACCGCACAGCTTTAAGAGACGACTGGTGCACCACATGGCCTATTTCAAGCAGCAACATGATAGGTATAGGCGGACCCTTAGCTAATCTATTAGCATACTACGGAAACGACTTCATGATGACCATCTTCGGACTAAGTTACGAAACAACGTACGGAGACTTCACAGACTACGCGGATTGGGAGAAGGTCATAATACCCTTAACATGCTGGGACATAACCAAAACACAAACATACAGCTCCAGCAATGAAACAGGCTATGCGGTAATATCCACATACAAGGACATAAACGGCACAGTCCTATTCCTAGTATGGGGACACTGGGGAAGAGACACCTATTACGCCAGCAAATGGTTCCACGAAGAAGGCATATACCAACTACAAGAAGCCCCAGAAGGCTTAACAGCAATAATACTGAAAATCACTTACGAAAGCACAGATGAAGGCTACAAACCAACAGGCTACAGCATCGTCGAATGTTTAGGCACAATAAGCGAAACCGAATGGACCCATAACAGAGAAACTAAAGGCGGAATCCACGACCCATAAACCGCTACAACCCCTCTTTTTTATTTCCCCATTTTTAAGGTAAATCTTCTAAAATACAAAGCGCATACTAAAATAACGAGCGTGGACTCCATGAAAACCTGGAATACTATAAGCTTCAAAATGGAAAAGATTATAAATTTTGCAGAAGCAAAAGCTGACAAGCTCATTATAGTTTTTATAGCCATATACACGCTAGTTTTCTCCAGCTACACGATTTTCATGCATTATGCCTTCAAAACCTACGCATGGGATCTCGGCATATTCACACAAGCCTTATGGACAACAATAAACCTAGGTAAACCCCTCTACTATACAATTGAATCAGTAAGAAACCCAAGCCTAAACTTTCTTGGAGCCCACTTCTCACCAATACTCTTGCTTATTATACCAGTTTATGCCCTTTACCAGTCGCCCTTAACTCTACTTGTATTTCAATCTTTCATCATCGCTTTAGCAGCCCTTCCGCTATATTGGATTGCGAAAGATACGCTTAAAAACAATCTTTGGGGTCTAACTTTCGCCGCAGCATTTCTTCTGCATCCAGCACTGCATGGAATGAACTGTTTCGACTTCCACGTGGAAGCATTTATTCCATTGTTTTTCCTGTTAACTTACTATTACTTTGAAAAACAACAATGGCTCAAAGGTTCATTTTTCTCCATATTAACTCTATCAACAATAGAGTTTGCCCCCATACTTGTCCTGTTTCTTGGACTTTACTTGCTCCTCAAAACCTTCTTCCAAACGCCAAAAAAAGAAGTCAAAATCAACATAAAAACCATATTCTTTCAAGTTTTATTAGTAAGCATAAGCATTTTCTGGCTCTTTCTAGCATTTAGCATAACCTACAGCATAAACCCTTTAAAAGCTGTTGGACTCCCAGGAAACTGGGACAACTGGGGAACAAGTCTCACTGAAGTTATCTTCAACGTAATTAAAAACCCAATTAGAGTGCTGGGGACAATTGCAAACCCCATAGAAAAAAGCTACTACACCTTTTTCATTTTTGTTCCAATAATTTTTCTACCCTTACTGGCACCATTAGAGTTATCGTTATCCTTTCCATGGATATTTGCTGCACTATTATCTGAATATCCACCCTATTACGAACCTTACTTTCAATATTTTGGATTCATTGTTGGACAAATTTTCGTCGCAGCAATACATGGAGCAAAAAGGCTACTTTTAACAGAGAAGAATTCACATAGAAACCATCCGAAAATAGAAAGGAAAATTATGGCCTTAATCCTTATCTTAAGCTTAGCTTCAGCAGTTGCTGTAAGCCCCATAGGTTTGCCAGCTCTAACAAGGAGAAAAGTCGAAATAACATCCCACACACAAGCTTTACATGAAGTGCTCAGCCTTATTCCATCGAACGCTTCAGTTGCCACACAAAACGACATTTTACCGCATCTAGCCCAAAGAGAACAAATACACGTTTTAGGATGGCCAATGGAAACAGAAATAGACTATATAATATTGGATTTAAAGTCTTCTCACGTATTCTATGGACCAACGCCAACATCTGTTTCCCCGATTGATGCACTATGCCAAATTATGAGAGATGGAAAATACGGAGTAGCAGCCTATGCCGACGGCGTACTATTGCTCATAAAAGGCTATACTGGAACCTACATAATTTTTAAGCCATATCACGAATGCTTCAATTATGAAGATTTATACACATTTCCATCCACATCTTTCATAAAATACGATGAGACAAGCAGATCCGGCAAAACAATCATTCACAGTACAAATCATAAACCCGGAGTTATCTGGTATGGTCCATACCAATGGCTTTACACTGGAAACTACAGTGTAACATTTAGAGTAAAAATAGAGTCAGAAAATACAAGTTTTACAATAGATGTATTTGCCTCCGAATTTGACTTAACAACAAACATGTGGCTTCCCAAAAGACTTTGTGATAGAACATTAAATTTCAGCGATTTCGGGTCCTTGGGTGAATGGCGGGATTTCACCCTCAATTTTGAGATAGAAGGTCTAAAAAGATTGGAATTTAGGGGAATTTGCGAATTTGAAAACATGCACGTAGCCCTTGACTACATTAATGTGACACAGCTGGGACCATAATTGAAAATAGCAATGATAGTTGAACGTTTTCCTCCAGATATAGGAGGCTCAGGAACAAGATTTTACAAAATAGCAGAACACCTCTCCCAAAAAAAATATGACATAGACGTTTTCACCATTGGATCCGCTCAACCACAAATCAAAAAGCACAACTTTAATATTTATCGATTAAATTTGAGAAAGTTAGCTTTGCTTCCCTTTTTTGAAAGTTTTAACAGAGTTGCATTCCTCAGTTTTTCAACTTTTCTCCAATTTTTGTTTCGTTCCTACGATTTAATAGATGTTGATGTTTGGCCTTTCCTCCATTTTTTCTTAGCAAAAATAGCGAAACCAAAAATACCCATTGTGGTCTCTTGGAATGTTGTTTGGCCTTTCTCTTACAAAAGACCGATAAGTAAAATTAATGAAATTCTCGCATATGCAATTTCAAAATTAGGCACATATAACATAACGGTTTCAAATTTTGCCAAAAAGACGTTGCAGGAGAGACTTGGCATCTGTTCGGAAAAGATAGAAGTTATTCCAAACGGGATAGATGAGGAATTTTTTAAGGTTAACCTAGAACCTCAAGTTGGCCGCATAATTTTTGTAGGACGCCTTGAACCTCAGAAGAGACTAGATTTAACGCTAACAGCCTTCAAGATTTTCAGGGAAAAAGTAAGTTCCGCAGAATTTCACATCATCGGTTCTGGGCCCCTTTACATGTATTTAGTAAAAATGTCTAAAAAAATTGATGGTGTTCATTTACATGGCTTTATTCCTGTTGAAAAGAAAGAAGAACTAATTTCACAGCTAAAGAAATCCTGGGTCTTTGTTTCAGCAAGTGAATTCGAATCCTATGGATTATCAATAGCCGAATCGTTAAGCATGGGCTTACCAGTGTTGGTGACAAAAACTCCTTATAACGCTGCAATCAATGAGTTTGTTAGGCACAATTATAATGGTTTAATAGTTGAACACAACAAGCCGATAGCGATAGCAAACGCTCTTGAAAAACTTTACATTGATCAAAAGCTTTGGATTAAGCTTAGTGAAAACGCAAAACGATCTCACTTTTCCACATGGAATGATGTTGCAAGGAAAGTTGGAGAAGTTTACAAAAAACTTATTGAATGAACAGATAATTTTGAGGGCAACAATTTAACAATTAATGTAGGTTTGTAAAATTTCAAACCATTTTTTTGCGTAAACAGTTTTATCGAAGGTTAAAGCATGTTTTACACATTCCAGTCTCATTTGGTTGTGATAACCTTCTTTCCAAAGCTCTAAAGCTTTATGGAATATTTCATTATTGTTTTTCGCAA
Source organism: Bathyarchaeia archaeon (assembly GCA_038883775.1). Classification (GTDB taxonomy): domain Archaea; phylum Thermoproteota; class Bathyarchaeia; order Bathyarchaeales; family Bathycorpusculaceae; genus JASEJA01. The sequence continues at coordinate 45,895 of JAVZLM010000009.1, forward strand.
GCCATCCTGTAACACCGTTGATGACGGACTCTCTTGGACCTTGTGAATCATAGGTAAGCGTAGGCGTGCCGCAAGCCATGCTTTCAACTGGTATATAGCCAAAAGGTTCATGGGTGAAAGTGAATAATGTAAAGAGAGCGTTAGAATAAGCATCTACAAGTTGATCCGTAGGTATTCTACCCAAAAAATCAATATTTGGATGATTGGTTAAATTCTTAGGTATAAAGGGGATTTTGGATCCGAAAGCCTTAATTTTAACGCCTTGATCAGCAATGGCTTTTATTATTGAAAAGGCTGTTTCCTTTCCAAAGTAGGTAAGGACATAGTCGCCTGTGGGATTTGAGGTGATCGGACGAAATACTTTGCAGTCTATTGGAGGATATATGATGGTTTTAACTTTTATTTTCCATTCCCAATATAGAGAAGCACAAAAATTAGAATTAGCAACTACGCATACAGAGTCTCTACATGTACTTTTAATTAAATTTCCATCCGCATATTTAATAAATGGTTTTAAGATTTCATAGACAAATCTGTAGGTTGGAGTTAGTTCTTCTTCCATATCTTTAAGGGCTGCTGAAGTTGGACCTTGAAGATACCAAAATATGGAGGGAACGTCAAGCGTGTGGGAAAAATTGACGGAGATGCATGAATTATGGTTTATCCTTTTTGAATTTAATTTAAAAAAAGCCTCGCGCGCCCATGTTTCAAACCATAAGATTGACAAACCGAATTTTTTAGCAAAAAGCCTAGCGCGCAAATTTATAGGTTTTATACCTTTAGAATTTAAGTGCCTTTCCACATCTCTCGATATAATTGGCGATATCATGGAAACTTTATAACCTTTTTCAGTTAAGAAGTCAGCCAAATACAATGCAGGTCTAATGCTGCCTTCCAAATCCATCATTATGTCACAGGCTATGGCAAAATCCATTTACTCACCTGTCAAAAATGGTTTTCGGCCAAAAATGCAGTTCTCAAGTTTTGTAATGCAGTTTTTAGAACATAGGAAATAAAGCTTAGCATCTCGTTTTTTGTAAGTTTTGATTTTCCTTTCTTTCTGTTAATGAATGTTATCGGAGTTTCTGTAATTTTGGCTTTTAAAATGTATGCTTGTCTAAGGGTTTCGATTTGAATTTCGTACGTTTGACTGTGAAGATATGGCAAAATTTTTTGGACATATGTTCTTGAATAGCACCTAAAACCACTTGTGAAGTCGCTTATTGGCAAGGCTACTATTTTTGCTGTTATTTTGTTGGCAATCTTACTTATTGCAAGACGTGTTAGAGGCCACCCTTTAACTTTTCCTCCTCGACAATATCTGCTTCCGATAACGATGTCATAGCCTTTCCTGGCTTGTTGTAACAAATTTGGGATGTCCTTAGGATCATGCGAGTGGTCAGCATCCATTGTTATTATGTAGTCTGGGGGAAATGGTTGAGACAGAATGAAACGAAAACCGTAGGTTATGGCTGTTCCAAGTCCTGCTTTACGTACTCTACTTAATAGAATTAGGTTAGGATAGCTTTCTTGAAGTTTTTTGACAATGTTTCCGGTTCCATCAGGACTTGAATCATCTATAACGAATATTTCGGAATTAATTTCCAAATTTTCAATGGCTAAAACGAGTTTTTTAATATTTTCAGCTTCGCAGTATGTTGGCAATATTATGGCCGTACGATAACAATTTTTGTCGTATGCCTTACCAGAGTTCAACTTTTCATCAACCTTGCATAAAGAGGTTTTCCTGCGTTTTTGTCTGTTTTAATTCGGCATGGGGTTTTGTCTTTAAACCATTATTAAAAAGTTTTTAGGAGCTCAGATTCCGAACCCGAAGCAAAAGTGAGCCCAATAAACTTTTTTACTTCCAAGCATTCTAATACGGCAACAAAACCTAGAAAGGAAACGAACATGAGCGAAACATCAACTGAAGGCGAAACCCAAATAACTCAAACAAACTTTGAAGAGATAACCAAACTGGTTTCCACAGAGTTCCAAATAGAAGAAGCCTTAATAGAACATAATATTCCAACATATTATTTGAAACAGCCGCAAGAAACAAAACAAGCCTTTCTGAGGCTGCTGAAAAATTTAGAAACGATAAATTTGTTAGCAATTTTACGGAGAAGAGATGGGCGAATAATTCTAAGGGTTATTCCAAAACCCAGCGCAAAGCCAAGTAATATTATGGTGAATTGGATACTATTCTTTGCAACTATAGCAACAACATTTGTCACGGGCTACATGTTTTCAGAAAACTTGATAAACCCATTAATTGGCGGAGTCACATTCACTATAGCTATAATAGCGATACTTGGTATGCATGAAATGGGACATAAATTAACAGCTAACAAAAGTGGCATAGAAGCAACGCCACCATACTTTATTCCGGGACCACCACCTATGGGCTTTTTTAGTATAGGAACCTTTGGAGCAGTTATAATGCAAAGATCTCTTGCACCAAACAAGGATTCACTCTTTGACATAGGCGCAAGTGGACCCATAATAAGTTTTATTTTGGCTATGATTGCAACAATAATAGGTTTGCCATTATCCCATCCTGGATGGGAACCCCAAGGCACACCAACTTTACCCGTCCCGCTTGTATTTGATCTCCTTGAGCGGGCGTTCCCATTTTTGACCCCACCTCATCAAACGCAGCCTCCAGGACCAGGGTATATTCCAGTTATCTACTTGCATCCAGTAGCGATAGCCGGATGGGCTGGACTCATTGTCACTTCGCTCAATCTTTTTCCTGCAGCGATGCTTGATGGAGGACATGTCTCAAGGGCGATGTTTGGCGAGAAAACTCGGACGGTATTGACGCTTTTGTCTGTTTTAGCGTTGATTTATGTGAGTTTTCCGATGGCTATTTTTGTTCTTTTTATGTCAATGTATAGGCATCCGGGACCGTTAGATGACGTTTCCAGTCTGTCTAAAGGTAGAAAATTTTTGACGGTATTTTTGGTGGTTATTCTTGTGCTTTCTTCTTTCTTTCATTATTTGGTATATGCTTTGATTAGACTTCTGGGGCTTTAAGAGATGATTTGTATTTTTGTTGTGCGTTTAGACAGTAACGTTTATTAAATATTGCTATACTCGATATCTTCTCGGAGAGACCTATACAAACCAAAACATAAAAGGTGAAAAAGGAGTGAAGGGATTAGCAATCCTAATAGCTTTCTTTTTACTTTTCACATCCGCTTCTCTGCTTATTCCTTCACCAATGTTTCCGGGAAACTTTTTCTGCACATTAATAGGAAAAAGCGCAACCGAATATTCAGAATATTTAAGCGCAGTTTTTAATGGAATCTTTTATGGCGTTATCTTGTGGTTGGTTTTTGTTCTTATAAGTAAGAGATTCGAAGAAAAATAATCACTTAAATTTAGATTTCTGGTTGCGATAGAAAACCTACGAGTCTAATGGTGCTTTTACACTTGTTGCACATCAAAATCAATTCTGCTAGCTCGTCACCTTTAACTTTGGTTTCAAGAATTTGATAAACCTCATCGGTCTCATCGTCTGGAGATATTATGATTCCACATTTTGGACAGGGGAAAGCTCCATCTCCATCAATCTTTGTCAAATCAACCGTGTAAATCATTCCTTTCTTGGCGGCTGTTTTCTTCATCATTTTGATGCACCTTTTCCTTTGAAGGGCATGGTTAGCCAAGAATATAATTAACAATTATGAATTAGTAATATGAATGCAAAATTCACGTATTGCATTTACTTATCAGACGCATTTACAAGTCATAGACTAAGCCTGGAATTCTTGGAAATGGTTGGGTTTCCCCTATATGTTTTGCTCCTACTATCCATGCAACCAGCCTTTCCACCCCTATACCAGCACCAGCTGAGGGCTTTAACCTTCCTTCTTTAGCCAATTGCAGCAATATCCTATAGTTTTCTTTTTTAATCTTGTCTCTTTCCATTTTCTTGATTATTTTCTCGTATTCCCATTCTCTTCTTCCACCAGATAGTACTTCGCCATATTTGGGGAGGAGTAAATCATAGTTGTCCCATGTGCCGCTTTCAAAGTCTTCGAAGTCGTAGAATTCTCTTGGGATATTTGTTATCCATACTGGATGTTTGATTTCTTTTAATAGCCATTTTTCCCACGCATGCCCATAGCTTTTTTCAAGTTCTTTTCTGTCGTAAATTTTGAAGTGTGTTTCTGGAATTGTCAGGTCATCGTATTTGCGGAGATACGTTAATTCTTCTTGCATATTGTTCCGTAAATGGCGTAATAATCCAACAAATATTTTCTCAACGAAGCTTCTGACATCTTCGGATTTAGCTTCTCTCATTTCGAAGTCCAATTGTGTAAATTCGTATGCGTGGATTCCAGTTTTTGCCCTTTCCGCCCTCTCTATTCTTATGTTTGGAGATAACGTAAACAATTTTGGATGGACAAGAGATGATGCAACCATTTTCTGAACTATCATACTCAAGTTTGCCCTCACAGTTTCTCCATAAATTTCTACTTCAACCCGCTTATCGATTGAAGCATCAAGGTCTGGCCAGAGAGGGTCTGTTGATTTGGAAAATATTACGGGCAACAACCATTCAAAACCCTCTTTGATAAATTCTTCTGTAAGATATTTTAAAGCATAAGTCATTACTTTGCCAATACATTGTTTTCTCTCCAGTTCGCTTTTAGAAAGTTGTTCCAAAGGCCTTGGAATCTCGATGAGCCTTTCTTCCGCAACTGATAAAGGCTTCGGTCTCTTCGCCATCCACTCACCTTAACTTGAATATCACCTGATTTGGGCAAATTTCAAATGTAAATCGCCATTATAAACTTTTTATAAAAAATTCTGCAAAATTTTCAAAAAGTTAAATTTTTATATTTAGTTTTTGTAATAATTACAGTTATGGAAGCGAAACTCGACGAGAAGGATTTTGCCATTCTCTCAATAATCCAAAATAATTGTAAACTTACCGCAAGAGAAATTGCAAGAAAAATAGATTCGCCAATTACCACTGTTTTCGCAAAAATAAAACGAATGGAAGAGATGGGCATAATAAAAGATTATAGGGCAATCTTAGATTCGCAGAAGCTTAACAGCGGAACAACAGCTTTCATCCTCGCCTCAGTCTCCTACAGAACAAAGGATGATGCTACTTTGATTTCGCAAAGAGAAATCGCCGGGGAAATCGCCAAGTTTCCAGAAGTTCAAGAAGTGCACATTATAACGGGGGATTGGGATTTGCTGATAAAGATTAAGGCTGAGAATGTTGATGTTATAGGGAAGTTTGTTATTGACAAGTTGAGGCTTGTTAGGGGCATAGAGAAAACTTTGACGTGTATGGTTTTTGAAACTTGTAAAGAAACAACAGAGATACCAATCATGTTAAGGAAGAAAACAAGTAAATTAGAAGAAATAAAACATCAAAAATAAAGGCGAAAAGGTTATGTTGTTTTCATCGTTATGAAGTTGAACTGCTTGAGTAATACAGTAATGGCAGCGCCAGAAGTGCTGTATTTCTTCCTTTCTTTGTAAGAAAATATTTTACTCTTAAAGGTGGTCCAGCCTCCACATTCCTTTCAACGTAACCATATTTTGTCAAACCTTTCAATTTATCTGATAAAGTGCGTGAGTTTACGCCGAGAATATTTTTCAGTTCGTTGAAGCTACAGGTAATTTTTAAGAAGAGAGTATATAATATTTCGAGGTTCCATTTTTGGGATAGTAAGTTGAAGCTTTCTTCGAGGCTTTGTATGTCTTCCTTTAAATCATTTAGACTTATTTTTTGGCTTTCTAGTATGCGTCTAAGAGTGTCTTCTATTCCTTTAAGTGTTCTCTCAACCCGTTCTTCCACAAGTATGCGAAGTTCGCTGCTCATTGTTGTTTCGGGGTTCATTTGTTTACACCAAGTGTGGTGTGGCTTACTTTAGGATTTATAAAGGTTTACTTATACAACAAGGTATAAAAAGTATATCTAATCCAAGGAGAGATGCAAAGCCTTGGAAAAGTTTGATGCAATTGTAGTGGGAGCTGGAACGGGTGGCTGTTTAGCTGCAAAAACCATGGCTGAAGCCGGCTTAAAAGTTTGTTTAGTAGAGAGAAAGAGGAGGGAGGAGATTGGAGAGAAAATATGCGGAGACGCTCTTGGAGAGCATCACTTGAAAAGTTTGGGCTTAGAAAAACCGCAGAGCGGCGAACTTGAAAAAAGAATAGAGGGCATCAAGATTTACTCGCCAGATTTGGAAACAATCTTCACCGTAAAGCATGAGGATTTTGTTGGTTACTTATTGAATAGGCGGCTTTTTGGTCAGTGGCTTTTGAGAAAAGCTCTTGATAAAGGCACGGTGCTTTTGGATTCAACACAATGTTTAGAACCCATAATTGAGAAGCATTTTGTGTTTGGAGTTTTTGCAAAGGACTTGAAAAGTGACAGAAAAATTGAGTTGAAGGGTAAAGTGGTTGTTGATGCAAGCGGTTTCATGGGTGTAGTTAGGCGAAAACTTCCCAAAGAGATGGGAATAGAAAATGAAGTTGCAAACGAGGACGTGGAAGCGTGCTATAGGGAAATAAGACAGCTTAAACAAGAAACTGACGAGATGAATTACTGTGAAATCTACTTGAATCAAAAGGTAACTCCAGGCGGCTACACATGGATTTTCTACAAAAGCAGCGCAAAAGTTAATGCAGGTCTTGGAGTTTGCATGAGAGGCAAGTTTCCAAACCCAAAAAACCAGTTCTATAAACACATCCTAACAAAACCACTTTTTGAGGGTTCCCTACTTCTAAACGGAGGCGCATGGTATGACCCAACACGCAGACCATTAGACAACATGGTTGGAAACGGGGTAGCCATCATAGGCGATGCAGCATGCCTCGTAAACCCAATTCACGGAGGCGGAATAGGTCCCTCAATGCTAAGCGGTTACCTCGCTGGACAAGCAATAGTTAAAGCTTTGGAAAAGGGCGATGTAAGCCAAAAGTCTTTGTGGTCGTATAATGTGGAGTATATGAAGAAATATGGGACGAAACAGGCGGGACTTGATGTTTTTCGCATATTGCTTTTGACTTGTCATGATGACGATTTAAACTATGGAATGAAGTATAAACTGTTGACTGAAGAGGATGTTTTAAAGGCTGGTTTAGGCGAAGAATTCCACCTTAAAATAACTGAAACTGCCAAACGAGTTTTCAGAGGGTTGAAGAGGATACGTTTTCTTAATAGGCTTAGGCTTACAGTTAACCTCATGAACCATGTTAAAGAACATTACCGAAACTATCCAGAAAATCCTGAAAACTTCAGAGAATGGCAAATGAAAACACAAGCCTTGTTTAAAGAAGCTAAATCTAAACTGTTGGAGTAATGCTGGGCTCTTATGCGAGTTGCAGTTTTAGCCACCGGCGGAAAAGACTCCACTTTGGCGCTTCAGAAAGTATTAAGTCAAGGTTATGAAGTGAAGTGTTTAGTTAGTATGATTCCATTAAGGGAAGACAGTTGGATGTTCCATTACCCAAACATTCGCCTAGTAGACCTATTTTCAAAAGCAGTAGAAATCCCACTTGTAAAGGCTGAAACTTCTGGGATTAAAGAAAGAGAAGTTGAAGACCTCAAGCGGGTTATTGAAAAACTTGACATTGACGCCATAGTTTCAGGGGCCATAGCCTCCAACTACCAAAAAACAAGAGTTGAAAAAATCTGCCAACAGTTAGAATTGAAATGTTTAACGCCCCTTTGGCAAAGAAATCCCATAGAAATCTTAGAAGAAATCGTGAACCTTAAATTCCATGTTATCATAACTGGAGTTTACGCTCTTGGCTTTAGCAGAGAATGGCTTGGAAGGAAAATTGACGAAAAAACAATAAAAGCCTTAAAAGAATTGAATAGGCAGTATGGCGTTTCAATTGTTGGTGAAGGGGGAGAATATGAGACTCTAGTGCTTGACGCACCATTCTTCAAAAAAAGAATAAAAATTGTTGAAGCAGAAAAAATTTGGAAAAACCAAACAGGCTACATTCTTATTACAAGTGCAAGACTTGAAAGCAAATGAGCAGAAGCAAACCTTAATTTTTTATTTGTAAAGTGTATGTCTCACATACTTACTCCCTAAAGCCTATTTCTATTTTATTTTAGATTTGGCGATGAAAAGAAACTCCATGTATTCGCAGACCTATCTAGAGAATTAGATTCTCTAGTGAAGGATGGAGGAAATAGAGAGATAAGTATGAGAAAATACATAACCATACGCAGCATAGAAGTGCATGTAGGCTTTATTATTATGTTCCTTATTGTTATATTGCTCTCTTGTGCTTTAGCTACGGTGTACTACACTAAAACCATTGATCATCGAGCGAGCATAACAACTGATGGAAAGATACAAGCTTATTTAGACGCCCAATGCAGTCAGATATTAGATAGTCATGATTGGAGTACTTTCAATACGTCTTCTGGAGATGAATCAAGGTTCTTAGATTTTTACCTTAAGAATGAGGGCAATGTGGAAGTAAATGTCACATGGATAGCTCTAAATTTTACAATTTATAATGCGACGGAAATACGGTACGAAACTCAGTACTGGGAATTATATCTGGTCACTGTGGATGGAAGCGAGGTGAAAATTAGACCAGAAAATGACACCACTCCAGATAAACTGCATTTATCTCCAGGACAAGCAGTTCATCTTAGATTCTACCTTACAGCTAAACAGAACAGCCCTCCCGATGATTTTACATTTTCAACATCCTTTCATTCAAAAGATGATTAGGAATCGCTTCTTCCTAAAGAGCGCATTTTATAGCTACTAAGCGTGAGCTTTATAGTTTTCAACGTGCATTTATTTTTGGGAGCCTTATGGTTGAAGAAAACGACATAATAGAATTTCTCAAGGGTCATGAGGGAAAAGCATCCTTAAATGATATAGCAACAGGTTTGGGAATACCAAAGTATGGACCAAACTCAGCTTATGCCCTTTTACAATCCCTGAAAAATAAGGGGGTCGTGGAACGCCGTGGCGAACTCTGGACGCTTATTATGGAGGAAGTTAAGCTAAAAGAAAAGGCTGCAGCGCCCGCGCAAGCACCCTCAGCGGCTGTGGAAAAGGAGGCGGCTATGCCAGATGTTGAAAAGATTATGAAAGCCATGGCGAAAACTATCACTGAAGCCATGAAAGGCGCCCAAGTTCCGCCAGACGAGTGGGAATTGGCAACCAAACCAATGACAACAAAAATTGAAAGAAAAGAGGAAAAGCTAAGCGCTTTTGTATTAAGGCCAGATGAGGCTGTGGAAGCCAAAAAACCCTTATTAGGATTTCCAACAGGCACATATATAGACTATTTCTTCCTAACGCCGGAAGGAAAACCCCTCAATGGACTGCCAATTTGTGGGCAATTTGCCATAACAGGCTTGCCAGGAGCTGGAAAATCAATTCTTGTTGAAGAAATAGCCGTGAGGGTGGCGGCTTCTGGAAGAAAAGTGCTTTATGCTACAGCGGAGGACACTTGGAAAAGCGCTACTCCACGCTTTGACTTACAATCACGCTTAAAACAGAAAGCGGAAATTTTGGGTTTAGACTGGAATAAAATACGCGAAAATCTTTTCGTGCTTGACACGGTGGCTTATCCTGAACTTCGCGACTGGAGCACTTTTGCGGAAACGTATCGTTACGTTGCGGAGAAGGAAAAGATAGAATTAGCAATAATTGATTCTGTTACTGTTCTTGAAGCTTATCGTGGAGCACTAAAATATCGTGTCATGGAACTAGCCAGATACAACCAAGTCCACGGCATAACAGCCCTATACGTTAACCAGCGAAGCTCTGAAGTTTGGGACAGCTATGACATGGCTGGTGGAATAGGTTTAGCCCACAACCTAGACGGAACAATAATAGTGGATTATGGGCGTGTTTATTGGCAAGACCAGCAAGTGGATTTAGCCGTTAACAGAGGCGAATTCGTCCGCATCTCACGAGTCTTAGATTGTAGAATGTGCAATTTTGAGAGGAGAAGAATAAAGGTTGACATAACACCCGACGGCTTTCTAAGAGCCATGGAGCCCATACCAAAGGTGGAAGCAACAAAACAGCAGTGAAATTGCAATATGTCAACAGTCAAACCGCCTTCCTTCGAAGAACTTGTTAAGGCATATGGCTCGCCAAGAAAAGCGGTGCTTCACTTAATAGAAGTTGGGTTTTCACCAGAACAGATGACATGGAAAATTGGAATACCATATCATCGCATATGGCTCTACATGGAAGGAATAGAACCAAAAATAGTAGTGCCATTTTCAAAAATCGTGGAAGTTTACGAACGCCTCGCAGTCTTACGCGGAAAAAAGGGAAAAGAAACCGAACTAACAAAATTTTTCCAAAATGAAGATTTGCCCTTAGGAATTAAAGCACGCTTCGCCCTTGGAACAATAACAGAAGAGAGCCTAAAGATTGGACCTGGTTTAATTGAAAGGAGCATAAGCCTAGCCACTGACACCCCGCTAAGTGATGTTAGAAAACTTTTAATAGATTATGGAGAACACGGCGAAGTTGCATACTTGCTAAAAAAGCCTAAAAATCCAGAATTAACCGTTGGAGAAATCTATGAAGCCATTAAATTTTTGCCAAAATTGGAAAGGATTATGGAACGAGAACTTTACATCTCAAGTCTTCTGCGAATAAGCACGCCAACAGAAGCAAAATACATCGTCAGGCTTCTTCTTGGAGATTTAAAACTCGGCTATTACGCCAGCACAGTTGTTAGAGCTGTGGCAAGAGCCTACGGAGTGCCGCCCCAACTAATTGAAAATGCCTCCGCCATATTGGGGTTACCAGAAGCCATGACACTGGCATCGGAAGGAGCGCTTAAACTTTCAGAGGTTAAAATGCGCCCCGGACAATTCATTAAACCCCAACTTGCTCACCTTTACGAGCCAGACAAAGTGGTTTATCCAGCCAGAGCAGAGTATAAACTGGATGGAAGCAGACTTCAAATCCATAAGTGGGGCACCCAAATTTGGCTTTACTCAAGACGGGGCGTTGAAAAATCCCAAACGCTGCCCGAAATAGTGCAAATAGCTGAAAATTTTAAGGCGCAAAGCTGCATTGTGGACAGCGAAGTCATAGCCACGGACGATTCTGGAAATCCCCTACCATTCCAAACATTGCTTGAAAGGACAGTCCCAAGAGAACTCACACCAGAAGAACTGGAAGAGAGAAAAAGAAAAGTTAAGGTTACCATTAAAGCCTTTGACATACTATTCCTAAACGGTCAAGAACTTGTGAACTTGCCCCTTTCAAGTAGACGAAAATACCTCTTAGAAGTTGTCCCAACAGAATATATTGTGGAAGGTGTTGACTGCCAAAGCGAAGTTGAGCTTATGCGCTTTTACGAAGAAGCTCTAAAGAAAAAATTTGAAGGAATAGTTGTAAAAAACTTGAGTTCGCCATACGAAATTGGACAACGCACGTACACATGGCTTAAACTTAAACCAGAACGAGACACAATAGACTGCACAATAGTAAAAGCCCTCTACGGAAAGGGCAGAAGGGCAGGCCTATACTCATCTTTTATGCTTGCAGTCCGCGACCCCACAGAAAAGAAGCTTTACACAATCGGCAAAGTTTCAAACCTACCAGAAGAAACCATGGACGCCCTAAGAACAATAGTTGAAAACACAAAAACAGGGGAAGATGAAGAAGGTGTATTCGTAAAACCTTCATTGGTGGCTGAGGTTACATATCAAGAAATTCAAGAAACAGATGAATACACAAGCGGTTTCGCCCTAAGAGTGCCAAAAATCGTTAGATTTAGAATGGACAAAACTGTTAACGAGATGGATAGTATTGAAAAGTTGAGAAAGCTTTACGAGTTACAGTATGAGCGTTATCCATCAAACACCTTGTAGAACTTTAATAGTTAAATTTCTCGCCATCTTGCCTTAGCCGCCGTTATAACAGCAAAAACCACCGTGCTAACCATCAGAATTAACCATCTAGCTATAACCATCTCAAAAGGCAAGTTTAAGGAAACCGAATACACTCTAATTAGACTAGCTGCATTGGATGTTGGAAAAACTGCAGATATCCAGCTAAAATTTCCCAAGATTTCTTCTGGATAGTATACTGGTGGAATAAAACACAATGCTATGCCAAGAATATTGGAAATGTTGTTTAGCGTGTATGTGCTTGCCTTCTGAAGGTAAGTAGAAATTAGGAAACCAGCACTGCTTACGGTTGCCCAGCACAGAATTAATGCTATCGCCGTCCATAATAAAGAGTATGGCGTTAATGCACCTAGCCATAAGGCCATAACTTCAAAAAAGATTAAGCTTGGTATGGAAAGGATTAGGGGTGCTAAGGCTATTCCTAAGGCGTATGATATGGGATGAACCGGCATAGCGACAATCATTTCTCTTATTTTTACATACCTATCCCATGACATTTCTTGGATGGCAGCATTAATTCCAATGTAACTAACTGTTGAAACCATCGCACCAATTAACCCAAATGTTATTTGTCCACCGAAAATTAAAATAAAATATAGAGGAAGCGAACTTATGAGTCCTATGACAAAAATGATTAATGGTTGCCTTTTCAGGTCGGGTATGGATTTTAGGGCGGTGATGACGAATATATCTTTTAACATTTTAAGGTTCAATCCATTTCGCCTCCAACAAGACTTACAAAAACATCTTCAAGCGTAACCGGCGCAGTTTCAGCCTTCAAACCCTTTTTAATGGCTTTGCTAACAAGCTCTACGGCTTCGTCCTCATTTTTTACATAGATTATGTGTTTGTTTCCAAATCTTACTATGTTGTTGCTTTTTTCTGTTAGGCCTAAATCTTTAAGGTTTCCTTCTATGACAACCCTGAACCTTTCTTTTGCTAAACTTTTTATTTGTTCTGGTGTTCCTTCAGCCACCACAACACCTTTGTGGATTATGGCGAGCCTATCCGAAACCATTTCAGCCTCTTCCATAATATGCGTTGTCAAAACTATGGTTTTTCCCTGTTCAACCATTTCCCTTAAAACAGTCCAAACATTTCTTCTTGCAACAGCATCTAAACCACTTGTTGGTTCGTCAAGCATCAAAACTTCAGCATCAGAAGCCAGAACTGAAGCAATTATTGCACGTCTTCTCTCACCTCCGGAAAGCGTTGCACATGTTCGATTTCTTAAATCCCAAAGCTCAACAGCTTTCAAAGCCTTTTCAGCTTTCTCTGACACTTTATTTTTTGGTATTCCGCGAAGAAGCGAAAAGTAATAACAATATTCCCATGGTGTAAAATTGCCATAAGTAGCCACATCCTGCGGAACAACGGCTATATGCTTACGCACTTCATCAGGTTGCGTTAACACATCATAATCCAAAACATAGGCTTCTCCTTTTGTCGGCAAAAGTTGAGTGGAAACAATTCTGAGGAAAGTTGTTTTGCCCGCGCCGTTTGGACCCAACAATGTGAAAAGTTCACCTTTCCTTATGGAGATGGATACATTTTTTAAAGCCTCAACTTCTTCCTTGCTATGATAAACCTTGTGAAGGTTTATGGATTTTACAACTTCCATTAGGCTTCCCCATATTCTTGAAATAGGATTTGTTGGACACTAAAGTTAAGGTCTCTTGGCAAAAGTGAACACAAACTTGGTCACTTTCTAGCTCAATTTTTCTGGAGGATTAGCAAGCTTTGCTTCTGGATGAACCGAAATGGTTTCGGAATACTTCACTTTCCCCTTGACAACGCATCCTTTGCCTATAGTCACATCTTTTCCGTAAACATTTTCACAGCAAACATTTTCCAAATACACCATTTCCTTCGCTGTGATATTCGTTGTGTAAAGCTTTCCATCATGAAAAATTTTTCCAACAATTGGTATGCCAAAAATAATCAAACCTTCAGCTCCTCTGCTTTTTACGTTAACATTAACAGCTTCAATACCGTTCCTTACATGGGATTCATGTCTACTTAATTCTGCTTCAAATCTGGTAGTGACAACTTTTCCATCCACAGTAAATGCGCCGTGAAGCTCAACAAAATTTTTTGTTTCCACATTTCCTAAGGCTTTGAATAAACCATGCGCTTGCAAAGCATCTTCCAAAGTAATCCGCTTACCTATTTTGCAGGACCCAGCAGCCTTCAGCAAAGAACCTTTTACTTCTCCGCCAACTGAAATGCTTCCAGAAGCAGACAAACTTTTAACATTCACATCACCAGCTATGGAAGAAGAACCCGAAAAGCTCATCTCTTCCGCTTCAATGTTCCCTTCAATGGAGACAATCCCAGCACAATTTACTCTTCTAACCTTCAATCCGCCGGGTATGCTTGCGCTCCCGCTGATTTTTATTTCTTCTGGGGAAACAATGCCAGAACCCGAGATGCGGATGTCACCTATTCCTTCAATGTGCACTTTTTCAGAGCCGCCTACACGTGTTGTTGGGATGGCTGTTTCCCGAAGTTTTTTCTCATACTCTTTCATTTTTTCTTCTCCGCTCAAGTTTTTTGCCTCCTTTATTCGAATCCTCCAGCGGTTTTCAGCAAATCCCTTATTTCCACTAACAATTTTTTCATTTCTTTCAAGCGCTTCTCTGTTTCCTTTACCACATCTTCATCGGAAAACTTGAGGTATTTCAGCTCTTTTGCCATAAAGCTCACCTTCACTATTCTTGCGCTGATTTTAACACATCCTTAATTTCTCTTAGAACTTCAATAATGTCGTCTAGCTCTTCAAGGGTTGCCCTCTGATGGGCTCGCAAAAGGTTTAGCTTTTCCCTTTCTGAGGGTTTAATGGTTTCAGAAGGTGTTTCCTCGCTTCCTATAGCTATGCCAATAATCGCTAAGATTCCGGCAACTATTAGGGCTAATAGGGCTATAATTCCGGCGATAAGAGCGTTAAATTGGTACATTACTGAGAAGTATATGCAAACTGTGGGCACTCCAAAGCCTATTAAGATTATGCATAAAGCAGTCAAAAGGGAAGTCCTAACCATTGTTTTGTTCCTCCCTCTTTTTGAAAACTTTATGGATTTCTGCTGGAGTTAATACAACTTTGAAATCGGAAGGTGCATAATATTTCACTGTTGGCAATCCTTCTGCTTTTCTTTCTTCTCTTATTTCTTTCACCAAACCAAGCTTTTTCAAACCGTCAAGGTGAAGATAAGCCAATGGGTATGGAAGATTAAGCTCTTTGGCCAAAACGTAAACATTTTTTGGCTTTTCATAAAGTGAGGCAACCATTTTCAGTCTTACAGGGTTTGCTAAGGCTTTCAACATTTTCACCATTTCTTTACTTTTATTTTCATTCAATGAGTTCTCCTCAACGGCAACGAAAAAATATATAAAAAATTTCTTATATATAAGTTTTTTCTGATATACACTTAAAGATTATTTCTTCTAAGATTTAAAATTCTAAAACCCGCATAAGGTTGAAGGGAAGGAATATCTGCTGTTGTTTTGTATTGTTGGCTGCGCAGTCCCAAAGATATTTCTATAAACTCTTTTAGGGTAGAGTTGGCAAATTCCAATGTAGGTCTTCCATAAGTAAGACCGTTACATGTGGAATCGGCATATATGAAAAGCGTTTTTCCGCCAAATTCATAAGCAGCTTCCCTTGCGTATCCAAAATCTGGTTTTCCCAAAATTTTGAAAGGCCAAAGCTTGCATGCTTTTGGTTTCATATGCTGCAGTCCACATATGTGCATGTTTGAGAGGTTGTATAGGAAAATGCATGAACCGTCGCTTCTTCTTTTTATAAACAGCTTATTTAAGCCTGAAACAGTTTTGTCTACGCCGTAATTGTTTACAATTTTTAACCATTCCTGAAAGTTTAGAACGACACTGTAGGCTTTGCAACATAAACCACATGCTTTGCATTTCCAATCTGCAATGTACTGCCATGGAACGAACAGCATATTCTGACTACACGCTCTTCAATAAAATTTCAAAAATTATTTTCTCTTAAAATCATTTTGCAAAATTTTCCAGTTTTTCAGCAAATTCTATGGGAAACTGGGTGGCCTTCCACGTTTTCTTATCTAAAGCTACTATAACCACATAACCATTTGCTAACAAAGCTCCAGACTCCTTATTGAACACTCTAAAACCATATTTCACAGATTTTTCCCTTAACTCCTCAACCGTTAATTCCACTTCAAGCAGATCATTAAATCTTGCTGGTCTTTTATACTGACAAAAAGCCTCAACCCTAGGAAATAATAGTCCTTTCTCTGCTGCGTCATTAAAACTGAATCCCAAATGTCTATAAAATTCCTCTTCGGTCCTCTCGAAGAATCTGAAATAGTTGGAATAATGCACAATTTGGGCGGAATCCGTGTCCACCCATGTGACTCTAAAAGAAGTTTTGAAAGATGAAGACGCCATAAGTTTTCACCTGTTAGCGTGAAAATCTAAACTTTCCTATATAGATAGAGCGTGTGGGATGGATACCCTAAAGTTTGGTTCTCACAAAAGTTTACAACTTTGACGGGTTTCCACCCAACAATTTCATAATCATGAGAAACAACCCGGGCTCCAGGTCTAAGTTCAGACTCAAGTTTCGGCTTAATCTTCTCATTTGCACTTGTCGTTAAATAGAGGAAAACAACATCAGCTGATGTCAAGTCTACATGGAACATGTCACCGTTCACTATTGTAACTTTGTCTTGAAGTCCCTGCTCGTAAACAGCGCTTAGAGCTTTCTTCACAAGGTCTTCTCTCAATTCTACGCCTACGGCTCTTGCGCCAAAGTCTTTTGCAGCCATTATGACTGCCCTGCCATCTCCAGCGCCTAAGTCAAAGAAAATCTCTCTTGGTTTTAATTCGGCCAAGATAAGCATTTGACGGATTACTTGTGGGGGGCTTGGAACATAGGGGGCTATATACATTTATGAAACCTCTTTTTATGCGTAAGTTAGCGTTTTCTGTTAAATCAAAATGTTTTGGTTCTTTTAAAGACTTTTGCATCTTAAGCGACATAGGTGGCTTTTTTAGGTGTTGGTCTTCTGGCTTCCCCACATTTCATGCAACTTTGAGTACACAATTCCAAATATTTTCCTTCATCTCCAGAGCCAACGCTTTCTGAAGCCTTGCGGCATAGCGCACTTGCCTCTTCGCATCCACGTTCCTCACAGAGTTTTGAAACGTATTGGCAGATTTCTTGTACATCTTTTGGTTCTAATACGGCTCTGTTGGTGCGGATGAGTAGGCATATTTCTCTGGCTAAAACGCATGTTTGAATGTATTTAATTCTTTCAAGAACTTCTTCCCGCAATCGTTTACGGCTTATTTCCAAATCATCATTTCTCCTTAACAATTGGTAAGCGAGTGTTTAGGCACATTAAAGCAGCCCTTCATTTAAAAGTTGCTATACCATTCTGAGTTACCAGAATCTTTTGGTAAGGGCTTTCCTTTCTGCCTCCAAAACAAGCTCATAAAATTTGTCGCTAAGCTTTTTCTCTTCTTCAAGAACTTCTTTAACGTCTGATGGTTGAACTTTTCTTGCACAGAGGGCAATGGCAGCGGCTTTTCCATACTTTGCCATTAGCTGAGCCGTTTGTAATGCTTGTTTCTGCAGTTTCTCCTCGCTTTTTGTCAGTTTTTCACCCTTCTTTTCAATGAGCGGAAGTGCCT
Source organism: Bathyarchaeia archaeon (assembly GCA_038883775.1). Taxonomy (GTDB): domain Archaea; phylum Thermoproteota; class Bathyarchaeia; order Bathyarchaeales; family Bathycorpusculaceae; genus JASEJA01. The sequence continues at coordinate 63,473 of JAVZLM010000009.1, forward strand.
TCTCCTCTTCCACCTTTAGAAGCCCTATTGCTTGGGAGCCGCATCTTGGACATTTAGGCTTGTCTGGCAAGTCTTTAGCCCTTATCATTTCCATGTAATTCCAACAGCTTGTGCATATGAAATTGCAAGTTTCATTTAGCAGTCTGGCTTTGACGGATTCGATGAGCACGGCGCGCATCCTTTCTGGGGGAATCAAATCGGTTTTCATGCTCACCCTTTCAATGCCAACCCGAGCTACAGGGGTTGCATTTCCATCAGTTTCAACTTTCTGCAGTTGAATTTCGCCCTCCCGAATTTTTTTAAGCACAAAAACAAGCCTTTCCAAATCCAAATCCTTAGTGAAAACTTCTTTTAGGGCTTCATCAAAAATTGGCGTGTCTTCAAAACTTTTTATCAACCTCTGAAGGCTCACATTGCTAAAATCAGCCCACTTTTGGAGGGCCCCGAAACGTCTTGCCACATGAATCATTCTTCTTTTGAAAAGTCCAGTTTTCACAGTTGCCCGTTTTAAGGTTTCTCTAATCGTTTGGTCTGGCATGGCTCGCATTTCATCGAAAAGAGCTATAAGTTGGTCAGCGTTTGCGGCGCCCATGGTTTGCACAAAAATGCGATACGGGTCGTGTTGAACAACCACGGCGTAGCCTATCTTTTCAGACAATAACTGACCAGTCAGTTGGGCGAGGGCTCTGTTCGTAAGGGAACCGAAGTTGGCGTGGATTATGACGAATTCTTCCCAGTCTTCGATTATTATTCGTTTGTCTGTTGGAACTGGAATTCCAGCGTTTACTTGTTCTATTGTTTCAGCTAAAGCCCGCAGAATCGTATCCTTGTCTGAAGGATAATTTTCACTCAATTTGGCTGCTGTTTCTTCTGGAGAAAGTCCCCTCAGCATTTGTTCTTCAACAAAGCCCCTAATTGCGCCAACTTCTTGCGCCACTTCAAAGGGCACTGGAATTTCTTCGCCTATCCAGCTTGGTATAGCGCCGGTTGGGTCGTCAACTGGTCTCACATAAACGCGTTCTTCTGAAATGTGGAGGATGCGCCATGGGCTTCCTCTGATGATGAATTTTGTTCCAGGCTTGCCATACTCCGCCATGAAGGCTTCGTCTAAAACGCCTATGGCTGTGTCGCTTGATTCGTCAACCACTAGGAATTGTTTTTCTTCTGGTATCATTGATAAATTGTCAAAGTAATATTCAAAGAGGGCTTTTGTTCTTCTGGGTTTTAGGACAACTTTGTCTTCAAAGGAGACCCATGCCAAACGTGGAAAACGCTGATGCATATACCTAAGAATTTTTTCAATGTCCTCTAATGTTAAGTCCTCGTAGGGATAGGCATTTCGGAACATTTCCAAAATCTCGCCAAATTCGAGACGCCTATTTTTCAGAAGCAAACCAGCTATCTGATGGGCTAAGGCATCGTAGGGCTTTGGCGGAATATCCACGGGCTCCAAATCTTCTTTTAGGGCTCTTCTCGCTATGGCTAAAGCCTCAAGAGTATCATCAGAATCCATGGCAACAATTAACCCTTCAGCTATACGACCAATTCTGTGACCACTTCTGCCAACCCGCTGAATAAGCCTCGTAACTTGTCTGGGACTCATGTATTGGATGACTAGGTCTATTCTGCCAACATCTATGCCCAATTCGAGGCTACTTGTGCAGACGAGTCCTTTAAGCTCACCTGATTTTAGGCCCCTTTCGGCTGCTATGCGGGATGGTTTGGCAAGGGAGCCGTGGTGTATGGAAACTGGGAAGTCTATGTCCCAAACTTTGAATCGGCTAGCCAAAACTTCTGATATGGCTCTTGTGTTTGTGAACAAAAGCACAGATTTATGTTTGCTCATGTATTCGCGGATTATTCGCAGTCTAGCTGCAACCTCTGGATGCGTATAAAGCTGTTCAGCAAGCTTAAAGTCTAAATCTTCTGGTTTTGGAAAAACAATTTTTAACCGCATCATTCTTGCAACTGGAACACGAACAATTTCGACGCTTCTGCCATTGCCAACAAGAAACTGCGCCACTTTCTCTGGACTGCCAATAGTAGCTGACAAACCTATTATTTGGAAGCCCCTGCCAATCATGGTTCTAAGCCTTTCTAAGGCTAGGGAAAGTTGGCTTCCTCGTTTGCTGTCAGCCATCTCATGCACTTCGTCAATTATAACCCAACGCACTTGCTGCAGATGCTGGCGCATAATCCAGCCAGACAATATGGCTTGCAAGGTTTCTGGAGTGGTGATTAAAATGTCTGGGGGGCTTCTGGCTTGTCTTGTCCGCTCTTTTGTCTCTGTATCACCATGCCTAACAGCCAATTTTATGTCTAAATTGTTACACCACCACTCAAGCCTCTCTAACATGTCACGGTTCAAAGCCCGCAAAGGCGTAATATATAAGACTTTTATGCCCGGAGTTCCTTGCTGCCCTTGAAGAAGCATGCTTAATATTGGAAGAAAGGCAGCTTCAGTCTTGCCCGTAGCCGTTGGCGAAATTAGCAAGACATTTTTTCCTTCAAGAATTTTTGGTATAGTTTTCTCTTGAGGTTCTGTTGGTTTAGAGAATCCCCTCTGCTCAATGAGCCTTCGAATGGGCTTAACAAGCAAGTTAAAAGCGTTTTTCGGGTGGTCTTTCAAGCCTGGTTGAACCTCGAATGCTAAAGAATAAGCATAAAACCATAAGTAAAAGCATTTTGGAAAACACTTCAAATAGCTTATATTCGCTTTTCATCCTAATAAAGAAGGGAAGAATGTCGTCAACTAAAAAGAAGAGAAAAACCAAGAAAAAAGTTCGAAAAAGGAAGATGCAAATCGAAATAAGACAGATGACGCTTGAAGACCTTTCAGAAGTTTGGCATCTAGGCGAGAAAATATTTACGCCATCAAGTTTGCAGTTCACTTATAGAACATGGAACATCAACGAACTACTGTCCTACTTCTACAGCGACCAAGAACTCTGCCTAGTAGCCGAAAACACAAGTTCAAAGAAAATTGTAGGATTCGCTCTAGGAACAATATTAAAGCGTCCCTTCAGCCCATGGACATATGGTTATTTCGTTTGGGCTGGAGTGCAAAAAATGAAGCAAAGAAGCGGTGTTGGAAGAAGATTGTATAAAGAGTTAGAGAAGCGGTTCAAGGATAAGGGTGCCCGTATTGTGATAGTTGATGTGGAAAGCAACAATCAAGCAGGCACTAATTACCTTAAGAAATTAGGGTTTAAAGAATCCCAATCTTATATATGGTACTCAAAGAATATAGAACAATAAAAGAGTGTTTTAGTTAGCTTATGTGTTTGTTTGATGATTTTGTCGCTTTGAATGTAAATTTCAGAATTTGCTTAATGTTGTTTTTCGTTAAATTTGTTATCGAAGCGAATTCATACATTATTAACCAATAATTTTAATATCCATTTTACACGTGTCATCATGGCTTTTCCTTGTTATAAGCTTATTTTGATGTTCGTTAAATTTCATGTTAGCATGGTTTATGTCAAATTTAGAAGCATATTCACGGCAGATTAAGCCAAATTTTCTCTTCATTAAGCATATTCTTCCAGTTATATACGCATTTCAGGGTTTAACTTGAAAGTTTTGCGTAATATTTTCCATACTTTGTAAGGAAGATGTTTAAACTTGATGTCTAATCTGAGGTTTTCTATTCGAAAACAATGGAAAGTTTTTTATGTATCATCATATGAAACCATGAATATCGAGGATATTGGAGGAAATTAAATGGCTAAATGTCCAAAATGCGGAACCGTTGTTAACACGCCCAAGAAGAAGTGGACAATGGCTGGACGCCCAGACAAATCAGGAAAGAGGATGCAGTTAGAAATAGGACTTTTCGACTGTCCAAAATGCAAGAAGCCATTCCGAGAAGTCTTAAGCAAGAAGAAAGTTTAAACAGCTAAAAACTACGGCGACTCCCATGCCTAAAACTCAAACAAGAGAACACATCTGCCCAGAATGTGGAACACTCGCCAAGGAACCATACAAAACATGGGAGCTCATAGCCCCATTCCCAGACAAAAAAATGAGGATAACCCTAACAATCTTTGGCATGTATGAATGCCCAAAATGTGGCAAGAAATTCAAAGATATAGTAAGCAAAGCCAAGCTGGGCGCGGAAGGCATAGAAGTTTAGGCTTTACGCTTATCTCCTCTCCCCCATTTTTCCGTTTTTCACCGTTAAGTTTTAAAACGTGAATGCCTAAATCAACAAGAACTCTTTAACAAAGGGAAGTCCAATAATTGGCAATGGAAACTCTTAAAAAACTTTGGAAAAACGAATATTTCCAAACAATCATAACCCTCATCCTACTCATCGCATTCGTCTTCGGTTTCTGGTATATAGCTCAAACAGTATTAAGAACAGAATACCCCGCATTAGCAGTAGCTTCCCAAAGCATGCTGCCAACATTAAATGTAGGCGACCTCATAATAGTTCAAGGAGCCTCTCCAGAAGAAATAAACGCAAGCTACCTAACTGGAGATATAGTCGTTTTTAAAGATTCAAGGGGCGATCTTTTTGTTCACAGAGCCGTTAGGGTGGAAGAAATAAATGGCGAATATTGGTTCACAACAAAAGGCGATAATGTTCCAGGAGACAAAGATCAGTTTTCACCTTGGCCATCTTCACGTCTGGTTGGAAGGGTTGTGGGAAGAATCCCTTGGATAGGTAATTTTGCTTTGATATTGCATTCGCAACAAAACATTTACCTTTTCACAGTTTTCATTTTAATCTTAATCGTCATTTTTCTCTTTTTCCCTTTTGAAACCAGCCAAGAAGAAAAGGAAAGCGGCGAAACTTTAATTTTTGGAATACCGCTTAAAACGATTTATCTCATAATTTTGAACATTTTTCTTATAGCTATCGTCATCTTTGGTCTTTGGGGAACCTTTACTTTTTGGAATCCCGGCGCTGGTTCAAATGCTCAAGGCATGTACGTCACAATTTACGGAATGTTTTCTGACGTCAGCTTTCATAAAATGCATTCGCTTGAAGCCTTTCTGTCTCAAAGTTTTCTTACATACACAATTAACTGTCAATTAAGTGATGGACTGTCACAATTGCAAACTGGTGTTCCAACCTTTTCATGGAGCCAAGCTGCAATAATCCTTCTTATAGTGTTAGATTCTTGGAATTTGGTGAAATTTTTAAGAAAACAAGGAAAGTTAAAATTTAGACGCGGAAGTGATAACGTTTAAAAATATGCTTTTTACGATTTTATGGTTTGGAAAAAAGCTTTTGAAACCTAAGGCTTTATAAAGGTATTTAAGCATCCAATATGAGAAGTGATGTTTATGCCAAAAGTTAAAGCCATAATAAATATCGAAAACGTTGTTGCTTCTGCAACATTAAACCAGAAAGTTGACTTAAACGCTGTTGTTAAGGGTTATCCAGGCGTAGAATACCGTCCGGAACAGTTTCCAGGGCTGGTTTTTAGGCTTAAAAGACCGAAGACGGCGACTTTGATTTTTAATTCTGGGAAAATGGTTTGCACCGGAGCCAAATCAGAGAAAGAAGCGCGGAGAGCAGTTATGAAGGTTATTAAGGAGTTGAAGAAGGGTGGAATAATAATCATTAGCAAGCCTGAACTAAAAATACAAAATATTGTGGCTTCTGCAGGCTTAGGTGGAATGATAGACTTAGAAAAGGCAGCTGCCACCCTTGGAAAAACAATGTATGAACCAGAACAGTTTCCAGGCTTGATTTATAGGATGGATGAGCCAAAAGTGGTTATACTATTGTTTGCAAGCGGAAAACTTGTCTGCACAGGAGCCAAAAGAGAACAAGACGTTTATGACGCTGTCCACAAACTTCACAAAATATTGGAAGAACAGGAGCTAATATTCTACGAGTAAGGCCTTGAGCCTTATTCGCCTTTTCATCCCTTTTTAATTTGCCTCAAAATAGTTTTTAATTGCTCCTCATCTATTGCTCCAATTTCGCATAGCCTATTTGCTATCTCACTAACCTTAAGCAAGGCATGAACCTTTATTCCGTTTTTTTCAAGTTTTTCTTTTCCGCCCTCTTCACGGTCTAAAAGCACAACGGCATCATTAACCACTCCACCCTCGGTTCTTATGGCTTTCGCTGCCTTTTTCAAAGATAAACCCGTTGTGATTAAATCATCAATTAATAAGACTCGGTCTCCAGGCGCAATTATTCCCTCTATTCTTCTTTGTCTTCCATGAAGGCGAATGTCTTTGCGGATGTAAAGGAAGGGTTTCTTTAAATGGTAAGCAATCAGAGAGGCAAAGGGTATTCCAGCAATGGGAATTCCAGCTATTCTTTCAAAGTTTTCTGTGCCAATTTCCGCTTTAATGAAGCCTAAATAAAAATCGCAGATTCTGTGGAAGGCATCTGGGAAGCTTGGTATAACTCTCAGGTCTATGTAGTAGGGGCTTATTTTTCCACTGGTGAGCTTGAAAGCTCCAAATTGAAGGGCATCTATCTTTTTTAATATTTTGCAGATTTCAACCTTAACGTTTTTGCTTTCTTCCATGGACAACATTTCACGTCCGCTTGGAAATCTGGTATATTTTGCCAACCTCCGGAACCAGACAAGTGATTTTTGGCATCTCCTTCTTCAAAATTTCAGCGAACTTCTTTTGGTCCGCCGCCGAACCCGTATGATAGGGAACGGCAACTTTTGGCTTTGTTAACCTTGCAATCTCAGCACCTGTTTCTGGAGATGTCCCAGGCGCAATTCCAACGGTGCAGAAGACAACATCAAATTTTTCTTTTTCGCCTATGGCAGCCATTTCTGGGAATGGTAGGCTGTCTGCTGTGTGAAAGATTTTAACTCCATCCTCGCTTGTGATTATGAAGGAGATAGGTGTGGCTGCAGGCGGATGATTACATTTTTCACCCTTTATTGAAACTCCGCCAAGTTTAACTTCTGAACCAGGCTGGATTTCTTGCAATTTTTCTGGGGCAACAACATTTCGCAATCTTTTAGCGGATGTGGGGTCAGCCACAACCACACATAACGTGTTCTTGTGGATTTCTGAGATTAGGGCTTGATCTAAATGGTCATAGTGTTCATGGCTGATTAAAATTGCATCCACACTTTTGAAAGTGCGGGATTTGACTTCTACAGGGTCTATTACGAGGGTTTTTGATGGAGTTTTGATGGTTACTCCAGCATAACGATTAAACCACGCAAACAAGATTTCATTTTTTGCAGGGGTTTTTTCAATAGCCATATCCGATTCCTCCAGCTAATTATTATGCGCTTTAGTTTTAAAGAACTTGCTGTTTCGATAAGGCTTAATAGTTGCTGCTTATGTGTTTTCATACTTAAGAGTGATGCCTAATGGTTGACGTTTGGCTTCCATACGGAAAAACAGAAGTGTGCGCCAGAATTCCAACAAGAAACTTTCTGGGCACAATTGAGCCAAGGGAAAAGCCAGGTGTGCCAGACGCTAAGGCAGAGATTGAAAGGGCTTTAAAAGAGCCTATCGGCTCTAAAAGGCTAAGCGAAATTGTTAAGCCGGGAAATAAGGTGGTGATTGTTGTTGATGATGCAACTAGACCCGCACCAAGCCACCTTATGGTTCCAGCATTGTTGGATGAGTTGGATGCGGCTGGCGTTAAAGACGAAAACATAACAATCATTTTTGGCTGTGGAGGGCACAGGGCTGTTACAAGGGAAGAAGCCCTTAGCCTTTTAGGAGAAGCCGTTCTTAAACGTGTAAAAACTGTGAGCCATGATTCTAAGGCGCAAGACCTTGTTTATGTTGGCACAACACAGAAGTATGGAACAAAGGTTTACTTGAACCGCATTTTCGCAGAGGCTGACGTAAAAATTTTGACAGGCGATGTTTGTTTTCATTATTATGCTGGTTATGGCGGAGGAAGAAAAAGCGTTTTGCCAGCAGTTTCAGGCGAAGAAACAATAAAACACAATCATGTCATGCTTTTGCATCCAAACGCAAAAACTGGAGTTTTAAATGGAAATCCAGTCCACGAGGACATGGTTGAAGCGGCAAAACTGGCTAAAGTAGATTTCATTTTAAATGTTGTAATGAATAGTAAAAGGGAAATTGTGAGGGCTTTTGCAGGCGATTTGGAACAAGCCTTCTACGAAGGCGTAAAGGTTGTGGATGAAATGTATCGCATCTCAGTAGACCGCAGAGCAGACATAGTTGTTGTTAGCCCTGGCGGACATCCAGTTGACATAAACCTTTTCCAAGCCTACAAGGGTGTTGACAGCGCCCTTGAAGTTGTTAGACGTGGAGGTGTAATAATTTTGGTGGCTGAATGTCCCGAGGGGCATGGAAGTCAAGTTTTTTATGATTGGATGGTCAAGTTTAAAGATTTGAAGGCGATGGAGAGGGAAATTAGGAACAATTTTGTTTTGGGTGGACACAAAGCCTATTATTTGTTGAAGGCTTTGCAAAAGGTTCAGATAATTTTGGTTTCAACAATGCCAGACTATTACGCCACAAACATCTTTAAATTGAAGACCGCCAGAGCCGTGAACGATGCATTAAATGAAGCTTTCAGCATCGCAGGAAAAAATGCAAGGGTTTGGGCAATGCCATATGGAAACTTTACATTGCCAGAAGTTAAGGCAACTGAAGAGTAAAACTCAAAAGGATTAAATCTTAGTCTAAAGTTTATGCATTAAAAAGTGTGGAGAAGAAAACTTGCAGCAAACATTCAAACTGCGAAAATTCACGATGGACGACCTTCAAAAAGTAATGCACATAAACCGAGTTTGTTTGCCAGAAAACTATACTGATTACTTTTTCATAGAACTTCATCAAAGATTCCCAGAAACTTTTATTGTGGCAGAGGAAGACGGCGAGGTTGTTGGTTACATAATGTGTCGTATTGAGTTTGGTTTATCAAATTTCGGTTTCAGCGGATTACTGAGAAAGGGGCATATTGTTTCAGTGGCTGTTCTACAACAGTATAGACGTAAAGGAATAGGAAAAGCTCTGGTTGCTCAAGCCCTGGAGAACATGCGCATATACAATGCGAAACAATGCTTTTTGGAAGTTAGAGTTACCAACACTCCAGCTATTGAGCTTTATAAGAAGTTGGGTTTTGAAATAACCCGCACAATTCATGGATATTACTCTGATGGCGAAGACGCCTATGTTATGACACGAAAACTTTAGATTTGCAGTTTTTCCGCCTTCTCATTTAGAAAGTTTATGGCTTGAAATACGGATTTTGCAAACCCAAACAAGCTTATAAGGGTGATGATGGCGATTAATGGGCGAAAGTCAACAGTCAAACTTAAATTTTGATACGCTATGTCAAACATTCCGCCCTTCAATGAAAGAATTAGATAGCATATAACAAACAAAGCCTTGGCAGCATCAAAAAAGTGTTTAAAAATTGTTCCAGAGGTGAGGTCTCCAACAATAATCAGAATTATGTATACTATGACAAAAGTTTCAATTATCTGTTGAAAGCCGGGAATTAGTTGTGAGATGGGAGCTAGAAACATCCATACGAAGAGGTATGCCACATAAAAGAGAGTTCCCTTCACAGTCGCCTTTAAGGCTTTAAATATCATTTGCCTAAGCTTGGTTTTGTTATCTGCCATAGGGAATCACCAAGTTTTCATAATTGAAAAGAGGAGTCAAAATGGAAACGCTAAAGTAGCCATCATCAGTCACCTCGTCGCTTAAAACATAAAATTCTACAAATCCATCAAAGAAGGATTGTGGCGGGACGTTTATGGAAATTTGTCCTTCGTCTAACAGGCGGCTGGCGTTGTTATACATTTTTATTTTCATATCTCCAACCACATCAAAGAAGGCGTGATTCTCAAAACTTATGGGTAAATTGACTCGAAAATGTGTTAAGTTAGCCGCTACGTATTGAGGGTGTCCTAAAACAAAATTGTATAGAGGTGCGCCCCATGGCATGGAATGGTTTGTTAAGGCTTGAATTGGAATCAAATCAGCAATAACCATGCTAACTGTCTCCAAAATTTCTAATTCTGTATCATTAAACAGGAAATTCTGGTTATACTGAAGAAGCAAATTAATATCGATGGTAACGTTGTGCGTTACAGTTGCCTCTTCATCCTTATTTATAATTGGTATGAAGGTTGTCCCATTTGCAATGAGGAAGTTTTCTGCACTTGAAATTTTTGTTGTTAGGTTAAAATAACGGAGGCTATAGAGTCCATTGTTTGTAATTGTCAAAGGAATAGATAGGAGTATTTTATTATCTGCTGTTACGTTCATCTGTGGCTCGCCAAAATCAAAATGTAAATCTTTAACAGAGTAGACTGCGGAAACGAAAAAGGCGATTAGGAAAATCCAGAAAAATGTTGTAGTTATTCCTATCATTCGAATTGGTATTTGCATATCGCTCCTTTTCCGGGCATGCTAAATTTACTGTTGAGAATTGTTTTGCTGAGGTTGTTTTGGCTCGGGTGGTGGTTGCGAAATTTGTTCTGGTGGTATAACAACCATTTCTGGTTCTTGAGGCTTAACCTCTTCTTTGGGCTTTTCAGCTTTTGGTTTTTCAGCCTTTGCCTTCTGTGGCTGAGGTTGTGGTTGTGGCTTCTGTTCTGGTATAACTTCTTTTTGCGGAGCTGCTGGCGTGATTTGTGGTGCATGAGCTATTATTGTAACACCCCTTATCGTCAATAATGAGCCTATCCAACCCATAACGCCTAGATACATTATGCGAACGCAGGTGGCAATCAAGGGAGCCAAGGCTTCGCCAAAAGTTTTCACAAGGTCTTCTGAAGCCATTATAGATAGACTTTGGGTCAGGAATCCATAGGCGCTTATGAAAGTGAATACTAAGAGGGCTACGCCTATCATGAGGACAGTTATTCCGGAAAGGGCTATTTTTTCTTTGAAGGTTTTGAACATGGGTTTGCCTCGTTTTTAGTGAGTGTAAAGCTTGAATATTAAATCTTCCGATACATTAAACAGAATCTAAATTAGCTATCAAAAATCCAAAATAAAAATACAAAAATAATAAGGTAAATTATTGCGTCAAGCCAAGTTTCTGATAAATCTTCTGCTTGTTCTCCTCAACTTTTTTGGCAACATCCAAGAACACATTGTTTCCATGAGAGTCTATGGCAACAGCCAAAGGACCAAAATCCTCAACCTCAAAAATCCAAAGGGCTTCCGGTGTTCCCAAATCAAGCCACTCAACACTTTTTACGTTTTTGATGGCTTTCGCAGCTAATATTGCGGCTCCACCGGTGAAGGCGCCATAAACAGCGCCGTATTTTGCCATGGCATCCGTTGTTTTCTTACCCATTCCACCCTTGCCGATAACCACTCGCACTTTAAAGTTTTTTATGAACTCATCCTCGAAAATGTCCATTCTCGTGCTCGTTGTTGGGCCAGCAGCAACAGCAACCCACTTATCGCCTTCTTTGCTTACAACTGGACCGCAATGGAAAACTGCTAAGCCTTCAAGGTTTATGGGTAAAGCTTTTCCTTGTTTAAAATATTCTAAGGCTCTTCTGTGGGCTTGGTCTCTGGCGGTTACAATTGTTCCTGTTATGTAAATTACATCATTCACTTTTAACTTGCGAATTTCTTCTTCAGAAATTGGTGTTTTAAGTTTGTAAACAGCCATCCTTTCTCACCTCACTACTTCATTTTATGCGTTAAATATTCAACGGTTCCGTCCGCATTAATCCTTGCAGTGGCTCTTCTGGCAGCCCAACAGTTGAAGGCGACAGCCGCTGGAAAGGATGCTGGATGCCTATAAGCGTAATCGATGTGTACGCCAAGCACTGTGGTTTTTCCACCCAAGCCCATAGGACCAATTCCAGTCATATTCGCAGCTTCAAATATCTCCTTTTCAAGTTTAGCAATTTCAGGGTTTGGATTAGGTTCATTTAAAGGTCTAAGAAGAGCCTTTTTTGCAAGTTTCATGGCTATGTCGCTTCCGCCACCCATAGCAACGCCGAGAATTGTGGGTGGGCAAGGCTGAGCCCCAGCTTTTATGACAGCATCTATAACAAACTTTTTCAGTCCATTTATTCCCTCGCCTGGGACAAGCATGCCAGTTAAACAAACGTTTTCTGAACCGCCTCCCTTAGTCATGACGGTTAATTCTATGTTTTCGCCAGATACGATTTCCCAGTTTATGTATGGTATTAGACGTCCAGTGTTGTCTCCGCTGTTCTTTTGTGTGAATGGGTCAACGGCGTTTGGGCGGAGCGGTATATCTTTTGTGGCTCTGCGCACAGCCTTTGTTAATGGCTCTTCTATTTTGTCAAGGTTTTTTGCTTCAGCTCCAGCCTTAACATAGAATATTATAGTGCCAGTGTCTTGGCATACTGGCGCCTGATATTTCTCGGCTAACTCAATATTGTCAAGAATTGCTTTCAACTGGGTCTTGCCAGCTTCGCTTGTTTCTTCAGCATAAGCCTTTTTTAAGGCTTGTTTTACGTCTTCTGGCAAGTATATGACTGCTTGTTTTAGTATGTTAAAGGCAACATCCTCAATAATTTTCGCCATATCCATATTTTTCCCTTCTTTTGTCGGTTTTATGAAAAATTCAGCTACTTATATCTTGTCTCTTGTTAATTGCAAATTTAAGATTATTTTCACTTTAACTTACCTCTCCACGGAAAAGACGCTGACACACTTCGCTTGTTTTAAATATTGCTTAACCTAACTCTCTCATAAGTTGCAAAAGAGAGTGAACTAAGTGATGAGTGAGGAGGAAGAAAGGAAAAAAGAAGGCGCTGTTAAGAAGAAATACGAGTTTTTGGAGGATTTGCCGGGCATAGGTCCAGCCACCGCCCAAAAATTGAGAGAGTTGGGCTTTCACACAGTTGAGTCTTTGGCTATGGCTACAGCCCGCGAGTTAGAACCAGCGGGAATAAGCGAGAAAAAGGCTTTTGCCATCATTGAAGCCGCCCGCTCCTCTATAAGCGTCTCCTTCATCAGGGCTGATGAACTTTTAAAAATGCGCCAAACCGTCTTGCGCTTAACTACAGGAAGCAAAGCCCTAGACAGAATTCTCGACGGCGGATTGGAAACTCAAACCATAACAGAATTTTATGGCGAATATGGAAGCGGAAAAAGCCAGTTATGCCACCAATTATGCGTTAATGTTCAGTTGCCCCCAGAAAGGGGCGGCTTATCTGGCGCTGCATTATACATAGACACAGAAAACACTTTTAGGACTGAAAGGATTGTGCAGATGTCCCGTCACTTGGGATTAGACCCAGAAGAGGTGGTTAAGAACATTATTTATGCCGAAGCTTACACGTCTGACCATCAAATGTTTTTGTTAGATAATGTTGATGATGTGATAAAGCAAAATAACGTTAAACTCATCATCGTTGATTCCCTAACTGCCCATTTCAGAAGCGAATACCTCGGACGCGAAATGTTAGCTTCTAGGCAGCAGAAACTGAACAAGCACATGCACAAACTGATTCGTTTAGCAAGAGCCTTTAACCTCGTGGCTGTTGTGACAAATCAGGTTATGGCTAAGCCAGACATGTTTTTTGGTGACGCTGTGCATCCCGTTGGCGGTCACATTGTCGGACACACAAGCCACACACGTGTGTATCTTCGAAGGGCTGCCCATGGACCAGTGCGCATTGCCCGCTTGGTTTCTAGTCCTTATTTGCCTGAAGGTGAGGAAATATTTAAAATAACTGAAAACGGAATAGAAGACGTTTCCGAGGAAGAAAAGTCTAAGTCTCGTGGGCGTTGAAGATGCCTATTCCAAGGATTTTGGTGATACGGTATTTCCAGCTTTTAGTTAATAGACAGTTTGCCGAAGCGGAGCGGGAACTGGAAAAGATTAAACAGAAAATGCACAAAACAGAATGGAACAGAGGCTATTTTAGAGGCTTATATGGGATGATGCTTGCCAGACGCTCAAATAACAATGACTCCTACGCATTTTTCTCGAGACTGAATTTAAATGATAAAGGAGCCTTATACAGTTATAGGCGAGAGTTTTTGAATCATGTCAAAAATAGGCTTCATGGAGACTTTGACCGCGGATTTTTCTCAGCATGGGCTGACTGTATGCATGTGCTCAGCAGAATGGATTTTACAAATAATCCAAACATAAATAACATGGTCTCTTGTAAGGGAAGGCTGGAAACTTTAAAGGACGATGAAAAGCAAGCTACAATCGAGAATTTTCTTGGAAAGAAGCCTAGATAGGCTATGATGGCGGCGGCGGTCCAGCCATTATCGTGTAGAATAGAATCCAAAAAACAAGCCATGAAAGAAAGTATATGCCACCGCCCGTTGTGAAAATTTTCTGCGGTTTCTCCATTTTAGCCGCCCATTTAAACTTCATTAGGTAATAGGATATCACGTACACTATTATTGCTATGCTTATACCGTTCAAAAAAATGTTATAGTCTACAACATCTGGCGGGACAACTCTTGCTTGCGTGTATGCTGTAGATGCTAAGGCTGCGATTATGCCAAGCAGCAGTTTAATCCAATATATTTTCTCTATAATCGTCATAGCCTTTCAACGCCTTTCCATCTTATATTTAAGATTAGGATTTAAAAGTTGCTCAGCCTAACAACTTTTCAGCAAATTTTATTTCTGCAATGAACAGTTTATGTTTGGAGAAGTATATGGCACAGGTTGATAGAGAAAAGGAAGCGCTTTATTCTCAGCTTCGCTCCATAGAATCTGACCTCTTCAGCGCTTCTGGAGCAATAAGCGATGTGGAAAGCAAAATAGCTTATGTTGAGGCTTCTATGGGTTCTCTTCCAAGCAGACTAATGACTGTTAGGGGGCGGGGTTATGCGGCTATGGGACATCTTGAAAAAAGCATAGACCTACTAACCAAAAAATGGATAGAAGCTGCGCCTACTCTTAAGCAAGCATTTATAAACAGCGTCCAACCATTAACCGCCCAAATTCGGGGATTACAAGCGGATGCTCAGAGGCTTCGAGCAGCAATAAACAGTGGCAACATTGGGTTTAGTCGTTCTTTGGCTGGTCGCTTGTCCATTGAAGCTTCTTCTATAAGAATGAGAGCCAATTTAGAAACAGGCAAAGTGAGTACACCTCTTAACGAGTTTATTTCAAGCGTTAACGCCATAGACAGAGACCTAAAAGTGGCTGAAAAAACCATGGAACTATTCGCTTTAGCAACTTTCCCACTAAAACAAGAAGAAAGCCCAGTTTTGGCAATTGAAGGAAAAATTATGACTGACGAAAAAAGCGAAGGAACTCTATATTTCACAAATCAAAGGTTTATTTTCGAAGGGAAAAAAGAGGTTGTGTTGGAGAAGAAATTATTCATAGCCACAAAAAAGAAAGTTGAAAGAACGGTCTTAATAGAACAGCCCATCGGCGCCTTACAAGAAATATCCAAGGGCAGAGTAGGCTTAATAGCTTGGACTGGAATTTACATACGCTTTAAACCAGAACGTGGTTTGGCAGAAACACCTTTCGACGTGAAGGGATGGGAAGCCGACATAATAACAAGATTCTTCAGCTACATAATTGGCGGCGAAGCTGATAGAGACATAGCCTCCATAAGAGGAACTACCGTTAAGGAGGCGCCTACAATACAGCTTGTCCGATGTCCCCATTGTGGTGCACCATACACCCGCGAAATTTATAAGGGAGAAACATCGGTTAAGTGCGAATACTGTGGAACATTGATTGTAATTCACTAAAGAACGCTTGCTAATTTGGTTGTCTATTTATAGTTTCTCATCATATTAGCTTTTAGACGTGAAACGGGAATGCAACGGAAAAAGAATTTTACAAGCTTTGATGTAGCTGCTGTTGTACGCGAGTTAAATGATGTTATTGAAAATTCTCGTGCCAGCAACGTTTACCAGTTAGATTCCAAAACCATACTTTTTAAATTACACATACCAAACAAACCAGCTTTGCGTCTTGTTTTAGAGGCTGGGTGCCGTTTACACTTAACCTCTTATGCTGCGAAAAAGCCTACTGTTCCTCCAGCTTTTTGCATGGCTTTAAGAAAATATTTGCGGAATGCCATTTTGACAAGCATTAAACAGCATGAATTTGAGAGAGTTGTTGTTTTCAATTTTAAAAGTAAAATGGGAGATTTGAGGCTTGTTTTGGAGCTTTTCGGCGAAGGCAACATCATTTTAGTCGACGGTGAAGGCAAGATTCTCCATGCTCTGGCATATAAGCGGATGCGAGACCGCAATATTCTCCGCAATGAAACATTTACTTTCGCTCCTTCCAGCGGAAAAAACCCATTTAAAGTTAGTGAAGAAGAGTTGACCACTGCCCTAAGAGATTTTGGCGATGTCGAAGTTGTTAGGGCGGCAGTTCGCTTCTTAGGCATTGGCGGCATATACGCTGAAGAGATTTTGTTAAGGGCTGGGATAGAGAAAACTAAACATTGCAATAAACTAAGTGATTCTGAATTTCACGCCTTTTTCGATTGCTTGCAAGATCTGCTTTGGCAAGTTTCTAATAGAAAACTGGAGCCTTGCATTATTTTAGACGATAAAGGCGAATTTATGGATGTTGTGCCTTTTAGGCTTAAACGTTATGAGAAGCTGAAACATCAAGTTTATGAAAGTTTTAACGAAGCCTTAGACGAATTTTATGTTAAAACTGAAGCCTTTGAAAAAGTTAAGGTCAGCATTGAAATTGAAAAGTTGAAACAAGAGGTGGAAAGGCTTAAGCGTGTCATCGAAAGCCAAGAGAAAGCTTTGGCAGAAGCAAAAAACGAGGCAGGTGAAAACAAGCGTATTGGAGACACCATCTATGCTTACGCAGGCGAATTACAAGCTTTACTGGACAAATTTTTAAGCGGAAAAAAGGCTGGCAAAGAATGGAACAGTATTGTTTCTGAAGTTTTGGCTGAAAAGAAAGCGGGCACCAAACCCAGCATATTTTTTGACTCTTTTGATGCTAAAGGATTGGTAATATACGTTTGCGTTGACGGCTTAAAATTTGGGTTAGGTTTGCGAAAGAAATTGTTTGATGTTGCTGCGCAGTTCTATGAAAGAAGTAAAAAGGCTAGGCAGAAGTTGGCTGGCGCTAAAAACGCCTTGGAAGAAACACGCAAGAAATTGATGGAAATTGAAGCAAAGATTCGGGAAGCAGAAGCTTTAGAACATACTAAACCCATTGAAGTTTTGGAAACACTTGAGAAGCGCCGCGTTAAACGTAAGGAATGGTTTGAAAAGTTTAGATGGTTTAAATCCTCAGATGGTTTTCTAGTTGTTGGAGGCAAGGACGCCGTCAGTAATGAAGTTTTAATCAAAAAGTACACAGAACCAATTGATATAGTCTTTCACGCAGATATTGTCGGCGCCCCCTTCGTTGTCATAAAGACTGGCGGAAAAGAACCAAGCGAACAATGCTTGAAAGAAGCTGCGGAATTTGCAGCCGCATATTCGCGTGGCTGGCGTGAAGGCTTTGCAACAGTTGACGTTTACTGGGTAAAACCAGAACAACTAAGCAAGGCTGCCCCATCAGGCGAATCCGTGCCCCACGGAGCCTTTGTTGTTAGTGGGAAAAGGAATTGGATGCGCAATACTCCACTAAAAATTGCCATCGGCATAATCGAAGAAAACAATGAAATAAAATTTGTTGGCGAACCAGTTGACGCTGTTATGGCGAAAACAAAAACTTACGCCATAATTGTGCCTGGAGAGGAAAGCGGCAAAGAATTTTTAAAGCATATTTTGAAGGTTTTGGCTGCAAAAATTCCGAAGGAATTGAAAGAGAAAGTTTTGAGAACCCCTATAGAGAACATAAGGGAGTTTATTCCCTTTGGCAAAGGCAGAATTTTAGCAAATAACCTTTAATATTTTTACGCATTACATATTTTTAGATTCATTATGGGTTATGTAAAAATTAAAGTCAAAATTCGCAATATCCACAAACCAGAACTTGAAGATTTTACAGAACTATTAGTGGACACAGGTTCAATTTATACCATTTTAAATAGTAAAAGACTTGAAAAGCTTGACGTGAAACCGCGAGGGAAGAGACGTTTTAAAACTGCCGATGGAAGAATTATTGAGCGAGATGTGGGCGCAGCAGAAATTGAGATTAAAGGTCAAAGCACATATTCTATAATAGTTTTCGGCGAAGAATCTGACACCGAAGTTTTAGGTGTAACAACGCTTGAAGAGCTTGGATTACAAGTAGATCCTGTGACAGGAGAACTAAAACCATTAGAGCTTTTATTGCTAAAATTATAAAATTTAACTTAAAATTAGATAGTTTACCATTTTAATTTGCCATCAGCTGAAAACCTAGAAGGGGAGGTCTGCCATTGGCTTTTTTCACAACCAAAAACCTATAGAGGGTATCCAATTTAACAGCGCGCCAAACCATAAATTAATATCGATTTTTGGGGCTTTGACGTTTGTGATGCTTTTCCTTTCTCTTCCAGTCGGCAATGCAAAGCCATTTATTGCATAGGAGGTGATCCGGCCGCAGGTTCCCCTACGGCCACCTTGTTACGACTTTTCCCCCCTCACGAAACCTGGATTCGACGCAGCCACCAAGGACCACGCCTCACCCAGGAGTCGCTCGGGTGGAACGACGGGCGGTGTGTGCAAGGAGCAGGGACGTATTCACCGCGCGATAGTGACGCGCGATTACTAGGGATTCCATGTTCACGAGGGTGAGTTTCAACCCTCGATCCCAACTACGGCAGGCTTTAGGGATTGCCTTCCCCTTTCGGGGTTGGAACCCACTGTACCTGCCATTGCAGCTCGCGTGTGGCCCGGGAGATTCGGGGCATACTGACCTGCCGTGGCCCGCTCCTTCCTCCGCCTTATCGGCGGCAGTCTCCCCAGAGTGCTTGGCTCAAGGCCAATAGCAACTGGGGACGCGGGTCTCGATCGTTGCCTGACTTAACAGGACACCTCACGGCACGAACTGGCGACGGCCATGCACCTCCTCTCAGCTCGTCCAGCAAGACCTTTAATCTGGCCTTCACTCTGCTGTCGCTCCCGGTGAGATTTCCGGCGTTGACTCCAATTAAACCGCAAGCTTCACCCCTTGTGGTGCTCCCCCGCCAATTCCTTTAAGTTTCAGCCTTGCGGCCGTAC
>JAVZLM010000010.1:0-27574 GCA_038883775.1 Bathyarchaeia archaeon
CTGCGAGACGCTTAAACTCGCTCCAGCTTCTGATTTTAACAACGCCCTCGCTCATTCCAATCGCACTCAATCCTCAATGCCTAATTTATATTTAAAAAGTTTTGAAGTTTAAGGAAAGAGTTCTATTTCCTTTGTTTTCCCACATTTTACGCAAACAAGTTTCACGTGCGACTTGTCGTGTGTTAACCCTTCAGCTTTCCATTCATGTGCACATTCATTTTTTTGACTTTCATTTGTCACGTGTTTTCCTCCGAATAAAAATTCATATTTAAGAATTTAAATCTATTGTTTGCTTTGCATAACACTTATATATGTAACATTGTTACATAATTCCTGCGATAACAATGTGCGGTCCAAAAAATTGCGGTTGTTGGCACGACTATCCAGAACGGGGATGGATACAATTCCTACTAATGAGAATACTCTACGAAAAACCAATGCACGGCTACCAACTCCTAGAAGAAATTGAACAACGAAGCAGCGGATGCCACAAACTAGAACCAGGCTCAATATACACGCTTTTAAGGAGAATGGAAGAAAGAGGCTTACTCGAGTCTAAATGGGAAAAAGTCGAAGGTGGACCAGACAGAAGAGTTTATAGCCTAACAAAGAAGGGAATTGAAGCACTAAAAATGGGACTTGAATCCATTGTTAAGAGGAAGATGCTCTTCGACGATCTAGCAAAGTTTTATCATGAAAATTTTGAAAAAAGAAAAGGAGGTGAGAGGTAAATGTGTAGATGTTATTGCAGCTGTGGAGCGGAAAGCCACCACGCACATCATGAACACAAACATGCGCACCATATGGGCTTACCATTTCCGTTAATGGATGTTGAAGAAGAAATAAAGATGCTCGAAGAATACAAGGAAGCTCTAAACAAAAGACTAGAAAAAGTAAACAAGCGCTTAGAAGCCCTAAAACACTAAGCACTTTGCATAGAACTTCTCGGTATCGCCTCCTTACAATCTTTTGAAAGGATGAAATGTCATGAAGAGGGTTTTATTGTTTATTCGTCAGCGGGAAATTAGCAAAATCTTCCCATACGGCATTCAGCTTACTTTAAGGGATGATGCTTCCATAATTGATGCAATAAAAGCAGTTGACGAAGAAATAATAAAGAAAACTGGAAAATTTCCAGTTGAGAAGTATAAAAGCCTATTTCAAATGGTTTATCACCCCTACAAGAATAGGTTTTACAATCAGGTGGCAGTCCACGCCCATGCAGAATCAAAATTTTTTAAACATAAGAGAGAATCCTTCAATGTCACTGCCAAACGGAACCACTATAATTTTGATTCCCGAGAATGATTGTCAAACGGATTGGGAAGAACCACTCTAAAGGATAAAAAGAGAAATTAAAGTTAGAGTTTCTTGTATACCACGTCCTTTTCTCTTACCCGCTGTGCAACTTTTAAGCCTATGCTTTGTCCAGCCTCAGCCCTCTGAACATTTTTGTGTTCAATCTGCATGGATTCCACAACTTGTTCAAAATCTGTTGTTGGTCCCTTAATGTGTATTGTGTCGCCCACAGCCAAGGGCGCCTTAAGTTCTATAACTGCAACGCTGATTTTTGAGAAGAAATGGGTTACGCGTCCAACTTCTACAAGGTTTTCTTCACCCAAACTTTTTCATCTCCAAACACAATTAAGCATATCCAAATAAATAATTTACCCGAGTTTTTCAGCTTCCAAATAAGTTGCAAAAGCCTTAACCACTTTAACTTTTACAATTTTACCAAGCAAATTATCACCACTCTTAATAATTATTGGTTTGTAAGCTAAATTGCGCCCAACCCAAGACCCATAAGCTTTACCAATCTCATCAACCAAAATTTCGCCACTCCAACCAACCCAATGCTGATTCTTCTCAAAAGCAACCGTTTTAGCTACATCAGCCACCATGGTGCTTCTGCGCTTAATTTCTGGTTTAGGCACAGAATTTGTCATTTTAGTCGCAGCAGTCTTCGGTCTAGCAAAGAACTTTGAAACATTTACTATGTCAGGTTTAATCTCTTTGATTAGTTGTAGAGTTTTTTCAAAGGCTTCTTCATCTTCGCCTGGAAAACCGCAAATGACATCTGTGGCTAAGGTTAATTCAGGAAAGTTTTCCCTAAAAGTGTCCACTATTTTTTTGAAATCGGCGACGGAGTAAAATCTTCGCATGTTTTTTAGAATTTCGTCGTCTCCGCTTTGAACTGGCAGGTGAACAAATTTGAAAATCTTATCGTTCTTAAAGGCTTGAATTAAATTTTCAAGAATGCCTAAAGCCATGTTTGGAGTCATCATCCCAACACGAATCTTAAAGTCTCTTTCAACATCAGATAAAACCAAAAGCAGCTCAGCCAAGTTCGTGCCAATGTCCCTTCCATAACAAGCCGTATCCTGCGAAGTAAGCCAAAACTCCCTAACGCCCACAGCCAAATCCTTTTTCACCCTTTCAACAATTTCTTGAACGCTATAACTTCTTAGATGCCCTCTGGCGAAAACTACGCAGCAGTAGGCGCATGAGCCTAAACAGCCATAGCTTATTGGAATTATGCTCACCACAGGATTCAAAAGAATGCGGGGAAGACTAAGGCTGGGTTTAGCGTTAACTGCTCCTTTTAAAGCTACAACCTTTTCACCCTTTAAGACACGGCCAACCACATTAACAATTGTATCGCCAGCGGCTGGACCAACAACCCCATCATAACGCACGTCTCTGGATAGTCTTTCGAAATTGATGAGGGGTAGGCATCCAGCCACAATCAACTTCTTATCTAGTGGAGTTCTCTTCAGAATTTCAATCATGCGATTTTCTGTAGGTCCCTTCACGGCACAAGTATTGATTATTAAAATGTCTGCAGCAAAAGGAGAATTCACAATTTGATATCCAGCCTCCGCTAAGCATCCAGCCAAAACTTCGCCGTCAGCCAAATTTGTTGAACAGCCGAAACTCTTAACGAAAACCTTCATAGCTTTCCATCGCAATACATTAAATGCTTTAAAAAGGAATAAAAACATAAAGGTTGCCGGCAGCCGGAATTTACAAAAATCTGAAATGCCTTCTAATAATACTTATAAGTGATGGAACGAACATATTTAAAGCATATTTAGAGATTAATATATATTACTATAGCCTCAGCAAAGAATTTCTGTATCCCCTATGGAGGGAGAAAAGGTATGAAATTGATTACGCTTTATCTTCCCGAACCTTATATTAAGGCGTTAGACCAGCTTGTGAATGAAAGGTTTTATCCGAATAGGGCTGAAGCCATTCGGGTCGCCATCCGCGATTTGATAAATGATGAGGTTGTTCGGAGGAAGAGGGTTGGCTAAGGCTATTCCCAGCGAACATGCGCTTAAGTATACTTGGCATAACGAAGTAAGCGAAGTTCTTCCTCTTGGTCGCTGTCGCATAGTTGTTATCGGCGTTGGCGGAGCTGGTAACAATACGGTTACTAGGCTTATGGAGATGGGTGTTGTCGGCGCAGAATGCATCGCGGTGAACACGGATGCGCTTCATCTGAGCGTTTCAAGAGCTCATCAGAAAGTTTTGATTGGCGAAAAACTTACAAAGGGGTTAGGCGTTGGCGGAGACCCAAAGCTTGGAAGAGCAGCAATAGAAGAATCCCGAAAGCGAATTGAAGATTTGCTTTCAGATGTGGATATAGCTTTTATAACGGCTGGTTTGGGCGGCGGAACAGGAACAGGTGCAGCACCAGTTATTGCTGAAATTGCGAGACGGAAGGGAGCAATAACAGTTGGTGTGGTTACTACGCCTTTCCGCATAGAAAAGGGAAGGATAGAGTATGCAGCCACAGCGTTAACTGAGATGCGGAGACAATGCGACACTGTTGTTGTTATAGATAATAATAAGGTTATGCAGCTTATGCCTCAACTACCAATAAACGAAGCCTTCAAAGTGGCAGACCAAGTTTTGGCAAACATGATTAAGGGAATAGTTGAAACAATCTCAGCGCCAAGTCTCATAAACCTCGATTTCGCAGATTTCAAAACAATTGTCAAGCGGGGCGGGGTTGCCGTTGTAGGCGTAGGCGAATCCGACGCACCAAATAGAGCAGAAGAAGCCGTAAGGAATGCGCTTAGAAGTCCATTGCTAGATGTGGATTATATGGGCGCCACTGGAGCTCTAATTCACGTCACAGGCGACAGCCAAATGACAATTGAAGAGGCGAATCGCGTGGGCGAAATAGTGACGGAAATGATGGATGAAAACGCTCTAGTCATTTGGGGCGCAAGGGTAAACCCAGAACAAGATGGAAAATTAAAAGTCACATTGGTCATGACAGGCGTAAACTCGCCTCACGTCTTAAGCGGATTTGGAACAATTGCACCACAACTCTTCAACCTTGAGCCTTATGCGGAGCCAGAAAAACCACTAAACATAGAATTGAACCTTTACCAAATAGAAAAATTCCCATAAAACCTTCATTTTTATGAAAGTTTTCTCTTAAAAACTAAGATTTCCCTTTTAAGTCTTGTAATTAACGGTATCGCTTTGCCAAAGGGTTGGCATAACCCGTTACTTATGGATTTAACAATATTCTCTGCATCTGGCTCAGAATTCACTATGGTGTATGCATAACCTATTTCTGGACCATAATGAGCATCGCTACCACCAACCTGTGCGATTCCGAAGTGAGAAGCAATTCTTTGACCTAGTTTTATGGAATGTTTGAAGGGGAAGGCTGAAGCGTTTACAACCTCCACAGCATCAAACTTTGCACTTACTCGCTCACCAAGGCTCCCTTTAAAAAACGATGTCGGGTGACATGCTACTGCTATACCGCCTAAGCCATGAATTTTGTCTACGGTTTCATCAACGCTTAAGCCTTTTTGGATGGATTCTTGAATGTTAAGGGCGAGCACATGCCCATCTAAGCTTGAAATTTCTATTCCAGGAATAATGAGGAAGTTGGTTTCTTTAGCCATTTTTAATGCACAATCTATTACGTCATGGTCTGTTATGGCAACGCCATCTAACCCACGCTTTTGAGCGTAAAAGACAACTTCTTCTGGCTTTGTTATGGAGTCGTAGGAATAGTTTGTGTGAATGTGAATGTCTATTTTGAGTTTCAAAGCTTCACAGCCAATCTATTTTTAAGTTCTCTTCAACTTTTCCCTAACATTCGCTAGCATTTCATCAAGCTCTTTTTCGCTGAACTCTATCTTCTTAAACAAAGGTTTGGCTTCACCTATCTTATGTTTTGGTGGTAGCGGTTTTAGGGCTTCATCCCATTTCTGAGCGTGGACGCTTCCGGGCAAGTTTAGGGTTTTCCAAAGTTCCTCTGCCGCGAAGGGCATGAACGGTGCTGAAGTGATGGCTAGGGCTTTAACGATTTGGGCTGCCACATAAATTACGCTTAAGGATTTTTCCCTATCTTTTTTTATTAGTTTCCATGGTTCCTTCTCGTTTAGGTGTTGGTTTCCCATGCGGCTTATGCTTATAACATTGTTTGCTGCAGACTGCAAACGGCAATTTTCCAACTCTTTGCCTATGGTTTCAACTTTCTCTTTAAGCGCCTTAAGAACTTCTTCGTCATCCTTTTCCAAGGTTTTTGGTTGTGGAACTTCGCCATTAAGCTGGGTGTTTATGAAAGTTAATGTTCTGTGGATGAAGTTGCCGAAAGTGTCGTTTAAATCTGAGTTTACTTTTTCTATGAAGAGTTCCCATGAAAAGTTTGAGTCTTTGGTTTCTGGTCTTGTTGCCATTAAATAGTAGCGCCAATAATCCGCTGGAAAAAGCTCTATGGCTTCATCAATGAAAATTCCTCTTCTTTGGCTTTTTGAAGCCTTTTCGCCGCCAAACTGTAGAAATTCTGTTGCTGAAACGTTCGATGGCAAATTGTAATCCTCACCAGAAGCCAGAAGCAGTGCTGGAAGAATTATTGTGTGAAATGGTATGTTATCTTTTCCTATGAAATATAAGGTTTTGGCATTCTTGTCAAACCAATATTCTTTCCATTTTTCTGGTTCACCGCGGTTTCTGAAATATTCGATTGTAGCTGAAACGTAACCCAAAACGGCTTCAACCCAAACATAAATTGTCTTGTCTTCAGCTCCTGGAAAGGGGGCTGGAATTCCCCAACCCACATCTCGCGTGACAGCTCTGGGTTTCAAACCTTCTTTTATTAGGTTTAGGCTGAAGTTTTTGGTTGTTGTCGGCAACTGTTCATTACTGCTTAAGTAATTGCTTAGTTTTTCGGAGAATTTTGAAAGGTCAAAATACCAGTGTCTAGTTGTTTTTGCCACTGGTTTTCCTTTACAAATAACACAGTAAGGCTCCAGAAGAAGCGTAGGCTCTAAAAGTCTTCCACAAGAATCGCATTGGTCACCGCGAGCCGACTCGTTTCCGCAGTAGGGGCATTTTCCTTCCACAAATCTGTCTGGTAAAAAGCGGCGGCAATTTTCGCAGTAAAGCATTGTTGTTTCTTGGACAAAAATATAGCCATTGTTAAATATTTTCATTAAATGTTTTTGGACAAACTCCTTATGCACTGGGTTTTCTGTTCTTGTGTAGTTGTCGAATGATATCCCCCACTCCTTAAAAAGTGCAGCAACCATTGCATGGTTCTTATCTGTCAAATTTTTGGGCGAAATGCCGAGCCTTATGGCTTCAACCTCTATTGGGGTTCCATGCTCATCCGAGCCACTGACCATCACCACTTCTTCGCCTTTCAGTCTATAATAGCGGGCAACGACATCCGCGGACAAAACAGAACCGACTAAGTTTCCTATGTGGGGTGTAACGTTTATGTATGGCCATGCGGAAGTGACCAAAACTTTTCCGAGCTTTATGCACCTCCAACTTATATGAAGATGTGAGTCCTATTACTTAATTATTTATGTTTTCTACCGCTTTAAGCGCTTCTTCTACTTCCCTTCTTTCCTCCTCTTTCAATGGTAGCGCTGGGCTTCGCGGGTAGCCCGCGGGTAAGCCAAGTATTTTTAATGCTTCTTTTATTGTCGAAAGCTGATTATATTTTTTAACAAGAACTTCATTTAGGTAGTTCAAACGTTGCTGTAAGAGGCTTGCTTTTTCGTAGTTGCCCATTTTAAAGGCGTCATAGAGGCTTTGGCAAATTTTTGGAAAAACGTTTGCTACTGCGATTACTGCGCCCCTACCCCCCAACATTAGAGTTGGAAGAGTCACATCAGTTGTTCCAGCTAAAACTGAAATTTTGTCTCCAGCCAATCGTATAGTTTCAGCTATGTTTCCAATGTTGCCTCCGCTGTCTTTTACGCCAACAACATTTTCATACTCTGAAGCAAGTTGAGCGATTACAGTTGGCTCTAGGGAGAAGCCCGTGAATTTTGGCACGCTATAAAGCACTATGGGGATGTCAACATCTTCTAAGACAGCTTTATAATGCGCTAGCAATTCCCTGTTTGAAAGCTTAAAATAAAATGGCGTCACCACCAAAGCAGCGTCAACACCAAACTCTTTTGCGTCTCTCGTAAATTGGATAGTTTCCCTTGTGCTTAGGCTTCCCGTTCCAGCAACAACCCTAACCTTGCCGCCGGCCTCCTCCATCACAATTTCGATAACTTTCTTTCGCTCCTCTCTGTTAAGGTATGGTGCCTCACCATTGCTTCCACAGGGCACAAGCCCAGAAACTCCGCCGTTAACCCAAAACCTTATGCATTTTCTCAAAGCCTCTTCGTCTAATTCGCCTTCTCTTGTGAAGGGCGTTATATGTGGTACAAAAATTCCATTTAGGCTTATTTTTGGCATAGCTTTCCCTCAAAAATTGAATACTAGTAACTTATATATTGTTTTAGAAAGAAAATGAGGAGATTTACGTTTATTCTCCCTTTTCTTCCGCCTTCCACATCACTTGAGGTCTGCGGGCTGAAAGGAATATGGTTGCTGCTATGATAACGGTGCAGACAATTAACAACACCACTTGAATGGTGAACAATGTTATGATCTGGTCCATGTAGACTGGTGTTTCAGCCACGTTGATGATGGGTTTTTCATCTGGGTGATCTGGAGTCGGTAAGTTCGTGTAAACTTTAATGTCAACCTTTGTGGTTTTTGCTCTTCCATCTGTTGGAACCGTGAAACTTATTTCAAAAACGCGTACGGTATGCTCAGTTAAGGTTTTTTCGTTCTCGGGTGGCACGTAAGTAAGATTTCCAACCCAAGTGCCTTTTGCTTTGTCGTAAGCCCACCATTCCTCAAAGACTATAATGATGTTGCGAATGGTGACCGGCGAATCCCGAATATTGTTATAAGTAATGTAGAGCTTTCCACTTTGACCAGCCAAGTAGCAGGGCTTGTCCGTCCACGCTGTAATTATTTCCGAAGGACCTTGGGCTTGTGCTACAGCGGCAAGCAAAAGCGTTGAAAGACACATTAAATTTAGAGTCAGAATCTGCTTATTCATTCTATCACCAGTTCGCTCATTTTAAGTTCGATGATTATTTAAAACTTGTTATGTTCCTTGTTAATACAACTTTTCAAAACTTCCATCAGCTTTATGGTTGAAGCATCTGTCCTAACTCCGTTAGGGTTAAAATGGGTTAGAGAGGCTTGAAAGCCTCCATCTTTTAAAACGTTTATAACCTTTCTAACGGAAGGCACTGGTATTGTCAGTTTATCGCATAACTTGTTAACCACATAGTATGTTGGTGTACTGTCAACTTCACCCTTTATTAGAGCCAAAATTTTCAAAATTTTAGCTTTACATCCAAGCGTCATTTTTCGGGCTACTTTTTCCATGTTTTCGCAGAATTCTTTATCAAATAGTTTTCCAAGCCATAATGGTCCAGCATATTCGAGTTTTGAGTTACATTGGCTGCATTTTCCAGAGAGCTCCATTAGAGATTGTGCCTTTAGGGTTTCTCTGTGGAAACAATTGAAACAATGCAGTAAGTAGCCCATGTTTTTTATGCTATCATCAGCCTTTTTTGCACCATAGGCTATTTTTGCGTATAGGCGGATGTAATGGTTCGTGCTGTGGCTGAAAATTACGCTTATGCCAATATCATATTTTGCAGCTGTTGTTGCCAAGCATCCAGCCAGAAGCCTCACAGCTAACTCATGGCAATACTCCGTTCGCAATGGTTTTCCGCCATATTTACGTATGCACGCCTTCGGATAAACTCCACATAAAGGCGCCATATCCGTCGCGGTTAGGGCTAGGAGACCACTGTCTCTTAGGGCTCTTATGGCTGAATCAAGATAGGAAACGGGTGAGCCAAAGGGGTCTATGTCTATGGCGTCAAATCTTTTACGGGGAGCACCATAACGGCTTAAGAGACGATTTGCATCCTCATTCTTCACCACAACACGCTTACTAAGCTTATTCATCTGCACATTAGCCCTTGCAAGCTCGAACGCTTTATCGCTAATATCGTTGATTAAGACTTTTTTGACGCCCTCAACTTCCCTTGCAAAACGTATTCCTCTAACGCCACAGCCTGCTAAAGGCTCGCAAACAACGATTTTGCGGTTAACTGTTTTCTGATACGTTTGAAGGGCTATGACGGCTATGTCACGATTTAATTCCATAACTGGGTTGTAGAAAACCGGAGCCTTTGAAGGCGCATATTCAGAAGGCGCTTTTATGAAGGATTTAAGTTTCGGTATGAGTATTTTGATTTTGCCTTCTTCCGCTATTTCTGTTTGGAAATCTATTTTGAAATTTTCATTTTTCATTCTTTAACTATTCACCTTCACGTTAATGCGTTTTAAAAGATGTGGCGGATTTCTTCTAGGATTTTTTTGATGGGTATCTGATACGGACATTTTGGTTCACATATTCCACAGTTATCACATTTGTCTGCCTTGACCTCTAAGCCTGAATACAATTCTTTAGCCCAATTTTTTAGATTATAGATTTGCGCTAAATCATAAAACCTTAGGAGCGCTGGGATATTCAGTTTCCTTGGACATGGAAGACAGAGTCCACAGTCTCTGCAATAATACTTTCCAAGGTTCACATTGAACAAACTCTCTTCTTCTGGCGTTAATCCCTTGAACTCCTCTCCAACCTTAGCTGCAACTTCCACCTCTTCAACACTTTTAAAACCTGGAATAACCGTTGAAATGTCTTGAGCCAAAATGAACCTTAAAGCCCTGCTAACTCTCGAAGTTATGTCTACTCCTAAGAGATTTTTAAGTTCAGGATGGTTGGAGAGAAGGGAAAGGGACGGTTTGTATTTCCAAGTTAATATGTTGGCAACTTTCATAGCCAGAGGCTTCATAACTACAACTCCAACATTATATTTTTTAGCCAACGGCAAAAGCACCTCTATAGGTTGCCTAGTTACAACATTTAAGGGAACCAGCACCATGTCGAACTCTCCAGTTTTTATGGCTTCAACTAAAACGTTTGGTCTGTGACTTGAAATTCCAATAAAATCTATTAATCCTTCAGAACGGGCTTCCTCGCATGTTTTTAGCGCTCCATCTGAAGACATAGTCTTTTTTAGGATTTGAAGGTCGTCTATTCCGTGAAGTTGAAGAATATCAATTCGATCCGTCTTCAAAGCTTTGAGACTTTTCTCAACTTCTTTAAGCGATTCTTTCTTGGTTTTTGAACCAGTTTTACTCGCAACTATACATTTGTCTCTTAAACCCTGAAGAGCCGAACCGAGTTTTTCCTCGCTGTCTCCATATCCTCTCGCAGTGTCAAAGTAATTCACACCTAAGTCGACGGCTCTTCTAACAATTTTTATGCTTTCCTCGAGGGTTAATTCTGGAAGCCACATAGCTCCAAAACCGATTATGCTGACTTCGAGGTTTGTCCTCCCAAGTTTTCTTTTTTCCAAACTTACACCAGCATCATTCAGAACAAAGCATTTTAGGAAATATTAGAGTTATGTTTTAGAAGGGAAAAATGTGGGAAAACGTTTGCTACTTTTAACAGGTGTTCCGGGTATAGGAAAAACAACGGTTTTGTTGAGAACTGTTGAAGCTTTGAAGGCTAAGGGTTACAGTGTTGGTGGTATGGTTAGCCGTGAGGTCCGCTCATGTGGTGCACGGATTGGTTTTGAAATTTTAGATTTAGGCAGTGATAGGCGTGGGTGGCTTGCCCATATAAACCAGAAAGTGGGACCTCAAATTGGGAAGTACCGTGTTAATTTGGCGGATTTAGATGCTATAGGCGCAGAAGCCATTTTAAAAGCTATTGAAGAATGCGATGTTATAGCCGTAGACGAGATTGGTCCCATGGAATTGTTTTCTGAAAAATTCAGATTGGCCGTTAAAAGGGCTGTGGAGAGCACTAAGCCCATAATTGGTGTTGTACATTGGAAAGCGAAGCATATGCTGATTGACGAAGTGAAGGCAAGAGAAGACGCAGAAATTTATGCTGTCACGTATGAAAATAGGGATAGAATGCATGAAGTAATTTTGGAAAAAGCCATTAAACATTTGGAACTAAAAAAGAGAGAGTGACTAGTAGTTTTCGCACCAGAGTTCGAAGTAGCTTCTTGGATGATCGCAAACTGGACATCTTTCAGGCGCTTCGTCATTCTCAAAAACGTATCCGCAGTTTCTACACTTCCACATGACTGACGAATCCTTTTTGAATACTTTGCCTTGCTCAAGGTTTGCCAGCAACTTTCTATATCGCCTTTCATGGTATGCTTCCACTTTGGCGACCATGCGGAAGGTTCTTGCGGCTTCTGCAAAGCCTTCCTCATCGGCGATTTCGGCAAAGTTTGGATAAAGGGTTCCCCACTCATGTTTTTCGCCTTCAGCCGCAGCCCTCAGATTTTCCGCTGTTGAACCAATAACGCCAGCAGGATAAGCAGCCGTTATCTCCACCATTCCGCCCTTCAAGAGTTTAAAGAACAGTTGCGCATGCTCCTTCTCATTTTCGGCTGTTTCTGTGAAAATTGCGCTTATCTGCTCATAACCCTCCTTTTTGGCTACGCTTGCGAAGAAAGTGTAGCGTGTTCTCGCTTGGGATTCTCCAGCAAAAGCAGCTAACAAATTCTTTTCGGTTCTGCTACCTTTCAAATCCAAAAGATTCAAACCCCCATTTAGACCCCATATTTTGCTTAACAGCATAATAAGATTTTGCGGAAAAGATAAAGGGTAGGGTCCATATTGGTTGCTGGGTAAACCAAAAAATGTTATAACTCCAAAAATGTTATCAAATTTCATGAGGGAAGGCTTTCTGATGCTAGTCGCAGGCGTTGATGACGCTGGAAGGGGCTCCGTGATTGGTCCATTAGTTATAGCAGGAATCCTAATGCAGGAAGAGAAGCTGCCAAAACTCTTGGAATTGAAGGTAAGGGATTCGAAGCTTTTGTCGGCGCATAGGCGGGAAATTCTTGCTGTTGAAATCAAGCGGGTTGCCCAAAAATTTAGTGTCATAAAAATTTCGCCGAAAGAAATTGACAAGGTTGTGGAGAAGGGCAGAAAACTTCATAGATTGAATAGGTTGGAGGCTCAGAAAATGGCTGAAATCATAGAAGTGCTTAAACCAGACATAGCTTATGTTGACGCCTCAGACGTTTTGGAAGAAAGGTTTAAACAACACGTTCTAGAATGCCTAACTTTTAAGCCAAAAATTGTTTCTGAACATAAGGCCGATAGAAAATATCCCATAGTTTCCGCAGCTTCAATAATAGCCAAAGTGGAAAGAGACAAAGCGATAGCGGAATTAGCAGAGAAGTATGGAGATTTAGGCTGCGGGTATCCTACAGATCCAAAAACTTTAGATTTTCTTAGACGATGGCTGGAAAGGTTTGGGGAATATCCAGATTTTGTTAGGAAATCTTGGAAACCAGCTAAAAAAGCGAAAAGTGAAAACGATTTACGCCAGAAAAGGCTTATTTAAAGCTTTATGAGGTCTTCTGGATTTTTTATTTTTGCGATTTCCTCCTTGTAAATGCATGCAATGTCCTTGTTTGTGGGTTTTCTTCCTTCTGTTATGAGGATTGGATGAGCCTTTACTATTCTACTTACGCTTATGATTTCATCCACTCGCTTATTCAATTCCTTTTCATTGTTGCTTGCGACTCCGCCGATTATACGCATTTTCTCTGGAACAGTTACAACAAAATCAAAAGGTGCCTTTTTCACTGCTGTGATGTTGTAGCGGGCGAATTTTCTAAAAATTCTTTGGAGAAGCTTGTTTCTGACTATGGCGTGTCCAGCCCTTGCCAAGAAACATTTGCGTTGTTCCTTTGATTTTTCGAATATATTTACGGATTTTGCCACAGGAATCCCAAGCGTGTATATGAGGTTGTAAGCTGCTGTTACGGAGGCTTTAGCCAAGCCCCGCTCATAACCATAAAGGGTTCTCCTGGAAATGCCAACCATCTCCGCCATCTCACCAACAGACAAGCCCAATTCTTGTCTTCGCTTTTTAACGGCTTCCCAGTCAATCTCCACATAATAGCCACCTGGACCAGCTTGAATTAGAGGGTGGATGTTTCTGAGTACGATGTTTTCAAAGGTTTTTGGGGTTACAGCAAAAACATTATAGCGTGAATAGACTGTGTCGTCTTCTAGGGGTTTTTCGCGGGTTTTTTCGCTCACCAAAACTGAAGCGGCTGAGATGTATTTTGATATGATTTTAAGCTCTTCTGAATCTGTTTGGGAGAAGTTGTCGATGTCATGCTGAAATTTTATAAAAATTAGTTTTTCGCCTTTTCTCGCCGCATAATCGAAGCAGCTTGGTCTGCAGCAGCATTTTTCTGAAACCCTAAAGCCTGCTTCTTTCAGCACTTCTTCTGGAGCCTTAAAGTTCTCCTTCTCCCTATAAGTCATCAAGACGTCACAAAAATATCATAAGCATTGTCGGATATAAACTATACCTATCTTCTATAACAATAATACACCTTTACGTGAATCGCTATTTTTGGGCTACTATCATGGCATGAGCCTTATCGTATGGTTCCAAATGCACCACTTCTTTTATGCTGAAGCCTCTGTTTTCCAAAACCCTAACCTCACGCGCATAAATTTCTGATGGCTCTTTTGTTACGTCTATGCTTTGGGCTTTAACAGCAAGCATTATCCATCCACCATCTTTTAGGAATAAGTCGGCATTGTCTGCCAAAATTTTGGCTTGTTCGGGTTGGGCTATGTCACAGTAAATGTCATCCACCTTTCCGCTTATGAAAACTGCATATTTTTCTGGAAAGCGGGCATCCTCTAAAATTGGCACCATATTAACTCTATGGGCACAAACGTTGTTGACAAGTTCGCGTATAGCTCTTGCAGCAAACTCCACACAGTAAACGTGTCCATCCTCGCCGACGATATCTGAAACGTGGCTTGCTGTTGTTCCAGAAGCAGCTCCAAGATATAGAACCTTGTGCGTTGGCTTTATGGGAACAGTCTTCAAATCTTTCAGTATGGCTGCTGCTAACTTACTCCTAAAAGCATCCCAGACGCGATATTCAAAACCCTCATAACGTATAAGCCTCTCGCCGTAAACGTTCCTCCCAGGGGCAAGATTTTTTGTGGCAAGTCTTTGGGCTCCATCTTCAAGCGTGACTTGATAAATTGCAGGAAAATGTGGATGCGGTTTAACCTTTACCTGCACGTTTCCATTTTCTCCTCTTCTTCTCACGTTTAGGCTTCCTTTCTGGAACTTGTGGCGGTTCAGCATACTTCTCATGAATTTCGCCTATTCGCTTTTCCAAGTTAGCCTTCAACTCTTCGCCCAAATGGCGCCCGCCGAAAGCGTCAGCCCTAACAGCAATAGCCAATTTCCCAGCCAAAGCCCTTGCAATCTTGCCTCTATGCCACTTTTTAGCTTCATGCAAAAACGTGTGCTGAAAGATTATTCCATGCTTCGGCGGCTTAGTCCCAGTTTTTAAGGAGCGGAATAGGGCTTTTTCAGCGCCTAAAACCTGAATTGTGCTTGCTGGCATCTTAGCCAAATTCGCCAAACCTCCAGAAAGCGCAATTAAACGAGCCCCCAAAAGGGAACCAACCAAGGCTTTTGTGTTTGGCGCCACCTCCTCCATAGCCATGTCCAAATATTGTTCCAAATTTTGCCTTAACTGGTATAAGCTAAGCACGTTCTTGCATAAGGCTTGAATTTGCGTTAGGTCTGTGTCGGTTATGTCTGCGCCCATTGAGGATTCAGCCATTTTTGCTATTTGCTCTGCCTTAGCCTTCGGCACATCCTCTTTCTCCAAATTTTCAACGGTGAAATTTTCCTTTTTTCCAAGCTCCGATACTAATCGGGCGTAGGTTTCATGCTTATCAACTAAGCGGTCAAGTTCTGGAAAGTGGATGCCGTACCATTCTCTAATGCGTCCCATAAACAAGTTTATGGTCTTATCCAAATCGTCTAATGTTTGAATGGCTTGAGCAACAATTAAGTCCCTTTTTTCCACAGCGCCCTTAACCCTTAACTTGGCTATTTCCATAGTCACCTTATGCGTCCAAAGAGTAAACTCCCTGGAATCTCCAACAAAACCCGCTTTGATGGCGAAACCTTCCATATTAGACCTAAGGGCGTCACCAGCAGGCGAGGGCTTAGAAACTTCCACTTTTACGTTAAGCTTTTCTTGAGTTTCTTTGGCAAGACTTGAATTTTCAAAAACAAAGGTTTCATAACCATCTTTCTTAAGCCTTTCAATCAAATCTTTAACTTCGTCCACAACTTTTCCAGCCTCAATCTTCATTAAAGCTTCAGCAGCCTTTTGAGGATTTTTTGGAAACAAAACATTGGCTATTAGCTCGTTTTTGTCGTTGAAAGCCAAAACTCCAAAAGAACACTCAACTATCCACGCTTTCACACTAATTGCCTCCTTTCGCTATTAACCAATTATTCCATAGCATTATCCAATAAATAGTTGTTGCAAAAATCTTAAGTGCAAAAAGAAGCATACATCCCAAACAATGGGAGAGAAGGCAAATTTATGAATAATCTAAAAAGTTTAGTGGAGAAAATTAAGAGTTTAGAAACTGAAAGAAAAAACTTACTGCTGGAAATTGAAGAACTTAGGAAAATGGCTGACGCCAAAGCCAAGGCTTTGGAAAGCGAAATAAGCATGCTAAGAGAAGAAGTGAAATCCTTAAGGATTTTGCTTGGAGCAGAAGAACCAGAAGTGGAAAAGAAAAAGAAGAAATAGGCAATAATATACGCCTATAAAACTAAGCTTTATCTTACCAAAAAACAATTCTAAAGAAAACACAGCGGTGAAAGTCTTGAAGGAAAACCGCTTAGGCATAAATCTGGCTGGCTTAAAACTTTCAAATCCAACAATGTTGGCTTCTGGAATTTTGGGCTATACGGCGGATACGTTCAAAAACATCGCTGACGGCGGGGCAGGCGCCATAGTGACAAAATCTGTAGGTTTAAAACCGAGAAGCGGTTACGCAAACCCAACAATAACACAAACCAATTGTGGCTTAATAAACGCCATGGGACTTCTAAACCCAGGAATAGAAGAGTTTGCCAAAGAGATAGGCGAAGCAAAAAAGGTTTTGAATGTTCCCTTAATTGTTAGCGTTTATGGTTTTACAGCAGAAGAATACGCCACAGTAGCAAAAAAGGCTGTTGAAGCGGGCGCTGACGCAGTTGAACTTAATGTTTCATGCCCCCACGTTAAGGGGGCAGGCTCGGAAATTGGACAAAACCCAGAAATTCTAAAAGAAGTCGTTAAAAAAGTCAAATCCATCGTGCCAAAACCAGTTTTTGTCAAACTTTCTCCAAACGTCACAAATATAGCGGAAATTGCAGAAACAGCCGAAAATGCTGGGGCTGATGCCATAACAGCCATAAACACTGTTAAAGCAATGGCAATCGATGTGGAAACATCGAAGCCCATCCTAAGCAACAAGGTAGGTGGATTGTCAGGGCCAGCAATAAAGCCCATAGCCCTAAGATGCGTCTATGACATTTATGAGCAAGTTAAAGTGCCAATAATTGGTTGCGGTGGAATAACAAATTGGCAAGATGCCGTAGAATTCCTTTTAGCTGGAGCCTCAGCAGTCCAAATTGGCACAGCCATAGCCACAAAAGGTCCAAACGTGTTTAAGACGATTACAAGGGGGATATATGCCTATTTAAAAAGGAAAGACTTTAGGAGTGTAGATGAAATTGTCGGATTATCGCATAAAAACTAACAAACAAAGAACAACAAAAATTTTAGACATAAAAACGGAAAGCCCAACAGTCAAAACCTTCACTTTTAAGGATAGAACATGCGCAAGGGCTAAGCCGGGACAATTTTTGATGCTTTGGATTCCAGGCGTGGACGAAATTCCCCTAAGCATATTGGATGCAGATGAGAAAGGCAATGTTTCTGTGGCTGTTAAAAGGGTTGGTGAAGCAACCCAAGCCTTGCACAACTTAAAAGTTGGCGATTATATAGGGTTGCGGGGACCCTTTGGAAACAGTTTCACTTTGAGGAAAGGAAAAATTTTGATGGTTGGCGGCGGAATCGGCATGGCGCCTCTGTCCTTTTTAGCAAAAAAATTAGCGCCTAAAGCTTCAAAATTAACTATTGTGGTTGGTGCAAAGACTAGGGAAGAACTGCTTTTCATGGAAAAACTGAAAAATCTTTGCAAAGGAGAGAATTTGTTGGTTACAACGGATGATGGAAGCTACGGCGTTAAAGGCTTAGCCTCTGAACTTTCAGAATCAATTTTAACCAAAGAAAAATATGATGTAGTATACGCTTGCGGTCCAGAGCAGATGATACGCAAAGTCTTTGAAGCTGCCGAAAAGGCTGGAATAGGCATAGAAGCAAGCTTAGAACGCCTAATGCGCTGCGCCATAGGCTTATGCGGAAGCTGTGTCATAGGAAAATACCGAGTTTGCAAAGATGGTCCGGTTTTCAATAGCAATCAGCTAAGAGAAGTTATGGCTGAGTTGGGAATTTCGAAACGGGATTTTTACGGAAGAAGGATACCGCTTTAAGCCGTGTTCTAAATGCCTATAACTCCTCTTCATGCGTTTTCGCTTATGTTTCTTTATTTTAAGGACAAGAGGCGAGTTGACCCTTTGGCTTTAGCGATTTCAGCTACATTCATTGATTTAGAGCCCCTGTATTATTTGCTAGTTGGAGAACCTTTAGACCATAGGCTTTGGCATGGCTTCGCATTGGCAATAACAATCTATCCCATCCTCGTTGCAATGGGTGTTTATGTTGTGGAACGTTTGTTTGAGAAAAAGTTGTGGACTATATATAATGCCTTGAGGCTTAAACCAATGCAAGTGCAATATCCGTTCTTAACAGCTTATCTTTGCAGTTTGCTTGGTGGCTTCACTCACGTCTTTTTTGACATGTTCACTCATAAGGATATGCCTTACATAGTTTATCCATTAGCTTATGGAAACCCATTCTACATCGGAAACGCTTCAATTTTTATCGAAATAATGGTAATTGTATTAGCAGGTTATTCCCTTTTGATGTGGATTAAAGCGGAATAAGCCTTCACTTGCGAAGGGCTTTCCCATAAGTGTTAAAAACTATTGGATAGAATTATGTTCGATGAAAAATGAAGAGGAAAATTGTTTATGGAATAGTGTTCATAGCGTTTTTGACTGGAATTTTAACTTTGCCAACAAATATTCAAAAAGCCAAAGCACCAGACGGTTTCGGTTACATCTATATTAAAGCGGACGGAAGCATCGACCCGCCGGATGCACCAATTTCAAAGGATGCTGAAAACGTTACTTACTCTTTAACTGCAGACATTGCCAACAAATCAATTATCATAGAAAGAGACAACATAATATTTAATGGCGGAGGTTTTAAAATCTCAGGTCCAGAAGAGGAATACAAGATTGGAATAAACGTAACCAGTAGATGTAACGTGACGATTACAAACACTGTTGTCGAAAAATTTGACATGGCCATATATGTGCGTTACTCAACTAAAATCAGAATTGAAGGAAATAATGCCTCAAACAACAACTTCTACATTTGGGGACCACCGCCAGATTTTGAAATTTTTTTGTTTGGAACCGGAATTTCAGTTACGTATTCAAACGAAACTATTATCTCCAACAATATTGCTTCCAACAACCTTTTTGGAATATCAGTGGGTCAATCAAATAACACGCAAATCATTAACAATAATGCTTCAAACAACTATCGACGTGTTGATTTCACGCATTATGGAACTGCAATTTCCCTCGCTAACACCAGAAATAATATAGTGACGGGAAACACGGTTGCAGATAATGGCATGGGAATAAGTTTGTTAGGCTCTTTAGGCTCTAATAACACTATTCGCAACAATACGATTACTGGAACCTATAATAATGGAATTTATTTGGCTGAATCCCGCAATAACACAATAGCTGAAAATAAGATTTTTTCAAATTTTTATGGGATTTATGTTTGCAGTTACTCTCAAGGTAATACCATCATAAACAATAATATCTCTGCCAACTCTTACCGTGGAATTTACTTTGACCGCTCTACAAACAACTTCCTAATCGATAACTTTCTTTTCAAGAATGTTGATGGTATTGTGTTTGAAAATAATGTAAATAATAACGTAATTTTACATAATACTGTCTCAAACAGTTCCTCATTTGGAATTTATATTCGCACAGACTCCCAAAACAATTTGGTTGTTGGCAACAACATTTCAAGCAACACTCGGAGAATTCGCTTCACACAATCAAACAACAACATCATATTCGGAAATACTATTTCATCAAACGTAAACGATGGTTTAGTCATATACTATTACTCTTCCAACAACGAAGTCATAGGCAACAACATAACCCTAAACAAGTATGGAATCTCAATAACTTATGGGTGCTATAACAATAAAATTTTCCACAACAATTTCATAAGCAACACAGAGCACGTTTTCACAGACCAAAACAGCACATGGGATAATGGCTATCCGGTAGGCGGAAACTATTGGGACAATTATACGGGTGTGGACTTCAAATGGGGCGTTTTCCAGAATGAGATTGGAAGTGATGGAATAGGCGACACTGCATACTGCATTGATGAGAATAACACCGACCGTTATCCGCTTATGGCGCCAATAAACATTTTTGACGCTGGAGTTTGGGATACAAAAACCCGGTATGTGGACGTTATCAGCAACTCCACAGTTTTAAACTTCAAAATAAGCGTAAGCGAAAAAACCATAAGCTTCAATGTCACAGGCGAAGCAGGCGCCGGTTTCTGCAGAGTTATAATCCCAAAAACTATTGTCAACACATTATGGGTAAGCAATTACATGGTGCTTGTTAACGGAGTGCCTGTCGAGTTTAGAAACTGGACAAACTTGGAAAATGTATACCTTTACTTCATATATTTGCATTCT
This sequence comes from Bathyarchaeia archaeon, assembly GCA_038883775.1. Taxonomy (GTDB): domain Archaea; phylum Thermoproteota; class Bathyarchaeia; order Bathyarchaeales; family Bathycorpusculaceae; genus JASEJA01. The sequence continues at coordinate 20,233 of JAVZLM010000010.1, forward strand.
GAAAAAGAAGTAACAATAATACCTGAATATCCACTCACAGCAATTGAGTCAATACTAATGTTGACAACAACGCTTACGCTGATTCTGAGAAAGAGAAGAAATCGACTATAATCAAAAATGCGCCCTTCTTGGGCAAAACTCCTTTTCTTTTTATAAAAAGAATGATTGAAGGTTTCCAAACAGAGAAATCGGCGGGTACGCGGAAATTTAAGGCTTAGTTGTTGTTGCCTTGGGCTTAAGCAAAAAAGGGGAAGTTTTAGAGGATGAATTCGCCTGGATAATTATCGTATAATTGCGGTTGCGAATCTGGTTGCACTGCTATTACGCGTGGATAAGCATAGGCGTATGCTGTTTCAACGGTATTTGCCCTATTATCCAGTAGGGCTTCGTCCACAAAGTAGTAGCCCCATAAAGTGTTGCCTAACTGAAGGTAGTCCCAGCCGTACTGGTCGGCTTTACAGGCTGAAACTATAATTCTGCCAGTTCCCTGCAAGTCATCATCGTCATCAAACATTCCGCCTGAATGGCATGAGCCAAACATTAGGGCAAACTTTGTGCTTTCAATGGCTGCAAATTTTTCTTTAAACCAGCCGTCTGGCAATCCATAAAAGTCATAAGTCACAATCATCTCATCGTAACCATCAGATTCCACATCACTGTCCCAACCATCCGAGTCTGGTGCCCTGTAGCCATGCCCACTATAGAAGAATACTACTTCATCTCCTGCCTTCTCGTTGGCAATAAGCCAATTTATTGCATTTACAATGGCTGAGGCTGTGGCTGCTTTATTAAGTAGCAGTTTTACATTGGATTTTGGATAACCCCTCTGCCTCGTCAACTCCGTATACATCTCCTTAGCATCTTCGTCAGGATGCCAAAGGTCAGAACCAGTTCCCTGATAATCTGCGATGCCAATAATAACAGCCCATTTAGAGCCCGCGGCAGGTTTGGGTGAAGCTGTAAGGGGTTCAAAGGTTGTCTGAACTTGCTCATTAAACTTCATTGGACACACGTGGCTGAGGCGCAGAGGAGAAGTAGACGCTGAGGGTGCAAGGAAGGTGACAAAAAATGCAGTTAACACTAGAATAGACAGCAGTTTTTTCATAATCTTCCCTCAATTCAAAATTAGCAATAAAGACTATTAAGAGTTATGGAATTCATTGTTAGAGATAGTCTGCCCTTTCATAAGTTTAAGCGAAACAGTTTGATGGCGTTCTCGCTGAATATTTTTACTTTAGCTAACCTTTCTATTTCCAGCGACTCCACTAGTTCAATATGTTTCTTTATGCTGCACATAGCGTAGTCTGTTCCAAATACAACTTGATTGGGGCGTTCTCTTACCGTTTGAGTCAAAACCTTTCTTATCTTGGCAAGACCTGTTTCTGCAATAACTTCATCATCCGCTAATCCTGAAATGTCAAAATAAATATTGTAATAACCCTTAGTCAAGTTGTAACAGTACTCAACTTTGGGATAAAAATAATGTGCAATAACTATCTTAAGCGCTGGAAATTTTTCCGCAATTTTAATTATAAATTTTGGGTCGTTGTATTTGGCTTGTTCCGGATGCTTTGAACTTGCACCGGTATGAATAACAATTGGCGAATCATGTTTAATGCACAACTCGTAGACAGGCATAAGCCGCTTATCGGTTGGATAAATGGTGTCGTGTCCTGGAAAAATTTTTACAGCCACAATGCTTCGGGCATGGAATAGCTTGTCAAGCTTTTGTATTTGGGAGAGATAATTTCGTTTTTGGATGTCTATGGTGCCCATAACATACAGCTGCTCCTCGCCCTTAACAAGCTGCAAAACCTCGTCTAAACCGCCTATCTCTGATTTAGAAGTATTATCTGGAATCAGAATGGCATATTCTATCTCGTTTTTGTAGAGTTCGCGAAGCAGCTTCTCCTTTGACCTTTCAAAACTTTTAGTTTTCTTTAAAGAAGGCAAATGTTGATGACAATCAATTATCATAATGTGAAATTTGCATCAAAAAGTATTAAATCTTGTTCAGCAAACTTGTCCACTTTGAATAGTTTTTAGTTATGTATTCCAAGATACACGGTAAAAGTTATATGCTGCTAATGCTATTTTGGTGTATTTGCGGGTGCAATGTGATGAAAGGTGACCGCCAAATTCCAAGCTAACTCTGAAAAATGGCTCACTACAGATTATCGCCCGCTCGAAATTGAAAAAGAAATCCGAAAATTCTGGAAAAAGAATCAAATCCAAAAGAAATTAATGGAATTTAGAGAGAAAAATAACATTGGCTTTTTAGGCTGGGTTGAAGGACCACCAACATTAAATGGTATACCCCATGTTGGCCACGCCAGAGGCAGAGTAATGAAGGACTTGCGTTTCCGATGGAAAACCATGCAAGGCTATTTCATGCCCTTCTGGGCTGGATGGGACTGCCAAGGCTTACCCGTTGAGCTTGAAGTTGAAAAACTTCTGGGCGTAAAAAACAAGCGCGAATTATTGGAAAGAGTGGGCGAAGAACTCTTTATAGAGGAATGTAAGAAGGCTATTATGAAATATCACAGGGAATGGGTTGAAGCAGACGAAAAGCTTGGCATATTCATAGACCAAGAGAAGGCTTATTGGACGTATAAGGATGAGTATATAGAGCGTGAGTGGCAATATCTAAAACGTGCTTGGGAGCAAAACCTATTAGAAGAGGGCTATTATGTTGTTGCATATTGTCCAGGATGCCAAACAAGTCTAAGCAGCGCAGAAGTGGGCTACGAAGACTCTTATAGGGAAGTTGAAGATCCATCGCTTTATTTCAAATTTAAAGTGGCTGGCAGCGAAAACGAGTATTTTCTCGTTTGGACAACAATGCCCTTCACAATAGTAACAGACACTCTTTTGGCTGTGCATCCAGAAGCCGAATACGCTAAAGTTAGAGTGGGCGAAGAAGTTTGGATAATGGTTGCTCAGCGTGTTGAAGCAGTGATGCAAGAATTGGGCATAGAAAATTATGAGGTAATCGGAACAGTTACGGGCAAAAGTCTCGAAGGAACAAAGTATGATTATCCTCTTAAAGACATGGTTCCAAAACTGGCAGAGTTAGAAAAAATGCACGAGTTAGTGCATAGGGTTATATGCGAAGACTTCGTAGACGTGAACACTGCCACAGGCGTGGTGCACCAATCGCCCGGAAACGGCGAAGAAGACTTTTTCGCTGCACAAAAACGTGGCGTTCCAATATTTGCGCCTTTCGACGATGAAGTAAGATTCACGGTGGATGCTGGAGCTTTTCAAGGCGTATTTGCACGAGACGCTGATCAGATGGTTATCGAAGAACTTCGAAGAAGAGGATTGCTGGTTAAAGCTGAAACAATAAAGCATGAATATCCCACGTGCTGGCGCTCCCACCACAAACTCGTGTGGCTTGCAAGAAGAGAATACTTCCTAAGGACAGACAAAATAAACAAGAAAGTTGTGGAAGCAGCGGAAAAAGTTGAATACTTCTTCGAAGGACCAAAAAATCGTTTTCTCTCATTCCTTAAAGAGGGCAAGCCCTGGTGCATATCAAGGGAGCGTGTCTGGGGCACACCATTGCCAATATGGAAATGCGAAAAATGCGGAGCCAAAACCCTTATGGCAAGCAAAAAAGAACTATTAGAAAAAGCCATAGAAAAGCCTGAAGGCTATTTTGAGCTTCATAAGCCATGGGTTGACCGCATAACCATAAAATGCGAAAAATGCGGAGGCACAATGCGCAGAGAACCCTTCGTTTTAGACACTTGGCACAACAGCGGAGCCTCACCATACGCAAGATTCACAGACGAAGAATTTACGAAATATGTGCCAACAGACTTCTTAACAGAGGGAATAGATCAAACAAGGGGTTGGGCGAATTCGCTTCTCTTAGAACATGTGATATTGACTGGAAAGGCTGAAGCCCCATACAAGGCTTTCCTATTTCAAGGCTTAGCCCAAGATGCAAAAGGCAGAAAAATGAGTAAAAGCCTCGGAAACGTCATAGAAGCCAACAAGCTTTTGGAGAAATATTCAGCAGACGTTTGCAGATTCTACATGCTAAGAAAATGCAGTCCAGTGGACTTCATAAACTTCGACGTTCAAGAGTTAAACCGCCGCCCATATCAAGTGCTTTCTACGCTTTATCACTTAAACAGATTTTTCATGCAAAACGCCGAATACGATGGCTTTAACCCACAAAAGCATTCGTTGAAATGGGCTATGGAAGAAAAACTGCTCAAAAATTCAGAATTTTGGCTTTTATCAAAGCTTCAAAACGTCATAAAAGAGTACACTTCCCGATTGGAAAAATGCGAATTCAACTTTGCGCTCGCAACTCTGGAGGATTATGTCATAGAAACATTAAGCAGACTTTATGTGCCAATGATTCGGAGGGAGTTGTGGACGGATGACCCCCAAACGCTAAACAGGAGACTCGCCATATACGCAACTCTTTGGCATGCTCTAAAAACTCTAACGCTTCTCTTTAACCCCATAACGCCATATTTAAGCGAAGCCCTATACCAAAAAATCTACAAAAAACTCGACCCAAAGCTGCCAGAATCAGTAAACTTTGAAAGCTGGCCGAAACCAGAAGAGAAATTATTAAACAAGGCTTTAGAAGAAGACTTCCAGACATTATTTAAGTGCGTTTCAATGGTTTATTCGGCTAGACAATCAGCCAAACTAAAGAGAAGGTGGCCCCTCCGCAGAGCAGTGGTTGTGGCTCCGGAAAAAGTTTGCACGACACTTAAAAACTTTGAGGAATTATTCCTTGAACTTGCAAACGTAAAAACAGCAGAATACACCGAAGAACCTCCAGAATACACTTCCTTAAGTGGTTGGGCTTCCACATCAGAAGGCAACATAAAAGTCTTTTTGGACGTGTATCGCGACGAAAGTTTAATCGGCGAGGGGCTAATGCGCGACATAGCTAGAAGAGTTCAATCCTTAAGGAAAGAGTTGGGTTATGTGCCAACAGACGTTTTAGAAACCGTCCATATTGCCGAACTGGATAAAGAGAGCATTACGCTGTTAAGACCATATTTGAGAGAGATGGAGGAGCTTGTCAGAGCTAAAAGCGTTCACATACATGAAGGACGCGAAGAAATCACAGTGGAATGGCATGAGCACCAATTGGATGACAAGAAAATTTACATTGCTATTTCTTAAAATGAATAACCCTAATCTTGTCTGTTCCTTGGAATGGAGTTCCATCAAAGAATTTGCCAGCCAGCGTCAAAGAAACTTTTACAGACTTTTTATTGGAAGCCATTTCATTCAAAGACTCTTTTATCAGGTCTATGACTTCTGTTCTGTTAAATTTCAAAACAATCAAATTCCAACGCTTGCAGATCGCATAATGCCTTTGGTCAGCGGGCACTGTTCCATTCAACGTTATTGATGAAACATCAACATCGCTTACATTGTATTCTTTTGGCACCCTAACAATGGCAGTAATCCACCTTCCCCTACTCTTAAGGTTCAGCGTTCTAGGACAAAAACGTACACGAACATTCACTGGCGTTAAAGCTGCAATGATAAGATCTTGAAAGTCAGCATCGCCCAAACCCCACAAATCTTCCCAAGCAATTATATATCCAGACGCGTTTGGATTCACAAAAACTAACGCATGGTCTGTTCCATTTTCATTCCGCCAAGCCTCAGTATAGAAATAGCCCTCAGGCGAACCCAAGCACAAGCCGAAGGCTTCATCAGCAAAGAAATAGGCGGTGTCATTAACCGTGTTTTCTCCAAGAAACAAAAGATTCAGCTGCCCGTCACTTACCAAATACCAGCTTAAATTATTCATAGGCGCATAAGCGGCAATTTCAGCCAAAAAACTAATCCTATAATATCCAGCCGCAAAAACTTCAATTCCAGTCTCATCATTTGTAACGTTAATCGCATAACCATGCTCATCAAACCATTCCTGCAAAGTTGGCTCGCCATAAATCGTTGAATCCTCAGGAGAGGCATCAACAACAGAGTTAGCCATTAAACCAAAACTAAACAACACCGCCAACAACAAGCTAAAGGTCAGCATGAACTTTCTCATTTTCGTCTTCTCCAACATAAATTTTGTTCACAAAGATAAAAACACTAAAGGAATAATATTACAGAAGAATCTTCTATAGGCTATATGCTACCAGAAACCATAAAATCAACCAAAACATCATTCTTAAATGGGCCGGTAGATCAGTCTGGTATGATCGCCGCCTTCGCAAGGCGGAAGCCGCGGGTTCAAATCCCGCCCGGTCCACAAATCTTTTACACTAAAAGAATTAACTCTGAGGTTCAGAAAGTGGAAGTTAAATGCTTTCCCAAACTTTCACAGGAACAGCAGAAAGTTTTGCCAAAGAATTATTGTCCCCCTCCAATTGAAGGAACGTATTCTATCGATGACAAACATCCAGAAGGCGCCATCTACGTATATGTAGGTTACTGTGATTGGGAAAAGAACTTTGACTATTGCTTAAAAGAATTTATTCTGACAATTTTCCATGAAGCCATGCACATTATAGTTCCAGAAATAGAAGACTACATTCCATACGCAGAAAAAATACTTGCAGAAATTCTTGAAAGAAAGCCTAAAAGAAAGTAATTGGAATACGGGCCCGGTGGGATTTAAACCCTTTTGGGTTCAAGTCCTATAATCATAAGTTGCGCAGAAGTTCTGGCAGTTTTAGATAATGCAACCGCAACCATAATAAACTAACCAGCAGAATTTCAAACCGATAGAAAGGTCGCAGTGGTATGAAATTTACAAAACATGCGAAATCGAGGGCTGCTGAGAGAGGTATAACAGAAAGGACGATTTTGGAGGCGATATCGCAACCTTCCCAAACATACTATGATCTAAGCACTGGAGCGACAATAGTCTTTAAGAAACTGAATAAGAAGCATCTGTTGGTGGCCTACTCTAAAGAAGACAGTGAAATTAAAGTTGTAACAACATTTATAACATCAGATGCCCAAGAAATAATTAGCAGAAAACTGGGCAAAACATGGGTGAAAATTAAGTGAAAGTTGAATACGATAGAGAGTCAGACATACTCTACATAAAATTCAAAGACGCCAAAATAGTAGATACGAAAATGTTAAGCGAAGACGCGTACATAGACCTTGACAAAGACGGAAACCTTGTCGGCGTAGAAATATGGAAGGCATCCCAAAACGCCATACTCCCAATATCAAAGGACATAGCCGAAAAACTCAAGCTAATATTAGAAAGTCCAGCCTAAAGTCGATTTTCTGAGCGTTTCTTGTAAGAAGTGGCTGGTTTACGCATAATGCTTATGTATTACATTGTATTCTCTATATTCTGGGATAACGTGTGACGGAGAAAAGCGCC
>JAVZLM010000011.1:0-25049 GCA_038883775.1 Bathyarchaeia archaeon
TGCAATATCACTGCTGCTGATTGCTGCTGTTTCATTGGCTTATGCAGTTCACACATACTGGATGCGGACGGCAACTATCACGGGAATAAAAGTTATCGGCATAGAAGCTGAAATCTTAAAGGCAAACGATTATAACGCTTACCGCAACAAAGAACCAGCATCTCTGATTCAGAACGGCACGTTTGTCGGCGTGATAACAATTTTTGCAGAAAACTTTGAACAAATTTGGCTTGGCATAAACTGGACAAGCAATGCTGAAGGTTTAATTTTGAACATGACGGGACAATACGTATCTTATCAATGGGTGAATACGGGAATGCAATGGCAAGGCGTCATATTGCCAATAGGTGAAGCTTTCCCTTTAAGCAGCTATCAAGTTGTGGATAAAACAAAAATGATGTATGCGGACCCAGGTGTTGAACCGAATGGTCCTATAGGCTACGGTTTGCTGGTCCAGATTACGCCATGGACAGAATATGTTACTGTGCCAGGAGATTACTCTGTCGATGTCACATTTACCATGGGGTTCGTGGGTGCATGAAGCCAACAATCATCCAGAAACACGTCTGCGACGTATGTCATAAGTATAGACTGTGCATTTACATTCCAGAATTGGACAAATGGTATTGCCGTGAATGTGTGCAAATCATGGAAAAGATACTGGAAATATGCGCTTAAGCCCTAATCATTTCCCCCTTTTTTATTCAACCAACTGTTTCAGCTTTTCCAAAAACTCTTTCACTTCTTGGCTGTCTTTAAGTGTTGGACTGTTCTTTACTGCAAGTTCTAAACCGAGAAAGCCTAATTTGGCTTGAGTTAAATCAATGTTTCTTTTAACTTCAGCTTTTTTAGGATACCATAAACCGTTTTTGTTTTCCGCTTTTCCCTGTAGAACCAAAGAATTAGCATAGTCATAAAACTTTCCTTTACTCCATCTCAATTTGTCAGCGTAGAATTGCCAATTATTCGCTGGAAACCGTTCAAACAACCTTTCCAACTTTTCCAGATTTTCCATGCTTTTAACATTCTTCATAGTCGCTACACAATAGTCATACACTGTGAGTCATACTTATAAAACTTAGTGAAACAAACATGAAGAAAAGAATAATCTTCCGTGTCCCAGACGCAATGTATGAACAAGTCCAGGAAGCAGTAAAGAAAGGCTTAGCCAAAACCCCAAGCGAATTGATCCGTGCAGCTTTGAAGCAGTTTCTCAGCCAAAACTAACAGTTTCATTCAAAGTTTACATGAAAACAGAAAAAAGGAAGGATGGCTAAATGACAAATAGCAACACTCAAGATAAAAGACTTTCGCAAAACCAAACACAACCACAAAACCAAAACAACAACACAGATAGTATTACCGAGGTATACTTTCGTTTGGATGCTCCTCGTAGGACGGTTAGTTTTAAGTGTAATTTGGAGCTTTGGAATGCCTTTAAAACGGAAATTAAGCGTAATTCTTTGAGCATTTGCCACGTGCTTGAACCCATGATATACGGATGGCTACAAGGCAAGGTATACCTAAGTAATACTATCAAGCCGATTAGGATTGAGAATATTACGGTTGAGCGGGCTGTTAAGCGTGTGCGTAGGTATGCTGTTGAGGATGAGGGGGGTGGTTGTGGGGTGTGTGGTGCCCCTGCCGAGTTTGAGGTTAGTTATGTGTTGAAGCCGCCAGGTTGGGGTTTTGGAACTGTGACGGTGGATATTTTGAAGGGCAAGTTTTGTAGGGTGCATTATGAGAAGTTGTGTAGAGATAATTTGTCTGTGGTGTTAAGTTGCAAACCACTTTCTGGGAATGGGTTCACTAATGGCTGAGCTGTGTTGTCCTGAATGTGGTTCTAACCGCTTATACAAAGACGGTTTACGTTATTTGAGTGATGGAGGCACAGTTCAAAGGTGGCTGTGTAGAAGTTGCGGTTTTCGGTTTAGTGGAAAGTCTTTTAAGAATTGTCTGACACATAGGTTAAGCGATGCACATCAAGAGGCAATCTTGATGGAAGTTGAAAAGGCAATCGGCGAAAAGCGGGAAGCGGGAGCCACACAGGACGTTAAAGGCAAAATCGTAGAGTTCCTTTGGCATTTAAAAAAGAACGGCTATAACCCTTCAACAATAAACGTGTATAACATTTGGCTTCAAACCTTAATCAAGTATGGTGCTAACCTGTTAGACGGTGAAAGCGTTAAAGAAGTTATTGCTTCAACAAGCCGATGGTGTGAAAACACTAAGACCAATGTCATCTTAGCGTATAAGTTGTTTGCAGACTTCATAGGGTTAAAGTGGGACCCGCCAAGATACGGGTATGTTCAGAGAAAACTTCCCTTCATTCCATTGGAAAACGAATTAGACGCTTTAATTGGCGGTTCAGGGAAAAAGATGGCTACGATACTGCAGCTTCTTAAAGAAACAGGCATGAGGATAGGTGAAGTTTCAAAGTTAAGATGGCGTGATGTAGACTTTGAAAGGATGACAGTTTCAGTTAACACGCCTGAAAAGAACAGTAATGCAAGAATCTTCAAAGTTTCACCTAAGTTGATAGCGATGTTGAATTTGCTTCCAAAGAAAACCGATAAAGTTTTCATGGGAGAACCGCGTGGATGGAGAATACTGTTCCTGAGAACACGGAGAAAATTAACTCAGAAACTTCAAAATCCAAGACTAATGCAAATAACCTTTCACACTTTCAGACATTGGAAGGCTACGATGGAATATCATAAAACAAAGAATCTCTTACACGTGCAGCAGCTCTTAGGACATAAAAACATTCAGAACACCATGATTTACACGCAACTATTAGACTTTGAAGTTGAAGATGAATGGCATTCAGCAACAGCTAAAACCATAGAAGAAGCTAAAGAACTAATTGAAGCAGGCTTCGAGTATGTGTGTGATATGGATGGAGTTAAACTGTTCAGGAAGCGGAAATAAATGGGAAAAGCATACTATTTGTTAAATTCGCATCCTAATTGTTCTTTTAGTATATTCTCATAGGTTTCTATGTATTCCCTTCCTTTTTCTGTTATTGTGTACACTTTTCTTGTTCTTCCTCCTTGGCGTTGTTGCTGGCTTTTTAGGAAGCCTTTTTGTTCTAGTGCGTTTAGTAGTGGGTATAAGGCTCCGTGTCTTAGTTTTACTTGGTAGTTTGTTTCTATTTGTTTTTTTATTTTGTAGCCCCACATTGGTTGCGTGTTCAGTAGTCTTAGTATTTGGATGTCTAGCAGGTTTCTGGTTATGCGTTGAACAATTTCTTTTTTGTAGTTTTGCGTCAATTTTTCACTCTCATTAGTGTTCTGTTTTGGACTTGTTCGGGTTTGAGTTTATTTAGGTTATGTAGGAAATGGAATATTCTTGGTATGCTTTTTTATGCTTTTTTATGTTTGGTTTAAGCATGAACATTTATATTTCCGTTTAGTCTTTATAAAGTCTTGAGATATGTCCAAAAGGGGACATATTGTACACGTGTAGAACAAAAAAACACGTGAAAAGGAAGGAAGAAGAATGGTTAACAACTCTAAAGAAGTTCAGGTCAAATTGATGAAGGGCCTCCTAGACCTCATAGTGCTGCAGTTTCTAAGCACTCAGCCCATGCACGGCTACCAAATAATAACTAAAGTGCGCAAAACCTTTGGAGTATATTTTGGACCAAGCACAATTTATCCGCTCCTAAACGCCCTAGAAAAGAAGGGATATGTAAAAAGCGAATGGAACATGAACAGCGAAAGACCAAGGAAAATTTACAAGTTAACCTCTGAGGGGCAAAGCCTACTGAACTTCACAGAAGATTCGCTTAACTTTATATGCAGAAAAATTGGCACACCTGGGCTTCCAAAAGGCGGTTTGGGAGAAGAAAATGTTCCTCAGCCAGCTCTGCGTCCATTACTAAAAAGGATCGAAGAAAAACCAGTATTTTAGCGTCAGACCACCTTTAAAACTTTTTAACTTTCAACATTAAAGGTTAGCTGTGCATATTCTTTTTATTGTTAATTTTCCATCTATATAGAAAAGGGTGCGCTTTTGGAAAAAGTGGACATTTTAATTCAAGGATGCACCGTTTTGCCAATGAATGACAAATATTTCATAGAAAATGGCGCCATAGCCATAAAAGGCAGCGAAATAGTTTTTGTTGACAAAGCTTCCCTTGCAGGCAACATAAAGGCTGAAAAACAAATAGACGCAAAGGGGAAAGTTGCCATGCCAGGCTTAATCAACTGTCACACCCATGCGCCGATGGCATTATTTCGAGGAATCGCCGAAGACAAACCATTAAATGTTTGGTTAAGAGAAGCCATTTGGCCTTTGGAGGCTAAGCTTAAGGCTGAAGACGTTTATGTTGGAGCCCTTTTGGGTTGTTTGGAAATGATTAAGAGCGGAACGACATGCTTTGCTGACATGTATTTTCATGAAGAAATGGTTGCAAAGGCTGTGGAACAAAGCGGAACAAGGGCAGCATTAGCCCAAGGCATAATCGAGGCTGGAAACAAAGAGTGGGGAAGAAAAATGTTTAACGAAAGCGTTGATTTTGCTAAAAAATTTAATGGATATGCTGATGGCAGAATAACGGCCTTACTTGGACCCCATGCGGCATACAGTTGCAGCAAAGAATTGCTTAAAGAAATAAGTGAAAAGGCTTCTGAACTTGGACTTGGCGTTCACATGCATTTGGCTGAGTCAAAAGAAATTTTACATGGTGTTAGCGAAGTGAAATTTCTGGATGAAATAGGTCTTTTTAAGAATCGCGTTTTAGCTGCTCATTGCATAAACCTCTCAGAGAACGATATGCATGTCCTTTCTGAGCACCATGTTTATGTGGCTCATGTTCCAGTGGCTAACATGAAACTTGGCTTGGGAGCGGCTAAAATAAAAGACTTAATGAGTTTAGGTGTTAATGTATGCCTAGGAACGGACGGTCCAGCAAGTAATAATACTCTTGACATGTTTGAGACCATGAAGTTTGCGGCGTTGCTTCAAAAACTTACATATGCGAATCCAACGGTTTTGTCTGCCTATGAAGTTTTGAAGATGGCAACAATAAACGGAGCCAAAGCCTTAGGTTTAGCAGATAAAATCGGTTCGCTTGAAATTGGAAGAAGAGCTGACATAATCCTAATAGACTTTTCAAAACCGCATTTAAAACCCGTACATGATGTTTTTGCAAGCCTTGTTTATTCTGCGCGTGGAAGTGATGTGGACACCGTTATTGTTGATGGGAAAATAATAATGGAAAATCGACATGTAAAAACTTTAGATGAGGCAAGCATAATGAGAAAAGCTGAGAAAGTAGCATTTGATTTGCTTGCAAGGTGAAGACATAGGCTTCAGAGTTAATTTTATCTATTCGCTTGTTTATTCTATTTGCCTCAGCGTCTGGATTCAAAAATGGCGCCGATAGTTCGGATGGTTAACCTAACAAAAAAGTTTGGAGAGTTCACAGCAGTTGACCATCTAAACCTTGAGGTTGAGGAAGGCGAAATCCTCGGGCTTTTGGGTCCAAATGGCGCTGGAAAAACCACAACCCTGCTTATGTTGACAACCGTGATAAAGCCCACCGAAGGAACGGCTTTTGTGGGCCCTTATGATGTTTGCAGAGAACCTGACAAGGCTAGGCCGCTTATTGGCATGGCTTTTCAGGAGCCTAAGCTTTTGTGGGTTGATTCGCCTTGGGATATTCTTAATTGGCATGCGAAGGTTTGTGGTTTATCTTCTGAGGAGCGTAAAAAGAGGGTTCGCTGGGTTTTGGAGCAAGTTGAGTTATGGAATGACCGATTTAAGAGTGTTCATGCTTTTTCTGGTGGTATGCGTAAGAGGGTTGAAATCGCCAAAATCCTCATTCAAAGACCAAAAATAGCCATAGTGGACGAACCAACAGCGCAAATTGATATTGTTGGGAAGCATAGAATTTGGAACATGCTCCGCGACCTAAGAGATGAAGGTTCCACTATACTGCTCGCAACAAACGAGCTTTATGAGGCGGATGTGCTTTCGGACAGAGTTGCCATAATGCACAAGGGTAAACTTCTTGTTTGCGATGAACCTAAGAAGTTGAAGGACAGCATCCCAGGCGGAGATGTTGTGGAAATAGCTTTAGAAAAGGATGTTCCTAACGCGTTACTTTCAAAGTTGAAGGAAATTCCACGAGTGGTGAATGTTTTAGCCATAAAGCAGAACCACTTAAAAATCTACCTAAACCAAGCGGAGGAGGTTCTCCCGAAAATAACAGAATTCTTCATGAAAGCGCAATTACCAGTCAAATCCATACACATGACTGAGCCATCACTTGATGATGTTTTTGCCCATTATACGGGCTTAACAATTGAAGAGGCTCAAAAAGAATGATAAGCCTAAAAAAGGTTTGGACTGTTGCTGAAAGAGATATACGGATGTTTTTGCGTTACAAGTTTCTCTTAATAATGCGTGCCATATGGTTTGTTTCTCAAATAGCCCTCTTCGGCTTGATTGCCAACAGAATGTTTCGCCCAGACGTTCAAAGCGCTGTAGGTGGCGACTACTTCAATTATTATGCGGCTGGAATAATAATAACAATGTTGTATTCCACAACAGTCTTCATAGGATACGATATTTATGAAGAGGCTGACCATGGCGTCATAGAATATCTCCTAAGCGTTCCAGTTTCTCGCAAAGAATTGGTTCTTGGAAGGTCTATTGGCGGAGGGTTAAGAAGTTTCTTGTATGTTGGTCCAATGATGCTCTTCATTCTATATTTAATAGGTGTCTCAAATATTATGCAACTTCTGGCGGCTTTGCTATCCCTTTTCCTTTCACTTTTGGCACAGCTGGCTTCAGTATAACTTTGGCTGTGAGCATAAAATCTTCAGATAGGTTCGACATATTAATGGGTGTTACAGATGCCTTAATAGTTAGGTTGAGCACAACGCTTTATCCTATAGCTTATATGCCACAGTATTATGCTGGTGTTGCATCAATTAATCCTTTAACTTTCGCCGCTGACCTATTCCGATGGGGCGCTGGAATAGAATCAACAGCTCTCACTCCACCTTTTCTATCAGCATTTGGTATAGTCGCCTTCTTTTCGCTGTTCACTTTTCTTGGCATAATTTTGCATGAGCGCAGACTGGAGGGTGGAGGTTGGCAATAAAACCGATATTAACTATAGTAGAGAGGGATTTCAAGTATTTCTTCCGTTACAAGTGGTGGATTGCTGGAATGATTAGTATGAACCTTGCTGACCTCTTCATAATGGCGATAGTCTACACAAATATGGTTAACCCAATAATCACAAAAGAATTTGTCTCATACTTTGTCTTCTTCGCTCCTGGTTTAACTATAACAGCGCTTTTTGCGGCTGCTTTTATGATTGGAAGGGAAATTAATATGGAGGTTAGGCGGGAGATTTCCCATTACATGTTGAGTTTGCCAATAAAGAGGTGGGAACTAGCCATCGGAAGAGTTTTGTCTGGAGGCTTTAGAGGACTCATCTATATGGCTCCTCTTTTAGTCACAACCATAATAATAACTTACATTTACACTGGCAGCTTCCCTCCTCCACTACAGTTTTTGACGATTGTTGCAGCCTTGTTTTTGATATCCATTGGAACCTCTGGTCTAAGCATAGCCCTTGCCGTGTCAACAACAAGCTTTGAGAAGTACATAACTGCCAGAGGCGTCGTTTACTATGTGCTTTTCTTCTGCAGCACAGTATTTTACCCCATGCCCCTCATACAAACTGCGCTCCCTCAATTGGCCCTATTAGCCCAGTATAACCCTTTAAGCTGCGGCGCAGACCTCTCAAGAGCTTTTCTTTTGGGAAATCCGCCTTTCACGCCGTTGATGCTGATTGACATAGCCTTTTTTGCGTTAGTTTTTGCCTCCCTTGCAACAGTCGCTTATATGAAAGTAACTCAAAAGTGACCATGGTTAAATTTATGAATATGAAAAGCGTATTTTCTTTCCTTCCACCGGTTAAAATTTGATTGGAAGGTTAAACTATTGGATGAAGTGAAGGCTATCTTCGAGCCAAAAACTGTTATTCTAATAGGTTCGAGTACGCTTCAGGAAAAAGTTGGTATGGCTTCTCCGCAACTTTTTAAAAGCGTCATTTATAACATGAAGAAGTTCTTTCGTGGAAAAACCTACGTTCTGGATGTGGATGCAAGTCGTAAAAGTTTGAACGAATTGCCAGAAGTTCCTGAACTTGCTGTAATTATGCTTCCTCCAAGGCAATCAATTTTTATGGCGGAAAAATGTGCAGAAATGGGCGTAAAGGCTCTAGTTATTATCACTGGTGGATACAAAGATGCCCAGCGTGTAAAACTTGTTAAAATTAGAGAAAAGTATGGTATTCGAATTTTGGGACCAAACACTATTATGGGCGTCGTAAACACTGCCAATGGGTTAAACACAACCTTTGAAAGGAACATTATGCCTAAAAGGGGAAACATAGCCGTAATCTCCCAAAGCGGTGGGGTTGGCGCTTGCATTCTTGACTGGGCTTGCTTCTACAATATTGGGATTAGCAAGTTCGCTTTTATGGGAGACAAAATAGACGTGGATGATGTCGACCTATTGCAGTATTTAAGCAGCGATAAACAAACGAAAGTTATATGTTTATACATGGAAGGCGTAAAGAATGGAAAAGCCTTCATAGAAACAGCGAGAAAAATTGTTAAGGAAAAGCCGATCCTGGCCTTAAAAGGCGGAATAACAGAAGAATCAGCGCACAGAGCCAAATCGCATACAGCTTCGATGGCTGGAAAAGTCGAAATTTTTGACGCAGCCCTTAAAAAGGCTGGCATAATCCGAGTTGAAACTGTAGAAGAGTTGATGGACGCAGCCATAGCCCTTTCTAAACAGCCTCCAATGCGTGGAGACAATGTGGCTATAGTGAGCAATGTTGGCGGACCGGCAATTTTGGCTGGTGACGCCGTTGCAAGAAACAATCTTAAACTCGCAGTTTTGACAGAAAAGACGAAAAGGAAAATTGAAAGCTTTTATCCGGGGGTGGATGCGGCAAACCCCATAGACATGATAGCTGATGCGAGAGCCGACAGATATGAGAAAGTTTTGGAGTTTGTGCTTTCAGACAAGAACGTTGACGGCGTCTTAATAATAAATATGCTTAAGTCATGCTTTTTTGAACCTGAAGACGCCAAAATAATCCCTAAAGTGGCGAAGAAATATCCGAACAAACCTGTTGTGGATGTTCCAGCTGGTGGGGAAGATTTCGCTTTAGTTTTTAAAGTTTTGGGGAACTCGAATATTCCTTTGTATAATTTGCCTGAAAGGGCTGTTAAAGCCCTAAAAGTTTTGAGAGAGTATGGCAAAATAATCGAAAAGCATTAACTATATTTTGTAGACTATATATTCTATTTTTGGTTAGCTTGTTCATTAAGGTGGAAAATTGGTTCAAGACTCAAAGCTGTTTGGCGAAATTCTTGATTTTTGTAGCTGTGTTGCTGATGCTGATAGGATACTTGCTGCTTGTATTTGTGGCGATTATGCTTTAGGCTTTTCTGATGCGAAGGGTTTTGTTGAGGTTTTGCTTATAGTTAGGGGTTTCCAGCCTAAACTTATGAATTATTTGAAGGTTTTTGGAAAAAGAAGCGTTGTTGTTTTGGTTGTTGACCAAGGAGTTTTTGAAATGGATGTGGAGCGAGGATTTTTGGGTGAGGCTTTTGCAAGTGGGCTTCTTTTTCCATACATAGCCTTAGTTAACAAGGATTATCTTCGCTTTCAAGAGGTTAAGTTGAAGAAGCGTTTAATCCTTGAACTTTTGGAGAATCTTGTCTTGGCTTTTCCAGAACTCTCTTACGAGTTTCACATAAAGCCAGAATATTTTCTTTATGAAACCATTTTGAGTAGGGCTCGCCTTTTTCCACCAATGCTTTCTAATGTTTTTAATTTTATGCGGAAAGATGTTAAAAAGAGGAATGTGAGGAGTTCTTTGAAAGGGTATTTAGAAGCATTAAAGGATTTGGAAGGTGAAAATGTAATCAATTTTTCAGATGGTTATGTGAAAATTTGCAAAGAGTTTGTGGATAAAGCGAAAAGCCGAAAAGTTCGCTTTACAAGCCTCTTTAAAACCGCTCAGAGGGCTTTATTCGCTTCTTTGCTCGGAATTTTTCCGAAAACATTAGGCTTTCTTTCACAAAACAGAGAAGTGTTCTCCAGAGTTCAAAAGTTTTCCAAAGACGATTCAAAAACTATTCACGAGATTGAGGAGCCCCAAAGCTACTTGTATGTTCCAACCGCCAGCGGGCTTGTTCCATTGGCAAGTAAGGTTGATATTGAAACTTTTGCTAGGAAAGTGCTCTGTGCTGGTGAGGATGTGAAGGTTGAGGTTGAGGAGATTGGGGGTGTTTTGAATGATGTTTATTTGGTTAGGGCTTCTGGGAATGGCGTGGAAAGGAAGATTGTTGTTAAAAGTTTTAGGGATTGGTCAAGTTTTAAGTGGTTTCCACTAACTTTATGGACTTTTGGAACAAGAACCTTCGCCGTTTCGGGTTTGTCAAGGTTAGAGAGGGAGTGCGCCATAAGCCAACTTTTACATTCCAAGGGTTTTGCTGTGCCAAAGATTTTTCATGTAAGCCATGGTAAACGCTTAATTTTTATGGAGTATGCGGAGGGCGAAAGCCTAAACAAGGTTGTGAAGAGGATTTTAGCTTCAAAGAGTGTGGGCGATGTAGCGAAAGATTTAGAAGTTGTAAGGAGAGTTGGAGAGGAATTCGCTAAAATTCACGCTTTGGGCATTGCTTTAGGCGACACAAAGCCCGAAAACATCCTCATCGGGAACAATGGGGCAATTTACTTTTTAGATTTTGAGCAGGCTTCACGAAATGGCGACAAGGTTTGGGATATAGCTGAATTCCTTTATTATGCTGGTCATTACGCTTCGCCTCTCGTTGGTATCCGTCCACCCCAGCTTATTGCAGAGGCTTTTATTAAGGGTTATTTGGCGGCTGGCGGGGATGCCAAAATTGTTAAGGATGCTGGCAAGCCAAAATATACGAAGGTTTTTAGCGTTTTTACCCTTCCGCATGTAATGTTGGTTATTTCAAACACTTGTAGAAAGGCTGATAAACTGAAAAAGGGATGAGCATGGTTAAGGATGAAACAACCATAACCTTTTACGGCGGAGTAAACGAGGTTGGCGGAAACAAAATCTTACTGAAGGATAGAGATACAAGGGTTTTCTTTGATTTCGGCATGTCCTTCTCCATGAAGAGACAATTTTATTCTCCGCCTTTCCTATCGCCTAAAAGCGAAAAAAGCCTCCAAGCCTTAGGAATTTTGCCAAAAATTGATGGTGTATACAAGTTTGACGAGAAAGCGCCTGAAATAGATGCTGTTTTTGTTTCTCATGGGCATATGGACCATTCCGCCTATTTATCCTTCATAAAACGTGAAATTCCAGTTTACTGTGGCGAAACAACGCAGATTATTTTGCAAGCGATGAGTGAAATGCGTAGAGCCGATTTAGAGTTTGATGTTGAGGGTATAAAATTTGAGACTTTTAGGACTGGACGAAAAATACGTGTTGGTGGTTTGGAAATTTTACCAATTCACGTTGATCATTCTGTTCCCGGGGCCTATGGCTTTATTATTCAAACTTCTAGTGGCGTTGTTGTTTATAGTGGAGATTTTCGGATGCATGGAGCAAAGCCTAAGATGACTAGGGAGTTTGTTGAGAGAGCGAAAGAAAGTGAGCCCGTGGCTGTTGTTTCTGAAGCCACAAACATGACTGGCGCATCCGTTTCTTCTGAAAGTGAAGTGGAAAGTAAATTGAATGACATTGTCAAGCAAGCCGATGGTATTGTTTTGGCTGATTTTGCCTCCACAGATGTGGATAGGCTTAATTCCTTTTATCGAATTGCTAAAAAAACAGAGCGATGTTTCACTGTTTCGCTGAGACAAGCCTACCTCATCGAAGCACTACAAAAGGACAAGGGTTTAAGGCTTCCAGCCTTGAGTGATGAGAGTATTTTGATTTTTCGAAAGTCGAAGAAGAAATATGAAAATTGGGAAAACGCTATTGTTGAAAAGTATAAGGACAAAATTTTTGACGCTTCGATGCTTCGAAAAACGCAGCGTAAAGCCATATTAGCTATGTCCCTTTATGATTTTGAGGAACTCGTGGAAATCCAACCAGACGCCGGAAGCTGCTATATATTATCAGCTTCTGAACCCTTCAATGAGGAAATGGAAATAGACTTTGAAAGACTCCTTAATTGGCTTAGGCATTATGGACTGCCACAGTATCATGTGCATGTCTCGGGACACATAATGCCCCTACAACTTAAAAAAATGCTTAAGGAGATGAATGCATCAAAAATTTTTCCAGTGCATACTGAAAATGCAGAATTATTCGCCAAATTCATGCAAGACTTGAAAAGCAAAATCATGCTCGCCGAGAAGGGTAAGGAATACAAAATTTAACATCTTGAAGGCGTTGAATATAAAAGGAAGTTACTTAAGAATGGTGCTTGTTATCATGGGGTCTCTGGATAACATTTCGTAAACATCTGTTAAATCTATTTTTATGCCAAGAATTTCACTAATGCCGTTATCTATTTCTCTCTTCTCTTTTGGGCTGGAAAATTCTTCTGGAAATGGCTTTAATGTTTTATTAGCCATTTCATCATAAAGGTCTAAGAATGCTTGTTTTTGTTTTTCGCGTAGTTTCCGTAAATTGATAACTGGAAGACCCCATAACCCACCACCGTCCTCTTTATCCCCCTTCTTAAACTCAATCCAAGGGCCTCTTGTAACTTCTGATGCTGATAAAAGTAATAATAAACCAAAAGTAGAATTCAGCCATAATGCCAAAATTTTAGCGTCTTCTTCATTTCGTGTTATGATGCTCCACCACATACTTGACACGACTGGCTCGGATACAAATATTGATAAGGTTCTATTTGTTGGAAGCCAAGCTCTGTAAGCAATTAAAAGGTTACCCCTTTTTTCCCATATTTTTCTGGCGGCGTTCACATTTTTTGGTTTAAGGTTTGTGTTAGGCACTTGAGCAATAGTTTTCACTTCTTCCGAACGTTGACCCCAAAATCCTTTATAAATACCAAATTTATCCATTTCAAAGGTTTTAGATACTTGTCCGCAATCAATACCTATATCGCTGACTATTTCTGATAAAGGAGCTAAAGGAATATTTTTCGGAATTATCCCCTCCTTCGGTAAGTAAAGAACTCCTTTTCTTAGAAGTGAAGTTATACGGTTTAGTTCCGCTTGAGCAAAGAAAGAGACATGCCCAAACTGATTTTCATCTAAAAATGCAGAGTAGGATTCTCCGATTTTCTTACCCCTCAGTCTAATAGCGAAAAAGGAAGCATTCGAATTGTGAATATCAAATAATTTTGGATTATTATACACCTCCAAAAGCTGAGACCCTATGGAAATAGCCTCAATTTCATTTTTCGGCTTGCTCCACAAATTTGCAAAAATAGTATAATCCGCTTTTTCTCCATCCTTTAATTTCCTTGCAACCATCAAAACTTCACTTAAATTAGTATTTTCGCTAAAATTCCAATTATTACTCCCTTCAAAGCTTGTAATTATATATTCTAAATGATAATCGCTCAACAATTTCTCTCTAACCTTCTTCCATGAAGACCCAGAAAGAATAGACCTAGGCAAAACAAGCCCTAACCTTCCACCCTTAACCAAATACTTATCTGCCACAAACACAAACACTGCAGCAGAACCAGCTTGTCCTATACCACTCAGCCCTTTCTTATTTAATATTCGACTTAAATCCTCTTGCAGAGTCTTTCTTTCCGAGGGTGGAACTCCACCAAAAAGCAGATTTCCAATAGTGCTTCTTGTAAATGGCGGGTTCATTATACAAATGTGAAAGTTTGGCAGCTCAACCTCAGTCACCTCTTTCTCCGTAACAGTTGATTTCACCGGACCTATTTTTCCTCCCCCTATCAGTTCAGTAGCTTTCAAATATGGAGATTCCAAAAAATCTATGCTTCCCAAATAATGCTCTTTGCCTTCTATTCCAAGCTTCAATGCATAAATTCTTGAATCCTGAATTGGTGAAGGATTATGAAGAGAAAGTGTTGTCATCGTAAGATGAGTTGCATGTTGCAAAACATCAAAACCCCAAAGCCCTTCTTCAATTAAATACTTATGAAAATCTTCCATATTCATGCTTTCTGCTTCCAATCTATATTTCAGTTCAAGTTCCTTGTAAACCGCTGATAACAAAGTTCCTGAACCGCATGCAAAATCGATAACCCTAATAGGTTCACCATCAAATTTTACAGGAATCCCCATTTCTATATTTGAGAGATTTACCAGCAATCTTGCCAATAATCTTGCCGCAGGTATTGAAGTATAGAGAGTAGCATAATATTTTATCAGTTTACCAAGAAGAAGCGTGTGATAAACTCTCCCAAATAAGTCATGCTTCAGAAGAATAGGAGACGAAGCTATGTCATAGGCTATATCTATCAAATCTTTTAAACCAGTATTTACATTTGGAGAAGCGGGAAGCACCTTCAAAATATCTTGAGCTATTTTAAAAATTGGTTGATAATTTTTTTTCAAAATCTCAGCCCATGCGTCCTCAAAACTCTTCTTTATGTTCGCTTTGTATTTAATGGAAGAAAGGGTTTCAATAGTGGGGTCTTTTCTTGCCAAAACTTCCTGAAACACCATAGCATCAATTAATAATATCGCTGAAGTTGCAAGAATCTTCTGTTCATCCTCTTTATTTCTCATTTTTCTCTCCCTTTCTTAACTCCAAAATCTTTTTTAATCTATCGATATTTGGGGCATCCATCATTACCCTACCACTAAAAGATGAAATTTTTTCCTCCATTCTTCCTATTACCTTATCTAAAACATCCTCCTTAATTAAAGCATCATAGACCATCATTACACATGCAACTAAATTTTGAAAGTCAATGTTTTCATAAAATTCTGGCGTCTTTCTTGCTTGAGGTATCCATCTATCCAACCCAACTCTGTCCACATACGTAAGAAAACCAACATTAAAAGTCCCTGTCTTCAAAGCGCCTTTTATGGCTTTCTGGTCTACATGCATTTGCGTTTGTCTTCCAAGCGACAAATTCACATATTCAACCATCATTACAATATCACATAATCCATTATCTATCCTACCACATGCGTTTCCATACAATTCTTCTCTTTTCCCTAAATATTTCCCTTCAATTATTACTCTTACACCATTAATATCTATAAGAACATCTGGCATTTTTCTTCTAATTATCACTTCTCCTATCGCTTTAAGACCTGACTCTGCCAAAAGTTCAGCTAACATTATATTTAGATTTTCTTCTCTAACCCTTTCCCACATAGTTTACACCTACTCCCTCCCATGCTGTGTTTAGGAACATCTCTGACTTCATAATTCCTATTAAGACTACTGTATTTACATAGTATTAACTTTTGCATTACTATATTCAAACACCCTTACAATTTTCATTTATTTAGGTCTATCATAAAGGTGGTGAAATTCCTCTTTTTGGAAAATGGTTTGTCACTTAGTTTTATTTTCTCTACTCTATCCTCTCTAGAATTTTGGAAAGTTATACCGTGAATCCTAAAGATTAATCTTTAGGTTTTGTTGTGTGTTTGGATTCATAACGTATAAGTTAACGTATCAACTCTTGATATTCACGATAGACAATGAAGGTCAACCGCCAAATACTAATGCTCATCCACACCTTGGGCTTAAGCTGCCTAGGAGGCGCAATATTCCTCCAAATCCTAGTTTTCGCAGATATTCTCCAACATGGCTATTTCATGGCGGTTGAAAACAACCCAGCCATCCTCTTCCTTGAAATAATTTTAACAGCCTTCGCAGTTATCTACTTCATATACATATACCAGCGCCTAATCCGCTCAATAAAATAGCGTTTTTGTGTTCGGAACCGTCAGAAATTGTTAAATAAACTTCTCTAAAAGATAAAGCATTAACTCCTTAAAATGGTGATGATATGATTAAATCAAAAGTTAATGTTTTAGCAACTGTTGGCATCTTGATTATCGCATCAATTTTCGCAAGAACAACCTTAGCCTACGCATCTGAAGAGCTGATAGAGTTCTTTTCAGAGGATTATCCTGGAATATCATTAAAAGCAGAAGCCACAAACGAAACAAAACCAAATGAAAGTTTGACCCTAAAAATCTGGATAAACTGTACAGCCCGCGGCGTCGAAGTCGAACACTTAAAACTTGCGGTGTACGGCTTTGCAGAGGGCAGAGAGAAAACCCTATTGTACAGCGCTCAAGTGCTAAATAATACTGCATTGGAGCTTGACGAGATTCGCTATGAAAATTTCACCGTAAGCGTGCCTGGAAATGTTTGGGGTCGAGCTCTTGCAGAAATAAGGGTAACGTACTCTATTATGAAAACGCCAATGCCAGACATTAATCCAAGCTTTTCAATAACATTCGTTGAAAATGTCGCCTACAAAGAACTCGAAGAAAAATATAAGAATTTAACGGAATTTTTTGATGAGCTTAATGAAACTTTCTTTGAAAACTTTGAAATGAACCTCACCCTAGAAAATTTGGCTAAGCTAAATAATACATTGAAAGAGCTTCAGGGAAGGTTAGGTGAGCTTAATACTACGAGGGTTGCTGTGGGAGTTTTAGCCATAATAGCCTTCTTCTTTGTCATAACCACCCTATATTTGGCTATGCGAAAACCAAAACAGTACTGGTAAACATTCCCTTTTCTCTATTTCATCTTATGCAAGTTTTGTGCCGCTATAAACGTTAAGCCCCTTTCTGTTAGTGCACGGGCAGTTCTGTTTACGGCTTCATGCTTGTCTAAATAGTTGTTCAAAAGTTTTGGCATAAGCCCTTTGGCTATTATATCTTTTTTCGGGATGAAATAATCAAGCAAGTCTGAGGGCTGGGCTCTGGTCTTCTCAATTTCGGGTATACCACCTTCATGTTTTGCGCTAATGTTTTTCACATGATCCGCAATTTCTAAAAGCTCGTTAAGACGGTCGTAAGGTTGCCTAACAATGCTTTTGTAGGCTTCTGTAATGTGGTGCTCAATGCGCACAATATCCTCAAAGTTGAAAGCCTTTCTGATATATGCGGAAAGCTCTATGGTTTCATTATTCACGGAATTTGAAAGGTTAAAGCCTATAAGCGGTGTTCTGCCATCCTCTCTGCTGAAAAGTTTTGCTGTCATAAGAGTCCAAAGGATGGAGTAGGGGTTATCGTTTCCAAGAAAAACTGAAATTTTGAATTCAATGTCTATTCCAAGCTTGAAAAGCCAATACCCCAAAAGTACAGTTCCAGAATTCACGTTTAAAACTTGTTTAACGCCGTATTCAGTATAATAATGAAGGTACTCCTCCACCCACTTTAAGGCATAATGATTGGGCACTCCAACCCCACCAAAATAGCCGGTTATCGTCTCTGGACCGCCCAAGTGAACGTTTATTGGTACGCCATCTGGTCCAATCATTGTTCCTTTTGTGTCTAGGGTTTGCACATAAGAGGCGCCTATAACTTGCATGGCTGCCGCAAAAGCCAAAATGTCATCATCCTCCACCTGCTCCTTCATGTTGCGGACCCGAATGTAACGGGCTGGCATCAACTCTTGCCTCTCGATGGCTCTTTTCGCCTCTTCAATAAGCCAAGGGAAAAAGTTGAAGGCGCTAATCTCCAATGTGACGGCGAAGCTTTCATCAAACTTCATGGAATCAGCCTTCTTTCCCAAAACTTTTCTGCGATAGGCTGGTATGCTAATGAAGGTTTCAGCGTCCCGCTGTTTAATCAGCCACTCAATGTCCTTCAAAAATGGAGACTTTTTCTTTTCAAGCCTTTTCATCAAGTTTTCCAGTTTGCGAGCTTCCATAGCCTTGCGGTTAATCTCTTCGACACCGCCATATTTATCGACAATTTCCAATAGCCTATTCACTAAGGGATTATCTTTTTTCAAGAGAAAATCATTAATTTCCTTCAGATTTTCTTCTTTAATTTTCAGCTTTTCTCTAAGATTATTCAAAAGTGTGTCCTCCAGACGGTGAGCTTATTTTATTTTTGGTTGATTTAAAAGTTTTCAGCGTTTTTCCTTCAATTTTTCAAGATAGTAGATGTTATCAAAATTTTCTTTCAGCTTTTCCTCTTGCTCCTTCAGCCACTGTTCATAGCCAATCCTTTTTATCCTTTCATAATTTTCATTAATCCTGTAGGTTCCTTTTTGGTAGCCAATTTTCTCGCATTTAAGGAAGTTTTCGCAGAAGTAACAGTTTTTTAAGCCTTTTTCTTTGCAGCAACTTCTCACTTCGCAGTTTGGCATTCCGCCTTCTGATAGGCATCCAGCACAACTCGAGTTGGCAAACCAGTTTAATCCCTTCATGAAGTTTTCAAATCCAAAATCCTTAGTTACGTAGCTTATCCAATCACCATATCGGTAGGCATTAACAAACCGTTTCAGCTCCTTCGCCATGTTTGGAATGCGCTTTTGCATGCCACAGTGGCTACAGCAAACGCCGCAATAGCTTATTTGTACAACCATAACTACACGCTCTTATGTAGTCGCTCTTTTCAACCTCTTTATATATAAATATGCGGCTAACCCAGCCTTCACACCATCACCTATGCAAGAAGTCAAATTGAATCCACCGCCACAAGTGCAATCGCCAGCAGCAAAAACTTCTTCAACACTGGTTTGTTGTCGACTGTCAACTACTATGCCGCCTTGCCTATGGGTTTCTACTCCTATCTTCTCCACATTGAGGGCTGAAGGCTCTCTTCCTAAACTAATGAAAATTCCATCAGCTGGTAAACTCGTTTTTTCACCAGTTTTCATGTCACACATTATTACATTGTTAAAGAATTCTCCACGCTCAATTGCCTCAACCTTATGTCCTTCTATTATCTGCACGCCTTTTCTTTTCAGCTCTTCAACAAGAGAATTTTCTGCTTTTAGCTTTTCAGAATTCGTAACTAAAGTTACATTACGAGCTATTTGCGTTAAGGCAAGGGCTTCTTGAACTGCTTCATCCTCTGAACCCGCAATCACTACTCGCCCATCCTTAAAATGCTGCCCATCACAAATAGCGCAGTATGAAACGCCTCGTCCAAGCCAACTCTCGCCTGGAACATTCAAAAATTTGCATCTTGGACCTGTGGCTATAATTAATGCTTCGCAAGAATATTCTTTTTCAAAAGTTTTCACAATTTTCTTCTCTCTTATTTCTAAATCCGTTACCTTTTCTCCAACATGGATTTCAACGCCATGATTTCTAGTTTCCTCAACCATCCTTTGAATAAGCTCCGCCCCAGATAATGTCCAAAGAAAACTACGCCCCGGATAGCTCCAAAGCTGAGGAGGCTTCTCAGCTTCTAAAATGAGAGTTCTGAGCCCCCAAGCACCAGTGAATAATGCTGCTGAAACGCCGGCAAAACCAGCCCCAACAACAACCACCTCATATTCTTCCAAAATTTAAACATCTCCATTTCAAAATTCTATTTCAAAGCTTAAATGATATAAAATCTACGCTTAACTAAAAGATAGGAGACGCAAACAATGTTCAAACCCGAAGGAATACTACCTGCATTAGTTACTCCTTTCACTGATGATGGAAAAACTGTTGACGAGGAAAGGCTTCGTGCTTTGGTTAGGCGTTGCGTTGAGTTGGGGGTTCATGGAGTTGTTCCATGTGGAACAACGGGCGAATTTGTCAATTTGACAACTGAAGAAAAAAGGCGTGTCATAGAAACTGTTATTGACGAAGTTACTGGAAAAGTTTCAGTTATCGCTGGAACGGGCACAAGTGGGACAGATCAAGCCTTGGAAATGACGAAATATGCGAAGGATGTTGGTTGCGACGCTGCTTTGATCGTTACACCTTTCTATTTAAAACCAACAGATCGTGGCATATACGAGCATTATGACACAATTGCAAGCAAGGTAGACTTGCCAATAATACTGTACAATATTCCACAATGCACGGGTGTAGAGTTGACATGGCAAATGGTTGAAGACTTAGCCCAAATTCCAAACATTGTGGGCTTAAAGGACAGCAGTGGACAACTACGCTATATTTTGGCTGTTCTGGAAAAAGTGAGAGACAAAATTAACGTTTTATGCGGACACGACGAAGTTGTTGTAGCCGCATTAGCTGCTGGATGCTCCGGTGCTATTCTTGCAAGTGCCAATGTCATACCAGACATTTGGGTTCAAATTTATAATCACGTGAAAAATGGCGAACTGCAAAAAGCCCGAGAGCTCCAATATAAGGTGCAGAAAATAGCTAGAATAATAGCTGGAAGCGGACCCGTAGGCACAAAGGAAGCATTAAACATGATGAAAATAAAAGTTGGACCAGTCAGAAAGCCATTGAGCGTGGGCGGAGAATTAACTTACGAAGCAAGGGAAGAACTGCGCCTAGACTTGGAAAAAATTGGCAAAATAACACCAAAATCCATAACCTTCGAAATTGCAGAAAAACCCATAGAAGAAAGATTCATGGCAATAAACATAACACCAGAAATCATAAGGGATTTTAAATTGCGTGTGGGCGAAGCCCTAGCTGGATATGGCGCGGAAGTTGCCCATATAGACCTCATCATAGGCAGAAATGATGGTCCTGTAGGCGAGGCTTTTGCAAAGGCTAAGGCTGCGCCAACGCCTGGACATGAGCCTTTGTTGGCGATTTTGGAGCCAAACTTGACAGTTAAACCCGTAACCCTAATAGTGCCAACAGTTACGATTACGAGTATGCGTCAAGCCAGCATGGTTTACGGACCAGCCCAAACAGCCGTAGCCAAAGCAGTCGTGGATAGCGTTGCAGACGGCACAATCCCAAAAGAAGCTGTTGAAGACCTAATTATTATTGCAAACGTTTTCGTTCACCCAACAGCCGTGGATAGACAAAGGGTTTACATAAACAATTATAAGGCTATGCGCCATGCCATCCGCAAAGCCATAGAGGGAAGACCCAGCATAGAAGAGTTGATAGAAAATAAAGACCGTGCGAAACATCCCTTCAAATATACGCCGTAGTGACCGTAATTGTCAAACCAGAAAATAATGGAAGGCGACTACATCCTCCTATACCTAAACCAAAGAAAAACATATCTGGTTAAAGCGGAAGCTGGAAAGAGCTTCCACACCCACAAGGGTTTCATAAAATTTGACGATTTAATTGGAAAAGAATATGGCTCAACTGTTTTGAGCAATTTAGGCTATGAATTTAAAGCCTTAAAACCCCTTTTACGCGACTTTATAATGAAATCTGTTCGGAAAACTCAGATAACATATCCGAAAGACATAGCTCTAATAATAATGTTCAGCGGAATAGGTCCAGGAAGCCTTGTTGTTGAGGCTGGAACTGGCACTGGTGCACTAACAACAGCCCTAGCCCACCATGTTAAACCGAATGGCAAGGTTTATAGTTATGAAATAAAAGAAGAATTTCAGAAAGTGGCTGAGAAAAATCTGAAACGTGCGGGATTAATGGATTTTGTAGAATTAAAAAGCAAGGATATAACTTTGGGAATTGACGAAAGCAATGTAGACGCGGTTATATTGGATTTGGCAACCCCATGGCTTGTGATTCCCCATGCTTATAACGCCCTAAAACCATGTGGAACAATCGTTTCCTTCAGTCCAACGATAGACCAGGTGGTCAAAACTGTTGAAGCTCTAAAAGAAAATGGTTTCGTAGATGTGGAAACTATTGAATGTTTGATGCGCGAAATGCAAGTTGAGCGTGGAAAGACGCGACCGCAAACGTTGATGACTGGGCATACAGGTTATATAACATTCGCCAGAAAAGCGTTGAAATAGTGAAAAGGCATTTATGCATTCGCCTTATAATCTGAATTTTCAAGGTGGTGAAATGGCAAAATTTTCCATAAGCGAAGCAGAATATAAACGCCGAATAACGCATGTGAGAAAGGTTTTGGCTAGGCGAAAACTGGATGCCTTGTATTTAACAAACCCAACAAGCATATTTTACCTAACTGGCTATTCATTTTTGGCGACAGAACGCCCGGCAGCCCTCATCATACCAGTAGATGGCAAAATCACCTTTATGGGACCACTGCTCGAAAGAGATCACATCCCATTAAAAACGCGGATTATCGAGGAAGTGAAGACTTATTTGGATTATCCTGGCGAAAAACATCCCATGGACTATTTTGCGGATTTCCTAAAAGAAATGGGTTTGGCGAAGAAGCGCATAGGAATAGA
Source organism: Bathyarchaeia archaeon (assembly GCA_038883775.1). GTDB lineage: Archaea > Thermoproteota > Bathyarchaeia > Bathyarchaeales > Bathycorpusculaceae > JASEJA01. Next base: position 22,190 of record JAVZLM010000011.1, read on the forward strand.
CAACAAGGCTGGAGCAGCCGCAATATGGGGTTATAAGGGTCCACCAATAATGAAGAAGCTTCGTGAAGCCAAGTTTGTGGATATGAAAGATTTGGTTCCCTCTATGCGTCTCATAAAATCTGAGGAGGAAATCGCCTTAATCCGCGAAAGCGCAAAATGGGCAAACCTAGCCCACAGTTTACTCCAAGAATATACTAGCGAAGGTTTGTGGGATGTTGAAATTGCGCTGGCTGCTTCCCATGAAGCGTCGGCAATAATGAAGAAGGCCCTTGGACCAGAATATGAGCCACTGCGCGAAAGTATTCCAGTAGGCGTCGGTTTCAGGGGACAAGTTGGCGAAATGAGCGCCATACCCCATTCCATCGCCACAAAACGCATGATTAGGAAAGGCGATGTCGTTGTAACAGGGGCTGGCGCAGACATAGGCGGTTACAGTTGCGAATTGGAACGAACAATGATTGTTGGAAAGCCTACATCGAAACAAAAACGCTACTTTAACGTGATGGTTAAGGCTCAAGAGGCTGCCTTCAAAACCTTTAAGGCTGGAGTTAAGTGCAGCGAAATTGATAAGGCAACAATAAGAGTCTTCAAAAAAGCTGGCTTGTCACATTTGGTGCTGCATCACAGCGGACATGGATTGGGTTTGGAGGGACATGAGCCCCCATGGTTAGACATAGGCAATGAGGAGCCTTTAAAGGCTGGCATGGTTGTAAGCTGCGAACCAGGCATATACGAAACTGGATTTGCAGGCTTCCGCCACTCGGATACTGTTTTGATAACGGAAGATGGCGCAGAAATAATCACCTATTACCCGAGAGATTTGGAAGCATTAACCATCAGCTAATCTTTTCTCTTTAACAAGTCCAAACGATACAAAAAACATGATAGACGAAATTATGGAAAGCCAAAAACCAACAAAAAATTGAGAAGTGCAAACATAATAAGTTAATTGTAAGGAGTGCTGGTAAACGCATAATATTGGCGACAAAATGGATAAGAGCGCTGTGGCTGCTACACCCACTTTTTTGTCTCCGCCTTTTCGAAGTAGAGCAATAAAAGCCATACTTAATGTTAAAACTTGAAATATGAAAACTCCAAGCCACCCTTGATAATAGGGTTCTTGCCTATTAAACCAGTAATCCCAAAATGGCAAAACTTTGTTTTCATTTCGCGTAGTGCGGATAACCGCCATAAAAGACCAAAACCAACCTTCCCTTGGAACGGAGGGTGGAGGATAAATTTCTGGACGGTGTTCAATGATAAGGAAACTGTACTGCTGCCAAATCCACGGAGTGAAAAATGATATTAGGTAGATTATGGTGGCGAAAATCATTAACTTTTTCCATTTACCCATTGAAAAATCCTTCTTCAAGCTTGGAAACGTTATTTTGGCTTTTTGAGCATACTTCTCCATAAAGGGATTATTCCTCTATTCACGAATAGAACTATGCCGAGGGATGCAAAACATAATGGCACACCAATTATTAATCCCTGAGCAATCCACACAAGACTTGTAGCTAGGATTGGTAGAATTGGTGCGATAGCCGCTATAACTCCATTTTCTCCACCTTTCAGCTTAACTTCCCTCAAACTAAAATTAATCGTTGAATATTTTGCTTCCTCGCCTAATTGTGATGCGTTAACACTTTCCACGCTGATGTTTATATAAGTGACAGTGCCATTTGAGTCGATTAACTCTCTCGCAGTAAATGTGAAGGACGTCACATTTTCCGTCGGAACCTTGCTAACCATTGTGCCACTCCAAACTTCATCCCTATACGTCATGTAAAGAGATTTAACATAACCACCCACATCCTCCGTCAAAACTTCAAGTGCACTCACAACTTTTTCGAAGGCTCCCCTATCTAATTCGCCCTCAATGGTTTCAGAATATATCTTAGAATATTGTTGGCTTCCGGTACTTGAAGAAAGCCCATAAGATTCCTTGAGCATTCGAGCCTCCAAAAGATAGCTTCCCATGGGATAATATTCTTCAGCATTTCTCATGTTTGAGTGTATGGCGAAAATTGTTATGGAGAGGCATAAAACAACCGCCAAAACAATTTCCTTCTTCTTTATCCGCAAGTTTTTCACCCAAAATATTTTGGAAATTCTTTACTATAATGCTACACATTTGAACGAAGTGTTCTATTAATAGAACAAACCCTAAAAGCGTCTTTTTAAGAAAGCATAGGCAACAATTGAAATCACAAAACTAATTGCCAAACTTGTGCAGAAAGGCGTGATTAGTGATGGCTCCCGAAGCCCCCACTGAGCTTTTAAATATTCAAGACTTTCTTCTCTAATGGCGAGTGGATTAACGAATAGTGTATCTGGAAAATTAGCCTTATGCCAAAAGTATAAGGGCATAAGCATGACTAAGATTCCGCAAAAAACCGCTGAAACCGTTATGAGCAGAGTTCTTTTCATTCTTTCTCACCAATCTATTTGGCTTAAACTCTTTTAATTCTACACTTTAGAACAAATGTCAAAAAGGCTTTTCCCTCCACAACCGCAAGGTTTCAAACCACAAAATGCCTGAGGCGGCAAATCCAAAAATCAAAGCCGCAATATTGTGTATACAAAAACTTTGCCCATAAAATATGACATAACTTACAAGCATAGTAGTAAACCAAACCGAATAGAACATATAACGCGGAACTAGAAAACGTCCAAGCCTAGTGAAAAACCGCAGCAGTCCGGTCTTAACCTCACCCTTAAGAACATATTCTCCAGTCAAAGTTTTCTCCACAAGCCCCAAAGCCTCAAGCTTGTCTAAATGGTAAACTGCCACACTTGGACTCGAAAAACCAAGTTTTCGCTGGACTTCACGAACGCCAACTTTAGAACCTTCAGCCTT
>JAVZLM010000012.1:0-19920 GCA_038883775.1 Bathyarchaeia archaeon
AGCTTCTCTTTGATATTATTGGCTTCTCGGTAATAGTTATAGGCTGCTATGAAATTTCGCAGCTGTCCTTTAAAATCTGGCTTGGCAAATTCTCGGGCGACTGCTTGGACGTTGTCAAGGTCTCCATGCACCAAAACAGCGGTTCTTAAGAGGGCCTTCCGATACCCAATTGCCACCTTTTCCTTGAGCTTTCCGCGGTCAACTTTCTGCTGCAAAAACACCGTAGTTCTTAAAATCTTCTCGTTAACGGCGGCGGGCAACATTGCCTCTAACGCCTTCCAATATTCCAGGCTCCTCTGCTCCTGAAGTCGTTTTCCCCTTTCCCCAAACTCCACAATACTCTCAAGACGCGTCTTCTTAACCTTCAGAGGACACCGCTTCTTCTGCTGCACCGGAACCATGCAGCCTTCAAAAGGACAGCTCGCTTGAGGAACACATACGGCAGCACTTTCAGCGTCGGGGTCAAGACACTGTAGATGGGGCCGAGGCCGGGATTTGAACCCGGGCGCTAGGCTCCACAGGCCTATAGGCTACCAGGCTACCTCACCTCGGCCACTTTATTGGTTTTCCTAAATTTTGTTGCACTTGGGAATTATTTACGTTTACGGTGAAATGTAGAAAATCTATAGAGGGTAGGGTCTGTATTGGCGTGTTTTTGCGCCAAAAAATGTAGTTTTTCCTAAAAAGGTGGGTTTGGTGGCGGAAGCTTTTATTTTGGAAGGTTTCGATCTTAAGTTAAGGCTTGGAATAATGAGTGAATTGCAAAAGTCAAAAAAGAAAATTGCCCTTTTGGGTGCGGCTCACTCTCTTAATCATTCATTGTTTGTTATTGCGCCGCCTTTGCTAAGTTTGATTATGGATGATTTAGGGGTTTCAAAATCCGTTATTGGGGCTGTGGCAACGATTTCTTCTATGCTTTATGGTGTTGGAGCTTTGGTTGGTGGTCCTTTAGGCGATAGAATTGGCGAAAATAAAACAATAGCGCTGTGTTTGATGTTTTCTGGACTTTCCACATTTATTATGCTTGCTGCTTCAGCCATGCAAAGCATCTACATTTATGCAGTTGCGCTGATTTTGATGGCTTCTTGGGCAAGCCTTTACCATCCAACAGCAAACTCGCTAATTTCAAAAGCCTTTAGGGTGAGGGTTGCGGAAACCATGGGTTTGCATGGCGTGGGCGGAACATTAGGCGTTGTGTTAACCCCTTACATAGCCTGGTTTTTGGGCGTAAATTTCGGATGGTCTTGGGCCTTCATTGCTTTTGGAGTATTATGCGTGCTGCTTGCACTAATATTTCTTAAAAACTTTAACAAAACTGAAAAAATAGAGGAAAAAGGCGGAACAATTATCGACGCCTTAAAAATCAGAGAGCTCTGGGCACTCTTAATTTTTAATATTGCAATAGGGCTTTTTATGAAAGGTGTGGAACTGTTTTTCCCAACATACCTAGAAGAAAACCGAGGAATAGGCTCCATGTGGGCTTCTATCGCTTACACCATGCTTTTGGCTGCCGGAGTCCCGGGACAATGGGTTGGAGGGAAAGCCGCCGACAAGATTGGTTCAAAAAAGGTTTTGATGGCCACATCCTTTGGCGTTTGCACAAGTCTTTTATCCCTTCTGTTTCTTCCAGCATACAACATCGGAATAATAATTTTCATTATATTTTATGGCTTTTCCTTCTACGCCCACCAGCCCGCACTAAACTCGCTGACAGGCTTATTATCTCCGCAAAATCAACGGGGCGCAGTTTACGGCGTCTTCTTCTTTACATCTTTTGGCATAGGTTCCCTTTCACAGTTTATAAGTGGATACTTAGCTGACATGTATGGTTTTGACGTCGCCTTCTATGCGCTAACAATTTTCGCTTTTATTGCGCTAATTCTTTCTTTCAAAATCCCAGAAATGAGAAGAAAATAGCGAATATACACGAACTTTATAAATAAGAAACAAGCAGATAGACGAACCGGTTAAATTATAAGTTTTTGACTTGTCTTAAAGGCAAAACTGTTCATTTTCATATGGGAAAATCCGAAAATGTAAGTCGCTTCTGTGGTCTTTTTGTCTGCTCTAAAGGCGAAAAATGAGCGAATGGATAATTTTTATAATAAAAAGTTAAAAAATCGAAATTATTAATACAGAAAAAGCGCCAAAAGTATAAATTTCATTATTTTGCTCAAGGAGTTACAATATGGAAAAGTGCGAAGTAGGCAAAAGTGCTAAAAGTTTCCTTTAAAAATAGGATACACTTTTATGTTTCGCCCAAGACTTGAATGAGGACTGTTCTTCTTCTTGGGTAAACATCCGTTTCCACAAAGACTATGGATTGCCATGTTCCAAACTCCACCCTGCCATCAATTACTGGCAATGTTTTGTCTGGTGGAAGGAGCACGGATCTTAAATGAGAGTGGGCGTTGGATGGATGCCTATACGCCTGATGTTTTGGAATTATTTTTTCAAGGAAAGCCCTAATGTCATTTAACAAGCCATATTCGTTTTCTGTCAAAATTAGTATACCAGTAGCATGAGGCGCAAAAACGTGGACCAAACCATTCTTTATCCCCGATTTTGAAACTGCCTCTTGAACCTTATCAGTCAAATCTATGAAGTCTATTTCACCTTTTGTGGAAAAAGTGTGGCTCATATTGAAGACTTTAAAGTTTGACATCCCCCTTTTCACTCCAGCAATTTAGTCATTATAATTTCATCTATGTACCTGCCGTCTTTGAAATGTTTTCTGGGAATAACCCCTGTCTGCACAAATCCAACCTTCTCGTAAACATGAATTGCGCGTTTGTTGGATGCGAAAGCAGAGAGCGTTAAAACCTTTAAACCCATTTTAGAGGCTTGCTCCACTAAAGTTTTCATCATTTCAGTTCCAATGCCAACATCCCTAAACCCACTTTTTACTATTATACCCAACACGCCAACATGCCGCTCAAAACCTCGCAGCGGACGAATGTCAGAAGAGGCTATAACCTTTCCCTCAACCTCAGCCACAAGAAAGAAGATTTCACCCTTCTCAAGGCTGGCAAGGGTTCTAGAAAGCCAGTCGATTTCCTCTTCTCTAGAAACCTTCGCGTTCCTAATTATTTCTGCGCCTTCATCAACAAGCGAATTAATAAGCTCAAGCAAATCATCCAAGTCTTCCCATTTAGGCGTCCTCAAAACAACCCTTCGCCCATCCCTAGCAGAAAAACTACGAATAACCTTTCCAGTTTTCATAAAACAAACTATGCAAAAGAAGTTTATTTCATTTTTCCATTTCTGAAAAAGACTTACGTTGATGCTTTTGTATACAGCGTTTTAAGCGACTCACTTCCGGAGAACACTGGTGAAACATAAAATCCAATGGTAATACCCAAATCACCAAAATTACCACAAAGTAAGAAATTAATCTAAAAGACACAAAAATATTAGCCATATAGCCTACACTAAACAAAACAACTTCCAGCACTCATTCAAAATAAGCCAGAAAAAAGCTCATCTCAAAATCAATCTTTGCCCGCTCCACACCTCGTGATAACCCCCTTCAGGAAGCTCAGTCAAATCATTTGTATACAAAAGCATAAACAGAAGCCGCCATCCATATGCAAAAACTTGCACATAAAAGAAGTAAGCTCATAAGAGATGTCTTATCATAACTAAGCCCATCTCTAAAGTTCATAAAACTCGAAGCATTAACGAAGGGTAACGGCAAATGCTTGGCATGGAGATTTTCGTCAGTTTTTGTATGAGGCCACGATTAAGTCCATATTTTGGGTTTGTGGGCTTTTTGGAAAAGGCTGAAATTGGCTTCTTTTTTGTTTTGGGGCTTGAATTTGGCTTAAAGGTTTTCTGTTTTAGAAGAGGGAAGTTGTCGCTTTTAGCCTTAAAACATATTCGATTTTTAACAGATTAGAATTTAGTTTTTAATTGACAAAGAGGGCGAATTTTTGGTTAAAATTAGAAAATAAAACAAACGGGTTCTCTTCATTTTATTTCATGTTATTGGTTTTTTCATATTGCCAAATTTGAAATAACCTCTATAATAATTCGATGCCATGTCTTGTGATAGAGGATACTGGAAGGCTGTCATGTTTGCAGGTTAACCCTTTTGGAAACGATGTGGAAATAATTGAAAGAAACGTTAATGGAAGAAAAGTTAGGGTAAAGTGGGATTGGGGCAACTTCAAAAGCACCGAAGGCTTTCCAGTAGATGACAATCTAATAAACTGGGTTATTGGGCAAGAGCAAGCATTAAAAGAATGCTTCCTATGCCTTGACGAGTGGGTTCATAAGCTTAAGTGGCTTGAAGAGACAAAATGGTATGAAAGCTGGAGCGACCCAGACAAGCCCAAACCCTCAGCTAAAACAGTCATAAGCCCTGGACCATACCTTCTCCTTTTAGGCGACCCTGGAACAGGCAAATCCTTGATTGGTAGAGCCTTGGCTGAAAAGCTTACTCAAGTTTACAAGGAGAACGGCATAAAACTTTTCGACGTGCTCTGTTGGAGAAACCAGACGCTGCCAAGCCAACCAAAGATTTCAATTCACAAAGCCGGTGAAGGGAAAAAAATTCTTCAGAGGGAGCAGCTTAAAGAGCTTAAAAGAAAGTTTATCACAAAAGTTGGTCTTAAAACATTACAAATCTTTTTGGTTTTAATGGGTCTTTTTCTCATATCCTTAGGCTTTTACTTCCTCTATCAAGCTTGGGTAACTTGGCAAGCTAACCCCATGTTTTTGGGAGAACCCCTCCAAGAATATTACAATTACAGCTTCATAGACTATTTGATAGGGAAGTTTGTGGGTTTAGTGCCGCTCACTTTTATTCCAGGCGGCAGCCTCATTTTCTTCGGAGTTTTCATATGGTGGTTCTCAAAACTTGGCGGCTTAGGCAACCTTAAGGGCATAGCTGGTTCCCAGCAGACAGACGTTCCAAAACTAATAGTTGACAACTGCTCTGGACATGCGCCTTTTGTGGATGCCACGGGGCATAGAAGCGCCCAACTTTTCGGCTCCATAGCATGGGACCCATACCAGACTGGAGGGTTAGGCACCCCAGAACATCAGAGAGTGACAGCCGGAGACGTTCACAGAGCGTCCCTCGGAATCTTATATATAGATGAGATAAAAAATTTGGACCCAGAAGAGGCTGTAACGCTTTTAACTGTGCTTGAGGATGGGAGATTACCAATCACTATAAGGGGCAGATGGCACGGCGGAGACACAGCAGCAATGGCTGTTTCTACAGAACCCGTTCCCGCCATCACCTTCCTTGTGGGTGCTGGAAACTTTGACAGCATAAGCCAGATACATCCAGCCCTTATGGATAGGATTTATGGTTATGGAAAAGTTGTTAGAATGAATAATGACATGCCAAACACCATAGAAAACAGGAGGAAGTATGTACAGTTCATAGCGCAGGAAGTTAAGCGCTTCAACCTTATCCCTTTCGGCAGAGAAGCCTGCGAAGAAATTGTTGAGGAAGGAAGGCGCAGAAGCAACAAAAAAGATGCCTTAACAACAAAGTTTAGACCCCTCATTTCAATCATTAAGACGGCTGCAACCCTAGCTATGAACGAAGGCTGCAAGGTTGTTGAGAGAAGGCATGTGCGAGAAGCCATAGAAAAACATTGCAAAACAATTCAAAGACAAATTTTGGAACATGAAATCAGCGAGAGAGGCAAACTTTTAGAAATAAAGCCTAAAGGAGCAAAACTTGGCCAAATTTATGGTTTGGTTGTAGTTAAAGACCCATACAGCGGAGAGATGACTGGAAGCGTCCTATGTGTGAAGGCTAATATGGCGAAGAGAAGCGAACTTCCAAGAAATTATCCAATCAAGGGCTATTACAAAGTGACAGGCGTCGCAAAAGGACAAAGCTTCATTGCAGACAGCATAGCCAAAGTTAGAAGCGTCATCCTACAAAAATACGGTGTTGACATAGCCCAAGATTATCTAACGCATATTGACTTCGCCCAATCCTATGGCGTGGATGGTCCATCCGCGGGAGTGACTATGGCTATACTTTTGTGCTCGCTTATTGAAGGCAAACCCATAAGGCAGGATGTGGCTGTCACTGGAGAAATAAACCTGGGCGTCGGCGATTCCATCCAAATTACGGCTGTAGGCGGCGTTTATGAGAAGATTAAGGCAGCTGAAGCTTGGGGATTCAAGAAAGTGGTTATTCCCCAAAAGAATTTTGAGCATTCCATAGACGTTAGAGATTATAAGATTGAGGTTGTGCCAGCAGCTACGCTGGATGATTACTTGAGAGAATGTTTGGTTGAGAAGCCAGCCATAAAAGTTTGGATTCAAAACGCTTACAAACGCAAAAAATCCTAAAATGGCCTTTGGATAATTCTTTTAGCCTTGTAATGTTAAAGAAGTCTATCGTCCATTTAAGATTAGGATAGTAGGGAATAGGCTATGGTTAGGGAAGTTGATAAGATTGCGCTTCGCAAGTGGCGAAAAAGGGGCTTTTACAGCGAAAATGTTCTTGTAAAACTTTTAACAAAAAAGGGCTATCATGCAGTTCGGGTTCCAGTAAGCAATCCAAGCCTCAACCCATTGCCAGATGTTATTGCAAGAAAAAACTCTGAAATTTATGCTTTTGAGGTGAAAAACGCCAGCTATTACGCTTATTTTCCAAAACAGCAAATTGAAAAACTTTTTAGATTTCTTGAAGAATTGATTCCAATGGAAAAAGAGCATAAACATGCTGTGCTTGCGGCGCATCTTGGAAAAAGATGGATTTTTAAGGAGATTAGCTGGAAAGATTGGGAGAAGGGACGAATTCCTGAAAAGGCAAGAATCCTAAAAAGGGACAGGGGAAACTTTAACATGGAGGAAAGTTAGGCGAATGCCAACGGAAAAAATGGCTGTTTTAGCCTCTAATTTATGTAAGACTTATGAGATAGGTGATTTGAAAGTTGAAGCTTTAAAAAACGTGAATCTTAAAGTCAAGGATGGCGAATTCACCGTTATAAGCGGTCCTTCAGGTTCTGGAAAAACAACCCTCTTAAACATTATAGGCGGCATCGACAAACCAACAAACGGAAAGATTGTGGTTTTTGGAAAAAATTTAGGCGTTAAGGATGAAGATTTTTTGGCAAATTTTCGCAACCGCAAGGTTGGCTTTGTCTTTCAATCTTATAATCTCATTTCAACATTAACCGTTGCTGAGAACATTGCTTTCCCAATGGAGTGGGCAAGAAAACCAGAAGAACACATAAGAAAACGGGTTGAAGAACTTTTGAACATTGTAGGTTTACAGCATAGGGCAGAACATTTTCCCTCTCAGCTAAGTGGCGGAGAACAGCAACGCGTAGCCTTTGCCCGTGCCTTGGCAAATGATCCGCCATTGGTTCTTGCTGATGAGCCTACTGGAAATTTGGATTTAAAGACAAGCCTAAAAATTGTTGAAATACTCCAAAAATTGAAGGAAAGTGGGAAAACAATAATTGTCGCAACTCATGATGAATGCATATTGAAGTTGGCAGATCAAAGGTTATTTTTGGAAGATGGAAAGCTGGTAAACTCCGTTGAGTGAAACTTTTTTCTCAATAAACGATTTATTTCGAAGAAAACTTCAAACAAGCTTAATAGTCATAAGTTTAACATTATGCGTTGCCTCAACACTTTTCCTGCTACTTTTCTGTGATAAAATAGGATTTGGAATATCTTTAATGGCTGAAGGAACATTGACCACGGGCTTATCGATAGCCTTATCCCGCTTCATAATATTCATTGGAACCCTAATTTTCATTATTGGAGCCTTAATTGTTTCTTTCATGGTTTTTGTCATGATGTCTCAGAGAATTAGAGATATTGGGTTAATGAAGGCTGCTGGCTGTCCAAACGACCTAATTTTCGGATATCTCATGACCGAACTCCTCATCGTAACCCTTCTCGGCTGTTTTCTAGGAGTTGTTTTGGGTATAGTGGCAGATTTTGCCATAACAAACATTTTAACCACTTCTACTTTCCAGATTTCGCAGAAGCCAATCAATTTTTGGATTGCTCTATTCGTGTTTGCAGTATACTTTATTCTCGCATTAATTTTCGGAACTAAGCCAATATTGGATACAACGAAAATTGAAACATCAAAAGCCTTGTCGCCAACCTACTATTTAGGCATGAGCAAAGAGCCCAGCTTCAAAATCGTTTCAAAAATAGGCTTAACCATAAAAATTGCCATGCGAAGCTTGTTCCGCCGTAAGTTGGCAACAATACGCATCCTATCATGCTTAACGGCAGCATTTATTCTAGTCACGGTGGCTGTTGCTGGTGGAATAATCGCTGACCAAACAACAAAAAGCTGGGTTGAAAGGGCAATTGGCAAAGACATAGTTGTTATCGCTCATCAAGAAATGTGCAATCAATATGGTTTGTTGCTTTCAAAGTTTCATAAAGCAGAAGAAACCGTCCAATTTGACTATACAGATAATAAATACCTGTTATCAGATGAGCTTCTCAACCAATTAAGTCAAACATCTGAAATTGCAAGTATTGACATGCGCCTAATCGTTGAGGCACGAATAAGAGAAGTTCCCGGTTACATTCTTAACCCTGAAACTGGTGGCGCAACTCCCATTGGTGACAGTCGTGAAGGCGTATCTTTAATAGTGGGTGTTGAACCAGAAAAAGTGCTCGCTGATTGGTTTTTAGATGGAGAATTCCTTAAAAAGGATAAATCATGGGAAGCTGTGATAGGTGATTCAATAGCCCATAAAATGTTCACTTTGCCATTAAAGCAAGAACTGCGACTGTTTGGCCAGTCAGATAGATTCTTTAACATTACCGGCGTTTGTGTAGATCCATTAAACAATGGAAACGTTACATACGTGCCTTTAAAGGATTTACAAAATGTTACGGGCATACCAAAAATTAACATAATATTGGTCAGGATTGACGCTTTAAACAATCGAGCAGAAATTTTGAATAGGATAAGGGCGAATGTTACCAAAATAAATTCGAACTATGAGGTTTTTGAGCTTAACCTAATCTTAAGAGAGAACATTGACTTTCTGGGTTATGTTTGGTCAATCATCCTCTTTTTGCCCTTCTTCTCTTTGGCATCCGCTTCTGTATGTTTAATATGTTATATGATGCTCATCTTAACTGAACAGCGCCAAGAATTCGGTGTTTTAAGAGCTTTAGGGGCGAAACCCAAAACCGTTTTAAAAATTGTTTCATGGCAAAGCCTTGCGGTCTTACTATCCAGTTATGCTCTTGGAATAGCCTTTGGAATAATCATAACTCTGCTGATTTTGGTTCAAGAACCATTAGTCACAAGCCTAACCATAATCGAAATAGCAGGATGGCTTTCAGCGACCTTGGCTGTAATCTTCATTTTCAGTTTATACCCAGCCATAAAATTTTCAAAGAAATCCCTCATCGAAATTATGGCGCAATCCTAAAAAGGAAAAATTTCAACATATTTTGAAAGCTTGATGGAGGTGAAGGCTTATGGCTCAGAAATTTCAAGGAACAATCTTGAACTATCGTGTTGGTCCAAAAACTCAAAAATCAAAGGAATGTATAATTCAATTCGACCACGTAAAATCTTTTTCTGAAGCAGGCAGGCTTATAGGACGTAAAGTTGTTTGGAGAAATGAGAAAAATAAGTTTGTTGGGAAAATAGTGGCGTTACACGGCAGGAAAGGGCTTGTGAGAGTAAGGTTTAGGAGGGGTTTGCCAGGTCAAGCTTTAGGAACAAAAGTTGAGTTAACTGGTTAAATATGCCATTTTCACCAGTTTTTTAACAAAGTTTTATCAAACATGACAGCCATCCAAGAATTAACCATCATTATCGCTATAGCCCTAAAGAAACCCCACTTAATCCAGCGCCTCGCAGAGGTTGGAACCACTTTTTTAGTGATGACTACAAACTTGCCAACTGAGGCTAATCTTTTGGCGATATGCTGGTCTTCTGCTACGGGGTTTTCCCAATAACCGCCTATGCTGTTGAAGGCGCTTTTTCGCATAAAAATTATTGAACCCGAAACTCTGGGCTTGCAAGATATGGGTACTTTTTCAAATAATTTCGAAACTAAAGCTGTTGTTGTTAGAAACAGTGTATGATACCAAGAGCCATCATAAGGGTATAACCGAAATGTTCCGCCAGAAACCCGCTTGTCTTGCATAACTTTTTCAATTTCAGAAACCAAATCTTCAGTTAAGATTGTGTCTGCATCTAATTGTATGAGAATTTCATTATTAGCCAATTTTGAACCAATATTTCTTGAAATTGGAATGTTCTTGTTAGAAATTATAACGGCAGCTCCAAAATTTTTCGCTATTTCCACAGTCTTATCCTTGCTCCCACCGTCAACCACTATAACTTCATACTTCCGCAAATGCCGCAATACGATAGGTAGTAACTTTTCCTCGTTTAATGTTGGAATAATGATGCTTACGCCCATTCACCCACTTCAAAATAAAGTTTTGGAAATCTAAAAATAAAATTTTAGCCAAATTCAAAAGATTTATGCATAAAACATCACAAATGTGTGATATTTCCTTTCCATTTTTATTTTTACTAACTTTATTGTGTCACAACAATTCTTATAGGGTTTCCTATTTTCTTTTCTAGCATTTCCATTCCATAATTCACATCTTCAAGCTGCACTCTGTGAGTGATAGAAGTTGAAAGGTCTATTTTCTTAGAGTCAACAAGATTAACTAGCTGGATCATTTCTGATTCTAAATGGTCATTTACACCGATTATCTCTATTTCCTTGCCTATTATGGTCTTATATGGTGAAACAGTTATTTCTTCAGAACCTATGCCTACGATTAGCATTCGGCCACCCTTTCCTACACAGTTGATAGCTTCTTCAATTGTGAACGTTGATCCTACAAAGTCTAAAGCGACATCAGAAAGTTTTCCATTAGTTATCTCTTTTATTCTCTCCATGGGCTTCTCTTTAATGGCATTCACAACCTCGTCTGCACCTACTTTTTTTGCAATTTTTAGTTTCTCTTCTGAAATATCTACTGCAATCACTTTTCCAGCCCCAAAAACTTTCGCAGCCAATTGAACAGCGTGAATTCCAACTCCGCCAACACCATAGATAACAACTGTTTCCCCAATGTTTACTCTTCCCCTCCTTAAGGCATGGAAAGCTGTTGAAACAGCACATCCAATTATGGCTCCTTGTTCAAAAGGAATTGAGTTAGGTAATTTTAACACATTTCTAACTGGAACCTTTATAAATTCAGCGAAACCTCCATCTACATCCTTTCCTATCATCTTGTAGTGTTCGCAGAGATTATCCTTTCCTGTTATGCAAAAACTACATTTCCCGCAACTTAATACATAGTGAACACAAACCCTGTCGCCTTTATCAACGGTCCACACATGGGGACCTACTTCGCTTATTATACCCGCTATTTCATGACCCAATATTATAGGCAGTTTCCCAACGGGGCTAATGCCTTCTCGGTAATTTATATCTGAATGGCATATGCCACTCGCTTTAACATTAACTAAGACGTCCTCCGCATCTAAGGTAGGAATCGGAACATAGTCTAAACGCAATTTCTCTCCTATCTTATGCAGCTGTGCTGCCTTCATCTTTGCCATCAATTCCACTAATCCCAATTGAATAAATGAGAGCAATACCTTAAATAATTATCCAAGCCCTAAAACCCTTGAAACGTTTTAAAAGCTTGTGGTTTACGCTTAACGCTTTAATAGAAAAATTATAGGTTAGTTGTTTGTAATATTCCATGGACCTTTTTAATTGCGTAAGTATTTAACAACTTACGCGTAGGCTGGCAGCTGATTTATGAAATCTTGAAATTGAAGAATTGGAATTATAGGCACTTCATCATAAAACTTGAACTTTCCGGGAACAAGCGACAAAACTGCTGGAACAATTTTTGCATTATTCCAAGAGGCAAATTCAAATTTTCCAACAAGAGTTGACAAAGATTCAGCTAAAGCTGCTGTTCTTTTCTTTTGTTCTTGGGCAATTTTCTTTAAAGCGGATGAATACATTCCGTAACGCCAATGTTTACAGTCAACGCATAGGATTATGGGCTTTTTGTAACCCACAACATCTATCTCCCACTTTTCACCAGAATGTCTAAACCACAAATTCTGTTTTACAACATAACCATTCCGTTCAAGAATTACAGAAGCTATACCTTCAAATTCTCTCCACTCAAGAAAACCGCATACTGTTTCAAAGTCGACGCCTAATTCTATGGCATAAACAGTCAATTTAAGACGTTGAACGGCATCGGCCTCCACAAAGCTTTCTCTCAGATAAATAAGCCCTTGATTTTGCAGTTTTCTAAGCAATTTTCAGCTATTTGTGATGAATTTGTACATCATTTTTAACTATTTCTTTTGAAACTGAACCATTCTTAGTCAATTTTAATATGGAAATGATCAAATTCATTTCAACATTCAATTAAGATTCTCCTAAAATATACAGAAAACAAACAAAAAAATTTTACATTTTACTAATGCTTAAAAATTTTTCCATAAACATAATAAATGCTTCCATCGAGCTCTCTTTTCATTTAATTTTCATGTAAACCATAATAAGAAACTTCCGCAAAACTGAAACATACGGTAAGACTCAAATGGAAGGGTATCTTCATAAAATTTGAAGGTGTAAATTTGAAGGAAAAAGTTATTGGAATATTGGGTGGAATGGGTCCAGAAGCCACCGCTGACCTATTCTTTAGGATAATTAGGGAAACCCCAGCCAAAAAAGACCAGGAACACCTTAGAATAATTGTGGATAATAATCCAAAGATACCCGATAGAACCGCAGCAATATTAGGCCGAGGACCAAGCCCGATGCCAGAGATCATTAAGACGGCTAAGAATTTGGAGAAGGCTGGGGCTGATTTTATAGCGATGCCTTGCATAACCGCTCATCACTACTATGAAGAAATAAAAAAGAGCGTAAAAATTCCCATATTAAACATGGTTGAGTTAACAGCGCAAACCATAAGCGAAAATTTTCCTAAAGCGAAAAAGGCTGGTCTTTTGGGGACAACAGGAACTGTTAAGAGCAAAATGTTTGATAAATCACTAAACAAATTCAACATTAAAATGATTTATCCATCAGAAAATTTTCAAAAAATGGTTATGGAAGCCATATATGATTACATTAAAGCTGGAAAAATCATAGAAGGCAAAAAAATTGTGGTTAATGTGGCTAAACATCTTATTGATTTGGGTGCTGACGTAATAATTTGTGGATGCACAGAAACGTCGCTTGTGTTAAAAAATGGAGACTTAACCAAGCCTGTGGTTGACCCTATGCAAATATTGGCTCAAACCGCCGTGAAAGTTGCCTTAGGAAAAATGCCAATTCCAAAAGATCAAGATTGAATTTAACTGGCATAATGTAGACTGTTTAAATAAGGCTTATTGAAACCTAAATAACAATTTAACAAACCCCAGAAGATGGAAGGAAACTCGAATGTTTGAGGATTATATTTCAAAAACTCAGAAATCCAAAGCCCTCTACGAAAGAGCTAAAAGGGTTCTTCCAGCAGGCGTTTCATATGCCATAAGATATTTTGAGCCATACCCATTTTATGTTGCCAAAGCAAAAGGAAGCAAACTTTACGATGTTGATGGAAATTGCTATATAGACTTTTGGCTTGGACACACAGCACTCATACTCGGTCACAGTCCACCAGCAGTGGTGAAAGCTGTTAAAAGGCAAATTGAAAATGGCACCCATTATGGTGTGGCTCATGAGCTAGAAATTGCCTTGGCAGAACAAGTCACAAAAATGATTCCAAGCGCCGAAATGGTTCGCTTCACCAACTCGGGAACAGAAGCCAACATGTACGCCATACGCCTAGCAAGGGCATACACCAGCAAAAACAAAATCGCAAAATTCGAGGGAGGATGGCATGGAGGCTACGATGCGCTTCACGTAGCTGTCAAACCACCCCTAGACGTTCCAGAATCTGCAGGTTTAACGAAGGGAGCACTTCAGGATACAATAATTTTGCCCTATAACAACCTTGAAGGAGTTAGAGAGAAACTCAAAAATGAAGAAGTTGCCGCCATCCTTATTGAACCAGTCCTCGGCGTTGGCGGAGGCGTATTCGCAGAAAAAGAATTCCTTAAAGGACTTAAGGAATTATGCGACGAAAAAGGAGCACTGCTTATCGTTGATGAGGTGATTACGGGATTCCGTTTGGCTCCAGGTGGAGTTGAACAATATTTTGGCGTAAAACCTGACATAACGGTTCTTGGAAAAATTTTGGGAGGAGGCTTCCCAATAGGAGCCTTCTGCGGACCAACAGAAATAATGGAAAGGGTAGACACGCTTCGCTATCAAAGACCACAATACTCTTTTCACGGCGGAACTTTTGCTGCAAACCCAATAACTATGACCGCTGGTTTGGCAACACTGAAAATTCTGGAAGATGGCAAGTTAATAAATAGACTGAACAAGCTTGGAGACAAAATAAGAGCGCAACTAAGCGAAATCTTTGAGGCAAAAGGCATAACTGTACAAATTGCCGGAACGGGCTCCATCTTTAACGTTCATTTTACAAGAGAAGAATTGAAGGATGTTAGTGCTGTCTTTAGAGCTGACAGAAAGAAACTTGCAGATTACCACGCGAGGTTAATTGCTAATGGCGTATTCTTTCTACAAACCCATAACGGCACATTGTCCACAGCCCACACGAAAGCCGACATAGAAAAACTGTTTTCTGAAACAGAAAAATACGCTAAAAGCATAGCATAAAATTAGCCCTTCTCTTTAAGCATCTTTTCAGCCCTTTTCAAATCCATGGGCGTATTCACATTGAAAAAACTCTTAAGCTCTGGATCCAACTGCTTCAAAACAAGGGTGGAAACATAGCGGATGCCGCGAAGCCTATCCACCATTGCCTGCATATTTAATTTTCCCTCTTTCAAAGCCTTTTCAGCAGCTTCCAAAGCTGGTTTTGTGTGATAAACTGCTTGTAATGGTTCTATGTAGCCGTTTGGCCATCGGGGGATAACAGCGTTTTTGTTTGGGCATAAATCTAACAGAAGCGAAAGAATCTCTCTAGAAAGTAGCGGCGTATCGCATGGAAGCAGAAGCGCATACTCGTTTCTCGCTTCTTTGAAGCCTTTTAAGGCGCCAACCAATGGACTTTGCACATCTCCTTCATCAACGGAAATCCTAACATTTGAGCCCACAATTTTTGCATAGCTTTCTACTTGCGTCTTAGAGCTGACAACAACTATTTTTTCATCCACAACGTTGCCAACCGCGTCTATTACATGCCTTATGAGGGGTTTATTTGCCAAAAACAATAATCCCTTGTCTTGTCCAAATCTTCTGGAAAATCCGCCAGCAAGAATTATGGCTGACTTTTTCAATAATAATGCGTCTCCAATTTTACTTTTATTGAGAATCTCTTCTGTTCTATAAGTCTTATGTATGAAATATTACAAAAAAGAAATACAGTATATTACTTTTATTCACCCAAAATCTCTTACGGAAGGTTGACTATAGCCATGAACTCAGAGCTTAAAGAATTGAACCGCATAATATGCCGGCAATGCGACGAGAAAGATTATGAAAAATGCAAAAACTGCAAAGTCTATCGGCTCATAAACAAAATAGCAACGCAATAAATTTATGGCATGCTTTCTATTTTATTCGCCATATCATCCAGAATCTTCGTGAATGGATGTTCAGGCTTTTCGTTAACAAAGATCATGTTTCCTTCAGCCTTCAAAACATCACAGAAACAGGGTATCACACCCAAGAGGGGAGCCTTATACATTTCTTGAAGTTTGGCTTGAACTTCCTCCTTTTTCATCTTAGAAGAAACATCCAACAAGGCTTTATTAAGAACTATCTCGGTTTTCTTCTCAAACAAGTCATAAAGTTCCACAAGCATACGCCTAGTTCCGTCCACGTCTGACCTATCCAAAGTTGTAGCAACAATAATCAAATCAGCACTGACAATGGCGTTTATGGATGAATATTGCAGCCCTGGACTGGTGTCAAATATTAGGTAGTCAAAACCTTTCTCGCCTAAAAGAGAATTTCTGAGAGCCAAAAGCCTCCCTAAGGCACGCATTTCCCATTTCCTATCCTTAGCAGAGATATCCCTTATGGCTTCAGTCGCTGGATTGGCTAATCCCACAAAAAGTTCGCCCTTATTTTGAAATCTTTCGCTTAAGTTTATCAAAACCTTCTCTATTCCGCAAGTGCCATTCAAATAATCATTAAGCCAGCATTCTGCCTTCTCAATTTTGAGGATTGTGGCTAGGCTTGGGGCTCTAAAGTCGAGGTCTAATAAGCAGACTTTTTTGCCGCGTTTGATAAGAGTTGCGGCCAAGTTCAGGGAAAGGAGGGTTTTTCCTGTTCCACCTTTGTAGGAGTGGACGGCTATTATCTTACCCAAAGTTTATCACCCTTGACCTTCCCTATCCACAAAGAAATAGGCTTTCCTCCCCTTCCTCTCCTTCTTCAAATATCCCATAATAACAAGCTGGTTTAGGTAGGCACTCTCCACAGCCCTAGCCCTATGCGTTTGTTGGGCAATTTCTTCTGCCGTTGCTCTGCCAAGTCTACAAACTGTCATTGCGGTTTTTCTAAGATGGTCTGGCATGGAAAGTAACGTCATAACATCTAAAGGGGCTTCAGGCATTATTTGCGTGTCTTTTTTGCTGTGTTTTTGAAGTTCAATCATAACCTCCATTTTCTCGTTTAGCCTTTCAAGATTTTCTCTAATTTTCTCCAATATTTGAAGGGGTTTTTTCCCAAAAACTTGGTTATCCACTATTGTCCCCTTTTTAGTGTTTTACTTGTGTACAATAGTTTTAAGAAAAAAGCATTTATTAAGTCTTACGAAACACTTATAATGATTCACAAAACAAACACAAACTACTTACCATAAACACCATTCTTAACCCAAAAAACTCCTGAAAAAACAATAAACAATAACATAAAAGCGAACAATGCCAGATTGTATCCTGTGGCGCATAGTGCCATTTGCTCAAACATCTTGATCATTAGACTAGATAAAGTTATGAAATAAAAAGCGTATTTCATTTCGAAAAATATTACAGAGTAAGAAAACATAACCTTAAAAAGTTAGAGGATTATTAGTAGGGTACTGGCATTTTGTTTCTGGCTTCTTCCACAATTGGCAAAACCTGTTTGAGCTCTCGGAAGTATTTGAGCACCGTTATGCCCCTTTGGGTTATGGCGTAAACGACTCTTCGCTTTCCAATAGTTCTTTCTTCCACCAAGTTCTGCTTTATCAGAAAATCTAAATATTCCTTTAAAACGCTGCAGTTAACATTAGCCTTATACATTATGTGCGTCAGCTTCAATGGACCACGGTGGGCTAACACTTTAAGAATGTCTATATACATTTCAAGTTTGGAACGTCTCATCATCCAAACCTCTTGGCGATATTTTCAACCTCTTTATATAAAGCTTTTATGGATTCAAACTATGTCTTTTTCCTATTTACTCTGCGTTAGTAGCTCCTTTTCCTCTGTGCTCTTATTAACACGTTTATTCTATTTTGGAAAGCTGTGACCATGTCATCTAGCAATATTTTTTGCAATTCTGCCGAAAGCCCCTTAATGTTTTCCTTGAGCACCTTAGCCATCTTAACCTCCAAATCCTTCCTCTGTTTTAATGTTAAGTTTTGTTTCAAGGATTTTCCTCCAAGACACTGCAAAAGGAATAGTCATCTGCTATTTAACTAACTTATGAACCTAGAATATAGATTGAAAATCCATATCAAAAATTTCGTGTTTAGCTATTTTCGAAACTTTTCAAATGAGTTACTATGGTCAAATTAAGTTTTATGAAAACATTTTATATTGAAAAATATCATAGTTTTATCCAAACCACCTATGTAATAGAGGAAGTCGATTGTAGGTGTATGCGAAATTAAAAGATCGCTTTAGAAAAACCTTAAACATAATTAAAACGAAGAAGACTACTTTATCAGTCTTTTTCATATGGAGCCTGACTATTGCATTCGTCGTAATTAAGTCATATTGGTTACTATATGTACAAAATCCTGTTCTTATCGAAAAAAGAATATGGGCGTTTAGTCCTTTAGGCTACAGCGTATGGCTTCCTCACCTTTTTATAGAGGATTATATTATCATCATCATCGTAAGTTTCGCGGCCGGAGTTTTTCTAGAAGACCTAAGCGATATTTTCTATTCTTGGTTCGCGTCCAACATTTTGTCTTTTGTTTGTTCCACTCTTTATATTTTCTTTTACGTATGGATTTTCGTTGGGGTAGGAGATTACTTCTCTAGTTTAGGCATCGCAAATGAATTGATTCCTTGGGTTTTTCTTTACGTGATGATCAATATATTGTGGATGTACCTTCCGCTAGTCATATGTTTTACTTTGCTGGCCAGTTTTGTTGGTGCGCTTTTAGGGTCGAGATTTTTTCCTTTGCGGGATATTTAATCTCCCTAACCGTTTAGCTCCCTTTTTATAACCTCATGCTGAAATTCATTTTTGTTGATGTGCTTTTTGTACCTTACAAAAATTATGTCCACTACCAAATTTTAAAGCATTCAACTCTAATGGAGAACGTTTTTATTTTTGGTTTTACCTTATTTTTTTGCCGGATGATGAGAAGGCATTAGCTTGACGTATGGATGAAATTTCAGAGTTACTCAGACGGCATATGAATTTGGATGTTCTATTGGCTGACAAAAAGCGAAAATAAAAAGAGGGCTGAAGTTGGGTTGCTTTAAGAAGGCATCTTTTTTCCTAGCCTAAATAGTAGAGTTGCTGAGCATATTGCAGCAATTAATGATAAGATAACCGCAGCCACTGTGCCTAGGAAGTTCTGGAATGTTGTCTGTGGAAGACTTTCTACATAACCTTCGATGTCGTCAACATTAACTTTGAGTGTTCCAATGTCAGTTTTAATCGTGGTTACGTTGCCATCTATGCTTTCAATGATTCCTTCTAACTCTCCTAAGGCGGTTTTTATCAAAGTAATGTTGCCATCAATTAATGTAACTCTTAATCCTAAAGCGTCTATAGAGCCTTGAATTGGACCAAGCAAGGTTCTTATTTCTACGGTTGTTCCATTTATACTTGTCAATGTGGCGTTTATTGAAGTCAAGTTCGCATTTATCATTCCAATGTCAGTTTTAATCGTGGCTATGTCGCCAGTTATGGTTTGAAGATATGCGTTCCAGTCGATTAGAGTCGAGCTTATGTCGAAACTGTCCATGGACGTCCCTCTATATAGAACGTTAATATCTTCAGAATATGATTCGATGGAAACTATTAGGCAACATGATGTGGCTTCTATTGGAATCTCAAATTGGGCAACATATAAACCCGAATCCAGTAGTATGGCATCAAAATTCATGAAGAGAAATTCCCCATCAGCTTTTCGATACCATAGCTTCAGTGGAATTGTATCGGTTAAGTTGATTGGTGCTCCTTTGTAAGAAAATTGCAGATAAACGTCAGCAATTTCGCCTGGAAAGTGGATTTCGCCTATATCTAATTTTACATCTAGCTTTTCAATGGTGGGAACATCAACATAAACATAAATTGGAATGCTCATTGGAAGCTCTGAAGCCATAAGATAAATAGCGCTGAAATATCTTCCCGGAGAAGCATTGGAAGGCACATTTATTGTGACATTGATTGTCTGCATTCCCATTTCAGGTATTTCCTCTACCGTGACTGGTTCAATGTTCACAGGGAAGTAGAAAGCGCTGGAAAAGGTTACGTTTGTAAGTTTGACTCCTGTGGATAGGTTAAATGTTATGGAGTTTGATTTGCCTGCTGGAATCATGACGTGCGCTGGAGATGCTGGGTTAATATTGATCATTTTGACGTTGCATGATAGGTCTTCTGGGAATCTTGAGCCGTTAAATAGCACATTATGAAGCAAAACCGTGTACAGTTCGGGAAGGGGTGGAGCTTCGGGAATTGC
>JAVZLM010000013.1:0-16981 GCA_038883775.1 Bathyarchaeia archaeon
CTGGCCAAAGCCGTTTATTCCTTAGATGATGATGTGGATCACTTTTCCTTTTTCATTCTCAGATTGCTTCGAAATGCTGCCCAAGACTCTGTTATAGCAAATGAGTTTGGCATAGACTCATTGGACTGCATGGATTATCAAACTTTCATATATAGAATTGAACATGCTGCAGACTATTCTTCAAACATAGCGAAACACGTAATAATGTTGGATGAAAGTGGACAAAAAATTCCTGAAAACATTTTGGTGCTTATGTTTGCTGCGGGCACAGAGGCTGTGGATTCTTATGCTAAGGCTGTTAAGGCTTTCTTTTCAAAGGATGTTAATGCATCAAATGAGGTATTGGAACGCCAGCGTAAAATTGAAAAGATGGATCAAGAGATAGCGTCAAAGGCGTTTATGAGTAAGCAGAAAAACGCATTAACGGTTTGTGCCATCTGTTCTATACGGGAAGACATAAAGAAGATTGCTGATTGTGCAGCGGATATAGCTGAAATTGTTATTAATAGAGCTTATAAAATAGCTATTTAGTATCTTTTTTGGATGGTGGATAGCTTAGGGTTAATGTTAATTTGGATAGGGAAATTTCTTTTTGAAGGATTTTCCTTGCAATTTCCAAAGCCAAATTGTAGTTGTAAACTTCTTTTCCGTTACTTCTGGCTTCCCGCAAAATCTCCTTTTCCAACTTGTGTTTCAAATCGCCTACTGTTAAGGCTCCGATTCCAAAGATTCCGGGCATTATTTCTCTCATATCATCTTTTAACTCTATTCCTTCAACTCCGAAGGGTGGAATCGCATTTATGTCCACTATAACTTTCATGTGTTTAACTTCCTTTAGCAAGTCCTTCTCTATCACTCGAGTGCCTCTTGTTCCTGCACATAGGATTACGTCCGCCTTCTTTAGAATCTCAAGCTTTTCAACTGATGAGGGAGCGAAGACTCCTTGAACTTTTACTCCATATTTAGTGGCTAATAATTTCGAAATGCTCTCAGCATATTCTCTTCCATCCTTACGTCCTGGGTTGATACTAGCAATAATCACGTTGCATCCAAGTTTTGCCAAAAGAACAGCGGCTATCTGCCCCACAGCACCCGTGCCCAAGATAGCACACGTTTTGCCTTTTAATTCTCCGAGTTTATGGGATGCCAACGCATCTTCGACTTTTGCAACCATGGCCGCTGCTGTCGTGTATGCGCCGCCTGGGTCAACTATTATGCTTGTCTTGAATGGTGGAAACATCGTGTCTTTTATAGCTTCGAATACCTCTTCTGCCTTTTCAGCATTCTTGCCACCAATGAAAAAACAAGTGTGTTTGACGGCTTTTGGTCCTCTAGAAAATATTGCATCTTGAACTATTCTTTTAGCGTCTTCCGGCGTTACATTTTCATAGGGTACAACAGCGTTGTATCCAGCATCATATGCCATACAAATGTCGAAGGGACTGGCTTTTTGGTCCGTGTCCAAGTAGAAAAGTAGGTATGGTGCATCCTCTGAGGTTTTTCCAATAATGGGTTTCACTTGTATCTGCATTGACTGCAACAGATTTTCAAGCTCACTCGTGCGGGGGGCTTCGGCATGTGTTGAAACAATTTTTTTTGAAAGTTTTAAAACTTCAACTTTAACGTCTAAAGATTCAAGAAGTTTTTTAACGCCTTCCACATGTTCTGGGCTGCATATGTGAAGGCATGTTACCTCCGTTTTATCGCTTATCTCTTTTGCGTGGTCCAAAATTTCCATGACAATCCAGCTTTCCCTTATTGGAAAGCTTATTTCGCGTTCTTGTTCTTCTAATTCGAGTTGTAAGCATTGACCATAAGCAATTAGATATTCTCTTTCAACAGAATCTTCACCCTTCTGTTTTGAAAGGTTATCCAAAGCTTTCAGTATATTATCTCTTAACTCTCTTTTCTTGTCCAGGTTAGCTGCAAGATAAGCCTTAGCGTTCCCATCAATATCAACGGGATAGAATGGAATCTTCTCTTTCTGAAACATTTGAGTTAGGACGTTGTCTTTGTAGAATTCTTCCTGGGAGCGCATTCCCAACTCTTCTGTGGCAAAGTCTGGTTTAACCTTTCCAATGATATTTTCTAAGAACTTGTAGAAACCCACGGAAGGCTTAAAGAGGGAATGGAGCATTCGCGAATTTGAGTTGGATGGTGGCTCTATTATCCAGAAAGGTTCGTTATACTCTTTTTCTACCATTAAAACGGTTAATTTTTTATCTTTTAGGGGTGCGATTTCAAGCGTCTTCATCTTGATACCTAAAAATAGAATATGGAATGGCTGTATATATATTTCGTCGAAATACCTTATATATAGATATATGCCGTATATACGCTATTCCTTATAAAATTCCTCATCTAACGTTGGTGGGAGCATCAACTTAGTTTTGACTTTCGGTTTCCCATCCTTTCCATGAGGCTTTCTAACCAAAGTGTCATTGTATTTTTCGATTTCCCGTGCTTCTTCAGCCAATTTAGCAGCAATTTGAGCTATTTCATGGGCGCTGGCGACTAGTGGAATGAATTTTTCGCTTTCTTTTTCCACAAAGCATGCTTGGGTGTTGATTTCTGCAATTTTTTCAGTCAGCCCATACGCGGCTATGGCTTTTGCTTTTGCATAGGGATTTTGAAAATCAGATCTATCCCGAATATAATTTGCATCTATTACCAGTTTTGGTAGAACAGGTGTTAATCCCTTCTTTAAGGCGTAAACTAATTTATCGATTTCTTGATGCACAATTCTGAAAACGCCTGTGATGGCAAGAACCTTAATTATGTTGGAGTTGAAAACAGCCATCTCCACGGGGTCTAGGAATTCTCTTCTTGCGCCTATGAGCGGATCGCCAGTGATGATTATGTAGCCTAAACCTTGCTTTTCAAGATCGCCTTTGATGCGTTTGGCAGGGGCATCCGAAATGACAACGCTTGGAACACCGCTTGCAGCTAATTTTTCCCTAACTTTTGTTGGTCCTGGAATAGACGGGTTTGGACATATGAGCGCTATTAGGTCTGGGTCGAATTCGAAGAGTTTCGGCAAAGCTTCCTCAACATCTTCAACCGCCATTTTTGAGCCAGTGGTTACTGTTCGAGTTTTTATGTCTTGACGATCAGCAAGCTCATCGAGGAGAAGTTCAAAAAGCGGGGAAACGGCAATGTTGCCACACTTAAAAACCCCAATTTTCTTGTATGGAATTTCTGACAAAGCGGCACCTCTAACATGTTATTTACAGCTTTTAACGTTTAAAAATTGCCATTTTATGGGTATGAACCACGAATGCCTTAAATATTCAGTGGCTACAACTATGTGTAAGAGGGTGGACATAAAATGACAGAGGTTGTTGAAAAAGGATTAAAGAAAATTGGCATAACAGTTTCAAAACCTGTTCTGGCTGTTCTTTGCATAATCTTCGGCATCCTTGTAATAGCTATACCAGCTCTTATTGGGATTATAATAGGTATTTTCTTAATAATCGAAGGGGTCTTGCTACTGACAGAATACTTGGAACTTCGAAAACAACAACCAACGCCTTCGCCAACACAATCGTAAGCTTCAACTTTTCTTTTCTGTTTCTCCCTCTAACAACTTAAACTTTAACACACTAACCAGTAATGGCACACCCACAACAAACGAAACTAAAACCACAATTAAATCTTCAACGTATGAGTCGATGGCAGCTCTGACGAATTCTGCATAAAGTGCGTCGAAATTTGGAAAGAATAAGCCATGCAAACCACATGGAATTAGTAAGAAAACCCTAACAAGCGAGTCTGTGGCTATACAAACAAAAGAAATCAAGACTAACTTAATAGGCAGACGTTTAAAATTCATATCAAACAAGTTTCCACCAAACTTGGCTGCTGGATAAATAAGTAAAAACGCAAAAATCACATCAAGAATCGTCCATAATGGAAGCCCTTGCCCAAAAGGGTTTCCATAAGGATGTAGGAAATAGGCTGACAAGGTTATTACGTATAACCCTATAACTGGCTTCCATTTCTTTTTTGCTAGTAAACCCGCAACGAAGACGCTTAGTGGTTCGGCTATTATGCCAAACATCCAAAAATCAATGGGCTTAATCATTCGTGCAATTGAAGAGCCAATCAATGCGGCTATGAATCCCACTTTTGGACCTAAAAATATTCCTTCTATGGATTCTAGGTATATTCCCCAGTTTCGCCATAGTCCAAATGATATAAAGTAGAGAACCGCATGCAAAGCTGCGAATACAGAAGCAAGGCTTAATTGTAAGCTTTTTCGCACACAACCACTTCCGACAAATTAAAAATAGAGTAAACTTTGCTTGTGGTTTATAAGTTTTAAAATTATGCGAAGAGTTGAATGAGGAAGATTATTAGTGCTGTGAAGGCGCCTACGGTTAACATTGCTACGCCATAAAACCAGCCGTTTTCCTTTGCCACTTTTCCAAGGTATATGCCCAACAAGAAAAGCGTGATTAATGATAGTGCTAATGAAATTATGTAAGCATTAGACATCGACATTAATCCAGCTATAGCGAAAATGAAGGGCGTAAGCGAAATAGTTGCAGTTAATGCTGGTGATAATCCATCAATTAGGGCTACGTAGAATGTGACAAAACGTGCAGCTTCATAGTGTATTGGGTCAACCTTGTTTTTTGTCGCATCCTCCATCTCTCGCAAGTGGCGTCTTCTTTCAGCGTTTTCAGCCATAAACGCTCCAAAGAAGCCTGAAAAGCCCATGGCAAGGCTTGCTCCCAAACCAGCAAGCAAGATAATTTCTGGTTTTGAAACGTTGGCTATCCATGAACCCAAAACTATTCCGAAGGCTGTCATGGCTCCGTCAAAACCATTCATTACAAAGTATCTTCTAGCTATGCCACTTGCCTTCGTAATGTGGAGGTAAACCCTAACCTTTTTGGAAAGTCTCTTGAAAATTTTACTCAACGGTTATCTCTTCACCCTTGAAAAAGGGCGAAACCTTTGCCCATGTTTAAATCTGGTTCTTTTATACCACAATTGTTTAATATAAAGTTTTAGAATTCCAACTAAACTCTAAAGGTGAATTAAATGGTGCTTGCCGAAACATTAGAAAAACTGTCTAATGCTTGTGGCGTTGCTGGTAGAGAAGAAGAGGTTAGAAGTTTGATGAAGACTTTCTTAAAACCATACGTGGACGAAGTTAGAGAGGATAAACTTGGAAACGTAATCGGAGTGAAAAAGGGAAAGAAGAATGCGCCAAAAATTATGCTTGCAGCTCACATGGACGAAATAGGCTTACTAGTGAAGACAATCTCCAAGGATGGCTACCTACAATTTACAAAGATGGGCGGAATAGACGACCGCATACTATTAGCCCAAAAAGTGATAGTCTACACGGAAAAAGGACCCTTACACGGAATAATAGGTTCTAAGCCACCCCATATCCAAAAGGAAGAGGAACGCAAAAAAGTCCTCACCTACGATGAACTATTCATAGACATTGGAGCCGAAAACGAAGAACAAGCCAAAAAAATGGGAGTAAAAATTGGAGATCCTGTGGGCTTCGACATAAAATTCGCCAAAGTTGGAAAAGACATTGTTATCGGCAAAGCCTTTGATGACCGTGTGGGATGCGCCGTAATGGTCGAAGCAATAAAACAATTGAAAGAAACCGAATGCACAGTATACGCCGTAGGAACCGTGCAGGAAGAAGTCGGTTTAAGAGGCGCCACAACAGCCGCCTTCGGAATATGCCCAGACGTTGGCATAGCCCTCGACGTAACTGTTGCAGGCGACGTGCCAGGAGTAAAAGAAGTTGAGGCTCCAATAAAGCTACGGAAAGGGCCGTCAATAGAGATTGCGGATATGGGGTTGATTACGCATCCAAAAGTTTTACGTTTGTTGGTGGAGGCAGCTGAAGAAAACAAAATCCCATACCAGCTTGAAACTGGTTTGCCTGGCTCAACGGACGCAGCCCGCATATCATTAACAAGAGAAGGTGTTCCAAGCGGCGTTATATCGGTGCCGACACGTTACATTCACAGTCCAGCATCCCTACTTAGCCTAAAAGATGCGGAATATGCCGTAAAATTAACCGTTGCAAGTCTTCAAAAAATTCCAAAATACTTCTAGATAATTGTCAAATTTTCAACATCAAATCAAGAAGGAATGGAAAATCTTGTCTCAGAAAAACTTGCTTTGCGAAAAGGCGGTGAAACGGTTTCTTAATGGCTATAACTGCGCCCAAAGCGTCCTATTAACCATGTTTGAATATTGGAATGGAGAAAACGAGCTTATTCCAAAAATTGCTACCGCTTTTGGTGGAGGAATTGGAAGATGCGGTTCCATTTGTGGAGCTTTGACTGGCGGTGTTATGGCTTTGGGAATTAAGTATGGAACCAATGAACCTTCCTTAGAAAAGCGATTAAAAGCTTACGAAAAAGCGCAGAAATTTTACAAGCAATTTGGGAGACAGCACGGAAGCGTTTTTTGCCGAGAACTAATCGGATATGACCTTTCAAACCCCAAAGAATTAGAAGAAGCCCGTAAAGCGAAAGTTTTTGAAGAAAAATGCGCCAACTTCGTTAAGAGCGCCGTTAAAACCTTGTTAAAAATTAGTGGACATTAAATTTCCTTCATCAAACATTTTATGAAGAAAAACGCCGCCACCGCGGCTATTGCGTAGGCTAAAAACCAAACCAAAATTTGACTAAAAAATGGAGTTTGCTCAAACAAGTCCCGCGCCACTCTATTTTCCACAATTCCTGTTGGAAAGCTGTTCCAGAGCCCATGGGTTATAATTAATGGGACAAAATTTTTGGCTTTGCTGTAGAAATAACCAAACAATAAGCCTATAAAAAATGTAGTAGTTATGTACTGAGCCATGGCAAACGGATTAAATGGATAAAGGTTCCAAACAAAATGCCAAAACCCGAACAAAATTGCTTGAATAAAAATGGCCTTCCAATCGTAGAATTTTTGAAAGTGCGTTTGAATATAGCCTCTGAAAAGTCCTTCTTCGCTTATGCCAACCAGTAATGTATGAAAGGGCATTGATAAAATGAAAGGCAAAATATTGTAGGACAACACTGGCGTTTGATTGGTGAAGGCGTAAATTAGAAGATAAAGAATGAATAATGCCATTCCGCCGAAAATGATATAGAAGGCTATTCCGTAGAAAATAGCTTTTCCCAATTTTTGTGTTTTGAAACCAAAGGCCGCAACATCAGTTCTTTCAATAACGATGATGGTTAAGGTTAAAAGGTAAATTAATGGCAACTTTTCATATGGCATGTTAAACAACAACACCGAAGGGATGCGCACTAGCAGAGCTAAAAAGAAGAGGGCGAGAACCCATAAAAGAACTACGCCTTTAGCTCTTCCATTAACTTCTTTCGAAAGCTCTGCTGTTGAATAATTTTTCTTCCAAAAATAAAGCGGAATCAGAAACAATAGTGAAACGATTATTGGAATGAAGCTTTCTCCCGGAAGAACACACCCGCTTATAAGTATAATCAAAGCAACACTGAAATATATTAAAACAACAGCGGCAACTGTTTTCTTCCCCATGTTTTCACAAACTCGCAAGCTTAGCTTATTCCAAAGTGGGAATTAGGGTCTTTAAAATTTATGTAAAAACAAAACTATTTTAAAAACGAGATGTTCCAAGATTTACACGGTTAAACCCATGACAGATAAGAAAGGCTACGAGTTTTTAGAGCATATGGCGGATGTTTACATTGCTGCTTATGGGAAGAATTTGTCAGAGGCTTTTGAGAATGCCGCCCTTGCAATGTTTGATGTGATGACTGAAGTGGATAAGGTTAATCCAAAAATTAGGGATGAAGTTGAAGTTGAAGCGAAGGATGAGCATGCGCTTCTTTACAATTGGCTTGAGGCTTTGCTTGTAAAATTCGAAATTGAAGAAATGCTCTATTCAAAATTTAAAATTTCAAGCTTAGAACATAATTCTGATGGTTTTAGGCTTAGGGCTGAAATTTGGGGAGAAAAGTTTAATCCAAAAAGGCATCCGCAAAAAGTCGGCGTCAAAGCCGTTACATATCACCGTATGGAAATAATTAAAGAACCAGAAAAAGTCACATTGAAATTTATTCTCGACATATAAATGCTAGCGTTTTAAGCTAATTTTAATTTTCTTAAACCTTTGAGAATTTCTTTAACAGCTACTTCTGGCGGTATGTCCACACTTTCACATTTAAACTCTACAAAAGGAATTTTCTTTTCCCTATAATATTGTAGGATAGGTTGAGTTTGCTCTTCATAAACTTGAATTCTTTTCTTTATGACTTCTGGTGTGTCGTCTGGGCGTTGGTAAAGGTTTCCTCCACACTTGTCACATATCATATCCACTTTGGGTTTTAAATAGCGTATATTGTAGACTTCGCCGCAGTTCTTGCAAATTCTCCTTGTGGATAAGCGTTCAATGATTATCCATTCTGGCACTATTAGCTGGATAATAACGTCTATTTTGGCAAGATTTTCAAGGAATCTTGCCTGGTCCAAATTGCGTGGGTAACCATCCAAAATGAAGCCTTTTCCAAGTGGAATTTTTGCTAATCGTTGCTTTAAAACTTCCACTACCACATCGTCTGGGACAAGCAACCCCTTCTCTACAAAACCCTTAACCTTTCTGCCTAATGGCGTGTTTTCCTTCATTATTTCTCTGAAAATATCGCCCATAGCAATAACTTCAACATCAAGCTTAGATTGTAAACGCGAAGCGTAAGTGCCCTTACCCGAACCAGGCGCACCGAAAATTATTGCATTAACCATTTCCATTCACCATGAACATGGCCTACCTTATTTCCGTAAGAAAATTGTGGGTTGATAAGTATTGCTGTTCAAAGCTTCTGAAAAATTGTTTGAATCCATTTTTGTCATGTTACTTTAGTTTTGAAAATTTTCTAAAAGGTTTCTATTGGTCTTAGTTGTTTTTGGTTCAAAAATTCTAGAGAGAGGTATTCAATTTATCTGTGTGGCGAAGCTTAAATTTGATGTTTATTAGCAAGTTTCCAGTTCTCATCATCAACACAAGACTAAAATTTATAGAAATTAAAATTAGGAAACGGCGGTTAAAATGAAAATTTTGGGCATTTCAGGCTCAAATAGGAAGGATGGCAACTCATATTTTCTTCTTAAAGAAATGCTTGAAGGCATCTCTCCAATTGAGACGAAAATTGTTCAGGTTGGAGAGTTAAATATCAAGCCTTGTGAGCTTTGTTTCGAATCTTGCGCCGTAAAGCCCTTTGAATGTGCAATTAAGGATGATTTTCATGTATTATTTGAGGAAATGAAATCTGCAAATGGCATAATCTTCGCTTGCCCATTCTATTTTTATATCCCATCAAAATTTCAATCAATCCTAGAAAGAATTAGCTGTTTGGACTATTTCACACAGAAGAATCATGGAGAAGGGCACAATCCATTAGCTGGCAAACCGTGCCTTCTCATAGCGGTTTCGGCTTCGGGCAGCAGTTTTAACGCTTTCTAAATTCTCCATCACTTGCAAGAGTTTGCCTTAATGCTTCGCATGAAACCCATAACCATCGATTCTTGGCCGTTTATTGGGTTTTCTGCAAAAACTGGAGAAATGGAGAAAGGCGCAATTCTAAAGGAGAAGGAAGTTGTAAAGCAAGCTAAAGAATTGGTGCCGCTATTAATAAGAAAGATTAGAAAATAACTTTTAACGGATTAAGAAGGTTATTTCTTTCACGAGGGTTTCTGGAATTATTGCTCTTCCCTTTCGCTTATTTAGTTTAACAAAGCCGAATTTGCTTAGCACTTTTAGGTCTTGGTAAACGTTTTTCACGTTTCGCCTCACTTTTTGGGCTAAATCGTTTATTGACTCCACCCTTAAAGTGGCAAGTTGATGCAGCAATTCCATCCTTTTAGGCGTCAACAAAGCCGCCTGTTCAGGCTTAAAATTTCTTATTTCTTCAACCACATAGTCAACGGTTCCTTCTTCCATGTAAACCTTATAACTATCTACAAGCTCCGCCCACTCAAAATAAGCTCTTACATTTTTGGCGTCCAACTTTTGTCTTAAAAAGAGTTCCTCAAACTTTTCGAAGCCCATGCCAAACTCTTTCTCAAACTTTCTAATCTTTTCCAATATTTCTTCAGAGGTTAAGTTTCGAACAATTTTTAGAAACATGAAGGTTCACAATTAAAAGATATACTCATTTGCTTAAAATGTTCACTATGGAAATACTTAAGGCAACGAATGTACACTTTAAAATTCCATTTAAAATTATGAGTTGAAGGAAAAATGCCAACAAAAATTGGAGAAAACCTCTATCTTATCGACGTCCAAGCTGGCGGAGTCAAGAATTTTATCGCCAGCTATGTCCTTAAAGGAGAGAAAGTGGCAATAATTGAAACAGGTCCCACTTCTTCTGTGCCAAATTTGCTTTCAGAGTTAAAGGGACTTAATGTAAAGCCTGAAGACGTAGCTTACGTAGCTGTCTCTCACATACACCTTGACCATGGAGGTGGTGTTGGAACACTACTAAAATTTTTGCCAAAAGCCAAAGTAATTGTCCACCTAAGGGCAGCACCTCATCTGGCGAACCCGGAAAAACTTTGGCAACAATCAAAAGCAGTCCTTAAGGACATAGCCGAAATTTATGGCGAACCAGAACCAGTTCCTGAAGAAAGGATTATTGCTGCAACGGATGGGATGACTTTTGATGTTGGGAATGATGTCAAACTAAGGGTTGTGGAGACTTTGGGGCATGCTTCCCATCATCAAAGCTATTATGAACCATCCAGCGAGAGTCTTTTTCCAGGGGATGCTGCGGGCATTTATTTAAGCGAAATTGACGCAATTGTGCCTACTACGCCTTCTCCTTTTCGTTTAGATATAGCATTAACCTCTTTGGATAAGTTGATGAGCCTAAAACCTAAAACGCTATATTACACTCACTTTGGCAAAGCAAGCAACCCCCCAGAAAAACTTCAGGCATATTCGCAGCAGCTGAAACTTTGGGCAAAAATTGTAAAGCAAAGCTTAGAAAGTGGGGAAAATTTGGAAATGATAAGCGAGCGAATAATAAAGAGCGATAGGTCAGTTCAGAGGGCTTTTGAACACATTCGGGTTCATCCAGTTTTAAACCAAACAGTGTTTAACGAAAGTTTGCGCGGTTTCATGAATTTTGTAGAGAAATTTGGCTGGAACCAACCTTAATTGTTTTGGTGTAAACGCCAAAATTGTTTATATTCCAGCCACAATATTCGTATAAACTGGTGAAAAAATGGGAGAAGAAGAAAGCCGTCCCCCTCCAGAAAAGGTTCCATTAGAAAAAATAGACAATTACACATGGCGCATACCAAAATACAAACCAGGCATGCGGGTTCCAGGAATAATCTTTGCCAATGGCGAGTTATTGGAGAAAATGCAGACGGATAGAACGCTTTGGCAATGCGCAAACGTTGCCCATTTACCAGGCATATACAAATACTCTATAACCCTTCCAGACGGGCATGAAGGTTATGGTTTCCCAATAGGCGGAGTAGCCGCAACAGACTACGAAGAAGGAGTAATCAGCCCAGGCGGGGTGGGTTACGACATAAACTGCGGGGTTCGCCTATTAACAACAAACCTTTCAGAACAAGACATACGCCCAAAACTCGCCCAACTAACAAACACAATTTTTGAAAATGTTCCATGCGGGCTTGGAAGTCGCAGAAAGGATTTTAAAGCCACAGCCCACGACCTGGAAAGGCTTGTTACGGAGGGAGTTCAATGGGTCATCGATCAAGGACTGGGCTGGTCTGAGGATGCTGAACACTGCGAAGAGCGTGGGTGCATGAAAAATGCGAATCCGGACAAAGTTTCAACAACCGCCAAAAACCGAGGCGTAACACAGATTGGCACTTTAGGCTCAGGAAACCACTTCCTAGAAATTCAAAAAGTAGACAAAATCTACGACGCCAAAACCGCTAAAATCTTCGGAATAGAACATGAAGGACAAGTAACAGTTATGATTCACTGCGGCTCCAGAGGCTTCGGCCATCAAATATGTTCAGATTATTTGAGGGTTATGGAAAGAGCTGTGCACAAATACAAGATAGTTTTGCCAGACCGAGAACTTGCATGTGCCCCGGGAAAAAGCAATGAAGCGGAAGACTATTATCAGGCGATGGCTTGCGCTGTTAATTATGCCTTTGCTAATCGTCAAGCCATAATGCATTGGGTTAGACAAAGCTTTCAACAAGTTTTTAAAGAAGACCCAGAAAGGTTTGGTTTAAAACTTGTCTATGACGTAGCTCATAACATTGCAAAAATAGAAGAGCATAGAATTAATGGAGAGAAAAAGAAGGTTTGGGTTCACAGAAAAGGTGCAACAAGAGCCTTCCCAAAAGGGCATCCAGAAATTCCAGCTGATTATGCTTCAGTGGGTCAGCCCGTGCTTATTCCTGGTAGCATGGGGACAAGCTCTTGGCTCTTGGTGGGTACTGAAAAAGCCATGCAAATAAGTTTCGGCTCCACAGCCCACGGCGCTGGGAGAATGCTAAGCAGAAATGCTGCCAAAAGGAGATTCTGGGGTGGAGACGTGAAAAAGGCTTTGGAGCAGCGAGGAATCTTTGTTAGGTCTGAAAGTTCTGTTGTTTTGGCTGAGGAGGCAGATCCAGCCTACAAAAACGTTGACATAGTTGCAGATGTGAGCGATAAGGTTGGAATAGCCACAAAAGTTGCGAGATTTGTTCCAATAGCTGTGGTAAAGGGCTAAGCGCTAAGCTTTCTTTTTCCTTGTTTTTAGTTCTTGTTCTCTGTAGCCTTGTTCAGAATTTAGTTTCTTTTGGATTTTTATTCTCTTTTCTTCCACGGAATGCGCCTTATGTATTTCCTTCATGTACCATCCTCTTTCCCTGGCGTAATGAACGCTAACAATAATTCCAGCTAAGAGTAAAACCAAACCAACAGATGTTAAAGTTAAACCTAAAAGGCTGTATGGATGTGATGTTAGATGGTATGGAATTATCAAAAGCCACTCTGGATTCTCAACTTTTATAACTGTTTCAAGCAGTCCGCCAACAAAAAATATGGAGCCTATTATAATTATTAAATATCCAACAGTTTCATTATGTCTCGATTCTTCCGCCTTTTCATGCAAGTATTCGCTAAAAAGCATAAAAATTCACGATTTGAGCAGCAACATGGTTGTCTATAAACTTTATTGCAATTTCCGAATAGCTTTATAACAAAAGCCTCAAATAGTTATTAAACAACGCCTCGCGTTTACATGTGGTTTGGATGCCGTTAAAAGACGAATGTGGCATATGCGGCAGAGTTCTTCCTTACGCCTACCTTAGACGCTGTCAAAGGTGTGGAAAACTTTTCTGCAAAGATTGCATGGTCCCGGATGTTTCAACCGGCGACCGCACAAAAATGCTGTGCCTTCACTGTGCAAGAAAAATTGTTTCTCCAAAATCGACCACAAAATATGGAGCACTCACCAACTATCTAAAATTCAGGGCAGCCTTCACCAATACCGTTAAGCTTTCCCTTGCCGAAATAGATGGAATAATAAAAGATAACTTGCCCATAAACGCCTATAAAAACGAGGAATGGTGGAACAACCCAACCAACGCCCATGCCAAGGCTTGGATAGACGCTGGATGGAAAGTGCAAAAGATAAATTTGAAAGAAGGCTACGTGATCTTCCAAAAAGTAAAGAAAATACAAGCAGAGGGTTTTAAGAAAAAGGCTGAAGGCAAAGAAACCAAAAAGCCCTTCACACCTGTTCCTGCGCGTTTTCCAAAAAGCAAAAAACCATCAAAAACAAAAGTTTCAAAACTCTACGCCAGACTCAAAAACATAGAAAGACAAAAAACTGCCATGCCTCTATACCCTGGCAGTTTTAAACAAAAACCAACACATGAAAAGAAGCTATTCAAGCCGGAAAAGAAACCACAAGTATAAAAAGAAATTTTATCTATACCCATTCTAAATATCCAATTAGAAGCAATTGCGGTCGTCGTCTAGTCTGGTTAGGACACAAGCCTTCCAAGCTTGCGATCCCGGGTTCAAATCCCGGCGACCGCACCATAGAACTTTCTCTTTTTGGTAAAAGAGAACCTTCACTAAGAGAAAATCCATTTTTAGAATTGTTTTGTTGTCGTATTTGGTTTTGGATTTGTTCTATTCCTTTTAGGTAGAAATGAAGTAGGTTTTCAACTGTTCTGCTTAAGCTAAGTCCGTATTGTTCTGCTTTTTCTAAAAGCTCTTTTTCTATGCGTATTGTTGTAACTGCTTTCATAAGCTCACCATATATCAACTGATATACATTAGCTACTCTTTCTTTTCCGTTTCTATGAGTTTTGATATTGCGTATTCTATGGCATGACTTCTATTCGCAAACTTAAGTTTCTGCACCTGCTCATCTATCCATTTAACGAAGTCTTCTCTTATGGTTACGTAAACTCTTATTTTTGGCATTTCAACCATGTTTATTTTCACTTCCTTTATGAGTATTTTATCCACAACTATACTCAACTATACACAAATCTTATAAGATTTTCCATTTACATAATAGGATTTGCCTTTAAGGTGAGTGAGAAAATGGAAAGCGAAAGCGTTTTCAAAACTGTTGATTTTGGCATCATAGACTTTGGCGAGGGAGATGCTGAAATAACAAGTATAGTGGTCAATGAAGCAGTTGCATAAAGCATGAACGATGATAATACCGTTTGCTTGTCTTAACGACAACTTCGCCCTTCTGGATTTCTTTGCCACAAACAGAACATTCAATTTTATGGTTTAATTTTCTGTTAAGATGACTTTGCATTAACCTAAACTGTTCCATACGCATCTATGTTTAAAGAAACCATGAAAAGTTTAAATATTTTCATTGAGAAATTCTTTAATCATATCATCCTTATTCAAAGGTTCAAACATATTATACCATTCTCTAAGTGAGTGATGTTCTATTATTTTGGATTGTGATGTAATAATTTGTTTGTCTGGAATGATGATTATAGCTCTGTTAAAGAGGTGATTTGGTTTAAACCTTAGATATTGGTAAAATTCGTGTTCTCTTTTTGGGTGGCAATAGAATCCTGGTAATGGCAATTTTTTAAGAGGTAAATGTTTGAGGTGTCTATGAATTATTATTCTAAAGCTGTTTCGGTCTGGATATTGTTTTTCAAAGTCTGAATAAATTACGTCTATTAATTCTTTGGGAGTGCCAAAGCTAAACATGTCAAAAAATTTGATTATGGCAATGTCAATGTCATCCATTGTTACATCTGTAACATATCAGACTTTATGACAATTTAAGACTTGTTGACAAAGGTGTGTTAAAATGCAAAAAGTAAGAATAAGCGTGAGAATTGATGGAGAAGATTTCCAGAGAATCCAGGAAACCATAAAGAAAGCATATCCAACTTTACGGTCTATTTCAGACGTTATCCGTGCCTCTTTGAAAGAATTTCTTAAAAAGTATGAGGAGGGGTGTGTGTGAGTGTGTGTGTATTGTCTTTGTTCTTTTCTTCTTTCTTCTTTACTCATCATACTCATATACTCATACATACACACATACACACCCCTTCATTAATGAATAGACTCTCCGAAACTGAAGACTCCGAAGCTGGAAGCTCTGCAACTTCTCTGATAATACACACACTCACACATACACACACCCTGAAAGGTGATGTTCATGGTTAGACGTGACGGAGCAGAAATAAGAAAAGAAAGAATCCAGGAAGTTGTCAAAAGAGTAGTAAGTTTACTGTTCAATAATGATGAGATAGAGCTGGAATCCACAATTGCATTGTTGGAATATGAAACGGGGTTAACTCCAGAAAAAATAATGGAATATTTGGATATTGGAGAACGTCTTAAACGGTTTGAGGTTGACATTGACAAAGACAGAATCAGAAAAATAAAAGAAAGCTGATTCCAATGGATACTGAAACTTTGATTATTGCCGTCTTATGTTTTATAATCGGTTTCTTATTGCGTGATAAAATCGTTAATTGGAGAACCAAAAAATGAGTGTTGAAGCGTGGTTCTGGTTTGTTGTTGGAATCGGTTTCGGGTGGAGTTTGTGTTTGCTGGTTCAGTTATTGTTTGGTGATGGAAATGAAGACTAAACGCAGATACGTGATTAAGCAAAAAATCTGCAAAACTGCAAGTGTCATGCTAATATGGTGCTATATCCTGGCGATCCTGGAATCGCTAATTTCCAAATCCTTATTTCCCTTACTTCTGGTTTCCCTATGTGATTATGCCATAACAGTTTTGCCAAGCTTCTTTATCAAAGAAAAAGAGGAAACATAATGGATGCATTACAAAGTTTAATCGCTATAGTTATTCTTGCATTGTTCTTTTTAATTCTACTTGCATTATGCAAAAAGGGATTAGAACCCATATAGTTGTTACAAGTGTAGTGTGTAGCGTAGAGGAGGGTTATTTTTCAGAAAAATTGCTACAACTACACAATTCATTTATGATTTTCATGGAAAAAGACGCAAGCTTAAAACGCTTGCAGTTGTTCGTAGAAATATAATTTTTCCACGGTTCAGCTATGAAAGACAAGCACATTTTTACTCAGTTAGGCCTACCCTTTCCGATTAAAAAGTCTAAAAGAAAAAGGGAAGTTAAGAGATTTGGGTTTGAATCTCAGCTATTGCTTTGAACACTCGCTCTTTGAGATCGCATATCAAAGCTGGATTGAAATAGTGTTCCATGAAAACGTTTGAGCTTACTCTTCCCTGAATGAAATCTATCTCTTCCCTGCGTAAATATTTCGTGTAGAATGTAGCTGCCACTTCTCTAATATCATTGAACCTTAACGTTAATCCTTTCTTTCTAATTCTCTCTTCAACTGCATATCTGGAATTTGGCAAAGGATTATTGAAAGCTATCTTTTCAATTAACCCTTTAGGAATGAAACTAATGAATACTTTTTTGCTACGTCTAAGAAAAATGTCTTTAAACTTGTAATGCTCTAACGCTTCCTTCTCTTCATTATAATAATCGCTAAGCTTATGCTTC
>JAVZLM010000014.1:0-13913 GCA_038883775.1 Bathyarchaeia archaeon
AATAAAGGATCTTATTAGTTCTGGCATAATCAAAAGATTCACACTAAAACTTTCGCTCTCAGAGGGAGCCGAAGCTATAGCGCTTGTTTCTGTAAACCCATCAATTCCCACCTCTGAAATATCAGCTAAATTGTTGAAAATACCCCATGTTGACACGGTTTACGAAGTTACGGGCGAATATGACATTGCAACCATAATATCAGCCATGAGCATAGCTGAGGTCAACGAATGCATCGAAAAAATCCGCAAAATAGATGGAGTAATTAAAACTAACACCATGATCATTTTGAGAAGCTGGTGAAGCAGATCGCATCAGCAGAATTAGTAGGGGAACAAAAGGCTAAAATAAAGCATGTGTACTCCATTGATGGGGTGTTTCTAAGATGAAGTGGAAAGTGGCTATTCTCGGGGCAACGGGTGCTGTTGGTCAAAGG
This sequence comes from Bathyarchaeia archaeon, assembly GCA_038883775.1. GTDB lineage: Archaea > Thermoproteota > Bathyarchaeia > Bathyarchaeales > Bathycorpusculaceae > JASEJA01. The sequence goes on from JAVZLM010000014.1 coordinate 435, forward strand.
TTTGTTCAACTGCTTCATAATCATCCATGGTTTGAAATTGAAGTGCTTGCAGCTTCAGAAAAATCAGCTGGAAAAAAGTACAGCGAAGCATGTAATTGGATACTCGAATCTGATATGCCACGTGAAGTAGCTGAGATGAACGTGGTGAACTCTGACATTAAGTCCGTTGAAAAGGCCGGAAACATTGATTTCGTTTTCTCAGCATTACCATCAGAAATTGCCGGCTCAGTGGAGGAGGAGTTTGCACAAACATATCCCGTTTTCAGTAAAGCAAGCGCCCATAGACTTGAAGAGGATGTACCTCTCTTGATTCCTGAGGTAAATCCGGAACATTTAGAATTAGTGAAAATTCAAAAGGAAAGGAGAGGCTGGGACGGCTTTATATCAACTGACCCCAACTGCTCAACCGTTCAGCTGGCAATCACTTTAAAACCGCTAATGCAGTTCGGCCTAAAGAAAGTCATAGCTTCAACAATGCAAGCCCTCAGCGGGGCAGGATTTCCGGGTGTGCCATCCCTCAGCATAATCGATAATGTTTTACCATACATTCAAGGTGAAGAGAATAAAATTGAGAAGGAAACTCTAAAAATTTTAGGCAAACTATATAACGGAAAAATTCTTCCAGCAAACATACAAGTTAGTGCAAGCTGCAACCGCGTCAACGTTAAAGACGGCCACTTAGAATGCGTCTTTGTAGAACTTGAAAGGAAAACCTCAGTAGAAGCGGTCAAAAAAGCATTTGAAAGCTTTAAAGGAGAACCCCAACGGCTAAATCTTCCATCCGCTCCAAAGAACCCCATAGTAGTTAGGGAAGAAGAAGACAGACCTCAACCAAGACTCGACAGAGACGAAGGTGCAGGAATGAGCGTTGTTGTCGGAAGAATCAGAGAAGACCCAGCTTTAACAATCAAATACGTTTGTCTGGGCCACAACACAATAAGAGGAGCTGCCGGAGCAGGACTACTAAGCGCGGAACTGGCAGCTAAAAAGGGCTACATTTAGACTAAAATTCTCGTTTCTATTACTTCTGTTATCGAAAAGTAATAAGTTGAGTGAAGTTGATATGATAGTATATTGGAGAATAAAATATGAAAGAAAGGCCTAATTATGAAAAGTATCCAGTCAGTGAGGAAGAAATGGGGAAACGCTATAAGAACTGGACGGAGGCTCTGGCTAGGCAGATGGTTGTCCTATATCGGGTTGGTAAAGAGGTTGGTGGCGAGAAATTTGTTGAGCGTCTGAAAGAAGAATACTATATGGATGGACAGAAAAGCGTCAAGATGTGGATATCTTTGACGGGAACCACGCCGGAAGATTTCAAGGATTGCAAAGGACTATCCAAAGTTATGGATTTTATTAATGACTATTTTGCAAATTTCTGGGACGGCTATGTTGAAAACACGCCAAAGGCATTTGAGGTAGAACTCAAAACGTGTCCTGTAGCAAAACAGTGGTCAAGAGAACCGGAATTATGTGAAATCTTAGTGTCGGAATCGCTTAAAGGTTTATTAGCTGGATTAAACCCTAAGTTTAAGACAAAAGGGTTCACAAAACTGCTAACCAAGGGCGATAATTGCTGCCGCTACCGGATTGAGTTAACAGAGTGAACGATGCGAGAACCATTGAAAAAGCCAAACAACTCATTGAAAGACTTGAGACCAGCGCCAGAAAATAATGGCCCAAGAAACCTAATGAGAGTTTTTGCTTCAGTCCTGTTGAAAGCGAGGATGGATGAACCTTTAGGTTCAACTATATAGAGGATTTTCCGTAATTTTTAGGTTTCAAGTAATCTTGTATTATGTATTATATTTAGCTGAAAGGGGGATTGCTGCATGGAAAAGCAGCAATCTACCTCATTAGTATCTGTAATAGTAACGTTACCAGTTCATCACATATTGGATATGTGTAGCTTCTATGACCTTTAACTCCGATTATTGTTAAGGTCTTATTCTGCAAGTTTACATCATTCCACTTTAAGTTAAACACTTCTGATAATGTAGCTCCAGTTTCTATAGCTATCATAACCATAGCTCTTAGTTTTATGCTTCTAATTCTGTAGATTAGTTGTTTTATCCTTGAAGGATTAGGCACATAAACCTCTTTGTTCTTATAGACTTTGAATGATGGCCTCTTAATTTTGAACCTTTAAAATGAGTAGCCAAATTCCAAAGTTTACTAGTTCTGTGGGTGGCGCGTATAAGCCGGGGGTGGGAGTTGAACCCACATATAGCTGCTCTGCAGGCAGCCGCCTGAACCGTTCGGCCACCCCGGCGCTTTTCAATTAAAAGTTTTTGTGGGAAGGTAATAAAGGTTTTATTGGTTTAACCCTATTTTGTGGGATATTTCTTTATATATTTCGAGGGCTTTTTCTTCATTTTCTATGTTTTTTATTAGCATGCGTCCGCTGTTGAAAAGTGTTATTTCGTAATTTTTGTATGTGAAGACTACTGCCATTGAGGACTTTACACGTAATTTGAAGTTTTGCTTTATTTTTTTGTGAAGGCTTTCAAGGTTTAGTTTTGTTGGTTTTTCTGGGTTTATGTTGATCGTGTTTCTTCCGCATAGCCAGACAAGTTTTTCTCTTGGTTTTTGGGTTGCTGCTTCGCCTCGGCACGCTGGGCAGTTTTCTCTCTTGTATATATCTATTGTTGTGATGTACATGTCGCTAAAGTCGCATATCATAAGCTTGTTTTTTAAAGGTGTACCTATTCCAGCCAAAAGTTTTATCGTTTCCATGGCTTCTATCGTCCCAATAATTCCTGGAGTTGCCCCTAAAACCCCTCTAACATCGCATGTTAGGAGGTTGCCATCTTCAAGGTTTGGTAAGACGCATTCTAAGCATGGAGTTTCAGGCGGAGCGAAAACTGAGAGGTTGCCTTCCATTCCTATGGCGGCTCCGAAAACATATGGGATTTTAAGTTTTATGCAAGTGCGATTGACGATATAACGTGTGCGCATGTTGTCTAAGCCGTCAACAACGCAGTCAACGCCCTTCAGCAGTTTTTCGGCGTTGTTCACATTCAAGTTTTCAGGCACAGCCTCAACTTTAACAAAAGGACTTATTCCCATAAGTCTCTTTGCTGAAACCTCAGCTTTTGGATACTGCAAATCCCTTGGTGTGTATAAGACTTGTCTGTGAAGATTGTGAGGTTCCACGGTGTCTTGATCTATTAGGCGTAGGTAGCCAACGCCAGCAAGCGTCAAATATAGCGATGCAACCGTTCCAAGTCCGCCAAGCCCGACAACAGCAACATTTGCCCTTGCAAGCCTCTTCTGCCCTTCACGTCCAAGCTCTCTCATGACAAGTTGGCGGCTGTAAAATTCTTCGTATGAGATTCTTGGTTTTCGCGTTTTTGACATTTCAAATCTTCCCATTTAGGACGCATATTAAATGCTGTTCTGCAGCCTTATATTACCCTTTTTCAAAAACTGTTTCTGATAGATTTCTCTAACCTTCTGTATGGTGTCGGCTTCCTCTGGGGTTTTATCATCCCTTATTCGGGTTATTCGTGCAAAACGCAGTGCCATGCCACATTTGTATTTTGGACTTTTCTGAATTTCGTTGTAGGCTACTTCCACAACAATTTTCGGAGTCACATAGATTCTACGGTACTCTTCTTTTATGGCCAGCTCTTTTAGGCGTTTAGTCATCTCGATGATTTCGGAGTCTGTTAACCCCTTGAAGGTTTTGCCAACTATTAAAAACTCGCCGGTTTCTGCGTCGCGAGCCGCCAAATAATAGTCTGAAAGCCACCCGCGTCTCCGCCCATAACCATACTCCGCGGCAACGATAACTAAGTCTAATGGTTCAAGGATTGGCTTTATCTTTAACCAATGCTTTCCACGGATTCCAGGCGTATATTCACTGTTTAACCTCTTAGCCATGAGCCCCTCATGTCCACATTCAATAGCCTCTTTAAGGAACCGTTCCGCTTCGTGAATGCTGCCTGTAACTATCTGTTTTGTTAATGGTATCCCTCCGGCATTCTCAGCCAATATTTGTCTCCGCTGAAAATATGGCAGCGAAATTAGGCTCTCGCCGTCCAAGTACAAAATGTCAAAGAGGTAAAGCTTAACCGGCACCGTTTCAGCCATGTTTTCTATTTCATGGACTCTTTTAAACCTCCGCATGAGATGTTGGAATGGAATGGGGTGTCCCTCGCTGTCTACAGCTATCACTTCGCCTTCTATAATGGCTTCACGGGCTTTAACTTCCCTCTTCACAGCGTCGGCTATTTCTGGCAAACTCTTAGTAACATCTGTTAATCTTCGACTGAAAATTCGTACATCATCGCCGCACTTATGAATTTGGACTCTGGCGCCGTCAAGTTTGTGCTCAAAAGCGGTTTTTCCTCCATGTTCTTTAATTGCTTCAGCCACATTATTTGCCGTCTGTGCTAGCATAAGCTTGACAGGTCTAAAGACTTGAAAACCGATTTTTGAAAGTACATCCCTACCCCCAGCCTTTATTAACGCTGCCATAGTGCCAATGTCCCCAAGCACCATTCCCGCCCTTTTAACGGTTTCAAGCGGTATCTGGAAAGCCTTTGAAACCGCTTGCTCCATTAATCCTTCATAGAACCCTGTTCGCATCTCGCCAATGAATATCTTAACTAAATATTTTGCTTCAAGCGGGGAAGCTAAACTTAGCAAAGCCTCAATTAGGCGCTCCTTTTTCTCCCTAGAACCACACCCAACAGTTTCGGCTATAGCCTCAAAATTCCGCCTAACCTCCAGTATTGTCAAGGGCTTTTCAAGAAGCACCGCTTGCCGCTTAACCTTACAACTTTCGAAAACAACTTTTGCTGCTGAACCCACGTCTCCAGTCTGGTTGAAGGCTTCAAGAAAAACTTTCCACTCAACTTCAGTAACACGCCTAATAATTCCACTTAGAGTAGCCCAACTCACATCAAGAGTTAGCTGACTCCACTTTGGAAATGGTCTCCCCAAAATCATCGAAACCGCTGGTTCAACCTCGCTGGGTTCAAGGTTTTTCAGAAATTCCGCTACAAGGTTTACCGCTGCGACCCGTCTGCTCATACCTTCCAGAGTTTCACATAGCTCTGCCAGGGCCTTAAAGGGTGTAGGCATAATAACACACTTGATTCTACATGTTAAAATAGTCAAAAGAAGCTAAAATTGTTTATTTTAGTGGACGTGAAATAAAAGGGGAGATGCAACTTTTAAAAAGATTCTTCAAGCTTCGCCTTAACCTCTTTTATCTTTTTTTCGGTCTCCGAAGCTTTCTCTTCTTCGCCTAAAGCCTTATAACAGTCTCTGGCATATTCCAAAGCGCTGACGCCAAATCTATCAAAGCCCTTTTGAAATGAGAGCTCCGCAGACTTTAAGAAATATTCAACTGCAAGAGCATAATCCTTCAACATGAAAGCACATTCTCCAGCCTTGAAAAGTGCGTACGTAGCGTCAAAGAAATTGTTCTTTTCCTTGTAAAGTTCAGAAGCTCTCAGAAACTTTTCCTTAGCTTCATCATACTTGCCAATCTCGTAAAGTGTATTTCCATCTTTGTGCAATTTGACTGGATCTTCCTCTTCCGCCATGGTTACCAACCCATAACTTCCTATACCAGACCACAAACATAAATTTAGGTTTTCCCTGTCAGCGTCTAAAATATTCTAAACTGGTTAAGGTTAAATAGGCATAATGTTTAAAACGCTCATATCAGAGCCGCAAGGCGAGGTAGACATGTCCGTTGACGCATTAATAGTGACCAGAAACCTAAGAGAAGTTTTACCTCAGACCATTAAGAGCCTCCAACTTTATCCATTTAAGAACATCGTTATCGTTACTGGAGAAAAGAATGACCTAAAGCGTCAAAAGGATTGGTATGACATCATCGTCTATGGAGGCAAAGAACCCTTAGGGCAGCAGAGGAACATTGGTCTGGATCTTGTCGAAGCTGAATTTGTCTGCATGGTCGACTCAGATATAGTTTTAACGAAAGGGTATATAGAAACTCTACTGAAACTTTTTGAAGATCCAAAAGTTGCCGTTGCTCGTGGAAGGTTGTTTCCACTTAACCCAGAGAATCTATACTCAAACATTAAGTCACGCATAACCGAAGCGTTCAACATGATTCATAGGCAGGTGGGATGTGACGCTGCGGTTTACAGAGCCAACATAGTAAAGAAAGTTAAATTTAACCCAAAACTGTACACAAGGGAGGACCACGACCTAAACAACAGATTGAGGAAATTGGGGTATAAAGTAGTTTTCACAAAGGATGCCTACTGCTTCCATGACTTTAGAATGTCGATAAAATTGGAAGTTAAGCATCACGCTGAGCGGGGAAACGTATACGCTTTACTATGCTCATGGGCCAGAAACATTTCGAGACCAATATTCTTCTTTATGCCTTGGTAATAGCTAAAATGGAACTTAACATTTCCCATTATCATTGCAAAGCTTTTCTTTTAAACCTTTGAGATAGGCTTTTATATATAACGTAGACCGTGTAAAAGGCATAAGCTGCAAAAAACTTTGGAAGTTTTCGGAAACTGCAAAAGCGTAGATTTTCAATGAGTATATGTATGCTTCCCTTTATTGTCCAAGCCTCGGGAGGTCTAAAATGTACACAGTAGGGATCGTAAGTTGCCACTAGCCCATAACCCTTCTTCTCCACCCATTCCTTAATGAAGGCATCTTCAAACACGTGCAAATTTCTTGGAATTTCTATATCTTTAAGAGCTTCACGGCGCACAAGTAGGTCGTGGGTCCCTCCCCTTAAATCAAAAATTTTCCACGTTATTTTCAAGAAAAGCTTTAACACTGCGGGGTTTTTAATGCCTTCCCAAATTTCTATACCCCAAACCCCTCCAACATTGTCTGCCACCAAGTTTTTGGCTTTTTCAAACCATTTATCACAAAGAACAACGTCACTGTCAACAAAGACAAGCCATTCAGTTTTAGCTTCCTCTATACCCTTCATCCTTGCGCTGCCGCGAGTGCCATTATCCATCAACAGAACCACATTCCCATATTTCTCCCTAAATTTCTCAATAATTTTTAACGTAGAATCGGTTGAGTATCCATCCACTATTATTAAACGGTTTACAGGAATATTTTCATAAATTGAGTTTAAGCATTTTTCTAAAACTCTCTCGCTGTTTTTCGTAAGTACTACAACGTCCACGTTTTTGATGGGCACTTTTCCACAGTCCCTTCCACAATTTGTAATAATTAAATCAGAATGGAAATTTAAAAGGGTTATAAGATTGCCCAGCCACGTTGCATTTTACCATTTATCAGCACCGCTAACAGTTTATATTATAAATTCAAACAACATTGACTAATAAAATAATTAATACGCATCTTAAGGTGTCTTAAATGTCTGCCATTGTAAAAGCCTTTAGCATTGTTTCGCGAGTCTTAGCCCCAGACAAGCCTTATCATGTTCAATGGATGATTACAAGAAAATGCAATTACCGCTGCAGAGGATGCAACGTTTGGCGGGAGCAAGACAACAGAGAACTATCAACTGAAGAGATTAAACATGGACTAGATATTCTCCGAAAACTAGGCGTTATAGAAGTAGTGATATCTGGCGGCAACCCGCTTTTGAGAGAGGACATCGATGAAATAATCGCGTATGCGTCACGTTACTTCTTTACAACAGTCTATGATAATGGCAGTTTGGCAGCTGAAAAAATTGATGCTTTAAAGTACGCAAATTTTGTCGCAATCTCAATAGACAGCCTAAACCCAGAAAAGAACGACCGCATAAGGGGTGTTAAGGGCGCATGGAAGAGAGCCATGGAAACTGTTGAAAAACTTCATATGGAAAAAATTAATGTGAGCGTAACACCTACAATTTCACAAGCCAATCTTTACGAGATTGTTGACTTCACCAAGTATTTCTTGAAAAGGGGAATTCCAGTTTGGTATTCTTTATACTCTTACGATACACCAAAGCATTCGAATCCGCTTTTTAAAATAGGAAAAGCGGAAGACTCCTTCTCAATAAAGGATAGGGACGCAATGGTTAAGGTATGCGACTCGCTTCTGGAAATGAAGCGTGAGAACGAAAACTTGTTGATTACAAACAAAGTTTTAGAAGCTGTTAAGCATCTTTATTTGAGCAATAAAAGAATTTGGAGGTGTCGTGCACTTCAGAATTTCTTCGTGATAAATCACCGTGGTGAAGTTGCCGGCTGCCACCTTCATGAACCGGTCGCTTCAATTTTTGATCTTCCAGACCTTTGGAAAAGTGAGAAGTTTGAAGCCCTTAGAAAAGAGTATAGCGAATGCAAAAGATGCGCATATCTTTGCTACATTTTCTACTCGATTCATGGAAGCGTCGCCGGCAACATTGAAATCGTTAAGGACAAGTGGCGTAACGTGAAATTTTTCTTAAAAAGACGTTAGTTTGCACGTAATATTTCTAAAACAGCTTTCTCAACAGCTTGACGGCTGTTCATTTTAGGCTTCCACCCAAGATTTTTAAGTTTTTCGATGCTCAGGAGCATAATTTTTACGTCGCCTTTCCATCCTCTTCCTCCATCGACGCCGCCGGTGAAAACATATCGTACGCTTTTTAGTCCCATCTTTGTGCAAACAATATCTGCTATTTCCTTAACGACTATTTGATCTTCAGAGCCCACATTAAACACGCTTACCCTTTCGTTACTTGCCTCCAAGCCGGCTAAGATGGCGTCTATACAGTCTTCAACGTGTAGGTAAGATTTTGTTTGGGTGCCATCGCCGAGTATCTCAAGCCTCTTTGGATTTTTCCGAAGCTTTTTTATGAAATCGTTTATGACTCCATGCTGCGACCTTAAGCCTACAATATTAGCCAGTCTATAAATTATAGCTTTGAATCCGTACGTGTTAGCATATGATGAAATGAGGGCTTCGGCAGCCAGCTTAGAGGCGCCGTAAGTTGAAATGGGTTTTAGTGGAGCATAATCCTCTGGAGTTGGTATTACCGATGCATCTCCGTAAACTGTTGAGGAAGATGTGAAAATCAGAGTTTTGACATGCCCAACTTTGCGAATTACTTCAAGTAGGTTAAATGTGGCGAGCACGTTTTGTTTGTAATGAATTTGGGGATTTTCAGAGCCAACGCGAACTTCCGGGTTAGCGGCAAGATGGAAAACACTATCACACTCACTTATGTATTTGACAACCTCTTTGGGTGACAGCAAGTCGCCATGTATGAATTTGAAATTAGGGGTGTTCAACCATTTTTTTATGTTTTCAATAACACCTGAGCTTAAGTTGTCAAATACAACAACTTCTTTGCCCATTTCGCATAATCTGTCTACTAAGTGGCTCCCTATGAAACCCGCGCCTCCTGTTATGAAAACTTTTCCAAGATCTGGACTCAGAGACATTTCTACCCTTCAGCGGATTCATATTTTCAAAAAGGCTCTCGGCATATTTATTTTGTTATCCTTTATGCCTTGTTAATGCCAACCATAAGTGGTCACATTTTGGACGCGGAAGACTAGCTAAACGTTTATTTTTGCGAACCATTACACGCGTTTTTGAATCGGCCAAAAACTCGCCTATTACGGACGCCTCAATTTTTTCTTCCCTCAATTTTTTGGTTATGCATTCTACGTGTTCGGGTTTTGCCGCAATAAGCATGGCTCCAGAGCTTATTAGCTGCAATGGGTCTATCCTTAAAAGCCTACAGATTTCCGCAGTTTCGTCTGCCACCGGAATGTTCTCTTCAAAAACTTTAACGCCCAAGTTTGAGGCGTCTGCCATTTCGTGAATGCCTCCGATGACGCCGCCTTCCGTCGGGTCATGCATGGCATTTACTCCGCCAGTTTTGAAGGCCGCTATGCCATCTTTGACCACACTTATTTTCTCAAAAAACTTCTGTGCAGACCTTAAAAGCTCGCCATCAGCGCCCATATTTAGAAGAAGACTATAGCGTTCGGTTGCAAGTATGGCTGTCCCCTCTATGCCAGCACTTTTTGTCAAGATCAATTTATCTCCAGGTTTTGCTCCACCGGCAGTGACATAGCGCCCTTTTTCCGCTATTCCCAAAGCACATCCTATGACAACAGGATTTGTAAGCCCAGGTGTTACTTCGCAGTGTCCTCCAACAATTGCCATTTTTAAATCCTTTGCAGCGGCATCCATTTGGGAACATATAACCTCAACAGTTTCCCAATCAGCTTTTTCTGGAAGCAATATGCACGAAAGGAAGAAGATTGGTTCCACACCAAAAGTGGCAACATCATTCGCATTAACGTTAACTGCAAGCCAGCCGATACGCTCAACAGCGCCTGTAATGGGATCCATTGAAGCCACTAGGGATTTTTCATCTAAATCGATAACTGCACCGTCAAAACCGGCTGAAGGGCCGAGAACAACTTCCGCCCGTTTAAATCCCAAATTTTTAAAGACAATTTCTGTAAGTATTTCAACAGGGATTTTTCCCATGGGCAACTTCATTTTTAGCCCTTTTCAAAGTTCTTTTAGATCTTAAATATCCTTTGTGCATTTTGCTCCAAAATCATATCAAGCTGCTTTTTTGTTAAACCAGCAACTTCAACTTTTTTAATTTCAAAGGCAGGGTGGCCGAAGGGCATATCAGACCCGTAAATGACTCTGTTCTCGCCGATTTTTAAAACAGCCTCCTTTATTTTACTATGCATAGGCATCGCGGATGTTTCTAGTATGATGTTTTCATGTTTTTGTGCAACTTCTATGGCTCCGTTAATGTAAACTATATGCCCATGACCCATGTGGCCCAAAATAATTGGAACATCGGGGTACACATCAGCTAAGTTTCCAAAGTGCCATGGCAAAGACCATGGTGGATGACCGCAATGGAAAAGGACTGGCACCTTATATTTACGGGCTTGATCCATTATAGGATAAACTATGTCCTGATCCGGCAAGTACGCGTTAAGTAAGGGGTGCATCTTTATCCCTCTGAAACCCCATCTGTTAACTGCTTTGTCTATTAGTTTCACAGCGTCTTCGCCGTAGTAGGGGTTGACCCAGACAAGGCCCACGAGTTTCTCTGGATATAAATTAACTGCGTTTTGGGTCAATTGATTTGGTAAAGAAAAGACTATACACTTTTTTATGTTGCATTCATCCATAATACGCAGCATTCCTTTAACATCTAATTCAACGTTGAAAACTGGGAATTTGCCAAGATGAGTGTGGGAGTCTATAACCACAATCAATCCTCTCCACACATTTAACCCAGTTTTGGGCATTAACTTATAGCAAGTATTCTATTTTTAGTGATCGCCTTAATATTAACAAAATTGGCACCGTCACGACGATGTCTATAGCGCTTAGAGGGAAAAATGTGATTAGATCTAAATACGCTACAGGACCAAACAAAAAGTAATCGTAAAGAAAATAACCCACGTTTTTCTCGATTGCGGCGAAAACCATTGCTAGAAGTTCGGAACGTCTCGGTTGTGTTGAAAATAAGCGCCTTAAACTGCCCAGCAGAAAACCCATAAAACCGCGAATAACTATTGTTGCTGGAGCCCACTGTATAAAACTACTACCCCATAGGGGATTCCATATGTCGAAGAGCATAGCACCAACACCACATGCAAATGATCCTACAAGAGGCCCGCAAAGGATGGCTGCTATAAAAGATGCAATGTCTCCCAAATGCCAAACCCCTAAAGGTTTGGGCATAGGAACAGATATGGCTGTCATGGCGTAAACAAGTGCTGTCATGACACCCATAGTTGCTATAACTTTTGAAGGTGACACGTTTACATGGAATGCTCTTGTGTTCACGTTTTACCCCTTCGTATAGATTTAGTTAAGGTATAACTTTACTATATAAAATTTAGCTTAACCAAAAAATGGAGTGATCATGAAAATTATCACAACAAGAGTTTTAAGTCATCAAGCGCTGTCAAAACTTTTCTCCCACGCCTCGTTATTCTGTAGTGTTTTCTCCCATTTTTTATGAAGCTCACCACTAACCCTCTTTGGTACAGTTCATTTAGGTGCTGGTATATGGCTACTCTTGTCATTGTTTTTCCGAGTTTTTTCCATAAATCATAGCCGTAAGTGTCCTTTTCACACAAGATCTTAAGTATTTTCGCTTTTGTACTTAACTCTAATCCAATAACCGCTGTTTTCTTTTTCTTTGTTAAGGCTTGAAGGATGTCTGTTGCTTTTAGACCGCTTCCAGTTATTAAGCATACAACCTTGTCCTTTTTGTCGATAACTCGCTCATTCATAAGCTTTTTTAGCGCTGCGTATGTTGCTGCGCTTGCTGGTTCGGCGAAGACGCCTTCATGTTTGGCGATTTCCTGTTCTGCTGAAAAGATTTCTTCGTCTGAAACTGATGTAGCGATTCCTTGGGATTCTTTTATGGCTTTAAGGGCTAGTTTGCCATACCAGGGGTTTTTAACGAGGATGGCGAGTGCCCGGGTTGAAGGTTTTGCTGTGAAGGCTAGCTCATGAATTTTTTGCGTGTACGCTTTCACAATTGGTGAGCATCCTTCGGCTTGGACGCCGATCATCTTTGGAACGGATTTTACCTCGCCTTTTATTTCAAGTTCTTTGAAGCCTTTCCAAACGGCATATAATGTTCCGCCACTCCCCATGGGGGCTATAAACCAGTCTGGAGCCTCCATTTGTTCGTAAACTTCATAGGCTATGGTTTTTAGGGCTTCTATGGATAGTGGATTAAACTCTGCGGACCCTTGATACCATCTCATTTCTTTAGCTAACTCATCCGCTCTTTTCAATGAATCATCCACTATTTCACCGTGCTCCTCGATTATAGCATCATAGATGAGCATTTGGGCAAGTTTTCCCATGTCCACGTTTCTCGGCACCACAACATGGCATGCTAATCCGGACTTTGCACAGTATGCAGCCAAAGAGGCACCAAGGTTTCCATTTGTAGCACAGACAAGCGACTTATACCCTAAATCTACAGCGTTGGAAACCATTAGGGCAGCGCATCTATCCCTAAAAGAATTTGTTGGGTTTCGCGTCTCGTCTTTGAAGTATAAATTGTTTAGCCCAACGCTTTCGGCAAGTCTCCACGCCTTTATGAGCGAGGTTCCGCCTTCCCCCATTGAAACAACATTCCTAACCGCTGGCAAAAATTTCCTGTAACGCCAAAAAGTGAAGGAACCGACAAATTTCTCAGTTTTAAGCACTTCATCGTCACATTTATACTCTAGAATGCTGCCACATTTCTTGCAACTATATCGTGGCGGATAAGCTTCAAACTTTGCACCACACGTTGTGCACGTCAGATAGAACATCACGCTGCCTCGTTTTCCCTTTTCCTAAACGTTAAATTCAGCAGTCCCATCTATGAGGCTTTCTGAATTCTAGGTTTAAGGCTCCAAGCTTGGAAGTATTGCAATTACCTCCGCAACTCGCTTTACAATTATCCGGTCAAATTTGACATCGTTTTCTATATTAACCAGCGGACCGATTCCATGCTGTTCGTTTTTAATATTTCTTGGGTTTGCATCCTTTGGCTTTTCCAACATTATGAAT
>JAVZLM010000015.1:0-11792 GCA_038883775.1 Bathyarchaeia archaeon
ATGCCCAGAAAGGGGGCGCAAATCGGCAACTTCAGCTCGAAAGACATTTTTTGCAAGTTCTTCGCCGTACTGTTCAATTTCGTCTGTGAAGCGTGTTCCCATGTAAAAATGATCTCTTGCCGTGTAGCGGTTTCCAAGTTCTGATGAGAGAAGACTCCTTACTGCTGGACTCATAACGTTTTCTGATGGTATAAGGTTTAAACACTGTTTTCCTCGCCACTCTTCGTGCTTCTTAACTAAACTTAGAATTTCACTAATCATGCTAAGTCCTCGCAATTTTAGGCAATAATGGCATTTTTAAACATTTAACTCATTCTTACCATTTTTATCATTTTAGAAGTTTGCTTATGTTGAAAAATAAAAGGTAAAGCTTACAACATTCCCTGCTGGAGTCTCTCCCGCGCAATCCCCCTTTTTCTATATTTGCAGCCTTTCGTTTTCTAATTTTAAGGACGGCGAAAGCGTTGTTAAAGCTCAGTATAACTTCTTGGAAGTATTAGCTGGTTTCAAGTTAACACATATCCTTTTTCGTGATGAATATGTCCTTTTTCAGATACTGTCCATTGCGAGCCTCGCCAAAGGATACTATCCTTTGCCGAAGGCAGAAAATTCATGTGGTTTTGTATTGGAATAGTTTGTTTGGTGTAAAAAGGCTGTCAAAAGTAAAATTTTACAATTGGAGTATTCGGAAAAGGCTTATTCCAATCTTGAAACTAATTGACGAAAATTATCCTACGAAAGTAGCTAAGCTTCTCGGAATGAGCCGCCAACACATGCATTACTACTTGAAAAAGTTGGAGAAGGCAGGCTTAGTCAAGCGTACTGGACCGAGGTGGCCAGCATTTTACGAGACAACTGAGCAATGTAAAAAGTTTCTCAGTGGATGTGAGGGTTTAACGCCTAGCTTTGTTTTTAGGCTTCATAATTGTGTTTTTAAGTATCCTATTTTGCAGGAGCCTGCTGTGCTTGTTGATTGGCGGAGAGTGGAGAAGATGAATTGGAGTAGCCTTATTGGTTCTGAGTTGGGGTTGACGGTTGAGCAGACTACTAGGCATGTTTTGGTTTATTGCGATGTAGTTGAGGGTATGGATCCATGTGAGCTTTTGTTGTTGGCTAAGGATGCTGCTGATCGTGTTGCTGCTCATCTGCAGTTGAAGTATGGTGTGCGTTTGGGTGACGGTCGACTAGCGCGTAAGATTCACTTAGGCGTTTATGATCCTGTTGCTGCTTTGGTTTCTCGTTATTGGCAGGTTAGTGATGATGTGGCTAAGGTTGACGAGTCTGAAGGTTTTGGCGAAGTTGACTGGTTAAGCGTCGAAGCAGCCAAGGATTATTTGCTTATGCCTCAAAATGTTAAGCGACTCATCCAGATTCAAGAAAAGTTTGCCAATGCCATGAATGAACATTTGAGGCTTATCAAGGCTCTTCAAGCTTTGACAGAAAAGATGGACAAGGTTATTGAAAAGTTAAGTTTGGGCGTTACAAATTCTGAAAAGGTTCGCACTTGAAAGTATTGCCCCTGCTTGACACATGTGTGGCGGTTTTTATTACGCATGTAATAGATAGGTTAAGGCAGAGGCAAGAAATAGGAGAAGGATGCTTCCTAACTTGCGAAGCATGACACGTGTCATAACACGTGTTATAACAATTATGTTCCAAGCTTTAAATTTTATAACGCGCGTGATAATTTTGAGCTACCATTGCACGAGTAGCCTCCGCGCACTTTGAAAGGTCTCACCGTGGAGGGTTTTAAGTCGTCTCACACTATAAAACAGCTGGGTAGATGAACAAACAAACCTTGGGGCAACTTTAGTTTTCCAATAAATAATTAAGAAGGCTATATCTCATTAGTGTTTGTTCTGAATTGAGAACGGCATCTTAGTTATTATTTTTCTTTTAGGAGGTGATGTGTTGCCTAGGCCTAGGAAATATGTGGATACTGTCGTTAAGTCCTTCTGTGTGGAGCTGACTCTGAGCGTGTGTCAGACGCTGGAGACATACGTTTCTTGAAGGATGGGAGAATCAGCCTGCCGTATAACCCAAACCAAATAATCTTCATAGAAACCATAGAACCGCCAAAATCCAACAAACATGAAAAATAGGCTAAAAATCAATTTCTTCCTAGTCTACAATAGCCCAGAAAAGTGAAAACATCTATCTCACATAGAAACTGAAAATCACGCGCAAAGGAGAAAACGTGTGCTGGGAAACCTTTATAATATAGGATTTTTCTGGTTTTTTGAAATTTTTCTAAATATATAATCTTTTGATGGTTTCTTTTAATATTGCTTAACAGAACATAATCTTCCATGACTGAAAACGTGGGGGCGGAATTTTCTTATAGGAAAAGCCTTTCAAAAAGCAAAATCGGCGAAACAGAGAGAGTATAAGTATATAATTTCTTACATACTATGCGCCTAGGGAGCCCCCAAAACAACATTTTCTATTTTTTAAATAGAAAATAACTGAACCACATCAAACCGCCTTCTCTAAAACCATGTATTTAACCTTGAGCAAGCCGACCATTGAGTTATTGAAACTCTCCCTACTCGACTTAGGATGCTTCTATGCTAAAACTAATGATATTAACCACTATGCAAATATGCCAACCTGCAACGAATGCTTGCATAGCGTTAATTTGGCACAATGCAACATTTAAATATGCTATTCAAGGAGCAGAGAGACAGGACCAGCCTTCCAGGCTTCTATGGCGGCTTTCAGTTCCGGGTGTTGCTCAGCATACTGTTCCAGTATGGTCTTATTCATTGCGGCTTCTATTGCTTGCCTAAAGGCTTTCGCGCCAGCCCTTGGCCCCATCGGATGCGCGTGAATGGCTCCGCCGGCTCCTATGGCTATGTCTGTGCCTAGATCGCTTATAAGCTGTGGTACGTGGAGCTGAGTTATTCCGCCAGAAGGCATGGGAAGTGTGGGCTTAATGTTGTGCATCGGGAAAAGCATGGTTTTGCCAGTTTTCAAGTACTTCTCCCTTAAGAAGAAGGGTTGCTTACCATAAGGCGCTGGATAAACTAGTATGTCTGCACCAGCGAGTCTTGGAAGCTTCGCCAAAGTCAAGTGGGAGGACATGCCCGACTCTGGGTCCTCATAAATGGCTCCAGCGAAGTCCATGTGGCCTAAAATTGGAACCTTTATGCTTGGATCTTCGGCTAAAGCCTTTAAAACGCCTATGCCGGCTACTAGATGATTAACCATTATGGCATTGGCTCCAAGCTCTATGACTTTCTCTGCAAACTCGAAGATTTTCGGCGCGTCTGCAGTCACATTTATCGTGTACATTTTCTTTTCTCCAGTTTCTTGAGCCGCTCTGTCAACGACCTCCATGTACTTTACGATTCTGCCTTCCACCGTGTTAAAGGGTGCGTTGGCTAAGAGCTCGTCGTCTTTAACGAAGTCTGCGCCGCCTACCAAAGCCTCATATGCAAGTTTTGCGCCGACCTCTGGTGGATAACCAGTACACGGCTTAATCATGTTGTTAAGTATTGGTCTCTTATCAATTTTCAAATATTTCCTTAAGCCTTGAACCCCAAATTTTGGTCCCTTAAACATTTCAAGATAGCTTTTTGGGAAAGCTAAATCAACAAGTTTCAGTCTTCCAGCCATGGAAATGTTGCCGATAACAGTTGTTAAAAGCATTGAAATTTCATTCATAAAATTCTCGTAGGGATAAGCTATCTGAACAATGTATCGCCTCAGCTTTACGTCTACTGGAACTTCATACTCGAAGTCCGGAATCTCGTTTATGGCGATTACTTTGGCTATGTGTTTTTTCCGCAAATCAACAGTTTCGCCTGGAACACGGATCCACGTTCCAGTGCTTTGTTCAACAGCCACAGCCATGGCAATTTTGTCAATTGGCCAGTCTCTTGGTATAGCTGCATAATACGTGGCTATCACATATTTATCGTAATCTACTCCTTCTGGAAGAGCTGTTGGAAGAGCTTCAATATTCTCTTCTGTCATGAATTCACCACTTTTCAATAATTAATTATTGAAGCATGTAATAAATGCATACCTTTGAGTTTCGTAAAATTATAAGTTAGTGGATTTGCTTCCAAATTCCTCAAAACTTACAATTTCTGACAGCTTTTTCCTTCTTCTCACCAAATGAAGGATTTTCCCTGTAAGGTTTAATTTTTCACGCGGATAGCCAACAGCCAATAAAGCAACAACTCTATATTTTTCCGGAATTTTTAGCAACTTTTTAACTTCATCTTCGTTGAAGCTTCCAACCCAGCATGTTCCCAGTCCTTCGCTTGTAGCTGCCAAAACAATGTTTTCCATTGCAATTGCAACATCAACTGTGAACCATTTTGGAGAAGCCTTCTGATCGCCGCAACCAACAATTACTACTGGAGCTTCTGCTAGGAACTTAGCCCATCTAGTCTTCGCTAATCTCTCGCGTTTCTCAGTGTCTCTTACGACAATAAAGTGCCAAGGTTGAATGTTGCCCGCAGAAGGTGCCAATCTTCCTGCTTCAAGAATTTTCATAAGCTTTTCTTCCGGTAGGGGTGTTGATTCATAAGCACGGATGGAATGTCTTTTTTGAATGGCTTCAAACGTGTTCAAAGCTTATCCCAACACTAATTTTAACTTGCTTTCATGTTGAGTCTACGATACATTTTTCTATTGTTCTTGTAAATGTTTTGAAATTCTCTAAAAATTTCCTCGTAAATATGAGCGTTTTTGGGGTTTGGCTCATGAACCTCATCAATTTTGACAAGTTTTTCGGCTTCTTCAAAGCTTTTAAGGTAACCTAAAGCAATCATGGCTATCACTGCAGCTCCTTTAGCACCAGCCTCTTTCGAATCACTGACTCTATTTATGTTTCTGTTCATGACATCTGCGAAGATTTGGCACCAAACGTTGGACATGGCGCCTCCGCCTATGATGTTTATGCTTTCAACTTTTCCTGCAAGCTTCTCCAGGTAGAATAAAGCCCACTTCATGTTTAGGGCTACGCCTTCAAGCACTGCCCTAACCATGTGCTCTCGTGCGTGTTCGAGGCTGAGATTGTGAAAGCCTCCCCTAACCGTTGGATCGTCAAGTGGCGCTCTTTCACCGAAAAGCCAAGGCGTAAATATTAAGCCTTCAGCGCCTGGCTTAATTTTTGCAGCCATCTCGCTGAAAAGTTTGTAGACTTCTTCTCGGCTTTCCTTAAACATTGTGTTTTTAAGCCAGTCTAAGCATGCTCCAGCCGTTTCTTGTTCCGCTACGCATAAGTACATGTCTGGGTTTGCACTGCAAATGCAGCCGATATAGTGAAACAAGTCCTTTTTTCTCTCTGATAGGTGGCAGCCAAGCCAGCCACTTGTTCCAACGTAAGCGTGGATTTTTCCCTCTGTCACAGCGCCGGAGCCTATGGCGGCTGAAGTAACATCGCCAGCTCCAACAATCACAGGTGTGCCTTCACATAATCCCATTTCTGCAGCTGCTTCCGGCTTGAGTTTGCCGGCTATATCTGTTGCCTTCATTATTTCTGGAAGTTTAGCTCTGTCTATTCCATATTTTTTGAGGATTGCGTCCGACCAGTTGAATTTCCCCTTTCGTGTATCCATCATCCACCAAATGTTGGCGTAGTCTCTGCTTATTACGGGTTTTCCAGTGCACTTTAAAATCAAGTAGTCTTTGCAGTCTAAGAACTTGTAGGTTTCAGCGTAAATTTTCGGCTGTTCTTCCTTAACCCATAAGATTTTGCATAGGGGGTCTTTTCCCGCGTGCCCGTAAATTCCGCCGGTTATGCTTAGAAACTTTATGAGGGTAAGTAGCCCGTATCCTGCAATTTTTATAATTCCGCGACTCATTTTTTCCGCTTGCTCTTTAGCTCTTGTGTCAAGCCATATCATACATGGCATGAGGGGTTCGCCGTTGCTGTCCACCGGCAATGTGCCAGACATTTGCGTTGCAAACACGATGGCGGTAATGTCCGAGGGCTTAATATTTGCCTTTTCCAGAAGCGCCTTTGTGGTTTCGGTGACTGCGTTCCACCAGTCTGATGGCTTCTGCTCGGCATATCCACTTTTTGGATAGTATACCGAGTATTCTGCCGAGGCATATCCGACTATTTCGCCGTCTAACTGCACAAGCACAGCCTTGTTACTCGTTGTACCAGTGTCATGAGCGAGAATATATTTATCTTTCAAGGCCCTTTAACCAGCGATTCCAAACTTAACCGGTGAACTTTGCCGTCCTTATCGATGTGCTCAACGAGTATGGGCAAGCCTACAGTTCCGCCTATTCTTATCTTCTCTTTGGCAAGTATAAATAACTCAACTGGGTTTACCGCGGCTTCAGGTGGAAAAACGCCCTTCAGCTTTATCTTTCCCATAGCCATAAGCATAGTTCCCAAAGTAGCGGGCACGCCCGTGCCTTCCCGCATACCCATGCCCCTCGAAGCCATCGAGAAAACATACGTGCTTGGCTGGCCTTTCTTCTTGCCCTTAACAACTATTTTTAGGCATCCCATAGGCTCGGTTATCCCAGCCTCCTTCAAAAGTTTAGGTCTCTGATGCAAAGCAAACGCTACTGCAAAGTCTATGGGCACAATCTTCTTTCCATCAACTTCTATAGGCTCCTCATTTGTCATTCCCAGACGCACAATGCCTTTGATGAGTTCCGCATAAGCCGGAGGCAAAACCAAACCAAGGTTTGTAACGCGACGTACGCCCTTAATGTACCTTGGAAGCGTTATCGTTTCCGGATGGGGATAGGCATAGACTTTGTACGTTCCGACATCTACAAACTCAACATCCTCTTCTAAGGCTTTACCGCTTTCCTCCAAAACCTTAACAGTTTTAAATTCTCCATGGAGAAAAACTGGAACCGGAATTATCATTGAATGAATCCTATGCTTAACAACAGCTGGTCCTTCGGCTTCTTCTCCTCCATGAGCATGGTAAATGTCTATGGCTTCAACTTCGTCCAGGAGCATGTCGGCGCAAAATCTGACGAGAACGTTTGCAACTCCTGGGGAGCTGCCCATGCCTATAAGCGCTGAAATTCCAGCCATTTTGGCTTCCCTATCCATCTTTAAAAGAGCCTCTGTTGCATCGACATCATCACATATGTCCACGTGGTTCACTCCAGCTTTGATGGAAGCTCTTAGGACTATTGGTGCAAACTTGTAGAAGGGGCCTACACAACTTAGTATAACATCAGAACCCTTAATTGCTTTCTGCAATTTATCCGAGTCTGTAACGTCAACCTTAACCACCGACACTCCTTTGACACCGATTTCGGAAGCAAGCTTTTTCGCCTTCTCAAAGGCAACATCGCCTATGACAACTTCAGAAAATATTCCGCTCGAGGCGAGAATTTTTACAGCCATGCTTCCAATAGTTCCAGCTCCACCCAAAACAGTAACCTTCACAACTCACACCAACCTTTTCAGAAATTAGTGTTTCAGCTTTAGATTATTTAGCATTTATGGAAAGCCCGAAAAACAGCAAAACATATCAATGCAAAGACTACAAACAAAAGAAACATGGAAAAACCAGAAGCGTATTCTTACCGTTGGGTTGTCCTGCTCACATATATGCTTGTGGCAGTTGTTTCCCAAATACTTTGGCTAAACTTCGCTCCAATAACAAGGCCAATAATGACATCCATATTCGGAGTAACGGAATCCGATGTTGGACTCCTATCAATGGTTTGGCCTCTACTCTTCATACCAGTCTCCATTCCAGCTGGAATACTCATCGACAAAAAAGGTTTCAAATTCGGAGTTTCAGTAGGCGCTCTAATAATGGCGATTTTCGCTGTTTTAAGAATCTTTTCCAGAGAAAACTTCACAGTGCTTCTTTTCTTCCAATCCTTTGCGGCACTGGGTCAACCTTTCGTTTTTAACGCCATATCAAAACTTGTGACCTTATGGTTTCCTTTTGAAGAACGGGCTTTAGCCACGGGAATCGGGATAATGGGTCAATACATTGGAATGATAGTGGCTATGATGCTTACACCGTTTCTTGTGCCAACATCAGACATCACATTGTTGACAAACATGCTTGTAATTTACGCCGTAATATCTGTAATAGGCGCTATGCTTTTCATAGTATTGGCTAGAGAAAAACCAAAACTATCCCGGGATGAAGCCTCAAGAGAAGAAGTTAAGGCATCCATTTCACTTAAAGACATTAAGGGTTTCTTTGGACAAAAGGATTTCATGATCCTTGAAGCCCTATTTTTTATTGGAGTTGGACTTTTCACAGCCCTGCTCACATGGCTGGAAACAATCTTAAACACGCACGGGTTAACAGCCACAGATGCTGGGTTGATTGGAGGAATAATAATAATCGGTGGAATTTTTGGGTCCATGGCAATTCCGGGACTTTCGGACAAGACTGCGAAGAGGAAGACCTTCATAATTATGGATTTGGCTGTTGCCGCAGCCATGCTCTTCTTTTTAGCCGAAACAAACAATTTCCTAATTTTGGCTGTGGTGGGCTTTATTTTGGGATTTTTCCTCATGTCAGCCTTGCCTATAGGCTTAGAAATGTCAGCAGAAATTGTGGGCTCAGCATTGGCTGGAAGCGCATCAAGCTTCCTTTGGCTTTTCTCCCAAGCTGGTTCAGTAATCTTCATTCTGTTTATGGATGCTGTTAAATCCGCCACAGAAAGCCTTTACCCGTCAAACCCATACTATCTCTCAGTCATATCCATATTCATATTCGACATAATCGCCCTAGCACTCTGCTTACTCCTAAGGGAGACAGCGAAAATCAAGGGCTAAATTCTGAAAACTTTAAACTTGCTCTTAAGTGCCTCCAAATCTATGCTTCCAATCTTAGATTGCAACTTCTTCTTTAAGGCTTCCCAGCTTACAGCATCATGTCCAGCAAGCAGTGTGGCAACAAACTGAACTTTCGCACATTCCTCCACCATCCTGTTTAGAAGACAAGCCTCCTCAATTGATGAGCCAACAGCAATAATGCCATGATTCTCCAAAATAACGGCATTAAAATCCCTAATCATCTTTTGAACAGCTTCAGCCAACGCCTTGGAACCTGGCAACTCAAAAGGCACTATGGGAACCCCATTTGGGATATACAAAAACATTTCCACCTGCAATGGAATTATCTCAGTTCCAGCAATCCCAAAAGCCGTGGCAAACGGAGCATGCGTATGAACAACCCCTTGAACATCACTTCTAACACGGTAAATCGCAGTATGCAATGGCGTCTCTATCGAGGGAACCAAATCACCCTCAACTCTATTTCCATCCAAATCGACAACTATGAAATCCTCAGGCTTCAAAAAACCCATAGAAACACCTGAAGACTTTATCAAAACCCTATCTGTTCCAGGAATGCGCACACTTATATTTCCTTCTGACCCGACCACGAGGCCATGGTTGTATAAAAGCTTGCCAACGTTCACCATTTTATCTCTTACAACGCAAATGATATCTTCTTCCATGCTGGACCCTTCGAATATGAATTAAAGACACTCGTTCATTTAATACTTTTTAGAAGATATAATTAGAAGAACCCGTAGTCAAAACAAAATTTTCCGTTAAACGTTACTAACAGAATGGTATATTAAATATTTTCCGCAAAACTTATTTCTGGTCTCCATCATTTTATTTTAAGGGAGAAAGTGTGAAAAACTCAATTTTTGCGATGGTTTTGGGTTTAACGTTAGTTGGTCTATTGATTTTGATACAGAGTATAAATCCTGTCTTGGTGGGGAGCAGCAAAAGTGATGGAAAACATGTTGCAGAAAACACTATCAAGTTAATCTTAGGAACTGATAAGGATGTCTATATTTTGGGGGAAAATATTTCTATAACTCTTAAGAATGTCGGCGAGGAAAAAGTAAGCGTAGGGGGTTATCCACCTTGGCAAATATTTACTTATCCAGATGAAGAACCTGTATATCCAAAGATTTTCGCTTTTTTAGCATGGTTCCTGGACAAAGCGACACATATGTCTGGAACCAATACAACGATTTTACAGGGGCGTTTTGCAAGCCTGGAAAGTATGTTATTAAGGATACGCAAGGATGGAATTTATCCGCATACTTTGAGATTGTTCCGATGGGAGTAAAAATAATTAACACGGGAGTTCTGGGGATGGCACCAAAGGTTTACGGCGATATTATAACATTTTTTACTGATGAAAAATTGGCTGACGAAGATCTGAACGGTGATGGAGAAAGGGATGATTTAATTATCAGATATTATAACATTACTTCGCAAAGTCTAATTAACACTGAGGTAGTAGGGCATTACTCTGCAATATATAAAAACATAATCACCTTTACAGGCTTAACCGTTAAATATTTCAATCTTACAAGCAGAAGTCTTGTGAATACTGGTGTTTTGGCTTTCGTTGACATTCCTTCAATTTATGGAAGCATAATAGCCTTCCCAACTTACGAGATAAACGGGGCATGGATTTGAATGGAGACGGAGACAAAGACGACTCTGTAATTAGATACTATGATATTTTAACAGGAGCCCTCACCAATACCAAAAATGTCGGATTGGGCGCATCCATCTACGGGGAAATAATAGCCTTCTCAACTTTTGAGTGGCAAGCTGGTCAAGACCTTAACGGCGACGGTGACATGGACGATTCTGTAATCAGATACCTCAACATAACGTCAGGAACCACGGTGAATACACGGGCTGAAGGATGGTGGCCTACGATATACGGGAACATAATAGCTTTTGAAGCTCTTTACAGCGCATACACAGCTATTACATACTACAATATTTCTGATGGTTCGTTAGTTGACACGAAGATAGACGGACGCATGGCATGCGTATATGAAAACTTGATAGTATTTTCAACTCCAGAGGCTGATTTTGGAGTTGGAGATCTCAATGGCGACGGAGACTGTGAAGACTGGGTGGTTAGATATTATGATATTTCAACCAAGACTTTAGTCAACTTAGGAGCGGAGGGAACCAGTCCATCCATTTATAAAAATGTCATCACCTTTGAAACATATGAAAAAGACGCAGGAAAAGATCTTAACAACGATGGAGACATGGATGACAACATCATTCGATACGCCCTGCTCAGTTCACCTCAAGTTGAAGCTTCTGTTAAAATTTCTCCTAAAGCTTTAAATCTCCTAAGTAAAGGTAAATGGGTAACTGCTTCAATTGAACTTCCAGAAGGATACAAAATTGCGAATGTAAACGCCTCAACAATCTTGTTAAACGACAGTATTCCAATAGATGTTAACGCACCCATAACAATAGGAGATTATGACAATGATTCCATTCCAGATCTAACAGTTAAATTCGAAAGAGCCAAAATCATGCAATACATTCACGCAAACATAAACATAAAAGAACTATCAAAGCGGTTTATGACAATAACATTAACCATAACAGGCAAACTCAATGATGGAACAACATTACAAGGAAGCGACACAGTTAAGATAATAATGCCAATGCCAAGGTACACCAGATTCATCCACTTCTACTAAACATCTATTATTTTTAACAGACGTGAAACTTTTTCTATTAGTGTCTCCTAACAGAAGTTGCAAAACTTTGGATGTTTTTGCTTTTAATTTGTTGATGTTATGGTTGTGCTGTGAGATGAATGGATAGAAGAATCTTCCGTAAATTTTAAGCCAACTTGCGGTGATAAAATATTGTTGCCAAGAGGAGACATGAAAGTGAAGAGAATAGTTTCTGGAATAATGCTGATACTGCTTGTAGCCAGTATGCTAACGTTGACTTTTAGCATTCACCCAGCAAAGGCAGAATATTTGTTTTTCGATAATTTCGATACGGGGCTTGTCCAATGGAACAATTTTGG
>JAVZLM010000016.1:0-9651 GCA_038883775.1 Bathyarchaeia archaeon
AAACTTACAAGAGCAAGAAAGACTATGGAGAGCGCTGTCAAAATGCTTCTAATTCGTTCGTTGAAAAGTGATCTTGCAATGTGTCCACCATCGAGCATGGCGGCTGGCAGCAAATTAAGCATCGTTACAAAGAAACCAATCCATCCGGCTAGGGCAACGGGGTGCAGTGTTACCACCAACATGTAGCCGGGTTCATGCCCGTTTGTAGGAGGGGGTGGAAGCAGAAATCTGGCGAAAAGCCGGAAGAAAAGTGGCGCTGGAAGGGTTGGAGTATTTTCTGGGACCCAATTGTAGGATGAGTAGGGTAAGCCAATTACAGTGGCAGCAATGGCGACAAGGAAGCCGAATATTGGACCGCTTGCGCCTATGTCGAAGAGGGAGTCCTTGTTTGGTGGAAGAGACTTCTGCATTATTACAGCTCCGAAAGTTCCCCATGGAGGTGGACCTGGAATAAAATATGGCGAAGTTGCCTCTATACCCTTTTTGTTGGCTGTCAACTTGTGGCCCATCTCATGTATCCCAAGAACAGCCATAATAGCCACTGTAAAAGTTGCCCCACCAATTAATGAGTCTGTGAAGCTCTCTGATAGGAGATAGCCAGCGGCAAATGTTGTCCCGACGGTTGCAAAAAGCAACAGCCAATTAACAAGGATATTGCTTGGCTTAGAAGGCTGCCTAGTAAAAATTCTGAGGGCAATTCTTCCATTGGACCTTCGCAGATAAGCCACCAAACTCATCAGCTCAAGCTTTTTAAGCAGTTTTAGAAAGGCTTGTTTTGTTTCTTGAGGTTGTTTAAGGTAGAAGGTAGGAATGTTATGTTCTATTAGGGCTTCTTCTATCTGGAAGTGCTCACAGACAATTTCTTTCAGCTTTTCGAATTCTGTTTGGTTTGTTTGTTCCCTTGTTTCGTTCATGTCTTGCCCTTATAGGTTTTAGAACCATCCCTATTAGAGTTGGTTGCGTATAGAAAAGTTTATTGGATTTTTATCTGTTTTTTATTCAGATTCCGAACCGCTAAAAACTTTTTAATAATCGCCAAAGGCAAACGTTCACAGAAGCCTCGACAGAAGAAGAAGTTATCCTAGAAGGAGACAAGAAAGTGGAAGAGAGCAAGACTAGTGAAAGTGATGATTCTTCCGTCGCCATCCTTCTGCCAACATACTGTGAAGCTGAAAACATTGAAAACTTAATACACCAAATTGAAAAATTAGAGATAAACTCACGGATAATAGTAATAGATGATTCAAGCCCCGACGGAACGGGGGAAATTGTCAAAAAATTGCAGAGAAAGTATGGAAATATAACGTTGCTGACGCGTCCTTTTAAGGCTGGACTTGGAACGGCAATAACCCACGGCTTCCGCTTTGTTTTATCACAAAAGACCCCTTCAAAATATGTGATCACAATGGATGCCGATTACTCCCACGATCCGAAAGAGATACTGAAGCTTCTGCAACAAGCGAGGAAGGGCTGCGACATTGTTGTTGGAAGCAGATACAGTAATGGTGGAATTGTTAAAGGATGGCCCTTAACAAGGCTGACGATTAGCAAAATAGCCAACAAGATAACTGCAAAACTTGTAGCTTTACCAATAACGGACTTTACGAGTGGTTTCAGATGTTATTCTAGGGAGTACATTCAAAAGATTCTTCCAAATCTTCACAGTCAAACCTATGAAATTCAAATTGAAACCCTCAGGCAAGCGAGCATTAATAAGGTTATAGTGGTTGAGACTCCAATAACGTTTACCAATAGGAAGAAGGGTAAGTCGAAACTCACCAAAAGCGAGATATTAAGCTTCCTACTATACATTATGAAAACAGCGTTTCGCAGCTTCAAAACCGTAAGTCTTAGTAAACGCATCTGAATAATGTGATTTTTACCCGCGAATCTGTTTGCCAACAAGAATCTCGCCTTTGTTCTTTCTAATTTTTGTCACGAGTGCAGAGCAACGCTTGAATCTCTTGCACATGTATACGTTTTTTAGTTGTTGTTGCTATTTTCCAAACTTTATGAAGAGAATTCCCCTTTATAAAATCAATTCTTGCCATAATATTTACAATAGCCTCTAAGAAACAAGCTGCTAGAAAGTAGTGAAGAACTCTCCAATTTTTTTCAAACCATCTTGAAATTATGGCAATTTTATCGCTTAAAGGACTGGCTTCTAAGACCATTGGAGCGACCATTGTTTCCCTTTTCACCTTTAAATGACCATAGACAACTCTTCTTCTCTGGTTCACATAGTCAGCCATAGTTTCAGGTCCTCGAAAAAAGGCTATTGCATTTTCTTCAAACACGATTTTATAGTTTTTCTTTTGGCATATTACTCCCATGTATGCATCGTCGTTTATAATGTCTTCAGGAATTTTGTCGCATATGCCTCTTCTGATTGCAAACAGAACCCCACCCAAATGTTGGGCTTTACCTTTTCGGTGGTAATAACGCTGGGTTTCGTTATGCAAACTCCAGATAACAGTGTTTACTTGTCCCATAAAGCTGTCGGCTTTAATAGGTACTTGACAGCCAGAAACGGCTCCAACTTTAGGGTCTTGGAAATGTTTCAATAATCTATTAATCGCACCTGGTTCTGGAAGGTGGTCAGCATCCAAATGAACAAATATTTTCCCTTGATAAAGATTAAGAATTCGATTTAATGCAGGCGCCTTTCCTCTTCTTTCTTCTTCCAGAACTAGTTTAACCCGCTTATCTTTTCTTGCGAATTTTTCCACGATGTTAGGAGTGTTGTCTGTACATCCTGAACATACAACAATGATTTCTGAGTTGTTAGGCAGAGATTGTTTGGATAAAAGGTTCTCAAGTAGGGCTCCTATATTTTTCTCTTCGTTGTAGGCGCATATGCCGACACTGACATCCAAAAGGGATACCTGCTTTCAACATTTTGCGCTTAAATTGAAAATTTATAAGTGTTATGTTGAAAATAGAACACCAACACGGTCTCTTATGGCTTTTCTAAAAGTAGAAGGCAATATATTTGCCTTTTATTTTCGCTTTTGATTTAACCGACTTCCACAAGCATACAATAAGAAATGGAACCAATATGATACTGATGATCGGCATGAAATATACGTCCACCTCGTTAACAACAGTTAATACTACTTCATTTTGTAAGAGGGCAAATTCATACGTTATCAACTCAAAAAAGCTTGTTTTGGGCATCACTTCTAAGCCGTTTAGAAATATTTTTGCTGATTTATTTGTTAAGTTGAAGCAAATTCTTTCTTCAACTTCCCAGCGAATTGTGGAAAGATTCCATTCATATTGTTCAAGTCTTGAAACTTTTGTTAGGGACAATTGGAAATGTTTTTCCGCTCTCTGAGGCTTCAATATTGATGTCAAATAAAGCTTCAAAACATTAACGCCTTCAAGACGTATATTAGAATTCTCCATTTTTACTGTTGGCTTTACACTCTCAACCAGTTCCCCATTGACCTTTAAGGGGTAATCTGATATTTTTGCCAAAAGGAAGTTGGCAGTTACAATGTTGTCTGCTTCTGCTCCCACGCCGTATTCAACGCTGGTCAAAAATTGTGTACGACTTGAGAAACTTGTGTAGAAAACGTTTTGCAGGTTAAACTGTAAGAACGTCCATTCAACGGCACTTCCGAGAAGGTACATTTTCATTTTGTTGTCGGTGCTGTAAAGCATGGAATTTATTGGCTTGTCGTGAAATTTCCAGACAAGAGAAAACTCCTCACCATTAGTGGATGAAAAATCCAGTTTTATGTAAGTCCAAGCGGTGTTGTCAGATGATGGCTCCAATTTCAGCAGCATTATAAGGGTTGTGCTCTCATTTACTTTTAGAGGCTTCTCCAATAAAATTTTATTTGCAAACCATCCGTCTAAACAGTTAGTGCCGTTTCCGAAAAATTTCATCTCAATCATTTTCTGTCCAATCGGAGAGTCTTTCAGGGAAAAGTAGCTTAAGCCGCCATTTTTTACGCCAAACATGGAAATTTTGCCTATTTCGGAAAATGAGAAGGGGGAAGTAAACATCGATTTAGAAAGGTCTAATTTCATTTGCGCTCCTTGCTCTGTATCATTAACTGTGAAATATGTGGTCAACCCGCCATCGGTGGTGCTGCAAGGCGAATAATACATTGAAACTTCTAACTGTGGACTTGCAGATGGAAGAGAGGCAACATGGGCAAACTGTAAAACCGCTGTAACAGAGGAAACTGCCCACACAAACAGTAACATGATGCTTAAAATGTCCATTTTCGAAGGATGTTTTATCACTAAAGGAATTTGGAAAGTGTCTCTTGCCAGTCGGTAGATTAGCCAAATGATTGTGAGGGCTACGATTGCATTCCACACTATACGGGAAGATGCGGATAGATAGTCAAATCCTAAAGTTTCAAAGAAGCTTAGCAACTCAATTTTTGCCAGCAGTTCCGCAGCAATTTCAACAACTTTTATTAGCAGTACCCATGCGATAATCGCGTACTGCGCCCTTCTGTCCTTTAGAAGTTTAAGCACTCCCATAGTTACTCACCATTTCAGAGAGAATCTTAACCAAAAAAAGGTCGAACACCACCGCCGTGACGAAGCGCGCAGAATACCTAATGCTTGAGTAGGGTTTTGTAAATGCCCAGTGGTTGAAGGTGTACCATAAGTCTGGGTTTATTAGATAGGCAAACGCAAACGGATACAAATTGACAAAGGCAAAAGTTAGGGCTAAAACCCAAACATACTTCCAGCCAAAAATTTTTCTAGAATTGGGATTTTCTGCTTCAACGACCGTTAGTGGAGCTAGATAAATGACGAATTGTTCCGGAATAAAGGTTCTCGTTAATAGGAAACCCATAGTTACAAAAAGGCATCCCTTCAAAAGCAGGCTTAAATCAGGCAATTCGGAAGAATCCCTTTGAAACTTGTAGTATAAGAGATGGCCCACCATAAGCCCTAAAACCCAAAAATACCTCACCAACGGAAAAGAGAAAATCTCGTTTAGCGACTCGCTTTGAAAAGTTTTTGGAAATAAGTCATTTAGGAGCGCACCTAAATTCCAGTAGGTTAAAACTTCGCCAGTCTTTTGGGTCTGACTGAGGATTGTGGCGGCGGCTTTTGAGGTTTCCCAGCCGAAATAAATTATTGGAATCATCGTTAAAACAAAGGGAACGGCTAAGGAGATTAATAGGTGAGTTAATGTTTCTTTAATGCCTCTTTTGCCGTTTAGGTAGATTAGGTGAATTGGTAGATAGATTATGGGGATAACTTTTATGTAGATGCCCATCCCAAGGCAGAGGCTACTCCAACAAGTCTTGTCTAACAGTAGTAGAAGTATTGACGCTAGTGTAAAGGCTAATGAGATTGAGTCAAACATTCCCCAAACAGAACTTATGAATATGACAAAGGGGCAAAGAAAAAATGTTAGCGCGCTAGTTCTGGCTTTTTGAACATCACCCGTCAGAGCCGAAGTTAACGAGTAAACTAGATAGGTTGAAACTAAATCTCCAATAATAGGCGCCAATTTTAGCATAAAATAATAAAGAAATGGGGAGAGCAGGAGGAGGCTGTAAATTCTGTATGCAAATGCTGTATATAGCCCCCATGCTGGAAGATATCCCAAGCCTGTTACGGAGGAAAATATTGGTTGACCCAATCCTTTAGTGTAATAACTTTCCGAGGAGAATGTGCCGAAAAGGTTTGAGCCATTAGCCACATGGTATCCTACACGGATAAAAACCTCAAAATCCCATGGGTGGCCTGTCCAAAAACTGAATACAAGCCTAACCAAAAGCCCCGTGAGAATGAAGGCTTTAAACATGTTTGAGGGCTCAACTGTTTTTCGCAACTTTTCCTTCATCCTTCCTTAAGGCGGAAATTATTCCAACCAAATATATAGCGGCAGCTACAAACCCGAAAAGCATCAGTGCGGGCAAGTATCCGAGATATCCTGGAACAAAGTATGGGGAGATGAAGTAGGATAGGTCTCCGTAGTGGGTGAAAATGAAAAACATTGTGGTGAGACTTATTGTCCAGTAGATAAACATGATTTTGGAGTTGTCTCTTATGGCTGCGAGAACCAGTAGGAAGGGTAGAATCCATATTAGATATTGTTCGTTGACAACCGTGTATGTGAGGTAAATTGCGAAATGGGCTACTGTAATGTAGGAGAAAAAATCCACAGAATCTAAGTTTTTCTTTCGGCTTATTGCAAAAAGTAGGATGATTACTGCGATTCCGATTAATATTGGCGAAATAGGAATATTTGCTTTAATATTCAATTGCTTGAATAAGCCTTCCATCATGTTGAAGGGTGTTAGTCCGAAAAATATGTTAGAGCCGTACCAGTCTGGTGATGCTCGTCCCTTTAAGAGAAGCCAAACCATTGTGATGGAGGTGCTGAAGGGTTCTTGGCCGAAAATTAATGCGAAGCAAAAGTGAACTAGAAGCATGATTAAAATTGTTAAGCTTGTCGCTGTTAGAAAATATTTTATTGCTGCAGCTGTTTTCCCATATTCTTTGTAGTGCATCAGAGTAAGTATTGGTGCAAATATAATTGGATACATTTTGAATAGTGCCGCTATGGATAGGGCTACGGCTGACTTGCCACCTTTTCCTTCTAGGAGAAGCAAAACAGCTAATAATGCAAAAAGTGTTGGCAGTGTGTCAAACATTCCCCAGACAGCTGAAATAAATATTACATAGGGGTTCAGAACCCACATGTAGGCGTGCTTGCGGGCTTTCTCTTCTCCGGAAAATTTCCCAACTATTTTGAGCAGCAGCAAAGCTATGGCTAAATCTGATAGGATTAAAGGTGTTTTAATCAGTAGGTCTAATAGTGGCAGGTTTTCGGGTTTGAAGGAGTGGTAAGCTTCGCATGGATTTTTGAATGTGTACATGCTAAGCCAAAGTTCGCTAACGTTTGACGGGAAATTTGGATGGGCGGCAGAGACGTAAACGGGATAAACTGTGAGTAGGCAGAGCAACCACAGCGGCGGGTAGCTCCAGAAGAACACTGTAGCGTTTTTATCTATCCATGCCGGCGGGTTTAGTGGATTAACACCGTATTGGTAGGCTAATGCTTGATTCAGTCTCCATATATACATGTCATACCTTTGTTCTGTAAATGGGGCGAGAGAGAAGCGAATTAGAACCGCAATGGTCAGTATTAGGGCTGTTTTTGATTTGAAGAATCTCTTAATCAAACTTTTCACGTTCAAAGCCATACACTTGTTCGGTTTTTGAGAGTCAATTTTTATTTGCCAAGAGCCACCCCTTTATATGATTAATGTATGAAATTGAATATCGGCTACCTACTGCTCCACGACCAAAAGTTCAGCGGATGGCGTTTAGACGACTTTGTCTTTCAGCGCTACCACTTTGCTAAAGATTATGCCGAAAGAGTTGGCAAAATGGGCAACAACGTTGTCCTCTTTACTTTCCACCAGGACTTGGGAGAGGTTAAAGAGTTTTGTCTTGATGGCTATACGCTTAAGGTTTTTCCAGTTAAATTTAGGTTTCCACCACTAGCTCTAATAGGTAATTCTCACAATCTTGAGATTATAAAGGAGCTAGGCGACTTTGAAATAGTTCATTTTCACAACTACTACTTTTGGTCTTTTGCACTCATGCTTTTTGCTAAGCGTCGCCATTCTGGGTGGAGGCTTGTCGCCCAGTATCATGGGGAGCCTGAACTTCAAACCATTGGAAAGTTTGTTCACAGACCCTTTTTTGGTGTTGTTGACAAGTTTCTTGTGGCATCAAACGAGGAGATTTACTGGCTGAGAAGGCTACGCGTTGACCAAAACAAAATTTTAAACTTTCCAAACGTTGGAGTTGACACTTCTCAATTTCGTAGGCTCAGCGAGAAGGAGGATGTCCCACACTTCATTTATGCTGGGAGGATGACTCTTAGGCCTAGAACGTTGAAGGAGCAGAATCCATGGTTTATCTTGGAGATTGTCCGGCGGCTTAGGAAAAAGTATGGCAACAACTTTAAAGTTCTAATGGTTGGAGATGGTCCAGGATTTAATGCGCTGAAAAGTTTTTCTAGAAATCTGGGTCTCGAGGAGAATGTCAAGTTTCTTGGTTTTGTTCCGCACCACTTGCTGCCAAATCTCTATTCAAAATGCATCTTAGCATTCGCTCCAACAGCCATGTCAGATTTAAACCCCTTGTGGGGAGGCGCCTTAAAAGAGGCTTTGGCATGCGAGACGGCTGTTGCAGGCTTTAACGCTTACGTTAAGAGTTATTGGGGGGCGAAAAGGCGTTTCGGCTTGCTCTTGCCAACAGATGCGGATAAGGCTGCAGAGTTTTTGTGCATGGCTTTGAAGGATTGGGATTTCTTGGTTAAGGCTGGCGTGTTTGGTAAAAGGTTTATTGCGGAGTATTGTTCTTGGGAGAAGGTTGTTGAAAGGCTTCTTGAAATTTACAGGAGTTTGTTGTCTAGTTTTAAAATGGAAATTTGAACTTGCGTTTGGCTTTTCAGAGAAAACGAGGTAAAGAAAAGGGGGAATGTGTGCGTTATGGATCTGGGTGGATTCCGCCTTTAACAAGTTCTACTGTTGTTTCGCTTATTGTTCCTAGAACTTCTGGTATTGTCCATGTTGGGTGTTCTGGATCCGTGTAGTCTATCTCTATTATTATTGATGTGGCGCACAGTGGGAAGCGCTGTAGTTCATAGATGATTTCTTCGTGGAAGAACTTTGAGGCGTAGAAGGTGTCTCTGGCGCTGATTCCCCAGACTAGGAAGCCAACTGTTCCATTTATATCCTTGTATGTGGCGATTACCGCATAGCCGACAGTTGCGTTGCCGCTGTATGTGTCTTTGCTCCAACATGATAGTGCGATTATTTTGTTAACCCATGGAGCATATGGTGTGAAGGGAGCTTCCACTGTATTGAGGCCGTAGAAGGCGTCTGTGAAGTCGTTGAAGTATTCGGCTATGTGGTTTGCCAGTGGGCCTCCAACCCCAATCACATTGGAGCTGGCTATTGGCCATGTGTGGCACCAGTCGTCTCTTAAGGCTATTCTGTAGATGCTGTCCTTATAGTTGGGCGGCCATCCTGTTCCTGTTCCACTAAACTTGTGAAGTAGGTATGGTATGCTCGTTAGGGCGTACTCCTGGAACATCATGTCGAAGCCTGCATTTCCTATTTCGATTTGCTTGTTTTTGAAGGCTGCAGAAACTAGTGAGGCGCCTATGGAGTCTGCTGAGTGGGCGTCTCTTCCAACAGTTACCCATTCGTAGCGTCCTCCAACATATTCTATATACATTGGCAGTTGGTCTTCTCCCACCATACCGGGATCTTCAACAGTTACCGTTATGGTTGCGTTGCAGTGGGTTCCATTGGTTGTGGCTGTTACAGTTATGTGCACTGTCGGCTTAAAAGCAAGCACATGGAGATCTTTAAGCGGTGGTGCTGTAACGTCGTAACCTATGGCGTCAATGGTTGCATTTATCCATAAACCTGTTGGTGCTGTTCGGTTTGCAAATTCATGCTGGTAGTTTAATCCTATAAGGTAAGCGGTTTGATTCTTAAACACTTTAAAGTTCACGTATGGACCCGTTGGTATTTCCACATCAAGCATTCCCTCTTCAGCCTCCTCTGTTTCGTTTGCCACCTTTACTGTCAAATCTTCAATGAGGAAGCCCCATTGGGCGCCTAAACCGTCTGGTCCAAT
>JAVZLM010000017.1:0-9384 GCA_038883775.1 Bathyarchaeia archaeon
GTTGCTGAGACTGTTGAAGAAGGCAGAGTTTTAAGCAAAGAGACGATTAAAAACTTACTTACGGGTTTTCAGGAACGCTTAGACACGGAGGTTATGTTTGATGGGCAAAGAAGCTTCATTAAGGGCTTTATTCACTATCAAGCACGACGTGTTGCACGTTTTCTTTTGCGTGAGGCCCATTACGCACCGTTTACTTTGGGCTGGTGAAACGAAATGCGTTACTTGGTGATTTATGACATTACGGATGATAATTTGCGGGCTTTAATTGCTGAAACGCTGAAGGATTATGGATTGCAACGTATCCAATACAGCGCATTCATTGGTAATCTGCGCCGCGACGAATTAAACAGCCTTATTGTGGACTTAAAGAATCTGATTAAGGATTTGGTTGAAAATGTTCAGCTTTATCCCATCTGCGACACTTGTTTTAAGGGAAGACGAGAAGTTGGTAAACCTAAAAAGTACGAATTAAAGGAAGAGAAAGAGAAGGTGGCCTATTTTTGAAATGCGCAACTCTTATGTATGCGTTTGATATCTTTTGTTTACGGTGACGAAGTTGACCCTTAAGCCCTTAGCCGTAAGAATTCCAGAGGAAATTGAGAAGGAAATTCAAGAAGTAATTGAGCGGGAGGGTTTGGATAAGGCCACTGTTGTTAGGACTCTTCTCGAACTGGGCATCAGCGAGTGGCGCAAGCAAACAGCCCTTGAGCTGTTACGCGATGGAAAAGTAACCTTTGCTAAGGCTGCGGAAATGGCCAAGCTTTCCCTTTGGGAGTTCGCCGACCTACTAAAGCAGCGCAACATTGAGTGGGTCAGATATTCGCCAGAAGAAATTGAGAAAGAATTCAAAGAAGCATCTGCGGCAGAGCAAAAATGAAGCTGCTTGTGTTCAATTCAACTCCGTTAATCTACATAACAAAGATTGGATTAAGCCGAATTTTTGAAGAATTGGAATGTGAAAAGTTAACTTCTCCAAACGTGAAATGTGAAGTTGTGGATGAAGGCAAGCGTAAGGGCGTTGCAGACGCCATAGTCTTGGAAAAGTTATTTCAAAAGGGTGTTTTCAAAGTTGTAAAACCCAAAAACACAAGTTTCTTGGAAACTCTCTTACAAACGAGAGGGCTTCATATGACTGACGCTGAAGTTTTAGCTATAGCGAAGGAGCGCGACGGAACAGCCATAATAGACGATGAGGTCGCGAGGAAAACAGCAAAAATCTATGGAATATCCTACGCTGGAACTCCATACATTTTGGCAAATGCGGTATCTCAAGGGCTCATTCCAAAGGAAAAGACGAAACAGGCAATAAATGATATGGTTTTCGCTGGGTGGAGATGCGGTGTTGAAACTTACGCGAAAATTATGGAAAGCATGGAAAAGCTTGGGAAAGAATAAGGATGAGCATAGCTGGAAAACGGCAAGGTTTGCCCATTTCAGATGTTGCTGAACCTCTGGTTTCAGTTACTGATGTTAAGCATTACGTTTATTGTCCACGGCTTGTGTATTTTGATAGGGTTTTGCATGCGCGGCCTGTTTTTGGCTCTCAGCAGGAAGAAAGCCAAGAACTGCATATGGAATATGTGCGTAAGGAGTTAAGGCGAAAAGATGCGGTTTATTATTCGCCTGAATTTGTTGGCGCCGAGAAGCTTCTTTTTGTTTCGCTTGTTTCAAAAAGCCTTCAGCTTCATGGCGTGGTAGACTGTATAATAAGGACGGTTAAGGGCGAGTATGTTCCAGTCGAGTATAAGAACATGAACTCTGATAGGGGAAAAGCCTACATGGACCATAAGTACCAGCTTGTGGCTTATGCCTTGCTTGTGGAGGAAAACTTTGGCACTGTGGTTAAACGTGGTTTTGTGAATTATATTCCTGAACAGCTAATTTTAAAGTTTGAGATGACGCCTACGATGAAAAGTTATGTGAAAAGGATTGTTGGACACATTAAAAGAATAATTAGAGAAGAGAGACTTCCACCCATAAGAGTAGCCCAAAACAAATGCCAAGGAGGATGCGGACACAAACAAACATGCCAAATTATGGCATAAAACTTAAATGAACTAATGCATCAACATTAGAATATGCCAGAAGCAAGCTTTAAGAAAATTTTTGATTGGGCTTTTGCAGTGGGCAAAGATATTGTTAGTAATTCCAAATGTGGACAGGACAAAGGAAAGGATTATTTAAAGCGGTTAATTTTTGATATTAGAGCCGAGGAAACTCCTGGCCGATTCTTAGATAAACTTTCCCAAAGACTTGGTGAATATAAGACGAATACCAATATTCAAGCTCCAGTAAGTTTGCTCCCTGAAATTTTCCAGTCAAGGGATCGATGGAGTGGCGATAGCTTTTATTACTTAAAATCAGCAATTCTCTCCGGGTTACTAAATGCTTTAAGTACTTACTGAGGTGTGAAAGTTGAAAGTTGCCCAAATATCTGTAATCGCAAAAATTTCAGGAAATGTAAATGCTGATGAGGTGATAGGAACTCGAGTAACACTAAAGAAAATGTATTCTTCAAGTGGTGATGTTTTACCCTTTGTTTCAGCAAGAGCGATAAAATACGCAATAAGACATGCTTTGAAGGACATGGGATTTGATGTTGACCCATTCATCGAAAATCCTGAGGCAGAGGAAACGCTTAGATTAAGTGATACGGGTGACCCTATAAAATTTATTGATAATGACTTATTTGGATACATGGTGACACTCGGAAGAGGCAAGACCGCTCGAAGGAGACAAGGCCCAATTGCCCTTTCATATCTTAAAGCAATAAGAGATACTCCTGTAAAAGCTGAATTTGCTGCAAGATTTCCAAGACCATGGAGTAAAAAGGAGGAAGAAAACCCAGTTCCGTTTGAAGTAGAAGTAGCTGAGTTTATAGGAAAAGTCAATTGTTTAATGTACGAAAGCATTGGGATGTTTGATGAAAGCGAGCTAAAAGGTAAAGACGAATTAAAAAATAAGCTTATCCATAAAAAAGCTAACGGAAAATCATTTTTCATGTTAGATGAAGATACCCGGAAAAAGAGGATTAAAGCCTTTTTACAAGTTTTCTTAACACCATCCTACGTCTTACCTAGAAGAACAAACTCGTTAAACATACCGGAATATCTAACAGCTCTTATAGCGTTGTCAGCCAGTGGACCTTTGCCAATTTTCCAGTATTTAACATTTGATTTCGACAAAAACGATGTTTGCTTGGATAGTTTAAATAATTTGTTGTCAAGAGACGAAATTGCACAAAGTGGGGCAAGTTTCTTTTTAATCGATTATACAAACCGATTATGCGTGCCTAATCAAATTATTCTTAAAAAGGTATCAGTATCGGAGGCTATTAACAAAATCGCCGACTTCTTTTGCGTGACAGAATAATGGAAGCCATTGTCGTTAGAATTTCCTTTTCTGAAGCGTTTTTTAAGGTTCATTACACAAAGGGATTCCGGCTTACGTATCCAATTCCATTACCTACCTCAGTTGCTGGGATGTTTGGTGCTTTTCTAGGTGTAGAAAGGGGAAAAATTAACGAGCTTCGAAAATTTTTGTTTGGAGCAAAAATTAAGGGCTATAACGGTTTCATAAACGAAAATGCGACTTTCAGACAATACAAAAGCTATGGAGTGGAAATAGGCGTTGCAACATTAAACCTCATCAACAATCCAACATACCTAATTGCACTTGCAGGGGAAAAAGAAGAGATAATTAAAATACAAGATAAAATAAACAAGGCTGTTGAATTCTTGCCTTATGGCGGACAAAATGATTTCTTTGCAGAAGATTGGACTATTGTTGGAATCGATGATGTCGCAGAATCAGATGAGGTTACAAATTACGCCCCCCGAGACTGGGTTGATTTGAGCACAAAGAGCGGTCTAGAAGTTACATTACAAATCCTCCCAGTAATGCATACACTATCAGATAATCCTAATTTTTACTTTATAACAAAAGGGAAAATAAGGTTGAACAGGAAAATACCCTCCACAAACAGCGAAAAAATAGGTCTTTATAGTTTAAATAATTTTAAAATGGAGGAGCTTGATGGAAAAATGGGTCAACCCGACTTGTAAGCTAAGTCATGAAAACAAAACAATCTCTCAGCATATTCAAGAAGTTCTGTCAATCTTAAGCGAGTATTTACAGTTTTATGGAATCAGAGAAAAATATTTCCAAATAGCAAAATTTCTTGCGGAATACCATGATGCTGGAAAAATGCACATTAATTGGGACTTTAACTCAAAAGAAGGCCATGCTCACCATTCATTAGAGTATATTTTAGAGAAAAAAATTGAATACCCCGAAAAAAATCTTGATCCTGTTATAAAGTTTTTAATTTTGAAGCATCACTCATCACTTTCAGATGTTATCGGAGAAAAAACAATAGAGTATAATGGGAGGAAGTACTCAATTAGGAATGTTTTCAACGCACTTTTTAAAGAAGCGATAAGCTCTTCATTAAGCAAAATGGCCGACAACCAATTTGGTTTGATAATCGATGTAGTTGATGTTTTTGGGCTTTTCAAAATAGCTGACGTATGCTCAGCAAAAGGTAGAACAGTACATTTAAAACGTCCATTAATCACAGAAGATTTTGTTAAGCAAATTGTCGCAAAAAAACTAGATGAAGTTAGGTGGAATGAGCAGAAGACTCTGTCTACTCTGCCTAACATTTCAATGCTTAAAGCATATACCGGCTGGGGAAAGACTGATGTCTCATTACTATTTTTTAAAGATAAAGATGTTTCGAAGGTGTTTTATCTCCTTCCCACGACAACTGCAATAAATAATTTTTTTGAAAAACTCTGCAAAGCATCCAATGGCGAAGTTGCAAAATATTTCTATTTTCTTGACACCGAATTAAAGGAAGATTACGAAAAACTCTCGAACATATACTTCATAGAAAACTTTACAGCACCTTATAACATAACCACCATAGATCAGTTTTTGTTGGCTTTTCTTCAAGTCGGAAAATATTATACCAAACGTGTTATGTTCAGGAATTCCGGTCTAATAGTAGATGAAGTTCATTTATTAAATCCGCTAATGCTTGATTTATTAACATTTTTCATCAAAAAATATGCCACAGCTTACAAGCTCAAAATTCTGTTCATGTCAGCGACTTTACCTAGCGCTTTAAGTAAATATTTATGTGAAAATTTTGAGATAAATCGTTTTCTTAATTATTCTGAGGGTTATGCAAAAAAGCGGCGAGTATTGTGGGAATACACACATGAGCAAATTGAAAATTCTATAGAAAGCATTATCCGAGAAAAGCAAAGGGGTAAAAAAGTCTTAGTTATTGTCAATACCGTAGAAGACGCGAATAATTTAGGCAAAAAATTTGAAAATGACTATAAATTAACTTACGCCAAAGATTTTATAGTTTTTCACGCAAGAACCATGTATAAAGACAGGAAAGAAAAAGAGAACTGGTTAAATAATAACCAAGAGAAACCGCATATTACCATCGCAAC
This sequence comes from Bathyarchaeia archaeon, assembly GCA_038883775.1. Classification (GTDB taxonomy): domain Archaea; phylum Thermoproteota; class Bathyarchaeia; order Bathyarchaeales; family Bathycorpusculaceae; genus JASEJA01. Next base: position 5,469 of record JAVZLM010000017.1, read on the forward strand.
ACAAGTATGCGAAGTTTCACTGGATCTGTCCTATGATACAATGTTCGCAGAACTTGCTTCACTTCCAGCGCTTGTACAAAGGTTCGGCAGAGTTAATAGGCACGGGAATAAAACCGAAGAAATAAATGTCTATATTTTTAAGCCACATGTTAAAGATCCACAAAGTTATCCTTATTCTGAAAGCGACCTAAAAATTTCTGAAGAGATTATTAGAGAACTTGAAGGCAAAAATCTGCGTAATGAAAAACAGTTGATAGAAAAAATAGATTTGGCTCTCAGTTATGAAGAACTATTAAGTGAGATAACCTTCGCAAAAAGAAGCATAAATATGAAACACTGGGAAGATCTATTGAAATTTTTTTACTCCTTTGATGTAAAAGATGAGAAGATATCCCAAGCACTAAATTACAGAGAAAGTTTCACTACGTTGGTGATTCCACACCCAGACTGCATCGAGGACCCTGTGAGAAGTCACGTAGCTGGATTATTGCGGAAGGATTTTTCATGTAAAAGTTTCGATGAGAAAAGTAAGTTAATAGCCGAATTAAAAGAATTGGCTGTTCCTATCCCATTTTGGTGGTTAAAAAATGTAAAAATTGAAGAGAGCATTTTCCCCGTAGCTCACTTTAAGGACACAATTTATAACTTTAAATACGGATTTCATAGGTGAGGCGTAATAAATATGAGCTATAAAGAAATGCTTTTCAAATTTTTGGAAGATGATTTAAACGTGCAATACTGCCTACCTATTGTAAAGAAGCTGTTGCAAGCTAACTTTCGTGGCGGTAATTTCGTTATAACAATCGATAAAAATAACGAAAAATTGATTGTTACACCAGGTGAAATAAAGACAAAAATTCGAAGAGTTCTTGATTTTATAGTAAGAAAGGCTTTATTAGAAGGTTATAACGTGCTAGTTACTCCTTGTATAATCAGCAAAGAACAAGCTCCAAATTTTTATTTGGAAGAAGAAATTCCAAAATCGGAAGAATTATGGAGGTTTCTTTACCTCCTATTAACTGGAGTGCATAGTTTTGATTATGTCTTAAATCTTGAAAATGCTCCATTGAAGGTGACTGAAAGTTTCAGAGGATGGTTAATGAATAAAAATTATTTAATAATAAGCACCGAGCGTTCTGGGTTAAATATCAAGGAATTACTTTCAAGCTTAAAAATACCTAAAGGATTGACATTAGAAGAATTCACAATGAGTTTCATATTTCTGTCATATTTCGCTAAATTCTTGAAAGACACGAAAGAGACAATCGAAATCGCTAGAGATTCTGGGAAGTTTCTTTTAGAAATACCTGATGATACTTCGCTGGTTATTTTTGTGCTTTCACGGCAAAAGAAAAGAATGTATGTTTTTCCCAGACTTAAGGAGACCCTAACAAAATATTATGGCGACTTCTTTTTAAGCGACGACCAAATCCCAAGCATTTGTAGATTCATTTTTTCACTTTACATAAGCGACGTGAATTATAGAGAAATATGTGTAGGAATATTGAACAAATTACTTTATTATTTGCTCCAAGGACATATAAACGGTGAGCTTCTTTCAAGAGCCGTAGAACTTAAAACAAATTATGAGCTTAAAAAGAAAGAGCATAAAATTTTTGGCTTGCAAAATGCACCGCAATTCTTTACAAAACTTTAGGTTGCATTGTAAATTTTGTTACTCCGTATCCTGCTGTTTTGTTTCCTCCTATGTTTGAGTATTCTGCGTATTTAGCCAGCATAACTGTCACCTTATTCCATTCACTTTCCAAATCCCTAATCTCATAAGCGCACCATCCAGTAAACCCCAAAGCCTTTTTATTCCGCATAACAGCCAACCTCGTCCCAAGCCTATACCCGCAAACCCCAACATTTTTCGCTAACCACTCCTTATAAGCCAAAAACTCCTCTTTACCAAAACGTCTACCGTCACTAAACCTGTTCCAAACACGCATCAACCCAGAAAAGACTCTTACCACATCTGGAAACATCCAACGATAACTGCTGCCCAAACAAGGAAGATAAGTAGGCGTCTCAAAAACAAGCCTAAACCACCCAGTGGCGTTTGCTTCACGCTCTAAATCCCCGTAACTCTTACTCTTAATACTTAAAGAGGCTATTCGAAAAACAGTGTCAAAAATCATGACACTGTTCTGCCGCTCAAAAAACCTCAACACGTAACCAGCTAAATCATCTCGCAAAAACCTAAACCCAACATGACAAGGATAGGCAGGATCCAAAACAAAACCATTTTCACTCCGAGAAACACTTCGGAAACGCAAAGGCGTAATGCTGTAAGGTTTAGAAACATCCAGCTCATGCAGAATATCAGCCGTGCTTGGGTCCACATGCCTAACAACATGCAACAACAAACCCCTAGCCACATGTCCGGTAAAAAATGGTAAAACAACGCTTTTTTCACCATACAACTCCAAACCAACCTCAACAGGCAACCAAGTCACTCTCACAACGGGATTCACATATCACCCTTACTATAAATTACATACCATAAACAATAATTAAAACTTTAAAAAGTAGCTTCTGTTAGTTGCAGTTTACAGCAAAACTTACAATTTATGCGCGCGCTTCTTAAGGAGTGAGAACCTCCCGTAGGAAAGTTGAAAAGCTCGCGTCGCTTGGTCCTACTGTGGTTTTTTCAATAGATTAGTTTCTTTTAGGACAGCGGAAGCCTCTCTGTTCCTAGTTAGCGATGGACACTTTTTGATAATCTTTGGGACTTGTTCCCTGTTTACCGGAATTGTCAAGTTAACATTCTGCGAACCCACGTTTAGCTTAACGATCTCTGTAGGTTCATGTCCATATGCATATAGAGCCTGTGTCTTTTCGTTCTGCGTTACCACTCCAATGTCCTTCAATTCCTTTATCCCTCTGTAAAAAGCTCTCTCATCTTTGCTTGAAACTTTCAGTTCATTGATTAATTGCTTCGTTGTTTTGGGGCCTTCCTTGACTAGTTTCCGGAAAACAGCGGTTTGGAGGCGGAGGTGTTTTGGCTTATATTGCATATTTGACATTTTGAACCTATATCCACACATTTTTGTCACAGTCATCCATTGATTTTGTCGCGAGAATTCTTATGCAGTGACACTTTTTAAAAATTTCCACAGAAAATGGAGTGAAATAGTAGCATGATTAAAAGGGAAACTGCAACGTGGAATATACAAGTTCCCAAGGCACTGGACAAAGCCGTGGATGAAGCGATCACGAAAAATTGGCATTATACTAAAACAGAGTTCATACGCGAAGCGGTTAGAGAGAAGTTAATAGCGCTTGGGATCAGCCCAATTGAATCCTCTAAAAGTATACATACTCCAGAAAAACACAAAAAGGAGGACAAAAACCACGACTGAAACAACAAATCAACAAGTTTTCCAACAATCAAAGAACATAAAAAATCAGCTGCCACCGATCAAGCTTTACCAACATGTATTATGCAAAAACTGCCACGAACACTGCAACACCACAGAAACACGCTTCCAAAACTGCATCCTCACACTAATCGCAGACGAACTCACACGCACAAGACAACTACTCCAACAACGCACCCAACACCAAACATGGTAGGCGCAAAACCATGAAAAACTGCACACGCCAAAAAACAGACGACAAAGGCTACACCAACTGCACCAAAGGCGACAGCCACATAGGACTATGCCAAACACCATGCCCGTATGGATATAAGGCTGCATCTTCCGCTTCTAAGCGTGGATGTAACACATCCGCCGATAAGCCTGTTTCAAGCTGTTTTCGCCTAAAACGCCCCGTGGAAAGCTCAGTTGCCGCTTCAAAAAATGTGTTACATTTCGCCATAGAAGCCGTAGAGGTTGAGTGACATGCGTAGAAGTGTTTATGTTTGGCGTGGTTTGGAGCCTTTGGTTTTGCGTTTTTGTAGGGAGTGTGG
>JAVZLM010000018.1:0-9224 GCA_038883775.1 Bathyarchaeia archaeon
CTTTTTGTGTTAAAAGTGCAGAGTTTTTCCATGCAGCTTAGAAACACCCTTCAAAAAGTAGTGTCACTAAAAAACTTTTTGCAAAGTTCGTTACAAACTCTGCAAAGTAAACTGAATTAACCGTTTTTCTTGCTTCTTTTTAGAAAACAAGCCGAAACCTCTATCTATAAAAAACTTCTTGACCGAAAATCAAACATAAACGGACAAACAACATTATTTTAACCTTCTTTCCCCTACTCCATCCATAAAAAATGAATGGTTTAAATAACTATATTATACTAAAGAGGGCGGGATAAAATATGAGGGGTCAAATTCTTTTAGAAAAAGCTAAAATTTGAAAAGCAATTAAGAATAAACGTGAACGGTTGACGTGTATGGGTAGACGTAAAGCGGATGGAAGGCACTTGTGGTTCAGTATAAGATTAAGTGAGGCTGAATATGAGGATATGCAACGCATATTAGCTATTGCGGAACGGTATTCTCAGAATAAACAAGCTGGTTTTAGGCTTATGATTCACGAGTTAGCAGATAGGCTTTACGTGGATTTAGGTGGTAACTTACGTTTGAAACCATCAAAGGCTGATTTGCTTAATATACAAGTTGAGGCTAAACGCAGGCAGGAAGAGGAGGAATGGCGAAAGCAAGAACAACTGTTCTGGCGGGCTGTTAGGAATTCTCGTTTAAAAGCTTAACTTGTTCTTCAACAGTGTTTGGATGGTAACGCCAAAACTTATCCACATAGGCTTTCCCCTGCTTATCTTTTGAAATTCCATATCCGCAACTGTTCAACATCTTGACATAACATTTATCGCAGTATTTGTATAGGCTTAAGAGTCTCCAATAATGTTGTCCAGGAAGGATGTCTTCATTGCAATCTTGACAAATGAAAAGTTTAGTTGCTTTATGCCGTGTAAAATTGAGAAGTTGTCCACACTTCATTTTTATGCACTCTCCTCTTCCATGAACTTGTTTGCGTTTTCTAACAGGATTTTGCAGCTTAACACATGGCCCTTTTCATATAGCAAGTTTAAACTTTGAATCAGTTCTTTAAGCAAATCATTATTTTGAGGGCTGGGATTCGAACCCAGCTCTTTAGTGATATTTGTCACAACTTGTAGTTTGCCGTTTTCTTTTAAACGTTGAATTTTACCTATAACTGAACCTCGACATCTGCCAAGCTTCTCTGCAATTTGGCTTACACCATAGCCTTCCTTCCAAAGCTTTAACAATTCCGTTTCTTCCTGAAGTGTCCACCTTCTCTGTTTACGTGAAACATCATCCTTCTTTCGCAAAAAGAAACATATTCTTCCATTGTAGCTGTTAGTGTAAACTTGAACGCCTTCATTTTTAAGCTGAGTTTCCCATTCGTTTTGGAAAGCTTCTTTTGGAATGACTAATACAAGCCCGTAGGGATAAACGTCTTCCAATGGAAAACTTTGCGTTAACTCTTCAAACAATCCCATAAGCCTTCACCTTTTTGAAACATAAAAAAGAGGAGTGTGCGGGAGAAGTCGCCAGACTTTTTGGAAAAAGAACAAATACAAAAACAAGACATAAAATAAAACGATAAAAATGAAAACTAGCAAAAAACTAATGGAAAAAGTTCAGAAACTTCTCAAAAAGCGCGGAGAAAAAGCATTTGAAATGGCAAGAGATGCAATTCTGAAAGAAAAAAACATAGATGAACGCGTTTACAAAGCATTACGCTACTTTATAGAAGAATCATGGTATAATGTTCAACATCCAGCTTTACTTTCACTAGCATGTGAAGCTGTTGGTGGAAGCCCTGAAAAAACAACCGCTATCGGCGCTGCAATGGTACTTCTTACCGGAGCTGCAGACATACATGATGACATACTAGATAAATCAAAAATTAAAAATTCAAAGCCTACGGTTTTTGGAAAATTTGGTAAGGATGTAGCTCTTCTTGCCGGGGATGCGCTTTTATTTCAGGGTTTAACTCTTTTGCATGAAGCTTGCGAAGAACTTCCTTACAACACAAAAAAAGTAGTTCTGAATTTAATAAGAAAAGCTTTTTTTGAATTGGGGAATGCGGAAGTAAAAGAGATAGATTTTAGAGCAAAGTACGACATAAAACCACAGGAGTATCGAAAGATAATTGAAGCAAAAGCAGCTGTCGCAGAGGCCACCGCTCGAATTGGCGCAATTCTTGGTAACGGAAAACCAGAAGAAGTTGAAACGCTAGGTCATTATGGCAGAACCCTGGGAACATTAATGACCATAAGAGACGATTTTATAGACTTATTTGAGCCGGATGAACTTAAAAATCGTGCTAGAAATGAATGTTTACCCCTTCCACTTTTGCACGCATTTCAAAATACTGAGACAAAAAACAAAGTTGTTGAAATACTTAGAAAAAATGAAATAACAAATCAGGAAGTTCAAGAAATATTAGATCTCGTATTGGGTGCAAGAGAAGTTGAAGAATTGAAAAAGGAAATGCGCTCGCTTATTAAGCAAGAGAAAAATTTATTACAGGGCATCAAAAGAAACAGTAATATACTTCACTTTTTCTTATCGTCTACATTGGAGGATTTGTAAAGTAGGGTTACAGCCAACCTACCCATCTAAAGGGCTTAATTCTTTTCTTCTTCATCCTCCTCTCCTCTACTGTATATGTGTTCAACAAACAGTTAAAAAGCTTTCCCTCAATTATAGATTTAAAATACAATTTTAGAATACTAAATATTTATCTCCGATTAAAAATGAAAGTTTTAAATGGTAAGGTAATTAATGCCAAAAGAAAATTTTTCAAAGAAATTCGGAATTTCAGCAAAATCCGCAGTTGCAAATATCATATTAATATCCAACGCTTTTGTATGGTATTCTTTTGCTTTTAGCATTCTAAAAAGTATAATAGATGAACCAGAATTGGTTATTTGGTGCATTCATTTTATTGGAGCTACATTTTCAGCACTTGTGGGAGCTAAACTGGCAGACAAGATTCGTAAAAAAACAACTTTTATTTCGCTTTGGATGTTATTTGGAATGCTTTCTTCGCTTACTTTAGTGAATGCTAGCCTTATTAATTCATATGCTTGGGTAATATTTCTTATTTTTGGAATATCATTTGGATTAGGTTTGCCCACAAGTTTAGGATATTTCGCTGAGTGTACAATTATTGAAAATCGAGCAAAAATTGGCGGCTTAATATTACTTTTCAATGGCATAGGAGCATTCTTGCTTGGCATAACCCCAATTACCGAAATAACATTACAGGCTTTAACTCTTGCAATTTGGAGAGGACTGGGTTTAATATTCTTCCTTACAATTAAGCCTACTCAGACGGTGCCAAAAAGAGTCACAAGCGTCTCCTTCACATATATTCTTAGTCAACATTCCTTTCTTTTTTATCTTATTCCATGGATTATGTTTTCACTGGTGAATTATCTTAGCGCACCAGTGTTTAGTATACGTGATGCAAACTTGTTTAGAGTCTTGGTAACAATCGAGAATGCTTTAATGGGAGTTTTTGCAGTCCTTGGAGGTTTTTTTTCAGATATTGTCGGGCGTAAACGTATAACCATAACGGGATTTATTTTGTTAGGCCTTGGTTATGCAGCACTAGGAATCTATCCAGAGAATCTTTTTAGTTGGTATTTTTATGCTTTAGTTGATAGCATTGCTTGGGGCATATTTTCAGTTATATTCATATTTACTATATGGGGAGACCTCAGTTATGGTGCATCCAGTGATAAGTATTACGCAGTGGGAGGATTGCCATTCTTCCTTTCAAATTTTCTACGGTTGACAATAGGCTCATATATCGCAGAAACTATTTCAGCATACGCAATTTTTTCTTTTGCTGCTTTCTTCCTGTTTTTAGCGGTTGTTCCATTAATGTTTGCTCCTGAAACTTTGCCTGAGAAGAGTCTTAGGGAGAGGGAGCTTAGGCAGTATATTGAGAAGGCTAAGAAAATTAAGGAGAAATACGTTTAAAATTTTGGAAGGTGAAATGGGTGTTCTTCCATGTCATGTTGACAAGCGAATGCAATTTGGAGTGTCGATACTGTTTTGGTGAGGCTTTGGAGGATTTTGATTCTGCCTTTAATGATTTTGATGTTGATTATTCCTTGCCTAAGCGGATGGACTATGATGTTGTTTTGTTAGATAGGTTTTGTGGGCGGGATGAGGATTGCGTTTTGATTTTTTATGGTGGTGAACCACTGCTCTGTTTGGATGAGATTAGGGCAATTATGGATTTTGTAAGGGTTAAGCATTTTATTGTTCAGACGAATGGTTTGCTTTTGGATAGGCTTGAGCCAGAATATGTGAACCGTTTTCACACGATACTGGTTTCCATAGACGGTGATGAAGCCGTAACAGATTTTTACAGGGGACATGGCACCTTCAAGAAGGTTATTGATAATTTGAGGTTGATTAGGCGTAATGGTTTTAGTGGTGAAGTTATTGCGCGGATGACTGTTATGGAGCAAACAGATATTTATCAGCAAGTCAGATGGCTTCTAGAAAATAGTGAGTTTCCATTCTTTTCTGTTCATTGGCAGCTTAATGCTGGATTTTGGTCCAAAGATTTTGAGCGCCGCGATTTCGAAAGGTGGAGCAGAGAAAGTTATAATCCTGGAATCCGCAAACTTGTTAAGTTCTGGGTTGGCTGCATGGAAAAAAGTGGAATTGTTTTTAGGCTTTATCCCTTCCTTGGAGTTGCCCAATCGCTTCTGCTAGGCGAAGAACAAAGTCTCCTCAGATGCGGTGCTGGATGGATTAACTATGCCATCCAAACTGATGGTCATATTGTTCCATGCCCAAGCATGTGGGGAATGAAACATTACTATTTAGGGCATATCAAAAATGCGGATCCACTAAAGCTTAGGAAGGTTTTTGTTGGCGAACCATGCACCAAATGCGAAATTTTCAGTCTTTGCGGGGGAAGATGCCTTTACGCTAATGTTACCAAACGTTGGAACGCCTCTGCTTATAAATTGGTTTGTAATACCGTAAGAAATCTAATAGATGCTACACATGCAGAGATGCCAAGAATCCAAAAGCTTATCAGAGAAAAGAAGATTCGCTTAGAAGATTTTAAATTCATGAAGTACAACGGTTGCGAAATTATACCATAAATATTTATGAAAACCGTGAATCTCATTTTCCTTTCTAAAGTAGGCGATGCTGTTTTGGAGTGCATAGGAAAGAAATAAAGAGAACAAAATTGTTGATGTTGGTGTAGATAAAAATGAGGCGAAAGATGGAATGAGTTACAAAAGGAAATCTTGGCAGGAGAAGTTGACAGACAAGAAAGGTTTGCCGAAGGTGCTGCGATTAGAGAAGAGGTTTCCATGTTACAATGCAGTTCACAAGATGGGCGCTGAGGTAGGCGACGAAGTTGTTCTCGTCAACCCCAGCGAAGTCATTGAAATAATGAAAAAAGTGCCAAAGGGAAAACTAATCACTATTGTTGAAATCTGCAAGAAAATAGCAGAAAAACACAAAGTCAAGGCTTGCTGTTCTCTTACAACAGGGATCTTCATTATGATTGCAGCAAATGCGGCTGAAGAAGCTGCTAAGCAAGGCAAAAATCTTGGCATTCCATATTGGCGCACTTTAAAGGCGAATGGATTCTTGAATGAAAAGTATCCAGGCAGAGCGGAGGCACAGAAGCAGCTGCTGGAAAAAGAAGGATTTAAAGTAACGCAGAAGGGTAAGAAGTACGTGGTTCAGAATTATCAAAATTTCTTGACCGCATAAAAGCTGGAGAAACAAAATGTTTCTTGCCGGCAGATGCCTCACTTGTTACCGAATGCAAGATAATTCTTTAATTGAATTACAGAAACAAATTATAGCTTTTTAGCAGTTACTCCCCAAAAATTCTTTAAGAAATTTTGCTATGCTGCAAAAAGTTACACCCATGCAATCGTAATCTGGATTTGCCTCAACAATGTCTAAAGCTCTTATGTTTAAACCTTTCAAGTTATGAATTAGGTCTATAAGGTTTCGTAGGGTTATTCCTCCACCTTCTGGATTGCCAACCCCCGGGGCAAATGCGGGATCTAAAACATCAACATCAAAGGACACATACACGTTATCAACCTTATCCAAAGTTTTAGCGATAAGGAAGAACACTTTCTTTGCATTTTTGTAAACATCGGATGTTGTTACAATTTTTATTTTTGTGTTTTTGGCGTATGCTGTCTGTTCAGCGGTGGATGCCCTTATGCCAATCTGAACAATATGAAGAGAAGCAACAATGCCCTCTTCAATTATCCTTCTAACAGTGCAAGCGTGAGAATACGGGTTTCCTTCATAGCTTTCGTATAAGTCAGGGTGGGCATCAAAGTAAATCAAACCCCAAGAGCCGTTAAAAACTTCTTTTAAAGCCTTCAGCGTTGCATAGGTGATGCTGTGATCTCCTCCGAGAAAAATGTATAACTTAGAATTAGCGTTTCTGCTTATCGCTTCTTTTACTGCTTGATACGCTTCTAAAAGAGAGAGAGGGGTTACATCGCCTAAATCATAAATTTTCCAGCAATTCTTAAGATTCACATTGTTTTCCGTATAGGGGTTATAAATTTTTGAACTCGTATATTCTCTAATGGCTTTTGGAGCTTTAGCCGAACCTATCCTAAAAGAGGAACTTTTATCCCAACACAAACCAAGAACAAAAGCGTTTGCAACAACTCTATTTTTGGTTTCAGCTCCAAAAAATAAACTCATAATGGTCCCTCTTGTCCAAAGGAGGCTATTTTAGAAAGCTTTTGATTGCATCGACGCTAAGTGGTACATTAATTGGATTTTTGGATATCCTTCTTCCACTTTTGGGATCTTTAAGCCCATTTCCAGTTATTAGGCATACAACTTCATCCTTCCCGTCAATTACGCCGGCTTCAACAAGTTTTGGAAGAGCAGCAATACATGCTGCGCCAGAGGGTTCTGCAAATATTCCTTCAAGGCGTGCCAATAAACTCATGGCTTTTAAAATCTCCTTGTCAGAAACGTACTCTGCATTTCCCTTCGATTCCTTTAATGCTTTAAGCGCCAAAGGAGCATCATAACTCCATCGGCTAACCAAGCCCTCAGCTATGGATTCCTCACAACTTTCTAAAGGTGCAGCTTCACCTTTTTTGAAACCATCAACTATAGGTGCACCACCAAAGGGTCCAGTGGCAACCATTTTTGGCAAATTCTCTATGAAGCCTAAATCTTTTAACTCTTTAAACCCCTTCCACATCCCATATAAATGGGTTCCATTACCCACATTATCTATAACCCATTCGGGCGCTCTCCATTCTAATTGCTCGCATATTTCGTAAGCAATTGTTTTGTCGCCTTCCACCCTAAACCTGTTATGACCTGGACAAGACTCGAAAATGTCCAAATCCTTAACTGCCTCCAAGTAAACTTCAAAAATTTCTTCATAAATTCCATCCATAAGAAAAGTTTTGGCGCCATGAACTGAACATTGAGAAATCTTTCCTTTAGAGGCTGTTGCGGGCATAAAAACAAAGCAGTCTAATCCGGCTCGGGCTGCATAAGCCGCCAAGGAAGCAGCAGCATTTCCGGATGAGACGCATGATACGTTCTTTTTTCTAAATTGCAAGGCTTTGTTTACGGCTAAAAGGCTTTCTCGGTCTTTAAAAGAGCCTGTTGGATTCAAAGCTTCAATTTTTAGTAGTAAATTTTTAATTTTAAGCGTTTTAGCTAGCTTTTTGCTTTTTAGCATAGGAGTTCCACCCTCGCCTAACGTTAATAATTTTTCTTTCTTTTGAAATCCCAACAATTCCTTGTATCTTAAAGCGTTGAAGGGTCTTTTGGAAAACAATTTTTTACTCACTATTTTTCTGATTTCTTCATAGTTATATGCGACTTCTGTTATGCCCTTGAAAACGGTTATTCCTTTTATTTTTTCAAAGCCACATTTTGGACAGACAAAAAATTTTGGATCGAGAGAAAACATTTCTCCACAATTTATGCATTTTAAACCTTCAACAAGCATGGTTCTTCGCTCATCCTTTGAATCGAGTATACATATTCCATGTAGCCTTTTAAATTTTCTAAATATTTTGTGGAGAAAGAATAAGCATTATTAAGTACAAAATTTAAAATGATTCTCTTCATGTTAAAAAATGGTGAAAGCCTATGCCTTCACTCAATATGCTTACTAAAAGAGAGAAATATTCTGTGCACCTGACGAGTTTAGATATCCTCCAAGAAGTTGGCGTTATAGTTCCCTATGAAGAAGCCCTTCAAAAACTTGAGGAGGCAGGCGCTGAAGTTGATTACAAAAGTCAACATGTGCGTATTCCACAACATTTAGCAGAGGAATCCCTTCAGAAAACACTCCACAGATTCAGCGTTTACCATAGAGACTTGAAAACTAGGAAAATTTTGGGCGGAGATGAAACGCATTTTGGCACGGTAGGGTTTGCAACCAACTTTTACGATGCGGCATCAAGAACTTACAGAAGAGTTACAGTGCAAGATTTGGCAAATGCAACGAAAATCGCTGACGCTTTGGAAAATGTTGAGTTTTACATGTGTATGGGTTCTCCAATGGATGTGCCCCACGAGATTGTGGATAGGTATATGTGGGCAACCGCTTTAGAGAATACAAGTAAACCGATAATAAACGAAGCTATGCGAAAAGAGGGAGCTTTAGACGCTATAGAAATGGCTTCCGCAGCCGTGGGCGGAGTGGAAGAGTTAAGGAGAAAGCCAATAATGCTTCTGCTTATGTCTATAACAAGTCCGCTTACATATGATAGGGCAACCCTTGAAGCCTTTATTGAAGCTTGCAAACTTGGTATTCCAGTTTTCGTGAATTCGGGTCCCATGGCTGGAGCTACAAGCCCCGTAACTTTAGCTGGAACTTTAACCCTAAACATGGCGGAATTCATAAGCGCTCTCGTGATTCGTTATGTGGTTAACAAAGATGCTCCGCTCATAATTGGAAGTTGGGCTAGGGCAATGGATGTAAGAGAAGCCTCAGCAGTGCTGGGAGGACCAGAATTTGCAATACTTCATGCATGCGTTGCCAATTTGGCTCACTATTACGGGATTCCAAGCGCTGGTGGTGGCGTTTTATCCGACTCCAAAACTTTGGACGCCCAAATGGGATACGAAAAAGCTTTGACTGGTGTGCTTCCAGCCCTTGCTGGCCTTAACCTGATATGTGGCATGGGTTTAATTGCATCAGAAAATACCATGAGCCTTGAAGGACTCGTCATAGATAACGAAGTTGTCAG
>JAVZLM010000019.1:0-8807 GCA_038883775.1 Bathyarchaeia archaeon
TGAAATGGAGTGCTCCATTTCAAACCATAATCCTTAACCAATTGCTGAAACCTTTGATATTCCCCAAGATACTTTGCCAAGACACTTAACGCTTTAAGGACATGACCACGCTTGTCATCGCTTAACACTTTTAAATCGCTAAGGTTACCCTCAAACAAACAATGAGCATACTGCCTCGCATAACTCAACCTTTCCCTTGCAGTTTTAACCCTGTATGCTTTCATAAGATACGCTTCAAACTCACTCCAATTAAAGGAGGGTATCGGAAACGTAGTTTCCGATTCTCGCCTTGGTAAGGCGGTGGTCGCGGGTTCGAATCCCGCCCGAGGCTTATTTATGTGGATCCTCTATGAATGTTCTTATAGTGAAATAACTTTTTGAAATACTATTTGGAGTGTAACGTAAAAGTGGAACAGGGTAATACACATTCAAGTCTCATACAAAGAAGACTTCAAGAATTTCCCTACTTGCCAAGCCCCATCTCAGTAGTTGATGCAGCTTTAGATTTGGCTGAATTCAAACCCAACGAGGTTTTTGTTGACTTGGGATGTGGTGACGGAACTGTTTTGATAAGGGCAGCTGAAAGATTTGGCATTTTCACCGTAGGCTTTGAGATTGACAGCAAACTTGTCAAAATAGCGAAAATAAAAGCGAAGACTTCTGGGCTTAAAAATTTGATTGAAATAGTGCATGCAGACCTCTTTAAGATCGATATTTCAAAGTTTAACGTAATTTATGTTTACCCGTATCCACCCATAGTTGTGAGCCTTTCGGATAAAATAGCCAAGGAATGCAAGGATGGAAGCAGAATCTTAGTACATGATTACGCTTTGAAAAACTTTCAACCAGCCAAAAAAGTGCAAATACCAGGAGGTCTTCTTCACATTCACACAATTTATCTTTATAAGTTATGATGAATTTATTTGGCGAATCGGTCGTTTTTCCAGACATCCGCAGAGTCACTATAACCTCGACTTTCCCAATAGCCCAGCTCCTTCTTTGAAGTGAAGTTTATTCTTGTGAGCCACATGGCACTTTTATAGCCATACTTTTCGGGAACAACCAAACGCAATGGAGCGCCCAAACCTTCTTCGAGGAACTTTCCATCAAGTTTGTAGGCTAAGAGAACATTGTCTTTCAAAAGTTCTTCTAATGATAGGGATGTTGTGTACCCATCAGCGCAATGGAAAGTAACAAATTTTGCATTTTCTTTTGGCTTAACCAAATCAACTATGATTTTAAAGCGAATTCCTTCCCATCTGCAGCCTAAAACACTCCACCCTTCAACACAATGAAAATCACTTATGGACTCACCTTTGGGAAGCTTTTGGATATCGTTCCAACTAAGCCTCAAAGGCTGCTCGATCTCTCCATCAACAACTAAAGCCCAACTTTCTAAATCGATTTTTGGTACCGGGACGCCTATAGTTGGATGATCCTTTCCCCATCTCAAATGTTGCTTGATTGGCTTCTGGCCCGGTGGCAAACCTTTGCTTGCATGTTCTTCTGGCGACATAATAGTCCAATAAGATTGGCTGGATGTCGAAGATAAGGCTTGCTCAACATGAATGTAAAAGCCATGAACCGTCACATGAAGCAGTATTTAAGTGGCTTAAGCCTTCTCTACAAGCTCCAAATTTTATGCCATATTTTTCAGCTGTTAAGCGCATCTTTTCTATGATTTCAAGCCGCAAACTCTTTGGCAAATAGACGTATCTGCCAATTTTTTCTCCATTCGCAAAATATAGGGATTTCAGTTTTTCCGCCGCTTTAGGTAAAGCTATGCTCAGCCTTTGCCAATTGTCTGGTTTAACCTTGTAAGTTGAAACTGTTATGTGCCTTATGCCTATTGAAGCAAGTGTCCTGATAAGATTTTCTTGATCATCATTTACGAAGGGAATTATGGGGTCTATGCGAATAGAAGTTGGTATGCCCTTATTAATCAATGATTCAGCAACCTTCAATCGCTCCGAAGATGGCGGAGCATGGGGCTCGATTATTCTTGCAAGTTCATCGTCAATTGTTGTTATTGTTAAGGAAACCATTGAAGATTTCTTTTTCAAAAGGTCAACATCTCTTAAGACAATGTTGGATTTTGTGATGATTTGAAGCTTACAGTTATGCCTAGTTAGGATTTCCAAGCATTTCCGTGTTAAACCCATTTCAGCTTCCAAGTTTGGATAAGGATCTGAAGAATTAGCTATAGAAATTAATTCCCCATTAAGCTTCAAAGTTTCCCTTTCAAATTTTTGAATCAAATCTTTTTTGGGTCTGCAAAAGAAAAATTTCGGGATATAACTTGAGGCATAACAATAAACACATGCATGGTCACAACCAGTGTAAGGGTTAAAAGTCAGTTTAGGCGGACAGCTACAAAATCTTGAACGCCAAGGATCGAAAGGTGAAATTAGACCCATAAACTTCACTGTAAATATTATAAACATAAGGTTAACAAAAAACATTCGCTTCCATACGTGATGCAGGGGGTGGGATTTGAACCCACGAACGCCTACGCGACAGGCTCCTGAAGCCTGCGCCTTTAGCCAGGCTTGGCTACCCCTGCATTATTTGAAAAGTGTGTGAGAAAAGGTTTAAGAGTTACTGTATTGTTGCTATTTATGTGGTGTTTGTATGCCTACTCATGGTTCGCTTTCCAAGGCTGGGAAGGTTAGGTCTCAGACTCCTAAGATTCAGCCTACTCCTAAGAAGCGTCCTGTTCCAAAGTTTAGGAATAGAAGGAATTATGAGAAGCGCTTGATGCTTCAGAGGAAGCCCGGCCAGAACTGGATTTAGAGTTCAATTTTATCACTGTTCATTCCTATTAAAGTACCTCTTGGTTTAAAGCATAATTAACAAAGATCCTATGAGACCTTTTAGTTAAAGTTTTAATGGACAAATTTATATTTGCGTTTTGAAGGTTCAACGAAAAAGGAGAAAATTGGTTTGATGAAGAATATTCAAAAAGAGGATGTTGGAGATTTTATCAAATTAATCGGCAAAACGCCCATGGTTAAATTAAAACGCATTTCCAAAAAGTTTGTGGTTGACACGGATATATATGTGAAACTGGAATTTTTCAACCCAACAGGCAGTTTGAAGGACAGAATTTACTATGAAATGATAACAAGAGCCATAGAAAAAGGCCAGTTGAAACCGGGCATGGAAATTATTGAAGCTTCTACAGGAAACGCGGGAATCTCTTGCTCGTTTATTGGCTGTATTTTGGGTTATAAGGTTACCATTGTCATGCCAAGGGGAATGAGCAGAGAAAGGATGAAAATGATCAGGGCATATGGAGGAAAAATATTGTTCACAGAAGGTGGAGAAAGTGATGTTGACCTTTCCATAGCCACAATAAAAGATATCATTAATAAAAATCCTGGAAAATATTGGTGGCCAGACCAATTTTCGAACCCAGACAATGTGATGGCACATTTCAAAACAACTGGCCCAGAGATTTGGGAGCAGACAAAAGGAAAAATTGACTGCTTCTTGGCGGCGCAAGGAACAGGGGGCACCCTCACAGGTGTAGGCAGATATTTGCTAAGTAAAAATTCTAACATCAGCTTATATGCGGTGGAGCCTTCAGAAGCACCATTGTTGTCGAAGAGACGCTGGGGTTCCCATAAAATCGAAGGAATCGGCGATGGGTTTGTCCCCAAAAACCTTGATTTAAGCCTCCTAACGGGCATTATCACGACAACCTCTGAAGAGGCAATAGAAATGGCAAAGCAAATAGCCTTAGAAGAGGGAATTTTCTGCGGTATATCCTCAGGGTGCAATGTAGCCGCGGCTATAAAAGTTGCTAAAAAACATCCAGAGTTTAAATCCATTGTAACCATGATAAATGATTCTGGTCAAAGGTATTTTTCCACAGAGCTATGCGGAGAAAAAAAGAAACTTAAAATTCCTTTACGCGAGCATCCTCTGGATGAATACACCATTAAACAATTGGATAAGTATCAGGCAAAATGGGAAATCATCGAATAAGCTTGATGTTAGGAAATAAAGCTTTCAGCTAAGGCGGCGTATACCTCAACAGCTTTTTCCACGTCTTTAACAAGTACATACTCATTTGGTTGATGAGCCAGCTCTTCTTCTCCAGGTCCGAAACCTATGGTTGGAAGTTGCTTTTGACCATAAGTAGATACGCCGTCGGTGCTAAACCGCCAAATATGTGTTTTAGCTGGCAGTCCAACGTTGCTGATCACCTTCAAAGCTTTATGGGTAATATTCACATCTTGAAAAAGCCATGCGGGAAAGAAATTTTTAACCTTAAATTTTATTCCATTCCAACAGCTCAAATAATTCTCCAAAATGTAAACTTTACCGTCTAAAATGGCATTGCTAGCCAGGAGTTCGTTAATTTTGGTTCTTATTGGCTTAAGGACTTCTTCTTCTTCTGTTTCGCCGAGAATTATGCGTCTGTCAAAAAGAACCTCGGCTTTGTCAGGTATTTGCGGAACGCCTCGCGGTAATGCCTCTAGACTTATGGTAGTTACGGTTGCTTTTCCAAGCTTTTCATGTAATGGAAGATGAGGGCTTAGGCTTTCATCGATATATTTGACCAGCTTCGAAGCTGCATGGATGGCATTTAGCCCGAGCTCAGGCATACTTGCGTGAGCTGTTTTTCCAATTAGCTCAACTTTTATTACCGCTCTTCCTCGGTGACCTACGCCCAACTGCATGTTTGTAGCTTCTCCAAGCACAAATAAGTCAGGTGTTTCTTTGAGTTCCTTATCGATGACTTGGCTTATGGCTGTTCCCTCTGCTGTTTCTTCGTGCACAACGAAGCAAAGCGCCAAGGTTCCATCGTGTTCCCTGCTTGCAATTTCTCTGGCTGCGAAAATCATGGCTGCGATGGCTGCTTTCATGTCCACAACTGCTCTTCCAAAAATTTTTCCATCAACAACCTTTGCCGCGTAGGGTGGATACTTCCATTGCATCAGATTCCCTGGAGAAACATGATCCATGTGACCTTCCAGAACAACTAAAGGATGCGACGCTTTTCCTTTTACAAAACCGACAACATTGCCAAGTTCATCTATGTAAGCTTTATCTAAGCTGAAGTCTTCCAGAACTTCCTTAATCAACAGAGCCAAATCTTTTTCTTCACCAGACAAGCTTGGAGTTTGAACAAGGCTTCTTGCACATTCTATTACATTTTTAATGGCTGTAACCTCCTCGACGAGTAGATCTATGAAAAAACAAAACCTTTATAGTTATAGTAATATCTTTTCGTGCTATTCTACAATTTTCAAATTCAGAATCGAAAACTTTTATATTTTTAGCGCTTAATTCAATGGTATGTTAGAAGCTAATATAGTAATTTTAAATGCTAATGTAATAACCTTAAGTTTTAAACAGCCGAAAGCTGAAGCTATAGCCATCCAAAATGGAAGAATTGTGGCTGTAGGCTCTAATGAAGAAATCCAAAAATTCATGGACAAGAAAACGAAGGTTATAGATGCAAAAGGCAAAACCGTTATTCCAGGCTTTGTTGACTGTCATGTGCATATGACTGGGTTTGGACGGTCTTTACAAACTGTTGATTTAAGAAATGTAAATTCAATAAAGGAATTAAAGGAAAAACTACGCGAATATGTGAGAAATAATCCGAATAAAAGTTGGATTTTGGGTGGAAGATGGGATCAGGAGAGGTTCGCTGAAAAACGTTATCCAACCCGTTGGGATCTAGATGAAGCTGTTTCAGACAAGCCTGTCTTTTTAACGCGTGTTTGTGGGCATATAGGCGTTGTCAATAGTAAGGCTATAGAATTAGCTGGTATAACAAAGGAAACAAAAATTGAAGGCGGAGAAATAGATGTAGATGAAAATACCCGGGAGCCTAATGGAATTTTGAGGGAAAATGCTCAAGATCTTGTTTGGAAGATTATACCAGAGCCAAGTTTAAAAGAACTTGAGGAGATTTGTCTTCAAGCATGTCAGAAGGCTGTTGAAGCAGGGCTTACGTGTGTTCATTGGCTTGTGGACTCTGCGGAGGAGATACGCGTCATACAGAAACTTTATTTTGAGGAAAAACTGCCATTGAGGGTTTATTTGGGTATTCCAGTGAAGCTTTTGGACGAACTAATTAATCTTGGATTTTTAACTGGTTTTGGGAACGATATGGTTAAGATAGGTTTCATAAAAATTTTTGCTGATGGTTCATTGGGTGGAAGGACGGCTGCCTTAAAAGAACCGTACTCTGACAAGTCAGAAACGAGGGGTATGCTGCTTTATACGCAGAGGAAGTTAAATAGGCTTGTTTGGATGGCGCATAGGGCTGGCTTACAAGTGGGTGTTCATGCTATAGGCGATTGGGCTATAGAAGTTGTTCTAAAAGCCTTTAAAAGAGCATTAAAAGTTTATCCGAAAGAAAATCATAGGCATAGGATTGAGCATTGCTCTGTTCTTAATCCAAAATTGATTCGGGGAATGAAACGATTAGGGTTAGTAGCTTCTATTCAGCCCCATTTTGTTGTTTCTGATTTTTGGGTAAAGGAGCGGGTTGGCGAAGAAAGGGCGCGTTGGGTTTATTCCTTTAAGTCGCTTATTAAAGAAGGCATTATTGCGGTTTCTGGTTCTGATTGTCCTGTGGAGCTGATAAATCCTTTGTTGGGTGTTTGGGCTGCTGTGACACGGAAAGATTTTGTGGAGGAAAGGCTTACGGTTGAGGAGGTTTTGAGGAGTTATACGGCTGATGCTGCTTATGCCTCTTTTAGTGAGGATAAAGCGGGCAGCATTGAGGTTGGGAAGTTTGCTGATTTTGTTGTTCTATCTGATGATTTGTTTAGTGTTCCGCCTGAGAAGATTAGGGATGTTAGGGTGGAGATGACTGTTGTTGGTGGAAGGATTGTTTATAAGCGTGAAAAATAGGTTTTAGTTTGGTTTATTTGTCTCTTTTATCTTCTAGTTTTGTGGTTGCTGGGTTTGAGCGCTGAAAGTGCGATTAGAGAGATTGTTGATGCTTTGATGCGTTTGCCTTTGCCTAGTCGTGAGGATGTGGATCATGTTAAGTTGCGAGTCGCAGCCAAATATGGATTGGATAGGATTCCTTCTAATTCTGAGATTATTGCGGTTTTGCGTGGCGATGAAAAGCGGAAGCTTTTGCCTGTTTTGCGTAGGAAGGTGACGCGGACGATTTCTGGTGTGACTGTTGTGGCGGTTATGACTAAGCCTTATCCTTGTCCACAGAAGGAACCGTGTGCTTATTGTCCTGGTGGTCCTCCTTTTGGTGTGCCGCAAAGCTATACTGGTTTTGAGCCTGCTGCCATGCGGGGTTTGCAGCATGAGTTTGATCCTTTTGGGCAGGTTAGGAGCCGTATTGAACAGTTAAAGGCTATTGGGCATAGTGTTGATAAGGTTGAGCTTATTGTTATGGGTGGGACTTTTCCTGCTATGCCTGTGGATTATCAGCGTTGGTTTGTTAAGGGTTGTTTGGATGCCATTACTGAGAAAGCGTCTGACAGTTTGGAAGAGGCGAAAAAGAATGCTGAGACGAGTAGGATTAGGAATGTTGGGATTACTGTGGAGACTCGTCCTGATTGGGCTAAGGAAAGGCATGTGGATAGCATGTTGGAGTTGGGTGTTACGCGGGTTGAGTTGGGTGTGCAGAATCCAAGTGATGAGATTTATGGTTTGGTTGGTAGAACGCACAGCGTGGCGGATGTGGTTGAGGCTACGCGGATATTGAAGGATGCTGGGTTGAAAATTGTTTATCACATGATGCCTGGACTGCCCGGCTCTGACTTTAGGCGGGATTTGGAAGCATTTAGGATGATTTTTGAGAATCCAGTTTTTAAGCCTGATATGGTTAAGGTTTATCCTTGTTTGGTTTTGAAGGGCACAAAGGCGTATGAGTGGTTTTTGAGGGGCGATTATAAGCCTTATTCGAATGAGGAGGCTGCGGAGCTTATTGTTGAGGTTAAGCGGTTTGTTCCGCCTTGGGTGCGCATAATGCGTGTTCAGAGGGATATTCCTGCGCCGCTGATTGTTGCTGGGGTTGACCGTAGCAATTTGAGGCAGTTGGTGCAGCAGAAGCTTAGGGCTGAGGGTTTGAGGTGTAGGTGTATTCGTTGTAGGGAGGTTGGGCATAGGCTTTTGGCTGATAAAGTTAAGCCTGACCCAGAAAACATACAAGTTTTTGTTACGAAGTATTTGGCGTCTGAGGGTGAGGAAATTTTTATTTCTGTTGAGGATAGGGTGAATGATGTTTTGGTTGGGTATTTGCGTTTGCGGGTTCCATCAGCCAAAGCGCATAGACCAGAAATTAGGGCTGAGCCATGTGCAATTGTTAGGGAGTTGCATGTTTATGGACCATTAGTGCCAGTAGGTAAACACTTAGCCAAAGCGTGGCAACATAAGGGTTATGGCGGAATATTATTGGCTGAAGCAGAACGCATAACAAAAGAAGAAAATGACCTAAAGAAGATTTTGGTAATAAGCGCATTAGGAACAAAAGAATACTACAAACGGTTCGGCTACAACTATGATGGAGTTTATGTTTCTAAGAGACTGTGACAATGGCGAGAGTGCATGCATGTAATGTCTTTTGTTTCTCTTTGTTTAACTAAGAACTGTATAGTTTTTCAACGAGTGTGTCGATTTCTTTTTCAACTTCTCTTAAGGTGCTATCGTTTTTTTCGGCTAGTTGATGTGCTTTTTTGGAGAGGTTTGCCAGTTTTTTATGAATGTTGTTTTTTGGATTGAATTTGTCAAGTCTTATTTTGCTGACTATGGAGCTTGATAATCCCGATTTACTCTTTGAAGATAACATTTTGAGGTTTTCTCTGACTAAAGATGAA
>JAVZLM010000020.1:0-8622 GCA_038883775.1 Bathyarchaeia archaeon
CCTTCACAGTTTCTAATCCTCAAAAAAAGGATTGCAAACCTAAGAATATAAGAATAATTACTAAATGGGAAATATTTTCTATACGTTGCCCGCTTTATTCAAGTTTTCTTCTTCGCTTTATTAGGTAGAAACCTCCTGCCCCGAGGAAAGGAGCAGACGCTAAAGCTAATGTTGCAACTTCTGGCACGACAAATGTGCTGTTGCTAAAGCTTGTGCATGCATTGAAAGGTTTGTAGGTGATGCAGTTAGTTTCATAACAACAGTTGTATGTTTTGTCAATTCTTCCTAGCGCGAGAACTAAGGCTTTCAGATTTGCTGGGGATTCAAGCTCAACTGATAACGTGAAGTTTGTTGGAGTTTTATAGATCTGGTTAGTAAAGAATTTGACAGCGTAATAGATCGGGTTGCCTTTTTCTTTAATTTTGTCTTTTATTGCAGCTACGTTATATTGGCATAGGGAGCCTGGATAACCAGTTGTTGCGTTTGGAAGTGTAGGCGGTATTTTCTGTGTGGTTACGAGTTGGAAGTCGCTTTTATATATGAATGGAGCACCGTTTATTGTTATTTTGTTTATGGCGTTGTATGTTGGTTCGTTAATTACTATTAGGAGCCAGACATTTTTTATTGGGCCTTGTCCGGTGTAAAATATCATTAGGTCTGCTGGATTTATTGTGATTAGGGGTTCACCTGTTTCGGTTGAGCCAATAGGTATAACTTTTATTGTGTGGACACAACCACATGAACAAGCGCTAACAGATGGAATGATAATAATTATTGCAACAAACATAATTGCAGATATGAATAGTAGCCTTCTCATCTCTCTCATCCACAAATTTTGTGCGTTTTGCTGAATATAAGTATGTATGGATTTAAACTATAGAAAATTTGACTAATGTTCCATTAAAGTTTTAGGAAATAAGTATGCTGATTATTCTGGCGGTTACTGTTGCGAGGAATATTATTGAGAAGCCTATGGCGACATTTTTAAGTCTTTTTTTGTTGATTGGTATGTTTACTTTTCCGTAGTATGGTGAAAGCATTTCTGATGTTATGAGGAGTATTATTGCTGTTACTGCGGTTAGGAGGCTTATTTGCCAGAAGTCTATTGGAAAATTCATTAAGTTTGCTCCTCTTCTATTATTTGGTATTCTATTTCGATGGTTTTGTTTTTCTCGTCGGTTTCTTGTTTTTCGATCGTTATTGGTTTGCCTATAGCCTTGGTTAGCGCACAAGCTATGGCGCTACTTAATGGACATCCGAGGTTTTCATAAAGTTTTGAGAATTTCATAATTTCCTTTGTTAGATTTTGAAATGTTGAGTTTTCAATTTTTACATGAACTTTGTTAGTTTCTGCGTTTATTTCGAGGTTCTGGGCGATTTCAAGTTCCTCTATGAATAGCTTAGGAAGGTTAAGCTGAAGGTATCGTAGGTCCACTCTTGTGAAGCTTGTTTCAAGAGTTTTTTCAAAAAGTCTTGCTAATTCGCTTCCTGGCGGTGTTATTAGTATGCCTTGTGGGTTTTCTATGAATAGTTTGTCTTCTTTTGCTTGTATTTGTTCTGGTTGTGGAAGTTTTGAAATTTTGCTTTTAGGGATGTATGCCCTGTTGTTTTCTGGATTTTTTAGGTATTTAGGTGGCAAGTAGATTGCTTTTTCTTTGTGGCCAAGCTCATCTATTATTTGGTTTAGCGTTGCAAGTGTCGATAGGGATGTGGCACTTAGAAGGCTTTCTTTTACGTAATCTTCGGTTCTTATATATATCAAAATAATTCCCCAGAGTGTTAGGCCCAAACCTATAAAAGCAAGAATCTGAGAGTCATAAATCACTGAAGTGATTAAAGAGAGAATTCCTAGGCCAAGTGTTATCCAACCAGCAATTTTTGCAAGATTTACATTTATTTGCATTTTGTTCTCCCCCCTTTTTCTTGGGTTGCGCCCTATTTTATTTTGGTTTTCCATATTTGTATTGGTTCGTCGTTCTCGTTTGCTATGGTGTTTTTTATTACTCTTATTTTTTCTATTTCTTCAAGTCTCTTTAGAAGTTGTTTTTTTGTTATTTGTTTTCCAGTAATTTCTTTGTAGGTTAATGCTATGTTATTCAGCGTTTGCCGTTTTTTCTTCTCTGTCTCCTTTAGTACATCAACTGTCTTTTGGTTGATTTTTGAGAGCTTGTAGTAGGCGTTTGTGTTAGCTTGTTTCTGCATTTCATTTTTTAGGACGTATACGGCTATTACCGCCATTAATGCTATACTACTTATTCCAGCTAGAGTTGCGCCGTTTTGCGATATCACCAATGTCATTTGGGACCATGTTTTTATAGGTTGCCAGTAAGTTACTATAACCTTTGCAATACTTATTAATTGATCTTCGATTTCTGGAAGGTCTTCTAAATAAGTGACATCAACTATTAAGCTTAGTTTCACATGTTTCTGTTGGGCTGTTTGGTTTATCGTGAAAATTGTTGTTTCGTACCAGTAAAGCACAGCTTTCGTCTCATTGGTTTCAGTGTAGGTGAAGACGAAGTATCTTCCTATTATTGGAGGGTTCTCGTTTAACTTTACATCTTTTAGTTCCATTTGGGTTACTTTTGGTTGGTATCCTCTTGATATCGGCCAAGTTATGAGGCAGGTTTCCCATCTATGCAAGGATGATCGAGCGCTTGCTATTTCAATTGTCACTTCGACGGAGTATGTTGCGTCATCCTCAGGTATGTATATGTACCATAAAGCCATGTCCTGCTTTGCTTTTTCTGCGAATTCGATATTAGACGGCAAATCTATTAGTGTGTAATTGGTTATTGTAGGAAGAATTTCCGCCGAAAGTTGCTTTTGTCCTGTTGATGTTGTTGTTACAATTATTGGCTTGGTCTTGGTAAGGGCGAACACTGGTGCTTGTATGGATATTAGTAAGGTTACTGTGATGGCTATCGTGGCAATTTTTGCTATGTCTATTTTGCTCATTCTTATGTTGGGCGACGTTAATACTTTTCCGCACCGTGCACAGAATGTTTGTGGTTTTTTCGTTTTAGAGCTGCATTCTGGGCATTTTGTCTGCGCACTTGCAAATATCCGCGTTTTGAATAGCTTTTCTGAAATTGCCAATAATAGGATTGTGCCTAGGAATAGCAGCATCCAGCCGCCTGTTAGGTGGAATATTTGTAATGCTAGTTCTTCGCCATAATAATACCCCAACAATAGCATTATTGTTATGCGCATGATGTTTAGCGAATAGATTAGAGGTATCCCTACTAGGATTATGGCAATTTTTTTCCACATCTTGTCCCGCATTATGTATGCTATGAACAATGCGAATATTAGGAAGCCTATTAAGCTGTATATCCCTGAACATGCTATGTCAACAACGGGTTCAAATGTTGTCCCATCTGATCTTAATACAGTTATTTTTGGGTTTGCATATTCTGTAGAAATGGACGATGGTATGCTAAAAGCATTTACTATGGCGTTTGCGCATTCAGCGCTTATCACTGACAGCACTGATCCAATTGCATATAAGATTTCTGACGGTGGCGGCATTAAAAAGATTAAAAAAGCGACTGGAAAGGCCAGTTGTATTAAGGTTTGTGGATTAAAGAGTGTAAGCGTTAGTCCGGCTGCGAATATTGGCAATGCGAGCATATGATACTCTATTGGAGTGAAAGTGTAGGAGCCATACCAATAAAGTAGTATCGCGGTTATGGATAAGAGGGCGCCACAGATTAACGGTATATGCCTTATTTCTTTGGGCTCATTTTTATTTTCGATTGGAATGACTGCCCTCAGCATTTTCCTTTTTCTGTATATTAGATATGCGAATACTATTGGAATGGCGAGCAGGTGACTTGTTAATTCGTTTTGGAAGGCATCTGTGAATATTATTGTTAGGTCTTGGCTGAATAAGGCTATGGTAGTTATAGCTATCGCTGCGATCTTGACGCCTAACGTGATCTGTGATTCTGTTGGATGTGGGAAAAATTTTCTTAACATTTTAAATTTCTCAAGATAATTGCCTGACTTTGAAACTTAAGGTGAGATAAAAAATTTCGCAGATTGTATCATCCAACGCATGTTTATTTTTGATTTAAAAATTTTCTGGATCATCTTGTAGAGAAGTAAAGAGCGTTTTAAATGTAGTTTTCTCCATAATGACTCGCAACTATACACACGTCGAATATGTCGACCTTTTCGTCAGAGTTTAAGTCAGCTGAAGGGTTCCAATTATTAGATCGTGGGGTTGAACCGTAAGAGACGCAAACAATGACTACGTCGTAAACATCAACATAACCGTCTTGATTTATATCCCAGCGTGGAAATGGCCGTGAACCGATATAGCCTGTGCTTATTACGACTGAGTCGAGGTAGACTGTTACTTTTTGTTGTATGTTTACGCTGTTGGCAAGACCGAAGCGTATGGCATATACGTTGCCTAGGCTTGTGGTGTTCTTGTTTATGTAGGTGATTTGTTCTATGCCGTTTATGTAGGCTTTTACTGCGCCTTCTGTTGTATGAATTTTTATGTATAGTTCTAGGCAGTACCATGTTTTTGGCTGTGGGTAGATGGCTGTTGTTGTTATAACCGTGTTGTAGGCGTATATGGCGAATCTGTCCTCGCCTTGGACACGTCTAATTTGCAAGCCAGCAATTATGGCTCCGTCGCGGCTCAGGAATTGTATGAAGGTGAATCTGTCGTCGTTGTCTATTAGGGGTAGGCCTTCATCTATGTAGAAGTAGCCCCGCGCATAAATTATTGAGCTTTCGCCTACTTTTTTGTATATGCAGGCTCTTATGGTGCCAGAATCGATGGGCTCTGTTTCGAATTTGGCGCTGTACATTCCTTCGTAGGCTTTTCTGTTTGTTATGGAGGCGTTTCCGCCTGAGGTTATCGTTAGGCCTGTCCATAGGCTGAAGTTTGCGGACTCAAAGCTGTCTTCGAATAATGTTGTGGTTTCGCACTCTTGGCTTAATACGGCTATTATTGGTATGAATTTTGGTAGGAGTTCTGCCTCGATTTGTTGGAGGGTTATTTCTTGCCAGTCAACTATTTCGAGGAGGAAGCTTGTTATTCCGGCTTTTGCCGCGTCGCTCATGGCGAAGCCTGCTCCTGAGATAGCTTGGAAGCCGTAGGAGGCTACTTGGCGTTGGTTGGCTAGCTGCTTCATTTTTGAGTGGAGGATTGAGTAGTATGTTGAATTGCAGTATGTGCTTCCATAGAGGATTGAGCCGCCCCTGTGAAGGTTTATGTAGAATACTGGTTTCCATGTTTGAAAAACTTGGACGAGTGCTTGAGATTCCGGTTCGCTCAGAGGCGCGGGTCCACGGTAATATTCGCTGGAGGGGTCTGTGCTTCCGGCATACTGCCAGTTTGTTGCGAAGTTTCGGTTTAGGTCTACGCCATTAGCGTTTTTACGCCATTTTGCGTATCCGTCAACGTTTAGGGCTGGGATGAGAAGCATATAATTTCTTGTTAGGATTTGGGTTGCTAGGGGGTCGCTGCTTGTTAGTAGCCATTTGGCGTAAAAGTATAAGAGTTCTGATCCGAGGTTTTCGGCGCCGTGGATTGCGCCGTCCACAAGGATTCGGCCGCCGTTGGGATTACCGAATTTAAACATTATTATGTCATTGTTTTGGACTGTTTTTCCGACAATTTCGTAGGATACTAGGGATGGGTAAGTTTCTGCGAAGTCTTTGAAGAGTTTGATAAGGGTGTTGTAGTCGCGGTAGCTTGCTGGGTCTACGTCGGCTGTTATTGTTATTTGGCTGGAATGCGCATATGTACAGTTAAGTATGGTCACGTAATCGTTGCTTACTGGCTTGGTTACAGTGTATTGTTTTTCGCCTACTGTTAGGCTTATTTTTCCATAGAATAGCTCTGTTGGGACTGCGATGTAGCAGAAGCCTGTGGTGCCTGTTTCGCCTGTGGCTTTAAAGCTTATTTTGATGTTTGGAGACGATGTGAATTCAAAGTTTGAGACTGTAGAGTTGCTGACCGTTTTTGCCTGATAAGTTTTTCCATTATAAGTTATTGTGTGGGTTTGGACTGTTGGCTCGGCTATATAGATTTGTGCGGCGGCTTCAACTGAACTGTTTATGTATTCTTGTAGGATGGCTTTTAGTTCCGCGTCTGAGAGGTTGTCCGGTATTGACGCCATTAACATGTCATATTTAATGAAAGTGTAGTCTTCTGCGAAAAACGTGTAGCCTTGCACTTCTCTAACTTTTGATGGAACATAGTATCCGTTTTGATCTTGGGTGTAGCTTCTTTTTTGCCAGACGTAATTCCAGAAGCTGTTTAGGACGGCTGGCGGCTGTCCTGCAAAGGGTATTGATGGAATGAAGAGGCCAACCATTGGCGGGTTTCCGTACTCGCCCCACATACAGTTTAGTTTTCCCTCGTATCGGGGGTCTCCGCTTACTGCTACCATAGCGGCTTGAGTTATTGTGTTGCATACTTCGCCGCTTATTGAGAAGCTGCTAGTTCCCTTTTCCTTGTTACGGACGTACCTTGAAACGTTTTGGGCTACGTCTTCCCAGGATATGTAGCCTTTTTCGGCATAGATGGCGTTTAATATGTCTAGGGCGTACTTGTCGCGGCCGCTTGGCCCGCTGGCGTAGCCCGGATAACATCTCGGATGATTAGCTTGAGAGTCGAAGCCATCAGCTATAAAGCGGGCGTAGGCTCCTATTCCGCTTACTTCTATGAAGGCGCCTTTGCCAAAGCGATCTATTACGCCTATGCAGGTTCCGCCTTGCCGTTTCCCCGGCCCTATAGGGCTGTTTGTGTCGTTTAGTGCCCGGCAGACCTCTTCCACGGTTTCGCAGTTTTCTATTATCCAGCGGTTTAAGGCGCCGTTGTCTAGGCCGCTTCCACCAAAGCCTAGTGCGCTTACCTTGGTGTTCATTATGGCTAGGCCTTTCTCGTTGATGCCCATCCAGTAAGTGTTTACCATTATGTAGCCGTAGTTGCCGTCCTTTGGAGGATAGTAAATAGGCCTATTCATTGTGTCGCTTGTGTCTCGGTTTTTCATAAGTATGGCGCGGCCATCTTTGGCTGCTTTACCAGTAACTATGACAGCGGTGCACTCTTCAAAGTATTCGCTGTTTTCGGTTTTTACTCGGATTAGGTTAGATAAGACGAGTATTGTGGGGGTTATAAGGATGAGGGTTATAAGGATACATTTTAGTTTATTGGCTTTATCCACTTTGGTTCACAAGGTATGAGTAGAGTACGCTTCTAGTTATTTGTTATGTAACTTTATTCTAGAGAAAAGCTCTACTATTTTGCAATAAAGAAATGAGAAGAGAGTTGACTTAATAGTGTTTTTCGCCTTTTCTTTGAAAGGATAATCGCGGCGCAGATTAGTGGTACGGTTAGCGTAGCTTGAACAGTTATTAAGCCTTGTTGTGCAGGCTGGTTTTCATAGATGTTTAAGCCTTCGCCCTCGTATAGGCTCATCATTTGGTTGTATGATCTGCTTATTTGGTCGGCTGTCAAAGCTTTGGGGTAAATTCGCACTTCGTCAAGGATGCCTATTAGATATGTAAAAGTGCCATCGCTTCCGGTTCCTCTGCCGATATAAAGAGGTTGGCCACTGCTTGATTGAATGTTTCCGGTGTTTTGTCCTGATTTAACGTTTATTGCAACTTCGATTCCGTTGATGTAAATCTTTGATCCGACGGTTGATTTGTAAGTGCAGACGACATGGTACCATGTGTTAATGTTTAATGGTGTTGCAATTTCAACCTCATAGTATACTGGGCTGGTTGCACGGTTCCATACGCCAAAGTATAGCCTGTTTGGTAGGGTGGAAGATGATGCAGATTGGATGCCTACTTGATAGCTTCGTGCGCTTGTAGTACCTCTTTTCGCAACGATTCTACTTCCCCACTGATCTTGTGTTAAGTAAATCCAGAATTCGATTGTTATCTCTGTCCATGTTCCGTCACCGCCTAATTCTGGATGATCAGCTATCTCAATATAACTGCTACCACTAAATATGTAGGCCCCACCAACTTTACCATCGGGTGTCCACGTTGCGCCATAAACAGTTCCATTATTTTGAGTTCCTGCGTAATCTATGGCTGGTGCTGTGCTTGTGTCGAAGGGCATTACCAGGTTTGCGTCGACTGTTAGGTACCATTTTCGGCTTGTTTGTGCTCCGTGGCTGTCCTTTACGATTACTGTTATTGTGTGGGTGCCTGACGTGCCGGCCGATGCAGTGAAGATGTACGTGTCTGTTGTTGATTCTAGGTTGTTGTTTAGGTACCATTCGTAGGTTATTGGATCACCGTCTGGATCTGTGGCTGTTACTGTGAAGGTTTGTTGTTGTCCTTGGTTTATGCATGGATAATCAATTGTTGGCGTGTAGCCTATGATTGTTGGTGGGTTGTTTGGAATGACTGTGACGTTCCATTGTATTTTGGCGATTAAGAGTCCGTCTGAGACTACTAGTGTTACGTTGCGTATGCCTACTTCGCTGGTGGTTGGTGTGTATATCCAGTTTTGTGTGTTTGCCTTTACGGTTCCATCTAATAGCCACGTGTATGTTAATGGGTCGCGTTCTGGGTCTATTGAAGTTTGAGTGAATTGGATGCTTGACCCTACGACAACTTCTTGCTCTGGGTTTAATG
>JAVZLM010000021.1:0-8259 GCA_038883775.1 Bathyarchaeia archaeon
TACTTACTTGGAAACTCTTTTAAAATAGTAATACGCGCAATACATCATACAAAACCAACTATTCACCAAAGAATAGAAAAGGTTGTTAAGGAAATTCAAGCATTGGGCGGACTGCCAAACTTTTTCGGTCATCAGCGCTTTGGCACGATCCGCCCAATAACACACATTGTTGGAAAAGCCATTATTAAAAAGAATTTTCGCAAGGCTGCAATGCTTTTTCTTGCAAAAGCGTATCCCTTTGAACATCCTGAATCAAGAATCGCCCGTGAAGAGCTTTACCGCACACTAGACTTTAAGAACGCCTTAAAAGTCTTTCCCAAACACCTATATTATGAGCGTTTAATGCTTCAGCATCTGATGAAGAAGCCAAACGACTTTAAAGGCGCCTTCAGAAGATTACCCGTAAAACTACGAAAACTTTTCCCCCAAGCATATCAAGCCTACTTATTTAACAGATTTTTGAGTAGAAGAATCGCGTTGGGACTTCCATTAAACACTGCAGAAGTTGGAGACTACGTAGTTAAAATTGAGACTACGGGGTTGCCAAGCCAGAGACTATATGAAATTGCAAGCCAAATGAAAATACCAGAAAAAAACAGCGCAATAGCCTCCGGAAAAATGCGCTTAGCAATTCCGCTGGTTGGTTTTAGACAGCGCCTAACAGAAGGTGTTCAAGGTGAAATCGAAAAACAAATTCTGGAAGAGGAAGGCATAGCCCCCGAGAACTTTAAGATAAAGGAAATGCCAGAACTGAGCCTAAAAGGCGGTTTACGCACAGCTTTAACAACATTAAAAGATTTTAGAGTGGATGAAATATCCAGAGACCATGCTAATCCGCGAAGAAACATGGCGAAAATAAGCTTTACTTTACACCGCGGATCATATGCCACAATATTATTACGGGAGCTCATGAAGCCCCGCAACCCAATAAAAGCCGGATTTTAAAAATATTGTTAACCGAGTATGATCTTCTCAGCATTTTCCAGCAATTCCATCTTTTTATTCGCAGGCAAGACAACGTTTGCAGCATATTGATGACCATCAGCCATACCAAAACCTTTAGAGGCAATTTCTAAAAGGTTAACCGCTCCCGGCAGTTTTCCACTATCAATTAGTTGTTGCATGGATTTTGGTACGCGAACAGACGCCTTCACAAATTTTTCATTAAGTTTTCCCCATTTCGGTATTTCTGGTGGCACATTGACGAAGCCCAGTATATACTTGTTGGGTTTTATTAGCCGTGCTTGATAGGATAGGAAGGAGCAGAATTGTCCGACAACCTTTGTTCCCATACCAGCATAAATATCCCCAGCGTCAAACCATTGAATATGCTCTGTTTCCTTAAGCCTTTCACGATATAACATTCCCAAGAGTTTGCGATTAGCCTCTTTCCGTCTCTCTTCCAAAACGTTAATTTTCGCTTCTATTTCCGGACTTATCCCCTCCAGACACGCTTTTACACCTAAATCAGGACCCCCTTCATAATAGCCAACGGCTCCCAAAATTTGAAGCTTTGAAAACAAAGCATCCACATTAATCCCAAGCCTCGTAATTTCAAAATTCTTCCCCTTTCTCCGAACTATCCCAGCTTTTAATGATTCCTCCAAAACAGCTTCGTTGATTGATCTAAAGCCCTCAGGGATTTCGCAGCTTCCAACAAGAGCTAAGTATCCTAAATCATGGTTCTCTTGATTTAAAGCCTTTGCAAAAAGGTAGCAGCAAGTAGCTCCAGAAAAGTCCGTCTCACCTCTAAAGCCAAAATTTTCCAAGTTTAAATCCAAAACTTTAGGGTCTCTGGATACTTTTGGGTCGTGATGATCTAGTATTATGGTTAGGTTTCGCCCCCTATTGTACTCTGATATTAGGTCTGCATGCGAAGAGCCTATATCCACATAAAAAATTGTTTGCCCTGTCTTCGAGTGCACATCCTCAATTACTTCTGCGTAAACTTTCTCCAAACAGAAAGTCTTTACCTTTGCACCTTCCCTCTCTAAAGCCTTTTGGGTTATGGCTGCTGAGCACAAACCATCCGCATCATCATGATGAATAATGATGACTTCCCTCGGCATTTCCTTTTTTAAAATCGAGATTACACTTGTAACGTGTCGATCAAAATCTTGCAATGACATTTTGAGTCCTCTAAGCAATTATTTTTAAAAGATCTGAACGGGTTATTATCCCAATAATCTTTTTGCCTCTTGCTACCAAAACGCCCTGCCGTTGCTCAAGCAGTGGACGAATGGCATTAAGGCTTGTTTCCTCTGAGACTATTGGCAGTGGCGGACCCATTACATTTTTGACCCTTTCATTCGCGATGTTTGAGTTGAGTTTTCTGACTATGCTCTCCTCAGTTATCGTACCAACAACCTCATACCCATCGATAACCGGCATTTGGGAGATGGCATGCCTCACCATTATTTCGCTAACTTTCAACACACTGTCTTCAGGTCTTGCAAAAAGTACGCCTCTCGTCATCAAGTCCCTACACTTTATCTCTTTTCCCTCTGTTAAAACCTTCAAAATCTTATTCACTGTTGAGAGTCTGGGATCAACTTTCCCCTGCTCGATTTTCGCGATATGCGCCTGGGAAACTCCGACAAGTTCTGCCAACCTCTTCTGAGTAAGCTTGGCTTCTATCCGCAGTTTTCTAAGCATAGAACCGGTTATTATCAAATATAACCACCAGTTATCATAAGTATAAGATGGATACAGCAAAATATATATTTTAGGTTTATACATAACCGAAACTTCACGCGTATCAATGGAGGATTACCTTTGCGAAATATAATAGTTGAAAGGCTAAAACAAACGCCCCTGGAAAAGCAAAGACTAGAGATAGTAGAAAGAAAAGGTCTGGGGCACCCGGACTACATCTGTGACGCGGTAATGGAGCAAATATCCCAACGTCTAAGCAAAGAATACTTGGAAAAAACTGGCACAATATTACATCATAATGTGGATAAATCCCTACTTGTGGCTGGACAGTCTGAACTCAAATTTGGAGGGGGTACTGTAAAGCAGCCGATGCTCTTTGTTTTCGGCGATAGAGCAACTACAGAATTTGATGGAATAAAAATAGATGTTGAGGAAATAGCCGTAAACGTTGCGAAGGAATGGTTCAAGAAAAACATGCGCTTTGTAGACCCAGAGAAACACATAAAATATCAAGTGGAACTTAAACCCGGTTCAGCGGGATTAGTGGACATTTTTAAGCGAAAAGGAAAGGTCTTAGGAGCTAATGATACATCCGCCGCTGTGGGCTATGCGCCAATGACAAGAACAGAGAAAATAGTGCTTAAAACAGAACAGTTTTTGAATTCAAAGGAATTTAAGCGGCGCCACCCAGAATCTGGCGAGGACATAAAAGTTATGGGTTCAAGGAACAATAATGATTTAAACCTAACTATATCAATGGCCTTTGTGGATCGCTTCATAAGCAGCGAGGAGGACTACTTCGAGAAAAAGGCAAAAATCCTTGAAGAAATCAACAGATTTGTTAGAGCCAACACGGATTTCGAAAAGATAAATGTACAGTTAAACACGTTGGATGTACGCGGCAGAGGAATAGACGGCATATACTTAACAGTCTTAGGAACCAGTGCAGACAGCGGAGACTCCGGGCAAGTGGGCAGAGGAAACCGCGTAAACGGCCTAATATCCTTAAATAGACCATTCTGCTCGGAAGCAGCCGCTGGCAAAAATCCGGTAAGCCATGTAGGAAAAATATACAACGTCCTAACTTTTAGGGTTGCACAACATGTCTATGAACAAGTACCAGAGCTTGAAGAAGTTTACATATGGCTTCTAAGCGAAATTGGTCGCCCAATAGACCAGCCAGCCATCGCCGCAGCACAGGTTGTAATGGCGGAAAACAGTTCACTTGACAAAGTTAAGAGCAAGATAGAGGCTGTGTTGGAATATGAACTTGAAAACATTGACAAGTTCTGCATGGAGTTAGCTCAAGGAAAAATTCCAATATGCTAACCATACCAAATCTTAACATTACATTTTCGTGTTTAAAACGCTTAAATTGTGACCATCTCAACTGTAAAGGGTAGGAGTAAACATTATGACGGAACCCAACGAAAAATTGCCCATCTCCGAATTTTACAAGGTAATCGACTACATCACCATTTTTAAGAGTGAAAAATGGTGGGAAGCTATAGTAATTTTCGAATCCTTTGGAAGGCGCTCTATAGGTCTTTATCTTTGGCAAAAAAAGGACGGTGTCTGGAAAAGGAAACATAAGTTCAACGTGAGGAATATGGAGGAGTGGAATAGGCTTAAAGACGCCATAGAAAGGCTTGCACCAAAGTTATCACAAAGGCAAACCTAATTCTGAATTCTTATTTTGAATAAGAATCCAAAATTGAATAATTTTATTAATTCACTCAGCCAAATCTCAAAGAGGCGATTAGCATGGAAGTTGAAGAAACGCAGGAAGAAATCCAGTTTAGTGAAAGTCTGGATCAGCAAGAGCTAGAGCAACAAGAAAACGTGGAAGAGCAAAAATCAGAACAGGAGGAAGCCAAACAGCAGGAGAGCAAGCAAAACACGGATAATCAAGTGGATAGAAGCAGCTTTATACATGGGCTTTCCGTGGGCCTAGGGTTAGGTTGTATCTCAACCTTCATTATAATGTGGGTTGTAGTATTTTTCACCCCCCAAATACCGCCAACACTAACTTATGAATCTATGCTGTCGATGTTCATCTATCCAATGCTATATTTGTTAGCTGTAGGACTTATCGCATTAACAGCCGGCATAGTAAGAGAGTATTATGTCAAGAAATAACGACAGTTTAACCGTGTTTACTTCGCATCCAGAATTTTCCGGTTAGCCAATTAAGAATAATTTTATACCATTGAAAACACAAAATCTAACTGTGGGAGAATGCCCAGTGAGGTTAAAAATATCCTAGAGAAGATTGTTAGCGAAAAGGTGATAGGCCCAGCTCCTACGTTTTCTGTTTTACATATTCTGCGCGCAATGGAAATTGTTTCCGAAAAGCCTGTTGGAAGAAGTAAACTCGCCCAAGAGTTGAAAATTGGAGAAGGTGTTGTGCGCACTATCATTAATCGGCTAAAGAGAGCCGGACTTATCTTGACATCGAAAGCCGGTTGCCAACTAACCGTTAAAGGGCTAAAACTTTTTGAAGAATACAGGAAAACCCTTAGAAAACGAGCAAAATTAGAGGAAGCTGGACTTATGCCCGCGTCCTTCAACTCTGCCATATTGGTTAAAAATTGCGGGAATAAGGTTAAATCTGGCATCGAACAACGAGATGCTGCGGTTAGGGTTGGCGCAAAAGGCGCCACTACGATAATTTTAAAGAATGGGCGGTTAGTTATACCATCAGTTTGTGATGATCTTTCAAGGGATTATCCAAAAATTGCCGAAGAGTTAATAACACTTTTACAACCAGAGGAAAATGATGTTATCGTGGTCGCTGGTGCTGACAGTTTAGAATTAGCAGAATATGGCGCTGCAGCCGCAGCATGGACGCTTCTAGAAGATTGTTAGTATGTGTATTTATCTCCTCCTGCTAGTATGCGCTCCAAAGCCATGTTGAAATTGACCATCCCTTCGTTTGTTTTCGCCGAGACTGGAATAAGAAGAAATCTCAAACCAAGTTGGTAAATAGCCTTCATCATATTTCTGCTTAGGAGACGCTTTGTACCCTCAAGCTTTTGTTCTATAGCCATTTCCAAGGCTTTCGGGTTTGCCGACCAATCTACAATTCTGTTAACATCTTCTTCAGAAAGCAGGTCGCATTTCGAAAGTACATGTACTTGGGGTAACAGAAAACGATTATAGACAGCTGCGGAGAGGAACAGGTTCGAAACATAATTTAAAGGGTTTAGCGAAAAGACCGCGTCAAAAAGATAGACTATGGCTTTTGGCTCCCTTGTAAGCTCACTAGCTATATAAGGTCCGCTTGCCCTAAATGCGAACAGCTCCATCTGCCCGGGAGTGTCAACTAAAACAATATCTGACTTTAAATCTTCCACTTCCCTCGAAATATTTTCAATTTCATCTGCGAGGAGATCTGCAGCCATTATTAAAGCTCCATTGGGTCCCAAACCGTACTCTTCCATGATTTCTTCTACGCTTATATAGTCGCGGGCGTCTACGTCAGGCGAGTATGGTAGCGTCATGGCTCCAGGGTCTAAATTCACTATAGCAACATTCTGCTTTGACAACTTTAACCATTCACTGAAAGCTGCCGTAAGTAGAGACTTTCCAGAGCCAGCTGTCCCAATAATAAACACAATAAACATTTCAGTCCACTTTGTGATGAATTTTACTTCAATAACCCATATTTGGTAGTAAAAGCTTTTTGCATTACGTTAGGATTTCTGTAAGTTTCGGTTCCTTAATTTCTTGATATTTTTGCCTTGACGTTATAAATATGATTATGCCTAAACAAACCAAAAATGTAACAATTATTAGAAGCGCGATAAAATAGATTGGCAGAACCGTTACGGCTATTATTGGGCTGTCTGCTCCGCTATAATCATCGTTTCCAGACCAACTTGCACGAATATAACATGTGCCCGCCTCGTTAAGGCTAAGGGCACATTCAAATCGACCATTAGAATCCGTAGTTGTTATATTCGCTACAATCCATGGAGAACCGCTCATCTTAATGTAGATGGTTATTTTTTCGTTTGATAAGTTCGGCGCAAGCTGCCCAATAAGCGCTATTTTGCTTCCTTGCATAACAAACGTAGATGTAACAGTTAGAGATAATGCTGACGGTGCTAATGACGTGTAGCTTGCAGATGCTTGCCCGGGTGACCATCGTTCACAGTTTTCAAGCGTAATCACTATGGGGTTTTCCCCGATTAGGTCAGGTGGGCATTCTCCAACTCTCCACCCGGTTCGCCAGTTTCCGCCTGTGCATTCTGCAATGTAGTACTTGACGCCTCTATAGTTCACATAATAGGCTTGTGTCCTCGCATAGCGTGGCGCGTTTGGGAGGCTAACACCAACGTTCATGTGTGCCTTATCTTCATAGTATAGAAGAACAACGTCGAGACCTCCCGCTTTCATTATTGACGCTGCAACATAGCTGAATAGGTCGCAATCTCCTTGATTTTCCACGATAATCTCCACAGGGTATTTAGCGGGCACGGTTACTTCGTAGGGTATCTGGTGGACAATCATTAAGACTCCGTTTGCGAAACTTTCATAATCACCTTCATATATTTCCCAGAGTTTTTTGGCGACTGGTTCTAACGCGTGCGGTGTAACAAATTTTGGGAAATCCTCTTTTGAAACTTGATTATGGCTCTGTGAAACATAATATTCGCAAAGCGATTGCGTCACAATAACATTCAACTTATACTGCCTTATGCCCTCCGGACCGTCTAAGAGATTGTAGGTGCGGGTATAACCTTCCGAAATGCACGACGGAAACAAGTAAGAAAATGCGAGAAGAATAAGTAGTACGATTAGAGTTTTCGAAATTTTTTGCTTCATTTTTTCTCGGAATCATTACTTAAGGGCCAGTTTATTGGTTTTATGAAACTCCAATCAATAAAGTGAGAATGGTTGCTTTGGGAACCCGGATTTTCAATCATCTAGCAAATGCATTATCAGCGTCTAGCCTGCTCCCATCATCGCAACCAAGCAGTTGTTATTTTATTCCTTAAGTTTAACTTTTCCGCCTTTCCCCCTTACTAGTTCTGAAAGCTGAATTATGACTTTTCCAATACGGTCCTTTGCAGTTTTAGAATCCTTAGCCGTTGTTGACAAATGGATTTCTATGTGAGGCTTCTTTTCCGCGCCTCTCGGATGGGATTTTATGTAGACGAAGGGATTGTCACGCATCACAATATCGATTAACGGGGCTAAGGCTGACTCCATTATGTCGTCAGCATATATGCTTGTTTCGAAAAATGTCGCATCCCCAGCTTCTTTCCTAAGCATGCCAACGACATGATTATCGAAAATAGCCTCCATCTCAGATGGGACACCGGGTAACGCAATCAAATAGGTATCGCCTACTTTAACTAAAACACCGGGTGCCGTGCCAACGGGATTGGGCAGCGGATTTGCTCCCTCCGGAAGTTTCGCCATTTTAACCCTATAGGGTGTCATTTCCACAGCACTAATTTTTCCAGCCTTGGCATATTCCTCATACTTTTTTCTGACCATTTCAAGGGCTTTTTCGTTAAGTTCTAAATTGCGGTTTATGGCTTTTGCTATTCCTTCTAATGTCTTGTCGTCAAAGGTTGGTCCTAATCCACCTGT
>JAVZLM010000022.1:0-7947 GCA_038883775.1 Bathyarchaeia archaeon
TAGATTCAAGACTCCAAAACACTGCGACAATACTTCTTTGCGGAGTTTTTGCTGGAGTAGTATGTTACATACCTGCAAAACTTATTAAACCGCAAATCACTAAGCTGTTCGCTCTGGTACGCGACCGTGTAAACAGATTTTTATATCCCACAGAAAAATTCCGATAGCCTCAAGTTGTGTATGGCGAAATTTAAACAGCGTTATTGCTTTGATTTCTTCATGATTTTGGTGTTGAAATCAACCAATAGGGACCCTACCCTCTATATTTTTGGAAACAAAAGGCATATGCAATTTTTTATTGGGCTAGGGAGTCGCTGTATTGTGAAATGTCTGATGCTTGTAGTATCTCTCTTCTCTTCACTATTTCTTTGAAGTCTACGTA
Source organism: Bathyarchaeia archaeon (assembly GCA_038883775.1). GTDB lineage: Archaea > Thermoproteota > Bathyarchaeia > Bathyarchaeales > Bathycorpusculaceae > JASEJA01. The sequence continues at coordinate 383 of JAVZLM010000022.1, forward strand.
GCCTCCGCCGACAATTTTCAGTTTCGCTTCAATTTTCTTGTTTTTTATTTCTATGATGTTGTAGGAGTTGCAGAAGAATCCCCTAAGTTTTTCGCATGATATGCTTCCTGCGTGGACTACGAGCATGTCTTCGATTCTCCATCTCCATGGTCTGTGGCGGTGTCCGCAGAGAACTAGGTTCGTTTTTGATTTTACGAGACTTCTTAGAACGTCGCCAGCGTCCACAATTGTTATTTGATCTGCACCTGTATCTGGGACTGGGATTATGTGGTGGTGGAGGGCTACTATTTTTACTTTGTCCTTATGTTCTTGGAGAGTTTTTTCAAGCCAAAGGTTTTGTCTGTGACCAACTTCGCCGTCGTCTCTGTCTGGTCTGGCTGAACTTAGAACCAGTATAACTGCGTCATCAACCTCTGTTACTTGTGAGAAGGGGAAAAACTCTTTAAACAGCAGATAACCCGTTGACCGATAATCATGGTTTCCGCTTACGTAAATGATTTTTTCCGCCTTCAGCCTCTTTAATTCTTTAACTGCGGTTTTAAACTCTGATATTAAACCGTTTTCCGTTAAATCTCCACAAACCAAAACCACATCTGGAGATAATTCGTTAATTTCTTTAATGCCGGCCCTAAGCATGTCGCTGCGAAGCATTGGACCGCAATGAACGTCTGATATTTGAGCAATTAGCATGCTATTTCATTCTCTGCTTGCAAGTATAACAATGTAATCCGCCGTGTCAGCACACATATCAGCAGCATGTTCAATAAATTCGACTAAATCATCAAAAATTACCATGGCGCCACAATTCACTTTATCCGAAAACTTAGTAAACAGAGCCTTTGTTTTCAAATACTCCTCATCAATTTCATGTTCAATTTCTTCAACTTTTTTTGCGCCTTGCACAGCTGCGACAGCGTCAACAGTTATTTTTTCGAGACTTCCCCGTAATGCGTGGGCGCAATCCACCAGTGTTGAAGTCATGTGCGCTGCGCTGTCCCATAATTCTTTTGGAAGAGGCGTATCTCCGAGCATTTTTACGCATCTTGCCACATCTTTTACATGGTCTGCGAGGGTGTCGAGACGTTTAACAAGGTGCATGAGGTCTTCGCGGTATTCTGCGAATAGTGCTGCACCTTTTGAGAGTTCTTTGAAGACTTCTGTTCTTAGGCTGTCCACTTCTTTTTCAACTTTGAAGAGGTTTTCGATGCTTTGGAATGCTTCTTTCTTTTTTCCTTCTGAAATGTTTTTTATGGCTTGGTGTAGTAGTGTTACTGTGTCTAGGGCTTTTGTTATTTGTTCTTGGGCTAAGTCTAAGGCTTTTGTTCTTCTTCGTCTTTCAAACCATGCATAGCTTCTTTTTTCCAAATTTGCATCCCTTTTTAAACCTTTATTTTTACAAGTCTACTTATAACCCTTCTCTAAATTCACCTTTCCAAAAAGGAATAGGGTTCTGAAACCCAGCGGGCGACTGTTTTGCCCTTCGCGTTTATGACGTATTCTTTCTTAAAAATTGGTGCTTCTTTCTTGTATCTTTCCACGGCTTCTTCTAAAACTGGAAAAACATTTTTGCGGTGGGAACCAGCAACTATAACGTATACCATTTCTTCGCCCACATTAAATTCTCCGAGTAAATGGTGAATTTGAACGTTTACTATGCCATCTCTTCGCTCTAAATCTTGGCAGATTTTAGCTAAAACCTCATTTGCCTTCTCTTCATAAGCTTCCAGCTCCAATTTCTGAACCCTTCCCTTTTTCAAAGTTTCTCCGCGAACAACGCCGATAAACAAGGCAATTGCGCCAGCCCTTTTAAAATTGGGCAAATTTTTGACTTTTTCTATTGCTTCTAAAAGGGAAAATTTTCCTTTCTCATGAACTCCAGCGAAAGCTTTCATGATAGACACATCATGATACATTTGCTTAGTTTTCTATTAAACGTTTAATATGGCTTCTTCAATAGTCTGTTGCCGAGATTGTTAAGCATTCGGTAATAGTCTTTTGTTTTTTCATGAGCTAATTGCATTGTAATTTTGGAAAATTCTATTGTGTCGTTTGGTTTTGCTTGCCCAAGCATGGAAACGTCTGGTGTGATGGCTACGGCAATTTTTGGATAGCCACCCGTTGTTTGGGCATCGCGCATTATCAAGATCGGTTTTCCATTTTTTGGAACTTGAATTGAGCCGGGTAAAAGGGCGTCTGAAACGATGTCTGCTTTTGCTTTGTGCTCTATTGCTGGGCCTTCTAGTCTGTATCCCATGCGGTCTGCTTCTGATGTGACCCTGTATGGGTTTGATAGGAATGTTGCTATTCCTTTTTCGGTGAACATATCGGCTTGTGGTCCCAATATAACATGAACTGTGAATTTGCCTGTATATTGAGGTATCAACTCTTCTGGCATTGCATATTCGATTTTTAGTGGTGAGGTGGCAAACCCTTCAATTAAGTCTCCACTCTTCAATTGTCTACCGTTTATACCTCCAAATCCGCCACGCACATAGGTGGATCTGCTTCCAAGCACCAATGGCGCGTTTATTCCCCCTTTTATGGAAATGTATGCTCGGCATCCGCTTTTCACTTTGCCAAAAGAGATTATGTCTCCTTCTTTCACTTGTAACGTTTGCCACATGGGAACATTTTCACCATTAATTTTTGGTTCTGCGTCTCCACCTGTTATTGCTATATGGGTTTTTGTTAGAGCCTTAAGTTCTGGACCTATTATGGTTATTTCTAAACAAGCGTCGTTTGGATTATTTTCAACCAAGAGGTTTGCCGCGATTAAGGCGAAGGGGTCCATGGCACCTGAAATTGGCACGCCATATTTTAGATAGTCAAACCTCCCCAAATCTTGAACTGTTGTAAACAATCCTGGTTTTAAAACTTGAAAAACCTGCATTTAGCTACTCCTCAACAGAAGGTTTCCATTCACCTTTTGAAACGGCTCCTTCAATTGTTTTGAATTCGCTTTCAGAAATTGGTTTAAACTTCACAATATCGCCTGGTCTTAGAAGCGTTGGTGGTTGCTGAAGTGGATTGAAGAGTTTGAATGGTGTTCTGCCTATTATTCTCCATCCGCCTGGCGCCTCGCAAGGGTAAATTCCCGTTTGTTTTTCCGCGATGCCCACCGCACCTGCTGGAACTTTTAGTCTTGGCGTTTCAAGGCGTGGTGTTGCGATTTCATCTGGAACTTCTCCTAAATATGGAAAACCAGCGACAAATCCAATCATGTAAACCCTATATTCCCTCTCAGAATGCAACCTCACAACCATTTCTTCCGTTATTCCATGGTATTGGGCGACAAAACTTATGTCTGGTCCGTACTCTCCACCATAAACTACTGGGACAATTATCCTTCTACCCTGAATTTCTCTGACAAAATTGTCAAGGTTTTTTTCAATATCTTTGATTTGAAATACGAGGCGCTCGTAAGTGGTTCTTAATGGGTTATAACGGATAAGGAGAGACCGATATGTTGGAACGGTTTCTTCAACTCCTATAATGCTGGCTTTTGAAACGGCATTGTTTAAAGCTATGACTTTTTGGTTTGCTTCGAGACTTATTACTTCGCCAAACTCGACGACTAGGGCGCTGTCGCCGAAGGGCAAGTAACGGGGGGATTCGTAAATTTTCGTTTGCATTGCTAAACCTTAAAATTGTCAAACAAAGTTGCTAACTGCGGTAACTTCTACTCCAGATTTAACCAAGTTTTTCCTTAAAATCTCTGTCAATTTTATGGCTGTTGGTGTGTCGCCGTGTACGCAGATGGTGTGTACTTTATCTAAGGTTACAACTTCGCCGTTAACAGCTAAAACTTTTCCTTCCCGTATTACTTTTAAAGTTCTTTCGAGAACCATGGAGGGTTCTGTGATGATTGAATTTAATTCTTTTCTTGAAACGAGGCTTCCATCAGCGTTGTATGCTCTATCAGCAAAAAATTCGTATGCAACACGTAATCCCGCGTTAGTGGCAGTTTTAGCTAAGGTTGATTTTGGAGGTGCAAAAATTATGAGATTTTTGTCTAAGGCTTTCACGGCATCTACTATTCCCCTGCTTGTTTCCTCATCTTTCACTGCAGTATTGTATAATGCCCCATGAGGTTTCACGTGCTGAAGGTTTAAGCCAACTATTTTTGCAAAGCCTTGAAGGGCTCCTACCTGATAAATTGTATAATTTTTGATTTCTTCTAAAGTTAGACGCATTTCTCTCCTTCCAAAACCGAGGAGGTCTGGATAGCCAGGATGGGCGCCCACCGCAACGCCATGTTTCTTTGCTAGGTTAACAGTTTGCATTATTGTGATTGGGTCGCCTGCGTGAAATCCGCAGGCTATGTTTGCGGATGTTATGTATGGCATTATCTCCTTGTCATTTCCAACTTTGAAGGCTCCGTAGCTTTCGCCTAAGTCACAGTTTATATCTATTTTTAGCGTCAACTTTTATCCCACACTCTACTTTAGAATGAAACATATCTTCTCATGTCTTCAACAGCGGCGGAAGGCACTGGTAAATCTTTCATTGTAAGCAGACCCGGCGGTGCCTTGATCACTTTTGGAATTGCGTTAACAACCATTGCCACTGTGCCTATGTCGCCATGCACGCATGGCTGAATTTTCTGTTTTATGTTTGGAATTCCGTGAATTGTTATTGCGTCATATTCTTCTTCTGCGCCTATGTATGCTTGAAAATCGAGAACAATAACCTCTTTATTCTTGATTATGCCCTTAGCCTTTTGTCTTAAACCTGCAGCTTGACCAGCCTTAACTTTTATGTGTTCGCTTGCTACTGGCTTTTTGGCGATTACTGGTTCCACTGGCTCGGCTACTATTTTGTCAAGTTTCCATGCCAAGGCATCAGCTATTAACGCAATAGACTGCTCAAGTCCAACATGTCCCGTAATTTGTTTAGTTTCAATTTTCTTTTGGAATTCTTCAAGGGTTAAGCCGGCTCCAATCTTTTTTTGGAATGGCAAGCGCCTCGTGGCTGCGTTCATAACTCTTACAGCTTCGATGTTCTCTATTTTTTGACAAACAGCCGTAAGCGTTATCACCAATGTGTCCATTAGAAAGCCTGGGTTTATGCCCGTGCCCAAAACGGTTACGCCATGTTCTTTGGCGAGGGCATCGAGTTCTTTTGCGATTTTTGGTTCAGTGTAATATGGGTTGGAGAGTTCTTCGCATGTTGACACTACTTTGACGCCGTGTTTTATGAGAGTGGCTAATTGTTGATGTGTGTCTTTTAGAAAGGAGGAGGTTGCATGGATGGCTATGTCTGGTTTGCTTTTTGAAAGCACCACATCAATATCGTCTGAAATTTTGACGCCGACTTTCTTGTTTATGCCTAAAACTTCTCCTAAATCTTTTCCAACCTTATCTTTAGCAACGTCGATAGCTCCAACTATTTCTACTCCTTCCTTTTCAAGCAAAAACTTTGCAATTAAACTGCCGACAGCTCCAACTCCAAAAATGGCAACTCTTACTCTTCTCATTTGTTTTCCTCCATCTTATCTTTATTGCTTTTATTCTATAAATTTGTCTTGATGAATGTTATGATATTTGTAGCGTGGTTTAAAACCTTTACGTTTGTAAAGTTTATATCTTGGAGAAACCCCAATACTAAAGAGGCATAAAGGTTGCAAACCACAGAAACCATAATCTCTAAGGAAAACCTCAAAAAACTCTTAGACATTGAAAAATTGAAATACTGCTTTGAATGTGGCATTTGTACAGCCAGCTGTCCAATGGCTGAGCTTTTGGGAAAAGATTACAATCCCAGAGGGCTTCTGGAAAAAATTTTCTTGAATCCTGAAAGCGTTCTTAATTCGGATGAGCTTTGGCTTTGTGCTTGGTGCTATCACTGTTATAGGCATTGTCCTCAAGCGCTTAAAATACCCGAAATCCTTCTCTTCTTGCGGAGAACAGCTGTAGAGCACAGATTTTTAGCACCTCTTGAAAATGCCCTACAAAAAATAGTTGAGAATGTTCCACTTCCGCTTGCAACCACTTTGGTTTGCTATCACCCCGAACGTGTTGGAATGGATAAAGAGAAAATTCTTGAAAAGATTGAACAACTACGCCTTGAACGCTTAAAGAGGAGAAAAAGAACAAAGGCTACAAAAGATGTCAAAAGGAAAATTGCGGTTATAGGTTCTGGACCTGCTGGGCTTACAGTTGCGTATCAATTAGCCCAGAAAAAATGTAAAGTTACAATTTTTGAAGCCCTACCAGAGGCGGGCGGAATGTTGAGGAAATGCATTCCTGAGCATCGCTTGCCAAAGCAAGTTTTAGCCAAAGAAATCAATTTCCTAAAAGATTTGGATGTGGAAATAAGGACTGGTGTAACTGTTGGTAAGGATTTGAGTTTTGAAGATTTATGGAATGCAGGCTACAAAGCCATTTTTATCGGCGTTGGGGCTCATGAAAGTCAAAAATTAAGAGTTGAAGGCGTGGATTTGGAAGGCGTAATTCATGCCCTCGACTTTTTATGGAAAGTTAATTCTGGGGAAAAAATGGAAATGGGAAAGAATATCGCTGTCATTGGTGGCGGAAACGTTGCAATAGACGCCGCTAGAACGGCACTACAAAACGAAGCAAAAGAAGCCACAATCTTCTATCGCAGGTCGAGGGAGGAGATGCCAGCAAACCCGTGGGAAGTTAAAGAAGCAGAAGACGAAGGCGTAAAAATCGAGTTTTTAGTGGCTCCTAAAAGATTTTTGGGGAAAAATGGGAAGGTTTCATCCATCGAGTTTGTTCGCATGCAACTTGGCGAGTCAGACGAATCTGGCAGAAGAAAACCAATTCCAATAGAAGGCTCAGAATTCACAAGAGAAGCGGATATGGTGATTTTGGCGATAGGCGAAACGCCAAACTTATCATTTTTGCCAAAAGAGATTGAGTTGAATGCAGATGGGACGGTTTGGGTTGACCCAATAACCATGGAAACGAGCTTGAAAGGTGTTTTTGCTGGAGGAGACGCTGCCACAGGTCCAGCAACAGTTATTGAAGCAATTAATGCTGGAAAACGTGCTGCAGAATCAATTGAAAACTACTTGAAATCTTTAGGAGGATAATGGCATGGCTGAAGGTGAAATTCGCATTGGAGTTTATGTTTGCCACTGCGGCTTAAACATAGCTGGCTCCGTGGACTGCGAAGAAGTGGCAAAATACGCAGCAACTCTTCCTCACGTAGTTTTAGCTAAAGACAACCGTTACACATGCTCAGACCAAGGACAAGAAATGATAAAGAACGACATTAAAGAACATAGGCTTAACCGTGTGGTTGTAGCTTCATGTTCGCCAAGGCTTCATGAACCCACCTTTAGAAAAACATGCGAAGATGCAGGTTTAAACAAGTATCTTTTTGAAATGGCTAACATACGCGAACAGTGCAGTTGGGTGCATCTCTATGATCGAAAGGCTGCAACTGAAAAGGCTAAAGACCTTGTGAAGATGGCTGTGGCTAAGGCTGCTTTGCTTCAGCCCGCAGAGGAAATTGAGGTGCCAATTATTCGGGAAGCCCTTGTGATTGGCGGCGGTGTGGCTGGCATTCAAGCGGCTTTGGATTTGGCTGATACTGGT
>JAVZLM010000023.1:0-7853 GCA_038883775.1 Bathyarchaeia archaeon
CGTAGTCGATCTCGTAAAGTTTTAGTTCGACGCCGCATTCGATGCATTTTGGCTGCGCTTTTGCTGTTTCCTTAAACATTAGGCTGCCCAACCCTTTTTATTTTCCATGTTTTTAAGAGATTGTAAAGCTTCCATGCATTGTATATTGCCATTATTATGAGAAGGAATTGGAACCATGAGAATGTTGGAACGCCGAGGCGTAGACCACCGTTTACTTCATAATTTATTTGGTATGCTAGGAGGCTTTGAGCTAAGTCGGCCTCTTGTACTAATTGCTCGTGGAAATTCAAGTCAGAAAACATGCCGTTTATAGTTACCATTCTACCTTCTGGGGGTCTATGGGTTCCGGCTCCGGGCTGCCAAAAGGTTAAGGAACCCCATAAGCTGAAGATTATAAGCCCTACGAGTATTGCGTTTATGATTATGTATGAGATTAGGTTTAGCCCTATTTTTGAAACTGGCTTTTCCTCTTCCTTTTCTGTTAATGTTTCTTCGTTTTTTGAGCTGAAGGGCAGCATCAGGATTATGAGGATTATTATTAGGGCTATGAAGAGAATGTAAATGTTTTCTTCTGAGTGGAGTAGTAGGGGTATGTGGCCGACGACTGGTATTCTCCCTATCACTTTACCAACCAGCTGTGTTGAGTACCATGTTTCGCCCGGACTTGTTGGGTAGGCGTCTCCGCGTGTTGTAATCTGCCAGACGTCGTCGCCTTTGTATTCTTTGCTGATGGCTCTATGGACTATGAGATCTTCTCCGCGTTTGTAGACGAGGATGTCTCCGTTGGCGGGGTCGGCGTATATGTCGGCCGGTTTTATTTTTTGCACTATTATTAGGTCTCCTATGTTTAGGGTTGGAAGCATACTTTCGGATGATACGGCTAGGAGGGGATATTCTGAACCTAGGGCTGCTTGTATGCCGAAGTATAAGCCGAAAACTGTTATGAGGATTAGGATTATGGTTATTGCTGTTTGGAAGTATTCGTTTTTCCAAAGCCTTTTTAGCGTCTGCGTTGCCAAGTTTTTGCCTTCTCAGAGGTTTGTCTTGTTGAATTAGCCTTCCACGTTTTAAAACTTAACGCTTAGTTTTAAGGGAAAATAAAAATGAGGAGGTTGCGGGATGCTTTAGATTTCTATGCCTTCTGTGCCCAGTTTGACTTTGCTTACTATTCCCTTAAACTTTTTTCCACATTTTGGGCATTCATACATACCGAAGACGGTCATGGTTATTCTCATTTTTTTGTCCGGGAAGGGGGCGATGAGCTCCCATGTTTTGTACGGGTCTTTAACTTCTGTTCCGCATTCTGGACACGTGTTTTGTTTAGCTTTTGGCATGTTTGGTCGCCGGTTGGCTTTGCCTCTTTTAACAGTTTAAACCTTCTTTTTGCTTAGGACTTCTCGGAAGGGTTTCTTGCATTTTGGGCAGTCAAATAACCCTATTTCAAGCTGCATTCTCTTACCTGACTTGTCTGGTCTTCCAGCCATTGTCCACTTCTTTTTGGGAGTGTTTACAACGGTTCCGCATTTTGGACATTTAGCCATTTATTTTCCTCCAAATGTCCTCGATAACCATGGTTTTCTCATGATGGTAGATAAATAATTTTCCATTGTCTTCGAGTATTGGGCTGACTTTGAATTGAAGGAATACTACCCAATTACATATAACATCCTTATGGAGCATTATGGAGAAAATAAGCTCAGAAGACTCGAAAACATGTATGTTTATCAGCTTGTTGAATCACTTGGACGCAAAGTTAATAGGTTTATTTAAAACAGCGCTCAAATGGTTATATAGTCTACAATGGTGCTTAGTAAATATCTTAGAATTTGCGTTCCACTCTCCGCGACCAACCGTGTTTCCAAATCATGTTATTAAAACTTGAAAATTGATGCTTCTATTTCTTTCCGTATGTGTAAAAGCCTTTACCTGTTTTAAAGCCTAGCTCGCCTCTCTTCACTTTTTCAATCAAAATTTCACGTGGCTTGTCGTGGGGGTCTTTGGTTTCTTGATACCAAAAGTTTTCAGCGGCTAGGACAACATCTAACCCTATTAAATCCATTATTGCGAAGGGACCAAGCATCCCGGTTGCGGTGCTCCACGTTTTATCAACCTCTTCTGGACTTGCAACACCCATCTCGACTATGTCAAGGGCGGCGTTTAAAAGACCCCTCAACATTCTATTGAGAATTATTCCCGTAACCTCCTTGTGGGCGCGGACAACAACCATGTTGATTGCTTTGCCAAGCGCTTCAGCCAACTTTAACGTCTCTTCCGACGTCCAAGGATTTCCCATAATCTCAAACAGTCCGTTATCTTCAACGCGCAGGGCAAAGTGCACATTTAAAACCTTGTCTGGCCGCTTTGTTGCATCTGCTATAAGGGAACTTTTAATCGTGGAGCTGTTTGTTGAAAGAATTGTGTGGGAGGGACAAACTTCGTCAAGTTTAGCGAAAATTTCACGTTTAAGCTTAACATCCTCAGCTATAGCTTCGAAAACAAAGTCGACGTTTTCGGCCGCCGCCTTCAGATCCGTAGTGTAGTTTATCCTTGAAAGCACCGTTTCAACATCTTCTGAAAGCTCTCCCTTCATAGTTCGTTTACTCAAGGCTTTCCTATGCCACTCCCGTGCCTCTTCAAGGGTTTTCTCTGTACGCGACCAAAGATTAACCTTAAACCCATGTATAGCACATTGTAATGCTATCCGTCTACCCATCGTTCCAGCGCCTAAAACACAAATCCTTTTTATTACATCTCTTACATCCTTATCTTCCATCGCAATCAAAATATTGTTGACGCTACCTCCACTAATGTTTTCCGCAGTTGCCGTTTAAATCTATTAGCATAGTTCTGCTTAGTAGTATGACTCCACCATGTTGAATAACTTAAACCCTGAAGAATAGCCAAAGCGCAAAACCTTAGTTAACGAAACCAAAACCCGAAACATCTCTTATTGCGAATGTTCACTTATTTAAGGGAATAGTTTAAATGATGATAGAAGCATGATTAGATTCGTCTAGGGTTTGTAATGTTTGAGTGGACCGCCGAGGGTGTGTGGATATATGGGAACATCCTATCTTACATGTTGGTTTCTGTTTTTTGCGCTTTGCTTGTTTTAGTTTTGATGGATAAGACGAATTTTCAGCACCTCCGCAGGCGTTCCATTTTTCTTTTCGGTATAGTTTGCTTTTCCTTTTTTGTGCGCCTACCTTTTGTTTGGATGAATGAGCTTTCCCATGACGAGCCATTGTATATTTCTGCAAGTCTCCTTTACATGGAAGGGTTCACTGAAGGGTTTGGAAGCGGCAAGTTTATGGCAAACTATGAGCACCCTCCGCTCGTTAAGTACTTGTTAGGGGCATATATGAAAATTTGTTACCCTAATGCACACATGGATTATGGTTCTCAAATAAATGATTTAAGCATGCTTTTTTGTGCACGTCTATTCTGCGTTTTTATGGGGGCAATTTCCATAATACCCCTTTATTTTATAGCTGAAAAAATTGCCTCAAATTTGGGAATCCCAGCTTCAATTTTCTTTGCACTGAATCCAAGCCATGCGAGACTATCCGGTTTAGCCTATCTAGACGTTCCTATGATATTTTTCGGTTTATGTTCAATAGTGGCTACTCTAAATTTGTTAGAAGAGACATCATTAAAGACAGTAATTGTATGTGGGGTTACTAACGGGCTGCTTATTGGAACGAAATGGATTCAGCCAATTCTATTCATAATCCCTATGCTGGTGTTTATCGCTGTATTCCATAGAAAAAAACTTCCAGCCTACGTCTTAACATGGACTATTAGCCTAACAACGTTGCTATTATTATGGTTTCCCCTTATATACCAGTTGGGTTTAAATTTAATCCCGCTTATCAATAACCACTGGATTAACCAGATACATATCACTGAAAGAAGCTTCATTGAAGTAATTTCATGGAATGTCACCGTGGCAGAGTTGATGATCTATATTTTTTGTTTCGTTGTAACTGCAATTCTTTTGGCATTGAAGTTCAAAAACTGCGGAGAACCCGCGGAAAACCTTCTTCCGATAATTTCAATATGCATAATTCTAACAGCTTTGTACTTGGAGTCTAGAAAAGCCGTTTATTATTGGACCCCAATAACCGCGTTCACCAGTTTATTGCTTGCTCAAACTCTTTTTCTATGCTCTGAGCTTTACCAAAGATATGACTCCAAAAAATAGCTCCAGCATAACTTTTAGAATTTTTATTCTGCTATCCTCTTTATGCTCCCACTGAACCGGTAGCTCTTTCACCCTTCCTTTATTTTTGATAATTCGAAGTATAAGTTCAATATCAAAAACGTAACCCTTCCTCTTAATTTCCTTTAACGTTTTATTTGCGATTTCTGAAGATAAACATTTTACACCCGATTGAGTGTCATATATTTTTATTTTTAGCATTTTTCTCACGTATATGTTGAACAATAGCCCAAGAATGAGCCTTATCTTTGGACATTTGCCTCTCGATTTTGGATGGTATCTTGAGGCGATAACAAGATCTTTTTTCCCAGTTTCATTTATTAGCCTTATAATGTCTTTTGTTGAAATTGGTAAGTCAGCGTCTAGAAACATGATTTTCCTTCCTTTTGCTTTTAAACTGCCAATTATGAGGGATTCCCCTTTGGGCAAAAATCTTAGGCTTCTAAGTACAGTTACCTCTTTGGCTACTGGAACACGCATAACCGTTTTATCTGTGCTTCCGCCGTCGCTGACGATAATTTCAAAGGTGATTCCATGTTTAGAAAAAACATCCCGTATTGTGTTAATAGTTTGTACTATTCTATGTTCTTCATTAAATGTTGGAATTACGACAGAAACCTCTGGTTCCACAAACTGAAAATACGGGATATGCCCTTAAGAGATTTACCTTTTTGCGTATTCCCTTTTCTAGAATATTCTGGAAAACGTAGTTATGCGTAAAACAAAAAAGCTGGATTGTTAACTTAGGACTGGAGACTTTGCAGATGGACGATGTGCAAAGCAGCGACTCATCTGACTCTAATGGTAAACGGATTAGCGTCTTCATACCCGTCTATAAAGATTCAGATTTGCTTGAAGAACTTCTTAAAGGCTTAGTTGATGACCCCTATCAGAATAAGGAGATTTTTGTTACCATAGATGAGCCCTCAGCTGAAGCATATAATGTTATTAAGCGCTTTCAGGGCAAGGTGCATTTCATTTTAAGCAATTACAGAAGGGGGAAGGTTGAAGCTTTAAATGAAGCTGTCAAGGTTTCCAGCGGAGAAATTCTTGTTTTCCTGGACGCGGATGTTAAGCTTGGCGAATGTAGGGATTTTCTTGGAACCATAGCTTTAGAAATGGAGGATACGGATATCCTTGATATAAAGAAGAAGATTATAAAGGATTCCTTTATATCTAGAATGGTGAATTACGAGTTTGTTGGCTCAAACTTTTCAAGCTTTCTTTACTCAAAACTTGTTCAGAGGTGTTTCGCTGTTGGCGGCACAGCCTTCGCCGTTAAAAGGGAAACCTTTGAAGAGGTTGGCGGATTTGCCAAAGTAGTTTCGGAAGACCTTGACTTAGCTGCGAAAGCCTTCTTTCGAAATAAGCAGTTTAAGTTCACGGATAAAGTTGAAGTTTATACAAAGGCTCCTTCAAAGTGGAGGAACTGGTTTGCTCAGAGAAAACGGTGGGGAATTGGAACAGGCATATGGATCAAAACCTACGGCGGAAAAGTTGCAAGACATGTTTTAATGTACCCGTTCATAGCTTTTCCATGCGCCCTCATGCTTTTTCCGACAGTTGCCATTATACTTTTTAACTATATTTGCTCCCTTTTCCCAGACGCTCAGTTATTCAACCTTATCCCAAGAGTCTTTGCATCGCAATTAAATTTCACAAATGTTCCTATGTTGCCTCCGTCAATAACTTCTATATTTTTTACAACTTTAACAAATTCCATTCTGGGATTCGTCATGTTTTCAATAATCTTCTACATAGCCTCAAGGAAGTTAAGATTCCAATTCAGTCTTGCCGAATTCATAACATACTACTTCTTTTATCAGCCTTTATCCTTCCTAATTCTTATTGCTGGCATAATCGCTGGAATCTTCTTCAAAAATCACAATATAGACTGGAAATTGTAAGGCTTAATAGCAACCATTTTAAAGATGTTTGCAAACGTTCTCGATGAGAGTTTCAGCGATGTTGGCTGTTGAAGCCTATAATGTTACTAAGGTTTTCGGTGATATCCGCGCTTTAGACGGGCTAAGTTTCAGTGTTAAGCCCGGCGAGGTCTTCGGGCTTATTGGTCCAAACGGGGCTGGAAAAACAACAGCGCTTCGTATAGTTTCGACGTTGCTTCTGCCAACTTCTGGCGCCGTTAAAGTTTTTGGATATGATGTGGTGCAAAATGCAGCTGACGTTCGTAAAATAATCTCTTACCTTCCTGAGGAGGCTGGTGCTTACCGTTATCTTTCAGGTTTAGAATATCTTGAGTTTATGGCAAGGTTTCATGCAAAGGACAAGGATGAAGTGCGTGAAATGGTTTTGGAAGCTGCTGAAATATCCGGTTTGGGAGAGCGACTAAAAGACAAGACTAAGACTTATAGTAAGGGAATGAAGCGCCGTCTCCTCGTTGCCAGAGCCTTAATGATTAAACCGAAGTTGGCTATTCTCGACGAGCCCACAAGCGGCTTAGATGTGCTTCACTCCTACCATGTTAGGGAGATCATTAAAGGCTATGTTAAGAGGCACGGCGTGACCGTGCTTCTTTCAAGTCACAACATGCTTGAGGTTGAATACTTATGCGATAGGGTTGCCTTGATAAACAAGGGCAGAGTTGTCGCCGAGGGAGAACCCCGAGAACTTAAGGAAAATTTTGGGAGCACAAACTTGGAAGAGGTCTTCGCAAGGGTGGTTAGGCTTGCTTAAAGGGTTTGGTAACATATTATTAAAAGAACTTAAAGAACTTGTAAGAGACCCAAAAATACTTTTGGGAATGATAATTGTCCCGATGGTGATGTTTCCAGTTTTAGGCGGGGTCATAAACTATGCAATATCATCTGCACAGGAAAGAGCGGCAAAAGCCAACCTTATTGTCGTGGATAACGATGGGGGATACTGGGCTGATATTTTTACAGATACGCTTAGGATGGCGGGCATTAACGTTTTCAGTGAAAACAACGTTTTATTAAACGATGAAAACATAACAAGGCTGCTGTCAAAATATAATGTCACGCAAATCCTCGAAATTCCCAAAGGCTTTAACGAAACTATTAACGCATACTGTAGCGGGCAAAACGTAAGCGTTGAGTTGAAGTTTTATGGAGTACTTTCCACAGTGGGCGCCTTCGAAAGTGTAGGCTCATCAGCGATTGACGCTTTGATTGAACAATTTAACCGGCAAGTTGCCCCAAATGTTGTGAGGGTTGAAAAGTCGACGGTTATAAAGGGCGAGGTTAAGCGTGGCGTTGATCCAGCAATGCTTTCTGGTCTACTGATGTCCCAGTCTATTGCTCTTCCCATCACAATTATGATTTTACTCACTTTTTCAGTGCAGATAGCCGCCACCTCAGTGGCTATTGAAAAGGAAGAGAAAACCCTCGAGACCTTGCTGACCTTGCCGATGAATCGTCTTTCAATACTTTTGGGAAAGCTTTCTGGCTCAATTATCATAGCTGCTGTCGGCGCCGTGGCTTACATGGCTGGCTACAGCTATCTTTTAGGCTCTGCCATATCTGGAATTCCAGCCAATATAAACTTGGATTTGGCTGCATTGGGGCTTACGCCTACTTTTTATGGTTATTTGCTTTTGGGCTTATCCCTTTTCGTAACAATGCTTTCTGCTTTGGCTTTGGCTGTTATAATG
>JAVZLM010000024.1:0-7639 GCA_038883775.1 Bathyarchaeia archaeon
TAACTTTGACAATGTGCCTTGTTGCAACAATCACTTTTATGAGCATATCTGAAAGAAAAAGGGAGTTTGCCATTCTTGGCGCTATCGGTGCGCCGAAATCCATCACCTTACGTATGGTTATAATTGAGACCGTGACTATCGGACTATTTGGCAGCCTCATAGGGTTATTTCTAGGGATTATCGCAGCACTATTCATTGTAAGTAGATATACCAGTATTCCCGTTCAGCTATTCATGCCAAACGTAATCAGCCTACTACCCCTTTCATTAGCCTTAGAAACTATAACATTGACAACAACTGTCAGCTGCCTCGGTGGAATTATCTCTTCACTTATGGCAAACAGAGAGCTTACTACAGAAATCCTAAGGGGCGAGCATTGAGATTGCGCATCAAAACTGTTAATTTAACAAAAATTTTCCATGCTGGCTCAATGGATGTAGTGGCTGTAAGAAATGTAAACCTGGAGATAAAAGAGGCTAGCTTTGTATCTATTGTCGGGCCGTCCGGATCAGGCAAGACGACGTTCCTTAATCTTTTAGGGTTAAATGATAAGCCAACCTGTGGTCAAATATTTTTTGACGGAAAAGACATGACAAAAATCAGTGATAAGGAAAGGAGAAAAACAAGGCTCCTTCGCATTGGTTTTGTTTTTCAGAACTTTAATTTGCTGCCAACATTGACAAGTCTAGAAAATGTTGAGTTGCCCCTAATGCTTGCGGGGAAATCCTCTGAAGAACAGCGTGAAAGGGCAAGTCATCTTCTTGAACTTGTTGGGATGGAAAATAGGAAAGATCATCTCCCAAGCAAGTTAAGTATGGGAGAAATGCAGCGAGTTGCTATAGCCAGGGCTCTAGCCAACAATCCCGAAGTTGTTATTGCTGACGAACCAACAGGAGAACTTGATTCCGTAACTGGAAAAGAAGTTATCGAGATACTCTATAAATTATGTAAAGAACGCAAAATAACGGTTATTGTTGCTACTCATGATGAGAGAATAACGAGAGCTTCAGACGCAGTTTATAGAATGCAAGATGGTTTTGTGATTATTTAGGTTCTTAGTCTATTAATTAAGTGTATTGAATCGTGAGAAGCAATATTTAAATCAAAAGCCCCCATATCAATAATTGAAAACGGAGGGAACGCATTGTCTCAAAACAAGCAAAAATTAGAAGAAAAACCAGTAGCAGTCGTTGGTTTTGGCCATCAAGGCGAAAGACGAAAACAAAGCAATGCCGTGTACGTGACTGAGGAGCAGACGAAAGCCGAGATCAAGGATACAAGGATATCAGTTTCGATAACGAAAACGGCGACCGTTGAAGATTACACCACCGCTGAGTTGAGAAAGAAGTACCGCATAGATAAGTATGACCTTCACCCAGGATATGTTTTTCCAGAGTCTGTGCGTTCCCTCATACCAAGAAACACTCCTGAATATGTGGACAGAGGCTATAACTATGTTGAAAGGATAGTGCGTGCCTTGTATTATTTTAAGCAGTGCGCCTTGGTTGGACCCAGCGGGACTGGAAAAACCCATATAGTCTACCTCATCGCGGAGTTATGTGGGCTGCCTATTTGGGAAATAAACTGTGGTTTGCAAACTTCTGCCTATGACCTATTTGGGCGGTATATTGGTCTTGGGAAGGAGAATTGGATTGATGGGCAGATTGTAATGTGGTGCAGAAACGGCGGCGTCTTATACCTCGATGAGGCAAACATGATGAAACAAGACATAGCTTCAAGACTTAACCCAGTTCTGGACACCAGAGGCCACATTGTTCTAACAGAGAAGGACAACGAAATAGTGAAGAGACACCTGTACGGTTATTTGATAATATCGATGAACCCCTTTTCGGCGGAATTCGTTGGAACAAAACCATTAAACGCCGCCTTGAGAAGGCGAATGTCAGTCTGGATAAACTTCGACTACCTAAGTGTCGGAGACAAAATAGCCTCTGAAGAGGTAGAACTTATTGTAAAGAGAACGGGCGTTGATGCAAAAACCGCAGAAAAAATAGTCCGTGTAGGCGCCGAACTTCGAAGACAATATAAAAATGGCGACTTACCTTATGGGCCGTCCCCGGGCGACCTTATCAACTGGGCAACACTGATAGTTGATGGAAGTCCCCCCATCGAGGCGGCAGTTGAAACCATCGTGGGAACCACAAGTGATGATGTGGAGATTCAAGCTGCAGTAAAGCGAGTAATAGAATCCATATTCGGTTCATCTTAAAATGGGTTAAGCCTTGAACTTTTTTGATTTTTCTTGGTCAACAGCCCTTCATGTTACAAAGAAGTCCCATAGTGAACTTAAGGTCCTCCTTCACGATGATTTGAGATATCCATATCTTGGGAAAGATGAGAAGGGATATGTCCTCCATTTAATTAAGCCATTGAGGCTGGACGACAACCATGTTGTCTTTCAAGGGTTAAAGTTTAATCTTCAAAATCTAACTCATAGGAAGATTATTTGGTACTTGTTTAAGGCTTCTGTTTATCATCTTAGCTTACATGCTCTTTTATCAGATTTCTCCATTTATTCGCGTTGGGCACGGGGGAAGCAGCCAAGTCTATCCACGTTCACTGTTAGTCTTATCGAAGATGCTATAATTAATAAAAGCTTGAAGCATTCTTTTAGGTGGATGCTTCCAGAAATAACCTATGCAAACGTTATCTCCTATCTGCGAATGAAAAGTGCTGAAGAACTTTCAAATGACATTTCACGAGTTACGGCTTTAACCCTCTTAAACTGCAATCTTGGGAAAGTTAAAGGAACACTAAAAAATGATGCACTGACAGAGGTTGAAGCTATAACATCCATGCTTCAGAAAATTCAAGAAAACCCAACTGTAAATGAGAAGATAGATTATGCGAACAAAATTTATGATGCATTATCCCTTTTTGGTCAAGCTTTTGAGGTCCCATCGCTTTTATATGCTGAAAGCCACGGAACAAATGACCCCTTCTATAGAGAGAGGCTTCCAAGAGAGGACGAAGTACAAGGTCTCTTAATCGAAACATTGCAAAATGCCGATTCAGAATTTAGAGATGAACAAAAGCTCAAGTCAGCCTTACAATCTCTAGATGGAAGCGAAGCAAATCGAGCTTTAACAGCCTGGTTGGAGCGTGAAAAATCTCAAGTTAAGATTTTGAATGGTTATAAGGAAAGCGGGAAGGAAACGGAGTTCGAGGATTTCTCCTTTCCGGTTGAGGACTATGCCGAATTTCATAGGCGAAAGGAAATCTTAAGCAGTCCCATCAGGCGGGTTCTGCATCAATTGCGGCTTCTAAAGAACATTAGCGGTGAAGACTTTAAACAAGAAAGTGGTTTTGTTGATTTACAAGAGGCGATACAGGTTATCGCAAGTAAAAGTCAACGGACAGACATTTTTGTTCGTGAGGAACTGCAAACTAGAGAAGATGCATGGTCCATACTTATTGATGCAAGCCACAGCCTAAACATGTTTAAAGGCGAAGTTAAAGGTATAGCCCTCTGTCTAGCAGAAGTTGCCAGAATGCTTATCCTTAACCAGAACTCTTGGGGAATGTACGCCTTCAGCAACAAATTCTACGTAATAAAAGACTTTACAGAAAAGTATGATGCCTGCGTCAGGGCGAGAATAGGGGGGTTAACTTACGGGGGGTTCACTTTTTTGTCAGACGCCATTTTATTAGCTGCTCAAGCTTTGACGCGCCGCTTGGAAGAGGCACGAGTCTTGGTTGTAGTTTCGGACTTTTACCCAACGGGGTATGATGATGCAGAGGAAAAGCTAAAAGAGAACATTAAAAAGGTTGAGCGAATGGGTGTTGGTTTGATAGGCATAGGTGTCAACAGCGCCGCTGTTAAACGTTATATTAGGACGCACTGTGTTGTTGAAGACCCATTTGATTTAATGAAGAAGTTCACTAAAGCCTTTATAGAGTACAGCGCAAGCTAAAGTTAGCACAATCATTTTACAGCTGTTTTATCACTGAAAAATCGGCAATAAACTTGAACCTTTCTTCCTCCAACTCTTTTTTAGGTTTCACGGCTATTTTTTCAGGGATTCCATCATGTATAAATGTAATGTAAACCATGTTCTTTCCTAAGCCGTAACGTTCCAATTCAATGAAAGAAGCCTTAACCTTCTCAAGTTTGTCAAGCTTACTTTTAAGCTCTTCGACTGCCTCAAAAATTATTTCCATTTCTCCAAAATCGTCGGCACAGAGCATTAAATCCTTTAATCTAACCCACTCTGCTAAGGCGGGTTTCTCTTTTCTCTCGCCCTTTCTGCCGCTACTCCTTAGAATCTTCTGTAAATCGGATGCCTTTTTCATCCATTCCTGATTTTTCGAGGCTTCCGGATTTCTCAATAAAGTCCCGAGCCATTGACTATAATCATCTAGCAACGTTTTATACTGGTTTATTTCAGCTTCAACAACTTCCCGTATTTCTCTTGCCGAGTAGAAAGTTCTGATTTCCGTTGTTACGCCATCCATCTATTTTGCCGCCTTTAACTTTCTTGATTTTGCAGTGAGTCCTTGACAACGTCCATTGATTCTTTTTCTGTCGTTTCTGCTTCGCTGCTTCCAACAATGGCTTTTACAGCGTTTTTAAGCTCTCTCTTTATTCTAGCAAAGAAACTTACACGCGTGCTTATCTTCTTTCTATAAAGCATTATGACCTCGGCTAGTTCAGGCATTACAATCAGTAAAGTGGCCATAACAATTTCTGGCGGGTATTCGGCTAAAAAGGCGGAGTGCACCTCGCCCTTTTCATAGACAAGTATGAGGTGGCATTCCTCATTTAAAATGACCTTCTTCGCCTTAGCCTTAATCGGTATTTCTCGCGGCGGGATGTTAAATGAAACGTTAAGTTTCTTCAGAATTTGCCTCATGGAAGTGCAAAGCTCTCTAACCAGTTTGTCCTCTTCCATTAAAAACTCGCTTAACTGGAGGGTTTCCTCACTTATGCTTTTCAACAACTCCTGTAGTTTCTGTTCCAGTTCTACCTTATGCTTCTCAATTTCTTCTGCATTAAGAACCTCTTCGCTTTCCGAAAATTGGAGGGGGTGGAAAAAATGCGCCTCTTCTACAACATCTTCCTGGCTTTCTGCCACTTTAACCTCCGTAGACTTGTCATTCTCGTTTGCCTTTACATCTTTTTTCTCCATGAAACAAACACCAGCATCTCAACTAGCACAGTTAACTAACAGAAGAAGCACGAGATAATAGAGTTAGTATGTGGCGATATGTTACGCACTAGACTTTCATTTAATCTTAATGTGGTTTATGCGGCTTTACAAAAATAAAGGCTGCACAAAGATAAAGCATCATGCCAATAAACTGGCGTTCAATATCGGATATGCGCCAAAACCAGCTTGCCCCTCCGCTGAAGTGTAAACCAGCCACAAACCATGCGAAAACAAAATCTGCAAACAACTCCACCAAAACAGCCATCTTCATCGGAAATTTAACAATGTGAGAATCTAAGCTTAAAACCATGAAGATTGGAAGGTTGGCTGTCAAGACGAACAATGTTAGTCCGGCTGGGATGCCGAAGACTTCCATAAAAGCCCGTGCATAAATATTTGCTTCCTCTGATGGTGCACGGCAAAAAATCATTGTTGAAAGGCAGTCAAAAAGGATAAAGGCGAAGACAAGAATGATTCTTTTCAACCAGTGATTATTTTTGGGAAGTATGAGGTGTTTTGGACTTATGGATAAGCCTAGCTTCTCCATTTCTCCTCTGTTCTCCATTATAATGGTTTGGCTTTATTGCCTTTAAGGTTTTAGCGTGCTGGTTGTATTTTGAATCCATATTTTAAATTCAGAAGTATAAAATATGGCGTATACCGAATCGGTTTTTGACTCTGACTTAGAAGAGGAGTAGGCTGAAAGTAAAAGGGGTTTAAATGGAATTATCCGTTGAAAAGCCTGAAAGCATCGTAAAACTCTACGACGAAAACAGCGGACTGTGGCGCTTCGTAAAAACAGATAAAGGACCAGCGAAATCAATAGAAATCGTTGAAAGGGCGCTCCGTGGACTCGGCCTATCAAGGAATGAAGTTAAGGTTTATGTTTACTTAGCCAGAACAGGAGAGCATAAGGCAAGCGACATTTCTGAAGCTTTGTCGCTACACAGGACGGAGACTTACAGAATTTTGCGGGATTTGGAGAAAAGGGGGCTAATATCGTCGGTTTTTGAGAAACCGTTAAAGTTTATCGCCACGCCCTTTGAGAAGGCTTTAGACATACTTATTGAAACTAAGAGGATGAGGCTAAACCTTCTTGAGAAAAAGAGAAAGAGTCTCGTTGACTTGTGGCTTTCGCTGCCAAAGCCCGAAATTGAGCTTGAAAGGAAAGAGGTTTTCCAGATATTGGAAGGCGAAGAACAGATAAGCTTGAAGGCTGACGAAATAATCGGCAAAGCTGAAAGCGAAATCCTAGTTTTTATTTCGGAATATGACATTGCAAACTTTTATCATTCGAGTTTCTTGGACAAGCTTGAGAAACATCAAAGAAGAGGCGTAAACGTTCAACTCTTAACCACTTACTCGCCTAAGACGTGTTTCTTCTTAGAGAAAACAAAGCTGAAAAGGGCGAAGTATTCACGGTTAAACGCTGAAGAACTGCCAACCTTTATCTTGGCGGACAACGAACACCTACTCCTTTTGATTAGAAAAGAAAACGGCAAAAAGAAAGTTGCAGCCTTATGGACGAATTATGACGCCTTCATAAAAGCCCTAAAAACCCTTTTCACCGAGTTGTGGAATAACAACGGCTCATAGATTTTAGCGCTTTAATTTTGATTTGATTTCTAGCCAAATAGAATTTGTCAGCATTCGTGCATCTATATCAATTAACGCAATAATTGCAATGTAGAGTAATCCGCCGAACGCCGTCAAGCCAAGAATTTGGTAAACTCTTGTAGGCCGGAGAACCTCGTTTATGACGTAAAGAGCTCCGCTCATGATTATTGAGGCAAAGACGTATTTAGCGATGTTTTTCCATGGGATTTCCAGTTGTATCATTTTCCGAACCATTGCGTATAAGATGAGGAACATGGCGAAGCGAGCCGCCGAATTTATTATGGCAACAGTAAGCGCGGATGGCACTGGCTGTTTTCTTGTGTATGTAGTTAGCATGTAATATGTGAGTGGTATTGTTATAGCTGAGTGAATGTATGGTAATGAGAAGGCTATGAATAGTCTGCTTTTCACAAGCTCCTTGAAGGGTATTTTTGCCTCTTCATCTATTCTTTCATACCCATAAAGCACAAAACTGAAAAGCGTAGAGATTGTTACGATAAAGGAGTCGATGGCTAAAACACGTAACACAGGCGTTGCCTCCATATATTCAACATTAAGTATTGTAAGGTACAATTCCGACAGTGTTAGGGCTCCAGCAGTCATGGGGATTGCGAACGTTAAAACAGTCTTAATAGATGTTGTGACGTCTTGACCGCTTTTCTCTGCCAGGAGTTTAGGATATAATGCAAAAGCGAGGAACGATGAGTATGTTATTATGTTTGCTATCTGGAAAGCGGCACCATAATTGCCCCGTGCTTGCTCTCCTCCATGGGTGAAGAGCAATATGAAGATAAAGGAGGCTATTTGGTTGCCGAGAACGTTATAGACATTTGCAATGGAGCCCTTTAACC
>JAVZLM010000025.1:0-7077 GCA_038883775.1 Bathyarchaeia archaeon
ATCCGTTTGCTTATCATTTCCAAATTTTCTCCATTTTCTAAGCCTTCCTTTACAATTTTTGCCCAAATTTTCAGCTGCCTCGAATATGCTTGAATTTTTTTCAAGGGGTTGCTTGCTTTGCCAAAGTGAGTATAGCATAAGGCTTTAGGTTTTAGGCTTCTCAGCTTATCCAAGGAAGCTAAGGCAATATCCAAACGGAAAGGCGCAGGTGTTGTAGGCACGATTACGTTAATTTCGCTTAGATAAATGCCTGCAGCATCCCCTGGAAAAAGGCTTTCACTTGAAAGTTCATAATAGCATTGATGATGGGAAGCATGCCCTAAAGTTTCAACAACCCTTAACTTAACATCAGCCCCAATATCAAAGGTCATGCCATCCGTTGCAGCGATAATCCTTTCTTGGGGCACTGGTTCTGGTTCGCCATAAATTTCAGCTATGCCTTTTAGAACTGCCTTTGACTGTTGCCAAAGCTTTTCAGGATTTGCAAGATGAGGCACCCCCCTCTGGTGGACTAGTACTTTGGCTTTTGGAAGATGCTTAACTAGTGCCCCTACACCGCCGCCGTGGTCTAAGTGGATGTGTGAAACTGCAATATAGGAAACGTCGTCTGATTTTATTCCCAGTTTGGATAATCCGTTGAGAAGATTCTGGATAGAAGATGCTGGACCAGTTTCGATTATGGCTACACTTTCACCCTTAACTACGTAGCTGGCCACAAAATTCCGTATCCCCGCAGCCTCAACGTCTATCATGAACATATGCTCGTCTATCTTTACAACGCTCACTTTGCCGCCACCTTTAAAGTCTAGTGGAGTCTAAGTTTCCGTTATGTGTTTTAAGCATTTTGCATGAAGCAATGCCTCTATAGGCCTAGCCAAAGATTTACTAAGCCTTTTTGATATGCTAGATTACGCCGTTGAGGAAATAAGAGACCTTAAACTAGAACATGGAGACGCAAACATTTTAATTTAATCACAAGGTGTTATAAGGTTGATGTAAAGCAGAGGTTTAAAGAATGGTTAATTTAATAATGTTTGGTGCACCGGGTTCTGGGAAGGGAACCTATGCTTCACGATTAAAAGAGCATCTCAACGTGGAAGTTATCGCTACCGGGGATATTTTCAGAGAGATGATGAAAAAAGGCACCCTCATAGGAGAGAAAGTGAGGAATTATGTGGAAAAAGGCTTACTTGTTCCAGATGACATCACCATCGAGGTTTTAAAGAGGAGTTTGGCTGAAATCCCAAAAGATAAAGGCTTCATTTTAGATGGATATCCAAGAACCATCGAGCAAGCCAAGGCTCTTGACGAGATGGCCAAAATAAACGCAATAATTCACTTAGTGGTTCCCGACTGGATAATTATTGAACGCTTGTCCTCCAGAAGGATATGCAAAAACTGCGGGGCAATCTACAACTTACTCTTCTTAAAGCCCAAAAATGATATGGTGTGCGACAAGTGTGGCGGACCGTTATACCAACGTCCCGATGACGCACCAGAAGTTATTAAAAGACGCATAGAGGTTTATGAAAAGCAAACTCAACCCCTACTAGAATATTATAGGGGAAAAAGGATTCCGTTTATAGAGGTCAAATGTGAAAAACTAGAAACTTCGCCGGAGGTCATTGTCCAAGAGATATTGAAGGGATTGAAAAGGCTCAGCTTAGCTTAAATGTCGAGTATAAATTTCACAGTTGCTTTGTCTGGTTCCTTAATTATCTCCATTTGATGGTATGTGACGGCTTTGACGCCAACCTTTTGAGGGTGTTTTTCTGGATTGAACTTTTCCCCCCATATTCTTGCTTTAAGCCTGAAACCCTCAGCGGTTCTCACTATCTCAGACACCTCAAATTTTGAGTATAGCATTCCGTTAATTTCTGATTTAACAAGAAGTTCTTCAAGCCAATTATAAAGCAGAGCATGCTCATCAGCGGCCTCAACTTCAACATAATCCTCGTCTTCAGGGTCGACCTTTTCAATATCTGTCATAACCTCAAACATGGCGGCTGCAGCGTTCTCGAAAGCTTCAGCTAAATCTCTTCCATAAGCGGCAATATATGCATCTGCCATGTGTTCAAGAAATTTGAATTTTCTTTTCCCTTGCATAGTTTATCGATATCATTTAGAAGAACTTGCTTTTTAAATCGTTTTTAACGTTGCGATATTTTAGAAGTAATTTGGAATTTTTTTGATGGCTGCCACTGTAAGCTTAACTGCGTTTTCTGCGTCCTTTAAGCTTAGTAAGGATGCTGGGCTATGAATGTAACGTGTTGGCACCGATATGACGCCGCTTGGAACCCCTTCCCTCGTAAGAGATATGCGGGCAGCATCTGTGGAGCCTTGCAAACCAGTTTCAAGCTGATATGGAATACTGTTTTCTTCAGCAGCATCAACCAGCAACCGCAAAACTTTTGGATGGGTTATAAGCCCATAATCAGCAACTGTTATCGATGGACCCTTCCGCAATTTTACTGGAGCTTCCACTTCCTTTACGCCTGGAACGTCGCCGGCTACAGTGACGTCTAAGGCTATGCCAACGTCGGGATATATGCCAAAAGCCGCTGTTGTTGCCCCTCTTAAGCCAACCTCCTCTTGTACGGTTCCGACAGCGTAAACAGTGCATTCTGTCTCTTTGAGCTGTTTCATTGTTTCAACCATGACTGCGCAGCCCACGCGGTCGTCAAAGGCTTTTCCAATAACTATGTCGTTGCCAATTTTTGCAAATTTTATGTCAAAGCTTATAGGATCTCCGATTTTGACACCCATCTTTTTTGCTTCTTCTTGGTTTTCTGCTCCGATGTCTATGAAAAGTTCATCGTAGGTCATGACCTTTTTACGTTCTTCCTCTTTTTGTATGTGGGGAGGCTTAGAACCGATTATGCCGTGTAAGGGGCCTTTTTCTGTGTGTACTATCACTTTTTGAGCGAGTAAAATACGGTCGTCTATTCCGCCAATTTTTGTGAACTGAAGGAATCCTTCCTTCGAAATTGTTTTAACAAAAAGTCCAATTTCATCCATGTGGGCTGCCAGCATAACTTTTGGCGCGTTTTTCTCGCCCTTTTTAACGCCTATAACATTTCCAAGTTTATCTTCTTTAATCTCGTCAACATAGGGCTTTAGCATATTTTTCATCAGGTTTCTAACTTCTTCTTCTCTTCCGGCCACCCCGCAAGCGTTTGAGAGTTTTTCTAAAATCTCTGAAATAGTCACACGTTTTCCTCCTTTAAAGAGTTGAGTGAGAATTCTAAAGCTTTATATTAAACAGTTGTGGTATTAAAGCTGAATTTGAAACATGGGCTTTAAATCTCCGCCCTTAAAGGGTGAAAAGTCAACAGTTGGGTAATTCTCTTAAAGGCATCCTTAGAAAAGTTAGGGTTTACCTCCATGTAACCAAGGCAAGTGGATTGGCTAGAAGATACTTTGTAATGAACGGGTTTGACGGCGCCATGGCCATCTTCGGTATAGTTTTAGGTTCATGGATGGCTGGTGTTGCAAAACCAGAGGTTATTTTGCTTGCTGGTTTTGGCGCATGCCTTGCCATGGGCATATCGGGTTTTTTTGGGGCTTTTATGGCTGAGAAAGCCGAAAGAGATCGCCACTTAAAAGAGATGGAAGAAAGAACAGGAAATCATGTGGATCCAGTACATTATGAAGCGGCACGCTTTGTAGTGTTCTATGTTGTGCTAATAGATGGATTATCACCAGCCTTAACAGCCACTATTTCGCTAACGCCCTTCATTCTAGCATTCATGAGGATGCTCTCCATATCAAGTGCATACTTCGCTTCAATACCGCTTTCCTTGGTGGTTCTCTTCCTCCTAGGCATATACTTGGGCAAAATAGCTAGGGAAAATGGGTGGCTCTATGGCGTGGCAATGGTCAGCGTAGGCGCATTAACGGCACTAATAATATTCATTATCCAACTGTTTCTGGCTTGATGTTATGTTAAGATTATAAATGTGTGTGTTTTTAGTTTGGGGAAATGATGAAGCAAAGTGATTCGATTGGAAAAGCTTAGAAGACCAACTTTTATCACCTTAATTTCTGTCTGCGCTGCCTTTAGCATAATCTGTGATTTACTGTTTTCTCCGCTGCCGTATTCTGGTGTGTGGTACAGCTGGATTTTCATATCTGAACCGATAACTGGAATATTGCTTGGTCCGTCGGCTGGTTTCCTTTCGACCCTCATCGGCGTCATGATTGGGCACCTCATAAATTACATTGATGCGTACGAGTTTCTTTTTACCATCGGCGCTCCTCTTGGATCTACGATTTCAGCGTTTGTTTTCAGAAGAAAATGGGGCATAGTTTTAACATATTATCTCGCTCTTTTAGGAGGATTTTTCGTTGCACCAGTTTCATGGCAGCTTCCATTCTGGGGAATGTGGGATGTCTACTTAGCCTTTGCCACCTTGCTGTTTTCGGCTGTTATAACATCTAAGTGGAAAAATCTATGGAATACAAAATCTAAAAAACGTTTAATCTATATCCTAGCTATCAGCGTGTTCATAGGCTTAGAGGCTGATGTTCTTTTCCGCATCTTCATATTTGTGCCGTGCCAAACCTACAATCTGTTTTATGGCTACGGAGTTGATGAGCTCCAAGCCATCTGGGCATTAGGTGCCGTTGAAACCCCAATAAAAGTGGGTTTATCTGCAGTTATAACATCGCTGGTAGGCCCACCGATGATTGATGCTGTACGCAAATTGAAGTTTCCGGTTTAAATTGGCTGAAGCTTATTGTAAATAATCTTGGCTAAATCGTTAGCTTTTTGAAGGGATATTTCGCGGCTTTCCCCTTCAACCAAAATAGAGCATAAAGGTTCTCCTTTTTCAACAATGCTGTGTGGAGGAGGGATGTTCCAAACACCTTTTAGGGCGGTGAGGTCTGGGGCAACGACTCGTCTAGGTGCGTATAAGATGAGGCGAATGCAAAAATTTGAAGGCGACTCTATAGCTGGCAGTTCATCGTGTAGACAAGCGTTAACGTGAGCATCGACGAGGTTAATTCCTAAAACCCTTTCCACACAGCCCAAAGTTCCTTGAAATCGCGGATTAACCTCTATCACATGTGGAGTTTCATCCTCTGAAATAACTATGTCGATGCCATTAGAGCCTATAAGACCGAAATGTGAAGCGATTTTTTCAGCTACAACGCGACATTTTTCGAAAAGCGATGCGGTCGTTTGAAGTGGCACAATATTACCGCAATAGCCAAAGGGTTCATTTTGAAAAACCGACGGTAGCCCCAATAGTTGCTCATTTATTGATAAGATCTTAACATTTCTCTTACCGGCCAAAAAAGATATGCTTGCATGAAAGCCTTTAATAAATTTCTGGACAATAACTTTATCAGAAATCTTTAACACTGGGGAAAAAGCCTCCGCCACTTGAGATGGATTTGATGCAACTCTTACTCCTATTCCTCCAAAACCGCTAGCCGGTTTAAGAACAACAGGATATCCAACCCTAGCTGCGGCGTATTTTGCTTCAGAAACGCTCTTGACAACTACAGTTTCGGGGTGAGGTATCCCCAGTGCTTCAAGCTCATTAAAAAATTTCTGCTTTTCGCGAACGTTTCTAATAACGCATGGAGCATTTCCCAATATCGGCACCATATTATTCAACTCCTTAAGAATGTCGATTTGGTCGTCAAGGCCCGAAGAAAGAAGTATCGCGTCTATACGGTGCTTCTTGACCAATTTTTTCGCCATTTCCAAGAGAACTTGTGGGTTAAGGAAGATATTCTTGTCTTTGCAGCCTTCCTTTTGATAATGTTTTATTGCAGCCTTATAATCCTTGCAAACCCATTGTAAGTCGACATCGTCAAAATAATCAACCGCATAAACGTTATAGCCAGCACTTTTCGCAGATGTGGCAATAAAAGTAGTGTCTATACCAATAACCAAGACACTATAAATTTCGGCTGTTATCAACGGTTTGCTTACTCCGCTTTGCAGACAAAAGGAAAATAAAAAATTATGTGGATGGCGGTGGTGGTTGCTGTTTTTTAATTTCTAAATGTTCTGTTAGCATCAGGACGCCTTCGATTATTAGAAATATGCCGACTATCAAGTTCAGAGACTCCCTCCATGCTATCACTATAATGCCAAAGATTATGCATAATATAGCTAACACTGGTTTAGAAACTGTTATGCCTATTTTCTTCAAACCTTTCTCAACAACTTCTGTCAAACCAATTCGTCCTCCGACTTAATCCTAATCAAATCTTTTAATATTTAAGTTGTTCGAATAGCATTCTTGTTTAAATCGTCTATAAAGATATATATTTGATTTTTTATGTAAATGTTTTGTGGTGAAGGTTTGTATGGAGCAGCGCAAAATAATGTCTCTTGGGCGTTCTTCACTTGTTATTTCGCTTCCTAAGTATTGGACGGAGTTAAATGAGCTTAAAAGCGGGGATGTTGTTTCCATCGCAATGAATAGAGACCGTTCTCTTGTTGTTTTTCCTGGTGCGCGGAAGGAGCGGGAACCAGCAAAGATAACTCTTCACGTTGAATCGGAGAAGGACATATCCTTCGTCATCCGTAGCATAATTGCCTGCTATTTGAATGGCTATTCCCAAATTAGACTCGTTTCAGATAAGTTTTTCACAGTGCCTCAACAGAAAGCCATCCGAAAGATAGTGCAGATGCTTTACATGCGGATAATGGAAGCCGACACAAAAGAAATGCATATCGCAACCCTTATAGACGAATCTAAGGCATCTATTGAAACTGGAATTAATAGGATGTACAAAGTATCAAGTTCTATGTGCAGAGACGCCTTTAACGCTCTAAAAGATCAGGATGCGGCTCTTGCGAAATCGGTTTACATGATAGATGATGAAGTTGATCACTTCTCATTTTTCTTGCTGAGGCTTGTGCGTAGAGCAGCTGTCGATCCTGCATTGGCTAACCAGCTTGCCGTGGAACCTATCGACTGCTTGGATTATCAAACACTTATTCACCGCATAGAGCAAGTTTCAGATCAAGCCGCTAATGTGGCAAAACATGTTATCATGCTGGAAGGGGGGAAAAAGGAAATTTCAAAGCCTTTGTTGGAGAAAATGTATTCA
>JAVZLM010000026.1:0-6151 GCA_038883775.1 Bathyarchaeia archaeon
GTCCAATTCTTCTTTGGATGATGAGTTTAGAGAGTCAATAGAGCCTAGAGCTGTGATATGACTCGACGGGCGAACTGACACTTTTATACGGAAAGCTTATCAGCAAATTTTGCGAATGAGAAAAGAAGCACGTTTAGTCGCTAATGGACTTAGGCTGATGGGTTTGCCCAAAAAATTTAAGGAGAACCTCGACAGACTTTCCTCAAAGCCTACAGTTAAATATGGAGTTTATTTGACCGCTGTTGTGCTGTTTTTTTCTTTGATTTTGTTGCCTCCGATTTTGGGCATAATTATCAAGTTGAGCGCAATGGGAGAGGTTTTAGGCGATGGTGAGCTTGTAGCTCGCATTCTAAATGCTGCGAAAAACTCCTTCATGATAGCCGTGCTGGTCTCTGTTTTGGATGTTGCAGCTGGACTTCCAATGGCTTGGTTTATAGCTCGTGGAAGATCCAGGTGGATAAATTTCTTGGACACCCTCGCGGATGTTCCTTTTATAGTGCCCACGGCTGTGCTTGGTTATTCGCTTCTCTTGTTTTGGTATGAGCCCGAGGGGGTTTCAGCCTTTTTTGGCGGTTCCCTTGTTTCGCCTGGATGGCTTCTCGTCGCTCTTCTGCATTTCACTTTTTCTTATCCTATCGTAGTAAGGGTTATTGTAGGCGCCTTATTGGATTATAAGATTGAGTATGAGCAAGCGTCAAGAACTTTGGGCGCACCGCCGCTTACAACTGCTAGAACGGTTACACTTGGAATTATAAAGCCATCGTTAATTGCGGCGTTCATACTTGCCTTTGCAAGGTCAATTTCGGAAACTGGAGCAACGATGATGGTTGCCGGATTCTTTGAAAATGGACCTGTTTTCATCCAGAACATGAAAAACGCGTTTTCAGCTCAACCACCCCAGGTTAGTCAAACAATCTACGAGGGTTCAACTACTTTAGCAAGCCTTATCCTTATAATTGTTTCATGCTTAATTTTTGCAGCAGTACGCATTCTCGGAAGTAGGTTTAAACTGCCAATAAAGGGGGCTTGGCCGACACTAGAGAGAAAACTGAGCTATTCTTCGGCAACGCTTTTTCGGAACAGCATTACGCTTTTAGTCTTCTTCATCATTGTGCTTATTCCCTCGTTATTTGTGGCGCTTCCAGCTTTTGAAGCTCTTTCAACGGATGTACTGCCAAAAGCGCTGATTGGGGTAGAGCCTTGGACGGAGTATTGGCAAAGTCTCATCCTCTCATATTCTCTTGGAGCGGTTGTAACAGTGTTAAACGTTCTTATAGGCTTGCCCATGGCGATAATAGTTGCAAGAAAGAGGCTTGGAAGCTTTTCATCGGCGTTAAATGTGTTTGTGGACGTCCCGATAATAGTTCCGTCGGTGGCGTTGGGTGTTTCTCTTAGATTTTTTTGGAAGGAAGCTTTAGCCTTCATACCGGACATTTGGCTTCTCATTTTTGCGCACTTAGCGATTACGTATCCATATTTTGTGAGGTCTATGGCTGCGGCTATTGAAAGGATAGGCTTAGAATTGGAAGAGGCTTCTAGAACTTTGGGGGCTAAGCCATTGGGCGTGTTCAGGACAATAATATTTCCTTTAACTAAATACTCAATGTTTTCTGGTGCAATAATGGTTTTTACAAGAAGCGTAAGCGAGACAGGCGCCACATTAGCGGTTACCCAACTTAAAACGGCCCCAGTGGTTCTCGTGGATTGGGTTAAGGGAAAAGTTGCTGCCACATTTTTGGAAATAGGTTTAGGCTGCGGTTTCTTAATATTAATCTCCTTTATAACCCTATTAGTCTTAAGGCTTATCGTTAGGGGTAAGGGAAGGTATTGACATGCCAGACGTGCGCTTAGTCAATGTCACAAAAAGGTTTGGCAAAATCGTGGCTGTGGACAATGTTAGCCTTCACATTTACGATAAGGAATATTTCTCACTCTTAGGGCCAAGCGGTTGTGGAAAAACAACCTTGTTGAGGCTTATTGCTGGGTTAATCCAGCCGGATAAGGGGGAAATTTACATTGGAGATAGGCTTGTTAATGATGTGCCGCCGGAAGATAGGGATATAGGCTTTGTCTTTCAAACCTTCGCCCTTTTTCCCCATATGACTGCTTGGGACAATGTAACTTATGGCCCACGAGTGAAGGGATTTGATATGAGAAAGGCTGAAACGATAGGGCATGAAGTTCTTGAAATGGTTAGACTGCATGAACGTTTGGACGCCTTTCCAAACGAGTTAAGCGGTGGAATGATGCAGCGAATAGCAGTGGCAAGGGCTTTGGCGGCTGGAGCGAAACTGCTGCTTTTAGACGAACCTTTAGGGCAGTTAGACGCTAAGGTGAGGAATGAGCTGCGTTATGAAATAAGAAAAATGGCGAAGGATTTGGAGTTAACGGCTATTCACGTAACACATGACCAGTCTGAGGCTATGGCAATTTCGGACAGAATAGCAGTTATGAAAAAGGGCAAGGTTCTGCAGGTTGGAACTCCAGAGGAGCTTTACATAAATCCACAAAGTATATTTGTAGCCCACTTTATTGGAGAATCAAACTTTCTTGAAGGATACATTTCAAACAGAAGTGGCAAAGCAGCAATTGTTGAACTTCGTGGCGGAATAAAAGTTCAAACAGTTAGTAATAAGGATGTGAAAGAAGGCGAAAAGGCGCTTTTAGCCATAAGACCAGAAATCTTCATCATTGAAAAGGGGAAAAAGGAAGCGAAAAACGCCATTCTAGGCAGAATAGAAAGAGTAACCTTCGAAGGAACAAACGTAAGATATGAGGTTAGACTTAAAAATCAAGATTTAGTTGTGATTGTTAAACCGTCATTAACTGAAGAATGGTTTAACATGGGCGAAGAAGTAACCGTCCGCTTCCCAGCAGAAAAAGTCCACATGTTTAAATATCCAGAGGTTGGATTGAAGGAGGAGATAGCTGTTGAGTGAACTAATAAAATGGTTTGAAAAGAGAAGAGAAACAAAAGCCTTAGCAACTGTGCAGCAGCATTTAGCTTTAACAACCGGAATAATTGAGGATTTAGAAAAGGCGATAATGGCAGCCATAAAAAACGAAGAGAAAGAAATGCAAAAATGCATAGAAAGAGTGACAAACAGCGAAAGGGAAGCAGACAAACTTCGAAGAAAAGTCATGGATGAAATTTCAAAGGGAGAACTTCCTCCCGACGATAGAGTGGATTTAATGGACCTCGTCAAGAGGGTGGATATGGTTGCAGACTGGAGCAGAGAATCAACCCGCGTTCTCGGCGCAATACCAATGGCGCAAGTACCAGACTCCATAAAAAACGAGTTTATAGAAATGGTTAAAGGAGCAAAAGAATGCACAATCTCGCTTCAAAAATGTGTGAACAAAATGATGACAAAGCCCCAAGAAGCCCTCCAAGCAGCAGACACCGTAGAAAGGGAAGAGGAAAAAGTTGATGATATTCATGAAAAGGCTAGGACGCTTCTCGGAAAAGAAGAAATGCCTAAGGCTGGAATAGCAGTATTAATAAGCCAATTGTTTGAGGCCATAGAGATGATTGCAGACGCATGCGAGGACGCATGCGACCAGGTTAGAATCATAATGGTTAGAAAATGAGGTGAGTGCACATGACGGAGATAAAAATTAACGTATCTGAACTTAAAAGTGAAGGGGAAGATATAGTAAAAGAACTGGTGAGATTCATAAGAGAAAAAATGAATGCCGAAGTTGAAACAGCCACAGATTTCATAACTGTAAAGGGAGAAGAGGGAAAGGTTTCCAAGAAATATTTACGAGTGCTTCTGAAGAAGTTTTTACATCAAATAGAACTGAAAGAGTATTTCAGAGTTATAAGCCAAGAAGGCTCTTTAATGGTTAAAGAGAAGAAAATTGAAGAAGAATAAGCAGCTATTTCTTTTTAAGCGCTTCACGCCTCTTTTTGGCTAAATCTTCTTGAATCTTAAGCGTACAATGTCTCGCCAAATAAACATTTTTGTAAGCTTCCAAAAGCTTTCCATCGGCCATAAACCTTTCAGCTTCATTTAGCAGATTTTGTACTTCACCAAGGTTGGGCACAGCGTCACCTTTTTTAGGATTTGGTTTCCAATGAGCTCCGTTGTTTTCGCTTTGAAGCGTTATGGAGAATAGGAATAGCGCATATTCCAGTTCTGCTGCAAAATGCCAAAGGCTGTCAGCAAACAAAGTGTCATTTTTATTGTTTAATGCCGTCATGGATTTTTCTAAGTAGCCCTCAGCATTCTTTAAACTCCTTAATATTTTCTCATTAACACTCATTGTCTCAACCATTTCGGCACTTTAATACGCAATCCATCGTTTTTATTCGTTTCGCCAAAATTAGCTCTCCTTCTTTGCAACAAAAAGAATTCCTAAAAGTATTAGTGCAGCTCCAAAAACAAAAATGGGTGCTGGTTTTTCTTGGAATAAAATTAACCCAAAAAGGGTTGCGCCAACTGGTTCGAGCAAAGCCATGGTTGCAGTTTCAAAAGATTTTAGATTTGATAAAGAAGAGAAAGCTAAGGTGCGGGCTGCCGCTGTAGGCAACACGCCCAATCCAACTAATGGAAGAAGGCTATCTATGGTTGTTGGCAATTCTAAAGTTTTGTTCGCAACAGCTAATCCTAATATGCCCACAATTATCGCTGTTAGAAAATAGATAGGCAGCATTATAGAAATAATGTCCATCCGCCCGCGTATTTTCCTCCCATAAGTGAGGAAGGAGGCTTCAAGCAAAGCTGCTAACGTGGCTTCTAAATCCCCCTTCAGTCTGGGAGAGAAACTATCCAACGAGGCGTCAGCTATTTGCGTTTCAGCGTAGGCAATAACGCACACGCCTACAAAGGATGATGTTAAGCCTAAAACAGCGAGGCTTGACGGTTTAGCTTTATAAAGGAAACTTGAGAAAACCAAGGAGAAAATTGGAGCCGTATTAACAAGAACTGTTGCATTTAAAACAG
Source organism: Bathyarchaeia archaeon (assembly GCA_038883775.1). Lineage (GTDB taxonomy): Archaea > Thermoproteota > Bathyarchaeia > Bathyarchaeales > Bathycorpusculaceae > JASEJA01. The sequence goes on from JAVZLM010000026.1 coordinate 4,950, forward strand.
TCGTGTCCTTCACTGCAGATATGAAAAATATGAAGTGTAAGCCGAGGAAAAAGCTGAGAACAAAAAGACTTCTTAAATTCCTTTTAATAAGGTTAAAGCTTAAAACTTTTCTAACCATAAAGAGCACCATAGCCAGCACAACACAAGCAATGATTAAGCGCCAGAAGGCTATAGAAAAAACATCAAAAGCTTGAAGACATCTTATGAAGATGGCTGACGTCCCAAAAAGGATTCCAGCAGTTGTGCCTTCCATAATTGCTATTTTTCTTGTTTTAACATGCATGGTGTATGCTCTTCTCCAAATCACATTTATACATTTTCGCTTCTAAAAAGGGAACTAAAAGGTGAAATTGATGAAAACCGAAGAAATTATGGAATTAGCCTTAAAACTTGCAGGATTAAAAGAAGTCCCAGCCGACAGTGCCATCTATGTAAAAGGTGATAAAATCAGAAAAATCTTGTTCGGCTTAGATGCTGGTGTTCCAGAGCTTTTGCTTGCCAAACAGTTGGGGTATGATGCTGTTATTGCCCATCACCCGCCGGGTGGAACGGCGGCAATAAATTTCCATGAAGTTTTTAAAAGGCATGTTCAACAGATGGTTACCGTTGGAATTCCGAAGGAAGAAGCAGAAAAGGCTGTTGAAAGGAAGCTTGAAGATTTAGAAGTTGGGGCCCACACAAGAAATTATGCCCAAGCGGTGGATGTTGCAAAACTTTTGCGAATGCCCTACATGAACATCCACACCCCATTAGACGAGGTGGGAAGAAGAATCATGAGCGAAAAAATCCATAGCAAAATCACAAAAAATTCAAAGGTTAAAGACGTTGTCTCCGCCTTGAAGGAACTTCCAGAATTCAAAAACGCCATCACAGACGTAAAAATTCGCCTTGGAAAACCTGAAAATCCGGCTGGAAAAGTCGTTGTTTCCCATGGGGCTGGAACAAATGGAGGTTATGAGATTGCAAAAACATACTTCAAACATGGCGTTAGAACAGTAATTTACATTCACATAAGCCCTGCAGATTTAGCAAAGCTGAAGGCTGATGGCGTAGGAAACCTTATAGTGTCGGGGCATGTTGCAAGCGATTCTGTGGGTATAAATCCGCTAATTCGCGAACTTGAAGAAAGAGATATTTCAGTAACAAGGGTCGGCATTATCCCAAGCTAAGAGAGGCTTGACCATGAAACTTGTTCGGTACAG
>JAVZLM010000027.1:0-5445 GCA_038883775.1 Bathyarchaeia archaeon
ATTATTCTTGGGAAGAGGGCTTTGTGGGCTCCTGAAAGGATGCTTAAACCTATGACGTCCACGTCCTCTTGGAGGGCTGTTTCAACTATTTGTTCTGGCGTCTGCCTTAAACCTGTGTAGATTACTTCCATTCCTGCATCCCTTAGGGCTCTGGCTACAACTTTGGCGCCTCTGTCGTGGCTGTCTAAGCCTGGTTTGGCGATTAATACTCTAATTTTTCTTTTGCTCTCCATTTTCTTTTCCTCATTTTAGACTACTATTAATTCTTTATATTCTCCGTAAACCTTTTGTAGCACATCGGTTATTTCGCCAAGGGTTGCGTAGGCTTTTACTGCTTCAATTATTGTTGGCATAAGGTTTTCATCCTTTTCCGCTGCGTAATGGAGTTTTTCGAGGATTTCCTTCACCTTCCTGTTGTCTCGTTCTCTCTTTAATTTTTGAAGTCTTGCGACTTGTTCTTTTTCAACTTTTGGGTCTATCCTTAAAAGTTCTATTGGACATTCCTCCTTTTCTATGGCGAATTCGTTTACACCAACTATTATGCGCTTTTTCTCCTCAACCTCCCGCTGGTATCTGTAGGCGCTGTCAGCAATTTCCTTCTGGAAGAATCCCTTTTCTATGGCAGCAACAGCTCCGCCCATGTCGTCTATTTTTTGAATGTACTCCATGGCTTTTTCTTCCATCTCCCTCGTTAAGGCTTCCACGTAATATGAGCCTCCTAAGGGGTCAACAGTATTTATAACTCCGCTTTCGTAGGCTATTATCTGCTGGGTTCTTAATGCTACGCGAACGGCTTCTTCTGTTGGCAAGCATAGGGCTTCATCAAAGGAGTTTGTGTGTAAGGATTGGGTTCCGCCCAAAACAGCGGCTAAGGCTTGGATTGTTGTGCGTACAATGTTGTTTAATGGTTGTTGTGCGGTTAGCGTGCAGCCAGAAGTCTGAACGTGCATGCGCATCCACATGGACCTCGGATTTTTTGCGTGGAATCGCTCCTTCATTATCCTCGCCCATAAGCGTCTTGCCGCTCTAAACTTGGCTATTTCTTCAAAGAAGTCGTTATGCGACGCAAAAAAGAAGCTTAGGCGATGGGCAAAATCGTCCACTTTCAATCCCCTTTCAAGGGTTGACTCCACGTAAGCTATTCCATCATAAAGCGTAAAGGCTAACTCTTGTAGGGCTGTTGCGCCTGCCTCGCGGATGTGGTAGCCGCTTATGCTTATGGGATTCCACTTTGGCAAGTGCCTAGCACAGTATTCTATGACGTCCACTGAAAGCTTCAGCGATGGTTTTGGTGGAAAAATGCACAATTTTTGGGCGAAAAACTCTTTCAAATTGTCGTTTTGGGTTGTTCCGCCAAGCTTTTCCCTTGGCACGCCTTGTTTGTCGCCCACAGCAATATACATGGCAAGCAGTATTGACGCGGGACCATTTATCGTCATGGAAGTTGTAACCTTGTCTAATGGTATGCCGTTAAAGAGGACCTCCATGTCTTGTAGGGAGGATATGGCAACTCCGCAGACGCCCACCTCACCCCTTGCCATGGGGTGATCAGAATCGTAACCCATAATTGTTGGATAGTCGAAGGCTGTGCTTAAGCCGGTTTCGCCTTCGCTTAGCAAGTATTTAAAGCGTTTATTCGTGTCTTCAGCCGTGCCGTACCCAGCAAACATCCGCATAGTCCACAAGCGTCCACGATACATTGTTGCGTGTAAGCCTCTTGTGAAGGGGTATTCGCCTGGAAACCCCAAATCTCGCATGTAATCCAGTTCTTTAATGTCTTCTGGCGTGTAAACCCGCTTTATGAGCATGCCAGAGTGGTTTCTAAATTCGCTTTTACATTCTGGACATTGCCTTATCCAGTTTGGCAATGTGGTCTTTTCCCAGCGTTCCCTTTCTTTGGCTATTTCCTCAATTTTCTGCTTATCAAACATGCCCGGCTAACCCCCGAATAATAAGCTGGTTTGAACTAAATATTGATGTCAACCCTAAAAAGTTATTTCTCTAACAGCCATGAAATAATCGTTTAAAAGGTGATGTGAATGTCTTTAGAGGATGCTGGCTTTTCGACAAAAGCTGTTCACGGCGGAGAAAAACCTGATAAGGGAAGCGTTGAAACACCAATTTATGAAACTTCCGTCTTCGCCTTCACCAGCACAAAGGAGCTTTTTGAAGTCATAAGCGAAAAAGCTGAGGGCTACCTATACACAAGATTTGACAATCCTACTATTCGGGCTGTTGAGCGAAAAATGGCGATTCTCGAAGGTTCCGGGGATGCCGCCGCTTTTTCTTCGGGCATGGCAGCGATAACAACAGCATTATTGACTTTAGTTTCAAAGGGAGATCATGTTGTGGCTTCAAGAGACCTTTATGGTGGAACCCTGATCTTTTTCCAAGAAATACTGCCACGTTTCGGCGTAGAAGTAAGCCTCGTAGACGCCACAAACATAAACGAAGTAAAAGAAGCCATAAAAAGGAACACAAGGGTCATTTATGCTGAAACTCCAACAAACCCCACATTGAAAATTGTGGATATGCAACGGCTAGCGGCAATAGCCAAAAAGAATGGCGCAACAACGGTTGTTGATAGCACACTTGCCACGCCATATAATTTAACACCTATGATGTTTGGCATGGACGTAGTGATTCACAGCGCTACAAAATATTTGAGCGGACATAATGATGTGACAGCTGGAATAGTGTGCAGTTCACGGGAGTTCATCCAAAAACTGAAGAGGATAAGAAAAGTTCTAGGCGGAACTCTCGACCCTATGGCAGCTTGGCTTTTACTTCGTGGTTTAAAAACCCTAGCCCTGAGAATGGAACGGCACAACACAAATGGAATGCAAATAGCCAAATTTCTAGAAAAGCATCCAAAAATCGCCAAGGTCTATTATCCTGGACTGCCAAGTCATCCGCAGCATAGGCTTGCCAAAAAACAGATGCGGGGTTTTGGTGGAGTTGTAAGCTTCGAAGTTAAAGGTGACTTTGAAAAGACTACGCAGTTTGTTGAAAACCTTAGGCTATGCCTTTTAGCCGCAAGCCTCGGCGGAGCAGAAACCCTCGCCACACAACCAGCCACATCATCTCACTACTTCATAAGCCCAGAACTTCGCCAAAAACTCGGCGTGACTGATCAGCTTGTGCGCTTAGCTCTTGGAATAGAAGACCCAGAAGACATAATAGCAGACATAAAACAAGCGTTAGACAAAATCTAACAATTTCCGTTTTCTTCCTATTCGGATGCGAATTTAGAAAGTTTAATTAAGGTATATGTCCATTAGCTTGCGAGGGAAGTTTATGAATAAAAATAGAATAGTATGTGGAATGATGTTGGCGGCGTTTTTGCTGCTTGGTCTGTCCTTAACAGTAAACATTAAACCCGTCAAGGCTTGGAGCGGCACCATCACTATTAACGAGGATGGAACCATATCCCCCTCAGATGCACCGATTATAACCAGCGACAACGTCACCTACACGTTGACTGACAACATAACAAGCTCCGGCGACGGCATTGACGTAGAGCGAAACAATATTGTAATTGATGGGGCTGGTTACACCATAGAAGGCGTGGGCGACGGAGCAGCTGGGATAGCGCTTATCGAAATGGAGAATATAACAGTCAAAAATGTAATCATCACGCGTTTTGAATATGGAATCTGGCTTGAAGGCGCCGTTAACTGCACCATAATCGGTAATACGTTAATAAACAACACTGAGAATGGCATGGAAATCTGGTATGAATCCACCAACAACCGCATAATTGGAAACAATATAATAGACAATAATTGGACTGGCATCGACATCGGATTAGGTTCCTCTGGCAACATTTTCTACCATAACAATTTCATAGGCAACCAAAAACACGTGGAAAGCGATGAATCAGTAAACTTTTGGAGCGGCGACTATCCACTCGAAGGCAACTATTGGGACGATTATGATGGCGAAGACTCCGATGAGGATGGCATAGGCGACACACCATATTCTCTTCCAGAAGGAAACGTTGACGATTATCCCTTAATGGGTCCCTTTAGAAGCTTCAGCACCCCGCTCGACTCCACGGTGGAAGTGATCTCCAACTCTACAATAAACAGTTTTCAATACTTCCAGTCTAACGGTTCAATAGTCATGCGTGCTTCCGAATCCATGATTGGTCAAACCCATGGGTTTTGCAGAATAAAAATACCCAAAAACCTAATCCAGCCAACTTTCACCATAAAAGTAAACGATGTTCCAGTTGAATACAAAACAATATTTGAAAACCAAACATTAAGCATAATCTACTTCGCTTACAATCATTCGACTGTGGAAATAACGATAGTTCCAGAAATTCAAACTTTCATGGTTCCGATGGTGTTAGCGCTTCTGACAGTCCCTATCATAAGATTTGTGAAAAAGAGAAAGAAGCCATAAACTCAAAATTTGAAGGCAATTCTTATTTACACTTTTTATTATTTTTCATTTTAAGCTGAAAGTTTATGTCACAGAAGAAACTTCACATCCGATACATTAGGCTGCCCAACCAAGCGTTAAATATTTATGATGATTTAATTTATAGGTCGGAAAAAGTTATTGTAAGCAAGGGTCAAATTACATCCGCACACAGCATCACATTTGACGGCGAAATTGTTTTAGCACGTGGTTTTCAAATAGTTTATTTCGATTTAATTGGCAAATGGTTTGGCGTTGGCAAAATAAGAAACTTGCAAGGAAAGCATACTGGATATTATTGCGACATTGTTAAGCCTCCTCGATTTTTGGCGGATGGCGGAATTGAGCTTACTGATTTGTTTCTTGACCTTTGGGTTTCGCCTGACTTAAGGTTTAAAGTGTTAGACGAGGAAGAGTTGGAAAACGCTTTACATAATGGTTGGATTACAAAAGGGCTTTATGATAAAGCAAAGAAGGAACTAAACAAACTTATCAATATGGTGAAACAAGGAAAGTTTCCGCCATACCCCGTTAAACTGTTAGAAAAGAAACTTAGAATTTAGCTATTTTAAGAACCATATTTTAGTAAGCTTGCTGAAGCCGAAAATCCCCATCCATATCCAATCATTAAAATGATGTCACCTTTTGAAAATTTGTTCTTTGAAATTATCCTTTCAAGTATGAATGGTAGGCTTGCTCCGGCAAGATTGCCACATTCCTTAAGCACTTCGTGGGATTCCTTTATTTTTTCATGTTTGATTCCATGGTGTTCCGCCATGGCTTTTAAGATTTTTTCGCTTCCAGTGTGTATTGCCAATTTCCTTGCGGCTTTAATTGTTTCCTTCACATTTTTTCCAAGCAATTTCTTAAGGGCTAAACCAGTATATTTAACTCCAAGTTGTGGAATTTCCTTGTCCAAATGTGAGTAAAAGCCAAACTTGAAAGGCTCGTTTAATGCTGAAATTCTAGCGTAGCCAGCAAAATAGTCCCTTTTACCATAGTTTGTAACTTCAACAC
>JAVZLM010000028.1:0-5075 GCA_038883775.1 Bathyarchaeia archaeon
GGGAATCCAGTATCTGCAAGGTGAAAACCGTGGAGTTACAGCAATAGTCCTGAAGATAACCTATTCCAGCGCAGACCCAATTCACCCAACAATAAGCATTGTGGAACGTCTAGGAACAATAAGTGAAAAACACCAGCATGACCCGTAAAATTTCAGAACCACCAATTTTTCTCCCCTTTTTATTTCCGCAAAATTTTGGCTATTTCTTAAAGGTTTTCAGCAACTCTAGGTCTTTTCTCGCAACATCTTCCCAGCTGAACTGCCTTGAAAAAGCCTCCGAATAACCTTTAAGCCTTGAAATTTCCTTTTCACTCAAGTTTAGTATGTCAAGAACTGTTGCAGCCATACCCTCAACATTCCTTGCTGGAACAAGAAAAACGCTTTTGCATGCTCCAAAAATTTCTCTTAAGGCTGGGATGTCGTAGGCTATCACTGGCAAGCCACAAGCCAAGGCTTCTGCAACAGCCAAACCCCAACCCTCAAAGAGACTTGGGAATACGAAGAGTTTACTTGACTTTAGCAAGCCAAACAGCTCAGCTTCGCCGCAGCCGCCGCGCAAGAAAACATTTTCTTCCAAACCTAAGTTGGAAACTTCTTTCTTGACGGCTGGAAACTCTATTCCGTTGCCGATTATAAGGAGTTTAGCGTTTCTCTTGGCTTTTGCAACGTTTTTCCAAATTTTTAGTAGGTCGAATATGCCTTTCTCTTTGGCTATTCGGCCGACAAAGACTCCGTCGAAAATTTTCTCTTTAAAACATGGCTTAGCCTTATTTATCAAGTTTAAGTTTACTGCGTTTCCACTAACAAAAATTTTAACCTTTAAAACTCCGCAGTTTTTCAAAACTTTCGCAGTAAAATTTGAAACCGCTATCATCGCGTCCGCCCTCTTCAAAATAGAAACGCTCACATAAAACGCCCCACTCTTAACCAAAGAAACAAGCCTACTGTATCCTATTTTTCGGTAACTCTCAAAAAGAGAACATTTTTTGGATTTGTTGGTGGAAAACGGAGAATCAAAATGGTGGACAACAACACAGGTTGGGGTACGAGAAACTAACCCAACAAAAAAGCTGCAGGCAAGGTTTGGCAAAGTGTTGTTTGGAACTAGAATAACATTTGGTCTTGCTTGGCACAGAAGCGGGAAACCTTTAAAGAAGGCTTTTACAATCCAGAAGGCCCATTCAAGATAAGTTCCCAACCATCCTGTTTTTCGAAATTTTAAAGGTACAACAACCTTTCTGCAAGCGATTTTGTGTTTTTCCAGCAGACTTGGAGGCGCTTCAACAACGGTTATCTCCATGCTGTCCTCCTTACAAAAGACTTTGAGGGTTTCGATGAACCTTTTCTCGGCACCTCCTAAGGCGGTAACTGAAGTTTTTGGATGAAAGAAAACAACAAAGACCTTCAAGGCAGATTTCAGTTTTCTTTCACCCCATGTTGTTGCATTTATTTTCACGTAATTAAAGCGCGTGGATTATGCCAGTTTCCGAATGGCTTCTTCTAAAATTTCAAAATGCATCTTACAAGAGAAGTTTTCTTTGACAAAACTTCGAAGTTTCCATGAAATTTTTGTCTTGTCCATTTCAACGGCTTTTAATGTTTTCTCAGCAAAATCTCTTTTGTCATAGGGTTTGGCTCTGAAGCCTGTAATGCCTTCAACCACCGTTTCGCATGGTCCGCTGTCGTCGTTCCAGATAACAGAAGGTGTTCCACAAGCCATGGCTTCAACAGGGCCCAGCCCGAAATCCTCTTTTGGAACTGGGTAGACGTAAGCATCTGCGGCGTTGTAGAGTTTTACAAGTTCTTCTTGGGTTTTAAAACCCAGAAACTTCACGTTTTTTTCTATCTTTAGTTTTTTTGAGAGTTTGATTAGTTTTTTTACGTATTGGATGTTTTCTTTTGAAATTTCTCCTGTTATTGCTAGGGTTGCTGAAGGAAAATCCTTAGTTATGTAGCTCATTATTTCAAAAAGCCACTCCCAACGCTTAACCGCCACAATTCTTCCGCTTGAAAAAATTAGAGGCCAACCAAAACCTTCACGAGTTTCTTTAATAGTTCCGCTGGGTAGAATTCTAAAGGTTTCTGTGTCCACTGGCGGATAACAAACTTTTGAAGATATTCTATATATTGTTTGGATTCGCTTTGCCGTGAAATGGCTGTTTGCTAGAACCACATCTGAGTTTACCACACTTTTGTAGTCGAGTTCCTTTAGAAATGGCCCAGCAATCTTGCTTAGTCTAAAGATTGTTTCGCGGACGTCGTTGAATCTCCACAGATCTCTTTCAGCATGGTTTAGGTATAAAAACCTTGGCGACGAATGAATATAGCTAATGTATCTGACGCCTCTAACTCTCTTGTTTAGGTAGCCTAACCATAGAGCAGGACCATATCCATGGCAGATTAGGACACTTTCATTTTCTAGTGCTGATAAAGCTAGGGGGGCTAAAGGTATTGAAGCTATTATTCTTATTGCTGGATTGTTTGGGATGAGTGAGTTGAAGAAGCTTTTTGTGTAGCAGTGGGGGTTGGCTGACTCTTTGTGCAGTTCTTTACTTAAGTAGGCAAAGAGACATTTGGCGTCGTATCCTTTTTTGTTAAATAGGTCAACTTGTTTAAGAATTACTCTCTCTGCTCCGCCAAGTTCTTTTAAGTGACTGTAAACTATTGCAATCTTCAAGAAGATTCCATCCTTTTTAATGTCTAAGCCATGTTTGCCGTTCAAGGATTTTCCATTCAGATTTGCCGTGTTTGTGTTTTTTTCGTTTTTTCGAAGAGCCTATATTTAAACGGTTATTAAAAAGTTGTTAATAGTTCAGATTCCGAACAAAAAATTCTCCAATAGACTTTTTTACCTCCAGTTAATCCTAATACAACAAAACAGAAGGGCTAAAAATGAGTGAAACACCATCAGAAACTTCATCTACACAACAAGTCGAATTTGAAAAGTTAACCCAAATAGTTTCTGCCGAGTTTCAGGTGGAAGAGGCTTTGCTCGAGCATAATGTTCCAAAATACTATTTGAAACAGCCCCAAGAGACAAAGCAAGCGTTCTTAAGGTTGTTAAAGAACTTGGAGGCAATGAACCTGATAGCATTCTTGCGGAAAGTGGATAATAGGATAGTGTTAAGAATTGTGCCTAAGCCTCCTGTGAAAAAGAGTAACATTCTAGTGAATTGGATTTTATTCTTCGCCACCATCGGAACAACTTTTGTTACAGGGTATTTGCTTTCTCTAGATTTAGTGAATCCTTTTATTGGCGGCGCTACCTTCACCGTGGCTATGATGGCCGTTCTAGGAATGCATGAGATGGGTCATAAAATAAGTGCAAACGAAAAGGGTGTAGAGGCGACACCGCCATACTTTATTCCAGGTCCACCTCCCTTTGGCACTTTCGGCGCCGTAATAATGCAGAGGTCTTTGCCTCCAAATAAGGACGCGTTGTTCGATATTGGAGCTTCAGGTCCTATAATGAGTTTCATTGTTGCAACCATCGTCAGCGCAGTAGGTTTAACAATGCTTATCCCCTCAAGCCCAAGGGCTGATACTACAGTTATACAAATACCCATAATCTGGATTTTGCTTGCGCAACTTCTCTCAAGCCTCAACATGATTCCAAGACCAATTGGTGACCAAGTTTTATACTTGCATCCGGTGACTTTTGCCGGTTGGGTGGGATTGGTGGTTACTTTACTTAATATTTTACCTGCAGCGATGCTTGACGGCGGTCACGTTGCCCGTTCAATGGTCGGTGAAAGACCGAGACTCGTATTGTCTGTATTATCAATACTTTTTCTGTTTTATGAAGGATTTTGGCCCATGGCGTTCCTTGTGCTTTTTCTATCCATGTATAAGCATCCGGGGCCATTAGATGATGTTTCAAGCTTGTCAAGAAGCAGGAAATTCTTGGCAATAGCTTTAGTGGCAATTTTTGTCTTGTGTTTGTTCACCAGTTTTTAAGGTTAGATAGCTCTAGGTTGCTTTGTATTTGTGTCAAACAAATAAGCAATAATGTTTATTAAATATCACGATTTAAACAACTCTTAGATAATGCAGCAAATAAACTCTATTTAAGTGATGGAAAGTGAGAGGTTTGCCCATACTGTTCGCCTTCTTTTCAATGTTTATGGTAGCCTCAATTCTAATTCCCTATCCAATGTTTCCAGGGAACATCCTGTGCCAAATTATCGGCAAATCAATCAGCGAATACGCCAGATACGTGTCCGCACTTTTTAACGGCGTATTCTATGGAGTTATCTTGTGGTTGGTATTCCTTGACATAGGCAGAAGATTTGAGAAAGAAACTCGCTAAAAACCGGGCCTCAGCAAATTAATGTTCTATAGGTTGAAGAAAACCTGTGAGCCTTATCGTGCTTCCGCACTTGCTGCAGAGCAAAACCAACTCTGCCAACTCGTCATTCTTCACTTTTGTCTCAATTATCCTGTAAACTTCCTCGGACTCATCGTCTGGAGATATCATTGCTCCACATTTTGGACACGGAAAGGCTCCATCTCCCTCAATTTTTGTTAGGTCAATCGTGTATGAGGCACTTTTTTTAACGGCGGTTTTCTTCATCATAGGAGCACATCCCTTGTTGTTCTTCCATGGCATCAAAATATAATTAACAATTATGAATCACCAATATGTATTACACGTCCATCTCCGGCATTGTCCTGTAAACCTTTACTTAACGTAAGACTCGCCATTCATTTAGCCTTTCTATTTATCACAATTTTTTATAAAATTTTTAACCCCAAAACCCAAAACCCAAAACACTTTGAAATTAAAAGCTTGAGAAAAAGGGTTTTAGTTGTTTAGTTGAATAATGCGTGGAATCCATTGTTCCCTTTCGTTTCTTAGATATTTTGCGAATAATAGAGCTTCCTCTTTAATCAAAGTTTCAATTTGCTGTTTTGAACCATGTCTTATTCTGCTTATGGGAATTTTGGTTTCAAAGAAGCGGTTCAGCTTTTCTTTTAGCTCTTTTGTCTTTTCGTGGCTTAAAACTTGTCGTTTTCCTAAACGGTTCGTGGAATACCATTCCGTTTTAACAATGAAGTCTTTAGGTTTAAGGTTT